>CAITEP010000014.1 GCA_903891475.1 uncultured Mucilaginibacter sp.
ATAAAAAGGAAATTGGTTCAGCAGACCTAATCGATAAAAAGGAAATTGGTTCAGCAGACCTGATCGATAAAAAGGAAATTGGTTCAGCAGACCTAATTTAGTTGTTTTAGAAAGCTTTACTTACCATATTTTGAATAAATGAAAACCATTTAAATTCTATCTTTGCTCAAAATAGCAAGTATGGAGTTGATAAAAAATTATATTGAAACTAATAAACAAAGGTTTTTAGACGAGTTATTCGAATTTTTGCGCTTCCAATCGGTAAGTGCAGATTCAAAATACAATGAAGATATAATAAATACGGCCAATTTTGTGGCCAAGCAATTAAGGGCCGCCGGTGCTGACAAGGTTGAAATTTGTGAAACTGCAGGTAACCCTATAGTGTATGGAGAAAAGATTATAGATACTGGTAAACCAACAGTGTTAGTTTATGGGCATTATGATGTGCAACCTGCCGAGCCTATAGAGCTATGGATAAGCGAGCCATTTGAACCAACCATTAGGGATGGTAAAATTTATGCTCGTGGCGCTTGTGATGATAAAGGGCAGGTTTATATGCACGTAAAGGCATTTGAATTAATGATGCAAACTGGTACCTTACCTTGCAATATTAAATTCATGATAGAGGGCGAGGAGGAAGTTGGTTCGTCCAATCTTTCCATATTTGTAAAAGCAAATAAAGAACGCTTAAAGGCCGATGTAGTGTTAATTTCGGACACTTCTATGATTAGCATGGAAGACCCTAGTTTGGAGACAGGATTAAGGGGCTTATCTTATTTGGAGGTGGAAGTTACCGGGCCAAATCGTGATTTGCATTCGGGGGTTTATGGTGGGGCAATTGGTAATCCGGCTACCATACTAGCAAAAATGATTGCTTCGTTACATGATGAAGATAATAAAATTACCATACCGGGCTTTTATGATAAGGTAATTGATTTATCAACCGAGGAGCGTAAAGCATTAAATTCCGCGCCTTACAATGAGCAAGCTTACAAAGTTGATTTGGGTGTTGATGAACTTTGGGGCGAATCTGGGTATTCGACATTGGAACGCACCGGAACCAGGCCGACGTTGGAGGTAAATGGCATTTGGGGAGGCTATATTGGCGAAGGTGCGAAAACGGTATTACCCTCAAAAGCATTTGCCAAAATATCGATGAGATTGGTACCAAATCAAACTTCGGAAGAAATTACAAAGATTTTCACCGAACATTTTGAGAACATTGCCCCCAAAAGTGTAAAGGTAAAGGTAATGCCTCATCATGGTGGCGAACCAGTGGTTACCCCTACTGATAGTATAGCATTTAAAGCTGCAGAAAAGGCAATTGAGGAATCGTTTGGTAAAAAACCAATACCAACAAGAGGTGGTGGCAGTATCCCTATTGTTGCTTTATTTGAAGCTGAATTGGGTATTAAAACTGTTTTAATGGGTTTTGGACTGGATAGCGACGCCCTACATTCGCCAAATGAAAAATACGACTTATTTAATTTTTACAAGGGTATTGAAACCATACCGTTGTTTCATAAATACTTTGCCGAACTTTCTTAGTTAAATGAAAATATACCTGCTTAATTTAAATGGCTACCTAAAACACACTCAAATTAAGCAGGTATAATAATATTATTATTATTTAGCTAGAATATTAAACTACTAAGTCCTTTGGATTCAAAAACACAAACTGGTTATCAAACATATCCAGTTTTATTTTGCTGTCTTTATCAACATTGCCGGCTAATATTTGTTTAGAAAGTTCATTCAATATACGTTTTTGTATAACCCTCTTTAATGGACGAGCACCATATTGCGGATCGTAACCTAATTGCGCCAACCATTCTAATGCCTCCTCACTAGCTTCGAGAGTGATATCCATTTCGGCCAAGGTATGCTGCAATTGTGTAAATTGTAGCTTAACAATTTCGGTTATTTCATCCCTGTTTAGCGGAGTAAACATAATGATTTCATCAATTCTGTTTAAAAACTCGGGCCGAATGGTTTTACGCAAAAGCTCAAAAATTTCGCTTTTAGTTTTGGCAATTACCGCATCTTTATCACTATCATCAAAACCTTGAAAGTTTTCCTGAATAATGTTTGAACCAATATTAGAAGTCATGATAATGATGGTGTTTTTAAAATTCACAACCCTACCCTTATTATCAGTCAAACGTCCGTCATCAAGCACTTGCAATAAAATATTAAACACATCTGGATGGGCTTTTTCAATTTCATCTAATAAAATTACACTATATGGTTTACGTCGAACTGCCTCTGTTAACTGACCGCCTTCATCATACCCAACATAACCTGGAGGCGCACCAATTAATCTGGAAACCGCATGCCGTTCCTGATATTCCGACATATCAATCCTCACCATGGCACTCTCATCATTAAAAAGATATTCGGCTAAGGCCTTTGCCAGCTCTGTTTTACCTACACCGGTTGTACCCAAAAATATAAATGAACCTATCGGCTTCTTTTTATCCTGCAAACCTGCACGGCTGCGGCGGATAGCGTCACTTATAGCTTCAATAGCTTCTGATTGACCGGCAACTCGCTTATGTAACTCTGCCTCTAAATTCAGAAGTTTCTCACGTTCACTTTGTATCATTTTTGAAACCGGAATACCAGTCCACCTCGAAACAACACCAGCAATATCTTCCGATGTTACTTCTTCTTTTAACATTCTACTATCGCTTTGGTTTTCTAATAAAGCAGCCTTCAAGTCATCGACTTCTTGTTGTCTTTCTCGAATGGTACCATAACGTAATTCTGCCACTTTTCCATAATCCCCGGCACGTTCAGCTTGTTCGGCCTCTTGCTTATAATTTTCAATTTGTTCAACCTTGAGGTTAATCCCGTCTACCAAATCTTTTTCGCTTTTCCATTTTGCTCTTAGCGAGTCGCGCTCTGCACTTAGATTGGCAATTTCTACACTTAGTTCTTGTACCTTTTTGGAATCCTTTTCACGCTTAATAGCCTCGCGCTCAATTTCAAGCTGCATAATGCGTCTCTCCAGCTCATCTACAACTTCTGGTACCGAGTCCATTTCAAGCCTCAATTTTGAAGCTGCCTCATCCATTAAGTCTATAGCCTTGTCGGGTAAAAACCTATCGGCAATATATCTTTGTGACATTTCAACAGCTGCAATTATTGCTTCGTCTTTGATACGTACTTTATGATGGGTTTCGTAACGTTCTTTTAATCCACGTAAAATTGAAATGGCATCGGCAGTATCAGGCTCGTCAACAATAACCATTTGGAAACGGCGCTCCAAAGCTTTATCCTTTTCCATATACTTTTGATATTCGTTTAAGGTGGTGGCACCTATGGCTCTTAGTTCGCCTCTTGCCAACGCTGGTTTCAAAATATTAGCAGCGTCCATAGCACCATCGCCCCCACCGGCACCCACCAATGTATGGATTTCATCAATAAACAAAATAATGTCGCCATCACTTTGAGTAACCTCTTTAATCACAGCTTTTAAACGCTCTTCAAATTCACCTTTATACTTGGCACCAGCAATCAATGCACCCATATCTAATGAATACACCGTTTTTGATTTTAAGCTTTCAGGTACATCTCCTTTTATAATTCTAAAAGCAATGCCCTCTGCAATGGCAGTTTTACCAACACCAGGTTCCCCAACCAAAATTGGGTTGTTTTTAGTTCGGCGAGAAAGTATTTGTATAACACGTCTAATTTCATCATCACGCCCAATAACCGGATCCAACTTCCCTGATTCGGCATATTCATTCAAATTGCGTGCATATTTATTTAGCGCATTATAAGTTGATTCTGCGTTTTGATCGGTTACTTTATTATTCCCTCTTAATTCAACAATAGCTTTTTTAAGATCTTTCTCGTTTACACCATAATCTTTAATAATGGTACTTGTTTTGGAATTAATAGCTAAAATTCCTAATAAAATATGCTCAACCGATACAAACTCGTCCTTAAATTCTTTTAAGTAACCTTGTGCCTTTTGCAAAATAGAATTACTATCAGAAGACAGGTAAATATTACTACCGCTTACTTTTGGAAATGTATTAATTTGAGAATCTAAATGCTCATTTAAGCGATTGAGATTAACATTTAATTTCTTTAATAAATATCCTATAACATTTTCGTCTACCAATAAAAGCCCTTTCAATAAATGGGCTGGTTCAATGGCTTGTTGCTGATTACCTGTAGCAATTTCGGTAGCTTTTTGTATTGCTTCCTGCGCCTTAATTGTAAAATTGTTAAAATTCATGCTTTGTTATATTTTATTTGAACTAGAATTTTATCATTATAATAAAAATCGGCATTAAATGTTTTGACCTAATTTTACTACCTAAAAATTAAATTCCGCTTCGTTATTAATTAATCAATTGGCTTGCCATTAAATAAAAAAAGCAAAATTGACGGAAAATTGAAAATTCAACTGTCATTTTGTCGGTTATAATCCACTAAGGTTTATTTGAAATAAAAAATCAAATTGTTTTGTAAGCTGAAACTTAATTTTTGATGAAAAATGCCATTTCCTTAATTATAAATAATAATTTAGAGCGTTAACAAGGGAACTATAAGTTCAAATCGATTATGACCCCTACCTCCAAAAATATCTTGGTCAAGTAAATAGCTATACCTAAAACCAAATGTAATAGCTACTTCATTAAATAATTTTGTATCGAAATACAATTCAGCACCAGTAGTTCTAAAAGTATTGTTGAATGGTTGACCATTATTGAAGTAAAAATCATTTATTTGAGTATAATCGTAATAAAAGTTACCTCTTAACCTTAAAACATAAGCCAAATTTCCGAATCCTTCATCCGGATAGGCAATCGGAAAATGATAATTTATCCCAGCCTTCTTCATTTGGTAAAAATTCTCTACCTGATAACCTCTTGAAAAAGGAAAATCATTTGAGAAAGAAATGTTTTGAAATTTTACATGCTGCTGAAATGCAAGGTTTATAACAAAATTATTGTTAGCGGCTAATCCAGGTAAGTAAAAGTTGCCAGAAGTCAAAAGTTGATTGGCATAAATACCAGAAACCGCTGATTTATAATTTATAATGATATTCTGACCAAGGCTTGGGTAAATGTTTTGCTTAGCTTGCTGAATTGTATTACTAAAGTTTATATAATTATTGAGATAGGCGTATGAAGTAATAGATGGCAAAATTTTATAAGAACCTTGGTATGCATTGTTTGAATAATTTATATCACTTCCAAAATTTAAAAAAGTATATTTTTTGCCGCTTGTTAAATTTAATGGGATTTCTAAACCTCCATATATCTTTGTTTCATTCCAATACAAGTTTTCGCTTTGGAAAGGAGCATTTCGATCGATTATATAATCTACACCTCCGTATAGGTAAGGAAAAAGTGCTCCATAAATAGACCTAAAACCAAATTCTTTATATCCTTCATTCGTATTATAATTAAATAACAAGCTGGTTTGCAAAGTATTAAGCACATTTTGCCCTTCTAAGCTTACAGTATAATTAGGGCTATTTAAATCAGGAATGATGCTGTGGAAATTTATTAAATGGTGTGATTTATAGTATTTAGTTATTACTAATGAGTCATTCATTATTTTTGAAAGCAAGTTTGCAGCACTATCCTTGGCTAAAGCCGAGATACCAAAATCGGTCAATCCGTTTACTAATGTTTCATTATTAACTACCTCCCATTTAACATCTTTTTTATTTAACTCGATAATTTGATTACCAGCAGCAGTAAAGCCAACAAATGCCAATTTTTTATCAGAAACTGCTATTTGGTACTTGCCAATTATATTGTATTTTATTGAGTTTTTAAATAGAAGTAAATTGTGGTTCTTAATGTCAAAAGCGTAAAGGTTATCATTAATTCCTGATGTGGCTGAAAAATAAACCGTATCATTTTTTATTACCGTGAATGCTATTGGTTGAAAAGTAAATGGAAGCAGAAACTTGGAATCACCACTTTTAATATCAGTTAAAGCTATTGACATTTTGCCTTTAGTATTAATTACCGCGGATATTATTTTCGAATCATCATAAAATTTGGGGTAAGTATAATTTAATTTTAGAGGGTTTGGAATAATTGATAGCAATTGACCATTATTACCACGTAAAATACAAAGGCTGCTTCTCCCATTTGGAGGTTGTTCAACTGTAATAATCTTACTTCCATCAGCATTAAAATCAGGTGCGAAATATTTTGTTTTTTTGGTTAGTCTTTTTTCTTTTCCAGTTTTTATATTTAATAGCCTTATTTCACTGTAATTTCTATAATTCCATCGTAAATCAGGCTTATAACCTGTATAAATTATAAAACAATTGTTGTAGGCAAAATAATTATCAAGCGAAATGCCTTTGGAAGTAATTGTTTGCTCGCCATAAGCAGATTTATAAACAAAAGTTGGCGAGGTATTGTAGGATGTTTTTACATAAATAATCCCGGTATCGCCTACAAATGCCGGATATTCCTGATTTGCTAAAAAATGCTTAGGTTCTACTATAATTTCGTTATCAGTTTTATTTACAACATCTGCATTAAATTTTTCCTTGAAAAAACTTAACGCATCTATATTAAATTGATCAAACGTTTTCCCCGAATAGTTTTTTATGGCTTTTTGAAAAGGATAAAAAACACCCTTGTACGCAGCTGCATCTTGTGTTACATTCCTCCAAAAATTATCGCCATACTTTTCTCTTCCATAACTAACTAACATATAACCAGTAGGGTACCAATCTGGTACATAATCAATTAACGAGCCGTTTCGTAACTTCATCCAACTATAATCTTTTTTTGCCACCCATAATGACCTATAACCATTAAAAAAATAAGGTAATCTCCCCCTACCCTGTTCGCTCACGTACGTTTCATTAAAAACAGCATCACCTTCAAAAAACCAATTAGGAATAGCCAAGCCATTAGCAATACCCTGACCGGTTTCGCCTAATAAAATTTTAAGAAAGTGGGAAAATCCAACATTAAAATTATTAAACTGTTGCACATGCCTAAATTCATGTATGGCAAGTTGATCGGCCCAGGGTAAACTTCCAAGTTCCAAACTATTTTGAAGCGGCGTTAAATAAAATTCACTCCTAAAAGGCGCCAAACCAACATAAGCATTGGAAATAGTTGTTTGATTTTGCAATAAAATGCTAATTTGTTTTCGTTTAGGCCCTATAGTTGGTTGTGTTGGAAGATTTAATTGTTTCACAATATTAGCTACTCGCTTTGCTGTTGAATCGAGTCCAATCGGAAAAATCACCTTTGCCTCAGGTGTATTAATTTGATTCCATTTTATTGATGGCGGGTTTCCTCCAAATTCTTGAGCTTTTGTAGTAAAAGAAAATATCAGAAGGATTATTAAAATGCTGTAAAAAAATTTCATTAAGTGATTTTGGAGTTTTTGATAAGTTACATGCCTACGATTTATAAATTTAAACTAAAAAACGTTTTAAATTAAGAAAACGCTTCAAAAAAATGATTTTTTGAAATCACCAATCAAATGACAGAACCTTTATCAAAACTAACTACATTTGCTGATTGTTAAAATTACTATGGCTAAAGTTTCTATTAACCTGGCAACAGGCTCTATTCAAAAAGAAGAATTAATTGTAGGCATTGATTTGGGAACCACCAATTCGTTAATCGCATTCATTAATCCCGAAAATAATCCTCAAGTAATCAACGATATGGGCAAAGGTGTACTTGTACCATCCATAGTTCATTTTGACCCAATTAATGGGGAAATAAAAGTTGGTAATGAAGCAAAGGAATTCTTAACAACAGACCCACAAAATACAATTTTTTCAGTAAAACGTTTATTAGGGCGTTCATATAAAGATATTCAAAACTATAAAGACTTTTTCTCATACAAAATAATCGATGACAATACAGAGAGTTTGGTAAAAATTAAGGTAGGCGATAAATTTTATACCCCAATTGAACTTTCGGGTTTAATTTTAAAAGAATTAAAAGAGCGCGCAGAACATGCTTTAAAAACACCAGTTAACCGAGCTGTAATTACTGTGCCTGCTTACTTTAACGATTCACAACGACAAGCAACAAGAGATGCAGGTAAATTAGCCGGATTAGATGTTTTGAGGATAGTGAATGAACCAACTGCGGCTAGTTTGGCTTATGGAATAGGTTTAAATCAAGAAGAGGCCAAGACAATTGCTGTATATGATTTAGGTGGTGGTACTTTTGATGTTTCTATCCTTCAAATTCAAAACGGGATATTTGAAGTGTTGGCCACCAATGGAAATACTTTTTTAGGTGGCGATGATTTTGATAGTGCGATAGTTGATTATTGGATAGAAAAAAATCAATTAGATAAAGCGAAAGTCTCAAACAATCAGGAATTATCTCAAAAACTACGCTTAAAAGCCGAAGAAACAAAAAAGGCCTTTACCCATCAAAGTTTGGTAAACGATAAAATTGGCGAAATTTGGTGCACTTTGGAAAGAACAACATTTGAAAAATTAATTCTATCAAAAGTAAATGAAACTATTACCTGCTGCCAAAACGCGTTGAATGACGCAAAGCTTAGCGTCGAGCAAATTGACGAGGTTATTATGGTAGGCGGATCAACTAGGATTAGTTTGGTCAAAAAAAAGGTGTCCGATTTTTTTAAGCGCCCTCTGCATGACAATGTAAACCCTGACGAGGTAGTAGCCTTAGGAGCCGCCATTCAGGCTGATATTTTGGCAGGTAACCGTACTGACATATTATTATTAGATGTTACACCACTCTCTTTAGGCATCGAAACCATGGGTGGCTTAATGGACGTAATCATTACCAGAAACAGCAAAGTTCCAACAAAGGCTGGAAGACAATATACTACCTCGATTGATGGACAGGTAAATATGAAAATTGCCGTTTATCAAGGTGAACGTGATTTGGTGAAAGAAAATCGAAAATTGGCTGAATTTGAATTAAAAGGCATCCCAGCCATGCCTGCAGGTTTCCCTAAGGTTGATATTAATTTTTTATTGAATGCTGATGGTATTTTAAAAGTTCAAGCTATAGAGTTACGATCAGGAACGAAGCAAGAGGTAGAAGTGAAGCCGACCTATGGTATTACTGATGAGCAGGTGGAACAAATGCTTTTGGATAGCATTACCAATGCTAAAAGTGATGTTGACCAGCGAATGCTGATTGAAGCCAAAACTGAAGGGGAGCAAATGATTTATACGGTAGAGCGTTTTATTCAAAAAAACAATCATTTCTTATCAGATATTGAAATTGCTGATACCCATAAATACCTACAAACCCTGAAAGATAGCTTATTAGGTAATAATAAAGATATAATCCATAAAGCAATTGATAGTTTAAATGAATTTACACGTCCATTTGCTGAACGTTTAATGGATGAGGCGATTGCAGTTGCAATGAAAGGAAAGCGGGTAGAATAATTATTGGATTGGTAATTTAGGTTTATTACTTTTGATAAATCTTAATATTTCATTTAAATGAAAAATAACCTATTCAATTTTACAATATTCTTTCCAATATTTTTCGGACTTTCGCTTAACTATGTATTTGCCCAATATCCTGGTATGGGTTCATTTAGAACTCAACAAAGTCAAAATTTTATCAACCAACAAACAACAAACAATTTAGCGATCTTAAACCATAGCCGTTATATTGGAAATCAAGAATTAACATATCATATTCAACTAAAAGACAGTGTTTTTAAGGATTTTAGTTCCCTTATGTATTATGATACCATTACCCATAAAAGTTTTTTAATTTTTGAAAATAAAAAATTCCGAAAATCTGATACATTACATAGGTATGAAAAAATATATCCAGAAAATACCATAAAAGTTTCTTCGCCATATAGTTTTATGAAATTTGGAAACTCTATTGATGTTTTGATTGATGGAATTCCAAACGATACTTGTTGGGTGTTTAAAGTTTTGGGGGGAAGTATTTCATTATATGGAAAAACAATGGATTACTTAAGTTATGAAAATAGTCCATTATATGGTATGGGAGCAGAAATAGTACCATCCACCATCGTTGGTATTCAATTAAATGATGGACCAATTTTAGTGTATAATACCGAAAATCTTAGAAAGTTTTTAGAAGGAAATCAAGATGCATTAAGGTTTTTAAATAAGAAAAAATATTTTAAAGCCATAAATAAATATAACCGAGATAAAGAAAAAGAGTTAAATTAAATATCTGAGTTTTATTTTTAAAACAAGAACCTAATTTGTTAACAAATGAAATACCATAAAACCTATTTCCCAATTTTTATAAGTTTTTTTCTTATTTTAGTTTCTAATAATTTATTTGCCCAATATCCTGGTATGGGTTCATTTAGAACTCAACAAAGTCAAAATTTTATCAACCGACAAACAACAAACAATTTAGCGCTTTTGAACCATAGCCGTTATATTGGAAATCAAGAATTAACATATCATATTCAACAAAAAGACAGTGTTTTTAAGGATTTTAGTTCCTTTATGTATTATGATACCATTACCCATAAAAGTTTTTTAATTTTTGAAAATAAAAACTTTCCAAAATCAGATACCGCCCATAGATTTGAGAAGATTTACTCCAATAACACACTTAAGATTTCATTACCATATGTTTTTAATATAAATGGCAAAGATACTGAAGGTACCTTGGATGGAAGTCCAAATGATACTTGCTGGGTATTTAAAGTCATGAGAGGCAGTCTGAGGGTTTACGCTAAAACGACTGATTTTATTGAATATGATAATGAATTATATTTTACCAATGCAGAAATTATTCCTTCTGCAATTGTTGCAATACAATTAAATAATGGTCCATTACTTCAATATAACTTTGAAAACCTTAAAAATATATTTCAAAGTGATCCAAGCGCAATAAGGCTTTTGCAAAAGAAGAAATTCTTAAAAGCAATCAGAAAATATAATAGCGATCAAATAAAATAATTAATAATTTAAACAATATACTAACAGGCATTATTCAGAGTATAAAACCTGTTAGTTTCCATGTTAATTGTATAAGCAACTTACCACTTTTCCAGTCCTAATAATTTTTTTCCTAAATCTGAAAGTCGGGCAATTGGGTAATTTTGTTCTCTTTTTAGCGGGTCGCCAGGGAAAGCATACCCTTCGGGGCATTTTCGGTCGGTCCAGGCATTAATTCGCCATTGACGCATATCCTCGTTTTCCTCTTCTGCAGGCATCATTGAAATGTATTGAGCCATGCGCACCTTATCATTACTATTATTTGCCCTAATGCCATGAGGCTGCAAACTGTTAAAAATAAGCAGGTCACCTGCATTCATCTTAACCTTTGTAAGCGTAAATCCGGTGGTATCTGGTTTAAAATGATCTCGGTCATCAGGTTGGGTTAATTTCCAAGTATCATAATTTCTAAATAGTTCAGGTATACATTGAAATCCACCCATATTTTCATCGGTTTGGTCGGCTAAAGCCAAAACACCTTGTACATTTTGAGGTTTTGTTTCAGGGTCATAATCCCAATGGATAAATGCTTTATACTCATATCCCGGACGAATTGGAAAATTCATATTCGCTCTATCAATAGTTACCCAAAGCTTTTCGGTTCCCCAAATATCAGCAAAGGCCTGATGCACTTTAGGATATTGACGATTATCCCACATATACTGATGGTTATACACTTCCACCATACCGGTGTTCACCAATTCTTTCATTTTCATTTCAGATAATGGTGCCCTATACCAGGTGTTTTTATCTTTAGGATCCTTATCTTCATATTCCCATAAAAAATCGGCCAATTTTTGGACTTGGTTAATTGGTACCGCGTTTTTTATTACTACGTACCCGTTATGTTTCCAAAAGGTCCAATCTTCTTCTGATAATACTCTTAATGACTCTCCATTTTCACGATCAGCCAGTTTTAATTTACTACTAGTAGCGGTGGATGGATTACCTGGTATATCTTTATGTGCAGTGTTTACTCCATTGGTAGCCATCATTCCCTCATGTTCCATAATTTATTTATTTAATTGGTTTGACAGGACAAATATGGGTTGAAATTTAAGAGTGTATTATTCTTACAGTAACCACTATTTGCTCTATATTGATATTAATAGATTAAAATCAAACTCTATATTTACATTTTAAAGCATTTATGAGAATTCAAAAAGAAGAAGTAATAATTGAGCCAGGACAATCATTTAAGGTTTTTTCACCTAGTTTAAGAAATTATTTTTATTGGCATTATCATGTTGAATTTGAATTGATTTTAATTGAGGGACTTACAGGAATTCGACATGTAGGTAGACATATTTCTAGCTTTATGGACAGTGATTTGGTATTAATTGGTTCAAATATTCCTCATTTAAACTTTGATTATGGCTTGATGACTGATTATCAGCAAATAGTAATACAGATTAAGGACACTATTTTAAAAGATATGATTAACAATGTTGAAGAGTTTGCGAATATTCAACTATTATTCAAAAGGTCGACTTTTGGTATCGCCTTTCATATCGAGACTAAAGAAATAGTTATACCCAAAATAAAAGCACTCCAAGGCTTGCCCAATTTTACTAGATTATTAAGTCTTTTAGAAATACTTGATCTATTATCGCAGAGTAAAAATTATACTTTATTAAATGAAGAGGACACAAGTGTTAAACTATACCTGAACGATAAGCTACGTATGGGGAATATTTACGATTACATACAGCAAAACTATCACCAAAATACTGATATAAATGAAATAGCACGTAAAGTAAATTTAAGTACCCCGGCATTTTGTCGTTATTTTAAGCAACAAACAAAAATGACCTTCACTGATTTTGTTAATCAATATCGAATTAACCTTGCAAAAACTATGCTATTACAAGATATTAATATTTCGGAAGCTTGTTATAATGTTGGCTTTCAAAGTCTTTCTTATTTTAACAAACTATTTAGAAAAACAACTGGTTTTGGACCACTTGAATTTAAAAGAAGATTTAAAAAATAATTTTGATTTGTTATGTTTTAGGGTTCGAAAGATTTTGATGAATAACTCCTATTATTAATCGAAATAAAGGCGATTTTTTTAATTAAATTTTCAGATACACAATTTTTATCTAAGTTTCAAGCTAAAAAGAAGGACAATTAAAAATGAAATTAACCTTACTAAACTTTATCGTAATTTTATTCCCCGTATTGCTTTTTGCCCAATCAGAAACAAAAACCAATAACGAATTATTACTTGAATACTACCAAAATCAAAAATTTGGAGAGGCGGCCGATTATTTAATAAAAAACAATCCCGAACCTGTAACCAACATCAAAACGTTAGCTGCTATTGCTTATTCATCGCAAATGGCTGGCAAACTGGCTATGGCAGAAACATACTACGAGCGGATATATGCTATTGATACCACTAATACATCGGTAATTTTCTCATTAGGGAATATTAATATAAAAAGAGGTAATAATTCAAAAGCCTTTGAGTATTACAAAAAAATATTGGCCATTGATAGTAATAACTTTAACGTTTATAAACAACTGGCATCTATTTCGCGCAATAAAGGTGAATTTTTAGATCAATTATCCTTCCTAATAAAAGCAAATAATATAAACCCAATTGAGGCTGATGTGGCTTATGATTTAGGTGCAATTTATATGGGATTTGATAAATATAAATTGGCAGATAGTATTATTAACCCTGCTTTAGCGGCCGATACAGGTAATTTTTTGTTACTGGAAGGAAAAATTCAAGTTGACTACCATTTATCTAGATATAAAGAAACAGTTGTTGAATGCAATAAATTAGTTGACGCTGGAGAGCAAAGCACTCATATTATTAATTATTTAGGAGAATCATATTTTAAGCTCAAACAGTATAAGGATTGCATCAATACTTTCAAGAATCTAGAGTCAAGCAATACCGCCTCTGAAACTGCTTTTTATTATATGGCTATGAGCTATAAGGCATTAACAGATATGAAATTGGCCATCGCCTATCTTGAAAAAGCCATTAAAGCCGCTATGTCAGGAAATGTAAAATCATATTATGGTGAAATTGCTGATTCATTCGACAAAATGAAACAACCCAAAAAAGCGATTGCATTTTATAAAAAAAGCCTGCTATATGGGGAATTACCTTTAACCTATTATGAAATTGCCAATTTATATGACATTGAATTTCATAATAAAATATTGGCTATAAGTAATTTCAAAAAATTTATCAAATCGAATCCAGGTGATGATAAGAAAGCTTTTGTGGATTATGCTAAACAAAGAATAAAGGAATTATCTCGTCATTAACCTAGCAACATATTTACCAATAATATCAAATTCAAGGTTTACCGTATTTCCCTTTGTAACTTGTTTTAAGTTGGTGTGTTCGAAAGTATAAGGAATAATAGCTACCGAAAAACTATTAGCTTTACTATTTACAACTGTTAAACTGATGCCATTTACACAAATTGATCCCTTCTCAACTGTTACGTTACCAAAAGATGGGTTATATTCAAAAGTATATTCCCAACTACCGTCAAGTACATTTAAGTTGGTACAAACAGCAGTTTGATCTACATGACCTTGTACTATGTGACCATCTAATCTTCCATTTATTTGCATACAACGTTCTAAATTTATCAAGTCGCCAACTTTTAAGTCACCAATATTGGTTTTATTCAAAGTCTCTTCAATTGCAGTAACGGTATGATTTCCTTCTCCTAGTTCAACTACTGTTAAGCAAACACCATTGTGCGCGATTGATTGGTCTATTTTTAATTCGCTTGCAATTGTAGAGGAAACGGTTATATATAAATTACCTTTATCATTCCTTAAATCTTTTACTACTCCTAATGCTTCAATTATTCCTGTAAACATATCACCCCTATTAAAACGCTATTTAAACCATCAATTTTGGAACGAAATTAATTAAATATGCCCATTAACTTTATCTTTTATTCGTAAAGATTTAAACCTTTAATTCTTTCTATTTTTAGACCAATTACTTACCTCGATTATTTCATTAGGTATTGTTACGGATTTTTGATTTAAAATTGTGTTTATCAGGATAGCAGCAATAGGCACTTCTAAATCCTGTTCATTTTCTAAAACACCAGGTTTAAAGTACTTCTTTACAAAATGTGTATCAAAATTGCCTGAGGTAAACGCGTCGTGCCGCATAACAAACTTCCCAAAACTTAAAGTTGTGGTAATACCGGTTATTCTATATTCATCAATGGCTCTTTCCATTCTGGCTATTGCCTCCGCCCTATCCTTGCCGTAGGTAATTAATTTGGCAATCATAGGGTCGTAATAAATAGGTATTTCCATTCCATGTTCAAAGCCATCATCAACCCTTACACCGGATCCTTTTGGTGTTATATAGGTTTGTAAAGTACCAATGTCAGGCAAAAAATTATTTTCAGGATCTTCGGCATATACCCTCAATTCTATAGCATGACCATTAATTTTAAGGTCTTCCTGCTTAAAACTAATAGCTTCACCTTGGGCAATCCTAATTTGTTCTTTCACCAAATCAATTCCTGTTATTAATTCAGTAACCGGATGCTCCACTTGTAAACGGGTATTCATTTCCAGAAAAAAGAAATCAAGGTTTTCATCCAAAATAAATTCAACAGTTCCGGCACCACTGTAGTTAACAGACCTGGCCACATCAACTGCGCATTTACCCATTTTTTCCCTTTTATCGGGTGTTAAAATCGATGAAGGTGCTTCCTCAACCACCTTTTGATGACGACGTTGAACGGAACAATCTCGTTCAAATAAATGAATGATGTTGCCTTGACTATCACCCAAAATCTGTATTTCGATATGGCGTGGCGAACCGACATAACGTTCTATAAACACTGAGCCATCACCAAAAGCCGAAGTAGCCTCTGATACTGCTAAAGCCATTTGCTCTTCAAAATCATTTACCTTTTCAACTATGCGCATGCCTTTGCCACCACCGCCCGCAGCTGCCTTTATCAATATCGGGAAACCAACTTCAATAGCTCGTTCCTTTGCTTCGCCAACATCTTTGATGGCCTCTTCGGTACCAGGTACCATAGGGATATTATATTTTAAAGCCGCAGCTTTTGCCGAAAGCTTATTGCCCATAATTTCAATTGCGGTAGGGCTTGGGCCTATAAATATAATTCCCGCTTCGGTCACCCTTCGTGCAAAATCAGCATTCTCACTCAAAAAACCATAACCAGGATGTATCGCATCGGCTCCTGTTTTTAAACAAGCTTCAATAATATTGGCAATTACTAAATATGATTTATTTGAGGGAGCTTCACCTATATAAACAGCTTCATCAGCATACCTGACATGCAATGCGCTCCTATCGGCAGCGGAATAAACCGCTACTGTTTTTATGCCCATTTCACGTGCGGAGCGCATTATTCTTAAGGCAATTTCACCACGATTTGCTACTAATATTTTGTTTATAGTTTTCAAAATGAATATGAACTTATTATTTACTTTTTTCAAATATAAGGTTACAACTTTAGAGTTTTTTATTTTTTAAGATTTAAACAAAACATATATTTACATCGGTGGTTGTATAAATTGTATTTGGCTTATTTTACTATTCATTGACCTTGTTTAACACACAATTTTTCATTTTTACAAAAAATATTTTTTATGAAATATAATTTTTTAGGGAATACAGGTTTAGTAGTATCAGAATTATGTTTTGGTACCATGACTTTTGGAGGTAAAGGTTATTGGGAAGCGATAGGTAAAATACAACAAAAAGAAGTAAACGATTTAATGAAGGTAGCCATTGATGAAGGCATAAACTTTATTGATACGGCTAATATTTACTCCTACGGAGAATCTGAAAAACTATTAGGTCAATCAATTAAAGACCTTGGTTTTCGCCGTCATGATTTGGTAATTGCCACTAAAGTACGTGGCAGAATGAGCGAAGGGCTAAATAATGTTGGTTTATCACGTTATCATATTTTTCAATCGGTTGATGAAAGTTTACAGCGCTTACAACTAGATCATATTGATATTTTGTACGTCCATGGTGTAGATCCAAAACTTCCGGTAGAAGAAATAGTTAGAACCTTGAATGACATTGTACTTACTGGTAAAGTACGGTATGTTGCTGTTTGTAACTGGCCTGCGTGGATGGTTATGAAAGCCATGGGCATTGCCGAAAAGAATGGTTGGAACAAGTTTGTTGGCATGCAATACTTTTACTCATTAGCAGGGAGGGATATTGAAAGGGAAATTTTGCCTCTTGCTCATGACCAAAATTTGGCTGTAATGCCTTGGAGTCCACTAGCTGGTGGATTTCTATCAGGAAAATATACTCGTGGAAATGAAAAAGCTGGCGATAGCCGCAGAGATAACTTCGACTTTCCACCAATAAACAAAGACAAGACTTATGATATTATTGATATTTTAGCAGCAATTGCAAAAAACCATAATGCCACTGTAGCAGAAATTGCTTTGGCTTGGGTAAGAATGCAAAAAGGCATTACAAGTACAATAATTGGAGCAAAAAATACAGCACAGTTATTAGATAATATCAAATCAACCCAAATCATCCTTTCGGAAGATGATTTAATAAAAATTGATGAGGTAAGCACTTTACCGAAAGAATACCCTGGTTGGATGGTTGAACGCCAATCAGGAGATAGAAATTTGAAATAATAGATTGATTAACTAACCCCAAAACGCTATTTTATAGCTGGGGTTAGTTTAATATTTTTTTTTAATACAATAAATCGTTTCCCTTCTATTTTAACTTTTCGTAAATATTTAGCAACATTAATTTTCCTCAATAGTCCAATATATTCAATAATACATCGTTACTATTAGGAAGAAATTAAAAATAATTGTTTATATTAAAGTAACCTCTAAGCGTTACTTTTGCCCAAAATTAAATGCATGCGCAAAGCGTTACTCCTATTTTTTTCTATTTTATCATTTCAAGTTATCCTAGCTCAAAAAAAAATTACTTTAAGTGGTACCATAAAAGATGAATCAACAGGTGAATTATTGATTGGTGCTAGTGTTAGAATCAAAGAGCTTCCACAAAACGGCACCGCATCAAATAGCTATGGATTTTATTCATTAACCATTCCTGAAGGTAATTATACTATAGTAGCCACCTATATTGGTTATGAAAACTTAGTAAAGCAATACAATCTACATAAAAATGAAACCATTAATTTTAGTTTAGTTGCTAAAAGTGTTTTAAAAGAGGTTGTAATACGCGCCAATAAACCAAATAACGATAATGTTGCCTCGGCTCAAATGGGTACCGAAAAACTAAGCATGGCTCAGATAAATAACGTGCCAGTTGTTTTAGGTGAGAAAGATATTTTAAAAACTATTACCCTAATACCTGGTGTAAAATCGGCGGGGGAAGGAAATACTGGTTTTTATGTACGTGGAGGTGCTTCCGACCAAAACCTGATATTATTAGATGAAGCAACTGTATATAACGCTTCACATCTATTTGGATTTTTCTCTACTTTTAATTCTGATGCCATAAAGGACGTTAGTATATCAAAGGGCGGAATGCCCGCTGAATATGGAGGAAGACTTTCATCTGTTTTGGATATTAAAATGAATGATGGAAATAATAAGGACTATACAGTACAAGGCGGCTTAGGCTTAATTTCCTCGCGATTAAAGGTTGAAGGCCCTATAGTGCAGAATAAAGGTTCGTTTATGATTAGCGCCAGACGCACTTATATAGATTTCTTTTTAAAAGCATCAACGGATTCGACTATAAAAGGTAGTTCATTGTATTTTTATGATTTAAATGCCAAAGCAAATTACCATTTTGATGAAAAAAATGCTATTTATATTTCCGGCTATTTTGGCAAAGATGTAATAGGCTTAAAAGGGATATTCGGAACAAATTGGGGCAATTCAACTGGAACGGTAAGATTTAATCATTTGTTTAGCTCACGTTTGTTTTCAAATACATCATTGGTGTTTAGTAATTATAATTACACTATTCAAAGTTTACAAACTGATAATTATTTTAAGGCAACCTCCCAAATAACAGATATTAATTTAAAGGAGGACTTACAATACTCTACTGGCGGAAATCACACCATAAAATTTGGTATTAATGTTTTACACCACGCAATTGCCCCAGGCGATATTACAACCTCGGCAAATTCCAGTTTTAACAGTAAGAGCATTGAGGACAGATATGGCTTTGAAAATGCTGCTTACATTAGTGATAATTGGAAAGTTACTGATAAATTAACTTTACTTTATGGCTTAAGATTAAGTAATATGCTACTGCTTGGTCCTGGAACATTTAAGAGTTATGATATATCAGGAAATACTATTAATAGTAATATCTATCAATCAAATGAATTGGTTAAAGGATACTTAAACCTTGAACCTCGTATTTCGGGTAGTTACCAGTTAAACGACCAAAATTCCATCAAAGCTTCTTATAACAGAAATACGCAAAACATACATTTGCTAAGTAACTCAACCAGTAGTACCCCTACTGATTTATATGTTATGAGCAGCAATAATATAAAACCTGAAATTTCGGATCAAATATCAGCAGGGTATTTTAGAAACTTTAATGATAATATATTTGAGTTTTCTGCCGAGGTTTATTATAAATGGATGCAAAACCAAATTGATTATAAAAATGGTGCTCAACTAATTGCTAATCAAGATGTAGAATCGGAATTAACATTTGGTTCAGGGCGCGCCTATGGTTTAGAGTTATTTTTGAAAAAGAAATTCGGCAGGTTTAATGGTTGGATTGGTTATACTTTATCTCGTACTGAATTAAAGTTTGATGCAATTAACAATGGTAATTATTATCCTGCACGGCAAGACCGCACCCACGATGTATCAATAGTAGGGATTTATCAATTAAATAAACGATGGACATTTTCAAGTACCTTTATTTACGGAACAGGAAATGCTGTTACTTATCCTACCGGCAAATATCAAGTAGGGGGATTAACAAATTTTTCTTATTCAGAACGCAATGGATATAGGTTACCATCATCAAACCGTATTGATATTGGTGCAACACTTGAAGGTAAGGAACACAAAAGATACCATTCAAGCTGGACATTTAGTATCTATAATATTTACGCGCACCACGACCCGTATATCATTACATTTCAGGATAGCAAGACCATTCCTAATACAACCGAAGCACAAGAGACCAGTATTTTTGCCACCAGGATACCTTCAGTTACCTGGAACTTTAAATTTTAATATTTCAAGATGTTAAGACATAAATTTTATATTTTCGTTATTATAATTTCAATGGTTTTTTGCTCTTGCAAAAGAATAATTGATTTACAGCTAGGAAATAATTCAGGTCAATTGGTTATTGAAGCGAATGTTACGAACAATCTTGGCCCTCAATACATCAAATTAAGTCAAAATGTATCATTATCAAATACCAATACCTATCCACCTGTAACTGGCGCAATTGTAACTGTAACCGATCCAAATGGCAATTCCTTTACATTCACTGAAGGGCCATCTGGTACCTATACAAACCAAACCTTAGTAGGTAAACCTGGCAGCACTTATAACATGAGTGTCATCACTAACGGAAAAACATATACAGCTAGTTCAACAATGCCTGATTTTGTAAGTTTAGACTCAATAACCTATAAAAATGATAATTTTTCTAATAAAGCTGGCGAAAAACTTATAACCGTTCATTTTCAAGACCCTGCTAATACACCTAACCAATACAAATTTTTACTTTTTGTAAATAAAAAACAAGTTAAAGGTATTTTTGCACTAGATGACGAATTTACAGATGGTCGGTATGTAAACCTCGACTTTCAACAAAATGATATTGATATTTTCCCAGGCGATACTGTGAATGTTGAAATGGACTGCATTGATAAAAATATGTACACTTATTGGTTTTCTTTGGAACAACAGCAGGTAAATGGCCCTGGAGGTGGTGTAACTCCATCAAATCCACCAACAAATATTACCCCGGCAGTACTTGGTTATTTTAGTGCTCATACAACCCAAACCCGAACTTTGATTGTAAAATAGTATACCAACTTAAGCAAATAATAATAATTTAATTCCTATATTTAAGTAAAGTAATAAGTTATTTTAATAACAATATTTTGAGGTAATTACATATTATTAAGTGATCAATATAAAGACTTGCATTTTGTTTTTAGAATTCGAATTGACAACTAAAATTCGCACTTTTGCACATCAATCATCTGTCCTATAAAATGCTTTTCCTGTATCCGGTTTTTTTATTTGCAATACTTCTAATAGTAATACCCATACTTATACATTTATTTAATTTCAGGAGGTACATAAAATTTCAATTCAGCAATGTTCAGTTTTTAAAAGAGGTTCAGGAGCAACAATCATCCAAAAAAAACTTAAAAGAGCGGTTAATATTATTAACAAGAATTTTAGCCTTTACATTCCTAGTTTTAGCCTTTGCAAAGCCTTATTTGCCATCGTCTAGCAATACTTCGGCTTCAAATGGTAAGCAGAAACTAGTAAGTGTATTTATCGACAATTCTTTTTCCATGCAAAATCTTAATCAGGAAGGTACATTGCTAGAGGAGGCGAAACAACGCGGCAAAGAAATTGCTAAGGCTTATAATATTAATGACAGATTTCAACTATTAACACAAGATTTTGAGGGAAAACATCAGCGTTTATTAAATCGAGATGAATTTATGGAAGCAATTGATACAGTAAAAATAAGCCCTCAAAGCCGGACATTAACGCAAATAATAAACAGACAAAAAAGTCTGCTAAACATGCAAAAGGATGTACCTCATATTGTTTATATTATCTCCGATTTTCAAAAAAATATCAATCCTAAAAAAAATTTAAATATTGACACAACAATAAAATTAAATTTGATTCAGCTTAAAGCTAACCCTGTTCCTAATTTAGCTATTGATACAATTGCTTTATTGGGTGAAGTGCATCAACCAGGCAATACCGAAAAGCTATTAATTAAGTTACATAACTACTCTGATCAAAAAGTCATTAAAACGCCTTTAAAATTAATAATCAATGGCGTTCAAAAAGCACTTGGAAGTTTTAATTTAGCGCCAAGAGAGGTTCAAAATGATACCTTAATATTTTCTGGTTTAGTTACAGGTTGGCAAAATTGCACATTAACTATACAAGACAATCCTATTACTTTCGATAATCAATTTTATTTTTCGTTTGAGGTTGAAAAAAAAATGAATATTTTATTAATTAATGGAGGAAAAGCTAACCCGTACTTAAAATCCACGTTTGCTACTGATTCTTTTTTTGAAACCACTACCATCAATGATGGAAATGTTGATTATGCAACCTTAAATAGTTATCCCGTTATTTTTATTTCAGATTTAAATGCAATATCAAACGGTTTATCGCAGCAACTTAAAAATTACGTAAATAAAGGAGGCTCCTTAGTAGTTTTTCCATCAACCAATATTGATTTTTTGAACTATCAATCTTTTTTACAGGATCTAAATATCAGTTATCCAGATAAATTAATATCAGATTCAACAAAAGTTGCTTCTTTAAACCTTCAAAATAAGGTGTTTAAAAATATATTTGATGAGTATCCACAAAACCCTGATTTACCAACCATAAAAAAATATTACCAACTCATTACAAATACCAAAAATACAGGTGAAAGCTTAATGAAATTACCATCAAAACAATCACTTATCTCGGAATTTCATGTAAAAAGAGGTAAAATTTATTTAAGCGCTGTGGCACTGGATGATAGTTTTAGTAATTTTCAAAAGCACGGGCTATTTTTACCAATTATATTAAGAATTGCTCTATTAAGCTTTCATGTACAACCATTGTTTTATACTATTGGGAATATTGAGACTATTAAAACTCCTCCAATTAATTTATCTTCAAACCAATTTCTGAAAATTTATAAGGATAATAAATATTCGATACCTGCTACAAAACAATTGAATGGTAATACAGAATTATACTTTGCTGATCAAATTCAAACACCCGGAATCTATCAACTAAAAAAGCAAGATAGTATTTTGTCTGAATTGGCATTTAACAATAATAGAAGTGAATCTGACTTGAGTTATTATACCAGCACAGACCTTATATACATAATGCCTTCAAAAACAAATATATTACAAGTTAGCAATACCCCATTAAACGACAAAATAAGAGAAACAAATTTCGATATTCAATTATGGAAACTTTGTATTATTTTGGCATTGTTTTTTTTAGCTATTGAAACTTTGCTGGTGAAGTATTTTAATATGAAGTTTCAGCCATATTCATAAAGTTAATAGTTAAAAATACCCACTTTTAAATCAATATTAATGAATTTGATTATCAAATCAGCCACTATTGTTGACCCAAACTCACCATTTAACCAGCAAACTGTCGATGTTTTAATTGAAAATGGGATTATTAAGAAAATCGCTCAGTTTATTGAGAGTGATTCGGAAGCCTTTGATGCAAGCGGTCAATACCTTTCACCAGGTTTTTTCGATTTAAATTGTAATATAGGCGAACTTGGATTTGAAACAAAAGAGGATTTTGTTTCTGGTAGCAGAGCTGCCGCTGCAGGAGGCTTTACTGGTTTAGCACTAATGCCTAATACTTCTCCATCAGTTCATTCAAAGGCACAAATTGAATACCTATTAAACCGTGCTAAAAATAACTTGGTTGATATACATACATTAGGCACAATATCATATAATAGGGAAGGTAAAGACCTTGCCGAAATGTACGATATGTATCTTAGTGGGGCAAAAGCTTTTACCGATGGTAACAAACCAGTGCAAGATGCTGGTTTAATGGAACGAGCTCTCTTATATACTCAAGGTTTTGATGCGCTTATATTTTCCTATCCTGAGGATACGGCAATAGCCGGCAAAGCAAAGGTGAATGAAGGAGTTATTAGCACTTTGCTAGGTATGAAAGGCATACCATCATTAGCAGAGGAGTTAATGATAGCTCGCGATCTTTATTTAGCGGAATATACCGAATCAAAATTACATATCAGTACAATTTCAACTTCACGGTCGGTTGAATTGATAAGAGAAGCAAAAAGTAAAGGGCTTAAAGTTACTTGCGATGTAGCGGCTCACCATCTAGTACTTACTGACGAAGCTTTAATTGGCTTTGATAGTCAATATAAAGTAAAACCACCTCTGCGTACCCAAAAGGATGTAGATGCCTTAATTGAGGGCTTAAAGGATGGCACTATCGACGCTATTGTAACCCAACATACACCTCACGAAATTGAATGTAAGGATGTTGAATTTGAGGTAGCTGAATATGGAATTTTAGGCTTTCAAACTGCATTACCATTGACATTATTGGCACTTTCTGATTTAAACTTAATTATTCAAAAATTATCTATTGATTCTAGGCGTATATTAAATTTACCAATTCCGATAATTAATAAGGATGAGCTAGCAAACTGTATAATATTTAATAAAGACGTACAGTGGGAGTATAATAGTAAAACCAATTATTCAAAATCGCAAAACTCCCCCTATTTTGATAAAACATTAAATGGTAAAGTATCATTAACTATAAACAATAATCAAATTTTTAAATAGATAATTATGATAGATCCAAAAGTAGGTTTAGCAATTGACGCTTCCCTAAAAGCTTTTTCAAAATATAGCACTTTTAATGCTATTCCATTTATCAGCATATTTGAAGAGGCTTTTAAGTCGGATGCGGATTTTTTAAAAAAAATAGACCTTTTGGATGAAGTATTTGATGATTATCCAAAACTTGAATGCTTGAGAGAAGTTTTTTTCGACTTACTGCTGATAAATTTTTTTAGTGCCGATGTTAAAAAGCTGGAAGATGATTACCTCGACTCACCTGAATGGGAAGCCATAGAGGAAGAAACCCTTGATAGAGGTACCGAATTATTAAATTTATTATTGTATTTGAATGAATGTGAGGATGAAGATATTGAACCGGAGCTTGATGATTACCTAAGAGAGTTTTTATTGGTAGATGAGGATGAGTTTCAAGATGAATACCAGATTTATGAGCCAGTTATAGCAAATCAAATACTGATGGATAGTCCCATAGTTGAAATTAAAAAGGTGGCTATTCGCATCTCTGAAGATTCGGAGCTAAAAGAATTATTTTATCCGATGATGTGTTTTTTTCAGCATATAAATGCTACTGAATCAGTAAAAATCGAGGTTGCCGAAAATGCTTTAAATAAAGAATTTGATATGGCAGTATTTGAAATTTTACTTAGCTTTAAATAAAATATGGAAAATTTAGACAAACAAATCAAAAAACAATCGATAAATTTTGGCTTAGTTTTAGGAGTTATTTCATTAACGCTTAGTATTTTAACTTACTATTTGATAATAAATAGCACATCATCAATGGTATTTATTATAGCTGGTCCTATAATACTTTCATTTATAATACCAATAGTTTTAGTTGTGCTTTTATGCTTAGACTTTAGAAAAAAAATAGGAGGATTTTGGGTATTTAAACAAGCGGTTACAGGTTTCTTCATCATGTTTTTAATTGCATTTGCTATTAAAACAGTTGGTAACGACTTAATTTTTGCGAAATTTATTGAACCAAATATGTTTCAAAAAACTCAAAGCGCAATGATGGAAGCAACTGTTTCAATGCTAGAGAAAAGTGGTGCGGAGCAAACAGTTATTGACGATAAAAAACAGGAAATTGAAAAACAATTGAACGAACAAAAAACCATAGGAACAGGAAAAATAATCTTAGATTATGGTATTTCTATTTTATTTATTTTTGTTTTGGCATTAATATTTGGAGCAATATTTAAGAAAAATCCAATATTAATAGCCGATGAAGAAAATTAATAAATTCATAAAATCACCTTATTTTTTTCATTTAAGATATTTTCAAAGTAAATTTCTGTGGAAAAACACTTTTACTTTTTAAATATTATAAATTATATTTTATAATATGATTTATAACTATTAAATATTAAAATATTGTTTCCATAAAATACTTATTCATTAAATTAATTTTGGCAATATTTATTCAGAATTCCCACAAAATTGCACAACTCTTTTTTATTTGTTTACGTAGAAAGCCTAAATTTTAATAAAATTTAAAGTGAACGGAATTCTTTTAAAAGCAAATAAACTTATATCTCAAATATCAGGTAAAAGAAACACTTCCTTTTCCAATTTTATTTTTGGGAAGTGGGAGTTATCATGCTATTCTGGAAAATTTATAAATCCTTTTAATTCTGTACTTCAAAGAGGTAATGGTTATTTATACTTATTTAAAAACGATTACACTTACGAACATTACAGCCAAGGTAATCTTGACGAATGTGGAAATTTTTTTATTAGGGATTATAATAAAAATGGGGAAAAAGGAAAATTTTTGTATTTCGAAAATATTGATCTTGAGCTGGGTTTTCACATTTCTGATAATAAATTATCAATAAGTTATCAAATTGGATTGGATGAAGGAAGAGTTGAATATCAAAAAGTTCAAAACTAATTTATAACACTTATTATATCAAAAAAAGTGGGCTATTATCTTACGGAAAATAGCCCACTTTTTTTGATATCTAATTTTATTTATTTCCTAGTTCGTCTGATGGAGTACCAACAACTTTGTAAATTTTATTCCCGTTAGCATTTAACGATTCCTGATAGTAATAATCATCAGGAGAAACATAAAATAATTGCCCATTCAATTTAATCTTTCTAGTATCAGCTGGAAGTTTATCAAATGAATCTCCTATTTTTGGCAAAGCTTGTGCAATTGTACCATTTGCAGTATTTAATTGCCCATCTTTCCCTGCAATTACATAATCGATAGTATTGTCATCTTTTGTAATTTGCTGGTAATAAACACCATTCAGCTCATAATACTGCAAACCATCAATCATAATTGGTTTAGCTCCGGATGGTAAGTTTTTTATTTCGGCACCTAGCGGCGGTTCAACTATAGTGTATTGATCATTGGTTCGTTGATAATAGTAGCCATCACTAAAATAATATTCAGTATCGCCCCAAAAAAATGGATAATAACCAAAGGGAAGAAAGCCTACGCTAAAACCAATACGTGGCCAATATAAACTTGCATAAAATCCACTATTATAATAAAATCCACTTCTGTATCCCCAGAAAGCACGATGTCCCCAATAACCCGGACCATAATACCCACGATTATAATACCCCCCGTAATAACCTAATCGGTTATAATATCCCCTATTATATCCTCCTTGACCATAATAACCACGATAACCTGAAGCTGTACGCCCGCTCCCCCCTGAATAACTCCGAATACCAACAGAACCTCTTGAACTATAAGCATTGTAAGTATTTGGCCTATTTACCTGAACCCCAACCCTAGAACCTCCTTGAAAAGTTCGTGATTGACTACCAAAATTACTATGAGGTGCAGAAAATGAACGTGCCCCTCCCCCGCTGCCTGATCTACCTCCTCCGCCACCAAAATGTCCACCCCCTCCGCCATGACCACCACGCTGAGCAAATGAAAATGAAGTTATACACAAACTCAAACTTATTCCAAGGCTTACAATGAATAATCTTTTATATACTGATTTCATAATATCTGATTTTAATAAAGTAACATTATAAGTTCGACTATTGTTTTCTATAACGGTTTAATTTGGCTTTAATTATTTCCACATACCTAAAAAGTAAAATTCGCTTTTACAAATTGCATAAATTAAGGGCAAGTATAAAAATGGAACTTTTGGTCTATGCAAACCAATTGTATAAATCAGTCTGACTAAGTGCTTTTTTTTGATTTGCATCAAAGTCCTTCATTATTTGTCCTTCATTCATCAATATTATTCTGTTCCCATAATTGAAAGCATCTTTTAAATTATGAGTTATTAGTACAGCAGTCAATTTAAAATTCTTTATTAATAAATCTGCTGTTTGCATTATTAAAGCAGATGATCGAGGATCGAGGGCTGCTGTAGGTTCATCAAGCAATAACACTTTACAATCATCCATAATACTCATCAATAGGGTTAAAGCCTGCCGCTGCCCGCCTGATAATGAACCAATTGGCTGTTCTATTTTATTTTCAAGTCCCATTCCCAAAAGAGATATTTTTTCTTTTACTTTATTTTTAAATGATAAATTTATGCCAATAGAAAGCCGTTTGGGTTGTGTCCTTATAGCTGCTAACCTAAAATTATCTAAAATACTAAGTTGGGAAGCAGTACCACTAAATGGATTTTGAAAAACACGAGCTATCCATTCGGATCTTTTATAATCATGATAATTAGTTACATCCAAACAATCAATTTCAATTTTTCCTTTTTCAGGTAATATACTACCAGCTATTAAATCCAATAATGTTGATTTGCCAGATCCATTAGAACCTACTATAACCAAAAATTCTTCAGCATTTACATTTAAGGAAATTCCATTTATGGCATTTATTTGATTTGCCTTTCCCTGATTAAATGATTTATAAAGGTTATGAATACCTATCATGTCTTTAAAATTTAGTCAAAGAATTAAACTTTAATCTTGGAATAATTATTACAACTAGCACAAATACAGCTGTAACCAGTTTTAATAAATTGGCATCAACACCAAGGTCTAGGGTAATAGCTAAAACTAATTGAAAAATCACTGCACCTAAAAGAACCAAACCTAAACTAAGCCAAACAGAAGTAATATTGAAAAAGTTTATAAATGTTTCAGCAATTATTACAGAACCAAGGCCAACTATAACTATACCTATTCCCATGTTGATATCCGTAAATCCTTGGTATTGACTAACCAAATAACCGCTAAGTGCAGTTAATGAATTTGCTAAAGCAAGACCAATTATTTTCATGCGGTCTGTATTTACCCCCAATGAACGTATCATTGTTTCGCTATCACCAGTAGCACGCATTGCAATACCAAAATCAGTTTTTAGTAAAAATCCTATTATTAATGCTATTAAAACTACAAACGTAAATAATATAAAAAATGAATTTAAGTTGGCATTGTTGCTAAGGTTTAATACATTAAATATACCAGGAACATTAATAAGCGGCAGATTTGATCGCCCCATTAAAGTTAAATTAACAGAGTATAAAGAATACATAACTAAAATACCAGCTAACAAAGCATTTATTTTTAGTTTAGTGTGTATAAATCCTGTTAATGCACCCGATAAAGCACCAACAATTATTACCAGTGGTAAAGCAATAAATGTTGAAATATGATGCATTAACACAATTGCCGTAAAAACAGCACCTAGAGTATAACTACCATCGGTAGTAATATCAGGGATATTGAATATTTTCATTGAGATAAATATTCCTAAAGCAATTCCTGAAAAACAAAATCCTTGTAAAATGGCGGTTAGGTAAAAATCCATTATTTAATTGGTTCAAAATTTGAAGGAATGTTTAAATGATATCTGTTTGCAGCAGTTATATTATAAACCCGTTTTCTAATTTTAACCATTTCGGGCTTTATGTTTTTTATATTGTGGTTTTTAAGATATCGTGAGGCTTGTTCTCCTGCTTGATATCCCCATAAATATATATCCGCACCAAAAGCAGCTACTGCTCCTCTCTTAACCAGTCCTGCCTCACTTGTAAAAATAGGTACATTCATTTGATTGCAACTTTTTAATATAGTCTCGAAGGATGCAAATACGGTATTGTCGGGATTAGCGAAAAAAGCGTCTATATGATGGCTTAATAATGATTTTGTAATTAATTGGGCATCTGCTGAGGTATTTAAAGGCAAAGCCACTAAGGTTATGTTTAGTTTTTTAGCAAGCATGTCAATTCTGTTTTTAGCATCTACTGATTGAGGTTCGCTTTGATTGTAAATCATGCCAACAACCAAATTACCTACTTTAGGATTTAAAAATTTTGAAATATTGCTAAAAGAAGTGTCAATATAGTTTAAGTCCTCCACAGCTCCAAACATGTTTACGGGCTGGTTTCCAACATTATCTATTAAGTTCATAATTTTAGCAGTTGGTGATACCATTACAAAAACAGGAATTGTTTTTGTTTTTTGTAAAGTAGTTATAGATGATAAAGTGGTACATGTAGCTATTAAATCTACCTTGTGCGTAACAAATCGGTTAACTATTTGTATTAAGGTAGGAATATTACCTTGAGCATTATTATATACAACTTTTATATTTTTTTTCTCCTCGCTAAATCCATTTTTTTTTAGTGCGTCAATAAATCCAGTATGTGCTGGAGCTAATGTGGCATCTTCTAAAAAATCAACAAAACCAATGGTTGGCGTTTTATTTTCAGATTGTTGATTACACGAAAAAATAGAGATAATGATTAATAAAAATGCAAAGTATGCGAAGCTTTTCATAAAACTTAAAATAATATTTGAGCATAAATGTAAAAAAAGCTTTCTGTTTTACACTTTAGCTGTTTGACATATTTAGCTTTTATACTTAATTTAGCATTTACATGACACCTATAGTATCAAAATTACCAAATACAGGAACATCAATTTTCACTGTTTTATCTGCCTTGGCTAATAAGGTTGGTGCAATTAATTTATCACAAGGTTTTCCTGATTTTGAAACTCCAACCATCCTTGTTGACTTGGTAAAAAATGCATTATCAAATGGCAACAACCAATATGCGCCTATGGCAGGGGTTTTAACTTTGCGCGAGCAAATTGCAATTAAGACGGAAGCCCTTTATGGAAGTGTTTATAATCCTGAAACTGAAATAACCGTTACTGCTGGTGGAACCCAAGCTATTTTCACGGCAATTACTGCCTTTATTAATCAAAATGACGAAGTAATAATCTTCGAACCTGCATATGATTGTTATGCCCCTGCAATAAAATTAGCTGGTGGAATTGTTAAATCATTAGAGTTAGAACCTCCTGATTATAGAATTCCATGGGATATGGTTAAAAAACTAACCAACAATAAAACAAGGATGATTATCCTTAATTCGCCTCATAATCCAACTGCCACAATTTTAAATAAGAAGGATATAGAGGAATTGAGTGCTATTGTTAGAAATCAGGAGATTTTAATTTTAAGTGATGAGGTATACGAACATCTGATTTATGACGGACAAGTGCATCATAGTATAGCTTTATATCCTGAATTGCATCAACGCAGTTTAATTATTTCTTCTTTCGGTAAAACGCTTCACGCAACTGGCTGGAAAGTAGGCTATTGCATAGGCCCCGAATGTTTGATGGGTGAATTTAGAAAGGTTCATCAGTTTTTGGTTTTTAGTGTTAATACCCCCATCCAGTATGCTATTGCTGATTATTTAAAAGATGAAAATACTTATTTGGGGCTTTCAGCCTTTTTTCAAGAAAAACGCGATTTTTTTAGAGACGGATTAGCGGAAACACGATTCGAATTGTTGCCTTCGGCAGGTACTTATTTTCAAATGGTTACCTACAAAAATATCTCTGATGAAGGCGACTATGACTTCGCCATTCGTTTAACTGAAAAAATAGGTGTTGCCGCTATTCCTGTTTCTTCATTTTACAGTAAAGGCACCGACCATCGTGTTTTAAGGTTTTGTTTTGCCAAAAAGAAAGAAACTCTTGAAAAAGCAATAGAAAAGTTAATAAAAGTATAGTTCAAGCCTTAAAACATCGAAAAGGCAAAAATTTATATAGGATAAATTTCATTAAATGGATGATTTAAAAGTTACAATCTACCAGGCTGATATTTTTTGGGAAGATATTGATAAAAATTTATTGACCATCGAAGAAAAACTAACTAAGAAAAAGTTAGAAACCGATCTAATTGTTTTACCAGAAATGTTCAATACTGGTTTTTCAATGCAAGCTAAAAAACTTGCCGAACCTATGGATGGCAAAACAATTGCATGGATGGCAAAAATTGCCAAAACTAATAATTGTGTTGTAACAGGAAGTTTGATAATAAAGGAAAATAGCGAGTACTATAATAGACTAATTTGGATGCATCCAGATGGTAATCTTTCAAGATATGACAAAAAGCATTTATTTGGTTTAGGGCTTGAAAATGAAAATTATACACCAGGTAATAAAAAACTGGTTGTTGAATTAAAGGGTTGGAAAATTTGTCCAGTTATTTGCTATGATTTAAGATTCCCTATTTGGTTGCGGAATAAGAATGCGGAATATGATCTATTGCTCATAGTAGCTAATTGGCCCGAACCACGTATTGAACATTGGCTTGCGCTAATTAAAGCTAGAGCAATTGAAAATCTGGCCTTTGCTATTGGTGTTAATAGAATTGGTATAGATGGAAACAAAATAAACCATACTGGCGATTCAATCTGTATTTCGCCTTTGGGTAATACGAAATTCCAAAATAAGAATAATGAGGTAATTCAAACACTTTGTCTTTCGGCAAATGAAGTTGAACAAATAAGAAATCATTTACCGTTTTTAAAAGATGCTGATGATTTTATAATCCTTTAATTAGCATACCATGTCTTCAGAATATATTGTGCTAGCTTATGACCTTGCTCATCCGCTACTCTAATGTCAAACGGAAAATTTATCCCCCCATATAAGCTACTTTGACCATTTTCTGACTCTACCTCACTCAAAGATTTTATTACCCTGCTAGGTTCTCCCCTGGTATTTGAATGTATCTCAATGATATTATCATTACCATAAAACTTTTTAAGAACTTCTAAACCAGCTGATACCATGCTACAATGCCCACAACAATAAGAAGGATATGGAGGTGTTGAAACTAGAGGAGAAAACTTTGCATATCCTTTGCTAATTGAACCATCAATTTCTGTATTCAAAGCAGTTACGGGTCGCCAAAATAAAAAATAGTAATTTGATTCAAAAGATGCTATACAGGCATCTGCTTCAGCAATGTCAACCAACATAAAAATCAATGATGTTTCTTCAATGGTCGACCCATGTTGCTGAGCCAATAAACGAGCAATCTCGTTAACAGTAAGTTCAGCGTCTTGTTTATAAAATTGGGCAATATGGGTTTGATCCAAAGTTCGTTTTGTACTCGAAACTGATCCAATTTCGGCAACTATATCTAAATCATTTTTATAGGTGGCACTTGTTAGTTCAGGAGGAGGTACTGGACGAAATTGGTTGCCACTTAAAATTAGAAATGGCCTAATTCTACCCCATTGTTGACTAATTCCAAGGGCAAAAAGTCCTGGGGTAGCTCTATAACTACCTAATCCAAGGTTGCCTGGTGCTTGGTAAGGAATATCAGGCAATGATCCATCAATTTCTCTCATAGCTAAAATATCCGAAGCTGCAGCGGCCCCTATTCGTTCTCCTTCCGCAACTTGACCTTCAGTAACTCCTTGCAAACTTATAAACAATGCCGAGTCTAGCACGGATTTTTGAATTGGAAAGTATTTTACCAAAACATCATGAGCGGCTCTGGCAGCCGCAGCTTCGGTTGAAGCGTCTATAGTGGTTTTTCCAGTATAATGATAAGATTTTCCAATGTGACTGATTGAATTTACAGCGTCATAAACAGCAATAGCCTCTACAGCTAAAGTTCTGGTTGTAAAATTTGTATTCTGCTTAGCTTTTTTTGAGGCCTTTAAAGCTATTGTATTCCATTGAATTATAACATCACCAAGAGGCTTTTTTTCAGGTATTGCAAAACTGCTATCAGACACAAATAACAATAAAACAAAAACTTTAATAAAATTAGTATTTTTCATAACCATAATAATTATTATTAAATTTTTAATTAATATTAACTTAT
>CAITEP010000015.1 GCA_903891475.1 uncultured Mucilaginibacter sp.
ATATTTATTTATTGCTCAAAGTAGCCGTTTCCACCAATCTGCAAAGCACCTATAACGCTACAAAAGAATTGATTGCAGGAACTACCTACCAAATACCCAGCACCGAAAATGTAAAGGTGCTGAAATCGGAAATTATCCCACTAAAAACCAATACCAAGTAATCAACAAATAATTAATAAACCAAGTAAACAAATAACCAAATAAAAAAATAACAATCATGGCACACAATATCAACTTTAACAAAAATACAGGTAAATACAGCTTTATGGGAACGAAGGAAAAAGCATGGCATAATCTAGGGCAAATAGTAACAGACTACCCAACCAGCGGGGAAGCTATCGAATTTGCAGGGCTTGACTATACCGTAGAAAAACGACCGCTTTACACCTTAAACAATCCTGATTTTTTAACAGGCGAGGAAACAAGCCCCAATAAATTAAAGGTTTCTAACTTTTTTGCAACGGTACGCTCCGACACCGACCAAATTTTGGGAATAGTAGGCAAGGATTATCAAATAGTACAGAATAAAGACGCTTTTTCTTTTTTTGATGCCATTGTAGGAGGTGGAGAGGGTATTTTATACGAAACCGCTGGAGCTTTGGGAAACGGAGAGAAAATATTCATTACTGCCAAACTCCCGGGATATATCAGGGTAGGTAATGACGACCTAATCGAAAAATATCTGTTCCTGACTACCAGTCACGACGGATACGGGAGTATAACCGCTGCTTTTACACCTACCCGCATAGTTTGCAATAACACCTTAAACGCTGCTTTAGACAATATGACCAACTGCATCAAAATACGCCATACTCAAAGCGCGCAGGAACGGCTAAAGCAAGCGCATAATGTTATGGGCATATCCAACCGATTGACCGAGGAGCTAGACGTTATTTTTAACCGCTGGGCTAAAACACCGATTACAGATAAGCAGGTCATCAAATTAATACAGCAAGCCATGGCACCGAGCAAGGAGGTATTTGAAAAAGTACAGGATGAAAACATGGACGAATACCCAAGCCGTTTTTTAAACACCCTTGAAAAGGTTTGCGATTATGCCTTTAGCAACCAAACCCAGCAAATGCACACCACCAAAGGCACACTCTTCGGGGCTTATAATGCTATTACAGGATATCACCAAAACATTAAAGCCTATAAGTCCGAGGAAATAAAACTAAAATCCATACTTTTTGGATCGGGTTTAAATAAAACACAAACAGCTTTTAATTTGTGTAAGGCTTTTGAGATGAACTAAGACTTTTAGGCTTTAGAATAGGTGTTTAAAGGGGCGTGAGCCCCTTTTTTGGTTTACTGATGTTTTTGATATTTTATGTGAATAATGCTAAAAAACTACTTTTCTTTGCTCCGGCTACAAAGAAGAAGTAGCAAAAGAAAAAGCCAGTCCTCGACTTTTTGGTGGTAGGCTAGGGGCATAAGGTTGGTTTTTATCATCGTATAAAAAGTGTTGTACCAATTTACTTACGCTTTAGCGTGTTGTGTCCGTGGACATGCAGCGCCACACCATTCGGCTAAAAAGCCTCATTGGCAGCAATAAAACATCATGCGTAAAGGTGGTGTTATTGCCTACTCTTCCTATTACACAATGCTGTAAATTGCTTACATCATTCATACATTGGCTGTTATTTAATAGGCTAGCATTTAAGCTGAGCAAAAGCAGCAATTTTTTGGGTAATTAGGTGAATAATTAGATTGTGTCCATCTCTTATAAAATGAACAAGCAAAGTCCTAGCCGCCTTTAGAAACGGAACTATTAGAGGTGCGGTGGTGTTGGTGATGTGAGAGGCTGTTTTTATTACTTTAAATTGCTTTTTCTGCTAACTCAAAGTTTTAAATTGTGGTTTTTAGACAGGCTATTCCATTCTAAAGTTAATAGGCAATTTTAAATAAAACCACATGGGTGACCCTTGCGGGAGCGGAGGTATGCTGAAACTTTTGATTCATTTTATCATGGGGCTATAAGTGATGGATTTAAAAGATTAAAGAAAGATATAAGTCTCCCTGTGAGAGCTGTCCGAAAATTTGTTGCTCCAGAATATGAAAGTTATAAAAGAGTTAAGTTTACAAATGATTCAATAACGCAAATTGAAAATAAAACAAAAAATTACTGATTCGATTTATCAAGAGGAGGCATTAAAAAAAATCCATAATGATTCATTATCTATAATAAAACAAAGAATTGATGACTCAATTTTAAATAACAATATAAAAAAGGAAGATTCCCTTAGAAGAAATTTGAAGCTATTTGACGTTTATAAGGAAGGAATTGTTATTAAAATGAATGAGGATGGACATGGGCTTATAATGTCATTTTTAAAACAAATTAGCATAAATGATATCAAAGGCATTTCCAATCCAACAGACAAAATTCTTAATGATTTAAGTATGGAAGGATGGGTATTGCCAAAGGAAGATTCTGAAGAAATTAAAATTTTTAAAAAAGCATACAATAATGAAGATTTTAGAATGAAATTTATGGGTTCAAAAGAAAAAAAGTTTCTTAGATTATTTGTGTTAACGGATGCTAACAAGGTTTGGCCATTTTTTATTGGTGTATCTGTTCTGGATTCATTTAGACACCCTACTGATCTATATTTTTGGGGAATTAAGAAATATTGAACTCTTAATAGAAATAGTATTCACAAAAACCATAAACGTATAAACCCCCTAAATTTTATTAATTATATAATTTGGAACCAAAGATAATAACCCATCTCCATGTTGAAAATTGCAAATTCCAGAATTCTGTAATATGTATTTGATTGGGATTATTCTTCGAAATACCCAATCACCAATTTCATAACCATAGACCATTGATCCGATGTAACCTTCTATTGAATCGCTTGCTAGTCCTTCGCCCAATTTAAAATTTAAAGCATTTCCAAATTGGCGGGTTTTGTTAACATCTTTATATAAAAAGTTAATCACTAAATTAAAAACGTGTAAAGATAAAAATGGCTTGTCCCCTAGGTTATCCACCTTAACCCCGGTAATAACGCCTTCCTCTTTAATGACCCACCAATGGAAACTATTTCCATTATTCATAATTATTTCTATCGGAGCATCATTAGAATTAGCTAAAAATCTAGCAAATAGTTGTAAATAATTTTCAAGTTCATTCATGATTTTAATTTATGCTTTTAAAATAATCATTTAGCTTAGCAATAATTGTAATGCGGGGATTTTGAAAGCCATATCTATTTTCTCTAATACCCCATCCGAACATCAGTTCTTCAAATCGAGCCGGCGATATTGATAAATCATTAGAGAGCTTAAATATTAACTCATTATAATAAACGTATATTTTTGAGTTAATATTTTCATATTTTACTGTAAATCCATTTTGCACTTTAGAAGTTAATTTGGTTGTTAATTCAATATTTTTATGACTTGTTTCAATCATTAAAGCGCAAAATGCCAAAATAGCCCATTTATCCATTATAAGCATTTTAGATGGCGTGTCAGCTCCATATGAGTAAAAGTGAAGAAATTTAGTAAAATACGCAAAACCTATATTATCTATTTTCAAGTCGCTAGGCATATTAAATTTATTAAAGATTTCTTCGATGCCATCATTTTCAATCGTTTTTATAAAAGCATTCGAATAACTATTAAAATCGTTTATGCCGGTTATTAAACCTTCTGAGTTAATGTTTCTTTTGAATCTCCCAACGACCCTATCAAAATTACCCCAATTAAGTGTTTGAATTAAAAATTGCCTTAACATTTTCGGAAATAATTCGGCATCGTTACGAAAAAATTGGGCGTCACGAGCAAATTTATAAATATCTTTACGTGTTAAGTTGTTTGCAAATATGCCTTGATGATACCGATTTTCATCATTTTGTTTTATTAATTTTATTAATGTCATAAGATATAAACATATTGTTTAATTCCGATAAAACCATTAATAATTTATATTCGTGCTGTATGAAACACGGTGTCTAAAGTTTTTTAAGTTTAAAGACCCATGCCTAGAGTTTATATCTCCACCAATAAAATCATCATTTAAAAAAAAGGCATGCACCCTTAATCAACCAACAACAAAAAACACCCTCAACCTACAACATCCAACCTTCAACCCATATTAAGGCAAGCAATAATAGCAACTATCCCCCTCTTGGTTTCCTGTATGGTGTCTACCTGTATGCAGGCTACGCCAGTGGTGGTGGCGGGGTAATCGTTTCCGCCTTTAAAAAGCGCGTCGCCAATGTAGATGACGCGTTTGGTTTTTATGTGTAATATATCGTGCAGTTTATGAATGCCATAGGCCTTGTCGATCCCCAGTTTGGTAACATCAATGGAGGTGGCGCCACCCATATTTACCGCATAAGCCGAAAGCGACTGATGGAGGAGGGCTGTGATGATTTTACGCTTGGCAAAATCAGGGTCGAAAGCCTTCTTGGCTTCCAGCGGTGCCTGCTGCCCCAATGCCGAAAAGGTGATCTGACTGCCACGGTCTTCAATTTGTTCGCCCCAGGTTTTTTCAATTTTCAATCCCGATTCGGCTACGGCTTTTTGCAAGGCTGCTATAATAGTTACCGACTCGGCAGGGGTAAAGTTCTCGGCATATAAAAGCTTCCAGCCCGCATTGTATTCATAATACTTGGTGCCGCAGGTAGGCAATATCACCAGGTTTTTTAAATATTTACGCTGGTGCAGTTGCCCCAGCACCTGCTGCTGAAACTGCGGCCAATCGCCCCCCGAAATAATGGCAACATGGGTAAGCCGCATCAAGGAGTTGAGTAGTGCGCCCATCTCCGGGTCTATCGCCGCTTTGCTTTCGGCCAGGGTGCCATCCAAATCAAACACCACCAAATTTTTAAGTTTCTTCATCGCTTTAACAGTTTAACGTAGGCTATAAAGGTGCTTACAAATGCTTTTTAAAGTATTACACTATTTGGGGAAAGGATTACATTATTCACATATTTTTTATTTATTGATTTATTGAATTATTGATTTATTGATTGTTGGATGGGTTGCTTTTTTTGGTTGAAGGTTGTGCGTTGTGGGGGTTTTGGGGTTGTTCTACATATTTAATTTGGTTAATGGTTTCAATTGTAGTTGGAAAAGGGGGTTGATGCGGGTTATGTTGACCCTGTCTTTTATTTTTCCATTTCTATTGTATATTCCCCTTTGCGGGCGGCAGTGTTGCTTTTAGCCCTGTGCAGCAGGGCTTGTTGTGCTGCTGGGATATTGGCTTCCTCGCCTTTCCAAATTTCTAGGGCGGGTTGTTGTATGGCCCGCGCGAAGGAAAAACTTAAATCCCAAGGCAACTTTAATTTATGCTGACTGTTCATGGCATTTAAACGCTCTGTTGCCAGTTGCGCAGCTTGTCCGCCCGACAAGAAAGCGATCCCCGGCACAGCCGCCGGAACATTGCGCAACAAGCATTTTAAAGTAGCATTAGCTACCACCCGAACAGTGGGTTGCGTTGTACAGCTAATACCGGCAAGTACCATATTGGGCTTTAGGATGATGCCTTCCAGCATCACGTTTTGCAAATACAGTTCCTTAAATACCGCTCGTAATGATTCCTCGGTAACATCGGCACATTGGTGTATGGTATGCTCGCCCTCCATCAAGAGCTCCATCTCCACAATAGGCACCAAACCAACCTCCTGACACAAGGCCGCATACCTTGCCAGTGCCTGCGCATTGGCGGCTATACAGCCCATGCTGGGCAAAATGTCGTTGGTGGTAATTACGCCTCGCCATTTGGCAAAACGAGCACCCATTAAAACATATTCTTTTAATCGATCGCGTAAACCGTCTAAGCCCTCGGTTACCTTTTCGTCGGGATGGCCGGCTAAGTCTTTTGCTCCTAGGTCGACCTTTATGCCCGGTAGCATGCCTGCATCCAGTATTGCTTTTATAAATGGTGTACCGTCTTTTTTTTGCTGACGGATGGTTTCATCATACAAAATCAATCCGCTAATATAATTTTCGATATCGGGGGTGGTAATAATCAGCTCCCTATAAGCTCGCCTAAAATCTACCGTTTGCGGAATGCCTAAAGCAGCAAAACGCTTGTTGCAGGTATTGGTGCTTTCGTCCATCGCCAAAATACCTTTGCTATTAGCAAGTAATGCCTTGGCGGTAGCCATCAATGCTTGCTCATTCATGGTAGCTACCTCCCATAAAGTAATAAATAGCGTAAAAATCGGTCGTGCAACCTTCAATAAATAGCTTACGGATAATCAGGGCTTTATAACTCATCATATTTTTATTAAAATACCTGATATAAAGATGCTTAACCTATATTGAACCCTGTTACATAACTAATTATAAATATTACATCATTCACACATTTACACCGTTAGATGATGTTGTGCGAAGTTGAAATTAGCTATAATTTTAGAGCATGATTTTAAGCTACCCTTATTTCCACAAACTACTTAGCTGTCCGGTAGCCTTTAAATAATCTAACCAATAAATGCTCAATTGGGTTTTGGCAGTTTCATAATTGGCTATGATACCCTGCAAGTTTGATTCCTCGGTGTTCAAGGTAGTCGCCGACTCCTCGCCAGCTTCCAACCTATCTTGCATTATTTTTACTGTCTCTTTGGCAAGGGCTATATTACTTTCTAGGGTTTTTATCTGCGCTGCTATGCGCTTGGTTTTTAGTTTGGCGGTAATGGCATCCTTGGTATATTGGGTATATTTATCCTCCAGCTGATCATTAAACTGGTAGGCTTGCAGCTGTTGTTGCCTTATTTTGTTTTGCTTATCCTCCCCAATTAGTAAAGGTAGTTTTACATCTAAACCTACATAACTCAAACCAAACCACGAATCAGTTGCGACTGGGTTAAACTGGTTGGTATATTGGTTAGCCCCTAAAAACCCTTTAAAGCTAATGGTAGGCAAATATTTGGCCTTTTCGGACGCTACCTGCAAACCCGAAAGTTTACTTTGTAAAGCCAATTGCCTAAGTTCGGGTATCGAGTCTTTATTGGGTGATGGGGTGTTTTGTTCGATAGTGGTATATTTAAAAATGGGGGTATCAATAGTCACATCGGCTTCGGCACTGTTATTTTGCCCAATCAGGTACAACAGGTAAACTTTGTTCTCCACCAATTGCGATACCGCATCCATCAATTTTTGCAGCGTATTGTTATGGTTAATCAGTGCCGTATTCAAATCCGACTTTAGCAAGCGTTTTGCCTTAAATTTATTGTATTGCAATTGGTAGGTTATCCAGGTTCGGGTAGTATCGGCAATGGCGGTTTTTATGGCTTCTTGTTGCAGGCCAATATTGGCATAGGCCTGTGCCACGGTATAGGCAAGGTCGTACTCGGTTTGTGCTTGGGTGGCCGCGCTTATTTTTTCCTGTAATTCGGCTTCATTTTTTAACCGCACAATGCTGATATCTAACAATGGTTGCAAAACGGTAAGTCCGGCGGTTTGTTGCCATTTGGTACCGAATTGCACGTTTTTGGTAGCGTTGATAGGGTATGCAGGGTTAAAAACCCCGATAGGCAAAATAGAAGTCTGCAAAATAGGGTTATAAATATATTGATACTCTGCCGAGACTTGCGGCCAGTACTTTCGCCACAAGGCCTCTGTTTGCAGCTTGCGGATACTCACATCCATTTTACCAGCTTGTATATTTTTCCGGTTGGCAAGCGCGCTTGTAATGGCTTGCTTTAGTGTTAGTTGGCCTTGCCCGTAAATAGGTATAGCCTGACCAATGCCCAACAACATTACACCTACCAAAATAAGGAGCCTTTTCATATTAAAATAATTGATAATCAAATTAAATTTTCTTTTTATGCGGATGACTTTGATGGAGGGGCTACATTGCCCCAAGTCAAATTATCACCTAAATACCGAAGCGGGTTCAATGCTGCTAATCCTTCGCAAGGCAAAGGAGGCTCCGCCTAACGAAATGAGCGCTATTGTTGAAAACATACCCAAAATTAACAATGGCGAAAAACTAAATATCAAGCCTGATTTTGCCACACCTGTTCTAAAGCCTTCCAACAAAAGCATGCCAATTGTAAAACCCACAATGGCGAATAAGATGGCTTGGGTAAATATCAAGCCACGTACAAAACCATTACCCGCGCCAATTGCTTTCAGGGTGCCATAATCTTTCAACCTATCCAATGCCGAGGAGTACATGGTGAGGCCGATGATAAAGAATCCGGCTATCAAGGCGAAAATAATAAGGGTGCCGGTACTCAAGGCAATCCCGCTCGAGCCAAGTATTTTGGCAATGGTTGATTTTGCCAATTTTTCGGAAGGCCATGCGCGTACCCCTGTTAGGGAACCGTTTATGTTGGCTACCACCTGCTCGGCAGTGGTGCCTGGCTGTACCTTTACCAACACCGCGCTGATATTGTTAACCGACCGATTGGAAAAAAACCTGGCGCGCTCAATGGTAGTAACGCAAATACTGCTACCAAAACTCCTAAAACCTTTGGTTTGCAGGGCAAATACGGCACGCTTGCCATTAATTTCCAATGGAGTACCTAGGGCAATATTATCGCCCATGTTTTTCTTTTCAAAAAACTCCACGCTTACGGCGCCATCCATTTGCAAGTCGGATGGTTTACCTGTTAGTATTTTTGACGAATCTAAAACGGTGTTCAACTTTGAAATATCAACCCCAATTAAGGTGATGGCCCCGCTGGTGCCATTGCTGTAATTACTAGCGGCTCCGGTTATTAATACCGGGAACGCCTCCTTTACGCCCGGCAAGGCTTGCACGGCACGTAAGGTTCTGATATCCAAACTACCCAGTTGGTTTACATCGTTTGTTTTGCTATCAACCACCCAAACATCGGCTTTTACATTGGTAGCCAACGAGCCCATTAGGCCTGTTAAAAAAAAGAACACGCCCAACTGTTGCCCAATCAAAAAGGTACTAATCAGGATGCCAACAATTACCCCTATGCTTTTAGGCTTGTCGAACTTTATAAATTGCCATGCGGTTTTAAGCATTTTACTGATTCTTTTTTGCTGCCGATATATTGATGACACATTCCACCCGTTCGTTCAGAAGCAAATGCTCCGGGTTATCTAACACAATTTTAATCTCCCTTACCCGTCTGTCTTCCTTTTCACCAGCCTGGTCAGTAAACAGCGATTTCTTTTTAAGGAAGCCCGAAGTAAAGTAAACCGTCCCGGTTGATAGGGTATCCAGCATGCCCGTATGCCTTACCCATGCTTTTTGGCCATCTGCTATCTTATCGGCAAAAAGCTCATCAATCTCACAATCGGCAATGGTATTGCCTTTCGGACTAATCTGCACAAACGAAGTTTTGTTATCAATAGCGCTACCAACCAGCGTACTTATTTCGAGTATTTTACCCTTGGCAGGAGATTTTATAATGGTTTGCGCCCTTTGTTGTTTCGCTACCTCCAAGGAGGCGCTGGCAGCCGTTAATTTACTTTTTGAAACCAAAACATTGTTATGCAAGCGATCAAGGTTTGATTTAAAGCCTTTTAGATTGGTACTGGCATTGTCAACCGTTTGTTGGGTTTCGGCACCTTTGCTTAATAAGGTTTGCAAGCGTTGCAATTCGGCATTTGCGTTCTCATATTTTGCCTGAAACTCTTCAATGGCCGATTCATCGGCTTTTATTTGTGCTGCTTGGATGTTCATTTCTTGCGATAGCTCATTTACCTTGGCATCTTCCACCTCATGCTTTAGCTCCAATATCACCTCGCCTACATTTACCGAATCGTTTTCCTTTTTGTAGATATGCCCAACAATGCCACTAACTGCCGATGACAATTGCAAGATATTGCTTTCGGGCACAATTTTACCTATCCCAACTACTTGATTGATGGTAACGTTTACCTTGATGGCTTTTTCATTGGCTACAGATTTATCCTTTGCGCTATTTCCACATCCCGCAAGGATAATCAAAAGGATAGAACAGAAAAAAAACTGCTTCATGTTTTCGGTTATTAAGGTACTATTTCTTCTTCAATGGGTGTATCGGTTACGCCGCCATCCAATACATATACAATACGGTCGGCAAAAGGCCTTAGTCGGGTGTCATGCGTTACTACGGCAACCGCCTTGCCTTGTTTGGCGAGGGTTTTAAGTTCGTCCATCACCACGGCAACACTCTTTATATCCAGCGAGGCGGTAGGTTCATCGCAAAGCATAATCTCCGGATTGGTAACCAATGCCCTTGCTATGGCAACGCGCTGTTGTTGCCCTCCACTCAAATCGTTCGATAGGTTTTTTAACCTGTCGCCCATCCCCACTTTTACCAAGGCATCGGTGGCGCGCTTTTTGGCTTCTATGTTGGGTATACCTTGTAATTGCAAGGGCATCATCACATTCTCGAGCGCGGTTAAAGGGGCTATCAGGTTAAATTTTTGAAAAACGAAGCCGATTTTTTGGAGGCGGATTTTTGCCAATTCCTTCTCCGCGAGCTTCGTTACATTCACCTCATTAATCATTACCTCGCCAAAGCTTGGGTAAATAACGCAACCAAAAAGCGAAAGCAAGGTTGTTTTTCCGGAGCCGGATGGACCAATAATCAAAGTCAGCTCACCCGAACGCAATTCCACCGTGGAAGGCTTCAAAGCGGTAATCAAGGTATCGCCCGTTTTGTATTCCTTTCCGGCGTTTAACAGCCTCGCAACAATTTTATGCTCCACACGCATGCCGATGATTTATCTAGATTTTATACCTGTAAATTTAGTCATTCAAGAATTTAATTTATCATCGAATTTAATTTTCCGTTCCATATTTATGGTTGTTCACCTATTTAGCGGTTAACCCACACGGCGTTCCTAACCACACAGCGTTCCTAACGGAACGCGAGGCTTTTTTTATGTTTATGCTACCCACGCGATGCCCCTATGGGGCATGAAGGTCAAGATTGATATTTTATGTTACGATGAAATAATTCACAATCCACTTCAAACCATCATTTAAATAAACATTGAGCCATCCTTATCATATCCTAATATTTCAGCACTTATTTACAGGCACCTCCATTCCAATACCCATCATTACATTGGTGCTTTGAAATTTTGCCTGCAACTCTTTACTGATGCATACCTTCTCATAAGCCAACCTAGCCATCAAATAGCTCACGGTTGATTCTGCGCCTTGGTTCAAATTCACATTTTTTTCTTCCAAACCATCATAACAACCTCCAGTACAAGGGTTATAAATAATTTGATGCAAATGGTTATTTCCCAAAAACCAATTAAAGGCAATGGTCATTTTGTTAAAGTAGTTTTCATCTTTAAAAACAGTATAAAACTTACTGAGCGCCAAAATGGTATAAGCCACATCAATAGGCTGTTCGCCACCTACTACTTTTTTTGCCGGATGTTCCTTTTTCTTAAGCCATCCCTTGTTCGAAATTACTTTAATTCGCTCCTCGGTAAAGGTAAGCGACAATAAGAAATCAAACGATGACTTGGCTATTTCTTTATAAACCCCTACCCCTGTTGCTAAAAAGGCGCATAACATGGCTTCGGGCAAAATGCTGTTGCCATAAGTAAGGTAACTTTCAAACCAGCACCATTTGGCGGTGGCTTCATGCCTGTACATTTGCACCAATCTGTTAGCCAATTCCTTAATAAGCATTACGTTATCAATGTTTTTAAACTTGCAATTGCTGTAGTAAATACCCTTAATGATAAATGCCATGGCCCGTGATGAATGGATTTGCCTGGTATTTAACAAGGCCTTTTTCAAGGTTAAATTCGCGTCGTTTTCCAATGCTTCGGGTAATAAACTACCAATAGATATTAAATAACCCAATGCCCAAATAGCCCTCCCATTCGAGTCTTCCAAATTGGTGCTTGAATTTTGCTCGGTAAATTCTTTTCCTTCATCAACATAATTCAGGAAATTGCCTTTGGGTTGCAAGCAAAACTTAATGAAGTTATAGTAAATGGCAATATACTTCAGGTCTTCGGTATCGCCCGTCATTTCAATATGCTGACAAATGGCAACCAAAGCCCTGGCATTATCATCCAAAGTATAGCCTGTATGCATATCGGGTTGGTTTACCTTAGCAAATTGTATCATACCAAAATTGGTAGTCATTCTTTTTATATGATCCCTATTTATAGGCGGTACATTGTATTTTAAGGGTGTTTTATTTTTGCTTAGTTTTTCGAACAATACCGCATGCGCGATAGCTGAATTTTCCCAGGCTGTTGGTGCTATTCTTTGTAATCCGTTTAGGCTGATTTTTTTTATTAGCTCTTCATCCTTCAAAAGGCTTAAAACCGCATCGCTCAGCTGTGGAGCGTTTCCAAAATCAATAATGAGTCCCGCGTCTTTTTGCAAAACTTCAACCGCGTGTGGTATTGGGGTTGATATTACCGCGCAGCCGCAACTAATAGCGTACGAAAACGTTCCGCTTACTGCCTGATTAGGGTCCTTAGATGTAAATAAATAAATATCGGTCAGCTGCAAATACTCCAGTAATTCGGCCAGAGTAAGGTAACGGTTAATAAACCTGACATGCTTACGCAACTTTAGGCTATCCACCATTTGCTCCAATTTATCCCGATAGGCTTCGCCTTCCTGCTTTACTACGCTGGGGTGGGTTTTGCCAATTACCAAAAATAAGGTATCGGGATAGTCTTCAATAATGGTAGGCAATGCGGTTAAAGTGGTTTCAATCCCTTTTCCGGCACTTAGTAATCCAAAAGTTGAAAGTACTGTTTTTCCTGCCAAATTCACTTTAGTTTTTAATACTTGCTTATTTAAGTGTGGTACCAGATGCGTGCCATGAGGTATTACGCTTACCTTATTTTTTGGAATGCCATATGATGTATTCAATATTTTAGCCGAGCCATAGGTCATCACGATGATTGATTTGCTAATAGCCGCCATTTCTTGTATATCTAACTTTAAGGCATCGTTTGGATTTGGCAATACCGTATGAAAAACAATGATAATGGGCTTATTAATAGTTTTCAAAAGCTGTTTAAAAGCCGTCTCATTCTTTTTAAAAAAGCCAAACTCATGTTGAATGAGCACAATTTGTATATCGGTATTGTTATTGATTTTTTTGGCTAATGCCGGATAGGCTTCGGATTGGTCGGTATTGAGGATATACTTTATTTCATCCTCGTAAATTTGGTGTTCGCTGTTTGATTCGAGCGCGCAAATACCGATATGGAACGATTGACTAAACTTATTATTAAAAGCTTTTATCAAATCCTGCGAATAAGTAGCAATACCGCATTCCCTGGGGGGATAGGTAGTAATTACCAATACTTCGGGTAATTTTGGCTCCTTGTTAGGCATCAATCTTACATCCCATCCTGTAGTATCAAATTTTAGGTGCCCGTTTATTACAGGTACCATTTTATCAATTTTCAAAAATTCATTTACCATGTTCTACTTTATATAACATTAATTCATCAAGTAAGGCAGTAATGCTTAGGCTGGCATAAGCAATTTGATCATCAGCTGCTCCATAATAAATATATAGGGTATCGCCTTCCAACACAGTACCGGTTGGGAAGCATACATTATTTACCTCGCCTTTCAATTCCCAAACTAGTTCGGGCTTAAATAATGGGTAGGGTAAACGTGCAATTTCTATCAAAGGGTTTTCTAGGTCAATCAATGCAGCGCATGCCGAATACACATAGCCATTTACAGTATCATGGACGGCATGGTAAATAAGTAGCCACCCTAAGGATGTTTCTATAGGTGGGCATCCCCCTCCTAAATAACTTATCTCATGGTCGTACTTTGGCGAAAGCACTATTTGGTTTTCAAAGTGTAGCAGATAATGTTGCCAATATTCAGGCGTTAAATCATCCAAACTATCTACCGAAACCAATTGAATATCGGGCTTTATCCGGTGTAAAAAACAGAACTGACCGTTTATTTTTCTTGGGAAAAAAACCACATTCTTATCCCAAACCCAAAATTTCTTACCATTGTTTTCGGGAAGTACATCGTGGCTGTTATAGCGTACATATTTTTCGTTTAATAGCCCTTTTGTTTGAGCCAAATGCATAAATTCTGTATAGGCTATCTGCGGAACAATGATTCCTTTTTTTTCAAAATGCTTTAAGTCGGATGATATTGCCAGGCAGCCCAACGCGTTTACGCCATCATAAGCGGTATAGGTTAAATAAAATAGGTCATCAATCTTCACAATACGAGGGTCTTCCACCCCATGCGATTCGTACTCAAACTGTGGAAACAGAACCGGGATATCAGACCGCCATTCCACTTCGGAAGGTCCATGCATTCTGCAATAACCCAAAACAGAATAATTGTTTGTACATACGGCCCTATAAAAAAGATGCACCGTTTCTCCTTCGGCATATACTGCCGGGTTCAAAACCCCATCGCACTCAAAAACCAATTTACTTTTGGTAATTAATACTCCTTGTTTTTTTATTGCTACCATAATGTATATTTTACTTTATTGTATATAATAATTATTAACAATCCATGCCTATAATAGTTGTATAAATTTTTTCTTATAATTATTTTTCAAACTTTATGACAATTAATTGCCATAATAAATCAAAAAGGTGACCCATTGCGGGTCACCTTTCCTTGTTTTTTAATTGAATTTTCTCTCTTTAAATCGCAAATTTTTCCGGCCGATTTTTGCTTCCAAAAAAAATTATTGGAAGGAATTAAACACAACCTTTTAAACATTGTTAAATATGAACAGCAGGAGGCGATCCTGAAAGAAAGGAACAGCTATAATAAAACAAACACACACATCATTTGATTTATGATAAGGCCTGGTTTTATGTGTATTCCTAGCACCAGCTTTAATTACTACTCAACTTATTTAAACTATCCTTCTTCTGTGTTTTTCCCTGTCTTCTAAAATAGCCGCGTACTAAAAAGTTATGCTTTAAGGCCTCTACAATTTGGGTAAAGCCTTCGCTGCCTTTTTGCAGGTTGGTTATGCTGGCATTTATTTTTTGGCTGATGGCGGTATCGCGTAATACGGCATGCAAAGGTCCTTTGCCATCGGCAATATCATGGTTAATATTGGCGGTCATGCTATTTAACTGTACCGATGCCTTGTTCACATTATCGGCGGCGGCTTTAATTTTCAGCATCGAGGTTTTTAAATTCCCTTCAAAGGCGGTATCGGTTAGTAATAGTCCGGCGGCACCTTTGCCTTGCTTTATTTGCCGGGCTACCATATCAAGCGTAGCCGTCATATTGCTGGCATTATTACTGGCTGCGTTGATATTTTTTAGGGATGATTTGATGCTGATTCCAATTTCCTTATCATTCAGCAGGTTTAAAACTTCGCTGGTATCCAGTTTCAATACCGAAGTTTTTAAAGCTTCGGATATGGTTGCCACGTTGCTATTTGTTTTTGAAAGCGTTTCCATCATTTGATCCATACTGGTAAAGCGTTTAGGAGCTAAAAAGTCGCCATCCTTTACTGCTACTCCAATTTGTTTTGCGGGTTGTATGTTTACCACCTTGTTGCCCATCAGGCCTTCGGTACCAATTGCGGCCAGGGCCGTGCTATGGATAAAAGCTTGTATTTTGGTATCAATTAGCATTGCCACCTCAATGGTGGTATCGTTAATAATGGTGATTGATTTTACAGTACCAGATTGCATACCCGAAAACAGTACATTATTGCCCTCTTTTAAGCCATCTAAATTATTAAAGCGCGACTTCAATATAAAGCTGCTTTTAAACATGCTTGAGTTGTTGCCAATTAGATAAAAGGCAAGCATCATGGCCAATAGGCCCACCAATACAAATACACCCAGCTTTATATTGTTTTCAGTTTGTTTTGCCATAATTTATGATTCAAAAAATTGATTTATTTTTTCGTCTTTTGATTGTGCTAATTCATCATAAGTTCCTTCGGTATAACATACCCCGTCCAGGAGCAGTACCACCCTATCGGCTATGCTTTTCACACAATTCATATCATGCGAAATCACGATGGATGAGGTATGGTATTTTTTTTGCAGTTTCAAAATCAAGTTATCTATTTCGCGCGCGGTTACAGGGTCGAGCCCGGTAGTGGGTTCATCATACAAAATAATCTCGGGCTTTAAAATAAGCGTACGTGCCAAGGCTATACGTTTTAACATCCCGCCCGATAGTTCGACCGGAAGCATATCCACCGTGTTTTTTAGGCCAACATTATCCAAAGCTTCCAATACCATTTTGTCAATCTCCTTTTGTTTGAGACCTATCCAATGTCGGCGTAGTGGAAATTCCAGGTTTTCGCGAACGGTCATGGAATCGTACAACGCATTTGCCTGAAACAGGAAGCCTATTTTTGTACGTACCTTATCCAACTCATCCGCACTTAATTCGGGTATGTTGTTGCCAAATACCAGAATTTTACCTTTGTCGGGTTTTAGCAAACCAATTATGCACTTTATTAAAACCGACTTCCCAGCGCCCGATTTACCAAGCACTACTACATTCTCTTCTGCTTTTACGGTGAGGTTAAAATCTTTTAGTACCACATTTTTTCCGAAACTCTTGTACAGGTGTTCAATAATAATTACCGGCTCGCCTTTGGGTATAATTTTGTTTGCCTTTGGTTCGGTTTGGGTTGAATTTTCCATGTTGATTAATTTAAGCCAAACACGTTAGTAAACTGAACCGCCAACAAATCGATAAAAAATATGATAACAGACGATAATACCACTGCCGAATTTGCCGATATTCCCACGCCACGGGTACCTTTAATGGAGTTAAAACCTTTATAACAACCCACCATACCAACCGCGAAACCGAAGAAAAAGGTTTTTATGATGGCGGGTAGAAGATCGCTAAAGGTGAGGCTTTGAAATACTTGGGCAAAAAACAAGTTTAAACTAGTTACAGAGTTAATGTTAACCCCTATATATGCACCAATTAATGAGATGGCATCGCCCAAAATAGTTAGTATGGGGAGCATTAAAGTAGTAGCTAATACACGGGTAGCTACCAAATATTTATAAGGATTGGTACCACTTACCTCCATGGCATCAATTTGCTCGGTTACCTTCATAGAGCCTAGCTCGGCACCAATACTGCTGGCAATTTTTCCGGCAAAAATCAGGGCGGCAATAACCGGACCAATCTCGCGTACGATGGCAATGCCTACCATTACCGGCAATTGCGACTCTACCCCGTATTTTAATAAGGATGGGCGTAGCTGCATGGTTAAAACCAAACCCATAATAAAATTGGTAAGTCCGATAAGGGGCAATGATTTATAACCTATGGAATAACATTGCGCAAGCAATTCTTTAACCTCAAATCGGGGTTTTAATCCGTTGGTAAAAAAGTTCCCTGTAAATTTTGTAATGCTCCCGGTTTCGTCTAAAAAATCACGGATATCCTCTATCAAAGCCATGCTTGTAATTTTATAATCATACTTACAAACCATAACAAAATATCACTCAAAGTGTTTTGGAGAAAAATGATAGATAGGCTAATTTGAAAAAAGCTTACAATCAAGAGCAGCAACTTATTATCAGTTTTGAGGAGGTTAAATATTTTTAGAATTTACTTTATGGTATTAAATATCTAAGAATGAAGGCTTAAACCATTCCGGTTTTTTAATTTTTATAAGCTTGCCTAACTCGGTAATATATTTTTTTGTGAAAAACTTCATGGTTGACTTTTCTGCGACCCATGTATGGTTAGGTAGATATTTTAAAATCATATCATCCAAAACAGACTCATTGCTAACCACTTTAAAACGCATGCTTTTTGCATCTAATGGCGATACAATTAGTACCATATACATATTATAAATGAAAATTACGATTTCCGTCTTTACCATTTTTATATTTAACTATTTAAATTAGGAAGAAAAAAAAATTCTAGGTCGTTTAGGTTTGGTATTTACCATAGTATGGGTAATGGTGGTATGTTTTTCTTGCTGTTCCTCAACAAGCAAACGGTTAATTTCATCACCAATAACCTGCCAAAATTCTTGACTTATATTACTTATTTCGTTCGGTTTCCATAAACCTTTATAGTAGGTAATTACTACCTTTTTTCCATCAGCCATATGCACCGACCAGCCTGTTCCGCTGGGCAAATCAACCCTGACTACTTCAAGTTCCAATAAAGTGCCCGATACGGGTTCGTTTAATTTAATTTTCATTGTTGTGTTATTTAAATATTGCCTGTTTTAAGTAGGTATTTATTTTTTAAAGGTGAGGTTATTAAGTTTCATAGCTGTTACATCCAAGCTATAAAAGGTTACATCATTCACACATTCATTATTAAAAATCCCTAACAAAAAAATGTGTGAAACATGTAATTAAATAAAATAATTGCGTAACAAAACAAACTGAAAATCAGGCAGTTTTGTGGTGTAATAATGCAATAAACTTTAAAAATTAAAATTATGTTTTACAACGATTCTTTCTGGGGAATGGACTTTATATGGTGGTTCCTGTGGATTACCATGCTAATTTGGATTTTCGCCGTGCCTTATGATATTCCTTTTCAAAGGAACAAACCTGCTAGTCCGCTCTTGCTTTTACAACGACGTTTTGCCGCCGGCGAAATTGGTCCGGATGAATACCATGAACGCAAAAAAATCATAGAGATAGATATGATTAAGGCAACCTAAAACAGGTTGAATAAAAGCAAATTTTGTTATCATTTATAAATAGTTTACCTAAATAAAATTAAAATGAAAGATACCCTTAGTTCTGTAATTAATTCTACAAAAGGATTTAACGCCAATATTGAAAACGAAGCAAAAGAAAATACCTATTTCCGTAGGGTACTCTATACCAGTTTACACCTGCAGGTTGTATTAATGAGCCTAAAGCCGGGTGAAGAAATTGGTGAAGAAATTCATAACGCGAACGACCAGTTTTTCAGGTTCGAGAGCGGAAATGGCATTTGCGTTATCAACGAAACCGAATATATGATTAAAGATGGCGACGCCATTGTGGTACCTGCTGGTGCCAAGCATAATGTAATTAACACCAATGCCAAAAGTAAACTTAAAATGTACACCATTTACTCGCCACCGCATCATAAGGATGGTATTGTAAGAGCCACTAAAAAGGATGCGGAAGATTACCCCGAAAAATTTGATGGGGAAACTACTGAATAAAACGTTTATAGATTTTCTTGAATACTACATTCTATTACTAAAAAATTATAAATAATAAAAAAATGAAAACAAATCAGGAATTACAAAAAGATGTTCAGGATGCCATTAAATGGGAACCTCTATTAAACGCTGCCGAAATTGGCGTAACAGCCAAAGATGGTGTCATTACATTAACTGGAACGGTTGACAGTTACTCGAAAAAAATAGAGGCAGAAAACGCGGCAAAAAATGTATCGGGTGTGAGGGCATTAGCTGAAGAAATTCATATTAAATATGGTGATTTTGGTAAAAAGAGTGATACCGATATTGCTAAGGAAGTGCTAAGTGCCTGGAAATGGAATTGGGAAGTGCCCGACCAAAAAATAAAGGTTAAAGTTGAAAGTGGCGTAGTTACTTTGGATGGAGAGTTAGAATGGAATTACCAAAGAGAAGCCGCTAAAAAAGCGATAAAAAACATTGCTGGAATAATTGATATCATTAGTAATATCAAAATAAAATCAGAAAACCACGACGTAATTGAAAGAAAAGCCATTGAAAACGCGCTTGAGCGTAACTCATCAATTGATGATTTAGGTATTACGGTGGATGTAAACGGAAACTATGTAACCTTAAAGGGCACAGTAAATTCATTTTACGCCCGAGATGAAGCCGAACAAATTGCCTGGAATGCGCCGGGTGTTTGGAATGTTGATAATAAATTGGTTATTGAGTATGTTTAATTGTTGTTGAAGCCAGTAGTGATTTTTTCGCTACTGGCTTTTTTGCTTTATTTTTTATTGTTAAAGCTTAAGTATATAAGTACCTAAAATTAATACACCCTATTATGACCGTAGAAAAAGGATTGGGTATCTGGATGGATCATCAGGATGCCCATATTATGGAGTTTACTACCGACCCGATTGAAACTAGCACCCTGTTTTCCAAATTCACCCATCAGGAAAAAGAGCAAACCCTGGGCAGAAGTGAAAATTTGATGCATAACAAAGAGCAGCACGAGGAGGCCGATTATTACAAGGAACTTGGTGAAATCATCAGGAACTACAATGATGTAATATTATTTGGCCCTACCGATGCGAAGGTTGAGCTTTTTAATGTTTTGAGAAAAGACCATCGTTTTGCCAATATTGTTATTGAAGTAAAAAACGCCGATAAAATGACTGTTAACCAACAACATGCTTTTGTGCGCGATTATTTTTCTAAACGGTTACTTCTACAAAAATAGCTCCTTCTTTTAAAACAATATTTTTAAAGCCTTGTTACGTATTAAACGTAACAGGCCTTATTTTTTTGGCCTAAATTTAGATAAGTATTGACAATAGGCCTCCTCTTTTACACAATCCAAATGTTTCATTTAAAAAATCAACCATGCCCATTTTAACACAAATTTTATGGTTAATAATTTTGGCTATTCCCATAGCCTGTATTGCCTGGACGGTAACGCACGAAGAAGTTTTTCGTGAACCCAGAGACTATTGTGTAAAACAATGCCATGAAGGAAAGACCATTGTAAAAAGAAAATTCTTTTATGTTTTTACCTGCGAATATTGTTTTAGCCATTATGTTACCGCCATTTTTTTATGGCTAACCGGGTATAAACTTTTAATGGATAATTGGGTGGGATACCTCATTGCCTGGTTCGCGCTGGTATATGTTGCCAATGCTTATATGAGCTTATTCGGATTAATCAGACAGGATATTGTAAAGGAAAAGGCCGAAATAAAAATAATGGAAATTAACAAGGCAAAAGCGGAAAATAACGCTTCATGAACATTTATTATGCATGAAAAGATATTTAATCTTTCTTTCAAAATATAAAAAGGCCCTTATACTGGCTCCCCTGTTGGTAGTTATTGATGTTATTTGCGAGATTGTACAGCCCAAACTAATGTCCACCATTGTTGACCAGGGTGTTAGGCAAAAAGACATGTCTTTTATCCTCCATACAGGTGCATTTATGGTGGCCTTATCATTAATAGCGATTGCTACCAATGTTGGAAACATCTTTTATTCATCGCATGCCTCTGTTGGTTTTGCCGCCGAATTAAGAAAGGGAATGTTCAGCAAAATTCAAGAGTTTTCGTTTGCCAATTTGGATAAATTTAGTTCCGCAACCCTTACCACCCGTATCACCAACGATGTAAACATATTGCAAGATGTAATAATGATGTCATTACGCTTATTAATACGGGCTCCATTAATGCTTCTGTTTGCTGTAATAATTGCCATCAGCATAAACGCGGGCTTGGCCCTGGTAATTGCGGTAGCCATTCCGGTTTTAGCCACTTGCATGTATGTTATTTTGAAAAAGGGCTTCCCCTATTTCGAAAAAATGCAGAAAAAACTAGATAAAGTGAACCTCGTAGTTCAAGAAAACCTGATTAACGTGCGGGTAGTAAAATCATTTGTAAGAGAAACGTTTGAAAATAAAAAGTTTGGGCATTCTAACAATGAATTGCGCGAAATGGCAGTAAAGGCTTCAGGTATGGTTGTACTTATCATGCCAGTTATGCAATTAATTATGAACCTTTCAATTGTAGCCATTGTTTGGTTTGGGGGCAATGCCATCATTAAAGACACTTTTCAGGTCGGACAATTGATGTCGTTCATTACCTATATCACCCAGATTTTGATGTCACTGATGATGCTTTCCATGACTATTATGACCTTTTCGCGAGCGGAAGCATCTTCTGATCGTATTTTGGAAATATTAGAAGCCCCGGCAGATATTATAGACACAGCCTCAGCCATAGAAAAAAATCTGCAAATAACACTTGGGAAGATTGAGTTTAAAGACGTATTTTTTAAATACCATTCAAATGGAGCTGAATTTGTTTTAAAAGGCATCAATCTGGTAGTAAATTCAGGCGAAACTGTGGCAATTATCGGGGCAACAGGAGCCGCTAAAAGTACCCTTGTACAATTAATACCTCGTCTATATGATATAAGCAGTGGGAAGGTATTGATTAATGATATTGATGTGCGCGACTATACTCTATTCAATCTTCGGATAAACTTGAAATTAGTACTGCAGCAAAATGAGCTTTTTACGGGCACTATTAAGCAAAACCTTAAATGGGGGAATCAGCAAGCTACTGATGATGAAATTATTGCAGCTGCTCAAGATGCCCAAGCGCACGACTTTATCATGTCGTTCCCTTTACAATATGAAACCCTTTTAGGGCATAGTGGTATCAATATTTCGGGGGGACAAAAACAGCGGCTTTGTATTGCTAGAGCTATATTGCGAAAGCCTGCCATCCTGATTCTTGACGATAGTACCAGCGCGGTAGATTCGATAACCGAAGCTAAAATAAGGGCATCATTTAGCCAGCATCTAAAAGGAACCACCATCATTATTATTGCTCAAAGAATCAGCTCCATTTTATCCGCTGACAAAATTGTTCTGCTCGACAATGGGGCTATTATAGGAACAGGAACGCATGATGATTTAATAAAAACAAATTTAGTTTATAAGGAAATTTATAATTCTCAGCAATTGCAGTTATGAGTAATCAAGAAACGCTTACTTCCCAAACCACTAAGGTAGCACCTGCAGGCATGCCGGGCAAACATGGGCATATATCCGTTGAGAAGCCTAAAAACTCGAAGGAAGTGCTATCGCGATTATGGAGTTATTTAAGCAAGGAAAGTGCCTATTTATTTTTGATATTGGTTCTTTTAAACATAAACATAACATGCACCTTAATTGGCTCCTACCTATTACGCCCTACCATCAATAATTTTATCATACCACGTAATATTTCTGGTCTAATTACCATGATATTACTACTACTCATAATTTACGCGATTGGTGCAATTGCTGGGGTATTCCTTAATAGAATCATGATTTTAGTTGCCCAAAAAACAATCAGTAACATCAGAGTCGATTTATTTAGCAAACTCCAATCGCTTCCTTTAAATTTTTTTGATAGCGCCAAACATGGTGATTTGATGAGCCTCTTTGTAAATGATATGGATAATGTTAGCGATGCGCTGAATGCAAGTTTACTACAATTTTTAACTAGCTCTATTATGGTAATAGGCATTTTATCATTAATGTTATATATAAGTCCATTACTTACTTTGGTAACCTTCATTATTGTTCCGTTTATGCTTTGGGTGGCATCTGCCATTATAAAAAAAAGTAAAGGCTTCTTTACTACACAACAAAAAGCACTAGGCGAAGTTGACGGCTATGTTGAAGAGATGATTATCGGCATGAAAGTGGTAAAGGTTTTTTGTTTTGAAGGTGTTGCCGAAAAAAATTTTGAAAGCCTTAATTATGATCTACGGGATAAGGCTACAAAAGCCCAATTATACGCAGGTGTCATGCAGCCTATTATACAAAATTTAAACACCATCAACTTTGCACTTACGGCCACCGTTGGTGGGCTATTGGCTATTTTTAAAGGATTTGATTTAGGTGGCTTGGCTGCTTTTATGCAATATTCAAGGCAATTTGGTCGACCGGTAAATGAAATTTCGAGCCAATATAATACCATACAATCAGCTTTGGCAGCTGCCGAAAGGATATTTCAAATCATGGATGAATTGGCAGAAACATCAGATATTCCGGGTGCTATTGATTTGGTTGACGTGAAAGGCAATGTTGAATTTAATGAGGTAACTTTTAGCTATGATGATGATAAGGTAATCCTGAAAAACATTAGCTTTTGTGCGAAAGCTGGTCAAAAAATAGCATTGGTAGGCTCAACCGGGGCAGGCAAAACAACCATTATGAACTTATTACCCAGATTTTATGATATACAAGCCGGGCATATAACAATAGATGGCTTAGATATAATGAAATTAAAGCGCGGTAGTTTACGTAAAGCATTGGCTATTGTTTTGCAAGATACCCATTTGTTTAAGGCTTCAGTGATGGACAACATAAGATATGGAAAGCTAGAGGCAACCAACGAAGAAGTCATAGCGGCTGCCATACTTTCAGGTGCCGATTCATTTATTCAGCGTTTGCCAAAAGGTTACCATACCTTGTTGCAAAATGATGGTGATAATTTAAGCCAGGGGCAGCGGCAATTATTAAATATTACCCGCTCTATTGTTGCAAAACCCGTTATTTTAATTTTGGACGAAGCCACCAGTTCTATTGATACCCGAACCGAACAAACTATACAAAAAGGAGTTGATCAATTAATGAAAGGTTTAACCTGCTTTGTTATTGCCCACCGCCTGTCAACAGTAAGGGATGCGGATGAAATATTAGTGCTTGATAATGGCGAAATTATAGAAAGGGGTAATCATGAAACACTTTTAAAACAAAAAGGGAAATATTATCAACTATATACCAGTCAGTTTGATTAGTTGGTTGCCTATTCATACCTGAGCGCATCAATTGGATCAAGTTTTGAAGCCTTTAAGGCTGGATAGTATCCAAAAAAGATACCCGTTACCGCGCAAACCGCAAATGATACCACTACCGACGATTGCGATATGATGGTTGGCCATTTTAAAAAGTAAGTAACCAAAGTGGTTGAAAGAATACCAACTGAAACCCCAATCAGTCCGCCTGTTATACTGATGAGTACGGCCTCAATTAAAAATTGTTGTAAAATATCCCTTCCTCTTGCCCCAATTGCCATACGGAGCCCAATTTCGCGGGTACGCTCAGTTACCGATACGTACATGATATTCATGATGCCTATGCCACCTATCACCAAAGAAATACCTGCAATTACGGTTAATAATATAGTTAATAGCCCGGTAGTTGAACTCAGTGTTTTTATCAGTTCCTCTTGCGTACGTACCCTAAAGTCGTCTTCATCGGCAGGTTTTAACCTGTGCGATTCGCGTAATATGGCTGTAACCTGTGCCGTTGCCGAATCGGTGGAGGCTTCATTAATAGCGGAGGCAAAAATATTTTGGTAGTATATGGAGGCCAATATCCTGTTTTGAACGGTGGTACATGGAGCAATCAGGATATCGTCTTGATCCTGCCCAAAGGCATTGTTTCCTTTCGGGTCGAGTATCCCGATAATTTGAAAGGGAATATTACCGAAACGAATCACCTTGCCAATAGGGTTTTCGCCTTTTGCAAATAAGTTATCAATCACTGTTTGGCCAATTAAACAAACCTTGGCCGATGATAATAAATCATTATCAGAAAACGGTATGCCATCGCGCAGCGTAAGCTTCCTGATATTTAGAAAAGAAGGATAAACGCCCTGTATGGTTGTTGGCCAATTTAGCGCGCCGTTAATGGCCTGACCCTTAGTACTTACCGAAGGAGAAACATCCGTTATATAGCTTCCTTTTTTTTGCAAGGCATCAATATCTTTAACGGTTAAAGATTGAAAGCTGGTTCCGGCAATTTTTACCCCACCATTTATATTACTTGACGGCAATACGATAATCATGTTGGAGCCCATGCTCGATAGTTGATCATGTATGCTCTGCTTTGAACCCTGACCAATGGCTACCATGGCTATTACAGCCGCAACCCCAATAATAATTCCTAGCATGGTTAAAAAGGTTCTTAGCTTATTTCGCGCCAAGGCCCTGAAGGCCATCTGAAAAAGGTTCAATATATTCATGCTTTGTTTTATTATTCTTCGTTAATTGGCAAGTCAGCCAATGATTGTTTGGCCGAGTGTATATTTTGATTCAGTTTATCAAATTGTATTTTACCATCCTGCAGTTGTATGGTACGGCTGCTAAAAACAGCTATATCAGGCTCATGCGTTACAAAAACAATGGTCTTTTTTTGTTTGGTATTTAATTCCTGCATCAAGGTCATAATCTCGTAGGAGGTTCGGGTATCAAGGTTACCCGTTGCCTCATCGGCCAAAATCATAATAGGCTCGTTGATGAGCGCCCTTGCAATGGCTACCCGCTGTTGCTGCCCGCCTGATAACTGCACGGGCGTATGATGTTGCCGATCGGCCAGATTAACAGCTTCCAAGGCATGAATGGCCCTTTCACGCCTGTCTTTATTCGAAATGGTGTTGTTATATAAAAGCGGTAGCTCTACATTCTCTAAAGCAGAGGTTCGAGGTAGCAAGTTGTATGATTGAAAAACAAAACCTATTTTATGATTTCGCAATTCGGCCAATTCATCCTTAGTAAGCTTGCTGATGTCAATATTATCCAACAAATAAGTGCCGGACGTAGGTTTATCCAAACAACCCAAAATATTCAGCAAAGTTGTTTTACCTGATCCGCTTGCACCCATAATGGTTAAAAATTCGCCTTCTTCCACCTCAAACGTAACGCCACGCAAGGCATGAACAATTTCGCTGCCCATCGCGAATTCACGTTTCAAATCGGTTATGGATAATATTTTTTTACTCATTTTGATTTTTTGCCTTGTGATCCACGTGTGGGTAAAAACGGACTACCATTTGCCGTGGTAGATACGCCATTTACCGTATTTACAACGCCCGTAATCACTAAATCCGCAGTAGTTAAGCCCGAAATAATTTGAACATGTAAATTATCATTCAAGCCTGTTTTAACCTCTGTTTTGGTTATATTTTTACCTTTCAGCACCCAAACATAAGCTGTATTTACTTTGGTAGCGCTGGTGTCAATTTTGCTTGTTTTGGTACGTGGAGATTGTCTGGTGTCGCTTTTTGAGGTAGATGAGCTATTAGCGATCGGTAAATCAATAATTTTATAATCTTTCATCATGCTTGAATCGGGTACAAAGTTGAGGGCTTTTGACGGAATCAATAAGGCATCCTGTATCTCTTTGGTATAGATGATGATGTTTGCTGTCATCCCGGGTTTTAGTTTCATATCATTGTTAGAAGTATTGATAATGGTGATATAAGTAACCACATTGGCAGATACCGTTGGGTGCAACCTAACTTCGCTTACATTGCCGGCAAATTGGTTATCCAAAAAAGCATCCACCGTAAATGATGCCCTATCGCCTGCCTTTACATTTCCTATATCGGCCTCATCAACAGCAGCTTCTACTTCCATTTTGGTGATATCTTTGGCAATCACAAAAAGCGTTGGCGTGTTAAAGCTGGCTGCCACTGTTTGTCCAGCACTAATGCTGCGATTTAGCACCACCCCATCAATAGGCGAATATATATCAGTGTACGACAATGTTTTGGTTGCTTGCCTCACCGAGGCCTGGGCACTTAAAACACTTCCCTTGGCGGCTATCAAGGTATTTTGGGCGATGTCAAAATCGGCTTTACTAATGGCATCTGCTTTAAATAAAAGGTTTTGCCTGTTAAAATTATTTTGGGCATATACTTGCTGACTTTGAGCATTTTGCAGGTTTCCCTTCACCAAATCGAGCGAGGCTTGTAGCAAAGACTTATCCAGTTGCGCCAATAATTCCCCTTTTTTAACTTTCGAATTGAAGTTGACATACAAATTCTTGATAATCCCCGATACCTGCGAGCCAACAGTAACGGTATCAACCGGCTCAATTTTGCCTGTTGCTGTTACACTTTGGGCTATATAGCCAACCTCCGGGTTTCTTGTTTTCAAAACAATCGGTGCTACCTTTTTATGGATGAAAAAATACCAAACCAACGCAATAACCAACAACCCAAAGGCTACAATTCCTACAATTTTAATATTCTTGCTTATTACCATCTTTGTTATAGTTTAATAGGAATTCCCCTGTAAAAATCATATATCTTTAAAGTAAGCAACTCGTTATATTTTGATTGTATATAGGCTTGTTGCGCCTGTATAAACAGGTTTTTTTGTAATAAAAAATCAACCATATTAGCAACACCCACCTTTAGTTGTTCGCTTGCTATACGGTAACCTTCTTTGTTTAAATTGTATTGTACCAATGCTGCTTCATACTGGCTTTTTGCGTTTGCCACATTCAAAAATGCCCGCTCTACGGTTTGCGATAGGGTGATTTTTGTATTAGATAAATTAAGACCAGCTTGGTCGACATTAATTTTCGCCTCTTCTACCTGAGTTTTAACAACCCTACGGGTAAAAATGGGAATAGCCAATGTAAGCCCTAATTGCTGGTTGAAATTGTTGTTTAATTGCGTAGCCAAATTACCCTGACCAGTAAAATAACTCGTATTGAGCGAGCCTCCCGCTGTTAACAATGGTTTATAACCTGCCCTGGCTATTGATACACCATATTGGGCAATTTGCAAGGCCTGCTCTCCGTTTTTTATTTCCGGGCGGCTACTGAGAGCAATTTGTTCAACACTTTTAAAAGCAGTTATGCTATCAATGGGTGCGATGGTTTCGGGTTTTATGATATCAAACCTTTCATCGCTGTTTAATAAAAGCAGTTGTTTTAAAGTAAGCAAATCGGCTTTTTGGGTATTGATTGCTTTTACCAAGGTAAATTGGTCGGTTGATTCTTGCGCTTTTAGCTGAATGAGCGCATACAAGGCTACACTGCCAACATCATAAATTTTTTGTTCGCGCTGTACTTGCACATGGTCGGTTGTTACTAAGGTAGAATCATAAACTATGTTTTCCTTATCCAACAAAACAATCAAATAAGCTTGTGTTATTTGAAGCGTAATATCATTTTCGAGTTGTAGGATATTGAGGTTTGCAGCGTTAACAGACAAATTTGCCTGCGCTATGGTATTGTTTATATAACTGCCATTGTATAAAACCACCGATGAGTTTAAGCTATAAACCCCTGAAGCAGTAAATGAGGAACCATTGGATACATTATACCCGCTATTATTATAACTTGAACTAGCATTAGCATGTTCAAAATTTTGTGACGCGGAGCCTGTTAAGTTTGGTAAACGGGCGGCCTTAGCCAATAGATACTGCTGCTGACTGATTTGTTGAGAAAGACGCAATAAGTTAATTTGGATATTATTTTTTTTGGCGTAATCAATACATTGAACTAAATTCCACTGAGCTGGATTTGGTATTGGTGTACCTTCCTGCGCTGCTATCCTGTTAACAAGACAAAAAAATAGGACACTTATAAATAGGATAGTTTTTAAAAACATAGCGATCCAAAAAAACAGGGGTAAAGAGATTTGTCATTTTGATTTGCCTGTTTTTTATGATACGCAAAGGTGATTTTGTTTTGGCCAACCATATTATACAACTCTGTTAATAAGTTACATCATTCACACATTGACCCCAAAAACAAGTTTAAGTGCATGACAATAGTAAAATGTGTGAATGATGTAATTAATAAGCAGGATTACGTAACATTTAAAACACTAAACAGGGCAATTTTGTAGGATATTAATAAAATTATCATGGAAAAACTAGTAGCGAACAAAAAAGAGCTGTTGACGGATAAACTATCGGAAAATAGCTTGTTAGTAATTGAAAAGCCTAAGATGAAAGCTTTGGTTTATCATGGTCCCGGAAAAAAGGCTTTAGAAGATAAGCCCCGACCTGGCATCAAAAAACCAACCGATGCTATTATAAAAATACTAAAAACTACCATTTGCGGTACCGACCTGCATATTATGAAGGGCGACCTGCCCGAAGTTTCGGATGGACGGATTATTGGGCACGAGGGGGTTGGCATAGTAGAGGAAATTGGCTCGGCGGTAAGCAATTTTAAAGTTGGCGACCATGTCATTATTTCCTGCATCACCTCATGTGGTAAATGCGAGTATTGTAAAAAGGGTATGTATTCACATTGTGCCGACGGAGGGTGGATTTTAGGATACATGATTGATGGTACGCAAGCTGAATATGTAAGGATACCTCATGCCGATAATAGCTTGTATGCCATACCAGCAGGTTTGGATGAAGAAGCTTTGGTAATGCTGAGCGATATATTACCCACAGGTTTTGAATGTGGGGTATTAAACGGACAAATTAAACCCGGTGATATAGTTGCAATTGTAGGAGCAGGTCCTATTGGTATAGCCGCCTTGTTAACGGCACAGTTTTACTCGCCGTCAGAAATAATTATGATTGACCAAGATGATAATAGATTAAGCGTTTCAAAAACTTTTGGCGCTATCCATACCATAAATACCGCTAAACAGGATGCGGTAGCAAAAATTATGGCTATTACTAATAACAGGGGTGTTGATGTTGCCATTGAAGCGGTTGGCATACCTGCAACATTTGAATTATGTCAGGAAATTATAGCTCCGGGTGGGCATATCGCTAATATTGGTGTGCATGGTAAAAGTGTAACCTTGCATCTCGAAAAGCTATGGTCGCGGAATATTACCATTACCACCCGTTTGGTTGATACGGTAACTACCCCACTTTTATTAAAAACAGTGCAGGCCAATAAGATAGAACCTAAAAAACTGATTACCCACCATTTTAAACTAGATAAGATTATGGATGCCTATAATACCTTTGGTAATGCAGCTAAGGAAAAGGCTTTAAAAGTGATTATTGAAGTTTAAAACAAGTGATTTTAGTAAGTATTAGGAAACCCAACAAACTATTTAAATATAGGTTTGTTGGGTTTCATTTTTATGAAGGGTATTTCTAAAACAGAATTTATCAAAACATTTTAGGGTTATCATATTCAACCTTCGTCATATTAAATTTGGCGTAGCTTAAATCGCCAGTTTTCAGTCTCCATAAAACCTCGAAAACAGTGGGTATGGTTACCTTATTCAATTCCTTATAATTTGCCAGTTTTATAATCCAGGTTTCTAGATGGTTAATATCCATGTATCTCTTTGTTTCAAGTTGAATTATTTCGCCAGCTTCATTAAATGTTACCAAATAAAATAAGGACATCCCGTTATAATTATAGGTAAATTTTGCATGAAGATGATCAATTGACTCCCAATGTAAATTTTGGCTGGGTAATAAATTTGTAGGATATAAAACGCTTTCACCAAGCCATCGTAAAAGTTCGCCTTGGTCGTAGGCCTTACCTTTTCCATCAACCACGTTAATTAATGATAATATGGATACAACAAGTCGTCCCGTATTGCAAATAAACATATCTCTGGCGGTAAACATTGTAGTGGTGCCTTTCCAAATAAAACTTGGCTTTTGGGTGGTTGCATACTGTTCTCCATCAATATTTACCCAGCTTTTTTTCGCGCCTGTTTTAAACTGCCCGCTATGGGTCATCCGTACATAACTAATATAGTGCTGACCTTCTTTTAATACCAATTTAAAATAGCGTTGCACAGGTTCCGGCAGGCCAATCAATTGCTGGTAAAAGAATGTTTTATTTTGAATAGGCTTTGATTGAGCAAAAAGGGTGGCGACTTCTTTTTTAAATTTTAAGTTTAAATTTATACGGCCTCCTATAAATACTGTAAGGAGAAATCCTATGGTGGAAAATATAATAATCATCGCTTTTTTATTTTTCAATGGTTTTAATTTTATAGAAGTTTCTAACCTTGGGCAATAATGCGACAATCAGAATCAGAATCGCATACAATATATAAAAGGTATGTAACCAACTTACTGATTGCAGATACATCATTTCGGCCTGAATCCAAATAATCAAGGCAAAAGCAACGTAAATGCAGAAGGACCATGACCAGTGCATGTCATAAAAAACATTCATCCTATCAAAAAATTTTGAGTCTGGTTTTTTTAATAGAAGATAAATGAGCATACAGGGTGCAACACCAAGTACAGTAAACAAGATAATTCCTGGAATTAGAAAATTATGAAATGGAGAGTCCTTTAAAATAGATAATGGAATACCCATTAATATTCCCGATGGAGAAATCATTAAGATAGCACCGCCTCCAATAGCACCTATACCTAGGAATGCCAGTAAAAACATTAATTGATTTACTACTTGGGGCTTCATGTAATTTTGTATTTTTTCTTAAACCAAATTGCAAGCATCAACATAATCAAGGGATCTGTAATAGCCCAAGGTGCTCCAATAAATAATAACCTTTCTGAGAAATTGGGATAGAAATAAACAATGGCAATTAAAGGAGTAGTGAGTGCGTGGCAGATGAAGGAATATCTGATCCACTTTTCAAATCCTTGCTTTTTAAATATGGGTACGGCAAATAAAGTTGCCAAACCCATAAATATATAACCAATAGCATCAAAATCCCAAAAAAGGGAATGCGGTGTTTGTTTGAGTATTTGAATGCCAGCATCGGTACCACTGATTGTCATCGGGATGACTGTTGCTAACTGTACAACATAATTAGCAGTTACAAATACCACATAAATCAACGTGAATAGCAGTGCGGCATGGCTCCAGAATTTTTTTTCTACGGTGGTTGTATAATGCAGCGCAAGCATTTCGAGCAAAAAAGGAATTGCGATGCAAAGGGAAAATCCAAAAATTAAAACTTGATCCAACGGAAAACTGATAATACCCAAAACCTGTAAAAGCTGTGCGATAAAAAACGCGACCGTTGAAGCAAATGCTATCAATCCCGCCCAAAACCCAACTTTATAAATTGATTTATTCATGCTGAAATTGATGCTAGTAGTAGGCTATTTATCAATAAATCGCTAAATTTTTCCTTTTCTTCAATATTGGCAAAATGAGCGGAGTTTTCGAACCAAACTAGTTCTTTATGCGGAGCCTCAATTATATTAAAATAAGGTTCGGCAAGTATGGATGGTACTTCATAATCATGTCTTCCCAAAACAAAATATATGGGCATTTTAAATATGGTAGCCTGCTTTGTTAGGTCGATGGTTAAAAGTTGCTGCCATAGCAATTTATTGGAGGCAAATATTCCTCTAAAAAAATTCACCTTATCAATCAGACTATATTCGGTAGCAAAAATTAAGCTCTTTAAAATTAAAGGCATTGCCCCTTTTTTACTCCCGTATAACTCTCCGCCAAATTTTCCGAGTAAGCCACGTTGGGTTATCAGTTTTTTTAGCCAATCGCCTGTGTATGGGGGAGAGCCTATTTTGGTAAGTGTTTTTATAGCTTGTTCATCCTTGGCTTTGGTAGCTTGTGCCAAAGTCCATTCGTACGATACGCGTTCATTATCATACATGTTAACAATCTGTCCAATCCCAATATATGCATAAAATAAATCAGGGAATTTTTGCACACTAAGCACCCCAATGGCACTACCCCAAGAGTGCCCAACTAAAAATATTTTTTTTTGATTAAATCGATCGCAAAGTAATTTTGTTAATTCACCCGTATCTAAAACAAACTGGTTGATAGTGATGGATGCATGCGGATTGATGGCCTCGAAGGATTTGCCTGCTCCTCGCTGATCCCAAGTAACAACTAAAAAATGCTTTTCTAATTCTTGGGTATACTTTCTCAAAAGAAACATCTCTGAAGAGCCTGGTCCACCATGCAAAAAAAGAAGGATTGGTTTGGTTATATCTGCACCTCTAATAAGTATCCATTGTTCTTTTTCGCCAATGATCACTTTTTCAAGTGATGCGATGCTGCCCGGTACCTTATTCCCTTGTTTATCCTTTATGGAGAGAGTAAACCCTGGAATTAAGATCAAGGTTATGATGATGATAACAGTTACTATAATGAATAACATAAAATCATAAGATTAAAATTCGCTTGGTTTACAGATTGTTCTTACATCATTTTGTTACCCATTGTTTCCACTTTTTTTAACCAATTATTTCTGAATTCGATGGTTGAATTACGAATTGGCTCTATGTAAGTAACCTTAACAGGTTTAATTCCGCAAAATTCTAACACTGTTTTTTTAAGCTGATTGATGCTAGGTCGGCCAAATACCAACCAATAATACCAGCTAGGCTGATCGAGGGTGGTAATGATATGGGCAGTTTTTCCAATGAGCAACTTATCCCACCAAACAGAGTTTTCTTTATATTGAAAGGCAAAGCCGGGTAAAAAAGTCCTGTCAATAAAACCCTTGGTAATAGCAGGTAGTCCGCCCCACCAAACCGGATGTACCCAAACCAAATGATCCGCCCATTTTATTTTTTGCTGACATTCTAATAGGTCGGGTTCTAATTCGCTTTTTTCTTCGTAACCCAATTCTAGGTTAGGATTAAAATTTAAATTACCAATAATGATTTCTTTAACCTCGGCATCCGATTTTATAACTCCTCTTTTATAGGCTTCGGCCAAACTATGGCAAAAACTATCGGCACTTGGGTGTCCATTGATAATTAATATCTTTTTCATTTTTTATAAATAATTTAGATAAGTGGCTTTTTTAAATCTGTACAATCTTATCAACCGCTCGCCTTAGCGATACCGGATTTGGATACTCTTTCACATAACCAATTCGCAACATAAATTGTATGTTTTCATTAATTCCAAGTAATTGGTTGATTGATGCCAAGGTTGTGGGTTCTTCCAATATTTGCGACATGGGGTGCATAGCAATGTTTTTATCATGCACCTTTAAAAACAATCTTTGCATTTGCTTTCCGGTTTCAATCAAACTTGCTACCGAATTATCCTTACTGGTTATCAACATCCAACCGGCTGATTGTGATACCTGCTTTATTACGTTACTTATATTTTGTTCTCTGAATTTATTGTCCATTACACTTGCTTTGTCATAAAAATTCCTTACCACCCAGCCCGGAATACCGCTTATATCCATACTGGCGGTAGTTAATCCATCGCGTTTTTTTTCTGCTTCACTACTCGAAAACCGTATCCAATTGGCCAACTCCCTTTCGGCAGGGTTCCGGTACGATTGAAGTTTGTTTGATTCAATGGTTTGTTCATTTATGATCTGATAGTTGCTATCAGTATTTGGAATAAAATTAAATACATCAAATTCTCCACTCAATAAATAGTTGAGATCTTCCACTTTTAATGGCTTATTAAGGTAATTGGCTCTAACGGTTCTTCTTTGTTTTATTTTTTGGATATAATATTTGGTTTTATAATCGGTTTTTGTCAATGCTACCTTCATCACGTGTTCGTCTTGATTGGTGGTGGCAAGCAAAGTAAAATCAGATTTGTAACCTAAACTGCTCGCAGCAAATTCTAAGTTTTGGATAAAGGCACCGATAGATAAAATTGTTTCCCGTTGGTGCGGATCAACAGCAGGTAACCACCTGGTTTTATCATTACAAATAATCCAATGATAAGGCTCGATGTATTTAATAAACCAAGGTTGTGCATTATGCCCGCTGGGAGCCAAAGAGGCTAAGAACATAATTTCTTCCTCATCGGCACTTAAAGATAATTTCCTTGTTTTCTTAGTTTTAATATCTTCTCGGGTAAAGTTGCTGGTATCGCTCGCTAAATAAAATGTAGAACCAGCTATTACAACGGTACTTGCAAGCACGCCTAGAAACATTTTTCTGTTCATGGTTTTTAAATGTTAGTATGATGCAAACAAAGAGCAGGTGGTGTATTGGAAATGGAATATTCGCTTTTTATATAAGAGAACAATTTAATTCTCTGATAATTTTTCGCTAGTAACTAATTGATTTTGTAAATTATAACATAAGCCCATCAAATTAGTTTTCATAATTTTTTGTAATTGATTGTTTATATTGAGGTAGACTTACTTAAGCATAAATTTTCAAAATCTTATTCATAACCACTTTTTATAATCGTTTGTATCATTTTAAAACGCCCATCTGGCTTGATGTAGTTTGATAAATGTGCCGGAATAATAATTCCATCGCCACAATTAAGAAAATGCGAAACCTTATCAATCACCATTTCAGCCTTCCCTTCCACAATTTGCGCGTAAATATCGAACGGGGATGTTTTCTCGGTCAGTCCTTCACCATAATCGAACGACATGATGCTGATGTTGCCGTTAGATTTTTTGATAATAGTTTTTATCACCACCGAATTTGGCACATACTCAATAATTTCAACAATAATATGTGCTTTACCTTTTTCCAATTCCGAATTATCGGCAATTGGTTGTTCATTATCGGGTTTCATATGGGCTGATTTAATGATTTTAAATAATGCATAAAGGTGAGAACAGCCATTGCTAATTCATTACACAAAACCTACTATCTGTTACATCATTCACACATCATATTCATATCCTAATTGCTATTAATTATGTAGGAAATGTATAGATTAAGCAATAAAAACGATTTTATAATAAACCTTTTAGTCATTTTGGTGTTATTAAAATTATTAGCGCTTAAAATGCTTTATGGTGATTTTTTATAATAAAAAGAAAAAATATTATATGAAAGCAACGTGATTTAAGTCACTCATTAAAGTAACCAAAACGGTATTTAATAAAAGCACATAATATATCTTTACATGCAATGGAATAGCAATAGGAATTTACAAACGCGTTTTAATGCGAGCCTGCCTTGTTTCAAGTTTTATAACGAGTTTAAAAAAGATAAAACATGAAGCTTTACATTAAAAACATGGTTTGCATCCGTTGTAAAATGGTGGTGAAACAAGAATTGAAGAAACTATCAATTCACCATAAAACCATTGAATTGGGTGAAGTAGAGGTAATGGGCGAACTTAACCAGCAACAGGTAATTGACCTGAAAAAGGGACTTCATAAATTTGGACTTGAACTAATGGATGACAGAAAAAGCATCCTGATAGAAAGAATAAAAAAAGTAATTATTGAAGTAATACATTATACAGATGAACCTTTAAAAGTTAATTTTTCCAATCATTTAAGCGAAAAATTAAATTATGATTATACCTATTTGGCCAATCTGTTTTCGGAAGTGGAGGGGATCAATATTGAGCATTATATCATCATCCATAAAATTGAACGCGTAAAGGAACTTTTGGTATATAACGAGCTTACGCTAAAAGAAATGTCGTACCTGATGCATTATAGTAGTGTAGCGCATTTATGCAATCAGTTTAAAAAAATTACAGGCTTAAGTCCCTCGCACTTTAGAAAGGTTAAGGCTAACCGCCAAATGGGTTTATTAAATCCTTGATGGTGGTTAGGGGTTTGTTTGATTGGGTTAGATTATGTTGATTGAGTTAGATTAAGTTGACTGAGTTGGATTAAGTTAGAATTGGTTGTTAAATTGGTTTTTCGCATGTTAGGGATGCGAATTTTTTAGAATGATTTTTCAAAAACCCGTTACTGCATCTAACTTGCCTCCATATACCAATTTATAATATTTTCCATTTTTTTGTACTTGAATATTGTGGTAATGATTTTTTGCAGGCGGGTAAAGGCCGTTTCACTCTTAATTACATAATCAAAAGCCAGGTGATGCATACAGTTTATGGCTACCTCAATTTTATCCTGAGAGGAGAGCATCACCACAGCAATTTCAGAATTATGAGCTTTTATTTTGTCGAGGGTTTCAATGCCATTCATAGCGGATTTATCAATGCCATCAAGGTGATAGTCCAGTATAATTATTTCAGGGTTTTGCGATAGGTTTGCTATACATAGTTCGCCAGTTGCAAATGTTTTAATCATAAAATCGGCATGTTGTAGAAAATCTATTTCTAATGACTTTAGAAATAATACATCATCATCCACCAGAAAAATTTTTATCTTTTCGTTTGTAGTTATCATTTAGTTCTTTTTAAGGCCTTTAACTCCTCTATTAATTCTTTGCAGGCTCGCCAGCATATTTTTTCCAGTTGCATTGTCAATTCGTGTATTTCCATATTGAATAGCAGATTGGTATTCAATTGTATCATGGTAAGCGGCATATGTTCAATTATTTCGGTCTCGGCTGCTTCACAACTGCGTGAAAGTTCTTGGATTTTTTTTGCCATATTTTCAAATTCATTGCTAATTCCCATTATGGAGAACGAAGGAATTAATTTATGTACTGCTGATGCCAATACTGTCCAATTTTTGTGTTTTAACCCTTGTCTCATAGCAACAATTAAAGGAGGCGTTTGTTCCAAGTATAATGAAATCATTTCCATCATTAATTTCGGGTTTGACTTGGTTCGGCTCTTTAAAAAATCGAGGTTGGTACATTTCAAATTCTTGGGTTTGTGAACAATTTTTTTGTTATAATCCCCATTATTCTCCCCTTTAATAGCTGCATTAATCCCTGCCGACCGCGGCTCCGCTTTTTTTACATACTCTACAATCTTACTATATAACAAACGTTCGTCAACCGGTTTTGCCAAATAATCATTCATACCCACTGCTCTACATTTTTCCAAATCAACCGTTGTTACATCGGCAGTTAAAGCTATAATTGGAATGCATGGGTTTATTTTGCTACGAATGTATGCGGTAGCCTCAAAACCATTCATTTCAGGCATCTGTAAATCCATTAAAATGATGTCGAATGGTTTGGTAAATTCGTTAATTTGCTGCGTTAATTTTTCGATTGCCGCTAGGCCGTTCATGGCAATATGGCATTCAAAGCCAAAATCATCCAAAAAGGTTTTCATCAATAGTTGATTTAAGGGGATGTCTTCAACTACCAATACTTTTAAGTTTTTAATTTCGGTATCTAATGCTATTATTTCTAATTCGGATGCTGGTTTAGCCATCGTTTTTTCAAAATCTAGTATAAAACTAAAAGTAGAGCCTTTATTAATCTCACTTTTTAAATTAATGGTACCACCCTGTTGTTCAACCAATTGCTTTACAATGGCAAGCCCTAAGCCAGTGCCACCAAATAACCTCGCGGTACTGCTGGAGGCTTGCTGAAAGCTTTCAAAAATACTTTCGAGCTTATTTTCTTCTACACCTATGCCAGTATCTGTTACCGAAAACTTTATCTTTTCGGTATTAGCGTCATTATGGGGTACCCGGCATACCCTTACCGTAATTATTCCGTTTGCGGTAAACTTTACCGCATTGCTTAACAGGTTTAAAATAATTTGGTGTAGCCTAATTGGGTCGCCAACCAACACTTCCGGAATATGATGGTCGTACTCTTTAACAAGTTTTAAATTCTTTTCCTCAATTTTTGTTTCAAACAAATGCAGCATGGACGATATGGAGGCCGCCAATTTGAAGGGGGTTTTTTCGAACGACATTTTTCCGGCTTCCAGCTTTGCCAGGTTAAGGATATCGTTTATAAGCACAATCAAGGCATCGCCACTAATTTTTATGGCATTTAAATATTCTTCCTGTTTTGCCGTTAAATTGGTTTTCAGCATCACCTTAGTAAAGCCAATAATGGCATTCATAGGTGTGCGTATTTCATGGCTCATGGTTGAAAGGAATTGTTGTTTCGCCTTCACTGCCACTTCAGCTATTTGAGTAGCTTTTTCGGCCTTTACCTTGGCTTCAATTAGCTCTTTGTTATCAATTTCGCGCTTCTCTTTTTCTTTTGTTTGAAAATCGAGTTCAATGTTAGCAATCACCAATTCAGCAGCTCGTTTTTCCTTCTCCTCGGTTTCAAATAATAGTTCTTCATTCGCGATAAATAATTCCGCGGCCCGCTTACCTTTCTCGTCGGTTTCAAATAACAGTTCTTCGTTGGCTATAAATAGTTCGGCAGCCCGTTTTTCCTTCTCATTGTTTTGGAAGGCCAGTTCGGTATTAGCAATTGTCAGCTCATTTGCTCGTTTTTCTTTCTCATCATTTTGGAAAGAGAGTTCCCGATTAGCAATGCTGAGTTCTTGGGCACGTTTCTCTTTTTCATCGTTCTGAAAGGCAAGCTCATGATTTGCAATGCTGAGTTCTTGTGCCCGCTTTTCTTTTTCATCGTTCTGAAAAGCAAGTTCATGGTTTGCAATGCTTAATTCTTGCGCGCGTTTTTCCTTTTCATCATTCTGAAAGGCAAGCTCTTTGTTGGCAATAATTAAATCGGCGGCGCGCTTTTCTTTTTCTTCGTTTTGAAATATAAGTTCCTGATTATTAATGCTTAATTCCGCTGCTCGCTTACTTTTTTCGTTTATTTCGTGGGCAAGTTCCTCCCGGGTATAAAAAAGTGCCAAGGTTAGCTTTTCTTTTTCCTCCCTTTCAAAAGCAAGTTCCTTTTGTACCAGGATTAATTCACTCGCATCGGAGTTTGCCATTTTTTTATTGCTTTAAACAAATTATTTAATTTTTAGTTATTAGTTTTATCAGCCATATACCTAATCATCCAACACGTAGCTAGATAATTTTAGCTAATGCTGAAAGGGTATTGTAGCCGGTTAAATTGATTGTTTTTTTAATCGCAAGTTGCTCAATTTAAAGGGATTAACTTATTTATATCTTTTCGGTTGTTGTTAACATCTTTATCCTGTTATTGTGCTAATTGTGACTCGGTTAAGCTTTTATAGAGGGCCAGCGCTATATTCAAATTGCTATTTTTGTATTCCAAAAGGTTATACTTAAAGCTATTTTAACATTCAATTCCTTTTAACATTTATAGCTTATGTTTATAACCACCTTATTTTGACTTATTAAGGACAACAAGCATTTGAAGTATTTGTTTTAATTTTTGGCGTTTTTTAAAATATGTTAACCACTTTACTTTATAATTCGCTCTTATTTAGTACTTTAAAATTATAGGTACAAATTTTAAGAGGGCATAGAATTAAAAATTGAAATGAAATGGGTTTAATAAACCTATATTTATTTATAGAAATAACTGTTTGAGTTTTATATTGGCTTGTTTTTTATTAGTAATTAATATAAAATCAAAATAATTATTGATTTAAATTTAATAACCAAAACAACCTGAATTTTTTGCTAATGAATATTTAGTACTCAATAATAAGGTTACAGTTAATTGATGTTGAACCTTGCTCGGGATTTTATAAAATATTAAAATCTAAAATAATTCATTATTAATAAGGGTATTATAGAAAAGTTAATCTAATATTATTGCTCAAAAATATAGTCATAATTCAAGCCAAATGCATCTACTTTAGTTTTTTAAAATACTGAATATAATAAGCCAAGTAAATTTAATAAATATGTTAGGCAAAGCAATCAATCACCAAAAGCCTATGAACTGCAGTAAATGGGTCAAAATTCTAATTTAAATCATCTATTAACTATTTTGTTTATTATGGTTATTTAGATAAATCAATTATAAAATTAGGAATCTTAAAAATATATGTAAATCTTCTAATTTGTTTGCACTCTGTTTACACCACTCCGGTTAATAAGCTTTCAATAAATTGATTAATAGGCCTTTAAAATCACCAACCGAGTCCCAGTGGGATTACAAAATCGAACTAAAGAATAAGCCAAAATAATTATTGGAAGAGTAAACATACCGCAAGCATAAAATATGGACTAAGCATGACTTAAAAAAGCTTAAAACGAATTTTCAAAAGGTTAAAGTTTTGAAATTAATATCACGATTCGTAAAGCTTTTTCTTAATCAACTGAAGTATACATTAACCAAAGTTATGAAGGAATATTTAGCCTTATAAGTTTAGTGTAGCATATCTAAATATAAGAGCCTTACCTAAAATAAGTCAGCACAATCCACATATAATAGAAAATTTGCAAACACTGCATTTAATTTAATAACTAATAAGTATATGTTTAGTGGGTTGTCTTTGTCTAAAAATAATTAAGCAAAGTCTTATTTAGTCCTTTTAAGTATATAGAACCTTAATAAAACCCAACCAAAATGTTGGACTAATGTTGGACTAAAATAAACGAGGCTTTCAGAAGTTACTCTAAAAGCCTGATTATCAAGTGGAGAATATCGGAGTCGAACCGATGACCTCTTGCATGCCATGCAAGCGCTCTAGCCAGCTGAGCTAATCCCCCGTGTAAAAATTGCTAATCCTTTACTATAGCAGTAAAACCGTTTAGCGGAGGGCAAAAATAGTAAATTTTATACAATAGCCAAGTGTATTTTTATAATTGATAATGAAGGATTGTTTTAAAATTGTTAGCAAATTGTTATAAAAAAGTAAAGCCCCTGATGGGCAGGGGCCTTTACTAACCAATTATAAACCTAAATTATGAGAAGACTAATTAAAAATTCTATTGCAAATATAACGTTTTCATTTACTACTTATCACTTTTTATTGTAATATTTTTGCAATAAACCTATTTGTTCCTATTTGATTTTCAAAAATACGAACATTTTATTAAAAATTTAGTAATTTTTTAAAAAAAATGATCGTTTTTTAAATCACCCTATTTTAAAGTACTTTTTGCGGATTTTTTATTAATTTTTTTGGTAAATTTTAAAAAACATCAAAATTCAGTCCAAAAAAACACAAAAAAAGAAGTAATTTTTATATTTTTTGAGTAATTTTTTCAATAAAATACATTTTAGATCAAAAATTAAGGTCGTTTTTGATTTTTTAGATTAAAAAAGTATTAAAAAATGTATTTTTTATGAAAAATTTTCGAATAAAAAATTATTACAACTTTTTGGTATTAATTTATGAATACCCCGGTTTTAAATTATCATACCTATTTTTTGAGGCAACGCAATTCGACTCCATACTTTGGCGATAATTTTTTTATTATTGCACATGTCTACAAAGAATGCTACTCACCAACATCCTGAACTAACCACATTTACGCTTTGGGTGATGACCGTAGCAACCGGATTGGTAGTAGCAAATCTCTATTACAACCAACCCTTGCTTGATGACATATCGCTTACCCTGCATTGCAGCAAAGCGCGTGCTGGGCAAGTTTCTATAGCTACCCAAATTGGTTATGCTACCGGGATGCTCCTGCTGGCACCACTGGCCGACATGGTAAGGCGCAAACGCCTCATGATGATTTTGTTTTTCTTCATTGTGTTATCTGCATTGCTTACGGCCTCGGCTCCAAATATCAATATATTGGTTATTGGTAGCTTTTTATTAGGGCTAACCTCCATGGTACCGCAGCTGCTGGTGCCTATGGCTGCCCATTTGGCAAAGCCACATGAACGGGGTAAAAAAATTGGCGTTATTATGAGTGGTTTGCTGATTGGTATTTTGGTTTCGCGCACTTTTAGCGGTTACATAGGTGCCTTATTTGGCTGGCGCATGGTTTTTTATGCAGCGGCGGGTTTAATGCTCATAATTTGGTTACTAATAGGGTTGTTTTTGCCCGAGGTTGAACCAGATTATAAAGGAACCTATAAAAGCCTAATGACCTCCATTTATAACTTGGTTAAAACCGAGCCTAAGTTGCGTTTGGCTTCCTTGCGAGGCGCATTATGCTTTGCTTGTTTCAGCGCGTTTTGGACTACCATTGTATTCTTGCTCAAGCAAAACTTTAACATGGGTAGTGGTGTGGCAGGCGAATTTGGTTTGGTTGGTGCCTTTGGCGCAATTGCCGCTGGCTTAATGGGTAGGCTGAGTGATAAAATGGATGCCTACAAATTATCTGGCTTTACCATATTACTCATCATTGCCTCCTTTGTTATTTTTTATTTTTCGTCATATAGTATTATCGGACTAGTAATTGGGGTAATTGTTTTGGATATGGGGGTACAGGCTACCCATATCTCTAATCAATCTATCATATTCGCATTAAATCCGCAGGCGCGCAACCGCATTAATACAGTGTATATGGTGAGTTATTTTATAGGGGGCTCCTTCGGGACTTTTTTGGTAACCCAACTTTGGAAAACCTATCAATGGAATGGCGTCTGTGCTGTAGGGCTGTTATTATCAACCTCAACCTTAGTCATCCACCTACTGAATCATAAAAACAACACCGAAGCTAAATAATGTATTTGTTTAATCCCTATCTCTACTTAGTTTGGTAAATTTAAGTGGATTTTCGTTTAGCTCGATGTTTTCCTTTCGGTTTTTAACAATATGAAGCGCGGTAAAAATGGCCTCTCGGAAAGACACTTCCGAGGCTAGATTTTTGCCTGCAATATCATAAGCTGTACCATGATCGGGTGAGGTGCGAACAAAGTTTAGTCCGGCTGTAAAATTAACGCCCGATTCAAAAGCGATCTGTTTAAACGGAATTAAACCCTGATCGTGATACATGGCCAAAACCGCGTCAAATTGCAGGTAGGTACCATTGGCAAAAAAACCATCGGCAGCAAAAGGCCCAAAGGCCAAAATATTGTGGTTGCGAGCCTCCTCAATTGCGGGGACGATGATTGTTTTTTCCTCTTCGCCAATCAGGCCGTTATCGCCGGCATGCGGGTTAAGTCCTAAAACGGCAATTTTAGGTTTGCGTATCCAAAAATCATTTCGCAAACTGGCTTCCATCAACTTTAGTTTACCAACAATTTTTTCGGCAGTAATGCTTTCGGCCACTTTGGCAACGGGTATATGCCCGGTTACTATACCAACACGCAAAGTGTCACTTACCATAAACATCAAGGAACCCGCAGCACCATCACGTTCTTGCAAGTACTCAGTATGCCCCGGAAAATTAAAATCCTCGCTTTGAATGGTATCTTTATTAATTGGCGCGGTTATCAGCGCGCTGATATCTCCTTTTACCAAATCGGCAGTGGCACGTTCTAATGATAGGAAAGCATATTTACCAACCTCGGAATTGGCTATGCCGGGCTCAATTTTAACATCATTTTCCCAACAATTAATCATAAATGGTTTTTTATGATCCTTTCCATGTGTTTCGGCAGCATGGTTTATAACAGTAAAACTAAGCTCATTTATGTTGATAGAGCGCTTATAGAAAGAGGCTACCTTGGTATGCCCATAAACAATAGGCACACAATAATCATATATTTTACTCTCCGCCAGGGTTTTTAAAATAATCTCCAAACCGATGCCATTAACATCGCCAATACTGATACCAATTTTATGTTTTCCGCTCATCTTTTTTAATTAATGCCCATGTAGGTTTCACAATGGGTTTGGGGCTGCAATTTAAGTTTAAATTTTTTCATTTAAACCAACTAGCAAGGATTTTACCGCTTCAACATTTCATAAAATATGAATATTTGAAAATAGTGTACCCTTTAAACCACAAATATGTATAATTTGCTCCATATTTATTTAGGGATGACTTTAGTTAGGGCAAAAAAACATTTAGGGCAGCATTTTTTAACCGATAAAAATATAGCCGCAAAAATTGTTGCTAGCCTAAAGCCCGAAGGACGCTATACTGAGGTATTGGAAGTTGGACCGGGGATGGGTATCTTATCAGATTTTTTGCTGGAGCAGGCAGCCCTCCAAGTTTTTATGATTGATATTGATACCGAATCGTACCTGTACCTGCAAAAAAAATATCCTCAATTGGGCAAAAAACTTATCAACGCCGATTTTTTGGAGATGGATTTCGGCGCTTATTTTAAAGGTAATTTGGGCATTATAGGCAATTTTCCATATAATATATCATCCCAAATTTTATTCAAGATTTTAGATAACCGGCAACAGGTTATTGAAGTGGTAGGCATGTTTCAAAAGGAAGTGGCCGAGCGTTGTTCGGCTAAGCCGGGCAGTAAGGAGTATGGCATTTTGAGTGTGTTTTTACAGGCCTATTATAAGGTTGAATATTTGTTTACTGTTAAAGCAGGTGTATTTAACCCGCCACCCAAGGTACTATCGGCGGTAATTCGACTCACTAGAAATGAAGTTGACACCTTAAATTGCGACGAGAAACTTTTTTGGCAAGTTGTTAAAGCTGGTTTTAACCAAAGGCGCAAAACGCTGCGCAATGCGGTATCATCCCTCATAAACAAAGAAAAACTGACCAATGAACCAATGCTTGATTTAAGAGCCGAACGTCTATCTGTTGCTGATTTTGTTAGTCTGACGAATAAGATAACCGCAGCTAGGTAAACCATCAAATTTATTGAAAAACAAAAGGGTACCCGCTTTTGCCGACACCCTTTTGTTTTTTTTATTATGTTAGTAGGGGCTTGATTCTTCTATTCTTTTTAGAACGATATTACCTACAGGTTTTACAACCAATGGTATTTTTTCCACATTGGTTTCGCTGGTATCTAAACCAAAAGCCTTAGCTTCTGATTGAGCTAGCTTTTTAATGGCGAAATAGCTATTTAAAATAAAGCCTTCGCGCACATTAAATGAGTTATTGTACGAAAGGAATTTTTCCATAATCACAAACCTAAAATCAGCAGTGATATTAAAGCGACGTAAGGAATCATAATGACTGGTAATGTCAATTTCTTTGCGTGCCACCATATCTTCTACCACCTTACGGAATAAAACGTTTACCCTTGGCTGTATACGGAAGCCTAACCTAAATTCAACCCTGATAATTTTACCGGGTTCAATTTGGTCAACCACATATTCCATGGTATAGGGTTCATTAGTAGTTTCAATATGTATAAACCAATAGGTATCGGCGCGTTTGGGCTTACGACTTAAAATTGAATAAATAACTTTTTCCTCAATTTGCCTTGCATTGTTTGCCTTTGTTAAATAAATAAGGTGCGTACAATATTTACTTACTGATAAATCTGCGCTTAATGCATTTAATAAAGGTATTTTATCTTTTATGTCGATAAAGTTCAAGAAGCGGTTATTGATTTTTCTTGCCTTAAACCAAATGTACATGGTAAATATCAAGGCTATTTCAAATACAACAAAGAAAATCCTCTTTAACAATTTAGCCGCATTGGTGATAAAGAACGAAAACTCGACCGTTAAAAACACGCATAATATAATCACCACCAACCAAACAGGCCAATGTTTTACATAACGCATAAAATAACTCATCAGGATGGTAGTCATGAGCATGGCTATGGTGATAGAGAAGCCATAGGCTGCTGTCATGTGCTCAGAAGTTTGAAAATAAAGCGAAACTAATATACAACCTATGCACAATATCCAATTAATGCTTGGTATATAAATTTGACCGCGAATATTGGAAGGATATCTGATAGTAATTTTTGGCCAAAAATTCATACTAACAGCCTCACTTATTAAAGTAAACGAACCGCTGATAAGTGCCTGACTGGCAATTATGGTTGCCAATGTGGCTAATGCTACGCAAGGAATCATGAGTAAATGTGGATTTGGCACAATAGCATAAAAAGGGTTTACACCATTAAAATTGGTGCCTTTAGGTTGCATAAGTACCCAAGCACCCTGACCACAATAACTTAGTAAAAGAGTTGTTTTTACCAATATCCAGCTTACCTGAATATTTTTACGACCACAATGGCCTAAATCAGAATACAAGGCTTCGGCACCAGTTGTACATAAAAATACTGCTCCCAATAACCAAAAACCATCCTTATGATCCATTAATAACCTATAACCATATATTGGATTAAAGGCTTTAAAAATAGATGGGTAATTTAATATTTGTAAAAAGCCTAATGTTCCTATCATTAAAAACCAAAGCAACATGATAGGGCCGAAGGCCGAACCTACAACCTTGGTTCCAAATTGCTGAAAGAAAAATAACGCAACCATTATACCTATTACCAAACCTAAAATAAGTGTACTACCCGGTATAAATTCTGGGTGTAGCTTAGGATCACTCAAGGCAGGTACGTTGTTTAGCCCTTCGATTGCTGAAGTTACAGAAATTGGTGGTGTAATAATACCATCGGCTAATAGTGTGCCGGCACCAATAATGGCCGGAATAGCTAACCATTTGCCATAACGCCTTACCAAAGCATAAAGTGAAAAAATACCTCCCTCGCCATGGTTATCAGCTTGCAGTGTTATTACAATGTATTTAAAAGTTGTTTGTAAGGTAAGGGTCCAAAAAATACAAGAAATTGAGCCAAGTACCAATCCTTCATTAACCTTACCTCCTTCAACTAGTAAGGTTTGGAATACATAAAGCGGCGAGGTTCCGATATCACCAAAAATAATACCAAGCGTTACTAAAGCACCTGCAAATGAAAGGTTCTTAATATGTGCATTCATAAATTATTTTAATGTAAATAAAGATTTTTGAAAAGTGAATAATAAAACAGCCCATCGGGATTTGATGGGAGAAACTAACAGAAAAGCATAAATCATTAAGCGTAAAGTCAATAGTTAATTTAGAACCCTTAAACAATCACCATGCCAGTAATTGAATTTTAACAACTTAAAAAATATAAATAATTGAAAAACAAGAAGTTTAGATAATATGGCCAACTATCAAAATGATATAGAACCTATCAAAATGAAAGGGTAATTATCATTTTGATAGTTATGTTTCAAAATAAAACCTTGTGGATGTGGTTATAAAAAAGTTGAAATAAATTTTATACATCCAATATGACCTTAGCAACACAATCATAATTCAGTTTTTACAAAAAGCTATATTGTGAGTTTAAAAACCTTATCAATTTTTCAACTGCAATTCCGCGATGGCTTATTTTGTTTTTTTGTTCTAAACTCATTTCGGCAAAGGTGATGTCAAAACCAGCAGGCTCAAAAACTGGGTCGTAACCAAAGCCATCCGTTCCACAACGTGAATGGCGTATTTGCCCTTCTACCGTGCCTTCAAAAAAATATTCCTTTCCACCCAAAACCAAACTAATCACTGTTTTAAACCTGGCTGTGCGGTTGGTTTTGTTTTTTAAATTCTGCAGCAATAAATCAATATTGGCATCATGGTTGCCATGCATTCCCGCATATCTTGCCGAATAAATACCCGGCTCTCCATTAAGCGCATCCACTTCCAATCCACTGTCATCACTAAAGCAATCCAATTGGTAATTGTCATAAACAAACCTGCTTTTTATTAAAGCGTTTTCGGCAAAGGTGTGTCCTGTTTCGGCAATATCATCCATGCACCCAATGTCAGCCAAACTTAATAAATTAAATTTCCCACCCAATTTAGCTGCAACTTCTTGTACTTTATGCTTGTTGTTTGTTGCAAAAACCAATTGTTTCATAAGTTAAAGTTGTTTCATTAGTTCCCAAAATACTTTTTTATTGCCGGTATTATCCATCATTTCTTCAAAACTAAATGTGGTTAATATTTTAATATTACCATGAATAGCTATTTTATTTAACAAAACAGGTATTTTGGTTTCTGGTTGAGCAGATTTACCCAATATCAAAATTTTATTAGGCTCAAAAAACTTTATCAAATCATCAAAAACTATGTCAGGGTACTTAGCAATGTTTAATATTGCCAAATCATCCATTTCAAAACCAAGCCTTTTTAAAGTACTTTCCAACGCTACTGAATGATTAGGGGATATAAAGTCGGCATCTGTGTAGTTGGTAAGAACTAAAAAATTCTTTTTATTATTGCCTGAATAATTGAAAGAAACAACCACCTCCTGAACTTCGGGGATCACAATGGCTATATTTTGTAGCACTTCCTTATCAGAAGGTAAAAGATAAATTTCTTTGCCCATAAAATAAGGGAAAGCTGCTGGGTTTTCTATTTTCATTTAACAAATTTTAACCAAAAGTAGCTAAACAGTTTGATGCATTATTGCCACCTTAGCACAATTATAGGTATCAATTTCAAAATGAAATTAATAAAGCACCCGTAATTAATAAATTTTATCGAAATTTGTGATTTTTAAACCCTTAAATAGAAGGGCTGTTTAACAATTATATAGGTACATGAGAAAAATTGGGGTAACCATTTTAGGTTTTATACTATTGATTACTGCAGCAAAGGCGCAGCAAACTGCTAAAGATTCCGTATACACCGGAAAGAAACACACACTTGATAAAATTGCCGGTGTGGTAGGTAGCAGCATCATCCTACAATCAGACATTGAATTAAAATACGCCTCCTATTTGGCTCAGGGGAATGCACCCAACCCGGCAATAAAATGCCAGATATTGCAAAACTTCCTTACCCAAAAACTATTGGCCCAACAAGCAGTTATTGACAGTATTGATGTGAAAGATGATGAGGTTGATAATGATGTTGACCGTAGGATGAGAAGCATGATTCAAAGAGCTGGCGGACAGGATAGACTTGAAAAATTTTTAGGTAGATCAGTTATTCAATATAAGGATGAGATTAGGCCAGATATAAGGGAAGAATTAACTGCGCAAAAAATGCAGCAAAAAATTACAGCCAATGTAAATACCACCCCGCAGGATGTAAAGACTTTTTTCAATAAAATACCAACGGATAGTTTACCAACCTTTAACAAGGAGGTTGAAGTTGGTCAAATTGTATTTAACCCTAAATTGAACAAAGAAGAAAAAGAAGCCTTTAGGCAAAAAGCGGAAGAATTATTGGCAAGAATTAAAAAAGGGGAAGATTTTGGCGCATTGGCACGCCTATATTCTCAGGATCCGGGTTCGGCGGTTGAAGGTGGTGATCTTGGATTTGCAGACCGTAATACTTTTGTTAAAGAATTCGCGTCATGGGCCTTTAAACTAAGAGCTGGTGAGTTGTCTCCGGTTTTTGAAACTGAATATGGTTTTCACTTTTTGCAAGTTATTGACCGCCGAGGTGAACAAGTGCATGTAAGGCATATTCTTATCATACCAACCATTACACAAGAAAGTTTGAACCGAACCAAGGCTAAGGCTGACAGCATTTACACCTTGATGATGCACAATAAAAAGATTGATTTTTCGACGGCCGCAGCCTATTACTCTGACGATAAGGAAACAAAATACAATGGCGGCATGTTGTTAAATGCTCAGAACGTTGAAACCCGTACAACTTATATACCGACTGATAGACTAGAACCTGAAGTTGCATTGACCGTTGATACTATGAAAGCGGGGAATATTACCCCTGCTAAATTATATACCGGGGCTGATGGTAAAAAAAGCTATAGAATTTTATACTTAAAATCAAGCACCGATGCGCATAAGGCTAGTTTAACAAGCGATTACCCTAAAATAAAAGAATACGCGACCAACGATAAAATAAATCGTACAGTTAGTCAATGGTTCCAAAAAAGAAGGAAACAGACTTTTATTAAAATTGATCCTGAATATCAGGGTTGTCCATCATTAATTGGCTGGCCAACTCCAATAACAGCAGCTAACGAAGTAAAACCTTAATATGCAACACCGCTCGGAAGTTGAAGCCGCCGATGCTTTAAAACTTGCTTATGAGCAAATAAGCGAGGAGATAGGAAAAGTTATTATTGGCCAACAAGAGGTGGTTAAGTTTGTACTTATCTCCATTTTTAGCAATGGCCATTGTTTATTGGTTGGCGTACCAGGTTTAGCTAAAACCTTACTGGTACAAACCGTTGCTCAGGTACTGGATTTGGATTTTAAACGAATACAATTTACCCCCGATTTAATGCCCTCGGATATTATTGGGTCTGAAATTTTGGGGGAAGACCGTAACTTTAAATTTATAAAAGGCCCTGTTTTTTCGAACATTATTTTGGCTGATGAAATTAACCGAACACCACCCAAAACCCAAGCCGCCTTGTTAGAGGCCATGCAAGAAAAAGCAGTTACCGCTGCCGGAGTTACTCATAAACTGGCACAACCATTTTTTGTTTTGGCTACTCAAAACCCAATTGAACAGGAAGGAACTTATCCATTGCCCGAGGCACAACTGGATAGGTTTATGTTTAATGTAGCCTTAAATTATCCATCGTTTAAAGAGGAATTGCAAGTGGTTAAAAACACAACAAGTAGCCTTAAACCAGAAGTAAACCACTTGCTGAACGCCGAACAAATAATTTATTTTCAACAACTAGTTAGGAATATACCCGTTACCGACCATGTAATGGAATACGCGGTAAAATTGGTTTCAAAAACACGCCCAAACAGCGAATTTACATCGCCACAAATAAAAAAACTTTTAACTTGGGGTGCCGGCCCAAGGGCATCGCAGTTTTTAATTTTGGGTGCCAAATGCCATGCCGTTATAAATGGTAAATACGCCCCTGATATTGAGGATGTACAAGCAGTTGCCAAACCAATATTAAGACACCGCATAGTACGCAGTTACCATGCAGAAGCCGAAGGGCTTACCGCCGATGATATTATTCAAAGCTTATTTTAACCAGGGCTTCCTTATTAAAATTTTTATACTCACCTATCAATATTAAGGCTTAATTCAACTGATTTTTGCTTTCCGTTTTTCTTCAACATTACCTCAAATAAAAAATATTTTTTATCAATTTTTTAATTCGCATATTTATGCAAATTATATTCTAAAATTTATTAAAAATGGGGAAAGTGATTCTTGTAACCGGAGCATCATCCGGTATAGGCTTGGCGTGTGCAAATGCCTTAGTAGCCAAAGGACATATTGTTTATGGTTCGTCACGCAATTTAAATAAAATAAAGGCTGTTTCTTTTAAACCAATTGAATTGGATGTAACCGATGAAGATTCTGCAAAATCTGCCATCAACCATATTATAAATACTGAAGGAAGAATTGATGTTTTGGTAAACAATGCCGGTAATGGTGTTGCCGGACCAGCCTATGCTATGCCCAATGAATATGCCAAAAAACAATTTGAGGTTAACTTTTTTGGTGTAGTACGCATGTGCAGCACTACGCTTCCACACATGATAGATAAAAACGAAGGCCTAATTGTTAATATTAGCTCTTTGGCCGGCCTTTTTGGGTTGCCTTATCAAAGTATGTATTGCGCTTCAAAATTTGCTATTGAGGGCTATTCGCAAAGCTTACGAATGGAATTGAATAGCACAAAAATAAAAATAGCCTTGGTAAACCCCGGCGATTTTAGATCGGACTTTACACAAAATCGAGAAAAAGTTCCGTTTACTATAAAAAATGAAAAACTAGCCTCAGAATTTAATGCTGCTGTAGCAGGAATGGAAAAAGATGAAAGTATTGGGTCTGATCCCGCTATTATTGGAAAAAAATTGTGTCAAATTGTAGAAACTGCAAATCCATCACAAAATTATTTGGTTGGTAAATTTGACCAAACAATGGTGCCCGGACTAAAAAAGATTTTGCCAAAATCAATCTTTATTAAATTAATGAACGATCACTACGGCATTAAATAATTTTCATAACTTTCTGAATCTAATTTTGTAACCAAATTATAAAACCATGTCATCCAATCGCAGAAAATTCATTAAGCAACTGGGCAGTACCATCATGCTCACTTCCGCATCATTAGCTAGTTTTGCTGAGGTAGAAGCATATGAAAAAAGAAAGCTTTTTGCTGAAAAAAGAATAAGTCCTTCTGATAAAATCAGGATAGCTACCATAGGCATGGGCATTATGGGCTTTAATGATACCCGAGCTGCATTAGCCGCGCCCGGGGTAGAATTAGTAGCGGTTTGTGATTTGTATCAAGGTAGATTACAAAGAGCTAAAGAGGTTTTTGGAATTGGTATTTTCACTACCAATGATTATAAGGAAATTCTTGCCCGTAAAGATATTGATGCGGTAATAGTAGCAACAAGCGACAATTGGCATAGCCAAATTTCGATTGAAGCCATGCGTAAAGGGAAAGCCGTTTATAGCGAGAAACCTATGGTACAATCAATAAGCGAAGGTTTAGAAGAAATTTGGGTACAAAAAGAAACAAAAGCCGTATTTCAGGTTGGCAGCCAGCGCATTAGTAGTATAGCCTTTAAAAAAGCAAAAGAACTATATCAAGCCGGTGCAATTGGACAAATCAATTCTGTGGAAGCGGCATTTAACCGTCAGGATGCCTTGGGGGCGTGGCAATATACCATTCCTTTGGATGCCTCAACGCAAACTGTATGGTGGGATCGTTTCCAGGGAAAGGAAAAGTTAAAATTGGCTTACGAAAGCAACCGGTTTTTTAGATGGAGAAATTATAAAGAGTATGGAACCGGGGTAGCAGGCGATTTGTTTGTTCATCTATTAACCGGCATACACTTTATTACCAATTCAAGAGGCCCGGATAAAATTTATGCCATTGGCGGCACCTATTATTGGAAAGATGGTCGTAATGTACCAGATGTAATGAGTGCCGTAATCAATTATCCTGAAACACCTGAACATGCTCCTTTTCAAGCAACCTTAAGGGTAAATTTTATTAGCGGAGAAGGAGACAGAACAGTTACAAAAATTATTGGCTCAGAAGGTGTAATAGAACTTTCTGGTGAAGGTGAAGGATTTACCATTCGTAAAAATAAATTACCAGCCGCACCGGGAATTGGTGGTTGGGACTCATTCTCCACTTACCCGGAAGATATGCAAAAGGCATTGATGGATGATTATAACAAAAAATATTCGGCAGCCGATCAACAAAGAGTACAACTACCCGGTGTAACTTTTGAAGCACCTGCTGACTATAGTGCTCATAATGAGCATTTAGCTAATTTTTTTGACGCTATAAGAACCAAGAAACCAGTAGTTGAAGATGCAGAATTTGGTTTCAGAGCAGCGGCTCCTGCCTTAGCTTGTAATGATAGCTATTTTCAAAATAAGGTAATAAACTGGGATGCTAATCAAATGAAGCTTAAATAATTATAGAGTTAAAACCAACTTTATTATACTTTTAACTTAATTGAATTAACAAAACTGCATTTTATTTAATGTTGTTTTTTGGTAATAATTTATACCTTAAAGGTTTTATTACGGCAAAAAACATTCAATCTTAAGGATTTTAATTACGAATTATTATATTTGATATAAACCAAATTATTAAATCTAATTTCCTGTTTTCATATTTTATGTAATGGGTTTTTGCATCTTTTATTAAATCTCCCATAATGGTATGTTAAAAAAAACAACGATTGGATTGTTATTGGGCATATTTTTTTTAATATCCTGCTCAAAAAGCAATGAACATGGTAAAGTTATCACATTTGCCGGAGGAGGGCAGATGGGAAAAATTGATGGCGAAAGTGATAAGGCTTCATTCGCCAACCCTATCGGTATTACTACTGATAAAGATGGAAATTTGATTGTTGCCGATGCATTAAATAACCTAATTAGGAAAGTTTCGAAAGATGGATTTGTATCTACACTTGCCGGTAATGGTGAACAAGGGAGGCAGGACGGAAAAGCTTTAGCCTCCGCATTTTTTTATCCGTCAGCAATTGCTAGCGATTATAAAGGCAATATATATATAGCCGACACTCATAATAATCTGATCAGAAAAATTAGCAGCAATGGTAATGTTACTACTTTATTAGGTATAAATGAAAAATATGAAGAATATGGTGGCAGGTTCCCCTTACTTGATTACCCATCAGGAATTGTGGTGGATAAGGTTGGGAATATTTATATAGCAGACAGCTTCCACAATAAAATAAGGAAATTAGATATAAACGGAGTTATAAGTGTTATTGCAGGAAATGGCAACGCGGGAAATGAAGATGGTAAAGGCAAATCCGCATCGTTTTATATACCTGAAGGCCTGGCATTTGATAGCAAGGGTAATTTATTTGTTGCCGATACCTTTAATAACATGATAAGGAAAATTAGTGCGGATGGAAAAGTTTCAACCTTTGCCGGACAAAAGAGAAAAGGTATGATTGATGGTTCGGGGAAAACTGCAGCCTTTATTCACCCTACTAATTTGGTAATTGATAAAAATGATAATATATATGTTACTGATAGTGGCAACCAAATAATTAGAAAAATAACCCCCGAAGGAATGGTTTCAACTTTGGCCGGCAGTCATAAAAGAGGATCGAATAATGGTGATTTAAAAACCGCATCTTTTTTTAAGCCAATGGGTATTGCTATTAATTCAATCGGGAGTTTATATGTCACAGATTTTGAAAATAATTGTGTTCGGAAAATAACGCTTTAAAGATTATGAAAAGATACATCAGTTTGATTGGTTCGGTAATGTTCTTTTGCTTGGCTTGTAAAAAAACGCCATCGCTAACAAACATTATAAGTACCGATACAACAAATTATAATGTTGGGGTAACTTATAACCCTAAAACTCCTAATACCCAACATATTTCTGTACCCACCCAGCATAATGATAATACCAGAGCGGGTTTAAATAACCAGGAAACAGTATTAACAACCTCAAATGTAAACAGCAAGACGTTTGGCAAATTATTTAAGATGGTGGTGGATGATGAAGTATATGCCCAACCACTTGTTGTAGGGAATTTAAATATAGCCTCTGGTAAGCATAATGTAGTATTTATTGCCACTGTTAACAATACTGTTTACGCCTATGACGGTGATACAGGAACTTTATATTGGAAACAAAACTTTACAGCATCAGGTATGAGAGCGCCAAATTCGAAGGATATGGCTTCATCTTGGTGCGCTCCATATACAAACATTACCTATAATATAGGTATAATAGGCACGCCAGTAATTGATACTATTGCAAAAACCTTATATTTTGTAGCGAGAAGTACCGACGGTAGTAATTTTGTTCAGTACCTGCACGCGGTAAATTTAATTACCGGAACTGATATAAGCGGCAGTCCGGTTAAGATTGACGCGACAGTGAATGGTACCGGAGATGGATCACAAAGCGGTGTTTTAAAGTTTGATCCTTTACATAATAACCAAAGACAAGGATTAGTACTTGTAAATGGCATAGTTTATGTATCATTCGCCTCGCATTGCGATTGGAATCCTTACCATGGCTGGATTTTAGGTTATAACGCTCAAACACTACAACAACAAATTGTTTATAATGATACCCCAAATGGCGAAGAGGGCGGCCTATGGGAAAGCGGAATGGGCATAGCGGCCGATATCCAAGGCAGTTTGTATGTAGTATCAGGTAACGGAACAGTTGGAAAACCAACAACCTATAAACCAATAGCAAATGGTACGGCAGAAACCATAACAAGCACTAACCCATATGATTTAACCAACCGAGCAGAAAGTGCGATGAAATTAACACCTAATGGATCAACACTACAGGTTAGCAGCTATTTTACACCTACAAATTATTTAGATTTAAATGTAAATGATCTTGATTTTGGCGTAATGGGAACCTTACTAATTCCTAATTCAAATTTTTACTTTACTGGTTGTAAGGATGGCAATTTATACTTGGTAAATAAAGACAATATGGGTGGGTATTCCTACTCTTTCAATACGGTTCAACAAACAATACCCATTAATCAAAATATGCATTGTCAACCTGCATATTACGGGGGTGGGAGTAAAGAATTTGTTTACGTTTGGGCCGAAAATGATGTTTTGCGGGCTTTGCCATTTAATAGAACTAACAATAAATTCGACAGCCAACAAATTACATCATCATTGCCAGGACCTTCCGGACAATCGGGGGCAGTTTTATCAGTATCATCTAATGGCAATACTAGCGGGACGGGAATATTATGGGCTAGTTATGCATCTTATGGGGATGCTGAAAATATTTCCTCCGTTGGAATTTTAAGGGCATTTGATGCCAATGATGTTACAAAAGAATTATGGAACAGCGAAATAAACGGGCGAACAGATGCGGTTGGGTACTTTGCAAAATTTTGCCCGCCAACAATTGCAAACGGCCATGTTTACCTCGCTACTTTTTCTAAAGAGGTATTAGTTTACGGATTAAAATAAATAAGAATTCCTTAGGATAATTTCATCCTAAGGAATTAATAAAAATTGGTTCTTTAAACCTACTTATTAGGCTAGTTTATATATGAATAGCTCTGTTTTCGGTAGCCGCCAAACAGGCTTCACGTATGGCTTCTGTATAGGTTGGATGGGCATGACTTATCCGGGCAATATCCTCAGCTGATGCCCTATATTCCATTGCTACCACCGCTTCGGCAATCATATCAGCCGCACGCGGGCCAATCATGTGTACGCCTAATATTTCATCTGTAGCAGCATCAGCTAAAACTTTTACAAAACCGTCGGTATCCATACTTGCCCGTGCACGACCGCTGGCCTTGAATGGGAAAGAACCGACTTTATATTTTATTCCCTTTTCCTTTAGTTGCTCCTCTGTTTGTCCAACAGCCGCCACTTCCGGCCAGGTATAAACCACACCCGGAATAAGGTTATAATCAATATGTGGTTTTTGTCCGGCAATAATTTCCGCCACAAAAGTCCCTTCATCTTCTGCTTTGTGAGCCAGCATGGCGCCTTTTACCACATCGCCAATTGCATAAACACCTTTCACACTGGTTTCCAGGTGATTATCAACGGTAATTTTACGACCTCTTTCTTCAACAGTAATACCTATGTTTTCTAAACCCAATCCATCGGTATAAGCAACCCTGCCTACAGCAACCAGGCAATAATCGCCTTTCAATTCTTTCTTTTCACCTTTTGGATCATCAAAAGTAACTGTAACTTCTTTACCTTTTACGGTGGCTCCGGTAACTTTATGCCCAAGGTAAAATTCCATGCCTAATTTCTGCAATACCTTTTGTAATTCTTTACCTAGGCTTTTATCCATAGTAGGGATAATGGAATCCATAAATTCAATTACAGAAACTTTGGAACCTAAACGTGCATATACGGAGCCTAATTCTAAGCCAATAACACCACCACCGATTAAAATAAGGTGTTTAGGCACTTCGGTAAGCTTCAAAGCCTCGGTTGAGGTAATGATGCGTTTTTTGTCGGTCTTAATGAATGGCAAAGCCGATGGTTTTGAGCCGGTGGCAATAATGATATTTTTACCCGTAATTTCGGTTACACTGCCATCCGTTTTTTTTATGCTGATGGTGTTTTTATCCTTAAATGAACCGATCCCCTGAAAGGAATCAATCTTATTTTTTTTGAATAAAAAACTAATGCCTCCGGTAGTTTGGTCAACCACTTCGGTTTTACGCTTTACCATTTGGGTAAAATCAATTTTTAGGTTATCTAAATTGATGCCATGCGTTTTAAAGGTATGTGCGGCATTATAATAGTGTTCTGACGAGTCGAGCAAGGCCTTTGAAGGGATACAGCCAACATTAAGGCAAGTTCCGCCAAAGGTGGCATATTTTTCAATACAAGCGGTTTTTAAACCTAACTGGGCACAACGTATAGCGGCTACATAACCACCAGGGCCCGAGCCGATAACGATAACATCATATTGCATAAGCTAAATAATTTTTTCGGGCGCAATTTAAACAATATTAAAAGGCTAATAAATAGTATTTTAATTTATCTGTCAAAAAGCTTACCAATTATGAAACACAAGCATGAAGACTATTGTTCGCTAATTTGCTTTATATGCTCCATCACCCGTAAGTGTACATTGCGGACGATGCTTTGCGTCCATAAATCATAGTACCAAGCCGGGAAAACATAAAGCCGGTACCAACTATTACCGATGAGTGTGGTGGTGCCATCTTTGTTATCCTTCAATACAAACTCACCTTTGAGCAAATCAAGATGTTGCATAATTTCGGGGTCGTGTGGTTGGTTGATGATGTCAAATACCAAATCGTGCGCTGGTTTAAAGGTGGAGATTTTTTCGCCAAATACATAGCCATTGCTAAATATGCATTTGCGGCTTGCACCTACATAATAGCCATCAACTGTTGTTTCCATTGGGCGGGGTAAGCCTATATCAAACAGCCAAAAATTGCTGGGTTGTTTTATTCTTTTAAAGGCAACCACATTTTCCCAAACCTTGGCAGGTGACGCTTTGACTATCATGGTATCAGAAACCACATTTTCATATTCATGTTTTGAATAGGCATCGATTAGAAAAATAAAAGCTAATACTGAAAAAATACTAAAGTTTAATTTTGAATTTTTTCTTTGAAACATCCATTTACCAACATAAGTCCCAATTACAATAAAAGTACATAATAATGGAGAAACAATAATTAAGCAAATAATTCCTTCATGTAAAAAAACAGCACTCAAACAAATTGCAATGAATAGGTTTATTAAGGAGGCTCCTACAATAAGATATCCAGATAGTATAAGTTTTCGCCAAAACCAGGCACTAATTATTCCAATTAAAATGGGTATGATGATAAATTCTGAAAGGATAATGTTTGGAGAGTTGCTAGAATGAAGAAAATACTCAGTCTCTCCAACATATTTTGAAATACACATGATGGAAAATCCAACAAAATTGGAAACGGCATAGCCTAGAATTCTTTGTTTTTGTTCAGTCTTCATTTTTTTAATTTTAATTGTGATAAGGTTTAGGTTTATTAGTTTTCAAAATATTGTAAATGGCCGGAGCCAAATCATTAAAGCTAAATTTAAAACCTGAAGATAACAGCTTTGCTGGCAATACCCATCTGCTTTTTAAAATCAGTTCGGTTTCGGTACCAATCATTACCGCCCCCAATGTAAGCAACCATGTAGGTGCCGGCAACCCGAATGGTACTCCTGTCAGCTTTCTTAAAATATGCATAAAGGCACTATTTTTTTTGGGTGATGGCGAGCTGCAATTAAAAGTTCCTTCTAATTCTGGCTTATCAAAAAGCCATTCGGTGCTACGGGCAACATCCAACTCATGTACCCATGATATATATTGTTCGCCATTGCCTTGTTTGCCTCCCATGCCCAACTTGGTTAAATTGAGTAAACGTGGAAACACACCATCCTCCTTGCCCAATACAATGGCCATACGTAAATTTATTTTACGGGTTTTTGGGGTTTGGTATTGATTAAAAGCATTTTCCCAAGCCTTACAAATATCAACCGAAAAGCCACCACCTATTTCACCAGTTTGTTCATCCTGCGGATGGTCTTCCGAATGCCTGTAAATAGTAGCCGATGTAATATTGATCCAAAGTTTAGGAGGTTCAAACAAGCCGCTAATTACTTCGCCCAATAAAAGCGTGGGCACTACCCGGGAATCCAAAATTTCTTTCTTGTTTTTGTCATTATAGCGGCAGTTTACATTTTTGCCACATAAATTGATTAGTATATCCGCATTTACCAATTCGGCTGCCCATTTACCCCTAGTTTTAGCATCCCAAACAACGGTTCGTATGTTATTTTCGGTTTCTTTTTGGGTTCTACTTAAAATAACTACTTCCTGTGCTTTTTCGCTATAATAATTGGCCAAAACCCTACCCAAGTAGCCGCTACCTCCTGCTAGTACTATCTTTTTAAATTTCATAACAATGGTTTTTGGTTTGAATTTTTATTCAGGTACTTAAAAATTGTAAATCAGCATCAACAAAAACAATCTATATAGTGCCCAGGTTATGGTCATTACCCAGCCAAGGCTTAAGAGTTTGCTCCTGCGTATATGTTCTAAAAACATTAAATCGGCCACTACAATAAAGTAGATGGTATAGGCAAGGGCGGTAAAATGCAGGTATTGCCCAAACATGAGTGGTAAGGTAAGAAGCAAACTACCGGCAAATGAGATGGTCATGAGGTTACCCAGGTATTCCCAGGTTAAGGGCTTTTTATAAAACCGGATAATGATTGCCTGAAAAAAAATTTGACCACCACAAATAAAATATTCACGCAAAGAATTACCAACCGGAACCATGCCTGCTAGGTGTTGGGCATAATTTGTTAAAATAAAACCAGTGAAAAACCAGGTAAATATTAAATAAGCAATACGGTACTGTAATTTAAAGCTAGGCTGAAAACTAAAGCTGTTACCCACCTTACCTACCGGAATAATTACCCGGCGGTTGTAGGATATGAAAGCGTAAACCTTGGTCATGAACCAGGCAAAGGGTGAAAATGAAAACAGCGGAGCAAAAACCGGACAAGCATTACCAATTATTTTAAACAGACTGTTTATCCCATAGGTAACTTCGCCATTTTGGGTATTTATAAGGGCTATTTCGTTTACGGCACGTTGTTTATCAATAACTGGACAAAAGTTATCCATAGCGTTTTGATAAGGCGCACGACCATCACGATCGAGCATGCTGGTTTTTACAAAGGCCATGGTATAAGTTTTGCACATTGGGCATTCATTATCGTATAATACCAGGTGATTTTTTAAAGTTTTCATATTTTCAGTAATTTATGAAAGTTTGTGATAAAAAAATTTTGTTACTTAAATATTTTAAAAATAGAGCCCCAAAACCAGCTTTCTTCCGCGTTTAACACGGTTACAAAAAGCTTATCGACATTGGCGGCCAATTTATTAATGTCCTTTACTGTTTTGTGGAAGGTTTTATAAGCCGGGTCTTTGGAGTCGCCGTCCACTTTGGTTAACTCGTTTAATACTTTTATAACTGGCTCCAATTCACGTTTTCTACGTTCACGAGCTACCTGCCGGGCTATGTTCCAAGTATTTTTATCGGCATAAAAGTATTCTTTACGTTCGCCGGGCTTTAATTGCTTTTCAACCAGTCCCCAGTTTATCAAATCCCTAATAGTCATATTAGCATTACCGCGCGATATGCTCAATTGCTCCATAATTTCCTCGGTTGATATTGGCTCAGGAGTTATTAACAACAAGGCATGCACCTGTGCCATGGTACGGTTTATGCCCCACTCCGATCCTAGTTTACCCCAGGCTTGTATAAATTGCAATTTCGCTTCTTCTAAATCCACGGAACAAATATATAAATAGTTTTTAAACTTTCAGTAATTATTGAAAATATATTTTTAACAATTAAACTGTTCATAAAATTAAAGTATTTGTAATTCTGTAAACCAGCTTAATGCCCCCATTTTAAAACTCTTAGTACCATCAAACATGTTTTACAAAGCAGCACTTTCTCATTTTGTAAATAATTAATGGATAATAAAAAATCACAATCAAGCAAAAACTCTTTGCTTTTTTAAAACTATAGGGCTTATATATTTAGCATTAATAATAAATTTGCAAAAATTGTGTTTAATAAACAGCCCTGCATCCAGATAAGGTTGTTTACGATTATTTAGTTTTTGATTATTTAATAGCTACCATGTTTAAATATAGCTTAGTCACTTTATTATTCCTTTCTATCTTTTCCATCTCATTTGCGCAAGAACAAAAAAATGATACCTTAAAAAACAAAGGTGTAAAAATTGACACCAACCTTCTTAATAAATTCAGGATTGAACCGGCAAAGAACTTGATTCCGGTAAATTACAGACCTATACAAATTAAACAGGAACTTATACCAATAGTAATGCCAGATTATAAGATAAGTTATTGGCATAAATCGGTTATTTTCGGACTCAACTTTAACCAATCAGCTTTTACAAATAATTATAGTGCAGGTGGTGTAAGTTCAATAGCATTGGGTACAAATTTCGACTTTAAAGCCGAATATAATAAACAACCACTTGATTATACAACTGAACTTAACCTTGTTTATGGTGTATCACGCAATAAAGGACAAGGCTCTAGAAAAACAAACGACCGGATATTTTTTGACAATAAAATTGGCACTCAACTTTCCAAAAAATGGCTATTCTTTGGTTCCTTAACATTTGAATCTCAATTCTCAAAGGGGTATAACTATACCAATCCTGATGGTACAAATGCCGACAATCCTTATATTATTTCAAATTTTATGTCGCCTGGCTACTTTACAGAATCTGTAGGGGTTGAGTTTAAGCCCGTAAAATATTTCGACTTAAGGCTAGGTACAGGTACAGCCAGACAAACTTTAGTTTTAGATACCACTATTTATCATAACCAAGCATCCAATTATGGCGTTCCTATAGGGCATACCTTTAAAAATGAGCTGGCTTTTCAAGCAGTTGCTGCGATTGATAAGGACTTGATGAAGAATATACACCTAAATGCACGTTACGCATTGTTTATTCCATACCAACAATCATTGGCTTATATAAGTAATCGAATTGACGCAACTCTTACCGCTAAAGTTAACCGACTAATAGCTGTAACTATGAACGGTACATTTTTGTACGATAAAAACACCGCTGCTTCTGTGCAGGGTACCGAAGGCTTGGCACTCGGGGTAATATATAAATTTCCATAATTATATGACATAAGTAAAAGCAACAAAATCGCTTTTAGTATTTACCTTTGTATCGTGAAATCATCAGGTATTAAAAGGAGTTTAGATAATGTTGGGATGACTGCCTCCATACTTTGCGCAATACATTGTGCTATTGTACCTATTATGCTCACCAGTTTACCTATTTTAGGATTGGGTTTCCTAACCAACCCCTGGTTGGAGTGGAGCATGATTATTTTTGCACTTCTGATAGGCATTTACGCGATAGGAAACTCATATCTAAACCAACATCATAAATTGTTACCCATTATTTTGCTTTTAATTGGTTTTGCAATCATTATAGGAGGTCATTTTTTAATAACCAACTGGCACGAGGCAATTGTTGTACCCATTGGAGGATTACTAATTGCAATTGCTCACTTTTTTAATATGAAATATACGGCTACCTGCACAAATCCGCAACATAGCGGACATTGAAAGATACGAATTTAAATTATTGGAGTTTATTTAGATGATTCAAAAAAAAGTTAAAATCCAAATGTGTCTATTATCATTCAACATTTGATAATTTTCTTTCTAATTTCGCGTATTATAATGACATTTATTTATTATGCATAAAAAGGCAGCAAATACTTTTGAAGCGTTACTTGACAAGCACCATCTAAAAAAAACAGGGCCAAGATTACAAGTATTGTCAATGCTTTCATCAAAAAAAGTAGCTACTTCACAACCCGATTTAGAAAATATAATGGTTGATATCGATAGAGTTACGCTATACCGTATTTTAAACGCCTTTGAAGAGAAAGGTATAATCCATAAAGTTTTTGATTTAAACGGAACTGCAAACTATGCCATGTGTTCATCAAAATGTGGCGAAGACCATCACCACGACGAGCACTTGCACTTTAACTGCACAACCTGCAAAAATGTTTATTGTTTGGATGAACTGGAGTTGCCTCCAATCAGCCTGCCAAAAGGATTTAAACCTACAGGTTTTACTTTATATGCCAATGGCTTATGCCCAAAATGCAGTCTAGCAACCGAAGGGAAATAAATTCAATAAATTTATTTCCGAAAGCACCCCTTTGTACATGCCCAAATTAAAAAATAGCTTCCTCCCTATATGCTTTTTTTCAGCATTGCTTTTTTTTGCCAATTTAAGTAAGGCTCAACAAGAAATAAAACCAAGTTTTACATTTAAAACCATTGTAATTGATGCCGGTCATGGTGGAAAAGACCCAGGAGCCCATGGTGATTATTCGTTCGAAAAAAATGTTACCCTGGCTATCGCTAAAAAAGTACAGGCACTGGCTAAGAAAAAAATTGACAACATTAAAACCATTATGACACGCAACACCGACGAGTTTATTGAGTTAAACCAACGATCGGAAATTGCGAATAAAAACAATGCCAACCTTTTTATTTCCATTCATTGCAATTCTTCGCCAGAAGGAACAAAAAAAATAGCTAATAAAGAAAAAGGGGTATTACTTTTAGTATATGGCTATCACCGTAAGGAGGAGCAGATGGAAGCTTTACGCGAAAATGCCTCTATTTATATCGAAAAAGATTATCAAGCTAAATATGCGGGATATACCGAAAATGATCCATCTAGCTTAATTATATTAAACACCATGATGGCCAAATATCGCAAACAAAGCGTTTTATTTGGCGAGCTATTAAATGAAGAATTTACCCAAAATAACGGCCGCAATAGTAGAGGGGTTAAAGAGCAAGGTGTATTAGTGCTAGCTCATAGTGGGATGCCAGCTGTTTTAATAGAAACAGGTTATATTAATAACCCAGAGGAAGAAAAATACCTAAATTCGGAGGATGGTCAAGATGAAATTGCTAAGTCAATAATCAATGCTATAATCGCGTATCGGGCTAAAATAACCACTAAATAAATCTATTAAGAAGTTATCTCAGGTTTTATGGCATTAAATTGGACTTAGTCCTTTACTAATATCAACACCTTACGCTTGCATATTGCGCATTTATACCTTTTTAGAGGCAAAAAAAACAATGCCGTCTTAATTAAGTATCCCCTGGAAATCCGGTTCATCGTGTCCCAGTTTGATTTACCACAAGGACAAGGTTTCGAATCGATTTGGTCTTGAAATATCGCTTGTGTTCCCATAATTATTCTTTAATTGTCTAATTATTGTCTAATTATTCACTTTTCTAAAAGTAGAAAATTCAAATTAAGTATTTATAACAACAATGTTAAATTTTGAAATGTAGGGATTGTTATTTTATTTATACATCCATTAGCAAGTCAAATATAGACTTTTTAGTTATTTATCAAAATAATTACATAGAAAGATATTTTTTATTTACAAAAATTACAGAAAGTATATTTGACAGAAAGCACACTCTTTTATTCCGGGGAAATATATTTATTGAAGTTAAACGAAAATTTATAAAATTTGTTTTGAACAAGTATCAATAATAATTATTCATTACCGCTACAAATTTCCACCTTTTCCACTGGTCTGTTAAAACAAATTCTGGCTAATTACGTTTGCAAAGGATGATTTTTAGTTTAGATTTGGACAAACTTTTTTGAATGGAGCGTATTAACCCCAAATATATCCGTATAGCTATTATTTCCGTATTCTGTATTATAACGGTTTTATTTATTGCAGGAATTATCATTTATAATAAGCGTGAAGCTATACTACAGCATGAAATAACCAAAGCAAAATTAAAAGCCAAGGCCGATTATAAATTAGATTTAAAGATAGGTAGCGCCCGATTTTCGGGATTAAGTACGGTTGCCTTTTCAGATATTACTGTAGTTCCATTAAACCGCGATAGCCTATTATCTATTAAACATTTTGAAGTTGGTGTAAAGTTATTGCCACTGTTAACAGGGAATTTAAAACTGGCCGAGGTAAAGCTTAAAAATGCTCATTTAAATTTAACCGACATAAATAATATAAAGAACTTCGACTGCTTTTTAAAAAAGAAGAAAGATACTACTGCGAACACCGGAAATTCTGATTTAGGAGAATTGGCTAATAATTTAATAAACCAGGTTTTATTTAAAATACCCGACGAGCTTGATGTGAGCAATTTTACGGTTTCATTTAAAAACGATAGCGCTAGTTTCAAAATTCTCACTCAAAAAGCAATAATTGCCAATAGTAAATTAACATCAACCATCAACATAAATGATGGTTTGGCAATCTGGCATTTTGATGGTACCATGCGCCCGTCCGACAAAAATATTGATGTTAAGCTGTTTGCAGATGGCAAAAAAGTAGAGTTACCTTTTATTGAAAAGCGATTTCATTTAAAAATAAATTTTGATACGCTGAGTACCCGGCTTAGCAAGGTGGAACGCGGCGGTGGAGAAACCAGGATATATGGCTCCTGGCATGTTCGAAATTTATTGGTAAACCACCCTGGTCTGTCAACACGTGATATTATTATGCCCGATGCTGGTATCAATGCCAATGTATTTATTGGTCAACATTATGTTTCTATTGATAGTTCATCAACAATACAACTAAAAAAAATAACCTTCAATCCTTTTGTGAAATATACCTTGTTACCAACAAAGGTTTACGAATTAAAAGTAAACACAGGCTGGCTGGATGCTCAAAATTTATTTGATTCGTTCCCTATAGGTTTGTTCGATTCATTAGAAGGAATGAAAGTTGAGGGTAAATTAAATTATAAGCTCAACATATCACTAAATGAAGCAAATCCGGATGATGTGGTGTTTTCATCGGGACTTGAAAAGGATGGTTTTAAAATAATCAGGTATGGCAAAACAGACCTAACCATGTTAAACAATGATTTTGTTTATACACCCTATGAAAAAATGAAACCAATGCCGCCAAGGATGATCACAGTAATTAATCCAAATTTTACCAAACTTGGCAACATGGCACCCGATTTAAAAAACGCGGTACTTACCGCCGAAGACCCTTCCTTCTATTCAAATCATGGATTTGTTGAGGAAGCCATACGTAAGTCGTTGGCTACAAATTTTAAAACCAGGAAATTTAAACGAGGTGGTAGTACCATATCCATGCAACTGGTTAAAAACGCTTTTTTAAGCCGTCAAAAAACCCTGGCTCGCAAGGTGGAAGAAATTATGATTGTTTGGCTTATTGAAAACAACAAGCTCATGACCAAAGACCGTATGCTGGAGGTATATTTTAACATTATTGAATGGGGGCGTAATGTTTATGGCATTGGCGAGGCAGCACATTATTATTTTAATAAAGCACCTTCGGAATTAACGTTGGGCGAAAGTATTTATTTGGCGAGTATTGTACCAAACCCTAAAGCTGGCTTATACGCGTTTTTGCCGGATGGCTCCTTAAGACCCGGTTTAATAGGTTACTTTAACCAGTTAGGAGGATTAATGGCCAGCAGAGGAAAAACAACTGCCGACAGTACTGGTTATGGCTTTTATATGGTTAGATTGAAAGAGAGTTTACGACAAAAAGTAAAATTAGTTGATTCTGCAATGATTGATAGCCTTATGAAACAAAACAATGAGGATGCGATGCCAGTTACAACCGAGGCTGAAAATAAACCAAGCTTTTTCCAAAAATTGTTTGCAAAAAAAGACTCCATTAAAAAAACGCCTGCAAATAAGCAAAATGATAAGAACGATAAGCAAGATTTAAATACCGAACTTGAAAAATTGCGTGATGAAGAAAGGCATAAAGAGCAACAATTGGATACCGGCAAATTAACAAGAAAAGAAATTCGGGTTGAAAGGAAACGCTTGCGTGAAGAGGAAAAGCTAAAAGAAAAAGAGCTAAAGGAAAAACTACATTAAATTCCAAAATATTCAAGTATTACTTAATGATGACCTCAATATATGTTTTAACATATATTATTGCGCAAAAAATTGAGATATGTCATTAATAGAAAAATTAAACTGGCGTTATGCCACTAAAAAATTCGACGCAACAAAAAAATTAAGTAAAGAACAACTGGATACGCTTTTGCATGCTATACGTTTAGCGCCTTCTTCATATGGTTTACAATCGTATAAAGTTTTAGTTGTTGAAAACCCCGAAATAAGGGAGCAATTAAAAGCCGCCGCTTATGGCCAACCCCAATTAACAGATGCTTCGCAAGTAATTGTGTTCGCAACCGAAACGAATATTGATGAAGCATCAGTACATAAATACGTTGATAATATAGTTGCTACCCGCAATATTGACCGTTCAATGGTAGAAGGTTATGAACAAACTATGGTAGGTACTGTAAATCGTTTACCTGACGAACAAAAAATTGGCTGGTCGACTAAGCAAACTTATATTGCTTTAGGAGTATTGCTAACAGCCGCTGCAGAAATTGGTGTAGATGCTTGCCCTATGGAAGGTTTTGAGGCCGGCAAATTTGATGAAATATTAGGTTTAAAGGAAAAGGGGCTTGCAGCAACAGTAATTGCTACTATAGGTTTCCGTGCCCACGATGATCATTATAGTCATTTGGCTAAGGTTAGAAAACCAGCTGAAGAACTATTTATACATATTTAGTTTATATTATTCCATCGTTAAAAGCGTAAATAGCAGGTTTATACTTGCTGTTTACGCTTTTTATTTAAATAGCTGATTTAATTAGGAGTTTTTCTATTCTTATTAACTCGAAAATAGTATTTCTCTAGTTTTTGGTGAAGGTATCCTTTTCTATCCATCATCCCCGAAAGTGAACTGTTTTCACGATTTTCTATGTCGCTTATTATTTTAGGTACTGCTATCCTTTGAGCACCGTAAATGCCAGTGTGCCCGCTAAATAAATAGGCAATACAGCAGGCAACCGCAAATAATAAAACATATTGCCCCCCAAAAAGTTCTACCCCCATAAATGTACAGGCTATAGGGGTGTTAGTTGCCCCTGCAAATACAGCTATAAACCCTAATGCTGCAAACAAACTTACAGGTGCATTTAAAATACTAGCTAGTGTATTGCCAAGTGTTGCCCCGATATAAAACAATGGAGTTACTTCTCCACCTTTAAAACCAGTACCAAGTGTAATGGTAGTATAAATAGTTTTCCATAACCAGCTCCATAGCCCGGCTCCACCGGTATTAAATGCCGATGGTATGGTTACTGCACCGGGATATTGCGCGTCGACCCCTAAACCTAAATAATCAGGCTTACCTAATAACAAGGTAATGGTTATAATGAGTAAACCACCAAAAACAGGAATCATCCATGTATACTTAAATATTCGAAGGCATATGTTTTTTATTTCGCGTACCAGTATTGCAAATACAAAACTTGCCAAACCAAATGCAATCGACGAAACAACAACTTTCCCTAACAAAAGCATATCAAAATGCAATTTACTCTCCATAAAGTCAGGCCTTGCATTAGTTAAGGCGTCGATATGGTAAAGGGTATGATGTATATCCCAGGCATTTACCGTTAAATCGCCAATTAAAGCCGCCATCAGTGCCGGAAGCAAAGCTTGATATTGTATTCTACCAATTGCCAATACCTCCATTGCAAAAATAGCCCCGGTTAATGGGGTACCAAAAACGGCACCAAATCCGGCGGCAACGCCTGCAATGAGGACTGTTTTTTTATCAATTCCTTGCAACTTAAACCAATCGCCAAACATGGAAGCTATGCTACCGCCAATTTGTACCGCTGTGCCTTCGCGCCCGGCCGAGCCACCAAATAAATGGGTGATAAGTGTAGTAATTAAAATAATGGGAGCCATCCTTTTAGGTACTCCTCCACCTTCTTCATGAATTTGCTCCATAATGAGGTTGTTCCCCTTTTCGGCCGATTTACCGATGGTTTGGTATATAAAATGGATAAGTATGCCTGCTATTGGTAATAAATACAATAACCAAGTATGGGTAAACCTGTATTGTGTTACGGCACTAAGCAACCAAAGAAACAATGCAACCATACTGCCAATAACTATACCTATTGGCAACACTAAAATGAACCATTTTATCAGGTGTTTTAGGATACCGAAGTGTTCGTTAATTGGATTATTTGAGTTGCTCGTCATTGGGTTACTTGGTGTTTAAACACCGTTTTAACATCATTTAGTTGCTATATAAAACATAGGCGGCAGTAGCCGGAACATTTATTACTTTCTCAGCCTTTTGCATACCTTTTTCATTGATATGGATTTCATCAGCAACAACCGTCCAGCTTCCAACAGGCAAGGAAATTGTTTTTTCTGATAGGTTTCCATTTAACAATACCAGGATATTTTTCCAACTATCGCCATTTGCATTATTACTAATTTGGTAGGCAATAAAGCCAGGGATCCCGGTATCGATAAATTTCAGATTCTTTACTATCATTTCGGTAGTAGGCATCCTAAATGCAGGATGATTTTTGCGTAAGCTTACCAAGCCTTTATAATATTCAAAAACCGCTTTATATTTTAATTTTCTACTCCAATCTATTTGGTTAATGCTATCTGGCGATTTAAATGAATTAGCCACCCCTTGCTTGGTGCGCAATAATTCGGCTCCCGAATGTAAAAAGGAAACCCCTTGCGAGGTTAATACAATGGCATTGGCTAGTTTATCCATTTTAATCAAATCGGCTTCGGTTGCCGATGGATTAGAAATTTTTAATCGGTCAAACAAAGTGTTATCATCATGGCAGGAGGCATAGGTAATAGTTTGATAAGGCTGGTTTGCCCAAGGTGCTTTTGAATAATTTACCTTGGCAAAGTCAACCTGTGGGTGAGGCGTTGAAGCTACTATACCAAACTTTACGCTTTCGGCATTTTCAGTAATGCCACTTACAAAACCCTTTTCTTTGACATTGCTCAAGCCACCTTTAAGTCCGTCGCGTATGTCATCACTAAATACAGCAATTCGGTTTAGTTTGGTTACGTTAATTTTGGTTGCCCTATCAGCTTCGGGCAGAGGGGTATTACCTGCCGTCCAACCTTCGCCATAAATAAAAATGGTAGGGTCAATTTTATGGAGGGTATCACTTATCAGGTTCATGGTTTCAACGTCATGCGTACCCATCAAATCAAACCTGAAGCCATCCAAATGGTATTCCTTGACCCAATAAACTACCGATTCCAAGATGAATTTCCTAACCATAGCGCGCTCCGATGCTACCTCATTGCCACATCCTGTCCCGTTTGAATAAGTACCATCCGCATTATGCCGGTAAAAATAGCCGGGTGCAAACTGATTAAAGTTTGATTCCTTGGTATCGCTGGTATGGTTATAAACCACATCTAAAATTACCCTTAAGCCATTTTTATGCAGCGTTTGTACCATTTGTTTAAATTCTTGAATACGGACATTACCATTATAAGCATCGGTGGCGTAGCTACCTTCGGGCACATTGTAATTTTGCGGATCGTAACCCCAATTATACTGTTTATCCAATGGCTTAGTTTCATCTACGGTATTAAAATCAAAACTTGGTAATAGGTGCACGTGGGTAACACCCAATTCTTTTATATGGCTTAAGCCCGTAGCCAAACCAGCTGTACTTTTAGTGCCTTCCTCGGCCAAACCTAAAAACTTGCTCTTGTTTTTAATTCCAGAATTTGGGTCGACTGAAATATCCCGCATATGCAACTCATATAAAACAATATCGGTGAAGTTTTTCTGGGCTGGTTTTGTATCATTATCCCAATTGGGCGGATTAGTCGCTTTTAAATCAACAACCATACCGCGCAAGCCATTTACCCCAACCGCCTTAGCATAAATATCCGGACGTTCCAACAGCCAGTTACCATCTTGCAATATTTGAAAGGTATAATATTTATCCTTTAGATTTTCTTTGACTGATAATTGCCATGTGCCATCTTCAGCCCTTAACATGTTTAAGGTTGAAATTGCCTCGCCACCAATCCCAGCAGTATATAACCTGAGTTTTACTTCGGTAGCCTTAGGTGCCCAAACCTTAAAATTGTTTGCTTGGGGCGAATAAGAAACACCTAAATCATTGCCTTTATAAACTGGATACTTATCAAATTCATTGTTTTGGGCAGCCAACTTATTTGTGCTTAGCATACATAAAAAAAAGTAGGTGAGTATAAAATAGTGGTATTTCATGGTTATAATTTCTGCTAAAACATATGGTAATAGCTTCCCGGTGTTTTATGGCTAAATATAGGATAATTTTGAATATGCTTTTATTAGCCCATTTATTCGCTGGTCATGAAATTTTATACCATGGTAACTTAGTCGAATGTAATATTTTATTACTTTTATATACGAATTTATAATAAAGCACCATCATTATGCAAAAAACAACCTTTGTGCCTTCGCTGGTTATAGCGCATGGCATTACTGATATCAGCTTTTACACCAATGCCTTTGGCGCAGTCGAACTAAACCGTTGGACCAATGATGATGGCTCCATACATGTTGCGGAATTGGAAATTGATGGGGGCATGTTTCATCTACAAGAGGAACGGGAATATAAAAATTGGCTAAGCCCAGCAAACAGGGATTGCACAACAGTTGGAATTGAATTAATGGTGGAGGATGTGCATGCTGTTTTTAACAAGGCCATAGCTGCCGGGGCAACCTTAGTTTCGGAAGTTACGGATTATGAATACAATTACCGACAAGGAGAATTGATTGACCCATTTGGTCACCACTGGATTATTGAGAAAATTTTGAAATAGGAAAATTTGGATAAGTAATTCTTATTGCTGGTTCAATAGCTTTAATGCCTCATCATATTCATTTATCATTGTACTATATCTATCTACTGCCCATGCGTGATAATTATCGCGGATCAAGATTAAGGTCAATTTTGCATTTTCTATTTTTCTGGAGTCTCTACTTAAAATAATTTGACCAATTTGGTCTTCTACCTTCATGGTTTCTGATTGATCAGCATAAATTTGAGTTAATGTTTTAGCCAAATTAAAATCAATTTTTGAAAAGATATCATGCTGTTTGGCTATGTCCCAAGCTACGTTACTTAAAGAACCTTTCAAAACTCCTTCAGGTGCAATAAGCTTCAAATTAAACTCATCATTCACAATAATTTTTTTCTGCAATTGAGGGTCGGCAATAGCCGAATCAATTGTTTTTAATACTTTTTGATAATAATTTATTTTTTCTACCTCAGTTGTCTTGTTTACCTTTAATTCGTTTCGTATATTATTTAGAAGCTCCTCAGTTGCCTTTTTTTCGTGCAGACTATTAAAATATTCTGTTAGCACCAAGGCTAATAAAACACTAAAAATTATTAAAAAAGATTCGCCTAAATATTCTTTCCAGTCTCTTAAGGTATATACCTTTTGAATAGGGCTTGCAATTGGCTCTGCACTAACAACCTCGGTAAGTTCTTCAGGCTTTACGTCTTCTTCCATTTTTAAAAAGTTTAAGCTAATATAAATTAATAAATTTATTGAATTACTCTTTTATAGATTTATTTTCATGCTAATTTACTTGTTCTTAAAGGTCAAAACAAAACCGCTATTGAATTAACAGCCTATAATTTATATCTTTATCGGGTATTAAAAGCGAGATGAGTAACGGCTATTTTATTATAGAAAACGGAGAACAAAGCGGTCCATTTACCCTTAAAGAACTTACCGAAAGGGATATTGAAAACCATTCTAAAATATTAGTCCCCGACAGTGAAGAATGGCAGGACGCTTGCGATTTACCTGAATTATATCCTTACTTTGAGTCGATAGGAGTTTACCTACCAACAGGTGATAATTTAGCCTCTTTTTGGATGCGGTTGCTGGCTTACATTGCCGACTATTTTATTTTAGCCATCCTAACAAATTATGTTTTACAACTTATTGCCTTAGCAACTGGTAAAACATTCGCTATACATACTTATAGCGATATTTTTAAAATGTCAATCTCTGATATGGTATTGCTTCAAATTATTACAGGTGTTACGTTAATTGTTTATAACACTATAGGGGAAGTATCACCCATGAAGGGCAGTATTGGCAAATTTTTATTTCGATTGGTGGTGGTAGATGTGGAAGGATATGGACAAAGCTTTTTAACGGCACTATTACGTAACTTTGTTAAAGTATTTTCGGTATTCTTTTTATACCTGGGTTTTCTACCCGTATTGTTTACCGAACACCGCCAAAGCATCCACGATTTAGCGGCAAAAACCTATGTGGTGCGAAAAACTATTTTATAAAAAAGGTTCAACTGTTACTTTTAAAATAATCGATCTTTTACAACCAGCGTTCCTGCAACTATATCGTGCAGGCATTGCTGTTTTTTATTGAAGAAACAAAATAGGTATCCAATAAAAAAAGTACCTGCCGATAGTAGCTTTGCAAAATTCCTACCTATTGAATGTTTTAAAGTTATTCGTTCACCTTGCAAATTGCCTACCCTAATTTTTAATATTTGCTTACCATAACTGCCTTGATTGGCTCCACAGTCCATCAGAGCCTGATAAATAAATTTAACAAAGGGTATCAATGCAAACAAGCTAAATGCAGCTACCAGTCGGGTTTCTTTGTCCTCCATAAAAAGACTGATCAAAAACACTATTACAATGCATGCTCCCGCTACAAAAAACCAATCGAGGGCGGCGGCTAGCAGGCGCTGTTCAAAACTGCCAAAATATTGGGGAATAAAGGCCTCCTTACCAAAACCCATTAAAGCGCGTATTTCGTCAATTTCATGAGCCTCCTTATAATCATCCATTAAGCGGGTTTTTAAAAAATCACCTGGCTTTATTCCCATTGCCTTTATTTGGCTCAGGTTGTATGGGCCTTCGGGTTTACCATTTATTACTACAAAATACGGTTCGTCCATTTTGTTTTTATAATAAACAAGTATCTACATATTAAGCTTAAAATGCAAAGGTGGCCTGCATTTAAACAAGCCACCTCATGCCTTACTATATTCAAATTAAACTATTAACTATTTATCTTTTGTTCGATATTTTAGTACCGCTTTACATGAAAATCGGAAAGTCCGCCACTAATATGGATATGTATTTTTGTTTTGGCATTTTGATAACCAGCGGTTTCATAACTGTTTTCGTCCGATTTATTGAAACCTTCAAAATGATTATCAGATAAGCCCGACTCAGTTTCAATACTGCAAGCGGCATCCTTGGGTATGCTGATATCAACACCCGATACACCTGTTTCCACATCTACATCGGTCATGGATAAAGGTTTGCCAAGTTTTACATCAAATGAAGCCGCGCCACCACGCAATTCGAGCGACCTGATTTTAAACTTTGTAAGATTGAAATTTAATTTGGATGCTCCGGTTTCCACATGTATTTGCCATTCGGGGTTCGGGTTTAAAAAGAAATTAACCTGGTTTTTATCAGTATTCAAGTTAAGTCCGTTTTTGTTTTTCATGTGAAAATCAATCGCGTAAACAGAATCGTCCTGATATTGCGAAAAGCTATATTTATTATGCTTATCCTTCGAAAAAGCCTTGAAAAGCAAGTTGGTGGTATCATTAAGTGTGTATAATGTTCCCCCTCCGCTTATATCTAAACGGGCATTTTTAGCGTTTACATTATAAGGCTGACTAAAATTACCATCGCCAACTATCACCGCTTTTGTGTTATCAGCATTGTCGTCACTATCATCGTTGTCATTATCATTATTATTACTATTCATATTATGATGATAAAAGAAATTGGAACCTGGCCAGTATTTATAATTATCATCAAAATTGCCAAAAAGTATGAGGCCAATGCCAATTACAGCTACCCCAATTTTAGTAGCGGTGGCCCAAATTGCCTCGTTATGCGATAGTACCAGGTTTACACCTGCTATGACTAAAAATATGGGCCATAAGTGAATAATGTTTGCCCAATGAAAGTGTATTAAGCCAAAGTTGTTGAGCAAAAAGGCGGCACCTATAGCTACCAATATTAAGCCGGTTATTAATTTATCTTTTTTCATGTTAATGAATGCTAAATGTTGTAATTAAACAGTTTCTAAATCTTCGGCAGTATCATCGCCAGTTGTTTTATTGTTATGGTGCAAGCTATCTTTTTCCCAAGGTTTTTTAAGTTGACCGGAGGCTATTAGTGACCCTCCAACCAAAATTAAAACCACTGGCCAAAGTCTGTCCCAATCAATGCTTGGGATAATATCATACTCATTCGCCAATATTAATCCTCCTAATAAAATAAGGAAGGCACCAATAATTACGCCAACAGTTGATTTTTTATTGGCTTCAAAATAATCCATGTTTTTAAAACCCGGCGCAGTATAATTATTAAAGGGCGATGAATAAAAATTGCCACCTTCCGGTTGTGGGGGAACAGTATAATCAACCGTGGGGTTGCCAAAATTTGGTGCCATGTATGATCGGCGGGGTAATACTATCCATAGTATGATATAGGGCACAAAGCCCACACCTCCAACAAAAAATGCGAAGGCAAATAGCAGACGTATAATGGTTACATCCATTTCAAAATAATCGGCAAGGCCGGCACAAACACCGCCAAATACCCGGCGATAGTCGTTTCTATATAGTTTCTTGTTCATTGTAATTTGTTTTAATATAAATTTATAATTGTCCGTAAACGGGTTTTATGGTTATTTCATCAACATTGGCTCCCGGGCTCATTTTATAGGCGGCAATTATGGCAACAGCAACATCCTCGGGCAGTACCATTTTATCTTTATCCACTTCTACTCCCTTCCACGAATCGGTAAGGGTCGACCCTGGTATAATGGCCGTTACCTTTACACCGTATGGCTCTGTTTCCTGCCGCATTACTTTATTTAAACCTAGCAGTGCATATTTAGTTATACTATATGTTCCGGCTGCCGCTATTGGGTTTACCGATGCTACCGAGCAGATATTAAATATATGTCCGCTACGGGTAGCCATCATCTTTTTACCAAAAAACCTATAAAGCTCATAAGCTGGTCTCAGGTTGGTATTTATTTGTTTTTCGAAATCTACCTCCGCATCATCTAAAATACTTGTTGTGCTGTATATGCCAACATTGTTTACAATGATGTTAATGCTTCCCAAAGCTTCTTCAGCATTTTGGGCAAAAGCAAGTAGGTCTGTTTTAATACTGCAATCAACCACGGCAATAAATACTTGAATATTGGGGTTAATCATTAAAAGCTCGGCTTTTAATTCCGCCAGCTCTGATTCATTGCGCGAGCAAACAGCCAGATTAATACCCTCAAGGGCAAAGGCCTTGGCCACGGCCTTGCCTATTCCTTTTGTTGCTGCGGTTATGAGGGCGTTTTTCATAGCTGATGTTGTTAATTTACAAAACAAACATAAGTTTATTTTAAAAAAACTCATTCAGGCTTTTGGGGAACTCTCCAAATTATTCGGTAAAATGGGGTAAAACAGCGGTAAAATATTTTACTAGCTTATGCTATAGCTAAAATTAAACTGGACATCTTAAAATCCTTATAAAGAATTTAAACTATTGCGCTGATAATTAGGCATTTTTGAACACTTACCATCATTGTACAGTAAAAACATGCTACCTGATTTTAACGTTAAAGGTGATTTATGTCATTAAAACCGTATTTTTAGCACGGATTAAAAAAATTTAATGTTTTATAGTTTCGGAAGGTATATTCTCCTGCTAAGGCTCAGTTTTCGTAAGCCTGAAAAATTCAGTGTTTATTGGGAAGAGGTAATGCGCGAAATGGTATCGGTGGGTATTGGCTCGCTTGGTATTGTTGCCATCATATCCGTTTTTATTGGCGCGGTAGCCACTATACAAACAGCTTTCCAATTGGTGAGCGATTTTATTCCGAAAACTGTAGTTGGTAAAATTACCCGCGACTCCACCATATTGGAATTTAGTCCCACCATTTCGGCCTTGGTTTTGGCCGGACGTGTAGGTTCCAGCATCGCCTCACAAATAGGCACCATGCGGGTAACCGAACAAATTGATGCGCTCGAGATTATGGGTGTTAACGCCCCTGGCTTCCTGATATCGCCCAAAATTATCGCTGGGGTAACCATGGTGCCCTTGCTTATTATTATAAGTGTTGGCTTAGGCTTATGCGGTGGCTATATCGCCTGCGCAGCATCGAGAGATGTTTCGACAGCCGATTATATTTCTGGTTTAACGGGCGATTTTAACCAGGTAATTTTGGTTGTTTGCGCCGTAAAAGCCATTGTATTTGGCTTTATCATCTCTTCCATATGTGCCTACCAGGGTTTTTATACTTCGGGTGGTTCCTTAGAAGTTGGTCAATCCGCTACACGTGGGGTGGTTTTTAGTTGCGTAATGATTTTATTTGCCGATCTGGTAATTTCAAGGATGCTATTATGATTGAGATTAAAGACATCTATAAAAATTTTGGCGGCAACGAGGTACTTAAAGGTATATCAGCAAGCTTTAAACCAGGTAAAAACAACCTTATTATTGGCAGCTCCGGGTCAGGCAAAACTACCCTATTAAAATGTATAGTTGGCTTGCACGAACCTACCAATGGCGAAGTTCTGTATGATAATGAAAACTTTACCGCCATGCATTTTGAAGGGCGAGTACCTATTAGGAAACAAATAGGCATGCTTTTTCAAAACTCTGCCTTGTTTGATTCCATGACAGTGGAACAAAACATCATTTTCCCGCTAAATTTGTTTACCAATCTATCAAAAGCCGAAAAATTGGACAGGGCAAATTTTTGTCTCGAAAAGGTGAATTTGGCTGGCACCAATAAACTATTTCCATCCGAATTATCTGGCGGGATGAAAAAGCGGGTAGGCATAGCGCGTGCCATTTCAATGCAGCCAAAGTATTTGTTTGTTGACGAACCCAATTCGGGTCTCGACCCCAAAACAGCTATTTTGATTGATAACCTGATTAACGAAATTACCGACGAGTTCCAAACTACTACGGTAATTGTTACACACGATATGAACTCGGTAATGGGCATAGGCGACCACATCATTTTTTTAGATAACGGCCTAAAATGGTGGGAAGGCTCCAACCACGAAATAGCCCATACCGATAATAAAGAACTCAATGAATTTGTATTTGCCAGCAAATTTATGAGAGCGGCTAGGGAGAAGCTATGATTTTAGTGAGTGGAGATTAGTGAGTGGTGAATGGAGAGTAGTGAGTATGAAATGTGATTAGCAATACTCTCTCATAAAATAAAAATAAACCAATAAAAACTAACCATTTATTTCTAACAATTCGCAATAAAAACTCACTATTAACCATTCACCACTCAAAATAAAACAACAACTCACTATTCACCACTCACCATGATCCAGCTCCTCACCCCAACTTATTGGAAAGATTACGAACTCATTGACTGTGGTGATTTTGAGAAGTTGGAACGTTTTGGCAATGTTATTTTGATTCGTCCGGAGCCACAAGCTGTATGGGCAAAGGCCATGAGCGATAAAGAATGGCAACAACTACACCATATCAAGTTTAAAGGCCGCTCTGCTACCTCGGGCGAATGGGTGAAGAAAACCCCCAACATGCCCGACAGGTGGCATATTGAATATAAAAACCCCGAAGCCAGTATAAAATTCCGCCTAGCTTTAACCTCGTTTAAACACTTGGGCATTTTCCCGGAGCAAGCAGTAAACTGGGACTTTATCAGTAGTAAAATTAAGAACTTTAAAACGCCATCGCCAAAAGTCTTAAACCTTTTCGCCTATACGGGTGGCGCTTCCTTAATGGCACAAGCGGCAGGAGCTGATACTACGCATGTCGACTCCATTAAACAGGTAGTTACCTGGGCCAATGAAAATCAGGAGCTATCAGGCTTAAGCCGAATACGATGGATGGTGGAAGATGCTTTAAAGTTTGTGAAACGTGAGATAAAGAGAGGAAAAAAATACAATGGTATTATTTTAGATCCTCCAGCATACGGTCACGGCCCCAATGGCGAAAAGTGGAAACTGGAAGATAATATTTATGAAATGATGCAGGATGTGATACAGCTGCTCGATCCTGATGAGCATTTTTTGGTACTGAACACCTATTCGCTTGGCTTTTCATCGGTTATTATCGAGAATTTGATAAAAGGCGTGTTCCCAAAAGTGCAAAACCTCGAAATTGGCGAGCTTTATCTGCAAGCCACGGCCGGCCCCAAATTACCGCTCGGTGTTTTTGGTAAGTTTTATAAATAAGGCTTGCCAAACGTTAAAAAAAATCGTTTAATGTTTTAAAAATTTCCACATTCACATCAAAAAAGATGTTACTTTGCAGCATATTTACCCGCGAAAAATTAAATTAATGAAATTAAAAAATCTGCTGTTATCCTCTTTTCTATTATTGTCCTCATTCACCCTTTTTTCAAATTGCAACCAAGGAAATTCCGCTGTAAAATCGGCAACTAAAAAAGATACCACCAAAAAAGTTGCCGCCACCGCAAAAGATACCGTGCCCCAAGTGGTCACCTATCCACCATTGGATAAGCACCTGTACGATTCATTAATGAAAAGAATGGCGCATGGAGATACTACTGGCAGATGGCCGGTAAAAAACGCGCCTTATCCACTTCCGGGTGCTATTTTACCTTTTAAGCGTGTTGTTGCTTTTTATGGTAACCTTTATGCAAAAAAGATGGGTATTTTAGGCGAGCTTCCACCAAATCAAATGCTGGCCAAGCTTAAAGGAGAAGTAAGTAACTGGGAAAAGGCTGATCCGCAAACTCCGGTACAACCTGCATTGCACTATATAGCAGTAGTTGCAAGTGGTTTTGGCGGTAAAGATGGTAAATACCGTAATCGTATGCCTTTTAAACAAATTGACAGTGTTTTAAGTTTAGCAAAAAAAGCACATGCCATTGTTTTTTTAGATATACAAGTAGCCTTGAGCAATATCCGCTCTGAAGTTCCACAGCTCGAGAAATATTGGATCATGCCAAATGTACATTTTGGTATGGATCCGGAGTTTTCTATGAAGGATGGCTCGCTGCCGGGTAAAAAAATAGGCACTTTTGATGCCGCCGATGTAAATTATGTTTCCACCTATTTAACAGGCTTGGTAAAGAAATATAACCTACCTCCAAAAATTTTAATTGTACACCGCTTTACAAAAAAAATGGTAACCAACTACAAAGAAATAAAGCTACATCCCGAAATTCAATTGGTAATGGATATGGATGGCTGGGGCGAACCTGATTTAAAAACTGGTACTTACCGCAATTTTATTTATCCGGAGCCGGTTCAATTTACCGGGTTTAAATTATTCTACAAAAACGATATCAAAAAAGCGCCGCACCATATGCTAACCCCAACCGAGGTTTTAACAAAATACAAGCCTTACCCAATGTATATACAATATCAGTAACCGGTATGTTTTTTAATGATTAAAAGGTTTATAACATTTGTTATAAACCTTTTTGCTTTATATCAGCTTTTTTACGCCTTAAATAAAAAAATTTGAGTACTTTTAAGCATCTTAAAACATAACAAGTAATGGCAAACTTAAACTTCAACTAAGTATATGGATCCCATTCAAAAAACAGATTTAGGAACAAAGCAAAAGGCACTTGCCATCAATCTCGACCCAAGAATTTATGGCTCATTTGCCGAAATTGGGGCAGGACAAGACGTTGCGGCCAACTTTTTTAAAGCGGGTGGCTCATCGGGCACCATAGCAAAAACCATGTCGGCTTATGACATGACATTCTCCGACGCTATTTATGGGGTACAACAAGGTAGGCGCTATGTGAGCGAACCACGCCTAATTGCCATGCTCGACCATGAATATGAACTTTTGATTGAACGCCTTGCCGAGCAAAGAGGCAGCAACACTACCTTTTTCGCTTTTTCTGATACCATTGCGGCACTCAATTATCATAAAACCAACGAGGGCCACGGCTGGATGGGCGTACGTTTCCAATTGGAGCCCAATGGGCAATACAATGATGTTGTTATACACGTAAAATTATTAGATAACGACAATAACCTGCAACAACAGGCTGTAGGTGCCTTAGGTGTAAACCTGTTATATGCTTGCTTTTTTTACCACGATAACCCTACTAACTTTTTACTTTCGTTAATGGACGACCTGTCGAAAGATCGTATCCAGATTGACATGATTAGGTTTGAAGGGCCTGATTTTAGTAAGGTTGATAATCGCTTAATGAGTATGCTATTGGTTAAATATGGCTTCTCGGATGTAGCGGTATTTGGACCCGATGGTAATAACATGCAACCATCCGAAGCCTTATATAAAAAGCATATAGTGGTAATTCGCGGTAGGTTTAGGCCATTGATTAACCTTCATTTGGATATGTTAAACACCGGGGTAAAGCAATTTTTGCAAGAGCCCGATGTTGATAAAAATAACATAGTGGTTATTACCGAGCTTACCCTACAATCACTAAAAGAAAGAAACGCGAGCGATAGCGCAGATATTGATGAAAAGGACTTTTTAGACAGGGTTGATATTCTATGCTCATTAGGGCAAACGGTATTGATTTCTAACTTTCACGAATATTATAAGCTGGTAGCTTATTTGTCAAAAATAACCAAGCTAAAAATGGGTGTGGTTTTAGGCTACCCTAACTTGGAGTATATTTTTGCCGAAGAACATTATCAGGAGCTTGCCGGGGGTATCTTAGAGTCATTCGCTACCCTGTTTAGCCGCAAGGTAAAACTATTTATATACCCTACCCTCCGGGATGGTATGATTTATAATTGCCTAAGGTTTAACCCACCATCACACCTGATTGATTTGTACCGTTATTTAATTGCCAATAATAAAATTGAGGACATTAGGCACTTTAACGAGAACAACCTAAACATACAAACCGATAAGGTATTGCAAATGATAAAGCAGGGGGAAGAAGGTTGGGAAGAGTTTGTTCCGCCCGAAGTTGCCACCATGATAAAAGACAGGTGCCTATTTGGCTATATTTGCGAAAGCAACCCAAAGGAAGATGAAATTATATAAATTGGTTTAGCTTTAACTGGCTAAACCAATCCAAATACGGCCTCTGCAAGGCCAACTTCATCCGGCGAATAGGGCAGGGTATAGCTCACCCCATAGTCTTCCAATTTTTTACCGGTTGAATGGCCTATAGCTATTACTTTTTGTCCGGGCTCTAATAAATTATCGGTAAAATAGGCTTCCACATTAGATGGGCTGGTAAAAATCAAAATATCTTCACAGCAAGTTGCTATGTTGGTAACCGGCACTGTTTGATAAATTGGCAGATCTATTATTTTAGTTTCGGCTGATAAGCCTTGTTGTATGCTTTTTAACGAATTTTCGGCAGCAGGGAAAATTACGGTGCTGCCATTAGCAAATTCAGCGAATTTTTTGGCAATCAGGTCGGTATCAATACTGCTTCCGGTAAAATCTGGCACATATCCTGCTTTGCGCAAAGCCTCGGCCGAGCCATTGCTCATTACACCAAACTTAACCGCTTTAGGTAATAAGGGTTCTAACTTAAAAAAATACTCTATCGCGTTTTTGCTACTAAAAAATACCCAATCCGCATTCTTCAATATAAAATTATCAAGCTTGGTGATAATAGGCACCGTGCGGATAAATGAAATATCTTCTACCTCGATATTATGTTTTTCGAGCGCTTTCCTTAAATAACTTTTTTCGGTCAATTCTCTCGAAATAAATACCTTCTTCGGGAATTCGCGGTCTTTATTAAAAAAACTAACTACTTTATTTGCAAGCCCTTCGGTGGTAGTCGATTCAACAAATAGCCTGTCCGGAAATTCGGTACCTTCATCTGCCTTTGAGGTAAATACCTGGTAACTGTTACCTTCTTTACGACAATAAACCCCTAAAGGCAAGTGGCAACCGCCGCCAAATAGTTTTAAGATACCCCGCTCAACAGCCAATAGCTCAGCTACTTCAGGGTGGTGTAATGGTTGCAAGGCATCGAATATCTCCTTATCATTTTCACGTATTTGGATAGCTAGTGCTCCCTGAGCGGGTGCAGGTATCAATTCGGTAGGTGATAGTTCCTCTACATGAAATTCGCTTAAATCAATTTCCAATCGGTATACCCCGGCTTTAGCCAGCATAATGGCATCGTAATCTCCCTGACGGAGTTTATTGATACGGGTAGGGACATTACCTCTTAGCTCGTGTATTTCAAGGTCGGGGCGGTGGGCAAGCAATTGTGCTTTTCGCCTGTTTGAGGAAGTCCCTACATTGGCTCCGTATTTAACAGCCAACTTTTGTTTGGGGTCGACACAATCTTTTAAAATCAACAACAACTCCGAAGCGTCTTCCCTTTCCGAAACTGCGGCAATAATTAAGCCTGGTGGGTTTTCGGTCGGGAGGTCTTTATGGGAATGCACAGCTAAATCAATGCTGCCATTTAGTAGCTCTTCTTCCAGTTCTTTGGTAAAAAACCCTTTTCCCTCCAGCTTATCAAAGCTCAGGTTAAGGATACGGTCGCCTTGTGTTTTAATTATTTTTAACTCGGCGGTAATACCGATAGCGGCCAAACTATCTTTTACAAAATGAGCTTGCCATAGTGCCAATTCGCTGCCGCGTGTTCCTATAATGAGTGTTCTTTCCACAATGCGAAATTAAAATGCGAAATTAATGAATTAGGGCTACATTAAATATGTTTTTAGGGATTGATTAAAGAAAGATGAGTGGAAAGGAATTTTTAGTGCTTAATCAATATCTCTTTTGCCATTTTCATGGGCACACTAATGTATTTTTTCTCCATGTAATTAATCACCTTCTCTAAGGTTTCACGCGAATGCGCATCCATATTTTGAACTTCCTCGGCAAAAACAGAATTTAAGGCTACCTTCCTGATTTCTTTAATTTTTTCGGGAACTTCGCGCATGGCTATCTCTACCTTACGCTGACGTAATTCCAGAATAAAAGCATCCATGTTTTGTTCAATAATAGCTTCGGCATGGGTTAGCTCTTCGTAACGTTCCTGCAGGTTGTTTTTGGCAACTTCGTTTAATGAATGCACCTCAATAAAACTTACCGGGAATTTTTTAAGCACCTCCGCGTCGGTATCATTTGGTATGGCTAAATCAACTATTGTTTTACGGTTAGTTTCGCCATTTAAAAGGGTGGTATATATTTCGGTAGTAATAATAGGCTCTATAGAAGAAGTACAGGTAATAATTACATCAAAGCCTTTGTTATAATGCTTCAATGCCTCTAAATCAAAAGCTTCTCCGCCCAATTCATCAGCTAATATTTTAGCCTTTGCTAGGGTACGATTAAAAACAGCGAAATTTGAAAACTTGTGTTTTTGCAGATACTTTGAAATATTCCTATTAGTTTCCCCGGCTCCAATAATTAAAATACGTGCATTGCTCCATAAATTAATCTCTCTTAATTTACGATAGGCCAGTGAAACTACTGATATAGGATTTTTTGAAATATTGGTATGCGTATAAACTTCCTTTGCAGTTTTTACGATGCAGTTCATAAACATACGTAAACCATCTCCGGTAAGCCCAGCCTCGCGGCAATCCTCGTAAGCCTTACGCAACTGAGCTAAAATTTCTTTCTCACCTACAATCAGACTTTCCATGGAGCAGGAGGTTCGCAACAAATGTTCTAAAGCATCTTTACCCTCGTAATAAGCAGCAGCGTTTAAAAATATTTCGGTAGAAACCGGGCAAAGCCCCATGCTCATGGCTTCCATAAACTGCTTTGCAAAATCCTTGTCAACCAACTTAGCGGTTATCATCACAAATTCAACGCGGTTACAGGTAGCCAGGTAAAAAATCTCATCAATACCAAGTAAAGTTTTTACACTCGCCAATTTATCATTGAGATTTTCCTGGCAAATAACCAGACGACCCAATTCCTTCAGCTCAATTTGTTTATGTGTAAAAGCAATTACTTTTAAGTTCTTCAAAGTAGTTTTAATTTTAACCCGACAAAAGTAAAAGGATTTGGCAGACGCTATGTCAACAGTCTGTCATACAGATGAATTTAGAATGTTTATAAATTAGCTTTAAATAGGCAGATTTTCAGGTAATTTATTTGTTAAATGTCACCAAATATTCCGAAATATAATCGCTTTTATCGCCCTCCATATCTTTAAAAAACAACCTGGCCTTTTGCCCTAATTTTAATGCCGAATATTTATTGGTTCCGTTAGCCTCATTGTTTAAAGGCTGTAAGGACGGATACCAAATAATATGCCCCGGCTTATCTAAAAGCAACACGGGCTTACTCCATTGCTGGGAGTTATCGCCTTCGCCCAAATCGGCATTTTTATTGTACGATATATAAATACTGCTCCCCTTCCATGAAGGACCTTCTGCTTTGGCTATAAGCATCACCCAAGATTTTAAATACACGTTCCAACTTACGGATGGTCCCCAAAAATATTTAGCCGTCGGCGATGACGTCGGTCCGCCTCCCTCGGCCAATGGAATTTGCACAGCAGCTACAGGCTTCCCAACTCCATTGTAGGGTATGGTAAAGGCATGTCCGTCCCAACGTTTTGCTTTTCCTTGGGGGTTATCCAAATCTGAAAGTGCTATACGGGCCATGCTAACACATTGCCCTTTCCATTCTGTTTCTGGATTATAACTAGCCTCCTCATATTTCCCAGGGAAGCCATATTCCCCATAAAACAAGTATAAATATTTACCGTTGGCAACGGCAGATGGGTCGCCATTACCACCTGCAAAATTAGCCGCGGTATTGTTTGGTCTTAATATTAATCGGGGTTGCTCATCCTCAATAAATATACCCTTATTGTCCCAGCTTTTGCCGCCATCTGTTGATTTCATAATACCAATCCTGCATACTGCAGAGGGAGATGCCGGACCTTTTAAGCCTTGCGGCCATAAGGTACTTTTATAGCCTTTACCGGTTACGGAATCATAAGGCAAAGTTTCAGGGTAGTTTTCATTATGATATAAGGCATACAGTGTATTTCCAGATTGATCAGTACTATCCTGATAAAGCGACTCGAACCATACCGCTCCATGCAAACCAGGCTTTCCGGGAGGGGCATTAGGTGGCATTTTAGGTGCTATAAAACCTTTTTCGGGCGTTTGAAAAGCTTCGTCAATGGTAGAGCCAATAGCATACTTTAAGTTATCAGACGGCCCCCATAGAGGATCCTCACCATATTTACCGGGGAAAATCATGAATTTATTCCCTATCCAAACCTCCGACATATTGCAATCAACAAAGGAGTTAAACACAAAGCGGGTAACCGGAGTTAAAATAGCTTTAGGATGGTCTTCAAAGCCATCATTCATTACGATTGGTTTAAAGGAGGTAGCTATAATAATGTAAAACAAAAATAAAATTTGTTTAATTGACTTCATGGTATATAATTTGGTAAAACTGGAATTAAATATAGTTATTAGTATTGGGGTTATAAAAAAAGGCTGCTATTATTAAGTCGGTTAGAAATACAATTTAAACCTGTTAGCGAAATAATAATTTAGAAAATAAAAAGAAAGTATATTTTAAATTCAGGCTTTTTAAGTACTTTAGTTTTAAAATAATCTAAGCGATGAAACCCTTCTTATCACTTTTGCTTTTTTCATTTCCTATGTTAGCTCTAGGTCAATCCTTCATTGCTAATGATTGGCAACCAACTGAAAAAGCTTATTACCAAACTACGAATGGAAAATCCAATAATAAAACAAATACGCAAACTTATATTGGCGCAGGCATAAATTATAATTTTAGTTCTTTTAGTGATATTATTGAGGAAGGGCGACAAATATTTCCAAATCTAAGTCCCAAATTAGATTATGGTATTAAATGGTTAAAAAATAACATCAGCCCTAATTTAGTTTTTAAAGCTGATGTTTCCATAATCTTATTTAATCCACGATTTAATATCTACTTTGACCCAAGGCTTATTGACCCATACGACCCCCCATTGCTAAGTGGGCCATATCCCGTGTTAGATGCAAGAATTATTTTCAAACAAGTTACTGTGGCATTAAATCCAACCATTGATTACAATTTTATAAATAAAAGTAATTACCAAATGTTTGTTGGTGTTGCTGCATCATTTAATTTGATTAAGAATTTTGATTTTACTTATTATGACTTGCAGAATGACAAGAACAATCAAAATGCAACCTATAATTCACCTGATATCTATAAGTTTAAAAACTTTCTCTTAAACTATTCATTACAGAGCGGAATTACACTCAACAAAAAAATAGAATTAAGCGTCACCTACTCTCCCACTACCACATTAAACAACTACACAGTTAAAATAGAAAATCAATTTATTGGCATAGGCGCTAATTACTTGTTTAATAAATAGCCCTAATAATTTAACATTTTTTACTGATATAAGTTTTTATTAAATTAATGATATAAAGATTGCACTGTTAAAAATGTCCGTATCATCTCGATAATGATTGTTTATTTGTAGCTATATTTGATTAAGAAATCAAACCTTATTAATCTGATAATTTTATAACTCTGATTCGTTTTTTGTTCTGTAAGCCTAGTGAAATCAAATATGATAAAAAAACAAAGTTTTAATATACAAGGTGCCAAAGGGCGTGGTATGCTGATGGATTTAACATTTGACGATAGCATGCCTAAAGCTCCTATCGTAATTTTTGCACATGGTTTTAAAGGCTTTAAAGATTGGGGCGCGCATAATTTGGTGGCTAATTTTTTTGCAGAAAACGGGCTTAGGTATCTGAAATTTAATTTCTCGCACAATGGCACTACTTCCGATAAACCTTTGGAATTTTCAGATCTGATAGCTTTTAGCGATAATACATTTAGCATAGAACTGGATGATTTAAAGGCGGTGATTGATTTTGCCTACCAAGGACCTGCCATGCCCGCAGCTACCGAAATTTATTTAATTGGGCATAGCATGGGCGGTGGTATCAGTATTATTAAAACGGCTGAAGATAAGCGAATAAAAAAATTGGTGAGTATGGCCTCAATTGCTAGTTTTCGTAATTTATGGCCGAAGGAGATGGAAGCGCAATGGCGACTGCAAGGCATGGCTTACTTTACCAATAAGCGTACCAACCAGCAAATGCCTTTAAAAGTAACCGCCCTGCTTGATTTAGATAAGAACCCAACACGATTGGATATTTTGACGAACGCCGCGAAGGTTGAAGTACCCTGGTTGATTGTTCATGGAGATGCCGACCCAACCGTAGCTGTTTCCGCCGCACATGAACTTAAGGCAGCCCAACCAAATGCCGAATTAAGCATTATTGCAGGTGCCGACCATACTTTTGGTGGCTCGCAACCCGAACTTGAAAATATACTGCCACCACATCTGGAAGAATTTTGCAAACAAGCCGTATCTTTTTTTAAAAGGGCATAAACTCTTTCTCAAAAAATACGGCTCGTTTTAGGATAGCTTAGTTTATTAAATATTTTTAGCCAACCAATCGCCAACTTCGCTGGTTTTGTAGGCTTTATTTTTGCCGGCAAGGTCTTCTGTTACTACCCCTTCGGCCAATGATTTATTTACTACCTCCCTGATTAATTCCGCTTCTTCTTTCAATCCAAAAGCATCCTCAAACATCATAGCTGCCGATAATACAGTTGCCAAGGGATTAGCAATATCTTTACCTGCCGCTTGTGGGTACGAACCGTGTATTGGCTCGTATAATGAAGTATGTATACCAACAGATGCCGATGGCATTAAACCCATAGAGCCTGAAATAACAGATGCTTCATCGGTCAAAATATCACCAAAAAGATTTTCGGTTATCAACACATCATAGCTATTTGGCCATTGCACCAGGCGCATTGCAACCGCGTCAACAAATTCATAGCTAACGGTAACTTCCGGGTAATCCTTCTCCATATCTTGTACCGTTTCGCGCCATAGGCGTGATGTTTCCAATACATTGGCCTTATCTACACAGCATAATTTTTTGCTGCGGGTCATGGCCATTTCAAAGCCTAATTTAGCCAATCGTTGTACTTCGGCACGGGTATAGGTACAGGTATCAAAGGCGGTATTGCCATCATCTAATCGGCCACGGGCACCAAAATAAATACCTCCGGTAAGTTCACGCAAAATAATGATATCTGTACCTTCAATGCGCTCCCTTTTTAAAGGCGAATTATCAATTAATGATGGGAAAGTAAAGGTAGGGCGCACATTAGCGTACAAACCTAATTTTTGACGCATTTTTAACAAGCCTTGCTCGGGGCGTACCTTGGCCTTTGGGTCGTTATCAAAACGCGGGTGACCAATAGCGCCAAACAATACCGCATCTGCAGCCATACAAATTTCGTGTGTCGTGTCAGGGTAAGGTTCACCAACCGCATCAATTGCGGCAGCACCTGTTAAAGCAGAGGTCCAGGTAATTTGGTGGTTAAATTTTTTTGCTATTGCGTTTGATACTTTAACGGCCTGATTAATAACCTCGGGCCCAATTCCATCACCAGCTAAAAGCGCGATATTTAGTTTCATGTATTTTAGGTATTATGATTTATTCAACAAAATTCCACAAATGTAAAAGGATTTTTGAAGTGCTTATTAGAATTAAATAATGTTCAACATTTTTTGTGTTGCCTTAATGGCGCAAACAGTTTGGTCGGAATCGAGTCCGCGTGTTATAAATTTTTTCTCGTCGGTTTGCCAAGTAATAATGGTTTCGCATAATGCATCCGAGCTACTTCCGGGGGCAATCCTCACCGCATAGTCAATCAATTTTGGCAGGCATCTGTCCTTTTTTAGGTAAACCAACGCCAAAGCCTTCATAAAAGCATCAAACTGACCATCACCTTGCGCGCTTTCCTCATATTTTTCGCCATCAATTTTTACCGATATGGTTGCCGATGGCCTGAAACCCATGGCATGCATCAATACATACGATTCCACCACCACTTTATCCTCATACAAGCTGCTATCTAATACATCCGAGATGATATAGGGCAAATCCTCCTTGGTAACAATTTCTTTTTTATCGCCCAGTTCAATTACACGTTGAGTAACTTTTTTTAGGTCGGCCTCATTTAATTTCAGACCAAGTTCTTGCAAGTTTTTTTCGATGTTGGCTTTACCGGATGTTTTTCCGAGCGCGTATTCGCGTTTACGGCCAAAACGCTCCGGAAGCAAATCGTTAAAATACAGATTGTTTTTGTTATCCCCATCGGCATGTATGCCCGCAGTTTGGGTAAATACATTATCGCCAACAATGGGTTTGTTTGATGGTATACGGATGCCCGAAAAAGTCTCCACAAGCTTACTTACCTTGTATATGGAATCTTCTTTGATGCTAAACTCTACATCGGGCACAAAATCATGCAAAACGGCTACTGCACTTGCTAATGCGGCATTGCCAGCCCTTTCGCCCATGCCATTAACCGTTAGGTGCAAACCATTGGCTCCGGCTCTTACGGCCTCCAGCACATTGGCGGTACCTAAATCATAATCATTATGCGCATGAAAATCAAAATGAATACATGGGTATCGGGCAATAATGGTACTTATATAATCAAAGGTTTCCTTTGGTGTTAAAATGCCCAAGGTATCGGGCAATAAAATTCTTTTCACCGGTTGTTTGGTCAGGAAATCCAAATATTGAAAAACGTACTCCGGCGAATTACGCATACCATTGCTCCAATCTTCCAGATAAACATTGGTTACAATATTGTTTTTATGCGCAAGCTCAATAACATGTTTAATATCGGCAAAATGCTGCTCGGGTGTTTTTTTAAGCTGATGGGTAAGATGGTTCATTGAGCCCTTGGTAAGCAGATTTTGCACCTTTACCCCTGAATTTACCATCCAATCAATGGATACTCCATTGTCAACAAACGACAATACTTCTATCCTATCTTCATATCCATTATCATGTGCCCAATTTAAAATGTTTTTAACCGCTTTGAATTCCCCTTCTGATACCCGAGCCGAGGCAATTTCTACCCTATCTACATGCAACTCTTCTATCAATAGTTGGGTGATGGTCAGCTTTTCGGAGGTTGAAAATGAAACCCCCGATGTTTGTTCGCCATCGCGAAGTGTGGTATCCATTACCTCTATTTTTCTTCGTTCCATGTTAAGGATTTTGTTTTTGGGATTTAAAAAAACCCGGATATCATATAAATGGTTTTAGCAATTGGATCAGGGGTTTTCCAATTGCTTTTATCACTAAATAACCCAATAAGGGTTTATAATTGGTTTTAAATTAAATAGGAAGTTGAGAGGCAAATTCCTGAATTTCTGATTTTATGCTCAATAGGTAATCTAAATCATCAAACCCATTTTTCATATTATCTTTTTTGTAACTGCTAATATCAAAAGTTTCTTTTTCGCCGGTTGATAAGATGGTTATGGTTTGCTCGGTCAAGTTTACCTCCAATTCTGTTTTCGGATTGGCGTGGATGGCCTCAAAAATTTTATCAGAAAACTCAGGACTAACCTGTACTGGCAATACACCTACGTTAAGGCAATTATTCCTGAAAATATCTGCAAAAAAGCTCGATACCACACACCTGAAACCATAATCGTACACTGCCCAGGCCGCATGCTCACGCGATGAGCCAGAACCAAAGTTTTTACCACCTACCAAAATTTTGCCCCCATACAATGGATTGTTTAGGACAAAATCTTTTTTAGGGGTATTATCGGCATTATAACGCCAATCGCGAAAAAGGTTATCGCCAAAGCCAACACGCTCGGTCGCTTTTAAAAAGCGAGCCGGAATCAACTGGTCGGTATCAACGTTTTCTATTGGCAATGGTACTGCTGTACTTGTAAGTATATTAAATTTATCGTAAGCCATTTTAGTATTTTTTGTTGTTAAACAAGTTCTTCAATTAAGGTACGTGGGTCTGTTACTTTACCGGTAATGGCGGCGGCGGCGGCAACCAACGGACTAGCCAACATGGTGCGTGCGCCAGGCCCCTGACGGCCTTCAAAGTTACGGTTAGAGGTACTTACCGCATATTTACCAGCCGGAACTTTATCATCGTTCATAGCCAAGCATGCAGAGCAACCCGGTTGACGCAATTCAAAACCAGCTTCGGTTAAAATATCCAACAAGCCTTCATCTTTTATTTGCTTTTCAACAATGTGCGAGCCAGGTACCAGCCAAGCTGTAACACCCTCGGCCTTATGTTTTCCTTTTACAAGGGAAGTAAATAACCTGAAATCTTCAATGCGGCCATTGGTACAGCTGCCAACAAATACATAATCAACTTTTTTTCCTAACATGGAATCACCTTCCGAAAAGCCCATGTAGTTTAATGATTTTTCGTAAGTAGTAACCCCACCTTCTACATGCGAAGCATCAGGAATAGCGTGCGAAATGCCCATACCCATTCCTGGGTTGGTACCATAGGTAATCATCGGTTCAATATCGGCAGCATTAAAAGTTAGCTCTTTATCAAAAACAGCATCCGGGTCGGTTTTTAAGGTGCGGTAATAAGCCAATGCCTTTTCCCAAGCCTCGCCTTTAGGGCTAAACTCTCTGCCTTTTACATAATTGATGGTAGTTTCATCTGGGGCTATCATGCCACCACGTGCGCCCATTTCAATGCTAAGGTTGCAAACGGTCATGCGGCCTTCCATGGTCATGTTTTCAAAAACATCTCCCGCATATTCCACAAAATAGCCTGTCGCGCCAGAGGTTGTTAATTTCGATATGATGTACAAAGCAACATCCTTAGGTGTAACGCCAAACCCTAATTTGCCATTTATATTGATACGCATTTTTTTAGGCTTAGGCTGCATGATACATTGTGATGAAAGCACCATCTCCACCTCAGAAGTACCTATACCAAACGCGATGGCACCAAAAGCACCATGGGTTGAGGTATGTGAATCGCCACAAACAATGGTTGCACCGGGTTGGGTTATGCCATACTCCGGACCAACTACGTGTACAATACCATTTTTTTGGTGTCCAAGGCCCCAATAACTAATACCATTTTCATTGGCATTGGTTTCTAAAGCTTTTAGCTGGTTGGCCGATAATGGATCGGCAACCGGTAAATGTTGGTTAATAGTTGGAGTATTATGATCGGCAGTCGCGAAGGTACGCTCAGGGAACAATACCTTAATGCCCCTGGTTTTTAAACCTAAAAAGGCTACCGGACTGGTAACTTCGTGTATCAAATGGCGATCGATGAATAATACATCCGGACCACCTTCAATTTTGCGAACCACATGGGTATCCCAAACCTTATCAAATAATGTTTTGCTCATCTTTTTATGATTTATTTATTATCCGCTTTTTCAAGCGATTGTATGTTATTCTGATAACTATTCACCAATTGGTTCAAGTCGTCGTCGTTTAAATCCAGTTTATTATCGGCCAAAGTTAAAAATTCTTTATAAACCGCGTCAAGCTCTTGTTTGTCGAGTTTATGACCAAGTCGTTCCAAATGGAATTTTAGCGCATGCCTGCCGCTACGTGCCGTAAGTACAATGGTAGCACTTGGGAAACCCACATCCTCCGGACGAATAATCTCGTAGTTTTCACGGTTCTTTAAAAAACCATCCTGATGTATGCCCGAACTATGCGCGAAGGCATTGCCACCCACTATTGCCTTGTTAGGCTGTACCGGCATTCTCATTTGGGTACTTACCATACGGCTCATTTCGTAGAAGTTACGGGCATTGATATTGGTATGCAAACCCAAGTTTTGATGAGTTTTTAATATCATTACCACTTCCTCTATCGAAGTATTGCCGGCACGTTCACCAATGCCGTTGATGGTACCTTCTACTTGGCGGGCACCATTTTCCAACCCTGCAATTGAATTGGCAGTTGCCAAACCCAAATCATTGTGGCAATGAACAGAAATGATGGCCTTGTCAATATTTTTTACGTTTTCTTTCAGATACTTAATTTTTGCGCCATATTGGTTTGGCAGGCAATAGCCATTGGTATCTGGAATATTTACCACAGTGGCTCCCGCGGCTATTACAGCCTCTACCATTTGCGCCAAATAAACAATATCGGCCCTGCCAGCATCTTCCGCGTAAAATTCAATATCCTCAACAAATTGTTTGGCGTATTTTACAGCATCAACCGCACGAGCCAAAATATCTTCCCGGGTGCTATTGAATTTATGCTTGATATGCATATCAGATGCGCCAATGCCAGTATGGATCCGCGGATGTTTGGCATACTGTAATGATTGCACAGCTACATCAATATCACCACGATTTGCTCGTGTTAACGCGCAAACAGTTGGGTTTTTTACAGCTCTTGAAATTTCAACCACACTTTGAAAATCTCCCGGACTAGAAATAGGGAACCCTGCTTCAATAATATCAACGCCCAAAGCTTCCAGTTCTTTGGCAATTTCAATTTTTTCGGGGGTTGTCAACTGGCAACCTGGCACCTGTTCCCCATCACGCAGGGTGGTATCAAAAATATAAACGCGGTTCGGATCGTGTAACATATGTTTTTTTATTTTAGTACCTAGTATCTAGTAGTTAGTATCAAGTACATTCTTTTATTAGTATGATGTAGCTGGTAAGTAAAAGCTAGTACTTTTTTTAGTCTTGATACTAGGTATCAGTATCTATTCCTTCACAGCTATAAACCTTAATCTTTTATAATCAGCGTACCATTGGCCATTTTCGTTGTATAATGGTTCCAGCAGGCTGGTAATTTCTTTCAATATTGTTTTTTGTTCGTCAGCCGGAATACCGATTAGGTATTGACTTCCGAACATTGCTATCCATTTGGCCACCCCTTCGTCACCATCTTGCAAGGGTGTTTTCCTATCGAAATGGGCTGCAAAGGTTACCCTAAAGCCATGATCCTCCAGTTTTTTGGTATACTCACCTAATCCGGGGAAATACCATAATACCAATGCCGCTTGGTCTACATAGCCGTGTTTTAACAACACCTCTCTGGTAACAGAAATCAGTTTTTCCATGTTTCCCCTGCCACCAAATTCGGCTACAAAACGCCCACCCGGTTTAAGGTTTTCATAAACAGATTCAATCAATGTATCGGCCTCTTTGATCCAATGCAAGACCGCATTCGAAAAAATGGCATCAAATTCACCATCAAAATAAAAGTTAGCCGCATTCGCCACCTTAAATTCAATCTCGGGGAAGCCTTCTTTCGCTTGGGCTATCATCTCGGCAGAGGAATCAATACCAATAACCGATGCACCTTTGTCTTTTATTAACTTTGTTAAATGACCAGTACCGCAACCTAAATCTAAAATTCGCTCATCGGGTTTCGCATCCAGCAAATCGAGCAAGCCTTCACCATATTGGTATACAAAGGCGTGGTTTTGGTCGTATAATTCGGCATTCCACTTCATAATTCATTCAATTGTCTGAATCAGGATTTACAGGATTTTAGAATTTTCAGGATTCTCTTTGTTTCTTTCCTATTTATCTAATTATCAGAATTTACAGGATTTCCCTTTATCGCTTGTTTATTTTTCCTTAGTTCCCTTGTTATTTATTAGCATTATTTATTTCTTTTTGTTGTATTTTGGGTTGAAAATTAATTTGTGTTCCAAGCTTCGGCTTCCAAAGTTTATTAGCAAACCTAGTGGAAAATCGTACGCAACTGTATAGTTTTTAGCTTGCGCTAAATGAACATCTTCTAGGCTGATGATGGCTTTTATCTCAACCACCACATTGTTTTCAATTATAAAATCAGCCCTTCTTGTCCCTACCTCAATCTCGTCGTAATAGATAGTTTGTTCTTTTTCTCTTTCAAAACTCACCTCAGCTTTCGATAATTCTATCGCCAAACATCTTTGGTAAATTATCTCCTGAAACCCATTGCCTAGTTTACTATGCACCGTCATGGCACAACCTATCACTTTATAAGTTAAGGCATCCATTTCGTCCATTTAATAATCCCTAAGTAACATCTTAAAAAATAAACAACTTAAAAAGCTTGCAAATCAAATAATTCTGAAAATCCTAAAATCCTGTAAATTCTGATTCAGACGACTTATTTACCCCTCAACTACCTGATTTTCGGGTCTTAAGCTGCGTACAGTTTTACCGGCTTGCCATAATTCGCTATCGCGTAATTCTTTTAATTCGGCATCCAGTTTTTCGCGGTAATCAGGTTTGCTGTTTGAATCGATAGATTTTTGTGATTCAACACCTGTCGCGACACTTTTATACAAATCTTCAAATACCGGTTTGGTGGCATCGCGGAATTTTTTCCACCAATCCAAAGCACCACGTTGGGCGGTTGTTGAACAATTGGCATACATCCAATCCATTCCATTTTCGGCAACCAAAGGCATTAATGATTGGGTTAATTCTTCTACTGTTTCGTTAAATGACTCGGATGGTGAGTGACCATTGCTGCGTAATACTTCATATTGAGCGGCAAAAATACCTTGGATACAACCCATCAAAGTACCTCTTTCGCCAGTTAAATCGCTGTAAACTTCTTTTCTGAAATCGGTTTCAAATAAATAGCCGCTACCTACCGCGATACCTAAAGCAATTACACGGTTAAACGCGTTGCCTGTAGCATCCTGAAAAATAGCATAGCTTGAATTTAAACCACGACCTTGTAAAAACATTCTGCGTAATGAAGTACCTGAACCTTTTGGCGCTACCAAGAAAACGTCTACATCGGCAGGAGGGATAATGCCTGTTTGCTCATTGAAAGTGATACCAAAACCATGTGAGAAATACAATGCCTTGCCCGGAGTTAAATGTTTTTTAACAGTTGGCCATAAAGCAATTTGAGCAGCATCGCTTAATAAATAGCATATAACAGTTCCTTTTTCAAGGGCTTCTTCAATTTCAAAAAGGGTAACGCCGGGTACAAAACCATCGGCAATTGCCTTATCCCAAGTTTTTGTGCCTTTACGCTGACCAACAATTACATTAATGCCATTGTCTTTTTGGTTTAATGCCTGACCAGGTCCTTGAACACCATAACCAATTACCGCTACCACTTCGTTTTTTAAAACTTCTTGTGCCTTTGCTAAAGGGAACTCCTCGCGTGTAACTACATTTTCTTCAGTTCCGCCGAAATTTAATTTTGCCATTTTTTGTTTTGTTTTTGCCCCACCGGTTTTAGGCCGATGGTTTTTTTGATTTAATTATAATTGATTTTATACTTTACTTTTTGGTTATAATCACGATCCCGGTTGCCCAGCCCATTTTTGTTAGTATGATGTCCTCGCGGCTATCCAAATCAGCTATCAGTTGGGTCGCTTTTTCGGCATGCCCGCTTGGCCAGTTTTGTTGGGGTAGCATATCGTCAATAATATAAATGCCGCCTTTTTCTAACATATCCAATACTTCGTTCAATAGCAAATATTTGCCCGGCCAAGTATCTGCAAATATAAAGCTGAACGTTTTCCCTGCATTTTGCTTTATCCAGTCTGCCCCATCAGTGCATATTAGTTGCAAGCGTTTATCTACCCCCAAGTTCTCTTTCGCGATAGCTAACAGCTCGGCATCGTTATCAATCGATATCAAGGTCGATTCGCTATCCATACCGTCCAAAATCCAGGTAGTGGCTAAGCCTGTACCTGTGCCCAATTCCAAAAACCTGCCCCCGGGCTTTGTAGCTGCCAATGTTTTAAGCAATGAACAGGTAAGCACCTCCGAAGGCATATCGAAACCATTGGCCTCGGTAGCTTTCTTAATGGCATTGTATGCCTGTGGGTATTTTTGTTTTATTTCTTCGAGCATGGGCTTTGGTGAGCGGTGGTATAGTGAGTGGTGAATTGTAAGTGGTGAGTATTGTTACTTTTTGAACATATGCTAACATCTTACTGCTCACCACTCTCTATTCACTACTCACTAACCCTTACATCGTAAAAACTTTATCGCCTTTGTTTAAATATTCGTTTTCTATTACGTTTTCTCCGGGTTCTAGTCTTTCAAACTCACGTAGTTTGCTGTTGAAGCCATCGCTGTCTTTTATAATGGCTACACGGGCACTGCGCACAAATTCAATCAACCCGTAGGGCTGCAGAATGGTAATCAGGTTGTCTGTTTCCTCCCGGTGACCAGTGGTTTCAAATACGGTATAATCTTTACGTATCACTACTGCCCTGGCTCCGTTTTCCCTTAATAAACGCTCTACGCTCACCTTCTCGGCTATTACATCGGTTGATACCTTATATAAAGCCATTTCTTGCCAAATTACATCCTGGTTGGTATGGTAATATACTTTTAATACCTCCACCTGCTTTTCAATTTGACGGCATAGTTTACGCACCACATCTTCCGATTCGGTAATCACGATATTGAATCGGTGTATACTTTCAATTTCCGATGGCGATGTATTCAGGCTGTCGATATTTATTTTACGACGTGTAAAAATTATCGCTATGCGGTTTAACAAACCTATTTGGTTCTCGGTATATACCGTAATGTTAAATTCCTGTTTTTCCTGTTGAGTTTGCATTTTAATATTTTTTGAACTCGTTTCTGCCTCACCCCGACCCTCTCCAAAGGAGAGGGAGTTAGACGCCATTTCTTTTTGGTACTTTCCTGTTTGCCTTACCCCTGCTCCGTTGGCTAACGGAAGAGGGAGTTAAACACCGTTTTATATCGTCCTTATTTTAACCTTATCTCGCTTACGCTGCAGCCTTGTGGTACCATCGGGAACACGTTGTTTTCCTTGGTTACCATTACCTCCAGCAAATACGGGCCTTTTGTTGCCAGCATATGTTTTAGTGAGGTGGCTAATTCTTCTCTTTCGTCCACTCGTTTGCCGGGGATACGGTAGGCTGCTGCCAGGGCCACAAAATCCGGACTTTCAATATCCACGAACGAATACCTGCGCTCGTTAAACAACTCTTGCCATTGGCGCACCATGCCTAAAAAACGGTTGTTGAGGATGATGATTTTTACATCCACATTGTTTTGCATAATGGTACCCAGTTCCTGACAAGTCATTTGGAAGCCACCATCGCCAATAATGGCAATTACTTCACGGTCGGGCGTGCCATATTTGGCACCTATAGCCGCAGGTAGGGCAAAACCCATGGTACCTAAACCGCCGCTGGTTATATTGCTGCGTGTTTTGTTGAGCTTGGCGTAACGGCAGGCCACCATTTGGTGCTGACCAACATCGGTTACTATTACGGCTTCGCCATCGGTAATATCGTTCAATATTTTTACCACCTCACCCATGGTCATTTCACCAGTTTCGGGGTTTAGCTCTTTGTGTATTACGGCGTCAATTTCTTTTTGGGTATAATCCTTAAACAGGTTATGCCATTCGGTGAGTACCTTTTTCTCCACCAATTGAGTCAATAACGGTAGGGTTTCTTTACAATCGCCCCAAACTGGTACGGTTGTTTTTACGTTTTTGTCGATTTCGGCAGGGTCAATATCCAGGTGTATTACCTTGGCTTGTCTGGCATATTTGTCTAAACGACCGGTTACCCTGTCGTCAAAACGCATACCGATGGCTATCAACACATCGCACTCGTTGGTTAATACATTGGGGCCATAGTTGCCATGCATCCCCAACATACCCACGTTTAAAGGGTGATCGGTCGGGATGGCACCTGCGCCCAGGATGGTCCAAGCGGCAGGGATACCGCTTTTTTCAACAAATGCCTTAAACTCGGCCTCGGCACTGCCTAAAATTACACCCTGACCCCAAATAATAAAGGGCTTTTTGGCTTGGTTTATTAAATCGGCCGCTTGTTGTATGTATTGTGGGCGCACAATAGGTTTTGGCCTGTAGCTGCGTATGTGGTTACAAGGCGTATAGCCTTTGTAATTAAACTTCTGTATCTGCGCGTTTTTGGTAATGTCAATCAATACCGGACCTGGGCGGCCAGTTTTGGCTATGTAAAATGCCTTGGCTATTACCTCCGGTATTTCGTTGGCATCCGTTACCTGATAGTTCCATTTGGTTACCGGGGTAGTAATGTTGATGACATCCGTTTCCTGAAAAGCATCGGTACCTAATAAATGCGCGAATACTTGTCCGGTAATACACACCAAAGGCGTACTGTCAATTTGCGCATCGGCCAGGCCTGTTACCAAATTGGTAGCACCGGGACCGCTGGTGGCAAATACCACGCCTACCTTGCCCGAGGTGCGGGCATAACCCTGACCAGCATGGATGCCTCCCTGCTCGTGGCGGACCAGTATATGGGTTAGCTTTTCGTGATAATCATAAAGGGCATCGTAAATGGGCATAATGGCACCACCCGGATAGCCAAAAATGGTATCAACACCCTCCACAATCAAAGCCTCTAATAAAGCTACCGACCCTGAAACTTCCACGAATGATTTTGGAGCCTCGCTCGCAATTTCATTTACTTCCTGCGTACCAATTGTTTGTGTTTCCACTTGTTTTATATTTAATTATCCTGCCGACTGTGCATCGGTTTAAATTATTTTTCTCTCTATCGGCATAGTGTTTTCACTAACCCTTTTTTATCCTGCTTATTCGTCGGTTACGCAACCTTCGGCGGCGGTGCTTACGCTTTTGGCGTATTTGTATAGCAAGCCTTTGGTTGCCTTTAGCGGCGGTTGTACCCAATTGGCACGACGAGCCGCTAATTCCTGTTCCGATACTTTTAGGGTGATGGTATTGTTTATGGCGTTAATCTCTATAACATCTTCATCCTTTACCAGGCCTATCAAGCCACCATCATAAGCTTCGGGGGTAATGTGCCCCACTACAAAGCCATGCGTTCCGCCCGAAAAACGACCATCAGTAATCAAAGCCACCGAAGCGCCTAAACCCGCGCCAAATATGGCTCCGGTTGGTTTCAGCATCTCGGGCATACCCGGCGCGCCCTTCGGGCCAATGTTGCGGATTACCACCACATCACCGGCACGCACGTGACCGGTTTGTATACCGTGTATCAGCTCAAACTCTCCATCAAAAACACGAGCCGGGCCCTCAAAGCGTTCGCCTTCCTTGCCGCTTATTTTTGCCACGCTGCCACCTTCGGCCAGGTTGCCGTAAAGTATTTGCAAATGCCCAGTTGCCTTTATAGGCTTATCAGTAGGCATGATTATTTTTTGTGTGTCGAAACTTAAATCGGGTACTTCTTCCAAGTTTTCGGCAATGGTTTTGCCGGTTACCGTTAGGCAGCTTCCGTTTATCCAACCTAGTTTTAGCAGGTATTTCATTACCGCTGGCACGCCCCCTACTTTATGCAGGTCCTCCATCATGTACTTGCCGCTTGGCTTCATATCGGCCAATACCGGGATGCGGTTACTTACGGCTTGAAAATCGTCCTGCGTTAATTTTACGCCTACGCTTTTAGCAATGGCTATTAAATGCAGTACCGCGTTGGTTGAACCACCTAGTACCATTAAGGTAACAATGGCGTTTTCAAAAGCCTCGCGGGTCATAATGTCCGACGGTTTGATGTCTTTCTCCAGCAACAGCTTAATGGCCTTTCCGGCAGCCAAACACTCGGCATGCTTTTCATCGCTCAAGGCCGGGTTTGAGGAGGAGTAAGGCAGACTCATGCCAAAAGCCTCGATAGCTGCGGCCATGGTATTGGCGGTATAAATGCCACCGCAGGCACCCGCGCCGGGACAAGCATGGCGTATAATTTCTTTAAAATCAATCTCATCCAAGTTTCCGGCAATTTTTTGACCAAGCGCCTCAAATGCCGAAACGATGTTCAAATCCTCCCCTTTATAATGACCGGGTTTAATGGTACCGCCATAAACCATAATGGCAGGGCGGTTTAACCTCCCCATGGCAATCAAGGCACCGGGCATATTTTTATCGCAACCGGGCAGGGCAATGAGGCCATCATAATATTGCGCGCCGCAAACGGCCTCAATCGAATCGGCGATTACATCACGGCTCACCAACGAATAACGCATGCCATCGGTACCCATGCTCATGCCATCGCTTACGCCTATGGTATTGAAAATGAGGCCGACCAGGTTTTGATCCCATACGCCTTTTTTAACCAGTTTGGCCAAATCGTTCAGGTGCATGTTGCAGGTATTGCCATCATAACCCATGCTCACTACGCCTACCTGTGCCTTTTTCAAATCATCGTCGGTTAAGCCAATGCCGTATAGCATGGCCTGTGCCGCAGGCTGGGTTGGGTCTTGCGTTAGGGTTTTGCTGTATTTGTTTAGTTCAACCGTGGTTAATGTGCTGTTAGTTATACTCATTTTTTAATGGCAGGTGCCTTTAATATTATAAATGGGATAAACCCTTATTTAATTTTTTAGGATACTATAAATTGATAATTGCAAGGTAGATATAGGTTAACTGAAACACAAGGGTTTAATTAATTTATTTATATCGGAATATAATTTGGCTTATTTTAATTTTACAAATTTATAATTGGCATTTATTAAATTATACCAAACAAAAAACTTTATACTTTATACCAAAGTTTAAATTGGTATTTAGTATGTTATTTATGCATGCATAGTATAGGGGTGCATTTTCGGCGGGAAATGGGGGAATAGTGGGTGGGGGGTGTGGAAAAGTTGATGGTATTGTTAAATTGTTTGATAAGCCTCCTTTGAATATTATAATTATCTTTATAGTTCAAAATTTATTATAAATTATATGGCAAGAATTGATTTAGGAGAATTTGAAAATTACACAATTAAAGACTACATCGGAGATTATTTAAAAGCCGCAACAAATTCACACATAATTGATTTGATTAATCTTCAAAAGGAGAGGATATACAATATTTATGAAATTAACCCAAGCCAAGATTATCCTGATTGGTTCACAGAGTCCTATTTACTTATTACGAATGAATTCCATCAGATAATTACCAATATAAGAAATGGAAAATTAATAGCACCCATACCTACTTTAGAAAAATTTAATAAAGCAATATTTAGCATTAATAAAGTTCCGGAGTTTCCAAATTTAAAATATAGCCTACCATTTTTAGAGAATTATGCAAGAAGTCTCAAATTACAGAATGATTTTAAATCAATCCATTCACTTTATGATGATATAAATTCTTCATTCAATGCAATAAAAAATCAAAATGATAGAGAAATTGAAAAATTATTAATACAATTTAATGCGATAAAAGCTGAAAGTGAGAATACACTAACACTATTAAACAAAGAAGCAGGAAAAATCGGCGTAAAAAATTATGCTGAAATATTTCAACTACAGGCTTATGAACATTCGTCTTCAAATAAAAAAATCCTAGACGAAAATCAAAAAGAAATAAATCAAGGGACAGGTAAAGCTCAAAAATGGCTAACTGCCGGCATCCTCTTATTTGTACTATTAATAGTCACCTCTATTTTTATTAACTTTATTTTTAGTCTTCCAAATAAGGAAAAATTCACTCCAGAGGATATGGTGGTAATTATTGGAAGGGTTTTATTAATCAGTTCACTTATCTTTTTAATATCATTTAGCTTTAAGCAATATAGGGTAAACATGCATTTGTATACTTTAAATAAACATAGGGCAAATACATTAAAGTCATTTGAGTATTTAACCAATGCGCCGGATAAATTAGCCCCTGAATCATACAATGCTATATTGATGGAAGTGGCTAAGGCCATTTATGAATCGGGACAGACAGGGTATATTAATAATTCAGATAGCAATTCAGAGATGCCGTCTATTATCGACCTAACAAAAATCATACACCCTGCTAAGTGATAGGAAAAGAAGTCCTAATTTTTTCATTTTTTGATTAAAATGAAGGTGCCTTAATAATGCAATTTAAAAGTATACCCCCTGGCAAACTTTGCCTTTGAATAGGTGATTTTTATTCGTTCTTCTGTGGTGTATCCTAATGTTTGCCCTTCGCTAAACGTGATATCATTCAGCAAAGCATAGTTGGTAACATTCCATAATCTTTCCCTAATTGCAATTAAAGGCAAGTCGGAATCAATGATTTCCATATCCGCTTTACCAAATGCTTTCATTCCATAAGTATAACCATGATTTTTGCCATCAAAGGTTCTTAAACCAAAGTACACCCATAAGTTTAAAGGCAATAAAGTATCGGTCATTTTCTTAAATTCAATTAAATAGTCGGATTTTGAAATAAGCAGCGATTGGTCGCCATCATAAACGCCTAGCGCGTCAGTAGTTCTTAATACGCTACAAATCAATTCCGACCGCAGTTTAAAACATGAAATCGCATTTTGAGTATCCACATCTATCACCAAAATAAAATGCCCTTGATGATTTTTCAGCTCCTCATTAGCCGTTTTCCAATTATAAGCATATTGGGCTGTAGCTTCAATATCTTTAGCAGGAACAGGAAAGTTCATATTCATGAAACTTACCGAAATGCCATTTATAACGAAAGCTCCGTCAATATCATCGCTTCCACCTTTTTCTATTTGATAGCCATAATTGGCGTAAACATCCTCCAAAAAACGGTTCAATGAAAAACTTTCTGTACCCGGAAACAAAACCATGGCAAGGCTGGTGGGTTGATTATTTTTTGGCTTCCCTTTTTTAAAAAGATTTTTAAATAATGCCATATAAGTTTAAGATTAGGAAAAGTAATTATAGGAATTATTTTTGATTTCGGATTTCGGATGTTCGCTCCGATAGCCATCGGAGTCGGAATTGTTCTTTAGCAGCTAGTATCAAGACTTTAAAAACATTAAACATGACTGGTAATTCTGAAATTAAATAAAAACAAACATTGAATAGGAAGAAATTATACAACCATCTTACTAAAGCATAATAAGTAGTTTTATTGCTTTCGCCAAGTTTTCCCTTTATAAACAAATTCATTACCCCCAAACTTATTATTAGGTAATGTTAATTGGATTTTTTCTTCAATAATTCTAATACCTGCATTTGGGTTTTTGGTACGTACTAAGCGGGGTGCGCTTAAATTACTGGTTACAAAGCCATCAAATTCTTCTAGCACTATATAATCATTCCCATTTTTATAAATTCGATCATCTTGCCAATAAAAATCTGGAATTATAAAACCAAGAACAATAAAACAAATAATCGGGGTCAACAAAAAAACCAAAACTGCAAAAACAATTTGCGATAAAACATTTTTAATAGCCCTCAAAAAAAATAATACAATTATTATCAAACCTAAAACGCCAATTAACCCAAAGGTTATACTTGTTAAAAAACGAAGCTTGGCATTGATTATCTGAATTGGTAATACTTGTTCCCAGGGGAAAAACCCCAAAATAACCATCAGTGTAAATACAATGGCCAAAGTTTTAACAAGCGTTAATTTTGAGAACATAAGGGAAGGTTAAACTTTCATATTAGATGTACTAAGTTAGGAAAAAATGTTTTTTGATTTCGAATTTTTTTAGTATCAAGTATTTAGTAGCTAGTATCAAGACTTTAAAAACAAAAACCAATTCTGAAAATCTTAAAATCCTGTAAATTCAGATTCAGACAATTAGAAAACTATAAAGGTCTATTATAAACCCAGATACCACAAACAAACGGCAAATTTTAAATTAAGCTACCAATTCCAAGGCTAGCTTTCAACAATATCAATAGGCTTCATTTTTTTTATTCGTTTTTTTATATCCCTAATAATAGCTGCCAACATTAAAACACTCGCAGGTAATCCGATAAATCTGCCAGCCAACTTTTCTTTGCCTTCATATTCCTGTTTTGAGTATAAAATAACATCTCCTTTTTGAACCTGATACACTATGTGTAAACCATGCGAATCGATATCACTATGGATTATTGTAACCTCATTGCCTGGTTTAAGTGTGTTAAATAAATTGGTATAGTCGCCGCTAGCCCTATATATCCAATAGCCAAAAGGGTTGTTATTAATTGTAAAAACGAAGGCGCCACTTTTACCGTCAGCTTTAATGGAGGCTGTAGTTATAATACCTGTAGATTTAGGAGAGGTTTTTAAATTGATATTTGTAAAAGCCATGCCCCAACTAATTATAAATACTGCAAAAGTAACAAGCAACACAAAAAATATTTTTAAATAGTACAGTAAATTTGAGATTTTCGACATGGTGATTAGTTTATATTTCATCAAATATCGCAATCAGGATATAAATTAATCTATATTTTTCATTTTATCTCATAAACAATGCACATACTGGTACAAAAAATAGCCAAAGCAATAAACATCAATTATTAAACCCTGATGCTAACAAAAAAATCAATGCCAAAATAAAGTCAGCAATGTTTCAACAACAATTATTAAAATGAGTAATAAGTAAAAAGAAGTCCCCGCTTTTTTAAATATGGCCAACAAACAAAATAAGAATACCATTAAACATCCTACAAAAAATAAAGATATTCCCAAATAAGCTATCCCTTCACCACCTAACATAATTCCACTTTCACCATGCTTTCTATGAAGTAACCTTTCTTGAAAAGCCATGTTTGCCCTAATAAAAACCAGGCATAGGAATGTATACAATAGCATTAAAGCAATTGAAATCGGATGCTTTTTAACAAGGCTCAAAAACTGGTTCATGCTTTAATTAGCTTACTATTTTAATACCTTTAACTATTAAAAGTAACCCAGTACCGGTATAATAAATCTTGATTCAAACAATTAACAAACCCTAAAAATCAATTACCACCCTCCAAAACTAAAAACCCAAATAAACCGTCAGGATGGTTTAACTTTAAAATTGGCTATCATTTTAGGCATCCATAGTTTTAATGAATTATAGCGCAATTTAAACGGTGTTTAAACAGTTTTAAAAGCGGCAGCTCCCTAATTCAAACTTGTTTGTTGAAAAGCGGGGATATGTTAAGCTAAAGCATCAACAGCTTACCATAAAATTTAACTAGCTTTAGATGCAATATTATTGATTGATGCTATGAAAAATCACGACCTTATATTAATGCAGTTAGAAACGCTGGGCGAGGTTTTCAGAAAACTAATTGCCAAAGTTTTGTTATTGAAAGAATTTGGCGCTACCGATATACAGGTTGCCGAAATTGGCGATTGGATGAAAACGGGAATTGGACTTAATATAGAGGAGATGGCTAGCTTAACCAACGAAGCATTTTTAGCCATTCTGCTGGAAAGGAAACTAACCCCTACCGATTTAAGCAACCTGATTAATTTGCTGGTTGAGCTGGCCAAGGTTAAAAACGAACAGCTGACCACAAACCATGCAAACCAGTTGCTCAATAAAGCCTTGTTTTTGGGCGATTACCTTAACAACACTCAAAAAATAGTATATATGGGCAATACTGCCGCGTTGGACGAAGCAAGGAGGTTGTTGAAGTAATAAAGCTAACATCAAAATTTAGCTGAATTTTTGAAAAATTCTGCAAAATTCTAAAAACCTGTAAATCCTGATCCGAACAATTTTTTTGTATCAGGAAGCTAATATCAGGTATCAATACTTTAATACTCCCTGCCAACTTATTAGAAAGCGGGTGCTGCAAATTTATTTTTCAACAAGTATATGTTTAAGCAGAAACTATAAATAATATGTATACTTTAGAGGACGTAAAATTGGTCAGTGGTCAGTGGTCAATAGTCATTGGTCAATAGTCATTACTGAATTGCCAGGTGGTTAACATGGGGTTGCGGTTAGCTATTCTATTTATTTACAATTTTCAATAGGTTTTAAATTTTTCTGTTTTGTTAACATATGAATTCATCTCAAAGAATACTTGATTATATTAATTTTAAGGGAATTAGTAAACGGGAATTTTATAAAAATACGGGCTTATCAAACGGTTATCTTGATAAAACAGAAAATTTAGGTGCCAATAAGTTGGCCAAGGTTTTAGCCGCCTATCCCGATTTAAACTTGTATTACGTGGTGGCTGGTATAGGTACCATCACCAATAATAAAATGCTTAAACAAATTAAAAATCATCAGCCTGCCTTGCACTTAGTTGGTGTAGTTAATAAAGGCAAGATAACTGAACAAGCTCCCGACATAAAGCAGGTTTACGCATAAATTGCACCATGCTAAATATACGCAAAAAAGGAGGTTGGTTTTTTGATTGCTTTGCGCAAAGACCTAACAAACCCTAAACCTAGAAAGGTATAATAAACAAAGTCGGGATGAGAAGATTCGAACTTCCGACCTCCAGCACCCCATGCCAAAATTTGTAGATTTATATTTTACACAAAAGTGCCTTAAAATAGCTAAAAACGGACTTTTTATACTTTAGCACATTTGTTTTATAAGCTTTTTTTATCTAATTTAGCCTTAAATGTTGTACCTATGTTGTACCCAAGATTATGGCAATTACCACTAAATTTGTTTTAAGAACTAATAAAACATTGCCCAACGGAGAGCATCCTATCATGCTTCGAATAACCGAAGACAGGAAAAGTACGTTTGTTTCCACCAAGAAATATTCATCTGTTAAAGATTGGGACGTAAGCGCACAAACTACCAATAAGTCCCACCCACATCAAAAAAGCATTAATACCCTTTTATCAAATATCAATTTAAAGATAACCTTTTATTTTTCAAATTTAACAGAAGAACGCACACCCCGTATTGAGGCAATTAAAGAAATTGTAGAACGGCAGACTGGCGCAATCAAGAAAACACCAACAGTTAAGTTATTAGCTTTTTTTCAGCAAGAAATAAACCGTTTAAAAAGCACCGGACGATTAGGCTATGCCTCTGTTTTTACCTGTACACTACAAAACCTTAAAAAATTCACCAGCGATACCGACCTCGACTTCCAGGATATTGATGTTAATTTTATTAGAAGGTTTGAAGATTTCTTAATCCAGCGCAATATAGCGGTTACTACACGTAGTATTGATTTTCGCACCTTTAGGACGTTATGGCGCAATGCTATCAAAGAAAAAATTTGTCCTGAAAATCACTACCCATTTAAAGACTTTTCATTTTCCAAGTATAATAATCCCAAGACCAGAAAAAGGGCCATCACATCGGAGCAGTTTCAAGCGATTGCGAAATTAAAGCTGGAAGATGATAAGCTTGTTAATTCAAGGAACTATTTTTTATTTAGCTATTACTGCCGGGGACTAAATTTTACCGACCTGGCCAGTTTAAAGTGGACGAATATCATTGATGGATTCTTGAACTATGTCAGGGCTAAAACCAAAGAGGAATTTAACTTCAAAATACATCCCGAGGCTTTGAAGATTTTGGAACATTACCAAAGCCTTGAAGGGAATAGTGATGCGGGTTTTGTTTTCCCCATCCTTTATAAAAGGCATGCAACCCTTAGTTCACAAAGGGACAGGAAAATTAAAATACTAAAAAGAGTAAATCAAGATTTGAAAATCATTTCAAAAGAGGCGAAAATCGAAAAAAATGTAACGACTTATGTTGCACGTCATACTTATGCTACTACTTTGCACAAAAATGGTATAAGTATCGAAGAAATTGGAAAATCACTTGGACATGATGATACTAAAACTACGGAAATTTATTTGGATGAAATAGACGATCCATTATTTGACGACCGTATCAATTCAACAATCTAACCTAAGAAATGGCAGTCGGTGCCTGCCATTTTAAATACTATAATCATTTTACTTTAAAAGTGCCGCTTATTAATCATAATACCTTAGTCAGTTCTGAATTGCAGTAGTATTTACTGATTTTTGCTAAAATATTATAGTAAATAATTGTTTTACTGTACATTTATATAATTATAATCAAATTACAGTGTAAAAATCAATTTTACCGTAACTAATAACACATGGCATTAAGAACTGTAGGGAATTTATGGCTCCGGGGCCATTTCAATCTCAAAAAACACCGCTTAACACATAATTCTTATATAGGGAACAATGAAAAAGTGGAGCTAAACGCTCAAGGGGAGGTCAGCCAAATTTACGGGAGAAAATATATACCGGACGAGGATACGCCTTTAGCACATCTTGTTTTTTCATTAAAATACGATGATTTAGACCTTCCGTTTCTAAAAGCAGTTTTCAATCAGCTTAGCCCACAGGAAATTATAGATTTTATTTCGGTATCCCCATCAGGCAAGTACGCACGTAAAATCGGTTTCTTATATGAATTTCTTTGTGGTATAGTATTAGACCTGCCTTACCTGATTTCAGGTAACTACGCCGACCTGCTGGAGGAAAGCGAATATATAACAGGCCGGATCATAAAAGATAACCGTTGGCGGATCAATAACAATTTATTAGGCACTTTTTTATTTTGCCCGGTAATCAGAAGAACGACTGTTTTAAATCAACTACTAAGCACGGATATTAGATCGCAGATCGAAAACTTAAAGGCAAACTATTCGGCGGATGTTTTCCGTAGGGCTACCAATTACCTGTATAGTAAAGAAACCCGCTCCTCCTATGAAATAGAAAAGGAAAAACCATCGGCAGAACGGATGAACCGATTTATCGCGCTATTAATGCAAGCAGGTAGGGAGCCAAGCGAACAAATGCTTAGTGAAGCAAGTTTGACCACGTTACAAAATTCGATTGTTGACCCCCGCTTTGCTTCTCCAGGCTTTCGGGATTTTCAAAATTACATTGGCCAGTCGCTACCTTATGGCAATGAACTAATTCATTACATCTGTCCGCCGCCACAATATTTGGCTTCATTAATGAATGGGTTAAAGGTAGCCGCAGATAAAACCAAGGGTACATACCCTATCATAAGAGCCGCATTGATCGCTTTTGGATTTGTGTTTATTCATCCATTTGAGGATGGAAACGGAAGATTGCATCGTTTCCTGATACACGACATGCTGGTTAGGGATGGCGTGGTGCCCGATGGTTTAATTATTCCGGTATCCGCTCACATGCTCAACAATATGCAGGAATATGATAGTGCTTTGGAACAATATTCCAAGCCACTAATTCAGCAAATCAGTTATAATAAAAAAGCGGATGGAGCATTAGAGGTCACTAATCCCGAAGAAGTCGAAGCTTATTTTCGTTATCCTGATCTAACGGCGCAATGTGTTTTTTTAGCTAAAACCATACAGGAAACCATCAACCAGGATATGCCGGAAGAATTAGAATTTATACAGCACTACGATGAATTGAAACGGGAGTTGCAGAACATTGTTGATATGCCTGATAAAGATATTAATTTGATGATTATGTTCTTACATCAAAACAAAGGCGTGTTTCCTAATAGGCGGCGCAAAGACTTTGCTAAGTTGACTGAAGAAGAAATAGGCAGCATGGAAACAGCCTACAAGGCCATTTTCAATAATGCCGATTAATAAATATTAATTGGTTTACTTGAGTGCATGAGTTTGGACACTTTTAGTAACGTTATTACAAACCAAATGCGTGATTGTTTCTTATATGTAAGACACTTTGACCAATAATTGCTTACTTATGTATTTTCTGCAACTGCCCGATTATAATCCTTTAACTGGTGTAAATACTAACAAGCACGGTAAATTCCCTTTCCTGTCCTCGTTAAGCGGTTTATTTGAACCGGCTGCCGCATTTGCATATCAATCGGGTTTCCCTTTTGAAAGAATTGAAACGGATGAACAGCAAGTTTTTTATGTGAGCGAACCAAACTTGGCTAAAGTATTTAAAAACAAGGTAACAGAACACAACGAAATACTATTGGAGACTACCCGGCCCATCACGGAAAAATACACCAAAGAACTCATTCAGCTATTTTACAAGGGCTATTTGTCCGGCTTTGAGAATTTTGACAGGGAGATAGGACTCGCCTTTCCATCCCTTGACTTAAACCATCAAATGGAAATGCTGGAACAATTTATGGACTATTGCCAGCGAGATTTATATTTTGAGGGCTTTGCCATTCCGCAGTTGTTGCATAATTTAGGGTATATTCAAGCTTGTTTGGTAAGAGCTTTCAAGGAATACAAAAACCTAAGTCTTTTAACCATTAAAGCCGAACCTGTACAAATCCCCAAAACCTTGCCGGAGAATACATCGGTACAAGCACTTACTACAGACACTAAATCTGCACTTTCCAAAATACCATTGAAATACCCTATCGAAGATATTATTACAATATGGCTGGTGTTGTTGGATGTACCCCAATGTAAGTCTTTAAGTTTAACGCCGGAGTTTAAAGCGGAAAGTGACGTAATAGAATTGTTAGGGAGCATGTTTGCCGATATATCGGGAGAACACAGCAAACTACCCGACAGCGCCCACCGCTTTTATGAATTGCCGCTTGATTATCAGCCCATCCTATACTTGCTGATGCACGCCACTTACAAACTTAACTACACCTATACCCGCTTGTCATTGGAGGAATATAGCAAATGTCTAAAAGCTACCTTTTCGGTTTATGATGCGATAGAACTAAATTATATGCCGGGTAATTTTACAAAAAAACAGCCCGCAGCTATTGCTGCCATTAAAGAACTGGAGAACAGTTCCTACGCTAAAAATACGTTAAAAATCTTATCAAAAATACCAAACTACCGAATCACGGTATGACTTCGTTAAACTACGTTCAGTAACGTTGGGTTATTTTCGTATTGTTTTGCTTCATCAAATTATTTATGATGAATGCAACATTTGTAACTACACTATCTACTCAGGAGCTTCAGGAGCTGATTGAGTTATCCGTTAAAAACGCCGTACAGGTAAGTCCTAAGATGTCCAATGAAGATGATACTTTATTGGACACAAAGGAAGCGGCCAACCTCATCAAATACGAGGTCACTTCAATTTATGGATTAGTCAAACGCAAAAAAATCCCGTTTTGTAAGATCGAAGGAAAACTTTTGTTTTCACGAAGAAAACTAATCGAATGGATTGAAGGAGGCAATCACGCCCCTACTTTAAATCGTCCATCCCTGCCCCTTAAAGACCCGGTTACCAAATACCGATAATCCCGATACGAAGTATCGGAAACAGCGACAGGCTTTAGCCTGGAGTGGAAACAAGGTAACAATAGCAAAGGCATAAATTCCCGATACTTCGTATCGGGATACCACGACGGGCGTTAGCCCGGATGTGGGAGCCAGCTATGTTTTGGTGTTACCAAAACTTGCTGGCCCCATTCATGCTATCGCATTCATGGGGAGATTTTTAAGACAGAAAAGGATTTAATGATGTTTGAAAAGCCAAAAAATAACAAAGGCGGCAGGCCGCCAAAAGAAGTAAAGCGGTTGCGAACACTTTCCGTTAAGTGTTCCTTTTTTGAGGGGATGCAGATTGAGAACAAGGCTAAACAGGTGGGTTTAAGCGTATCAGAATACTTGCGGGAAATGGGCTTGAAAGGAGTGGTAAAATTCAGGGTTAAAACTTTGAATCGAGAGGTATTACAGTTAACGGGAACACTAAACCACATAGCCGCCAATCTTAATCAGATCGCAAAAAAGCGAAATAGCTTTGATGAATTAAGCGTACTTGAACGGGCAAGGCTCAACCAGCAAAGCACAAGCCTGCAACAAATAGTTACGGATATTAAGGCCTATTTACAATGATCGGTAAGATAAGCACAGGAAAAAGTTTCCGGGGATGTTTGAACTACCTGCATGAAGGCAGATTACAACAGAGTAAAGCTTTGCAGGAGATAGAACAAGAGAAAAAGCAGGCGCAGGTTATTTGCTATAATCAATGCTTCGGTAATAAAAAGGAATTGATACAGCAGTTTAATGAGGTTCGGTATTTAAACCCAAAGCTATCTAAACCAGTATTGCATGCCTCTTTAAGCTTTGCCCATTCCGACCAGTTAAGTAACCAGGATAAAATAGACATTGGTAAGCAGATGGCTAAAGACTTTGGATTTGAAAATAACCAATACGTGGTTATAGAGCATTCCGACCGGCAGCACCAGCATTTACATATTGTGGCTAATAGGGTTGGTTATGATGCCAAAACGGTTTCCGATAGCAATAACTATAAACGGATGGCTAATTTTTGCCGAACTATGGAGAGGAAGCATCAATTGGAACAAGTGCTTAGCCCACGTAAATTTCTTTCTAAAGAAGAAAGGATGTTGCCACGTCAGGACATTCGTAAAGAAGCATTAAAAGAGGCTATTGATAAATTCTTAAAGCAATCCACGACCATGAAAGAATTTCAGAATAAGATTACCGCAAAAGGCTATGAAATCGAATTGGGCAGAGGTATCGCTTTTACAGATGCACAAGCGGTCAGGTTTAAAGGCAGCCAGGTTGGTTATCCTTTATTGAAAATTGAAAAGCAATTAGCACAAAACAAGCAGATGCAACAAGAGGAACAACAAAAGCCAAGCCTGGCTCAACAACTTAGGGAAACGATTTTAAGATCGCAAAGAGAAGAACAATTGAAAAAACAACAAGAGGATAAACAGGAAATTAAACAATCGGGAGGATTTAGATTATGATAAACGAAACAGATTTTAATTCGGTGATGGAGGATTTCACCAAAGAATTACAAGCAGTAAAAGAGGTGGTTAAAGTATTACCTGCAAGGGTTGATGAACTAAATAAAAAAGTAGATGGCTTTAAAAGCAAGGTAGAGAACATACAGATAACAGCACCCGCGCCGGAATTATTACCCGTACACAAAATTATAGCGGATGGATTTACCACTATAAAAAACTCAGTACAAAGGCAACTTAATGACCTTTTCACTAAAAACCGCATACTGGTATTGCCAGAGGACGGCGGTAAAAACTTTTTAAAGATTATGGGCAAACGGTTTATGATTTTAACAGGCCTGGCCCTAACAGTTTGCATTATCAGCTGGTTTGGTTTCCGTTATTGCTATATAAATAGCGAGAACACCCGATACCGTAATTCGTGGTACTGGAATTATATTAAACAGGATAAAATAGGCAAACAGAATATGGTTAACGACCTTGATAGTTTTAAGGTAGCCGATATTAACAGCTATAGGACCGATAGCATAGAAAGGTATCAAAAAGGGCAGGAAACCGAATTGCGTATTAAGCAATTGGAAAGGGAAGCGGATAGTTTAAAAGCATTAAAAAAACAGTCTAATTGATAAAAGCCACCCATTCAGGCAAAGCAGGTTCATCCATGAATCCCGGTATCCCGGGATCATTACTTCACCCGCTTTGCCTGACACTCGGCAAGAGTGAAGCTGCGCAACACACTTGCCCTTTCTCACCCACGATGAATACCCCATTTCACCGCATCCGGCAAAGTTACCTACCAGCGGAATTAAAATTCAAGACTATGTAAAATAGAGAATTATTACTTGGTAGCTTTTCGTATAATGATGAGTATGCTTTGTGTTAATATTGTGGGTGTTTTATTTCCTTGAAATTATTTGTTCATAAAAAGGCTTAATTTTCCTCCAGTCTTCTTTTTGCTGTTCATGTTTTCTTGTCATTCTACCATTTTTTGAGCAATGGTACACGGTAAAAAGTTTTATTTCAGCATTCGGAAGTTTTATCTGAATAGGGTTGCTTTCAACAATGTCAGTTAATGTTGATTCCTTTAGGTTATAGATGCTCGCAATAGTCTCATATGCGTTGCGACCCATTGCTATAATTATTGGGGGTTGAATTATTTCAATTAATGGTTTTATAAACAGGTTAGCTGTTGGCAAATACCAACTCTTCTTTATCGCTTTAACCATGTCCCCGTTTTTAGCACCCAAAACCGCATTTGTGAAGTATAGTTTTGCATTGGAGTTCTGTTTATCCAATAAATTTATATCATTACTAATTTCTTTAAAAAGCGAATTCAACATGTCATTAGTCGGACTACTAAATTTGCTATCATCGCCGTTATGATCTTCGTAATATTTTTTTCCACCGAAATCTTGCCCAATTAAAAGAATATCAGCGTTCAGATCCCCATGCCAATATGCCCAAGCGTTTAAGTGTTCATCTTTGGTAATGTTTAATTGTGATGGATTAAACAGATCATCATCGTTGAAATCATGAATTCTTCTTTTTTCGACAAGTTTAGCATAAAAAATACCTTTTATTGTCCTTGCGTAGTGTGCTTTATCCTTCAACAGCAAAGTTAAAATTCGACACAATTCAATACGGGAAAACTCGTCAGATGATCGAATTTTATAAGATGTAAGTTCGCTTAATAAATAATTGATTAGTGCTTTAAGCCCGGAATCTAAGTTTGTTGACACATAAGGTTTATTTATGCTGTCATAAAAGTCAACATAACTCTCAGATAATTTAAGGAGTGAAAGCCCTTCATTCACAATTTTTTTGAGTGTTTTTATTTTTTCCTTTTTTGTAGTTTGGGTATACTCAAAACTATCCAAATCAAAACAATCCCGAAGTGTTGGATTTTTTATCTTTAACGCTTCTAATTTTTCAATGACTATTTCTCTGTCTGAATATTGTAACTTGAAATTAAAATAGTCTAATCCTTCAATATAGTCTGCATAATCATTATCAACAGCGGAATTAAATACTTCATTAATATGAATTATATCTTCATCACTTAACTGACTGATAACCCTTTGCTTTGCATCATCACTTTCACTCTGACTTTCGAGTTCCCTAAAGACATTGAATGTTATTGCCCTCTCAATACTATGAAGACGGAAAGAACGAAAATTAGGGAAATTTAAACACAAATTGTATGGATTATATTCGTGTGTTAACAAAAACGTACTTCCAGCAATTGCTTCTACTGCACTAACATGAATTTTATCATCTAATTTTATTGAGGTATTTTGAATTTTCATATTAAATTCGTTTTGTTGGAGGTTAGGTTTATTACTAATTCTTATGATCGATATTTCAGTCTCAAATCTATTCATTAGAAGTTGCCGTTTGAATGGCTTGGTCAAGCAAATACCAATATCTTCCATCGCCGTCATCTTCCGATTTAACTTCCAAAAGATTGAGGTAATTAAAATTCTCTGTAGCAAATTGAACAAGTATTTCGTGTGGTGTGCCGCTACCTGCAAACTTTCTATAAATACCCTCTTGTCCCCAAGGTTGTGATGTTTTAAATTCGGGTGTTACTTTAAGTTTATAATTTAAGTCGTCTGGTGCAAATACACCACCAAAAACAGCCTTTACTTTTATTTTTATTTTTTGAGACAATGTGTCATAAACAACTGTGATTCTATGAATTGCATTACCTGAATTTGGATTATAAGTTAAGTAGGTTGTCGTAAAAATCGCGCCTTTATTAGAATATTTTCTGTCATATGGCATATTTAGATATTCTTGATTTTGCATGGAATATTGTCGGC
>CAITEP010000016.1 GCA_903891475.1 uncultured Mucilaginibacter sp.
ATGTGGGAGAGTAGGTCGGTGCCAAATCTTATCAATTGCCCGTAATCTTTGTTGATTACGGGCTTTTTGTTTTAATAGCGTTACAGGTTGTGAGTTGAAGGTTGTGGGAGGGAGTATCAGGTGGCTAGACCAGAAATTGTTTTTAAACTACTCATTAAATGAATGCTTTGGATTTATTATCTATTATCAAGTGACTTGTATTGAGATGGAAATTAATGGGGATTTAAATTAAATTTACTTCATAGCCTCATAAATTTCTGCTGAAAGCAGTCCGCTTCCGCCTCCATAATGTTGTACAATTCTTATTTTAGGGTTTAAAGTTTTAAAATGATTGCAGAGTTTGGTTTCACTTTCATCTTCAATTCCACTACCCAAAAGCACCACCCTGAAATTCGTAGCATTAAATGCCGCGATTGCTTCAAGATCAGTTGTTGTCCCTGTTGCTTGCCATTCAGAATTACTGTTTAAAAGTCTGATAATGGTTTGCAATATTTCCTTATGCCTACAAATAACTAATATTTCTATTTTTTCCATGATTTTTAAACTTATAATTGGAGCAGATTTGAGAAGTTTACAAAACTTCTCAAATCTGCTCACAACTCACAACTCACAACTCACAACTCACAACTCACAAACTCATCGGAACTTCCATTAATAAAAATTCGGCATTGGTTTCGGCTGTTATTTTAAATTTCTCAACATCCCATATACCATAGCCATCGCGAGTATTTAATAACTGATCGTCAACTTTTACATCGCCACTAAGTACAAAAACATAAACCCCATTTCCAGATGCTTTTATGGTATAATTTGCACTTACCCCATTATCAAATTTACCAAGATGAAACCATGCGTTTTGATGTATCCACACACCCGCGTCTTCTGGATTGGGTGAGAGGATTTGTTGTAATTTATTATGACGATCGTTTTGGTTTAGTGTTATCTGATCGTACCTTGGAGTTACATTCTTTTTATTTGGATACACCCATATCTGTAAAAATTTAACAGGTTTACCAGCGTCTTTATTATACTCGCTATGATAAATCCCGGTACCTGCACTCATTACTTGTATGTCGCCATTTTTTATAACTGCTACATTGTTCATGCTGTCTTTATGCTCCAAGTCGCCTTCTAACGGGATGGAAATAATTTCCATATTGTCGTGTGGGTGCGTGCCAAAGCCTTTGCCCCCGTCAACGGTATCGTCATTTAAAACCCTTAGTACGCCGAAATTCATTCTTTCGGTATTATAATAATTTGCGAAACTAAAGGTATGGTAACTGTTTAGCCAACCGTGGTTTGCATGTCCACGGGTAGCTGCTTTATGTAATACTGAATTTGCCATGATTTTTATTTATTATTTTATATAACAAAGGTACAAAACACCAAAATGTTTGGAAGTTGATGTAGGTTAAGAAATTAGCCCAATCAATTATTTTTTAAGTGTTTTGGTACGCATTCTGCTAAAAAATTCTGGTGTAACGCCAATGTACGAAGCGATATGTTTTTGTGGCAACGTATGAATTAATGTAGGGTAACGGTTACAAAATATATGGTAGCGTTCTTCGGCTGTTAGCGTCATGTTGTCCATCAATCGTTGTTGGTTGGCAACTAATGATTTTTCGGTCAATATCCTAAAAAATCTTTCGAGTTTAGGAATTTGCATGTAAAGTTCCTCCTGCGAAGTTTTTGATAATAGTATCACTTCTGTTTCTTCTAAAGCCTCAATATTAATGTTGCCAGGTTTTTGAGTAATAAGGCTATACATATCAGCTATCCACCAATCCGGGGGAGCGAAATCTTGAACATGCTCGTTTCCATTTTTATCGAAAGTAAAGCCACGCAAACAACCCCTAATTACAAAAGTTGAATATTTACAAACCTCACCTCCATTTAATAAGTTGTTTTTGGACTTTATTATTTTAGTACTAAGGTGTTTTATAAAGGTTTGTTCCTCACCTTCATCTAACTTGATGTATTTTGAGATATTTTGAATAATTAAATTAAACGACATATGGTTGTTAATTTTTACTAATTTAAAAAAATTAACACACTATAAATTAACAAACCTATTGTTGTTTAATTTTACAGGATTAGAAAAAAAATTATAGTGAAAATGCTTTTAAATATCCTTTGGCATATTCACCCCAATCTTTTAACGCATTTAACATAGTGTCCTTCAAACCCTTATTATTAACTTGTTTTCCTTTTTTTGGTGGAGTTAAGTCTTTAGTTTCAACTATTTTTTCTGTTACCTTGGTTGCAAACCAGCTAACATTTTCGTGTGGAATTGCTAAGCCTAGAATCATACCTGGTAAACCGGTAAAACTTTCGGGCCCTCCTGATACTGTTATTTTATCGGTGTAAAAAGCTACCACGTAAATAGAATCTAAAACCAATGCATTTGCCCTTCTACAAGTAAAACCTGCAATTTCACGAGTCTCATCAGTAATTTTCCATTTAATTTTACGGGTGCTGTCTCTTACCAAAAAATTCTCTTCAAATACTCTTTTTTGTGCAATGAACGTTCCAGCTAAAACATCCGTATAAATGGTATTATTTTGAGTTATCATAGCTGAATTGCCAAAAAATCCAGGAATACTAATGTCATCATCTGTTGGAGTAAATAGTGTTTTATTATTGGCAAAAGTTAATGAGCTTTTAAGTTTTTTAAGCTGAGGTTGATTTTTCTTAAATGCCTCAAAGGCAGGTGCCAAAAAGCTTTCATTATCCTTAGTTATGCTTTTCTGAAAAATGGCATACATATTGGCTGTTTTTTCGAACTCAATTACCCCCGAAGTAGTAAAATGAGCGGTTTGGCCGAATGATGCATTAATAAAAGCTAAAAGCGAGATAGCAAGAATAATTACTTTAAATTTCATATCTTTATTTTTTAGTTGCACCACCCATTTGGGTAAAATCATAGGATATTGTTAACATAAAATACCTTTTGATACTTGTATAATTGGTTTGGGTAATGGTATTTGAAGTTGCACTTCTGTTAAAGCCAACATTTTGATTAAGTAAATCATTTCCCCATAATTCAAGTTTAAGACTTTCGCTTTTGAGGAAACTTTTTATCAGGAACGCATTTATTAGCACCCTACTAAAATCATTATTGAATGAGGCTGTTTTTCCGTTATATTGATAATTGCTATAAGTACCAATCTGTAATTTGCCAGGAAGATAGATTGAGCCATTTAAATCAGCCTGAAAGCCTCTGCCGTTATTATTTATTTGTGTTTGTAAAGAAGATTGGCTAATAGAAAAGGTAGGCCCTCCCGAAAGACCAAAATCATATTTTTTCTCCTTATATTTATTTATGCTGAATCGTGGGTTATAACTATAGCTTTTAGTTTCGTTTAATTCATCATTTACATAGTTGTAATAGGTATTTCCATTTGCATTAATACCCAAGCCAACGTTTAAACCTAATGCTTCAATTTTTCGATTGGCATCACCACCAAAATAAAAATTGTTGGTTTCTTTTCCCGGAAGATTAAGGTACTTACTAATGCTCTTTCCAGAAACAGGATCGGTTGTTACATTATTTACAATTGGATTAACAGTAAATGTATAGCCACCATAGAAGCCAATAAACTGATCTGAAATTACTTTGTATGAGTTGTAATTGATATTAAATCGGTTACTAAAAGAGGGTTTTAAATTGGGATTGCCTACTATTACGTTTAAAGGATCATTATTTACTTTTATTGGTTGAATTTCATCTAAAGTTGGTTGTGTTGTATTGCCATTATAACTAATTCTGAATGACTTTCGTTGCGAAAATCGATATTGAAAACTTGCCTGTGGAGCCCAATTCAGGAAATTTCTGTCAGTTGAAAGACCTGTATATTCATTAATTTCATTAAAGTTTACTCCAATAAGCTTAGTTCCAAAGTTTAAATTTGTTTTGCCCTTTTTAAAATTGAAGATAGCACCAAACTGATTGGAATATTGATTCAATTTGTAATTACTACTAAGGCTATCAACCAAAATATTGTAATTTCCAAACGTGGAAGGATTAAACGACTTACGGTCGGCTTTATTATTATCGATATCGAATCCATAATTAATCACAATAGCAAAGCTTTTTGAAAAAGGCTCCGACCAGGTTAGGTTAGTTTTTAAGGCAGAACTTTGAAGCTGATTGGTTTTATTTTGATCAATTATTTGCGAACTGTCCCGAACTCCTACGTTATTATAAAAATTAATAGTTGATTTTAAAAAGCCGTTAGCATCACTCTCACTATAAGCTTCGCTAATATTGAAAGAGAATGTACGCCCAGTTTTATGAAATTTATGTGTATAAAATGCACTTGCATTCAGCGCCTTTTGATCTACAGCATTTGTCAAATTTCTACTATTGTTATTTATTAGTGTATCATTACGTAATTCTGAACCAATGAAGGCTTCGTTTGTAGTGCTGTGTTTTTGGGTGCCATCGATTGATAATTTCAAATTTGAACTGGTATCCAGTTTGATTTGGTAAACGGCATCCAGTTTCTGCCGAAACATATATTTATGATAGGCTTGATTTGATGAACTATTAAGGATGCTACCCGGTAAATTGTTTTGAATTAGGTTGTCGCTAGTACCGTCAATATTCAATGTGCCTATTTTATAATTGGTATTAATCGATTCTTTTTCGTTGTTCCATTTTGTATCATAATGTACCCCGCCTGTTCGGGCTAAAGGAATACCTTGTCCATTATACCTGCCATCAAATGAGTCGAGATCATCATTGTTTCCATCAAGGGTTATAGATATGAAACCATCATTTCCAAAATCTAAACTATTCCCAGAGCCATATTTTTGATTATCTTCCCAGCCAAGGCCAACTTTGCTATTATTACCAATAGTACTATAAATAGAAAATTTTTGCTTTGCCTTAAATGCATTGAATATCAACTGACTTTGGTAATAGCCTGCAGTTCCACCACCTACTTCTTCTTTACCAAAAATACCTTTCTTACTATCTTCCTTCAGTTTTATATTAATTGTTTTGTCTTTTTGTCCGTCATCAATACCGGTAAACGTTGCTTGGTCGCTTTTTTTATCGTAAAGTTGTACCTTATCAACCATATCGGCACGGATGTTTTTGGTAACGAGTGTGGGGTCATCTCCAAAAAACTCTTCTCCATCTACCAATACCTTGTTTACTGCCTGACCTTGCGCTGTAATTTTACCGTCTTTATCAATTTGTATACCAGGTAGCTGTTTTAATAAGTCTTCTACCTTTGCATTTGCTTGCACTGTATAAGATGAAGCATTAAATTCGGTGGTATCACCTTTTATTTTTATGGCCGCTTTTTTTCCTCTTATTATTACATCAGCCAAAAGTTTTGCTTTTTGGAACATGATTATTTGCCCAAAATCGTGCGTAGCGTGTAGGGAGTCTAACGTAAAATTCTCAACATAATCGGCGTAGCCAGGGTAGGATATTAATAAGATAAATTTCCCTTTAATTAGGTTATTGAATGAATATGCTCCGTTATCGGCAACTCTTACAAAACTTTGTAGAATAGAATCTTTGGCACTTAAAATACTTACCGAAGCATTATGGAGCTTAATATGCTCAGCCGTATCAACCACCTGACCTTTTATGGAGTAGCTGGTTTGAGCTTTGGCCGAAAATGCGAAGAGGATTAAACTAAAAAAAAAATGGTAAATATTTTTTCATTGTGAATATTTTATAGGAATAGGGAATAAAAAGAGACTGTAGATTATTTACTTTTCCTTAAGTATCTAAATTTAGAATTAATAGTAAAGGTTGAAAAATCATTTAACATATTTTAACAATAATTAACATCAATCTATTCGGCTTTACTTTACTAAAATCTTTTTGAAAGCCAAGCTGTCGCCATTAAATACATCAAAATCAACTGTATGGTTAATCCCATTTACCCCGCCTTTATCGTTATGTTGCCAAAAGGCCCATCTAATTTGACGGTTGCCATCCAAGTTTTCTTCATAATAGTGCGCTAGCCAAAAGGTATAATCATCAAAATGTCCTTCCAAATTTTGCTTATAAAATTTTAGTCCCGAGTAAATAATAGGCTTTGATTTGGAGTGTGCAGATATGTATTTTAAAAACTGTGTTAATTCTGTCCTCATTTTTTCGGGCGATGCGCCATCCAATTCTTCCACATCAACAGCAATGGGCAGGTCGCCAGTTTCGGGGTTTACATTTTGTAGCAGAAACCTGGCTTGCCATTTACCACTTTTTTCGGGTCGGAAATAATGGTAGGGGCCACAAATAATTCCAGCTTTGGCAGCTTCACGCCAGTTACGTTGAAAATATGGGTCTACTTGCAAAATTCCTTCGGTAGCTTTTATATAGGCAAAGGTAATGTGTACACTATCTTCACGCATTTTTTTCACCAATTGCCAATCAATTCGCCCTTGGTAGTAGGAAACATCAATACCATGAATTTTATATTTATCGGGAATTGGAATGTGAAAGCCTTTATACATATGGTAATGTGGATGGTAACAATAATCTTTTATCCAATGCAAACAGGATGAAAAAAACCTTAATACATAGCCATAATAAAATGGAGAGAGCAATACTAATAAAATAGCTATTAATATAATTTTTAGTCGGTAAGAAAGGTTTTGCTTAGCTTTTTTTCGGACGGTGGTTTTTCGCTTAGTTCTACCTTTTGATTGATAGGAAGTTTTTTTACCGGCTTGCTCCACAAAAACAAAGGTACAAAAACATGCTATGGTTTAGTAATATCAATAATTTAGTGTTTGAATTTATATTTTTTCAATCGAGCATTAATCTCTCTAAAATTAATATAATAATAACATGGTTTATCGCATTTTTGTTGAAATATGGAAGCTCAGAACATAAATACACCCTGGCTTAGAGAGGCCACTCCTAATGATATACCAGCCATCGCTCATTTAATGGGTCACCTTGGCTATCCAACAACCTTGGAGGAAATGGAAGTGAAAATGGGTTGGATTTTGGCTCATCCCGATTATCGTACCATTTTGGCTATTTATCAAAATGAAGTGGTAGGTTTTTCGGGTTTGATGCGTGGGTTTTCGTTCGAGCGAAGTGGCAAATATGTTCGTGTCATCTCATTCGTTGTAAAAAAAGAGGTCAGAAACATGGGTATTGGTAAACTACTGATCAATGCTTCCGAGCATTGGGCTATGGAACAAAATGCCGATAATGTGGTAATTAGTAGCGGTAACCGTGCTGAAAGACTAGATGCCCACGCTTTTTATCAAAAAGTAGGGTATGAAATAAAATCTGCCGGTTTCTTTAAGTCGATTATTTAAAGTTTAAACCCTATTCATAGTTTGTTTAAAAAGGTATTTATAAATATTTTATCCTTCAAAATTTTCTCAACTACCACATCCGAACCAAATTTTGAAAAATGGTCGCCATCAATAAAAAACGGCTCATTGTTTTTATTAATTTTTGGCACGTTTGTATAGTAATAAATATCAACATAAAAAGGCTTTAGCTTATCTTTATAAATTTCATTATAGTAGTAAGCCTGTTTATTGGTATATAGCTCAATATTATCGGCATTGCTCTCGTTCCATTTGGCAATAATAGCAGGGTAGGTTATAGTAAAAACGTTGTTTTGCCCAATAACTACTACCGGGATATTTAGGTTTTGCAGGTAAGCAACGGTTTGTTTTAACTCTTCAATAACTTCTGTTTTGCCGGTAAACCAGTTGCCTTCCAAAATTAGCCCATTTATGTATTTATGGTTTTTTATTATAAAATCATGGTATAGATACCTATAAATTTTCCGTGCAAATTCACTATCGCCAACATTGTTAAGGAAGGGAAAACCCTGTGAGGCATGTACCCTAAGTAGGTTGATATTTTTTGTTTTGAAAACTTCTTTAAAGGATAAACTTAATGCTGCCGCATGGCTATCGCCCAAAAGCAATACGTTCTTTTTGGTAGTGTCGATGGTAAGGCAATTCTTTTTTAGAAAATCTTCTACCTTCTCTTCATGGTTTATTACAAAGCAGTCATTCAAGCTCATCCGTTGGTGTATTTCGTCAACATGTGCTTCGGTATAATCTGCTAAGGTTATGGTGCTTTTTTTGAATAACCATTTATTAGTTTCAACCCTACTAAGCAAAAATGTAAGTCCACCCAAAACAACCGACAAAATAATTAACCATTTAATGTTAAATATTTTAGCGCTTTCAATAAAGCGGAAACTTAAATAAGCAAGTAGGATAGAAAGAGCAATTATTACCACCACGTTTATGGCATTCAAATCATAACCCATATACCTGGCGATAACAATGAGTGGCCAATGCCATAGGTATAAAGAATAGGATATTTTCCCTAAAAACTGAACTACTTTGTTTTTTAAAATGATATGCTCATCAGCATTAATTACAACTATAATAAAAGTGCCAATAACCGGAATTAAGGTATAAAAGCCGGGCCATAGCAGTTTTTCGTTCAATAAAATAGTTGATAATATTACCGCAATATAGGCCGCTATTAGTAAAATTTTACTCCTTATCTTACCTTCAAAAATAAAAGCTAAACCACCTAACATCAGCTCCCAAGTGCGTGTTGGTAATAAGAAGAAGGAGGCAACAGGCGATTTATAAGTTACAAAAATTGAAAGACCAATAAACAACAGGGTAAGCACTAAATAGAAAATATTAAGATATTTTTTATTTTTATAAATACTTAATAATAAACTTATTACAATAGGATAAGCAATATAAAATTGCCACTCCACAGAAAGCGACCATGTATGTAAAAAAACATTATTAATGGATGCCGAATCAAAATAACCTGAATTTTTCCAATACAGTATGTTGGAATAAAAAAGTAAGCTAGAAGAAGCATTTTTTTCGACCTCTTTATATTGATTGGGTAGATAGATGAAGAAGGCAATCAAGGTTACAGCAAGCACCAAAAATAAAAGGGCTGGGATAATACGTTTGGCCCTCTTTATGTAGAAGCCTTTAATGGTATAGGTATTATTTTGGTAACCTTCGAGAATAATTCGGGTCATTAAATAGCCTGAAATAACAAAGAAAATATCAACTCCGGCAAAGCCTCCTTGAAATAGCGGTATATTTAAGTGGAAGAGTAAAACTGAAATTACGGCTATTGCCCTTAAGGCATTGATATCGTACCTGAATTTAGACATATATAGTAATGTGCTTTTTATCAATTATTTAATTAATGAGGCGAAACATATCAATACTTTAGAAAAGCAATGAAACTCCTTGTCCAAAAATAATTAAATAAATTAGAATAGTATGGCTAGGGTAGTTTTAGTGATTTTCGGCTTCATTGTAACAGATGAGTTTAATTAATAAGGTTGCCATTAACAAAAAGATATTGCTAAATACTTCCTTTAATCCCCATTTCAAGCCCACGAAGTTCGGCAAGGCCTTTTAAACGGCCTATAATTGGATAACCGGGAACGGTATGGTGGTTAATGTCATCCAAAAGCTTATGCCCATGGTCGGGGCGCATGGGTATCGCTATATCGGGTTCGGCGTTTTTAAACCTTCTTTGTTGTTCTAAAACAATGTTTTTCATAACCGCAAACATATCATTGCTGCCATGTAGGTGGTCCGATTCGTAAAAACTACCATCGGGCTCACGTTGCACAGTGCGTAGGTGCAAAAAATGAATATGTTTACCCAATCGGGCTATCATGCCCGGTAAATCATTATCCGGCCTTGCTCCTAACGATCCAGTACAAAAGGTAATACCATTGGATGGAGATTGGTATGAATTGATGACATGTTCCAAATCTGCTTCGGTAGAGACCACCCTCGGCAAACCAAAAATGGGGGCGGGTGGGTCGTCCGGATGGATACACATCTTTATACCAAAATCCTCAGCATGCGGTATAACAGCCTTCAAAAAATAGCGGAGATTGTTTTTTAGGGCAGAGGCATCAACATGTTGATATCGTTCTAAATAATCTTTAAATTCAAATAGGCTAATCACCTCACCAGTACCTGGTAAACCTGCTAAAATGGTATTGCTTAGGGTTTGTTTTTGCTGATGATCAAGGCTTTCAAAATATATTTTTGCCTCATTTTGCTGTGTTGCCGTATAATCATGTATCGCATTTTCTCTTTCGATTATAAATAAATCAAACGCGATAAGTGCTGGAAGGTGAAACCTTAAGGCTACGGCACCATTGGGTAACTGGTAATTTAGGTCGGTACGTGTCCAGTCTAAAACTGGCATAAAATTATAACAAACTGTTTTTATGCCTAAAGAGGATAGGTTTTTAAGTGTTTGTATATAATTTTCAATATAAAAATCCCGATCAGATAAACCTAGCTTAATGGTTTCGTGAATGTTTACACTTTCAACAACGCTCCATTTAAAGCCTTCCTTCTCAATCATGGTTTTGCGAAGATGAATTTCCTCGTGCGACCATACCTCACCACATGCGATATGATGAAGCGCATGTACAATTCCGGTGGCACCTGTCTGCTTGATAGCTGCGAGGTTTACCAAGTCGGCAGGGCCATACCAACGAAATGTTTGTTCCAAGTTAGCGAACATGTATTAAATATACCGGTTTATAAGGTTTTCTATATATTCCTGTTTGCCGCTTATGGTAGCTGGTTCGCCATTGCTTTCGGCAAAGGCTTTTAAGTCTTCCAGCGTAAGTTTGCCTTCTTCAAATTCTTTACCCTTGCCGGCATCAAATGAGGCATACCTATCAACCCTGATTTTTTTGTATTCCGATTTTTGAAGTATTTGGTCGGCTGTTACCAAAGCACGGGCAAAAGTATCCATACCACCAATGTGTGCGTAAAATAAATCGGCAGGGTCGGTTGAGTTTCTGCGGATTTTAGCGTCAAAATTAATACCTCCACCTGCAAAGCCACCAGCTTCCAGAATAATAAGCATAGCCTCTGTTAGTTCGTTTATATCAGTTGGAAATTGGTCGGTATCCCATCCGTTTTGGTTATCGCCTCGGTTAGCATCAATAGAGCCTAATAAGCCAGCATCGGCAGCAACTTGTAGCTCATGTTGGAAGGTATGCCCGGCCAATGTAGCGTGGTTTACTTCAATATTTAATTTGAAATCATTTATCAAATCATATTTCTGCAAAAAGCCAATTACTGTTGCCGAATCATAATCATATTGGTGCTTTGTTGGCTCACATGGTTTAGGTTCAATAAAGAAAGTTCCTTTAAAGCCTTGCTTGCGGGCATAGTCTTTAGCGGTATGTAAAAATTTGGCTAAATGCTCTTGCTCGCGTTTCATATTGGTATTTAACAGCGACATATAGCCTTCTCTACCACCCCAGAACACATAGTTTTCGCCACCCAAGGCAATAGTAGCATCCAGCGCGAATTTTACCTGCGCGCCAGCATGTGCCAATACATGAAAATCGGGATTGGTAGCCGCGCCATTCATATACCTGCGGTTGGAGAACAGGTTTGCGGTACCCCATAATAATTTTACGCCACTTTCGGCTTGTTTTTGTTTAGCATAAGCTACCAGGGCTTGTAAACGTTTTTCGTTATCGGCTACATTATTGGTATAGTCAACCACGTCAACATCATGAAAGCAATAAAAAGGCAGGTTAAGCTTGGTAATAAACTCAAACGCGGCATCCATTTTATCTTTTGCCCTTTCAACAGCATCGGCTTTCTCGTTCCATTTAAAAATATGGGTAGGTTCGCCAAAAGGGTCGCCACCAGTATTACAAAACGAATGCCAGTAAGCACAGGCAAAACGCAAATGCTCTTTCATGGTTTTTCCGGCTATTACCTTTTCGGCATCGTACCAACGAAATGTCAATGGATTGTTTGATGACAAACCTTCGAAGTTAATTTGGCCGATGCCTTTAAAATATTCTTTTTCTCCTAATGTGATGTTCGACATGTTTATACAGATTTATTGCTTTATTAATTGATTGCTAATTGGTTATCTAATAATTTTTTCCAGTTATCATAAGCTGGTTCAAGTTTTTTGTTGGCTGGCTCAATAAGCTCAATGGCTACAGTATTGCTAAAGGCTTCTGCTGCCGATGAGAATATGCCCGAACCAATGCCGGCACCTAAAGCGGCACCAACACTTCCGTCATTATTATAAAGTTCAACAGGTACCCCGGTAATGTTTACAAAGCTCTCGGTAAACAATTTGCTTAAAAAAAGGTTAGCCTTACCAGCTTTTATCACTTTTGGTTCAATCCCGTTTTGGCGCATAATATCCAAACCATATCTAAAAGCGAAAGCTATCCCTTCTTGAGCTGCACGAATAAAGTGCGACTGGGTATGCAGATTCAAATCAATACCCATAAAATGCGCGTCAATTAGCTTGTTGTTTAGCATACGCTCCGCACCATTACCAAAAGGCAAAACATGCAAGCCTGCGCTACCTACAGGGGCTTGGCTACCAACATAATTCATTTGTTGGTAACTAAGCGTATTGCCCAAAATATTTTTAAGCCATCGGTTTAAACTGCCTGTACCATTTATGCAAAGCAAAACCCCTGTGCGTATTTGTTGATTGGTATAGTTTACATGGGCAAAAGTGTTTACTCTTGATTGCTTGTCGTGCGCCAACGTGTCATTCACCGCATAAATAACACCCGATGTACCTGCTGTGGCGGCTACTTCGCCGGGGTTCAATACGTTTAATGAAAGCGCGTTGTTGGGCTGATCGCCTGCCTTATAGGCTACCGGAATATTTGGTTTTAATCCTAATTTTTGGGCGATGGTAGCTGATAGCCTACCATGATCAGCAAATACACCCCTTATTTCGGGGAATAATGATTTGCTAAATTCGAAGTATTCTAATATTTGGTTGGATAATTGGTTGTTTACAAAATCAAAAAATACCCCTTCTGATAGTGCCGATACCGAGGTGGTAATTTCGTGTGTAAGTTTCATCGCAATAAAATCGCCAGGTAACATCACCTTATCAATTTTATCATAAATGGCTGGTTCGTTTTCTTTAACCCATGCCAGTTTTGCGGCTGTAAAGTTACCGGGCGAGTTTAATAGGTTAGTTAAGCATAATTCCTCGCCTATGGCTTTAAATGCCTTTTCGCCAATTTGTACAGCGCGGCTATCGCACCAAATTATACTATCTCTTAAAACCTCTTGATTTTTATCAACCAAAACCAAACCATGCATTTGGTAGGCTATGCCAATAGCCGCAATATCCAAAGGGTTATATAGCTTGCTTTGGTTACATAGGTTAATCGCTTGTTGCAAATCATTCCACCATTGTTTCGGCGATTGTTCGGCCCAGCCTGGTTGATGCGAAATGATAGCGCTTTCAGTTTCGGGATATTGGCCGGATGCAATTACCTTTTGAGACGAGGCGTCAACAACTGAAACCTTGATAGATGAAGTGCCAATATCAATGCCTAGTAATAACATAAGGGCTATAAAATTTTAAATAATTGGTTGTTGCAGACAATTAATGAGTTTCCTAAATTAAGCATTTAAATAAAAATGTAAAATAAACATGTATTTATTTAATCTGGGATGTTAACAGACCTATCTGTTAAAAATTTAATAATACTCCAAGCCAATAAATACACTACCGCACTGAGCGTAAACATAATTAAATAAGCTGTTTTGGGTGTAGCAATATAATATGTATTAAGGATACCCGAAAGGCGTTGTACCAATACACCACCTATACCCCCTGCTAAGCCACCAATGCCAATAACCGACGCTACTGTTTTTTTAGGGAATAAATCAGACACGGTAGTATAAAGGTTAGCCGACCAAGCCTGATGAGCTGCAGCACCAATACAAATAACAGCGATGGCCAAAATGGGCGAATAGGTACCAAAAATTGACCGGTCGCCAAAGTATTGGGTGAGCAACAAAAACAAGGGAAATAACGCGATGATAAACATCGCAACCATGCGCGCCTTGAAAACGGGCATTCCTCTTTTTATTAATAACCGAGGCAAGTTACCTCCATAAATGCTACCAAATATGGCTACCGAATAAACAATAAAAGTAGGCCAAATAATATGGTGCAGATCCATACCGAACTGCTTTTTAAAATAATCGGGCAGCCAAAAAAGCATGAACCACCATATACCATCGGTAAGGAATTTTCCCATAAAAAACGCCCAAGTTTGCGGATATTTAAAAAGATTAAACCAAGCTATTTTTTGGGTTGTAGTCTTGTCCGTTTCCGATTCCTGCTGTGTCAATAAATCATCCTGATGGATAAAATCATATTCCTCTTTGGTCATCCGTTTTGAATTGGTGGGATGATGGTAGAAGATAAACCAAAATATCAACCATAAAAACCCAAAAGCACCTGTGAGTATGTAAGCCATTTTCCAACCAAGAGCACTGCGGTAATGAATTAGGCACCATGGCACAAATAAAGAGGCTGCCATAGCGCCTAAATTAGTGCCACTATTAAAAAAGCCAGTTGCAAGCGAACGTTCTTTTTTAGGAAACCATTCGGCAATGGTTTTAATGGAAGCTGGAAAGTTACCAGCTTCGCCAATACCAAATAAACTCCTAATAACAATATGAACTGTTACAGAGCTACCTGCAAAGGCGTTTACCATACCAAAAACCGACCATATAATAAGCGATAGTGCCAAGCCCAATTTAGTGCCAATTTTATCAATTACCCAACCAGCAATAATAGTTACCCCAGCATAAAAGGCTGTGAAAAAAGAGGTAACATAGGAGTATTGATTATCGGTCCACCCGAAGCCCCCTTTGGCTAATGGCGTGCAAAAATATTCCTTAACATAGCTAATAACCTGCCTATCCATATAATTTATGGTGGTTGAAAACAGCAGCAAAGTGGCTATTACCCACCTGTAATTTCCCGGATTTTTATTTTGCATGGCTATAATTGGTAACAGTAAATGTAAGGTTGTAATGGTGCAAAAACAAATTTTAATGTGCCAGCAAAGCATCCTGTTAAATTATTTATATTCGACACTTGTTTTTACCATAAATGAGTTATTTAACAAGGCTAAAACTTAAATTAATAGGAGAAATTAATGCCATACCTCAATTTTTGCAGGGAAACTATTTTACCGAGTTAGCAGGATTGCGCGGTATAGCCATCATTTTGGTACTGCTTTATCATTTAGGGATTAACCATTTTTTGCGTAGATACAATTGCTGGATTTTGGGGCGACTAGGGGTGGATATATTTTTTGTTTTGAGTGGATTTTTAATTACAACCATTCTACTGAAAGAAAAAGTAAGAACGCAACATATTTCATTACGTAAATTTTATATAAGGCGAGCACTTCGGATTATGCCGGTTGCCTATTTATATTTAATCGTAATCTTCATTAACAATTATATATTCCATTTAAATATTGACTACAAAAGTTTTATAAGCGGCTTTCTGAATTTAAAAAATCTGCCAATAAGTGGTATCAATGATACTTTTACCGAGCATTTTTGGTCCTTATCAGTCGAGGAGCAATTTTATCTTTTCTTTCCTTTACTATTAGTAATCAGCATCAATAAAACAACACTAATCGCATCCTTATCTGTATTGGGTATTTTAATATTTTCACTATTGGGTTATCATCAAATTGGCTTGCTTTGTCAATTTAGGCCATTAACCTTAGTTTGTAAGTTTTTCATGTTTTTATTTTGGGAAGGGCCTTTTACTTTGTTTATTGGTTCCTTGTTTGCTATCCTAAGCTTTAAAAATGTCATAAATTTCGTGCAGTTTAAGCATAAATCCTTTTTAAGTTTAATACTGTTTATTTTGGCAATTGCTTTTCATTCAAATACCTTTTATTTCTACACTCAATATTTATCCGAGTTTATTTTTGATTGCCTTATTGGCTGCATCATCATATTGAGCATAGGTTCGCGGAGTTTATTTTCTAAGCTCTTAAATGCAAAGTGGTTAATTTGGATAGGGACTATCTCGTACAGTATTTATATCTGGCAGCAATTAATTAACTTGATTCCGTTGTATTGGGTTGATCACCATTTATTTGGTTTTAGTCACGATGCCCTATTTGTTTTAGTTGATTTAGGCCGTCTGATTGCCATATTAGCCTTAGCCAGTTTTTCATACTATTTTATTGAACGAAGATTTTTAAAGCTAAAAGCGCATTTTGAATAATTTTTTACCCAATTATTTGAAAAGCAGTACTTAAAGGAGTAAATTTATGAACCAATTATACATTCTAAGCAAATTAACCCTTCAAAACTTATGGAGAATCCTCGTCGTAAATTTATAAAACAAGCAATTGTGGCAAGCGGTGCCGTTTTAACCACCAATTATGCATGGAGTGCCAAAAGCTATCGTCGCATTATTGGTTCAAATAATAGGGTAAGGGTAGGAGTAATAGGCTTTTCAGATCGGCATAAAAGCTCGCACATCCCTAGTTTTATGAACCATTGCAAAGAGCTAAATTTTGAGGTGGTAGCAGTATCAGACATTTGGAATAAACGAAGAGAGGAAGGAGCTGCTATTTGGAAAGAAAAAATGCAGCATGACGTAAAAGCTTATAGAAATAACGATGAACTATATGACAGCAAAACAGTAGACGCGGTATTTATAAGCACGGCTGATTTTCAACACGCTCGGCATGCCATTGAGGCAGTAAACGCGGGTTGCGATGCCTATGTAGAAAAACCATTTGCCGAAACCATGGAAGATAACCGTGCCGCGCTAAAAGCCATAAAGGAATCAGGCAAAATAGTGCAGATTGGCTCACAACGACGGAGTGGAGCAAATTATCATGCGGCCAATGATTTTATAAGGTCGGGTAAATTTGGCCCGATTACCATGGTGGAACTTACTTGGAACGTAAACCAACCAGGCAGGTGGCGACGCCCTGATTTACTCAATACTATAAAAGAAGAAGATACCGATTGGAAGCGTTGGTTAATGAATAGACCATACGAAGCTTTTGACCCCAGAAAATATTTAGAGTTTCGATTGTTTTGGCCTTATTCATCAGGGTTGCCAGGGCAGTGGATGAGCCATCAAATTGATACGGTGCACTGGTTTACTGGTTTAAAACATCCGCGTAGCGTGGTTGCCAATGGGGGTATTTACCAATGGAAAGATGGACGGAAAAATTGGGATACCATTTTAGCAGCGTTTGATTACGGACCGTTAGATGACCTTAGTACTGGCTTCCAGGTAACCTTTGGCGCACGCATGCACAATGGCGATGAGCACCCTACAGAAATTTATTATTCAAACGGTGGCGAGTTAAACCTGAATACCAATAAAGTAACCCCCGAAGGCGGCTTAACCCAAAAAATGGCGGATGCGATGGGGATGAAAGCAAACCTATTGCAAGAGGTAAGTCTGGAAAATAAAGAAAAGGTAGTTGCCGCTGCCAATACAGGTGGCGATGAATTAACATCCAACCATGTGCGCAACTGGATGGAATGTGTGCGTAGCAGGAAACAACCCAATGCGCCAGTGGAAGCTGGCTATAGCCATGCCATTGCAAATATCATGACTAATGCTGCTGTTCATACAGGTTTCAAGGCTTATTTTGATGAAGGGACTCAAGAAGTGATGGTAAATGGGCAGATTTTTAAATATTAGGCTATGCGCTTCATGAATTGGGTAACTATTGTATTTTTTGTTTCAGCGTGTTTAAATACCGCCTTGGTTTTTTCTCAGCAATTGCAACAATTAAAAGTTATACCATCCAATACCGAAAATCAAGTTGATGTTTATATTGATGATAAACTTTTTACCAGTTTTTTATACCCCGCCACACTTGAAAAACCAGTATTATTCCCGATAAATGCCAGCAATGGTAGGATGATAACTAGGGGCTTTCCGCTAAAACCACAACCAAATGAACCGACAGACCATCCGCATCATGTTGGCCTTTGGTTTAACTTTGAAAACGTGAACGGGCTCGATTTCTGGAATAATTCCTATGCCATCCCTCCAGAAAAAAAACATTTATATGGTTGGATAATTACCGACAAGATTTTACAAACTGAAAGTGGCAAAAAAGGTATTTTGAGCTATCATGCCAACTGGATAAATCAACAAAAAAAAGTAATTTTAGAAGAAACCACCCGGTATGAATTTAGCGGGTATAAAAACCAACGAATAATTGACAGGGTTACAACTTTAAAAGCAGATACCTCGACTGTTTTTACCGATTCCAAGGATGGCTTACTGGGTTTGCGCCTAGCCCACGAATTACAGATACCTACCAATGAAGACCAAAGTTTTACCGATAATAAAGGGAATATAACGCTGGTAAAAGGTGGTTCGGATAAAATAGCTAATGGAACATACCTTACCAGCGAGGGTAAAACAGGAAATAATGCTTGGAGTACCCGAGCCGCCTGGTGCAAAGCTTATGGTAAAATGGGTGCAGATTCGGTGAGTGTTACCATATTTGATTTTCCAGAAAATCCAAACTACCCCACCTTTTGGCATGCCAGGGGGTATGGTCTTTTTGCTGCTAACCCCTTAGGCGAAAAAATATTCACCAACGGAAAGTCAGAAAAAAATCTAAAACTCAATATGGGAGAACAATTGGTTTTCCGTTACAGAATAGTTATTACAAACGGCAATTACACCCCTTCAACAATACAGTTAAATAAAATATCCGAGATGTTTAAACCTTAATAAGTTATATTTATTGAGGGGTAGCTAATGATGAAATATCTAATGTTAATTGGTCTGCACTGGATGTGTTTGCAACCAATCCATGTAACCAAACTAAATAAACAGTACCTGCTTGGAATTTAATACTATTTGAGGTTGCCAAAACGGTTTGTGTGCCAGTTTTAATTACTTGAAGTGTATAACTTTGATTGCCTTGTACCTCTGCAAATGATGAATATCCCTTAAATGATTTATTAGTTACGAGGCTACCGCTGCTTTTTATTACTAAATCAACTGCAGGTGCATCAGGGGAAACATTTACAAATCTTAAGGCACTATTGGCTAAATTTACGTTTGGCTTGTTTAGAGTATCTTGTAGCAACAATAAATCTTGGTGAGCAGGTGTGTTAATTAAAAATACTGAAAAGTTGTTATAGGCCGTAAAATTTACAGTGGTTTTTATAATACTAGCCTGGGTTATACTATTGTTAACAACGATGGAATCCAATCCTGAATACACACCAATATAGCCAGTAGACTGACCATAATTTGTTGGGTTAGCATTGAACTTTGCGTTAGCAATTAAAACGTTTACAGATTGTGAATTTGGTGATGCATTTAAAAAGTTGACTGCAGAAACGGGTTTTGTTGGTGCCAAACTAGGTGCTTTAGAACAACCGATAAATAAAAAAATAATTGTAACGGCAATAATGATTTTAACTGATTGTATATTGGCTGTCATTTTGAAAATTATTAAATTGAATTATTTAATAGTGCTATAAGTTTATTACGTAAAAGTAATAAAAACGCTACAAACTTTTTTCTTTTAAGGTTTTTTCAATTTGATATACTTTTCAATTATTACCCGGTCAATTCCTTCTTTTTCTACTCGCTCTAATCCTGATTGAATCAGTGTATCATTTTTAAAGAAAATTTTAAATTTAAATGATTTACCTTCCCAGTTCCTATCGTTATAAAAATCTAAATGTTCGGTATAATTATTGCCATTTAAAGTATAAGCACCACCACCAGCATCAAAATTAAGGGTCGAATCTTTATTTGTATTATGCTTTAAAAAAGCAAAATGAGTATCATTGATAATTTTTATCATTTTTTGACCTTTTGTGTAATCAGTTATAACGCTTTTTCCATTGGTAACAGTAGTACTGGTTATTAATTGCCAGGTGCCCTTTAAATTTAAGGAATTACCATTATCCTTTTTTGAATCTGGAGCGCAAGAAGTTAAAAATGTAATTAAAGCAAGAATCGTTATAACATGTTTATTCATTTTTTTAGTCTATTAATTTATGATTTAAAACTGAAATTAGGTGCTCTCAAAATTAATTCGTTCTACATTATAAAAGAATTTATTTCTTTTACCAATTATCTCATTATGAATTTTCTCCGAGACACACATAAATACATAAGCATCTCAATTCATGTTTAGAAACAGCAATTTATACCCATTTATTTGTAAATCTTTATCAATTGATTTTAATAAGCCTATTAAATATTGATTGTCACCTACATTTTTCTTGTAGACGGTTTTTCGAAAGGTAGTAGTGTATTCCCAAAATGGGTTATTTAAAATGGTTTCCAAAAATGCTTGTATTTCAAAATCGTTTTCTTCGCCCTTCCAATCTGTAATACAAATTTTTTGTTTTGAATGCTGGAAAAGGTACAATAGCTCAACAGGTTGTAATTTTTTAAAATCTAAATAATTATTTCTTTTTACTAATTCCTCATTTTTTGCTTGGAATTTATTGTAATTGCTTTTGTATAAATCTGTAAATTCTTGGAATTCTAAATAATCATTTGCCAGTAGATGTTGTGTGATTTCTAAAAAAATAGAATTTTCCTTCTTTGACTTTCTTTTAACAAACAAATCATAAATGGCAGCAAATACAATCATGGAAATAAGCAATATTATTTGCATAGTTGTGCTTAATGATTTTATAAAAATCAATAGTAGGAAACCTAACAAAATAAATATTATTATGACTAACACAATGGCTGATAAAACCACAAAAGGCGTTATTTTGATTTTCATTTAACTATTTCAGAAATTTTTAAATTAAAATTAGCTAAAAAAAGGAACATCTTTTTAGCTTCTTTAACCTTTTGATTGATTTATGATTTTAAATTAGCGGTGAGCAGGATCGAACTGCCGTCCGTTGTTTAACGGATATGAATCCTACGCTCTAACCATCTGAGCTAGTAAATTTTTGATGGATAATATTCCATATAAATTGTATTCCATTACTAGATTTTAGTTGTGTTTCTCTTATTATTGCATTTTTTTAGCTTCAAAAAGCTCGGTATAAGCAATTACCCAAGGACGGTATTTTATAGTGAATCCTTTGGTTGCTAATTGGTTATGTGATAGAATGCGATTATCTAAATCGGAAGTATAGCCGATATAGATTTTGTTAAAGGAAATAGAATAGTGTACGTAAACGGTGAACATGGTAGAAACAAAAAAAGCCACCCAAATGGTGGCTTTAGTAGCGGGGAGCAGGATCGAACTGCCGACCTTAGGGTTATGAATCCTACGCTCTAACCATCTGAGCTACCCCGCCGGATTTTAAACCTTTTATATAATTTTTAATCTTTCCTTATTTTAACAATCGTGATTTAAAAGACATTAATTATACACCTTTTCAAAAAGGTTTGCAAATATAGCAGAAATTCGTTTTCTTTAGAAAAAATGTTAACATTTACCACTCAATAGTTATCAATTGTAAACCAACATGTCTGAAAAGAAGAAATTTAGTATCGAATACGAAATAAAATCATCTCCCCGTATCCTATATGGGTTTTTAAGCGAACCTAATGGTTTAACACAATGGTTTGCTGATGATGTGAGTATAAAAGATCAAGTATATACCTTTACATGGAATGGCGAAGAACAAAAAGCCAAACTATTATTATTAAAAGAAAACAAGTTGGTAAAGTTTCGGTGGTTAGAAGATGAATCGGAATATTATTTTGAAATGGAAATAATTCAGGATGATTTAACAAATGATGTTGCACTAAGTATTACCGATTTTGCCACCGAAGATTTAATTGCAGAGCGTAAATTAATTTGGGATAACCAAATTGAATACCTTATAAGTGTACTAGGTGCCTAGAGAAATTATTTATATCTATTTTAAGGAAAAATACTATTTAGTACTTTTTAAAGTTATTTTTTATTGAATAGTAATATGGATTTTTTTTAAAATTTGTCCATAAAAATTCTGTTCATATCAATGAAAAAAATCCATCTTTTATTACTAAAATCTTTTATCAGGCCGTTTATCGTCACTTTTTTAATTGTGATGTTTGTATTATTGATGCTTTTTTTATTTAAATATATCGATGATTTGATAGGAAAAGGCTTTGAATGGTACATTATTCTGGAATTAATGCTTTATGCCTCTGCCACAAATGTAGCAATGGCATTGCCTCTATCAGTTTTGTTATCATCTATAATGACTTATGGTAGCTTAGGCGAAAATTATGAACTTGTAGCTATTAAATCAGCAGGGATATCATTACGTAGGGCATTAACTCCAATGTTTTTGGTGGTTTTTATATTGAGTGTGGCGGCCTTTCTTTTTTCTGATTATATGTTGCCAAAGGCCAACCTAAAATATTTTTCACTTTTATACGATGCCAGACAGCAAAAATCTGCTAATTTCTTACCTCAAGGTATTTTTAGCAGTACTTTCCCGGGATACTCCATTAGAGTAAATAAAAAAGACCCCGACGGTCAAACCCTACATGATATCATGATTTATGAAAAGACTCCAAGTGGTAATAATTTAATAGTTACCCTTGCAAAGGAGGGTAAAATGTATCGTACACCCAATGGTCAGTATTTGGTTTTAAAACTTAAAGGAGTAGTGAGGTATGAAGAAGGTTCTGGTAAAAATAGTTTCAATATACGCCAAACTTTAACAAGAGAACGGTTTAAGGAAACGGAGCAAAAAATTGATCTTTCAGCCTTGAAAATCCACCGTACTGATGAAAGTGAATTTAAATCGGCCTACCAGATGATGAACCTTAAGCAATTAAAAGAGTCGCAAAAAATATTTAAACGTCAAATAGATAGTAGCAATAAAGCGAACTTTAAGATGTTAAATGTTTATATAAAATATTTTAGTTTACCTGTAAAACATGTAAAAGGTATAAAATATTTGCCTGTTAGGGTTAATGTTTTGGATAGTTTAAAGGGTTTTGAAAAAGTAAATGTAATAATTAACGCTTTAAGCGAAGCCCGTTCGATACATGAATTGTTAAAAGGAAGAGTTGACAGAGACAATGAACTGTTTAAAGAAGTGCAAAGGGCTGCACTTGAATATCAGAAAAAATTTACACTTTCTGCAGCATGCTTAGTTTTGTTTTTAATTGGTGCACCTTTGGGCGCCATTATACGGAAAGGCGGATTAGGGTTACCCGTTGTAGTATCAGTTATATTTTTTTTGATCTATTATATTATTAGTACCATTGGTGAAAAATACGTAAAAGATGGCGGATTATCTCCAATTGTTGGGTCGTGGATTGCTATTATCATAATTACTCCTATAGGTATTTTCCTTTCATACAAAGCGGCTACTGATTCGGTTATTTTTGATGTTGATTTATACAAGCGGGTGTTTAAAAACGCATTTAAATGGTTGCCGACGCGCAAATGATTTAATTTTTTTATGATGGATAATATGCTTTGTTTTTTTAATGGATAAGCTACCTAATTATTTCTTAATAAAACTAATTTACACTTATCCGACTAGGTCAAGAATATATTAGATTACTTTTGTTGAGAATTTTATTAAGCTATTAATGAAGCCTGTTTGAAGGTTTAAACACTTGTACAATGTTGAATACGATTGAAGAAGCTCTTGAAGAAATAAAATTGGGCAGGATGATTATTGTTGTTGATGATGAAGATCGCGAGAACGAAGGCGATTTTTTAACTGCAGCGCGAAATGCTACACCCGAAAATATTAACTTTATGGTACGTCATGGTGGTGGTTTAGTTTGTGCACCAATATCCAGAAAACGGGCTGAGGAGCTAAACCTTGAACCTATGGTTGCCCATAATACTACTTCGCATGAAACCAATTTTACAGTTTCTGTAGATTTATTGGAAGGATGTACTACAGGTATTTCTGTTTCTGACCGTTCAAGAACTACGCTATCTTTAATTAATCCTGACACTAAGCCTGAAGAGTTAGGCAGACCAGGCCATATTTTTCCATTAATTGCTAAAGATGGAGGTGTTTTAAGGAGAGCCGGCCATACCGAAGCTGCTATTGATTTGGCTGTATTAGCCGGATTTGAGCCTGCAGGACTGATTTGTGAAATTATGAAAGAGGATGGTGAGATGGCTCGCCTACCTGATTTAATAAAGTTAGCGCAGGAATTTAACCTTAAAATTATTTCAATCAAAGATTTGATAGCCTACAGATTAGCAACAGAAACCCTGGTAATAAAAGATGTATCAGTTAAGATGCCTACTCAATGGGGCGACTTTGATATGATTGCTTATACACAGGTTAATAATGGTGAAAACCATTTAGCACTTGTGAAAGGTGCTTGGGCTCCTGATGAACCTATATTGGTACGTGTGCATAGTTCTTGTGTTACGGGCGATATATTTGGCTCATGCCGTTGCGATTGCGGACCGCAATTACATAAGGCGATGGAAATGATTGATAAAGAAGGTAAAGGGGTGGTGCTTTATATGAATCAGGAGGGTAGAGGTATCGGTTTAATAAACAAATTGAAGGCATACAAATTGCAAGAAAATGGGTTTGATACTGTAGAAGCTAATATCGAACTTGGCTTTAAAATGGATGAACGCGACTATGGAGTGGGGGCTCAAATTTTAAGAAGTCTAGGTATTTCAAAAATGAAACTTATGTCAAATAATCCAAAGAAAAGAGCAGGGTTAATTGGCTATGGTTTAGAAGTTGTTGAAAACGTGCCTATTGAAATAGCTGCTAACCCACATAATGAATTATATTTAAAAACAAAAAGAGATAAAATGGATCATTCAATTATGAATAATCACTGACCTTGCTCTTTTGGTTTTTCGGGCAATATAAAAGGGTTAGGAACAAGTTGTGGTATTTTAGGTTTCTTTTTAGATGGATCTCTTTTGAAAATTATATTAAATAAATCTTTAAGGCTATCAAAGTTTTTTTCATATACCAATCCTAAACCTATAACATATTCTTGGTTAAACTGGCTCGAAACGTTATTATTCAGTGTACTAAGGGTAGAGTTTTCAAGTAATTTATATGAGCTGGTTGCGCGTAAAGCACCATCATTTGTAATTAAATATTGAAGCTCAAAGTCTTTTGTTAATGAGCTAAAATTTGTGTTAAAAATATTATTGTTAAATCCATTTACAATATCTCCATTACCTGCATTAATAGTTGAACTACCACCAAGGTTGGTGGTTGTGGTGTTAAATAAATTCGCGGTAATTATCAACTTGTCTTTAATTCTCGCCGATAAACTAATATCATTTAACGAGCGCATATTAAAGTCAAACCATTTAATGTTAGTTTTTGAGATAAAATCATTAACCTTATTAAAAACTAATTCAGAGACTACTTCAACACCGGTGTTTGCAACTTGATTGGTGATAACACCAAATTGACGCCTTAATATAATATTTAAAGCTTGTTGACTTCGGTTATTATTATCAGATAGAAAAGCATTTAAATCTTCTTTTACAGATGGATCAGAAGGGAAATTTAAATCAAAAGCAATATCAGGTTTTAATAGTGTATTTGTTAAATTTAGTTGTGCTTGAACCAAGGTTTGGGCATGGCCTTTTGGGGATGTAAGCCCTGCGATCTGGTACAGAGGATAAATATCAGTTCTAACCTCATAAACAGCTCCGAGATTAATAGTTGCACTTATTGGGTTGCCTGTCCACCTAATTGTTCCTCCTTGGTTCACAATAAAATTTTTGCTAATAAAATTTTGAGCCGTAAAGTCAAACTTTCCAGAGGTGATTAAAAAGTCGCCAAACATTTGAAAGTCGCCTAAACTATTTATTTTGAGGTTTAATCCATTAGCCTGTCCTCTTCCTTCCAACAATCCATATTCGGTAGTAATTTTAACCAAAGTTTTTTCATCGGCACTTAAATTAAAATTTAAAGTTACACCTTTAAATGAAGATAGTCCTGTTGGTTTTTTTGAAGTATCATTATGACTTACGAAATGTATAAAATCGTTATCGCTTACAGTGATTGAGGTATTTAGCGGGATATTAAAAATAGTACCCTCTTCCGTCTTTGCATTAATGTCTATATTAATATTGTCGAGCGGCCCTCTGAAACTAAATCTCCCCGTACCATAAGCAGTTCCATAATATAGGTGGTTATCTTTAAATGTAGTATTTAATGCCAATAGGTTTTTAGCATTTAAATCTAGCTGGATATTGGGGTTGGTTATGCTATTTAGGTTAACAGTTCCGTTAATTATCCCGGAACCATCTTTAGTATCCAATAATTCAACATCCTTTAGGCTAACAATGCTATTATTGACGCCTAAAATGGTATTTAGCTTATAGGTGGTTTTTAAATAATTAACCGTGGCACTAGTATTTATAAGGTTAATGTTGCCATTTATTAGCGGGTTTGAACGGGTTCCGGTTATTTTTAAATTTGCTGATAAGTCACCTTTAATATTTGATACGATGTCGCTAATAAATGGTTGAAATAGAATATCATTACTCTGGTTATACTTTAAATCGAAATTAAGATTATCATCTGGGCCATTTTTAATTTCATAAGTTCCGCCAACTTTTAAAGTTTCCTCGCCTTTATTTATCACATTCATATCAATATTGGCAATACGGCTATTATTATCAAGAATGCTTTCAATTTTAATGTCCCCAATTTTGGTTTTATTGAGCGACATTGTATCAATTTTTAAGTGCGCATTCACCCCCGGAAATCCTAATAGATGATTGAATTTGATATTGCCATTTAATAATCCTGATAATCTTATGCCGTTTTGCCGCTTTGTTAGCTGGTTTAAGGTAGACATGCTGAATTTTTCGAAAGTCAATTTTAATTCATCAACTGGATTATCAGAAATAAAACCATCAATTTTAACTTTTTGCTTGCCATTAGTTAATTCAAAGCCTGATAATTCGGTTTTATCATGAAGAAATTTTATTCGAACTTTATCAGCAATGCGCCAATCCTCCTTTTCGAGGATAAGATCCGAAGGTAATAATTGTATCAAAGCTGTGCTATCTCGTTCAAAATTCATCATGCCATATAAATCGAGCGAATTGACTGCATTTTGGTCAGATAATTTAAGATTAAAGTTCAAACTGTCGTTTTTTATAGTATTATTCACAGTTATATCTTTAATAAATAAGCTATCGGTAAGGTCAACCTTATTGGCCGAAATATTTAAGCCTAAATAGTCTTTATAAGTACTTTCATCCAAGGTTAAATTGTGAATAATGGTTTTACCTATTTGTAATTTCTTAATAAAAACATCCAGTGTCTCAGTATTATCGGTGGAATTAAATTTTCCAATAAATGTTCCTTGTTCGGGAATTTTTAAATTAGGTCTTATAAATGCCAGTAGTGAATCTGGGTTTTTTAGTTCCAGCTTAAAATCAAATATTTGTTCTTTAGGTTCAACTATGATAGTTTTATACGATGGCGCATATTTTTTTATAATTGTTTTAAAATAGGATGGAAGCGTTGACAAATCATAACTTCCTTTTATAAAGCCATCAGCAATGTCAGAATTTAAGATGATTTCCCTTGTCTTGCCTATTCCATTCGCCATTACTTTAAAATTCTTTATGGAGCAGGAATGCTTTGGATTGATGATTTTTGTATTTCTTAAATTGGTATTTCCTGTTAAATTTTGTAAATCGTTGCCCGAGAATTCTGTAATTATATCAGTTGAGAGTGAAATAGTGTCTTGAAGGAAATTTAGGGTATTTAAATGTGCGCCCTCAATTGCTGCGTCTAAATCATAAACAGGTAGTTCAGGATTAAAGTCGACATTGCCAAACAAATTTAGTTTAATGTTTTTGTCGTTAATTTTAATATTTCCATTTGCGGTTTTATTTATAAAGGTTCCGTTTACGGTTACATTTTGATAATTATAACCATTAAATTCAATCGCAGCTATTTGAGCAGAAAATTTATCAGCTAAATTTTTAAGTTCATCTCCCGAGCCGGTTATTTGAGTGTTTAACGTAACCTTACCTAGTGTTTGTTCATCAACTAAATTGCCTAGGCTAAAAGCGTTTGCGCCTAGCTTTAAATCATAAGTCAATAAATTATTTTTACTAATTTTTAAACTCAAATCAGGATCAAACCTGCCCAGTTTTGTTTTAAATGTTCCTTTCGAAATAAAATCATGCTGTTTCCCGATAAAAGTGCCATCAAAATTAATATTACCGAATTTTGATATTATTTCAGGAACATGCCTGTTTGTGGTGCCTGTAAATTTGTTATACAAATAATCAAGATCCTCTTTATTAGTTGCTAATTGGTCAAATTTTAAATTCAGGTAGGTATTATTCCAATTTGGGAGACCAACTAAACTAAAATTACCCTTTATATAGCTGGCCTTTCCTCCGGTAATAAGCAGGTTTTTACCTTTTATGTTATTTACTGTGCCACTAATTCTTCCATTGATACCTAAATCAAACCAAATATGTTTTAAATCTTCTGTAAAATAAGAAACATCAGTTGAGGCTATTCTTGAGGAATGAAAATCACCATCTAAATAAACTTGATCATTCAAATGGTCGCCTATATCATCGAATGATTTAAACTTCATCAAAAAATAATTTTTAATATTTGAATTTGCTGTAATTAGGTTTAGATCTTTAGCTTCAATTTTATTTGAGTCTATCGTAGCGTCGGCATTCAACTTTTTAATATAAAAGCCACTTTTTTCATGAAGAGTTAGGTTGGCAATATTTCCCTTAAAAATATGGTTAATAAAGTCCATATCTTTTACCTCAGCACTTAGGTTTCTAAAGTCTAAATCATCAAAATTTACTTCCCGTTTGGCAGAGTCGACCCCGAGATTTTTATACCTAAATCTAAAGTTGTTAATTATTACTTTTTCAAAAGTAATTTTCCAAGGCTTGTTTATTGTTTTAACGGTATCTGGTGTGTTAAAGTAATCAATGATAAAATCGAGGCTCAGCTTTTTGTCTTTTTGCTTTTTTAAATAAAAAGAACCGTTATTGAGTTCAATATGCTTAAAATCGATAGTGCGTTTTTTTATACTCGAAAATATAGAGAAGCCATTTAGGTTTACCGTAAGTTGGGGGGTGCTAATAAGGGTGTCCTTCTGCTTGTCCAATACATAAAAGCCTTCCAGTACGACCGAAGAAAATGGTTCAATGTAAATACCTCTTATATCAACTTTGGTATGCAATTGATCCGACAAATAGCCAGCCGCTTTTTGAGCCGCCCATGTTTGTACCGGTTTATATTGAAATAAAACCAATAACGAACTAAATACTACTATAACTAGCAGTACAATGATGAGCGATATTTTGACGAATTTTTTGATAACTTTACTTTTGTAGTAATTCGTTTAAATTGGTTTAAAATAATTGTTTGCTTTGGGTATGTTTTTTATGGTAGCAAATCACCTTATAACTCGTAATCAATCCAAAATATTGTAATTTTTATAGAACAAATTCATAATAGTTGTTTTAACTAATTTCTAAAACTAACTTGCACAGCTTAAGTAAATAATCAACAATATTTCAATTTAATAATACAACAATTTTTAATTAAAAATGCCTGTTATATTAGCAATCGAATCTTCATGCGATGATACTTCCGCTTCCATTTGTGCGGATGGTGTTATATTAAGCAACATCATTGCAAATCAGGCTATTCACCAAGCTTACGGTGGCGTTGTGCCCGAACTTGCTTCGAGGGCGCACCAGCAAAATATTGTGCCTGCCGTACAGCAAGCATTATATACAGCAAAGGTAAACAAAAATGATATAGATGCAGTTGCATTTACACGTGGTCCGGGTTTATTAGGTTCGCTTTTAGTTGGTGTATCCTTTGCTAAGGCATTTGCTTTGGCTAATAAAATTCATCTTATTGATGTTAACCATATGCAGGCACATGTATTAGCGCATTTCATTGGCGATTATAAACCTTCTTTCCCCTTTTTATGCCTTACTGTTTCGGGTGGCCATACCCAAATTGTTTTGGTGAAGGATTATTTTGATATGGAAGTAATTGGCCAAACGCTGGATGATGCCGCTGGTGAGGCGATGGATAAAACAAGTAAAATTTTGGGATTGCCTTACCCCGGCGGACCATTAATTGATAAATATGCCCGTCTGGGTAATCCTGACACCTATAGTTTTCCTGAGCCTCAAATTCCTGGACTTGATTTTAGCTTTAGCGGATTAAAAACTGCTATTTTGTATTTTATTAGAGATAATGTAGCCTTAAATCCCGAATTTATTCAACAAAATATAAATGATATTTGTGCCTCAGTTGAAAAGCGGATATATACCATTTTATTGAATAAGCTCTACAAAGCCGCTGTTGAATATAACATAAAACAACTTGCCCTGGCTGGAGGGGTTTCAGCTAATACCGGATTAAGGCAAGGACTTTTGGCACTTTGTGAAAAAAATGGCTGGGAAAGCTTTATTCCAAAAATGGAGTACTGTACCGATAACGCCGCGATGATAGCTATAGCCGGCTATCATAAATATTTAAAAGCTGATTTTGTTGGTCAGGAAGTGGCACCAATGGCCAGGATGCCTTTCTAAGTTTAATAATTAATTCTTTTAGTACTTTAGGTGTATATCATCTATAATTTCAAAACATAAAAAATGAACTATCCCTCAATTATTTTCTGGTCTATTTTTGTTATCCCGCTAATAGCCGCATTGGTTTGGTTGATGCGTCAGGATAAACGTAAAGGCATTACCGGCATACTTATATTGGCCATTATATTAGTTGGGTGCATCATTTACATGAAGATAACCAAGCAGTTTAATTAGCAAAATAAATAGCTGGTTAATTAAGCGGGATTTATTTTAACGCTACTTGCTTGATTTTTTACGGGCTATTTTACTAAAGTACCAATAGCCTCGCCATTAGCGATTTTCATGAAATTGCCGGGTTTATTCATGTCGAAAACAATAATTGGCAAACTGTTTTCCTGACAAAGCGTAATGGCGGTCATGTCCATTACATTTAAGCCTTTATCATACACTTCCTGAAAGGTAATTTCGTCGTAGCGTGTCGCGGTAGGGTCTTTCTCTGGGTCGGCGGTATAAATGCCATCTACTCGTGTGCCTTTTAAAACAACATCAGCCTTTATTTCAATGGCTCTTAATGAGGCCGCGGTATCAGTAGTAAAATATGGGTTTCCAGTTCCCGCGCCAAAAATTACAATTTTATTTTCTTCCAAATGGTGCATGGCACGGCGACGGATGTATGGCTCGCAAATTTGTTCCATTTTAATAGCCGATTGTAAACGGGTTTCAACACCAATGCTTTCCAGTGCGTTTTGAATGGCCATGCAATTAATTACTGTGGCTAACATACCCATATAGTCGGCCTGCGCACGCTCCATGCCCGATTTTTCGGCACTTAAGCCTCTAAAAATATTGCCACCACCTACAACTACAGCAATCTCCACGCCAGCGTCGTGAACGCCTTTTATATCTTTTGCATATTGTAGTACTTGGTTATTATCAATACCGTATTGCTTTTCGCCCATTAGCGATTCGCCACTTAATTTTAGGAGGATTCTTTTATATTTCATGGAAGAACAGAGTTGTTAAAAATAGGTAAATAAATGCCAAGGTTAAAATAATGCATTTAATTTGTTAAATAATTGCCTCTAAATACTCTTGAAAGTACTTCATAATTGTCGTTAAATACAATAAAATGGGCATCAAAACCTGGTTCAATTTTTCCTTTTGTGGGTAACTTTGCTAACTGTGCAGGGTATAAAGAAGCCATATTAATAGCTTCCGCCAAATCTATACCCACATGCTCCACACAGTTTTGTACCGCTTTTAGCATAGTGAGGCATGAGCCGGATAAAGTACCATCAGGCATTACAAATCTATCTCCTTTAAATTCATGTTGATATTCACCCTGGTTAGTGGCGGTTACCGCGTCGGTAATTAAAAAAAGCTTATCACCCAATTCGCGTTTAGCCAAGCGTATCATGGCAAAATCAACATGTATACCATCGGCTACAATGCTGGTGTAGGGTTTTTTTTCGAATATAGCAGGGATATAACCAGGCTCACGATGATGCATTTGTGGCATGGCATTAAATAAATGCGTAACCGCAGGTATGGGCTTGTTTAAAAAAGACTTTCCTTGCTCATAGCTCGCATTGCTATGTCCTGATGAAATGATAATGCCTTGCGAATGCAAGTAATCAATTACTTCTGCATCTTGCAATTCGGGGGCTAAGGTCATCATTTTAAGTTCGCCTTCCGCAGCTTCAACCCATTTCTTCACTTCGGCTAAAGTCCCTTTTTTAATCAGGTTTGCCGGATGTGCTCCTTTTTTTATCGGGTTAAGGTATGGGCCTTCAAAATGAAGCCCCAAGAAACTACCTATACAATTTTCACGATATGCTTTGGCTGCCTTTATACCTTGGTCAAAAATGGCTGGGGTATTAGTGCCTATGGTGGCAAAAAAGCCTAAAGTGCCTTGCCTAAGTAAATCACCCTCCAATTGTTCAAGCGCTGCTTCGGTTGGATTGCCAGCAAATAGTTTACCCCCGCTGCCATAAATTTGCAAGTCAATTAAGCCCGGTGCCAGGTAGGCACCTTGCAGGTCTATTATTTCCAAATGAGGTGGGATGTTATCCTCGTTAATAATTTCAATAATTTTTTCATCATCAACAATAACAGCTTTGCTGGTAGTTATTTGCCCCGAAGAAATTAATTGCAGATTGTAAAATGCTGTTTTCATTAAATGCTATTCAATAATGATAAAATCATTACTTGTTTTCCGGCATCAAAATTACTTTAATTAAATTACTTCCATCTAAATATTTGTTGGCACTTATCTTAGTGCTTTCGGGGGTTATTCCATCTAAACTAATTACATAATCCATAAGATATGCAGGATTTTGATTGTTGCGGTAGGCTGTAGCAATATTACTCACCCAAAAAACATTTTCTTTCACATTTACTTGGTAAGCTCTTTTTTCTTGCGCCTTTACTTTTTCAATATCAACAGGAGTGCATCCATTCTGTTTTATTTTCTCAATCTCATCGGTAGTAGCTGCAATCAACTTATCTACATTTGCTGGGGCGCACGTAAATTGTATTACTAATTTATAGTTTCCAGTAGGATAATTACTATAAGTAGTATTTACAATAGGCGAATAAACACCACTCTCTTGCTCTCTTAATCTTTCAACAAGTTTTATTTTTAAAATTTCTCTTAAAGCGTTTAATAATAGGTTGTTTGCTTGATTATACTCATACTTTCCACTAAAAACCATTTCAACAGTGCTTTTATCTTCAAATCCTTTATGCACAACTTTGGTTATCTTACCTGGTAATGGGTACATTCCTAATTCTTTAAATGTTTCATTGCTTTTTGTTGATGGTAAACTACCAATATAATCTTTAATCATTCTGCGTATACCAATATTATCAAGGTTACCTACAAATATAAAGGTAAAGTTGCTAGCGTCGGCAAACCTATCTTTATAAAAATTGTAAGCCTTTTCAATATTTGCAGCATTCAACATTTTTTCATTTAATGCCAATGCTCTTGGGTTATTTCCATTCAATGTCATATTTACAGTATCCGAAAAAACACCCATAGGTGAGTTATATCTATTTGCTAAGAAAGCCTTTTCTTCTGATATGATTCCTTTCCAAACAGAAGAGTCTTTTTGTGGCGCTGCAAAAAATAAATGAATTAATTTGAGGGCAAGTTCAAAATCCAGTTGCGAAGCACCACCAGTTATACCCTGTGTGTAATTATCTATATATGGTGCTAATTTAACTTTTTTGTTGGCCATATATTTATCATACTCAATCATATTCATATTGCCAATGCCACTTCTTCGAATTAAATTGTCGGCAAGTTTTGCAGATGGGTAATCAGCTTCACTAGCGAGTGAAGTACCACCATAGCCATAAATATCAAATAAAACCTGACCAAGACTATTAGTTGTATTTTTTAAAATTACCCTAGCCCCATTACTTAATTGTATTGTTTGAGTGCCAATTTCATCGTCATCTTTTGTTGATTCAATTTTTCCGGATTTTAAACTATCTGTAGAAAAAATGTCAATGTCTTTATTAACTTTCACATCTTGGTAAGCTTTAATTTCAGTATTTGAATTGTTAACCCATTCTAATAATGTCTTTTCATCTGGTAAGCTATTTTTTTCCTTTTCAGGGGCCCGAACTATGATGTAACGGTTTTGGTCTGTTACATACGATTGCATTAAGCTATTTATTTCGGATAGTTTTATTTTTTTTATATTACTTGAGGTGAAATTATACTCATATTCTAAACCGGGACACGATTCTTGCTCTAAAAAATTTCTAGTATATTCTTGTGCGTATGATTCAGAACTATGATTATCCATATTGTTAAAAGAGCTGGATCTCACAGCTAAAATCCATTGTTTTGCATTTGAAAATTCGTCATCAGTAAAACCGAATTTCCTAGCCCGTTCAATTTCTGTTAATAATGCTTTTGTTGCTTTTTCCAATTCATTAGGTTTAGCATAGGCACGAATTGAGAAAACATCGGTACTTCCAAGTGATGATGAATTGGCTCCACCAGCATTTAAAAACGGAGGGTTGCCACTCTTAATGATATCTCTAAATCGATCATTAAGCATTTTATTTAGCAAAAAAGTGCGTAATTTCTGTAAATATTCAGCATCTGTTCGCTCTTTTGTGCCAGGTAGCCTAACGGTCATATCGAATTCAGTATATTGTGCTTCTTTATCGGTAACTATTTTTACTCGAGTGCCGCTTATTGCTGGTATTTGATAGGTTAAAAGCGGTTTTTCATTTAATGGGTTTTGAAGCACCGAGAATTTTTCTTTGATTAAATTTTCAACCCTATTCGGGTTAATGTCTCCAACAACTATTATGGCTTGTTGATCTGGCCTATACCAATCTTTATAAAATTTTCTTAATTCATCAGGAGTGCTATTTTTAATAATTTCTTCTTTTCCAATAGGTAATCGGTTACTAAAGCGTGAATTATTAAATTCAATGTCTCTGGTTTGGTTTTCCATTCTTTCATAGGCATTTTTACCTCTTAACCTGGCTTCTTCAAAAACAACTCCACGTTCGTTGTCAACTTCTTTTTGATCGAAGCTTACCAAACCAGCCCAATTCACCAAAATATCAAGGCCTTTGTTGAAAACCTGCATACTATCAGTAGGTATGGTTAATTGGTATACAGTTCTATCAAAAGAGGTGTAAGCATTCACGTCGGCGCCAAATTTTACGCCAGATCTTTGTAAAAAATCAATAATTTGATTTTTGGGGAAATCTCGGGTTCCATTAAAGGCCATGTGTTCAACAAAATGCGCCAAACCAAGTTGGTTGTCCTCTTCCTGAATCGAACCAGCACGTTCAACCAAGTATATCACTGCTCTTTTTTTGGGTGATTGATTTTTACGAACATAATAAGCCATTCCATTAGGTAAAATACCATGGTGTATAGCCTCATCCATAGGTTGTGGTAAATTGGCAGTTGCTTCTTCTGAAGGGCGTTGCGGAAATCTTGCTTGTGAGAAAAGATTTAATGATGCTAAAAACAAGAAGCCGATAGTTAGGTTAAACTTCATATGCTAATTAGGATATAAATTGTGAAAGTACTTTATAGGAATTTAAATTATTGAAAATGGATATTTAATTACAAAATGATAATAAATACTAAGGTAAGTGAAGGCTGGTTTAAATGGAAATAATTGTGGCAAAAAAAATCCCCCTCGATTTTTCGAGGGGGATTAAATATTTAAGCTCCTAAAGCTACCCGTTTAAAGGCGGTTACTGTTAGGCCTTTATCTACACTGTCCAAAAACTGGGCCACGCTTTTTGAAGAGTCCTTCACAAACTCTTGGTTTAACAAGGTGCTGTCTTTATAAAATTTATTTAATTTACCAGCGGCAATTTTTTCAACCATCGCTTCTGGTTTGCCTTCGGCACGAATTTGCTCTTTCGCAATTTCCAATTCACGCTCAATGGTAGTAGCGTCAACACCATCTTTATCAATAGCAACAGGGTTCATAGCTGCAATTTGCATAGCAACATCTTTACCTGCTTCATCGGCACCTGCAGCATCTTTGCTCAAGGCAACCAATACGCCTAAGCGATAGTTTCCGTGGATATAGGCAATCACTTTATCACCTTTTACTACTTCATATTTTGAAACGCCAATTTTCTCACCAATTTTACCTGTTTTATCAATAATAGCATCGGCTATTTTTTGACCATCAACAGTTAATTGTGATAGGGCTTCAATATCAGCCGGGTTGTGTGCAACAGCAGCATCAGCAATCGCATTGGCGAATGCTACGAAATCTGCATTTTTAGCTACGAAATCAGTTTCGCAGTTTAACTCTACAATTACACCTAGTTTACCATCGGCCGAGGTGCGCGAAATAACTACTCCTTCGTTCGATTCTCTGTCTTGACGGCTGGCGGCAACTTTTGCGCCTTTTTTCCTTAAATAATCAATAGCAGCTTCAAAGTCGCCATTGGTTTCAGTTAAAGCTTTTTTGCAATCCATCATACCTGCGCCGGTTTGCGTACGTAATTTATTTACGTCGGCTGCAGAAATTGTTACTGTTGACATATTTTTTTTGTTGAAAGTTACTTTTTAAATTTCCCGGCAAAGGTACGCCGAAACTTGTAACGTGAAATTCTTTTTTTGTAAATAATTGTGGATTATTTTTGGTTGTATGTTAAAAGTTGCAAGTTGTATGTATAACACATAAAACTCGCAACTTTTAATTTTTTAGATTGAATTTGAAGATGTTTAACCTACAACACGCAACCTACAATGTACAACCAATAATATTATTCTTCTGTTTTTTCAGCAGCAGGGGTAGGTTCAACCACAGCGGCTTCTGCTTCAACAGCTACTTTACGGGTTCTTTTACCACCTTCGGCTGGCGCGCTACGCTCAACAACAGCTTCCGGAGCATCAGCTTTTGCTTTTGCAACTGCTGCTTCTTTTTCGGCTTCGTCTTCTTTCTCACGTTTGCGCTCGTCCAAACCTTCCAAAATCGCTTGGATAATAATGCTGGTAATCAATGATATTGATTTGGTAGCATCATCATTTGCAGGGATAGGGAAATCAATGTTCGAAGGATCAGAGTTGGTATCAACCATCGCGAAGGTCGGGATATTCAACTTTAATGCTTCTGATACTGCTATGTGCTCTTTCTTAACGTCAATTAAAAACAAGGCAGCTGGTAGGCGATTTAAATCAGCGATACCTCCTAAAAGGGTTTCTAATTTAATACGCTCACGCTGAATCATCAATCTTTCTTTTTTCGAAAGGTTGCTGTAAGTGCCGTCTTTAGTTAACTTGTCGATGTTCGACATTTTTTTGATCGACTTGCGCACGGTAGCAAAGTTGGTAAGCATACCACCTAACCAACGCTCGGTTATGTAAGGCATGTTTACACTTTTAGCATAATCAGCAACAATATCTTTCGCTTGCTTTTTAGTAGCTACAAATAATACCTTACGTCCTGATTTTACAATTTGTTTAATAGCCGCCGCGGCTTCTTCAACCTTTGTTAAGGTTTTGTTTAAGTCGATGATATGTATACCATTGCGCTCCATGAAAATGTACTGCGACATTTTTGGATCCCATTTGCGGGTAAGGTGACCAAAGTGTACACCTGCGTCAAGTAAGTCTTCGTATGTTGTTCTTGCCATTTTGTTGTCCTCCTTTGATTAACGTTTACTGAATTGGAATCTCTTACGTGCTTTCTTACGTCCTGGTTTTTTACGCTCAACCATACGGTCGTCGCGGGTCATTAAGCCTTTGGCACGTAATGAAGGTTTCTTCTCAGGGTCCAGTTCAACAATGGCTTTAGCAATGGCTAAACGAACGGCTTCCGCTTGTCCTTTTACACCACCACCTGCTACGTTTACTTTTACATCAAACTTACCTGTTGAGCCCGATACTTCGGTGCTTTGGGTAACAATGTATTGCAATGGCAATGTTGGGAAGTACTCTTTGTAATCTTTACCGTTTACGGTAATAGCGCCGTTGCCATCTGTCAGATAGATGCGTGCAACAGCAGTTTTTCTTCTGCCCGAAGTGTTAGTTGTTGGCATTTCTTTTCTCCTTTAAATAAAGTTAAATGGTAGTTGGGTTTTGTGCTGCATGTGGATGCTCGGCACCTGCATATACATGCAAATTGCCAAATAAGGCCTTGCCCAAACGATTTTTAGGTAACATGCCACGCACCGCTTTTTCAATTACACGGGTTGGATGCTTTGCCATTAACTCCTTAGGAGAAATGAAACGCTGACCACCTGGATAACCAGTGTAAGAAACATACTGCTTTTCGCTGAATTTGTTTCCGGTCAGTTTTACCTTGTCTGCATTGATAACTATTACATTATCACCACAGTCTACGTTCGGGGTGAAATCTGGCTTGGTTTTTCCACGAATGATCATTGCGATCTTAGTAGACAAGCGCCCCAAAATCTCGCCATTAGCGTCAATAACAACCCATTGTTTGTTGACGGTTTTTTTGTTGGCCGAGACAGTTTTGTAACTTAACGTATTCACTTGCTTTTTATTAAATTTATAAAACGTTTATTATACCCCTAATTTTAGGGACTGCAAAGGTAAGGTATTTTATTTTATTTGCAAATGGTTTTGATATTTATATTAGTGAGAGGGATTGAATTATTGATTTAGTGAATTATTGATTTTGTGAATAGTAGATTGGGTTGGATTAAGTTGATTAAGTTGAAATGAGGCTATCGGTTGAATTATTGATTTGAAGTGAGGTTGATTGAGTTTATTTGGGGGATTGAGTGAAGGGTTTAGGGCGGTTTCTAGTATTAATACCATTTGTAAAATACCCATACCTACCCTATTCATTTTGTTGCTATAAATTGCGGCTTTTTATTATTTTTGTCGGAAAATCTATTCCAATGAGCGAACTCATTAAAAAACAAGTTACCGATGCCCGTGCCGCTATGGAGAAGGCTATTGAACATTGCGATAACGAATTAAACAAAATCCGTGCAGGCAAGGCTAGTCCTAGCATGCTCGATGATATTTATGTTGATTACTATGGCTCACCAACCCCACTTAACCAAGTTGGTAGTGTAAACACACCCGATGCACGCACCATTGTAGTACAACCTTGGGAAAAATCATTGCTAAACGCCATTGAAAAGGCCATAATGGAGGCTAATTTGGGTGTTAACCCACAAAACGATGGGGTAATTATCCGCATCAATGTACCGCCATTAACCGAAGAGCGCCGCCGCGACTTGGTTAAAAAAGCAAAAGGCGAAGCCGAAAGTGGAAAAATTGCCGTGCGCAATATCCGTAAGGATGCCAACGAAAAAATCCGCAAATTAAAATCTGAAGGTGTAAGCGAAGACGAAATGAAAGTAGGCGAAGCCGAAATTCAAAAACTGACGGATGCTTATATTATTAAAGTAGACCAGTTAATTGATGCCAAAGAAAAAGACATTATGACTGTTTAATATAACATAAGCTTAACAAAAAAACCATTTTAACCTTTGTTGAAATGGTTTTTTTGTTAAGCTACATCCGGTGTTTAATAGAATCGCCTTTTGGGCATCAATGCTATTTTGTTATTTTAGCAACCTGTATATCTTCGTAAATTTTAAATGAATAAAGCGCCCCTAATAACAATTACCCGTAGCCTAGTTTTGTTATTCGTATTCTTGTTGTTATTTGCGGCGAGGTGCAATAAGGGATATCGAGCAATTGACGATGAAAGAAAAAGAAAGGCCGCTATTGCCCTCCGCACAAAAAACCTGATAAAACAAATTAAGGGCATTCGATATACTGAAGTAAAACGTGTGTTCGACGATGGTTTATCTTTTACTTCGGTAGGCTTTCAACTAATACCCGAATGGCGCATTTCTTTCCCCTCGCTCGATTCTGTAAATATATACAGCCCTAAGAAAAAACGGTTTCTGAATGGCCCGGTAGTATTCGACCATGACTCTATTTTCAACGTTGCCTGGGCTTGGCTTAAGCTCGTCCACCTAAGTAAGGATAGTTTAAAGTTTCAGGTTTTGCATGTCACCAATCAGGTTATTAATGATGAGAAGGTGCATGTTTACATGACGCTTTATGCGAATGATTATATCACTAATAAATTGCATGCCGATACCGCCAACTTTTGGAAACCTACTAAAAGAGATACGCTTTATATTAAAAATCTGGTGGCAAAAGCGAATGCTGATCCAGAAAACGCGTTTGCTGGTACAGAACCTGCAGAATTGATACCCAGAAGTCCGCTTATAACGGTTGAAAAAGAAAAAGTACCAGATAACGACCCTAATGGCGGCAAAATTTATGATGAATATTTATTACCTACCTTTAATATAACCATCCATAAAGCTTATCAAGACTTTAATCATTTTTTCACGGTTTATGTGAATGAAAAAGGAAATTTGATTTTCAGAAAATCAAACGAAGCCATGATGCCCGAATTTGCAAAATCAACTATTGAAGTTATGAAAGGTATTACCGATGGCTACCTAAAATTATACCTCAATGCAAAACCAGGCAAAACTCTCGGCATACCCCATACCAGCATTGTATTATTAAATGTAACCGGATATAAAAAGTAGTTTATTTTAAACTATTTTTGATTAACAATTAAAACAAACTTATTATGATTTGGCATATTTTATTAGGAGGCCTTGCCGGATTTTTGGCGGGCAAAATAATAAGGGGTAGGGGTTATGGTATTTTGGTTGATATTTTATTAGGGTTAGCTGGTAGTTGGGTAGGCGATATGGTATTTATGCATTTTCATGTTTACTACATGGGATACTTTTTAACCTCGCTGGTGGGTGCCATTATTTTGGTGGTGATAGGGCGCATCATTAGTAGCTTGTAACCAAATTATTTTTGTTAATTGGTGAAACTTTATAAATAAAATGTAGTTTTACCCTAACACTTGTGCTCGAAATTCAATGCACTACTTTATAAAACCAATTAGGTATAAACCTGTATTTATACCAACTCAAAAATACCTGAATTAAATAATGAATTACTTAGCAAACGTACACCGTTACCAAAGTATGGAATACCGCCGCTGCGGTAATAGTGGCTTAAAACTTCCGGCAATATCATTGGGCTTATGGCATAACTTTGGCCAAATTGATAGTCTGCAAAATGCCCGCGATATTTTAAGATTGGCTTTTGATAGTGGGATAACCCATTTTGACCTTGCCAACAATTATGGGCCACCGCATGGTAGTGCCGAGGAAACTTTTGGCACTATTTATAAAGATGATTTTAAAACCTATCGCGATGAATTGATTATTTCATCAAAAGCGGGTTATGGCATGTGGGAGGGCCCTTACGGCGATTGGGGTTCGAAAAAATATTTGGTAGCCAGTTTAGACCAAAGCTTAAAGCGTATGGGATTGGATTATGTTGATATCTTTTATCACCACCGTCCCGACCCTGAAACACCTTTGGAAGAAACCATGACTACTTTGGATTTAATGGTTCGCCAAGGTAAAGCCTTGTATGTAGGCATATCAAGCTACCAACCAGCCGAAGCGGCAAAGGCTTTCGAAATTTTGAAACAATTAGGTACGCCTTGCTTAATCCATCAACCTAAATATTCCATGTTTGACAGATGGGTAGAAGGTGGTTTATTAGATGTTTTGGAAGAAAATGGCGTGGGCTGCATTCCATTTTCGCCATTGGCACAAGGGGTGCTTACCAATAAATATCTAAAAGGCATTCCAGAAGATTCTAGAGCGGCTTCACATAGAGGTAATGGTGCCATCGAGGAAAATCAAATTTCAGAAAGTACCATCAATAAAGTGCGTCAGCTAAATGAAATCGCGGTAAGTCGCGGTCAGGAGCTGGCTCAAATGGCACTTTCTTGGATTTTGAAAGATAAGCGCATTACCTCGGTTTTAATAGGAGCCAGTAAACCGGCACAGGTTACCAACTCCATTCGTTGTTTGGATAACATTAATTTTACCAGCGATGAATTGAACAGGATTAACGAAATTTTAAAATAAACAGCAACAAAGACCACCTTATTAATTAGTGGTCTTTATTATTTAAACAGGTTATTAAATCTAATATTAACATCAATACAACGTCATGAAAAAGATATTTGCAGCCACCATTCTTTGCTTTTTAATTTATGGAGCCGCCAAGGCGCAAACCACCGTTATGGCCGACCATGTGGCTTTATACGTAAAGGATTTAAAGAAAAGCGCCGACTTTTATCGTGATGTGATGTTGCTGAAAGAAATTCCAGAACCTTTTCATGATGGTAAGCATGTATGGTTACGCACGGGGGAGCATAATCAACTACACCTTATTTTAGGCGCAGCCGCGGTTGTTGATCATGATATCAATTCGCATTTTGCTTACCATGTAGAAAACCTTGCAGCTTTTACAAAGCACCTTGATGAGATGCATGTAAAATACGGTAACTGGAAGCAAGATTCCACTAATCCTCAGCTTAGACCCGATGGGGTAAAACAAGTTTACTTACGGGATCCTGATAATGTTTGGATTGAAGTAAATGATGATAAATTTTAATATCAAAATATCTGCTCTACTTTTTTATTAGGATAATCGAGCTTTTCGCTTTTGCGGGTGCCGTTTACGGTGATATGAACTATATTAATTTGGTCGTCGAACTGGTTTTGCAATAAGCCATCATTTAACTCTACTTTCTTAATATTGTTTATTACCTCCGATTCCAAAAAAACATCGGCCGATTCTTTATTTATTTCAAAGCCCAGATATGTCAATGGGGTTGCCTTGCCATCGGTTTTTAATTGCAGGTTCTGTTGTAAATAGCTTTTTACCAAGGCATCCATAGCTGTATGCATGGCTGGGCTGTTCAAATCAATTTTACTGTGATATTGCTTCACCAAGGCGGCCTCAAAATCATCCGTAAAAATGGTACAGGTAACTTCCCATTTATGGTCTTGTTTATTGTATTCAATATTTGCAGTACTTACATGTATTGGGTGAAAGTTTAAAATTTGCGGATTGTTTCCCAAAAACAGATTGAAAATAAAACTTCCAAACCATAAGGCATTCCCTATTAAATTTAACATATTGCGGTTAATGTTTTTATGATTGTTTAAAACGCTTTAAATTTAAAGTTTTATATACGGTAACATGCAGGACTTTGCTTTTTATTTCAAATTAGGTTGGCAACATATTATTAGCAAAGATGCATTGGATCATCAATTGTTTATTCTGGCATTGGCCTGTGTTTATACAATTCATGATTTAAGGCGGGTTTTGATTTTGGTTACCGCTTTTACCATTGGGCATTCCTTAACATTGGCCTTAAGTGTTTATGATGTCATCAGGTTTTCGAGTAAATGGGTGGAATTTTTAATACCATGCACCATTTTTATTACCGCTATCAATAATTTAATTCAAATTAAATCGGCAGCTAAAAGTGCTAAAATAAATTACTACCTTGCATTGTGCTTTGGCTTAATACATGGTATGGGTTTTGCCAATGCCATACGCATTATGCTGGCGCACGATCAAACCATTGCTTTGGGGCTTTTTGGTTTTAATATTGGGTTAGAAATGGGGCAAACTTTTGTTGTTTCCATTATTTTAGGTATTGGCTTTTTGTTTATAAACCCGCTTAAAATATCCCGCCGAGATTGGGTTTTCTTCCTTTCATCAGGGGTTTTTGCATTATCCGTTAAAATGGCGCTGGAAAGATTGCCATTTTAAATTTTAATAAATTATAGGATTGTTCATTAAGAAAAGGCAAATTCCTATTTAGTTACATAGGTCTATAATCGTTTTAATAATCATACACCTATGCATTGTTTTAAAACTAACTACAATAATTTATAAATAACTGACATGAAAAAAGTTTTTACAGCGTTTATGATCACTATTGCGATGGGTGATATGGCTGTCGGGCAGGACATTCAAAACAACCCGGGCAGCAACCATGGTAATAAGTTTGAGCAACTAGGTACCATTTTAAGTACCCCTAATGAGCAGCGTACGGCAAGCGGCGCCCCCGGAGCCAAATATTGGCAACAACGTGCCGATTACGACATTAAATGCAGTTTAGACGAAAAGGATCAATCGTTAACTGGTGCCGAAACGATTACTTATTACAACAACTCGCCCGATCCATTGGATTATATATGGCTTCAGTTGGATGAAAACGAGCATAATAACCTCAATAATGCTAATTACCAAAATAGCAGCACACTTCCAAAAATTGGTGTAGCCTCTGCCATTGATAGGGCTGCCATTACTGATAAGGATAATGGTTATGGAGATAAAATAGTAAGCATTACCGATGCATTAGGCAAAGCCCTGCCATATACCATAAATAAAACCATGATGCGGGTTGATTTGGCTACCCCTTTAAAACCAGGACAAAAATTTGTTTTCAATATTAAATGGACTTATAAAATTAGCGATAGGTTAGCCGTTGGTGGTCGTGGTGGTTATGAGTATTTTCCGGGTGATGGAAACTATATTTTTACCATGACACAGTGGTATCCACGCCTATGCGTTTATAGCGATTTTCAAGGTTGGCAAAACCATCAGTTTACCAGTCGTGGCGAGTTTGCTTTAACTTTTGGTAATTTTAAAGTAGAAATGACTGTACCAGCCGACCATGTAATTGGAGCAACTGGAGAATGTACCAACTACCCTGTTGTTTTATCACCTACCGAATTGGCTAGGTACAATAAGGCAAAAACAGCTAAAGAACCGATACAAATTGTAAACTTAGACGAGGCAAAGAAAAAGGAAGGCGCGCCAAGTACCGCGAAAAAAACTTGGGTGTTTTCGGCAACCAATGTACGTGACTTTGCCTGGACATCCTCTCGTAAATTTGTTTGGGACGGTATGGGGCAAGATGTTGAGGGTAAAAACATTATGTGTATGAGCTATTATGGTAAAGAAGCTTATGGCTTATACAGCAAATATTCAACCAAACTGGTGGCGCATACCATCAAAACCTATTCAAGCTTTACTATTCCTTATACCTATCCTGTGGCTCAAAGCGTGGAAGCGTCAAACGGGATGGAGTATCCGATGATTTGTTTCAACTATGGACGAACCCTAGCTGATGGCACTTATAGTGAAAGCACTAAAAATGGTATGATAGGTGTAATTATCCACGAAGTTGGTCATAACTTTTTCCCGATGATTGTGAATAGTGATGAAAGGCAATGGAGCTGGATGGACGAAGGTTTAAATTCATTTGTTGAATATTTGACCGAAGAACTTTGGGACAATAAATATCCTGTTAAAAAGGGTGCGGCTTATACTCAAATTGACTACATGAAGTTGCCTAAAAATGAGTTGGAGCCAATTATGACCAATTCTGAAAATATTGTAAGGTTTGGCCCGAACGCTTATACCAAGCCAGCTACTGGCTTGAATATTTTACGCGAAACCATTATGGGGCGCAAATTATTCGATTTTGCCTTTAAAGAATATGCACGCAGATGGGCGTTTAAGCACCCAACCCCTGCCGATTTTTTCAGAACCATGGGCGATGCCAGTGGCGAGAACCTAGATTGGTTTTGGAGAGGTTGGTTTTATGGTACCGACCCCTGCGATATTTCGCTTGATTCGGTTAAAGTAGCCAAAGCAGATTTTAATGGAACATTGCCATCAGCTAGTCGTCGCCAAAGTAAGGTAGACGCTCCAATGGTGAATAGTTACGAGGATATTTCGAAAATAAGAAACCGTGAGGATAAAGACATTCATTTTTATGTTGATAGGGATACCTCAGTTCGTGATTTTTATTGGAAATACGACAGAGGCTTAGCTTCTGTTGATACAGGTAAATATTCGGAATTGGTTAAAGGCAAAACACCAACCACAGCACTTGAACCACTTACCGATGAGGAAAGCAAAAAATACGCTGGCAAGAATTTTTATGAACTAAACTTTACCAATAAGGGCGGTTTGGTAATGCCAATTATTGTACAATTTACTTTTAAAGACAGTACAACTTTTGTTGATAGAATTCCGGCACAAATATGGAGACTAAACGAAAAGCATGTTTCAAAGTTTTATGCGCTCGATAAAGAAGTTGCCTATATAAAACTCGATCCGTTTAGAGAAACTTGCGATATTGATGAGACAAATAACTACTGGGGTAAATCACCCGAACCTTCAAAGTTCGCTTTGTTTAAACAAAAAACGGGCGCAGGTAGAGGGCAATCAACAGGTGTAAACCCGATGCAGGTTGCCAGTGGAGGTAAGTAAAATAAGAATAATACAAAAAGAGGTTATCTTATAAAGGTAACCTCTTTTTGTATTTTATTTATATTCATACCATGCTTATATTCTTCAATTATTTACACTATTCTTCATTTTATTAATCACTTTATATTTAGACCTTTTTTTTGTAAAATTAATTTTTATATAATTATTAGCCACTAAAAATAAAAGGAGTATGTATCGGTTTGAAATAATATATTTTTTAAATACTTAGCTACTTTTAATAAAGCCATATGGTAAAGACAACTTTTACAATTTTTCTTTTATTCATATTTATAAATGCAAATGCTCAAACACTGTTTTCAGTAAGTGGTATTATTAAAGATAAGAGGGGGGTATTGCCTGGTGCAACAGTTTTCTTGTCAAATACAAAGGCAATTACAGCAACCAATAAAGATGGAGCCTTTGAGCTAAAGGGAATAAGCCCTGGTACTTATTTATTGGTAGCTAAATTTATTGGTTATGAAACGGTTACTATCTCGGCAAATGTGATTGATAGGTCAATAGATGTAAACCTGACCTTAATTGAAAGTTCTAATCAATTAAAACAAGTAACCATAACTGCTGACCCAAAATGGGAAGAACATTTTCAGGAATTCAAAAAAAGATTTCTTGGAGAAACGCCTAATGCAAAAAAATGTGAAATTGAAAATAAAGAAGTCTTACATTTTCATTCCAAATTACAAACGCTAACCGTCAGTGCTGATGAGTTTCTTAAAATTAACAACAAAGCATTAGGATATGAGATTAATTACCTTTTAGTATCTTTTGAATTTAACCTCAAAACCGGAATAATAAAATATCAAGGATATCCATCTTTTCAGGAATTAAAAGCAGATGATGAAAAGCAATCAAATTTATGGAAAAAAAACCGGGAAGCTGCTTATGCAGGTTCTCCTACACACTTAATGAAGTCAATTTTTGATAGCAAATCCTATAAAGAGGGTTTCAGAATCTATACCTGTGATTATGATGTATTGAATCCAATTACCGACGAAGGACAAGAAAAACCCATTCAGGTTTTTTCTAAACAACAAGTTTTCCTGGATTCATTAATAAAACAGAATGAAGAAGGCTTTAAAAGTTTATCATTCAAAAAGAGCTTATTAGTTGTATACACAAGAGGAATTGAGACTTTTGATTATAAAAACAGTGGCTTTGGATTTCAACGACCATTAGGCATTAGTATGATACCTAAGGGACAATTGTCTATTATTAGTTTGTTAGAAGATAATCTTACTATTGATTTAAATGGCAACTATAGCCCACCAGATGCTTTATTTTTGAAAGGTTACTTTGCATGGAGGCAAATTGCAGATTTAACACCCATTGCTCAAAATTTAGGTATTCAATAATAGAAGATTTATCTTTAACAAGAAAACTGTACAATTGCTAACTTAAGGGGACTATATTAGATTTAAAATTTGCAAATTCCATAAATATGTTCGTTTAAAATTATATCATTTTTTACCATCGCATTTTTTAAAACACCTTCGCATATATAGCCAGCTTTTTCAAGTACACGCATAGAGGCGGGGTTATTACCTAAAATATTTGCTTGAATACGGATATAGGTTAGTTCGTTAAAACAATAGTTGGTAAACATTTTTATGGCAGCTGTCATGATCCCTTTTCCCCAGAATTCTTCTGCAAGCCAATAGCCCAATAGAGGTGTTAGCCGATAAACATCAGTTCGAGGTTCAATGCCAATTACACCCGATACTTTTCCATCTATATCAATTGTAAAATTTAAGATTGGCTGTTGGTTTAAGTTTAATGCTATCCAACTACTCGCATCCTGTATCGTATAAGGGCTTGGGAATCTATCTAATAAAAAATCACTGATTTTATGGTTGTTAGCATTTTTTTGAAGCGAATCCGCATCATTAACTCGCCATCCCCTCAAAATAAATCCATTGCCTTTTAATTCCATAATTATCGGTGATATTTAAACCGAAATTTAGTTAAAATATATTTTTAATAACGATTTTTTCCTAAGTGTTTATCAAAAACTCATAGCATCATTATTTATTTATGCTGACGGATGCTATATTTAACAAATTTAAATTGCCATTAGCATTGAAAAAATACATTACACTGGTTTTGTTTTTAAGCAGTACCGCCACATTGGCTCAAAAGCTGGATACCTTATCCATTGAAAAAATAATGCGCGACCCCAAATGGATAGGTTTATCACCTTCCAATATTAGCTGGAGCGCCGATAGTAAAATGATATACTTTACCCTCGACCCACATAACGGAGATCCTGAAGAACTTTATGAACAAAATATTACCGGCAGCAAACCTAATAAGATAAGCGCATCCGAAAATGGGAATATTCCAATTTTAAGCAATGGGGAATGGAATAAAAAACATACTTTAAAGGTTTATGAACAAGGCGGCGATATTTTTTTGCTGGATGTAAAGACAAATAAAAAAACACAATTAACCAATACAGCCGACAATGAAAGAGAACCATTTTTTATTAATGATGAAAGTAAAGTCATTTTTAAAAGAGACAATAATTTATATTCATTAAGCCTAAATACTGGTGGGCTAATTCAACTAACAAATTTTGTTGCTAATAGTACTAAACAAACAAACAATAGTGTTGATAACCAACAGGAGCATTGGCTAAAAGCCCAGCAGTTAGAGTTGTTTAATTACCTAAAACAACAAGATAAAAACCAAAAGCTCGATTCGGTTGAAAACACCTTGAATAAGCCAAAGGGTTTAAAAGAAATAGTAACTGGTAATAAAAGGGTGAGCAATTTGCTGATTAGTCCTGATGGGCGTTTTATTACCTATAGCTTTGTAAAAAGTGCAGAGCATGCAAAAGCAGGCATTGTTCCAAATTATGTAACCTCAACAGGTTTTACCGAAGATATTCCTAATCGCACTAAAGTGGGTGTTGAGCAAGCCGAGTATGAACAGTTTGTTTTTGATACCCAACGCGATTCTGTTTACAAAATTAATGTTGAAAAAATACCGGGTGTAAAAGATTTGCCCGATTATGTAAAAGACTATCCTGCCCAAATGGTGGAACGAATAAAGCTTAACTTGGATAGAAGGGTGTATGTTGATGGAACCTATTGGAGTCCTCGGGGTAAAAACTGTGTGGTTGTAGTTTCATCCATCGATCATAAAGATAAATGGGTTATGAAGCTTGACCCGCTAACTGGAAACCTAAGTCTCTTAAACCGCGAACGTAATGAAGCATGGGTAGGTGGCCCGGGGCAGTATAATTTTGGTTATATTGATGAAACACACTTTTATTTTGAGAGCGAGCAAAGTGGTTACGCGCATATTTATGTAATTGATTTAAATACCAACGAAAAAAAGCAAATAACCAGCGGTAATTGGGAAGTACAAACCTTGCAGCTATCAACCGATAAAAAGTATTTTTACTTTACTGCAAATATGGAGCATCCGGGTATTACCCATTTTTATAAACTGCCTGTCAGCGGAGGCAGTCCAGTTAAGCTTACAAGCATGAAGGGTATGAATGAAGTAACACTCTCGCCCGATGAAAATTGGTTGGCAATTCGTTATTCCTATACCAACCAGCCATGGGAATTATATTTGCAAGCCAACAAGCCCGGAGCCAAGCCAGTAAAACTCACCAATTTTATAACCGATGAATTTAAATCGTACTCATGGCGCGACCCTGAAATGATTACTTTTAAAAATAGGTATGGAAACGAGGTTTACGCGCATTTATATCTACCTAAAAAAACAATAGCCAGTAAGCCTGCAGTAGTATTTGTACACGGAGCAGGTTATTTGCAAAACGTTACCTATGGCTGGAGTTATTACTTTCACGAGTTTATGTTTAACAACCTCCTTGCCGACAAAGGGTACACTGTTATAGATATTGATTATTCAGGAAGCGCGGGCTATGGTCGTGATTGGCGTACCGCGATTTACAGGCATATGGGAGGTAAGGATTTAAGTGATCAAGTGGATGGTGTAAAAATGTTGGTTGATAAATATGGAATAAACCCCAACAATGTGGGGATATACGGAGGCTCGTACGGAGGTTTTATGACATTAATGGCCTTGTTTACCGAACCAAATGTTTTTAAAGCCGGAGCAGCTATACGTTCGGTGACAGATTGGGCACATTATAACCATGAATATACCAGCGAGATTTTGAATGAGCCATTTTACGATGAAAAGGCTTACCGAGCCAGCTCGCCCATATATTTTGCCGATGGTTTAAAAGGTGATTTACTGATGCTACATGGAATGATTGACCAGAATGTAAATTATCAGGATATTATAAGGCTAACGCAAAAACTAATTGAATTGCAAAAAGATAATTGGGAATTGGCTTCGTACCCGGTAGAAGACCATGCTTTTTTACAACCTAGCAGCTGGACGGATGAGTACAAAAGAATATTTAAACTATTTGAACAGCATTTAACAAAATAGTAGCGTTAATGAAAAGAATACTTTTTGTTTTTGTCTTTCTCTGCTTTGCATGTAAGCATCAAAAGGAAACTTTTTTGGTGAAGGTAGAAGCCATAAACGGGAAGCATAAAGTAAAAATTTCGGGCATTGACTATGCCATACTAAGCGAGATAAACCGTGATTCAACAATGGATGGATGGCAAATGCTTGCTCCGGTGTATAAAATGCCTAATGATACCGATTTAAAAAATTACCAGCCAGTTCAATCAGGCTCCTATAAAATTGTAGATAAGGCTTTAATTTTTACACCCGATACGCCGTTTATTAGCACTCAAACCTATTTTTTGCGATTTTATAAATTTGGGGATAACAATAGTATGTTCGATTATGCAACAGGCAAAAAGAAATTAAAGACATTGCCATACCGTGATTTTGTTTTTTAAGTAATTTAATACTTGAAAATGCTGAATATTTACATATATTTGCAGTCAAATTAAATGAAAGAGGGGGCGATTGTCCCCTCTTTTATTTTATCAATCAAATTATTTTTAGGTTAATAATAGTTTTATAAAACCTTTGTTAACGCGAAAACGTGGTTACAATGAATGTTGAAAAAAGGGTAAGGGAACTGGTTGAGGAAAAGATAGCTGAATTGAAACGGAATGATTTGTTTCTGGTAAGCGTAAAAATGCACTCAAATGGTTCGCTTATCGTATTGCTAGATGCCGATAATGGCTTAGGAATTGATGATTGCGCGGCGGTGAGCAGGTATGTAGGCTTTAAGCTAGAAGAAGAAAACGTGATTGAAACGGCTTATAATCTGGAAGTTTCATCACCAGGGGTTGATACCCCGCTTACTTTTGCCAGGCAATATTTAAAAAACATTGGTCGCAGCCTTGCTATAAAAACTGTTGATGGACTAAAGAAGGAAGTAAAGCTAATAGCTGTTAACGAGGATAAAATAACAATAGAAGAGAAAATAAAGGAAGTAGGGAAAAAGGCTGTAATTATTCAAAGCCATATCCCGTATAATCAAATAACAGAAACAAAGGTTTTAATATCATTTAAGTAACAAAATGAGTAATATTAATTTAATTGATTCTTTTCAGGAATTTAAAGATTTCAAGAACATTGACCGCCCTACTATGATGAGCGTTTTGGAAGACGTTTTCAGAAGTATGATTAAGAAAAAATACGGTACCGATGAGAATTGCGATGTAATTGTAAATACCGATAATGGCGATTTGGAAATATGGCGTACCCGTACCGTAATGGAAGACGGGTTTAGTGAGGACGATGATTTGGAGATTGAACTTGCAGAAGCGATTAAATTTGACCCAACGCTTGAAGTTGGCGACGAATATATTGAGCAAATTACACTCGAAAGTTTTGGCCGTCGTGCTATTTTGGCTGCTCGCCAAACTTTGGTTTCAAAAATTTTGGAATTGGAGAAAGACGAAATATTTAAAAAATATAAAGATAGGGTAGGCGAAATTGTAACTGGCGAAGTATACCAGGTTTGGAAAAAAGAGACTTTGGTATTGGATGATGATGGCAATGAGCTATTACTGCCAAAAACTGAGCAAATACCTGCCGATTATTTTAAAAAGGGAGATAGCGTAAAAGCGGTGGTTTACAAAGTGGATATGCTAAATAGCAATCCAAAAATTATCATCTCTCGTACTGCGCCTGAGTTTTTACAACGTTTGTTCGAAATGGAAGTGCCAGAAATTTTTGATGGACTTATAACCATCAAGAAAATTGTGCGCGAACCTGGCGAAAGGGCAAAAGTGGCTGTAGAATCATACGATGACCGAATTGACCCAGTTGGTGCTTGTGTAGGAATGAAAGGTTCGAGAATACATGGCATAGTACGTGAGCTTAAAAACGAAAATATTGACGTGATTAACTTCACCAATAATTTGCAGCTTTATATTCAAAGGGCTTTATCACCAGCAAAAATCACTTCTATTAAATTAGATGATGAGAAAAAAACCGCCGCGGTTTATTTAAAACCCGATCAGGTTTCGTTGGCCATCGGTCGTGGTGGGCATAATATAAAACTAGCCGGAAAATTAACAGGATACGAAATTGATGTTTACCGAGAGGCTGATGAAACCGATGAGGATGTGGACATTGAAGAATTTTCTGACGAAATTGAAAGCTGGATTATTGACGAGTTTAAACGTATTGGGTTAGATACGGCAAAATCAGTTTTAGCATTAACCGTAGGTGAATTAGTAAAACGCACCGATTTGGAAGAAGAAACTGTAAAAGATGTATTATCAATTCTTCAAGCAGAGTTTGAATAATAATAATAACCAAAATTAAAATAGTATTTTTGCATAAAATTCAAGAGAAAGAATTATAATAAATGTCAGAAGACAAATCAATAAAATTATTTACAGCGGCAAAAGAGCTTAACATTGGTACAAGCACTATTGTTGATTTCTTAGCGACCAAAGGTTTTAAGGTGGAAAAACACCCTACTACCAGGCTAAACAATGATATGTACAATGCCCTTTTGAAGGAGTTTGCTGTAGATAAAATTATTAAGGAAGAGGCTAAGCAAATCAGTATAGGTAAAATCAGGAAAGATGAAACCGTTCAAAATACCGAACGTCCAGTTGAGGCTAAACGTTCAAGAGATTTTGAAAATGAAGAAATACTGATAAAAAATGCTGGTCAGCACTTTACTCCACCAGTTGTTGAAAAACCAAAACAAGTAGTTGCCGAACCAGAAAAGGTTGAAGACCATATCGAGGCATTAAGAGGCGTTAAGGTTGTTGGTAAAATTGACCTTAATAACCTAAATGCAAAGCCATCTACAGAAAAAATTATAGAAACGCAGGTAGTTAAGCCTATTGAAAAACCTGTAAAAGAAGAAAAAGTTATTCCTGAAGTTAAGGAAGAAAAAATAAAGCCGGTAACCGAACAAGTTAAAGAGCCTGTAAAAGAAGTTGTTGCCGAACCCGTTAAAGAAGAAGTAGCCGCTAAACCTGTTGAGGTTGTAAAACCTATAGAAGCTGTTAAAGCCGAAGCAAATATTGTTGAGGTGGCTGAAGAAACACCATTGGAAGATGAAGTAATTAGAGCAAAAGCCGAACGTTTAACAGGACCAAATGTAATTGGTAAAATTCAATTGCCTGTAAATGCTCCTAAGCGTAATCCAATTGCTTCTTCATCAAATGCCAATAGTGCGGCCGATCATAAAAGGAAAAGAAAGCGTAAGGATAATCAAGGTTCTGGTCAAAACCAGCAACAGGGAAATAATCAACAAAATCCAAATCCAGCAAGCAACCACGCTGCGCATCAGCAAGCCAACCCTCCGGGTCAGCAGCAAGCGCATGGCGGTAACCGACCAGATTTTAGAAACCGTGGTAACAATATGCCAGCTGGCGGTGGAAACCAAGCAGGTGGTAATCGCCCTGATTTTAGGAACAGAAACGCCCCTCAAAACACTGGGCCCAAGGAAGAACCTACAGAAAAGGATATACAGGACCAAATCAAGGCAACCCTTGCTCGTCTTAGTGGGGCAGGTAAATCCGGAAAATTTGCGCAACGTGCCAAATTCCGTCGACAAAAACGCGATGATGTTGCAGCAACTGCGGAAGAACTTGCTTTAGAGCAGGAATTACAATCAAAAGTATTGAAGGTAACTGAGTTTGTTACCGCGAACGAATTGGCTTCCATGATGGATGTTTCTGTAACACAGATCATTTCAACATGTATGAGTCTTGGAATGTTTGTTTCTATTAACCAAAGACTTGATGCTGAAACACTTAGTATAGTAGCAGAAGAATTTGGTTATCAAGTTGAGTTTGTGAAACCGCAAGATGAAGAAGGTAACCTCGACCAACCTGATGACCCTGCTGACTTAGTTCCACGTGCGCCAATTGTAACCATAATGGGTCACGTTGACCATGGTAAAACCTCCTTGCTCGACTTTATTCGTAAAACCAACGTAATAGGAGGTGAAGCAGGTGGTATAACCCAACACATTGGTGCCTATGAGGTTACCCTTGAAGATAAACGAAAAATAACATTTTTAGATACTCCTGGTCACGAAGCATTTACCGCCATGCGTGCAAGAGGTGCTAAAGTAACCGACATTGTAATTATAGTAATTGCCGCGGATGATAGCGTTATGCCTCAAACTCGTGAAGCGATAAACCATGCTCAGGCAGCGGGTGCCCCAATTATTTTCGCATTCAATAAAATTGACCGCCCAGGCGCTAATGCCGATAAAATACGCGAACAGCTTTCTGCAATGAATATTTTGGTGGAAGAATGGGGCGGTAAATACCAATCGCAAGAGATATCAGCGAAAACAGGTCTTAATATTGATTTGTTATTGGAAAAAGTATTACTTGAGGCAGAATTACTTGAATTAAAAGCCAACCCTAACAAACGTGCGGTGGGTACAGTAATTGAAGCAGCATTAGATAAAGGTCGTGGAATTGTTACAACTATTTTAGTGCAATCAGGCCGATTAAAAGTTGGTGATCCAATATTAGCTGGATGTTATAGCGGAAAGGTAAAGGCATTGACCAACGAGCGCGGACAAAGAGTAGAATTTGCCGGACCATCCACACCCGTGCAAGTGTTAGGTATGCAAGGAGCCCCTACAGCAGGAGATAAGTTTAATGTACTTGAAAGTGAAGTTGAAGCAAGGGAAATTGCAAACAAACGTTTGCAACTGCAACGCGAACAAGGTTTACGTACGCAAAAGCATATTACACTTGATGAAATTGGACGTCGTTTGGCGGTTGGTAACTTTAAAGAGCTGAATATTATTGTTAAGGGTGACGTGGATGGCTCTATCGAAGCATTGTCTGATTCATTGTTAAAACTATCAACAGAACAAATACAGGTAAACATCATATCGAAAGCGGTAGGTCAAATATCCGAATCGGATGTATTATTGGCTTCAGCTTCTGATGCCATTATTATTGGCTTCCAAGTTCGTCCATCAGCAAGCGCACGTAAATTGGCCGAGCAGGAACAAATTGACATCAGGCTTTACTCCATTATTTACGATGCCATCAACGAAATTAAGGCCGCAATGGAAGGTATGTTGGCACCAACCTTCGAAGAGAAGATTGTTGCCAATGTTGAAATTCGTGAAACATTCAAAATTAGTAAGGTTGGGACCATTGCAGGTTGTATGGTGCTGGATGGAAAAATTACTCGAAATAGTAAAATTCGTATTATTAGAGAAGGGGTTGTAATTTACACTGGCGAACTTGCATCGTTAAAGAGATTTAAAGACGACGTGAAAGAAGTAAGTGCGGGCTATGAATGCGGATTAAACATAAACAACTTTAATAATATTGAAGTAGGCGACATTGTAGAGGCTTACGAAAATGTAGAAGTTAAGAGAAAGCTTTAAAAAATTATTATAATTTTTTTCAAAAAGGCTCTATAACATATAGAGCCTTTTTGTTTATTTCAAAATAGATTTAATTGTGCAAAAATATAATTACAAAGAATAGTATAAAAATTAGGGAGTTAAACTGTTAAAATATCTTAAAAAAGTTATTTACTACCAAATTTAAAGGAGATATTAATTAAATTACCTATATTTAATTTTCGAATTTATATTTACGATGCCTAAAAATAGGCTTACTCCTAAATCTATGAAAAAGTATATTGTTATTGTATTTTCTTTAATTTTTTTTAACCTAATCGCAAATAAGGGCCTTTATGCACAAGTAGCCTATAATGATAGTAGTTCACAACAAATTGCCTTTAATAAAGCAGTTGGAGCGTTCTATGTTTCTGAGGGAAACCAATCACCATTATTTAATGGCAAGGAATATTTTGATTATCTTACATCTATAAAGGGCAACGCCTACTTTTTAGACATTAAGTCTTTTACAAAAGGAAATATTTATTTTGATGGTATTTGGTATATAGATGTTCAAATGCTATATGATTTAAATAAAGACGAAGTGGTGGTTTTGCTTTTCAATAATTTTACAAAAATCACGTTAGTTAAGCAAAAGGTAATTAATTTTGACTACCTGGGCTTCCACTTCAAAAATATAAATTCCGACACTTTAAAAAATAAAACTGATTTAAAATCAGGGTTTTATGGAGAAACCTATAATGGAAAAATAGAGGTTTTAGTAAAATTTGAAAAGAACATCCAAACTACTAGTGGAGGATTATCAGCTCCTGAATCTTATTTTAATTTCTTTAAAGATTATTATATTAAAAAGGGCAAAGACTATTATCGAATAAGTAGTAAAGGCGCACTTTTGGAATTATTAAAGGATAAGAAGACAGAACTTAAACAGTTTATTCGTAGTTCAAATATCAAATTTAGTGAAAATCCGGAAAATTTTATGGCAATAGTTGCTGCTTACTACGATAAAATAACAAATTAAAATGAGAAAAAGAGCTTACATCATAAGTTTTTATTTTTTGTTGCTTTACCAAGTTGTATTGGCGCAGCAAAATAATGCTGTATTAATAAGTGTTAATTTTCAGCAAACCAAAGTTGCACAATTTGTGAGCGAGTTGGAGGCTAAAAGTAATTATCATTTTTTTTATGACCCGGTTAAGATGGATAGTTTAATGGTTACCCTACAAGTGGAAAACAAGCCAATAGAATTCATATTAGAAATGGCATTTAAAAATACAGATTATCATTTTGCCATTTCAAATCAATTTATTTTCTTGACAAAAGGTAGGCAAATTAAAACTGAATTGCCACCTGGCTTTGCAGAGATTCAAAAAAATAACCAATTGGAGAAGCAAGCAAACATTGTTTCTGACTACACCGAAGAAAAGGATAAAAAGGTATTGGAGGCCACTACTGAAAATAAAATTTACGAAATTGGTTTAAAAACGAACCCAATTAAACCAGGAAATGCAATTTTAAGTGGATATGTACGCAATATTAAAACAGGGGAAGCAGTTGTAGGTGCTAGTATTTATGTAGCTAGTACAAAAAATGGAGTGGCTACTGATCAATTTGGATATTTTGCAATTAGTCTTCCAAGAGGTCGGCACACGTTGATTATAAGAGCGTTGGGCATGCGTGATACTAGAAGACAAATTTTATTTTATGCAGATGGGAAAATAAACATTGAGCTAACTGAACAAGTTAATAGTTTAAAAGAAGTAAAAATTTCGGCAGATAAGGTTGCAAATGTAAGAAGTGTTGAATTAGGAGTTACTCGACTTGATATAAAAAATATAAAACAAATACCAACTGCATTTGGCGAAGCCGACGTGTTAAAGGTAGTTTTAACACTTCCTGGTGTAACCTCAGTTGGTGAAGCTACAACTGGTTTTAATGTACGTGGTGGCGCTGCCGATGAAAATTTGATTTTACTTGATGGTGCAACTATTTATAACCCGGCACATTTTTTTGGTTTTTTTGCGGCATTTAACCCCGATCTTGTTAAAGATATTGAACTTTATAAAAGTAGTATCCCTGAAAAATTTGGTGGTCGATTATCATCAGTACTTGATATTACTAATCGTGAAGGAAATAAAAAGAACTTCACAGGCTCGGCTGGTATTGGTTTATTGACAAGTAGATTTAACATAGAAGGTCCAATTATAAAAGATAAAACGTCATTTATTTTTGGAGCCCGAACTACCTATTCCGACTGGTTATTAAGTGCCCTACCCGAGGCATACAAACATAGTTCAGCTACTTTTAACGATTTTAATTTAGACTTAAGTCATCAGATTAATGATAAAAATAATATTTATTTATCAAGCTATTTAAGTAATGACCAATTCAGGTTAAACAGCGATACAACCTACGCTTATAGTAACAGAAGTATAGCTTTAAAGTGGAAACATAATTTTAATAATAAACTATATAGTGTAGTAACAGGTGGTATTGATAGGTATCAATATGATATATCGAGTAAGGCTGACCCACTCACCGCTTATGATTTGGCGTTTAATATCAATCAAACAAATTTTAAAGCTGATTTTAATTACTATCTTACCAATAAACACACCATAAATTTTGGTTTAAGTTCTATTTTGTATAAAATAAATCCAGGAAGTTTTGAGCCTTCAGGCAATCAATCATTAATTTTGTCGCAAATAATTAGCCCAGAACAAGCTCTGGAGAGTGCTTTATATTTAGGAGATAAATTTGACATAAGCCCTAATTTTACCCTTAGTGCTGGTATAAGATATAATATTTATAATTACTTAGGTGCGCAAACAGTTGATAATTATGCCCCAAATTTGCCAAAAAGCCAAGTAAATGTATTAGATAGCACCACTTATAAAGGTGGACAAATTATTAATACCTTTGCAGCGCCCGATATTAGAATTTCTGCTAGGTATATTTTGGGTGAAAACCTTTCCATAAAGGCAGGCTATAATACATTACACCAATACATACATTTACTTTCCAATACAACATCAATATCACCAACAGATGTTTATAAGTTAAGCGACCCTAATATCAAACCCGAATCAAGCGATCAAATATCGATGGGCATATTTAAAAATGCCGCCTCAAACACCATCGAAATGTCTGTGGAGATTTATTATAAACGCTTAAATAACTACTTAGATTATAAAAGCGGTGCCGTTTTGTTATTAAACCAACATATTGAACGTGATGTAATTAATACTGAAGGTAAAGCTTATGGAGCTGAATTTTTGCTAAAGAAAACAGCAGGTAAATTAAATGGTTGGTTGAGTTATACTTATTCACGTACTCTGTTAAGACAAAATGATCCAAATGCAGGTGAGTTAATTAATGGTGGAAGTTATTATCCCGCAAATTTTGACAAGCCTCACTCTTTTAATTTTACTGGTAATTATAAGTTTACTCATAGGTATAGCGTCTCGGTGGATGTTGCTTACAGTACCGGACGCCCTATTACTTTACCAATTGCAAAATATGAATATGGAGGTTCGGAAAGGGTTTTTTATTCTGACAGAAATGAATACAGGATACCTGATTATTTCAGATCTGACTTTTCATTAAATATTGAAGGTAATCATAGAGTACATCAGCGAACCCATAATTCATGGACCATAGGGGTATATAACTTAACTGGCCGTCAAAATGCCTATTCAACATTTTTTACTGAACAAAGTGGAGTTATAAGTGGCTATAAGTTATCAATATTTGCTGCACCTATTCCATTTATTAATTACAATATCAGGTTTTGATTTTATGCAGTTTAGATTAAAATATTTTATAATAATTATTGCTAGTATAAATATTGGCTGTAAACAAGTTTACAGCCCCCCAGTTATCTCTTCTCCTAGTAGTTATCTTGTTGTTGAAGGTGTAATTAATAGCGGAAGTGGTGCTACTATAATTAATTTAAGCTATACTGTAAATCTCGCGAGTAAGGTTTCATTGACACCGGTTTCAAATGCGATGGTTTCCGTTCAAAGCGAACAAAATGCTACGTATCCTTTAACAGCAATAGGAAATGGGAAATATTATACATCCAATTTAAATTTGAATAGTTCACAAAAATATAGGCTAGTAATCATTGCACCCAATAATAAAAACTATTACTCAGATTATGTGCCGGTATTAAATTCTCCTCCTATTGATAGTGTTTATTATAATTTTGCTAATAACAATATGGTTATCAGTTCGGTTACCCACGACCCTACAAACACCGTTCAATATTATCGTTGGGATTACAATGAAACATGGATTATTCATTCAAACTATTTTTCTTACTTTAAAACTAATGGCGATACCGTGCTAGCTAGAAATCTTATAAATGATAATGTTTATCAATGTTGGACGAGCGATACTTCAACAACCATATTATTAAATTCAACCTCAAAATTAAAACAAGCAATATTAACCAATAATATAATAACGGCAATACCTCAAAATTCTGAGAAACTTTCACATAGGTATAGTATTTTAATTAACCAATATGCATTAACTGGAGATGCGTATAATTTTTGGACAAACCTTAAAACTAATACAGAAAAATTGGGGAGTATTTTTGATGCTCAGCCAACACAATTACATGGCAATATTCATTCACTTGCCGACCCAACAGAACCGGTAATTGGATATGTTAGCGTAGGAGGGGTTGCAACTAAAAGAGTATTTATTGATAATCAGCAATTACCTAATTTTGTGTTTTATAGGGGTATTGTTGGTTGTGTAATAGATACATTTTTGTATAGATATACACCTCCTGGAGGAAAGGTTGTAGTAAATCAAGTTGATGAATATATTAATTACAACAAAGGAGCACTATATCCAGGATATACACCCCTTTTACCATTTGAATTACCTGGTGGTCCTATTTTAGGTTATTCTGCATCCACTCCAAATTGTTCTGATTGCACTCTTCGAGGTACAAATGTTCAGCCAGCATTTTGGAAATAGCATGAAATTATACTTTTTCTTATTACCTGGTATTATGATACTATTTTTTAGTTGCAAACAAACATTTACACCACCTGCAATAAGCTCCTCCAGAAACTATTTGGTAGTTGAAGGTGTAATAAATAATAGCAATGATTCAACAATTATAAAATTAAATTATACAGTTAATATCGCAAGTAATGCAACAATAAATCCTGTTTTAAATGCAACGGTTGTTGTCGAGAGCGATGAGAACATAAATTATCCTTTAACCGAATTAAAAAATGGCAAATATTTTATTACAAATTTAAGTCTTGATAATTCGCGCAAATATAGGCTGAGCATTAAAACCAACAATAATAAACAATACTATTCTGACTATGTACCTGTTTTAAACTCACCACCTATTGACAGTCTTTATTATACTGTTTCAAACAATAACATCAACATTATTTCCGAAGTTCACGATGTCACTAATACCGTTCAATATTACAGATGGGAATATAATGAGACATGGATCATACATGCTGCATTTTTTTCTTACTTTAAATCAAATGGCGATACTGTATTAGCCAGAGATTTAGTTAATGATAATATTTACCAATGCTGGTCTAGCGATACTTCAAGCACAATCGTTTTAAATTCAACATCAAAATTGAAACAAACTTTTTTGGCAAATAATTCAATAACTTCATTCTCTTTAAACTCAGAAAAGGTTGCCAATAAATATAGTATCTTGATTAAACAATATGCTTTATCAGCCGATGCTTATATTTTTTGGACGAACTTGAAAAAGAATACTGAAAAATTGGGAGGGATTTTTGACCCACAACCATCGCAAATTAATGGAAATATCCATTGTGATACCGATCCTTCTGAACCTGTTATAGGTTATATAAGCGTAGGTAGTGTTGCTAGCAAAAGAATTTTTATTGCCAATCAACAATTACCCCCTACTGTTCCAAATGTGCCTTATAGCGATTGTATAGTTGAAACACGTTTATATGCCTATCTTTTACCAGGTACCGGACACACAATAAACCAAGTAAATGAATATATAAATTACAATAAAGGCGCAATGTTTCCACAAATTCCATTGGTTTCAATAACTAAACCAGATGGTACTATTTTAGGATTTACAGCTACAACACAGTTTTGTGCCGATTGTACGTTACGTGGTACAAATAAGAAACCTAATTTTTGGAAATAAAATGAAGGTTTTATTTTATATAGTATGTTTTATTTTGATATTGTTCATTAATTGCAAACAAGCATACACACCGCCTGCAATAGCCTCACCCGGAAGCTATTTGGTAGTTGAGGGTGTTATAAATAATGGCACCGATTCTACCATTATAAAATTAAGTAATACAGTTAATATTGCAAGTACTTCAACAGTAAATCCGGTTTTTAATGCTACTGTTGCTGTTGAAGGCGATAATAATATAACGTATCTATTAACCGAAACAAATAACGGAAAGTACTTTACTACCAATTTAAATCTTGATAATACCCATAAATACCGATTAACCATTACCACCAGCGATAATAAAAAGTATTATTCTGACTATGTGCCGGTACTAAATTCACCTCCAATTGATAGTGTATTTTTTACAATATCAAATAATCAACTAAATATCAATTCAACAACTCACGACCCAACCAATAAGGTGCAATTTTACAGATGGGATTATAAGCAAACTTGGATTATACATTCGGCAGAAATTTCCTTTTTCAAATCAAATGGTGATACAGTTTTATCAAGAGATTTAGTAAATGATAACATTTATGAGTGCTGGTCGACTGATACTTCATCAACTGTTGTATTAAAATCCACCTCGAATTTGGAGCAATCAATTGTAAGAGATAATATAATAACCTCATTTCCTTTAAATTCTGAGAAAGTGGCTATTAGATTTAGCATAATGGTAAGCCAATACGCTTTAACAGCCGAGGCATTTAAATTTTGGACTAATCTGAAAAAAAACACAGAAAAATTGGGCGGTATTTTTGACCCACAACCTTCGGAAATTAACGGAAATATTCATTGTTTAACAAACCCTAATGAACCTGTAATTGGTTATTTAAGCGTTGGACAAGTAGCCAATAAAAGAATATTTATTTCTAATCGACAATTACCTCAGGTTGTCCCTAATCTTTCTACGGCGACTTGTGAATTAGATACTTTTTGGTTCTGCAGGCCTGGCACTAGTCCTCCTAATTGTGAAAACATGGTAGACGAATATATAACTTACAATAAGTATAATTTAGGTGTTATTATAATACCTATTGTAAAAGTTGGAGATATTGGATATTTGGGAACTTCTCCATTTTGTGCTGATTGTACCTTACGCGGTACAAATAGAAAACCAGATTTTTGGAAATAATATGAAGACAATTTTATTTATCCTAATTTGTATTATGATGCTGTTTATTAGTTGTAAACAAGCATATAATCCACCTATAATAACCTCCCCTGGAAGCTATTTAGTGGTAGAAGGTGTAGTAAATAATGGTAATGATTCAACAATTATTAAATTAAATTATACAGTAAACCTTACAAACAAGATTGCTTCATCACCAGTTTTAAATGCTATAGTTTCGGTGCAAGACGATCAAAATATAAGCTATTCTTTAACGGGAACAACAAGTGGCAAATATTTTATCACAAATTTAAACCTTGATAATTCGCGTAAATATAGACTCAGTATTAAAACTATTAATAATAAGCAGTATTATTCTGATTATGTGCCAGTATTAAATTCACCCCCAATTGATAGCATTTATTTAAGCGTTTCAAACAATACAGTGAATGTTAATTCAACCGCGCACGACCCTACAAATAAAGTTCAATATTACCGATGGGATTTTAATGAAACATGGATAATACATGCAGCGTATTTTTCATATTTTAAATCAAATGGCATTACCGTATTACCCCGAGATTTAATTAATGATAATATTTATCAATGTTGGTTGAGTGATACTTCAAGTACGATAGTATTGAATTCAACATCGAAGTTTAAACAGGCATTATTAACCAATAATATAGTAACCTCATTTCCTTTAAATTCTGAAAAAGTTGCCAATAAATATAGTATCTTACTTCGTCAATACGCTTTATCAGCTGATGCATATAGTTTTTGGATAAATCTTAAAAAAAATACGGAGAAATTAGGGGGCATTTTTGATCCTCAACCATCACAAATTAATGGGAATATTCATTGTGAAACAAACCCTGCGGAAGCAGTAATTGGTTATATTAGTGTTGGAAATGTTGCCATTAAAAGAATATTTATTGATAAGCAACAATTGCCATTTTCAATTCCAAATTTACCTTATAGTGATTGTATGATTGATACATTATTATACAGGTATTTTGCACCAGGAGCTAAAATTCCTGTTAATCAGGTAAATGAATTTATAAATTATAATAATGGCGCTACAACTATTAAAATACCTATTGTTGCAATACAGCAACCGGGTGGTCCTATTTTAGGTTATACCGCATCGAGCCCATTTTGCGTTGATTGTACTGTGAGGGGCTCTAATAAGCAACCATTATTTTGGAAATGAAAATATTTTGTAAACAATAAGTATTAAAAAACTAGGGATATGAAAAATAGCACAAAGGGGTTCTTTTTTTTGATGAATTTATTAATAATTTTTATTTCGGCTATTAAATATGCTAATGCACAGGTAATACAGGAAGTACAAAATAGCTTTAATTTATATAAACAAACTTCGCTTCAAGAAAAAGTGTATGTAAATACAGATAAAACTGTTTATTTACCCGGAGAGATTTTATGGTTTAAAATTTATTGTTTGGATGGGAATGACCATAAACCAATTAATTTAAGTAAAGTAGTTTATTTGGAAATATTAGACAATAATCAAAACCCTATTATACAAACCAAGGTTGAAATGAAAAACGGCCTAGGTGATGGATCAGTTTATATCCCCGTTACGGCAAATAATGGAAGCTATAAACTGCGTGCTTACACTAATTGGATGAAAAACTTTAATCCTGAATTTTATTTTGAGAAAGCATTAACCATCATAAATACGATAAAGATACCAGAACAAATGAAACCAAATTTAGCAAAAAATGATATTCAGTTTTTTCCTGAAGGCGGAAATTTAGTCGTGAATGTTATAAATAAGGTTGCCTTTAAAGCTGTTGACTATAATGGAAACGGAATATCTGTTAAAGGAGTTATTTTAAATAGCCATAATGACACTGTAAGTAAATTCCAGTCGTTAAAATTTGGAATGGGAAGTTTTACCTTTAAACCTGACTCAAGTAAAACGTATAAGGCCATAATTTATTTAGGAAATAATACACCAATTATAAAGGATTTGCCCGAAATAATGACTAAAGGTTACGGATTAATTTTAGCTGAAAAGGATAACGAGAAGTTGAATTTTACAATTTCAACAGCCAATTTATCCGATGAAAATATTTATTTGTTTGCACATAGTCGTCAAACTGTGGTAGTTGCTGAAACAGGTAAATTAATAAATGGAAAAGCAGTATTTAATATAGATAAAGGTGCTTTGAGTGAAGGAATTACACATTTTACCGTATTTAATAGTTTAAAACAACCTGTGTGCGAAAGGTTATATTTTAAATCTCCATCTCATAAATTATTAATTGATGCAAATTCTGATAAACAAGCGTATGGGGTTAGAAAACAAGTAAATGTGAATATTGCAACAAATAATATGATTGGTAAAACAGCAAGCCCGTTCTTGTCTATGGCTGTTTATCGCATTGATTCGTTGCAAGAAATTGATCAAATGAATATTTTCAATTATTTATGGTTGAATTCTGACTTAAAAGGTAAAGTGGAAAATCCAGATTATTACCTAAAGAGTGACGATGCCATCGTACGAGAAGCGCAAGACAATTTAATGCTTACACAAGGATGGTCTCGTTTTAAATGGGAACCACTTTTGCAAAATAAGCCATCACTATTTACGTATCTGCCTGAATATAACGGTCATATTATTACTGCCAAAGTTTTTAATTCTGTAACCAACACACCTGCTAAAAATATAATTGCCTACCTTGGAATACCAGGTAAAAGGGTTCAATTATATTCATCTCAAAGCGACTCAACTGGTAAATTACAATTTATTGCTAAGGATTTTTTTGGCCCAAATGAAATAATTGCCGAAACTAATACTGTTGTTGATTCAACCTATCGTATAGAGCTAAATAACCCGTTTTCAGATCAATACTCTAAAACGGAATTACCAAAATTTGGATTAAATGCGAGCCATTTAACTCCATTAAAAGAGCACAGTCTTGATGTACAGGTATTGAATTTATTTAATGCAGATAAAATTAAAAAATTTGAAGACCCAGTTATTGATAGTTCTGCGTTTTATGGTTTACCTTATAAAACATATAAGCTAGATGATTTTACCAGGTTTACAACCATGGAAGAAGATTTGCGTGAATATGTTTCGGAAGATAATATTGTAAAGCAAAAGGGTAAATTTCATATAAGGGTATTAAATGAAAACGGATTTTTAGATACTGATCCACTGGTTTTAATTGATGGTATTCCGTTTTTTAATATTGACAAGATTTTTACCGTAGATCCACTAAGAGTAAAGAAGCTTGAAGTAGTTCCATTTAGGTATTATTACGGACCTTCTGTAAATGATGGCATTTTTAGTTTTACGACATATAAAGGCGATCTTGGTGGGGTTGATCTTGATCCGAGAGCTGTTGTTATGGATTACGAGGGGTTACAATTGAAAAGGCAATTTTATTCGCCTGTTTATGGGAACGAAAACGAAACAGCAAGCAGAATACCTGATTTCAGAAATATGCTTTATTGGTCCCCAGATGTTAGAGGCCCTATTTCATTTTATACATCTGATCAAAAAGGTAAATATGTTGGTGTGGTACAGGGTTTAACCTCAAATGGCGATGCCGGGGTACAGTATTTTACATTTAGTGTTAATTAAGGTAAAATCAATAATTGATTAATCAGCGTACAGGATCATAAAATGAATTACCTGTAATAAATGTTTTTACTCTTTCATGAGGCTTTCACTCAATAATTCTACTAAACTCAAACCAAGTTAACCCTAGAAATAAGCTTGCAATTCAGCTTATTTCTAGAGTAAATTCTTTACAATGGTCCACCTTCGGGTGCGCCCTGTCTTCTAAAATTTCGTATTCCATTATCTTGTGTCGGAACTTTACCTGCAAATTTTTGCAGCCTTAAAGTAAATGTAGCTAAATAATATCTTGCTAATCTGTTTACATGAGTTTCCGTAATTGAGCTTGCTGTTTGAGTTGATGAAAAACCAGTATTTTCATTAAATAAATCAAAGGCACTTAAACGAAGGGTTCCCCTATGATCTTTTAAGAAGCGTCGCTCAATATATGTGTTTAAAATATTAGGGTTAGTTACCTTAACAGTTGCAGCATAACCATAATTTGTTGCCTTTGTATAATCATAACTTATCGTCCAGTCTCCAAAATAATTTTTCCCATTTAGTCCAACATTCCAGGTTCTGATATTGGATGTGCTGGAAGTTAAGGGATTTATTATTGAATTATTTGTTTTATTGATGGCATAATTGGTTAAAAGTTGTGCATCAACTACATCAGGAATATCAACTCTAAATTGAAATTGGGGTGTAAATTGAAGATTTTTAGCAATATTTTTTTCTTTAGTTTGAACATAATTATTTGTGTCATTAAGACTGGCATAATTGACATTTGAAATATAGCCAATGTTATTTGTATAGGTAACCGTTCCCCTAAAATATAAAGTAAATTTACGTTTATCAAATGGTTTGGCATATGTTAATTGCCCTGAAGTATTGTAATAGCCATCTGTGTTTTGATATTGGGTGAGTAAAGTGTTTTCAAATCTTTTATCAGGTAAATAGTTACTAGGAAAAGAAATGGTATTTGTGGCTATATAATTTGATATTTGCTGATACTGAATACTGGCAAAAAAGATATCTCCCGTAGCGAAACTAAAATTATTATAACGTATTGAAAAATTGTTGCTAAACTGTGGCTTTAGATTAGGGTTGCCCTCTACTGGGTAGGTGGCGTTTGAAAAATCAATAACTGGTTGTAATTGAGAAAAACTTGGTGCACTGCTTGAACCATTATAGTTTACACTAAAATTTCTGCTTCTTGAAAAATTATAGGTAAAGCGCGCGGTTGGGATATAATTAAAAGTTGAAACATTGGTGGTTTTTCCAGTAGTTGCTGAAGAACCAACTAAATCTCCGGGTTGTGCACCAAGCCCAAGTGTTAAGTTATATTTTTTCTCAATAAACCGATAGTTTATGCCAAACTTATTGGTTGTATAGGTATAATTGTAAACATTACTTAATGCACTATCGTTTTTAAATGAAACAATTGAAGCATTAAATGTACTATCATCTTGTTTATTATTATCAGTAATTGATCGGCTAAATGAATAGTTAAACTCCAGATATGATCGCCTGGAAATAGGTTCAAGATAGGAAAGTGTTGTTCCAAATGTATTGGTATTGCTATAGGTATTTATTAACTGGTTTAACGGAGAGGTTTGTTTACCAGACAGAAAATTATAAACGGGGTTTTCAAAAGCAGAACTTTTGGCTGAACTAAAGTTTAAATTGATGCTGAAATTTCTTCGGTGTTTAAATTTATGATTATATAGAGTGGTTAAGCCATAAGTTGGTGCTTGCGAATTACCATTAGTTATAGCATTGTAATTGGTAATTGGTAACAGATTTTTGGTTATGGAAACCGTGTCTTTTTCGAATGTATTGGTACCGGCATACGAAAAAGTTGGAGTAACCTTTAAATAATTAGCGGTATCGGGTTTATATTCCATATTCCAGGTAAAACGATGATTTGTGTTTTCATTGGTAACCACGCTATTTTGTTTTTGTAGGGAAGGGTTGAAGTAGGAAGTATTTTGCTGAAAAATATTATTGGTGGTATTTACCGTATTGTCAGAAAAGCTATAACTACCATAAACAGAAAGCTCTTTCCCCCACTGGTCCCGAAAGTTTGCGCCTATTGAATGAGCATTGGTAAGTCCGTTTTGAGTGGTAGTTAAACTGCCATTATTTTGACCTCCTCTGGCAGCGTTACCTCTACCGCCGCCGCCACCAAAACCACCTCCACCACCTCCTCCGGGGTTTGCACTCCCAAACGAAAAGGTGTTTACATTTGTATTGTTAATGCTTCCCAAAACGGCTATTTGTTGGTCTCCGTTGAATTTAAATGCATTTAAACTGCCTATGTATCGATTATCATTTGGAATGCCTTGGCTAGCAGGCAAAGCGTCTTCGCCATCGCCAATAGTTGCTTGACCAAAATATCCATAGTTTTTATCTTTCCTGATAGTAATGTTCATTATTTTATCAGGCTCACCAGTTTTAATTCCTGTTAGGTTAGCCTGATCGCCATAGTCATCAATCATTTGGATGTTTTCTACTACATCGGCAGGTAGGTTTTTGGTGGCACTTTGAACATCGCCACCCATAAAATCCTTCCCATTTATCCGCACCTTTGTAACCTGTTTTCCTTGGGTAGTAATGTTACCGTTTACATCCACATCAACACCCGGTAGTTTTTTAATTAGGTCTTCAACAGGCGCATTTTCACGTACTTTAAAAGCACTGGCTTTATATTCTACAGTATCTTCTTTTAAAACAATTGGTATAACACCTACAATATTTACCTGATTGAGCATACTGCTTCTGGTTTTTAAAATGATAAACCCAAGTTGAGCCGGGACATTATCAGCAGGTAAGGCAAAATGTTTTCTTATAGTGTCATATCCAATTGATGAAACTGTAATGACTATTTTATTGCCTTTAATTGAATTAAATATGAATTTACCATTTGCGTCAGATGTGGATCTTTGGCTTTCACCTTGTTCAGAAGTTAATTGAATAGTGCTTCCGGGTACTGTTTGCTTGGTTGAATCGATAATTGTTCCATGTACCTCCCTGCCGGTTTGGGCAAACAAAACAGATATTGGGAGTATTAAAATTAAAAAAGTAGTAGTAAGTAATTTCATATAGGGGTATTTTAAAGTGATTCGCAATTTATATAACAAGAATGTTACTTTAAATATTGCAGATAATATAAGTAAAATTCTTGTTACAAATTTAAAAGTCTAATAAAAGTAGATTTTGGTAAAGCATATTTGTTTAACAACTAGAATACCAGAAAGTTCAATTAAGTCATTTCAACCTTTTATTGGAAAGGATGTATATATTTATTTGCTATCATCAAGGTTTGAAACTATATTAGTCATTATTTGTGCTTTTAGGCCAGCAATTCAAATAATCCTGTTTTAAAACATCACTATTATCAAATAAACCCAAACTACGTGCGCCGTTATTAGCGGGTATATTTATTATTGGCCTGGTCGGGTTTAATGCTTCTTTTATGCGTACATGCAAATCGGTATAATGCGCTAATTCGATGATATTGCCTGTTTTGGGTAATTGGGCATCAATTTTTAATAATTCGGCACGTGCCAATGGTCTAATATCAGAAAGGGTCATATTCAAAGGTGTTAAACCTATATTTGCTTGTTGAGTGCTTGAAATAGGGTATTGACGGGTATCATCATTCAGCAAACTCTTAAGGTTTTCAATATATGCCCTTTGTAAGTTGCGTTTATATACATCGGGTTCATTTTTTGAAAAAATTCCGTTATGCAAATCTCCAAATAAATCAATAACAGTATATGCCGAAGCACCGTTTTTAACTTCATTATCAAACATTCGTGAAAGTCGTGCTGGCGATAAAACGCTACTTAAATAGCTAGCCTGAATTGCCTTAATCCGGTTAATAATTAAGCCATTGTCAAATTTTCCTACCTCTTTTGAATCAATAAGCCACGTAGGTGTATTAAATAGTTGTTTATTTAAAAAATCTACCGCTTGTTGCTGGCGTTGTTTACTTAGGTAAGTATAAACCGCTCCGCTTTGGTCGTAGGTCCTAAAGTTTTCTGCCATGCCACCAATATTTGTGGTTACATGCCCCATATATCTTGAATATTGGGTTAATGCTTCATAATATATTGTTTGCAGATCAGTAAAGTCTTCTCCTTTTTGATAAGTCCAGGTTTCTATATTTGGGATTATCTTTTTTAGGTTTGCTATACCTAATTCGCTTGCTTTCATAGCGTTATCGCCTAAGTCTTCACTTTGTAGTCGTGGGTCAATAGAGGTACCTTGTCTTCCATAAAAGTATATTGGGTTACCTGCTTTTGCCACTGTCCATTCATTTAAAATTTCTTTTTCCTCCTTTAACGATTTTTTTCCGGGAAACCAAGTATATCCCCATTTAATGGCCCATTTATCATATTCGCCAATTTGCGGATAAAAGTGTGTAACCCCATCGCCTGGCTGAGCAATATAGTTAAAACGAGCATAATCCATTATGGAAGGCGCAGTGCCATGTTTATCGGTAAAGCTTTTTGACCGAAGCGAATCAATCGGGTAAGCATAGCTGGAGCCAAAATTGTGTGGTAAACCAAGCGTATGCCCAACCTCGTGCGAGGATACAAAACGGATGAGGGTTCCCATTTGTTCATCCGTAAATTTAGGCTTGCGCGCCAGTGGATTAGCTGCACCAGTTTGTATGAAATACCAATCTCTTAATAATTGCATTACGTTGTGGTACCAGCCAACGTGGCTTTCCAAAATTTCTCCGGTTCTGGGGTCTGATATATGGGGACCATAGGCATTCTCAATATCCGAAGCAAAATACCTAATTACGCTATAACGCGCATCCTCAGTACTAAAATCAGGGTCTTCTTTTGGTGTTGGAGCTTCTTTACCAATAATAGCGTTTTTAAAGCCAGCGGCCTCAAAAGCCACTTGCCAATCATTTATTCCTTGTATAAGATAAGGAACCCATTTTTTAGGGGTTGCCGGGTCAATATAAAAAATAATAGGTTTTTTAGGCTCTACTAGTTCACCATTTTGATAAGCTTTTTCATCTTTTGGCTCAAGTTTCCAACGATGTATATAAGCCGTAACTTCTGCCTTTTGGGCGTCGGTGCCATAATCAGTTTGTTTTTGACCGAAATAGCCCACACGGTCATCATTTAATCTCGCTTTCATTGGTATTTTAGGTAATAAAAGCATGGAAGTATTAAGCTCAAATGTAATGGCGGCATTTGTATTATCAGTAGGCGATTCACCAGCTTTAAACGTTTTTACCACCTTGGTTTCTATGTTGATTGGGAAACTTTTAATGGTATCGATATATGATCTGGAATTATCCAGTGATGATATTTTATAGGCCTTCCTTAAATCGTCTGATATGCTTATGGCGTTAACATCCCCATTATAAAAGTCGGTAACATCAATTACCACCCCTGTAGTATCTTTATTGTAGGCTTTAATGTCAAACGAGGCAATGATGGCATCAAGGTTTGAATTTTTTACTGATTTATACATATCGCTCGTACTATCAGCCCGAACAGAATAGCTAGGAACTTTAATAAAAATTTGTTTATCATGCCTATCCCATTTCCAAACTTGGTCGTTTGCTTCTTCTCCACCATATTGCTGGTTCCATACTTTTATCCCGGATGGTGTTTTTGATAATCGGGTGATTACCATCATTTCTCGACCAAGCAGTGAATCAGGTATCTCAAAATAGTATTTGCCTTCTACCTTGTAAGTATTAAACAGACCCTTATTAACCTTCGTTTTTGAAGGAATTAAATCGCTAAATTTCTTGATGCCTTCTTTTTTAGGTAAAGGACCTGTTACGGTTACTGAGCCAGGTGTGGTTTGATTTATTTTATAAGTTCCAGTTTGTTGTTTAGCCTGCTTTTTTATGATACATGAAGTGATTGAGACTAATAGAATAAAAAAGAATAGTAACCCTGCTAGTTTTGATGCCTTGGACATAGAAATTGAGTGGAAAATGAATAAATGTTAAACTTAAGTAAAATCCCAGCCTTTAAGAAATGGATTTATTTTATTTTTACTGATTTATTTAGGTCGAAATTTTAAACTCTCTCAATCATAATAATTGGGTTAGGCAAAAAAGGCAATTGGCAATTGAATTTAAATTCGTCTCTTTAATGTTAAAATAACCCTAAAAGTATTTTTACCTCTATAAATTTCTAATAAAATGCTTTTATTATCCTGCGAACTAAAAATATTGTCAATATCTGCTAAATGCATACTTTTTACAGGCTTAAAATTGATGGAAATAAGCTCATCATCTTTTTCCAATCCACTGATGTCGCCAGCTGAACCAGGTTCAACCCTGCTTATTATTACCCTATTTAAATCATCGCCTGTGGTATAGTATTCTAGGCCACTCATATCATGTTCAAAAGGGTTAAAATAATTGAGGTTTTTTTTAAAATAAATTTGTTTATCAGGATAATCAATTAAAAGGGTAAATCGTTTCAGTATGCCCATTCCCAAATTACCATCTCTTTTAACCCCCGACTCTAAATGATAATGTTTATCAGGGAAAGAAGTAATTACATTTGTAAGTTTATAATTACCAATTTCTACCTCTTTTACTCTACCTAAAAAACCATTTATAGGGCCAGTTAAGCCAAGACCTAAATTAGCAGCTATAAATCCTTGGGTAGCACCTAGATATTTTACATCATTTTCTATATATAGCGGATGGCCAGCGCCTAAATCAAATATCAATTTGTTGGTGGTTTTGGTTCCGTTTTGGAAAGTAATTTTTGCATTCAAATAAGGTTTCTTTTCTTCAATTGTGATGGGTATTTTAACGCCTCTTCTAAAAAATCGGGTGTATTTAGGTTTTGATACAACCAAACTACTATCATTAAAATCAACTTTTACAACCAACGAATTAAAAAATTCATAACCCAACAACCCATGAATAGGTATCCCAATATAATTTGATAATCCAAAGAGGTCTGTTTTTAAAATGGTAGCCGAAATGCCGGAACATGTTAAGCCATCAATACTAATATTTAAAGCAGGAGTTACATAAGCTTCCAAATCGGCTCCTTTGCCAAGTCCTCCAATCTTAATAGTATGTTTATTTTCAATCTTTATGGAGTCAACTAAACTAGGGTCAGTAATGAGCATTACTCCAACACCAGTATCTAAAATAAAGTTAAAAGGGCCTATATTATTAATTTTCAACTTTATCACTATCAAATCTCTCACTAGCTTAAATGGTATAGTAACACGTTTTGTATATGTTTCTAAATCAAAGTATTGAGCACAAACTACAGTATAACTACCACACAATAATGTGCATAAAATAAAAAGACTTAACCATCTTTTATTGCAAAGCATGAGGTAAATAATGGTTTTATAATTGTATATTAAATGTACGATATTATCTACCTAAAAATAGCAGTGATTTTTATTTATAGCTTTCAAATGTTAAATACAGAATCCTTAAAATTCACTTAATGTAATTTAAACATACTTTAACTACTTTCGGAAAATTTAACATAGTAATCAATGAATCTTAAAACGGTATCTTAAATTTTATGCAAAAAAAAATATTTACTCTGCTTATAACTTTTGTCTTTTTTTCTACAAATCTTTTCTCACAGGCTGCTAATGGCATCATCAAAGGTAGAATTGTTGATTCTAGCAATAAACCAATTGTGAATGCTAATGTTCAATTCAAAGTATTAAAAAATGGTGCGCGTACTAACAATAATGGTAACTTTAAAATAATTAGCTTACCATCATTAACCGATACGCTTGTAATTACTGCAATAGGATCCCAACATAAATTTATACCGGTTAAGTTATCTCAAAATCAGACACTAGATTTAGGATCCATTACATTGGAGGTTAAAGTGGTGGAACTGCAAAGTGTAGAAATAAACGGAAGAAAAGAGAACACCTACAAAAGCGATTATTCATTTTATGGAACAAAAACGCAAACGGTCGTAATTGATATACCCCAATCAATATCAACAATAACAAAAGAGGTTATTAAAGATAAGATGGTGTTTACCGTAAAAGATGCGGTAGAAGGAGTAGCTGGCTTAAATCAATATTCGGGTTTTGAAGAATTTACCATTAGGGGTTTAAGAGCCGATAACGCGCATGATATTAACGGTCTGCGTAGTTATAATACTACCTATACCAGTAGCTTGTTGGTAAATATTGAGCGAATTGAGGTAATAAAAGGCCCAACCGCCACCCTCTATGGTAATTGCGACCCGGGAGGTACTATCAATATGGTCACAAAAAAACCTTTGGATAAACCATCAGCCGAAATTGATTTATATACAGGCAGTTGGAATCATTTTAGATTGCAAGGCGATATTAGCGGGCCACTAAATACCTCAAAAACTTTGTTGTATCGATTTAACGCGGGTTTTGATAGTGCCAAATCGTTCAGAGCGCAAGTATTTAATAAATCGTATCAAATTGCACCTTCACTAAGTTTTGTTCCGAATGATAGATTGAAATTGAATTTTGATTTCTCATATGCCAAAACCAATTCGGTGGTGGACAGGGGGCAACCAGGTTTAGAAGATAATAACTCATTATCCGCAACACCCATTTCATTATCATTAACCCAACCTGGTGATTATTTGCACCAAAGTTCATATACCTCCATATTTTCGGCCTCGTACCAATTCAGCAAAAACCTGAATTTTAGTGTCGGCTATCTGAATTTTAATACCACCCAAAATGTGGCAGATCATGGATTTAACAGTTACATAACACCCGATTCGGTAAATCTATATTATACCACCTGGAATTATCATACGGTTACAAATACCCTCACCAATTACCTAACTTATAAATATAATGCCGGTAAATTAAGCGGACAAATATTGGCCGGTTATGATTACATACATACAAAAGTGAATTTAAACCAACAATACTTTGAATTGCCCGATGAATTTGATGATGGCACGGGCATTGTTGGAACTTTTAGTCTCATCCATCCAAAATATGTTGCGTCGAACGTGCGTGATTATGAGTTGTCCGACTATGATAATGATGCCACTGCTGTGGATGGAACAGTATACCAAACGCAAGGTGTTTATTTGCAAAACCAACTCAACTATAAAAAATGGAAATTGTTATTTAGCTTGCGCGAAGAGTTTTATAGAGGAGGTGATAGCAGCGGCGTGAAAGAGAATGTGTTTTTACCCCGTTTAGGTTTGGTTTATGCCATTAAGCCTAATTTAAATGCCTACATAACTTATAACAAAGGCTTCGACCCATTTGAAGCCTCAACCAGTTTACAAATATTTAATGAAGCATTTAAACCAATTACCAGTACTTTATGGGAGACGGGCTTAAAGGGAAACTTTTTTAAAGATAAGTTATCGGCTTCTGTTTCCCTATATCAATTAACCCTAAATAATGTGGCGGTAAATGCCAATGATGCCTCGAATCCTGATTTGTATGTGCAACGTGGCGAAGAACAATCAACAGGTTTAGAAGCCGAGGCAACTGGTAATATATTGCCCAACTTAAGTATTTCCTTAGCCTATTCTTATTGCGATGCCAAAATAACAAAAAGCTATTTGCCTACTCAAGTGGGGCAGAGGCTCGAAAACGCCCCTTTACATAGCAGCAGTAGTTGGATAAAATATACTTTTAACCAAGGTATATTAAAATGTTTTGGTTTGGCATTGGGCAGTACCCAAGTAAGCGAACGCAATACGCTCGATGATGATATTAAGCTACCGGGTTATATGATATTTAAAGGGGAGCTACACTTTACTACTAAACATTTTACAGCCGCCGTTGTGTTTAATAACTTAACCAACCAAACCTATTGGATGGGAGCCTATAACAATATCAATAAATGGCCGGGGCAACCCGCTAACTACTTGGTAAATATTGGATACAGGTTTTAAATTAACTGTAATTTTTTTGTGAATATTAAACCTTTATTGTCGCGTATGGTCAAACTTTGATACTTTAGTGCAACTAAGCATATCTTATTCTTTTTAATAGCTTTGTTGTTATAATATCAATTCATGATAGTACGTACTTTGTTATTCTTAACTATTTTACTACTTGCGAAGAGCACCGCTTTTGGGCAGGGTAATTGGGAATTAAAGAAAAAGGGCGAAGGTGTTGAAGTATATACCAGGAAAGCTGCTGTAGGAAATATAAAAGAAATAAGGGTTTTATGCCAGCTAGATGCCTCCGAAGCACAATTTATAAATACCTTGAAAGATATACCAGGTTATAGCGAATGGGTGTATTCAAACAAAAAATCGTACGTATTAAAGGCGGTAACTACCGATAAAATTATCTATTATACCCAATGCCATTTGCCTTGGCCAATTAAAGACCGAGATCTGATAACCGAATTAAATATTGAACCCACCCCACAGGTTTTAAATGTTACCGTAAAATGCCTGCCGCAATACCTGCCCAAAAATGCCGACTTTATACGTGTACCCTATTCATTGGCCAAATGGAAAGTTACCCCTATTAGCGATAATAAACTGAACGTTGACTATACCTTTAGTGTTGACCCCGGAGGCAGTATTCCTTCGTGGATATTAAATGCTACCATGGCAATTGGTCCCTACAACACCTTTTTGAAATTGAAGGAAATCATAAAATCGAGAAAATATTAAGGCATTAATACCATTGGATTTTTTAAATTTCTTGGTTCCTCGGTAGTAAATACTCCTTATGCTTTCATAAATTTCCACAATAAAATAATTTTTTTATGGAAAACCTTTCCATTTTGCATCTTACTGGCAATATAATAAATCCTTAAAAATGCGTTTAATTAAAAGCTATTCTTTAATCTAGTCAACAATTGCCATGCCTTTTAAATCAACCCTTTCCAAAGTTTCTGTATTGGTTTTTTTTGCTATCTGCTGCTGGTCTTCAACCTCCCGAGCGCAACAAAAATATACTAGTTTGCAATTTAAAATTGACTCGCTGACCGATATTGGTTTGCCGAAATCGGCCTTGAATTTAGTTGATAAATTGGAGACCATGGCACGTGCAGACAATAATGCCCCGCAACAAATTAAGGCGGTTATCTACCGCATGACTTTCCAATCCTACCTGCAAGAAGATGCTTTAGTGGCCATCATCAACCGTTTAAAGTTGGATATTGTTAAGGCCGAATATCCGGTAAAACCTGTATTACAATCACTATTGGCGCAAATTTATTGGAATTATTATCAGCAAAACAGGTATAGAACCACCCAGCGCAGCAAATTGCAGGTATTGGATACCGATTTTACCAAGTGGGATTTGCCATCCATCATCAGCCAAACCGCTAAATTGTATGCCTTATCCTTACAAAACGCGGCTCAAGCGCAACAAACACCTGTGGGAATATTAAATGGGGTACTACAAGGCGATAGCAGTACCCGCTACCTGCGCCCGACATTTTATGATTTATTATTACAAAGAGCGCTCACATTTTTTTTATCCCCCGAGGCTGATATGACCAAACCCAAGCTCCCATTTTCATTAAATAATCCCGCATTTTATGGGGATAGTCGCTCTTTTACCCAGTTGGATATAAAAACCACCGATACCGCCTCCAATTTTTATAAAGGATTAAAATATTTACAGCAAGCCACCAGTTTTCATTTAACGCAAAATAATAAAGAAGCCTTAGCCAATTTGGATTTGCAAAGGCTAGAATTTCTGCATCAGCAAGCCTATGAATTTGATACCGATTCTTTGTATTTGGTTGGGCTACAAAAGGTTGCCATGCAATTTAGTGATAAACCCATCAGTGCCGATGCCTTGGTTTTGATAGGGCAATTTTACCAGGGTCAAGATAGTTTGGTAAAAGCGCGTCAAGTTTTAATGCAGGCAAAAATAGCTTTCCCAAATAGTAAGGGTGGTAGTAATGCCGCTATTTTATTGAGCCAAATTGAACAAAAAGAACTCTCTGCAACGGTAGAAGATGTAAATGTTCCGAATAAGCCAATTTTGGGCTTAATTAAGTATAAAAATGTTTCATCGGCTATTATCAAAATATATAAGTTAAGTAGCACTCAATTAGAAAATTTCGAAAATTTAATTCCACTACCTAAAGTCAATAATAATATTAGTACTGGTTACATTGATTCATTGGAAATTCGCAACCATAAGTTAGAAATCCTTCAACTTAAATACCTGAAAAAGTTGACACCAGTTCAAACTAACCACCTAAATTGGAATGAACCAGATGATTACGTAAACCACAGTTTTGAATTTAAAATAAACGAATTGCCGTTTGGTAATTATGTGTTATTATTAAATGACTCTACAAATGCAACTATTGTTAATGTTGATTTTATGAAATTTAAGGTCAGTAACTTGTCATTTAATGCAAGAATAAACCCTGATGATAATATAGAAGTGAGGGTAATGAATAGAGAATCGGGATTACCATTAGAAAATGTAAAGATTGATATTAAAGGAAGTATTTACCGATATAATACTAACAAAGGTATTAATGTTGAAAAGGAATTAAAGGGGATTACAGATAAAAACGGGAAGTTTTTTTCGGATAGCTTAACTGGAGTTGGAAATTATAAAATAAAAATGGTTTTGGGTAAGGATACCCTTAGCAAAGAAAATAATTTTGTTAACGGCTATATTGATAATAAAGTTGAAGATGAGGATCCAATTGATAAAACCATATTATTTACCGACCGCCAAATATACCGCCCCGGACAAACGGTTTATTTTAAAGGTATTCAATTACAAACATTTAAAGGTAAAAGTAAAATTATTGTTGATACTTTAATGGACGTAGTGTTAACGGATGCAAATAACAAGGAGGTATCTACTCTAAAACTTAAAACCAATCAGTTTGGCTCTTTTGCAGGTATTATAGTTTTGCCTAAAACCACCTTAAATGGTGAATTTACCCTATCAACCAAAGATGGAGAGATAAACTTACAAGTGGAGGAATACAAACGACCAACTTTTAAAATAGAATTTTTACCAATCATAGAAACTTATAAATTAAACGACTCCGTTACCATAAAAGGCAAAGTGAATACTTTTTCGGGTTATGGTTTATCAGGTGCCAGGGTAGCTTATCGCATTACCCGAACTCAGCTTTATGAATATGGTCATGGAAGACGTTTTGACTATAGACTATATAATAGAAGTGTTGAAATAAAAACGGACACTGTAAAAACAAATGCTAATGGTGAGTTTTTAGTAAAATTCAAAGCAATACCTGGAATTTCAAATTTAGGTAAATACAACTTTCAAATAAATGCCGACATCACCGATGAAAGTGGTGAAACGCATGCTGGCGAAACTTCGGTTGCAATAAGCAATCATAACATTTTAATAGTAAATTATTTACCTGAAAATATTTTTGTAAATGACGCTATAAAAACATCTATTGGTATTCAGAATTTGAATAATCAGCCACAAAAAGGAACCATAACTGTTGATGTTTATTCTTTAAAAAATCCAGCGCGATTATTTAAAACAAGATTATGGCCAGAGCCCGACCAATTTTTAATCTCTGCAGAGGACTACAAAAATGACTTTCCGGATTATGCATATAAAGGGGAGGATAAGTTTAGCAACTGGCAAATAATCAACAAGGTGTTGGGTATCAATCAAACAATTGAGGCTGATAAACCTAATATTTTAAACCTAGAGGCGTTGAAGATGCAACCTTCTGGTTTGTACAAAATTACTATCAATGCAAAGGATGAATTGGGCGATACCGTATCCGAAGAAAAGTTTGTAAACCTGATAAACATGCCTTCTATTCCTGTAAAAACAGTAAATTGGGTTATCCCACAAACGAACGAGGTTAGTGCGGGAAAAAATGCGGAGTTTTTAGTAGGAAATGGTCAAGAAATAAACGTAATGATGGAGATTTACCATTCCTCAAAAATAATATCCTCAAAATGGATGAGCATTGGTAAAGTTCAGCAGCTCATAAAAATACCTATTGCAGATACTGATAAAGAAGTAGCTGTTCAATTTATGATGGTGTACCATAACCGATTTTACAGTAGCTATCAAAAAATTTATATCACAAAGCCTAAAAGTAATTTGGATATTAAATTTTTAACCTTCCATAATAAATTACAGCCGGGGCAAAAAGAAGAATGGAAACTGCAAATTGGTAATAAGAGCCAAGAAAAATCTACTACCGAAATGTTGGCCACCTTGTACGATGCCTCATTAGATGAAATTACCGAACCTGCTAACTGGAATGATGTTTTGGTGGACAAAAAAGGTTTTAATATAAATTATTTCCAATGGGAAATGTATGGGTTTATTTTAAACACATGGGTAAATATACCCTATTACAAAAATGATGGGGTCATTTTTTCTTATCCCGATTATGAACAACTTGATTTATTTGGGTGCAATTATTATGGGGGGTACAATCCGTTATATAATAATTATAAAGAAAGAATAAAAAGGAAATTAAATGATGCTGAGTTAAATAGAAGTTTACAAGAGGAATACCGAATGAAGGCGACCTTAATAAAAGATGGTTATGATATAGTAGGAAAAATAATTGATAAAGATAATAAGGAACGTATACCCGGAGTATCGGTAAAAATTAAAGGGATGAAATTGGGAACCATGACCAATGCTAATGGGTATTTTAAACTTAAAGTCCCAATTGGAGCCACACTTGTAATTAGTTTTTTTGGTTATGAATCAACCGAAATAATAACAAATAAAGCCGAGGAATTGAATATTGGATTGAAACCTTCAAGTAGGTCACTTGGTGAGGTGGTTGTTGCATACGGAGTTCAAGCAAAGAGAGACGTAACTGGCGCTGTACAAAAGGTAGCAATTCGAGGAATTGCTGATACGAATCTAATTTTTAAATCAGTTGACGTGGATGTATTAAAAAACGCAAATTTATCAGGAATATATGGTAGTGTTACTGGCCCTATAATGAAGGAGCTTGAAGTGGCTGATCCCGGCTTTAAAAACAAAAAAGAGCAACCCATCATCCCCCGTACCAACTTTGCCGAGACCGCCTTTTTTTACCCGCAATTGCAAACCAACGAGAAAGGGGAGGTGTTGCTTAATTTCACTATGCCCGAAGCACTTACCCGCTGGAAGTTTAGGGGTTTTGCGCATACCAAAGATTTGCAAACTGGCTATATTGAAAATACCATCGTCACCCAAAAACAATTGAGCATTACCGCCAATACCCCTCGTTTTTTGAGAGAGGGCGATACCATAACCATTTCGGCTCGTTTGGCAAACCTTGCCGATAGTGGCTTGAAAGGTACAGTACAAATTAAATTGTTTAATGCCTCGAATATGCGGCCTGTATCACTATTGATTAATGGAGCTGATTCTTTGCAATCGTTCAACATAGCAAGCAATACCAACCAAGCGGTTTCATTCCGCATAGCCGTGCCTGCAGGTTTGGAGGCCTTAACTTACCGCCTTACTGCCGATGGTGGGCAATTTACCGATGGTGAGGAAAATACCCTGCCTGTATTACCCAATAGCACCTTGGTGACCGAATCAATGCCGATGCTAATACGCGCCGGACAAACCCGCAGCTTTGCTTTTAATAGGTTATTAAACCAAAGCAGCAATACCTTAAAAAATAAAACCCTTACCTTGGAGTATACCCAAAACCCGGCTTGGTATGCGGTGCAGGCCTTACCTTATATGATGGAGTTCCCTTACGAATGTTCGGAACAGGTATTTAGCAGATATTTTGCCAATAGGTTGGCTACCAACATCGTCAGCAAAATGCCGGCAATAAAAAGGGTTTTTGATTTATGGAAAACAGCCAATAGCACCAAGCTGCTCTCGAACCTCGAGAAAAATACGGAATTAAAATCAACCTTGATTGAAGAAACACCTTGGCTAAATGACGCCATTAGCGAAAGCGAACAGAAAAAGCGAATCGCTTTATTGTTCGATTTGAATAAGATGGGTGATGAATTAAAACTAAACCTCGAAAAACTACAAAAGCGCCAATTGGCAAATGGTGGTTTTGCTTGGTTTGGTGGTGAAGATGCCGATAGGTTTATTACCCAGCATATTACCGAAGGCATAGGCGAATTGTACCATGTTGGTATCGCAAATAACGACAGCACCCTTAAAAAAATGGCTACCAATGCGATTAAGTATTTAGATAACCAATTACTGGCAGATGAAGCGCATAGAGTAAAAAACAAACAAGCAAAGTATTTTGGCGATTTGGAAATACATACCTGGTATACCCGCAGCTTTTTCATGAATATCCCGCTAAGTTCAGCAATGCAAAAATTGAGAGTCGACTATTTAAAATGGGCAACTGCAAATTGGACCAACCGTAATGTTTATGAACAGGGTTTAATAGCCCTTACCATGTTACGCTACAATAAACCATTGGTGACTGTCCAAATTGAAAAATCATTATTGGAAACCGCCCAACATTCCGTCGAGTTGGGGATGTATTGGGCCAAAAATTTGCAGGGATATTCATGGTACCAGTCGCCTATTGAAACGCAAAGTTTGCTGATTGCCCTATTTACCGAAACTGGTGGCAATGCGAAGGCTGTTGATGAAATGAAAATATGGCTGCTCCGCAACAAACAAACCAATAACTGGAAAACCACCAAAGCCACCGCCGAAGCCTGTTACGCGCTATTGCTTAAGGGAAGCGATTTGCTGGTAGATGCGGGAAAATCAACCATTAAAGTGGATGCCAAACCATTGGAACAATTAAAACCCGATGTAAAGCTAGATGCCGGAACAGGCTATTTTAAAACTACTTGGGTAGATGAACAAATAAAACCAAGTTATGGCAAAGTGGAAATTACCAATAAAGGCAAAACGCCAAGTTGGGGAGCCTTGCATTGGCAATATCTTGAAAAACTGGATAAAATAACCTCCGCGGAAACCAATATCCGTTTGGAGCGAAAATATTATATCCAACAACAAACAGACAATGGCTTGGTATTAACCGCGGTTGACGCGCAACATCCCGCAAAAATAGGCGACTTGCTAAAAGTGGTCATTAACCTAAAAGCTGACAGGGATTTTGAATATGTGCAACTGAAAGACATGCGCCCATCGGGCACCGAACCTGTGGAAGCCTTATCAAGCTATAAATACCAGGATGGTTTATATTACTATCAGGTAAGCAAAGATGTGGCGACCAACTTTTTCATCAGCAACCTCAACAAAGGAAGTTATGTATTTGAATACCAATTAAGAGTAGTCCAACCAGGCAATTTTTCGACTGGCATTACAACCATACAATGTATGTACGCCCCTGAATACAATGCCCACTCAAACGGAGAAAGAATGATTATAAAACCTTAAGTTGTGATTTTAATTTTATTCCTTTATGTGTATAGCCCATAATCTTATCAAATGAAACCAGTAACATGCTTTTTAATATTTTTCCTGAGCATCGTAATTATTGCCAAGGCGCAAGTTAAATTGAGGGATACCATAAAGGTGCCTGATATTGTAGATGTGGGCTGTTTTGATATAGAGTTAAAAAAACCTTATTTCTCAGGAGGTCAAAAGGCCTTTTCAATTTACTTGAGCAAAAACTTGAAATACCCTAAAGTAGCGCAACTTATTGGTATAAAGGGGAAAGTTATAATTGAATTCACTGTGAATAAAAAAGGTAAAATTATTGAGCCACATGCACTTAATTGCATAGGTGCAGGTTGCGAATCGGAAGCAGAAAAGGTCTTCTTAAAATCACCAATTTGGAGACCAGGAACAATTCATGGTGTGCCAGTTAGTGTTTCCTATTCCTTACCAATTTCTTTTATAATAGAAAATTTGAGCGTAAAGTTTAAAGATTTAAAAGCTTCAGATTATGGTTTTGTATTTAATATAAAAGACACCTTATATACGTTATACGAAGCCGAAAAAATAATTGGCAAAACATTTAACTCCAATAGAATCAAAATCGCCATACCATTTTTCAACTATAACAAAATTGAAAAATTTGATATGCCCGATAAAAAAGAAGTCTACTTGGTAATTTTTAAAAAGGATGAAGCTAAAAAAGCAAATTATTTACAAGCGATAAATTTTCAAAGTTTACCAAAACTTTGAAAATTTATCACAACTCACAACTCACAACTCACAACTCACAACTCACAACTCACAACTCACATCTCCACCGTCTCTTTTTCGCCAATTTGTTGTCTCCACATGGCGTAGTATAGGCCCTTATGGTTCAGCAAATCAAAGTGTTTGCCCGATTCTATGATTTTGCCTTTTTCCAACACATAAATCTGGTCGGCGTGCATAATGGTGGATAGTCGGTGAGCAATCAATATGGTTATATGGCTTTCCAAAACAGAAACATCACGAATGGTTTCGGTAATCTCTTCTTCGGTAATGGAATCGAGCGAGGAAGTAGCCTCATCAAACACCAAAATGTCTGGTCGGCGTAGCAAAGCCCGTGCAATAGATAGTCGTTGTTTTTCTCCACCTGATACTTTTACACCACCTTCGCCAATAACTGTATCTAAGCCATTGCTTGCGCGAGCCATTAGGGTCTGACAGGCTGCGCGTTGCAATACATCCAAACATTCCTCATCCGTAGCACCCGGACGAACGAATAATAAGTTTTCACGTATAGTACCCGAAAACAACTGGGTATCTTGCGTAACAAAACCAATTTTTTCGCGTAGCTGGTCAAGGTCAATATCCTTGCTTAAAATATTGTTGTATAAGATATCCCCTTCTAATGGTTGATATAAACCAACCAACAATTTCACTAAGGTAGTTTTACCCGAGCCGGATGGACCAACAAAGGCAATGGTCTCACCCGTATTGGTTTCAAAACTAATATGGTTCAAGGCGTTGCGGTTTGCGGTTAAGTGTTTAAAGCTTACATCGTTAAAGGTAAGGGTAGTCACTTTTTCCAACAAAACAGGCTTTTCAGGTTTTGGGTCGATAGGGATACTCAATATACGTTTAAAGTTCCCTAATGAAACTTCGGCTTCGCGCCAACTTAAAATAACATTGCCAAGCTCTTGCAATGGGTTAAACAAAAAGAAGGAATAAAACAAAAAGCTAAAGTATTGTCCCGGCGATATGGCTCCTTTAAATATAAGCAAAAGCAAAACCACTACCATGGCACTACGTACCGCATTTACGGTAGTACCTTGTACAAAGCTCATGCTACGTACAAATTTTACTTTTTTGAGCTCTAAACTTAATATTTTGTAGGTAGTATTATTTAAGCGCTCAATTTCTTGTTTGGCAAGCCCTAAGCTTTTTACCAATTCAATATTTCGCAACGATTCGGTAGTGGAGCCGGCTAATGCGGTAGTCTCTGATACTATTTTTTTTTGAATTGTCTTTATTTTTCTGCTCATTAGTAAGCTTACAATGGCTATAATTGGGATCGCACAGAAATAGACCAAGGTAACCTGATAACTTACCTTAAGCGAATAAACAATTACAAACACCATACCAATGATGCTCACAAACAGAATACCAATAAATGAGGTAATAAATTTTTCACTATCTAAACGTACTTTTTGTAAAATACCTAATGTTTCGCCACTCCGCTGATCCTCAAAAACCTGGTAGGGTAGCTCTAATGAATGTTTTAAACCATCGGCATACATGGCTGCGCCTACTTTTTGTGTAATGATATTGGTAAAATAATCCTGAAAATTTTTTGCTATGCGCGATACCATGGCAACGCCAACCGCCAAGCCAACCCAAATTAAAACACCATGCATAAATTGGTCATAAGTTAATTGGGTATGTTTTTCGATATATTTATCAACAATCTTCCCGGTTATATATGGGTCGAGTAGGGAGAAGCCGATGTTTACAGCTGCCAAAAAGAGGGCAAAAATCACCGTATAGCGGTGTTTTGAAAGATAGGATAAAAGAACCTTCATTTAATTTTTATTGCTATGATTAAGTAGTTAGCAGCAAAAATAAAAAAAGGATTGGCTGTAGGGGTTATCTATCCCTAATTTGACACTTAAAGTATTTTAAAATATGAACTATTTGGAGAGGCGGTAAGTATTTAATCTTTAAAATGATACAGAAAAACAACTTCGCCGGTATAAGCTGGTTTCTTTTGTCCTTCAATTTCCATCTCCACACCAATGGTAGCTTTGGTAATGCCACGTAAATTTACAATGGTTACCAGTTTGGCAATAAGCCTTACCCTGCTATCAACTGTTACCGCTTGTGCAAACCTGATGTTTTCAACGCTGTAGTTTATTTCCATTTTAAGGTTTTGCACATCGGCAATTTGATGCCAAAAATAAGGCAATAATGAAACGGTAAGGTAACCATGCGCAATGGTAGCCTTAAACGGACTCTCGGTCAATGCTCGTTCAGGGTCGGTATGTATCCATTGATAATCGAGCGTAGCGTGTGCAAATTCATTTATTTGTTGCTGGGTAATGGTATGCCAATTTGATATGCCTATTTGCTTACCCAATAAAGCCTCAAACTCGGTATAGTTTCTAATTATTTGCATTTAAAATAGCGCGTTATAATATCAAAAAGGAGTATTTGTTAACGTTGTAAAAGTAATAAACTGAACCTGACTGAGAAAAATAATTTTAATCAATCTGGATTGAAGGTCTGCATATCTATTAGCCGCTTATATAAGCCATTGTTATTTAATAATTGTAGATGGTCTCCTTTTTCAACTATTTTGCCATCCTCCAAAACTACAATCATATCGGCATTTTGAATGGTACTTAAACGATGCGCTATGATGAGGGAGGTGCGGTTTTTCATTAAATTATTTAATGCTTCCTGTACCAATTTTTCCGATTCGGTATCCAATGCCGATGTCGCTTCATCAAGTAGCATAATAGGCGGATTGCTAAGTACCGCTCTGGCAATACAAATACGCTGGCGTTGTCCGCCTGACAGTTTGGTGCCTCTGTCGCCAATATTAGTTTCATAACCATCTTCTGCTGCCAAAATAAATTGGTGCGCATTCGCAATTTGGGCAGCGGCTTCCACCTCCGCTAAGGTAGCATTAGGTTTGCCAAATGCTATGTTATTAAAAATGGTATCGTTAAATAAAATAGATTCCTGATTAACCACCCCAAGTAATGAGCGCAATGAATTAACTTTCAAGTTTTGTATATCAATACCGTCAACCAATATTTTCCCACTTCGTGGTTCCATAAAACGGGGAATTAAATCCATTAGGGTTGATTTTCCACCTCCTGATGGACCAACCAATGCCACAGTTTTACCTTTAGGTACAGTTAGGTTAATGTCATTCAAAACAACTTTATCCTGATAAGCGAAGGAAACATTTTTAAATTCAATTTGATCATCAAAGCTGTTGATGTCTTTTGCATTTTCAGCATCATTAATCAAGGGTTTTTCGTCAATCAAGTCCAATACTCGCTCGCCAGCGGCTATACCCTGGTGAATATTACTAAACGAATCAGAAAGTGCCTTGGCAGGGCGCATTACCTGCGAAAAAACAATTATAAAGCCTATAAATGAGGTCGCTGTTAGGTCGCCTGAATGCTCGTTTAGGATGAGATTTCCACCATACAATAAGATAAACATTACCATGCCTACACCCAAAAACTCGGACACAGGACTAGCCAATTGTTGCCGCTTAGCCATGGATTTATTAATGTTTGAATATTTGATATTTTCCTTGTCGAATTTGTTTTTTATAAATGATGTGGCGTTAAAAGCTTTAATAATTTTTATCCCTGAAAGTGCTTCATCCAAATTGCTAATCATTGTTCCGTACGTTTCCTGAGCAGCTTTAGCCTGCTGTTTTAACCTTTTTACTATCCTTGAAATAACGAATGCCGAGATAGGAATAATCAATAATGAAAATAGGGTTAGTTTGTATGATATGGTAAATAAGGTTACTATATATACTATGAGTTGCAAAGGCTCTTTAAAAACAACTTGTAAAGTACCTGTAACTGTAAATTGTACTATTTGCACATCGGATGCAATTTTAGAAATAATATCTCCCTTGCGCTCATTACTAAAATAGCCTAAATGTAGATCCATCACATTATTAAAAACACTTCTACGTAAATTCAATAGCGTATGAACTTTTAAATTTTCCATAATCCGTTGCGATAAATACCTAAATAAATTACCAAGGAACACCGAAATGATGGTTATAATACAAACAAATTGTAAAGCTCCCCAAGGCCCATGGTAATAAATAAAATAGTTCATGTAATATTTAAAGTAATCTAATAACTGGAACATGGATGGGATATGACCAGTGGGGGCAAGGGTAACAGTGCCTTTTTTATTGTAAAAAATAGTATCGAGTAATGGTATAACCAAAACCAGATTGAACGTATTAAATATTACCGAGAATATGGTTATAAATAGATATGGGATAGCAAATTTTTCAATTGGTTTAGCAAAAGAAAGCAATCTGAAATAAGTTTTCATTAAAAAAATATAAAGCGCAAATCTATAGGTATTTTTTTAAACTACCATTAAACTTACAATGCTGACACTTTTTATATATCATAGCCAATTTCTTTAAAAATAGGACGCCAATAATCAAGGTAATTTTCCCAGGCATGGCAACCAAATGGTAGCTTTCCATTATTGCTTTTAATGCCAATTTCTGGTCGGTTTTCAAGCGCAAATAGTAGCCCAGTATTTAAACGAGGGGTTTTTAAATATTTTTTTCTTCGGTTCACTTCTATACACCAAAAAACATCTTCGTTTAAAACGCATTCATCATTTATAAAATACTGCTGCGCCTTATGCTTAAACTTTTTGCTTAGCTCAAAGAAGGTAGTCACTTTACGTAACGAAAATCCACCATTTCCAATTTTATTGGTAAACTGTTTTGAGTTGGGTAAGCCAAGCTTTTTTATATTGAGGTAGAAGTATACTTTATAAAGGTAATTATAGAACAAGGATTTTACTTTGCTATATTTTTTCATTTGTAACCAGGGTGCACCAATATAATCATAACCTGTACTGCACCAATAGTTTAATTCATCGCTAAAAACAAAGGCATCGGCTTGGTAAATTAAAATATACTCAAAGTCTAAAAACACCCTATAAAAATCTTCTGATACTAATAAAGCGTTATAGCCATTAATTGATTTAAAGTATTTATCATCAAAGCTTATTGTTTTAGTAATTGATAGCTTGTGCGTAAAAACAGGTAAGACAAGATTATTTGGCTTAATAGCTATAATAGGATGATTATTTAATACTTTTTGGCATTGCAAAAGGGAAATTTCTTCATGTGTAGTGAGTGTATCCTTATAAAATGGGATGATGATGGCAACCTTTCTTAATTGATTCATTTGTTACTATTCGCTATTATTTGATTTCAATAATACCATTTATTCAAACATTAGTTCTTTATACAAGGCTAAGTATTGTTTTGCAGTATCATCCCAATTGAATTTACTGGCATGTAGCATTATTTTTTCCTTCCAACTTTCTTGTTTATAAGTTTCAATCCCTTTGGTAAAAGTTGCTTGCATATCATTAGGGTCAAAGCTATTAAAGTAGAAAGCAGCATCTCCACCAATTTCGGGTAGAGAAGTGTACTTCGACAAGAATACAGGTTTGCCAAAATACATGGCCTCAATAACAGGTAATCCAAAACCTTCGGCAATGGAAGGGAATAAAAAAGCGCTGCAGTTTTTATAATACCAAGCTTTATCATCGTCTGTTATGGTGCCAGTAATTGTAACCCTATCCAGACAATCATATTTCTTGGCTTCATTCAAAATAATTTCTTTATAACTTGTTTCAATACCTGCAATAATTAATTCATAATTGTTTCCGATAAGCAAGGCCGGTAAAGTATGGAAGTTTTTTTTTGGCGATAAAAACCCTATGGCAAACAGGAATAGCTTTGTTGGTAAGTATTTAGGCTGATGACTTTCTTTAACGTTCAATTTATCAGCACCGTTATAAATAACCTTAATTTTTTTTTCAGCCTCCGGGAAAAAAGTGGCAATATCTGTTGCCACAAAGTTTGATATGGCTACTACACGGTCGGCCGTGTCAATTTTTTTTTTAAGCTTGCGAAGGTGTTTTTTTAGCTTATTGGTTTTTATTTGTGGTTCATGTAATTGATTCAAGTCATGTATGGTAACAACTTTGGGGCAACTAAAATATTTAAATGATAACCTGCAATATTGGTTGGTAAAGTGCACCAAATTATACTTTTTGTATTTCCAGAAAAATAACTTTGTTTTAAGCGAGCTTACAAGTTTAATGGCTTGATTATTAAAATACTTTAATGATTTATGGTCGGAATAAATAGTCAGGTCTATATTTTTATTGTTTTGACTAATTAACGCGTTGCCTAAACTCTTATCAAAATGAAATAAGCCTGTATTTTGAAATTTCATCAATTCAAAATTCAGCAGAATTGATTTTTTCATGGTTTATGCCAGTTTTTTATCCGTTCATAAACATCAAAAGCAGTAATAGTTTCAAGGATATCCGTACCACTTTCCAAATATTCCGACCGCTTACCCAAAGGAGCCCACCTGCCAGGATGAATTGGACGGACAGAAGGAAACAAGCCCAAAGTATTAATGCCCAATGCTGATGCCAGGTGTAAAGGACCAGTACCCGCTGCTATTAAACCATCGGCCTGGTAAATAAATGCAATAAATTCATCTAGGTTCATTAAACCAGTGGCATCAATTACATGGGCCGGTAATGCGTTAATCCAATCTTTTAAAAATTGCTTTTCTTTTTCAGAACCCGTAATAATGATGTTGAATTTTTCGGGAGGTAAAAGCTGTATTAATTTTTCATAACTATCGAGACTCCATTCGGCACCGCTACCATTTGATTTTGGGTGAATCAATAAATTAAATTTATTTTTAATAAGCAGGCAATTTAAAGATGGAGATAAAGTAACAGTAGGCTTTAAATCAAAATGTTGTTTAATCTCTAACAGTTCAGGCACTGTTTTTAAGCCTAATGGTCTAAGTAAGCATAAATTAAGTTGAGCCTCGTGCAAGGTTGAATTTTTGCGACTCAGCTTAACCAAAATATTACAAGTTAGCCAATGATATAACCTGTTTCTAGTACCTATTCGTAATGGTATTTTAGCTTTTTTCGCTAATAGGGCTAAATGCTTATTAGGGAATACATGGATGATGGCATCAATGTTTTTGCTTTTAAAAAAAGCTATTTGTTCATCATCACTTAGCTTAACCAAATCATCAAAATTAAATAAACAATCAATTTCATTGCTACATTTTAAAACAGGCAAGGTATATGTTTTGGCTAAGAATGAAATGCTGGCATCAGGATATAATACTTTGATATATCTGCACATAGGCAACGTTAGAACAATATCGCCAATTGCATCTATCCTGCTTATTAAAATATGCTGTTTTATGCCCAGTTTTAACACAATTGGATGACTTGCTTAAATTGTATGATGGCAAATTTAAACGCATTTTTATTTTTTTCGGTATTTTTTGAGATTAAACAACCAAAATAGCGGAATTTTTAATCGTCAATCTTTTCTTAGTTACGCATACATGGCCTTATACCTGTATCGCTCTATATCTTTTTTGTTGTTCATTGAATTTCGAATTTTCTTTACAACCAAGTTTAATGTAACCTCACTTTCCTCATCGGCCATTAAAATTTGGAATTGTTTTTTTGATTGCTTTATTAGTTTTCTGTTGGTTATCAAGCTAATAAAACTATTCCATATCCACCACTTACCACTCAAAAGTTTAGGCATAACCTCGGTAAGCATAATTTGAAAATACCATGCAATCAATCCCCAACCATTTAAATGAATTACGTGCATATAAAACTGATCTTTAAAATATTCATTTTCAGCCGAATGTATTGAAGGGGAATTTTCAGTTGAATTTTGGTAACAAATAGCATCGTGTTCATAATAACAAAGCCATTTTAATTGCCAGGCACGTAAACTTAATTCCAATACGCCATAATCAAAGGTTGAAAACATTTCATTAAAACCTCCAGTTTCTTTTAATTTTTTGGCGTTTATTAATGAATTAGTGCCCGATAAATTTAATGTAAATAACCTATCTTGCTTGCTTTTAGGATAGTATAAGCTGGAAGTTCTTAATTTATACCCATTCCATTTTGGTAATCTAGCAGCATCCTGAATTTGGTTTCCGGTCAGGTCTGTAATGCGACCCATTACGCCAAAGGTGTCCCAGCTTAAAAAATATTTCCATTGGCTTTCAAAATAATCACGACTTAATTTAACATTCGAATCAAGCAATAAAATCAATTCGTATTGAGAAACGGCAATGCCTTGGTTATACGTATGCGCTAAACCATTGTGCTCATTGTTACTGATAACAATAATTTCAAGATACGTGGTTTTCAAAAATTCTATTGAATTATCTGAGGAAAAGTCGTCAACTACAATTATTTCGTAGGGAGATCCGGTATTTTTTACAGCTGTATAGGTATAAGGCAAATATTGCCTTAATAAATCAACACCATTAAAATTAGGTATTACTATTGAAATACTTTTACTAATATCCACTGATTTATATTTTTGGTTTAATTTTTATAATTTTTATATTCCCCGATACGCCAACCGGTAAGATCCTCGATTTTTTGAAGTGCCTTTCTCCGAAATGACATTTGTTTTCCTAACTTATTTAAATCAATATTTAGTTGCCAATTTATAGATGATATACGCTTAAGCATTACCTCAGGATGTGTGCCATCAAAATGAATCAACCGATCAGCATTGTTATAATCAAATTCAAAAGTTTCAGGAATGTTATTCTTTATCCATTCATCATCATGATAAAATTGATTAAAATTCCGAATCTTATTTTTTAACCCCGATGGTGGTTTAACCCAGCCATAATGGTAAATATAAGCATCAATTAATTTTACCTTTATCTTCCTGCCATCCAACCTAAAGCCTTGCGCATCACGATAGGAATGTATAGATTTGTTATTCCTTAAAATCCTTATTTCGCGTCTGTACCACCTGCGTGAATGCCCGTAAAAATCGTACGAGCCATAAAAGTGCAGGTATTTAAAAAGCAAGCCTTCAACCTCAGTATGGTTTAAATTTGCTTCCATTTCTTCCTTTATTGTAGGTAGAAATTTTTCATGCACGCATTCATCACCCTGAATATAAAAAGCCCAGTCAACGTTGTCTGATAATCCCTTGAAGGCAATATCAGTTTGTTGGGCAAAAATAGCCCCGCCCTCACGCAAGCTTTCATCCCAAACAGTATGTATAATTTTTATTTTAGGTGAATTTATCCCAAGAATCAAGTTTTCAGTTTCATCTTCCGAATTACCTAGCGCAATTACAAACTCATCGCAAAGTGAAAGTATAGATGTTATCGCCTCCACTATCGGATAATCATTTTTTATCGCATTCCGAATAAAAGTAAAACAACCAACCTTCATTAATGTGGATTTAATATTAACCTAATGGTTTATAAATTAAAAAATTAAAAAGCGAGCAAATGTAAATAACTTATTAACAAATTACGTGTAACAATGCTGGTATTTAAAATAAACCTAGTTGCCCCTTTTCATCCAAATCAATATCATCCGGATTGGTAATTTCAAAGTCTATTTTCTTCGGCGCGTTGTTATCTTTTTTTTCATTAATTAGCACATTTTCGGTTTGTTGAATTGGCGTATTATTTGGCTCATTTTCAATAGCTACCTCTGGCGCATTTTGTTCTTCTGTTTCAAAATTGTCCTCCTCATTATTATCAGGAACAAGTTCAATTTTACTTACAGGGAATTGCGAAATGCGGTTTCCCATTGCTTTGAGTCCTTTTACGTCAATAAGGTTTAAAAGGTTTAGTTCAATTTCTTCTGGTTGTTTTTCTTTGCCTTTTAATTGTTCAATTTTAACAATAGGATTGGCTGAGCCCGAAATAAGGGTTAGTTTTGAACCGGGCTCCTCGCTTATAATGCTGGTTTGCTTGCCTATGGCTGTATTTTCAAAAATAAAACGTTTTACCAAATAGTTTTTTGATTTACCTTCAAAATGAATAACTGAAAAAACTTTTTCGGGGTTATATTTTTCAATTACGATCATTTTATCATCAAAATGATTGTTCAGGTCAAAATTAGTAAGCTCGTATATACCTGTACTTAAAACGGTCAATATCCTGTCATCACCATCAAATTCACCCAGATAAGTTCCTCTGCCATCGGCATTAAGACGTTTTAATACATCATCGTACCAAATTTTTCTGCCTGTTAAGGTGGATACGCCTTTGCTCTTTAAGCTGATTTTTTTTATGGGATATTTAGTTACCACATTTCCGATGGAGCCACGCCCCTTTATGGCTAATTCGGCAAAATCTTCATCAAATTGCAGCTTTTTTAACCTGCTTTGTGGCTTCAACTGAATATTTACAACCTCAGCTTCCCCATTCGGGTTTGCCGAAAAATATAATACCCTGGTTCCGGTGGTGCCTTTTGTGAGGTCATATTCCTTATCGCGTGTAACCCCAACCACCGAAAATCGCTTTATAAAGCTCGAACCACTTTCGCCATCTTTGTAAATCATGTTATAAACGGTGCGTTCATCGTTCTTTTTAAAAACTGCGGTATGTATAATATCCTTGCCAACAAATACCTTATCCTGTACTTTGGTGATCAAACAACGGCCATCGGCCCTGAAAACTATTATTTCATCAATATCAGAGCAATCGCACACAAATTCGTCTTTCTTTAAGCCGGTGCCTATAAAGCCATCCGCCTTGTTTACATATAATTTAACGTTGGCTAAAGCAACTTGTGCCGCTTCTACCTTATCAAACATCCTAAGTTCGGTTTTGCGCTCCCGGCCTTTTCTATATTTTTCTTTTAGTTTTTCGAACCAGGCAATGGTATAATCGGTTAGGTTTTTTAGGTGATGCTTAACTTCTTTAATCTCGTTGTTTAAGCCTTTTATTTGCTCATCGGTTTTTTTAACATCAAAACGGGTAATGCTGCTCATTGGTTTATCAATCAGCTTCTTATAATCTTCTGGCAGTATTTCCCTATAAAATTGTGATACAAATGGCTCGAATAGTTTGTTCAAAACCTCTACCACGTTCTCAAAATTTCCGGAGCTTTCATAGTCAGGGTGTTTGTACATCCCCTCCTGAATAAATATTTTTAGTAAGGAGCTAAAAAATATTTTTTCCATCAGCTCCTTTAGCTTTATTTCAAGCTCCATTTTTAACAATTCCTTGGTGAAGTGTGTGCTTTCGGTAAGCATATCGTTCACACTCATAAACCTTGGTTTGTCCGCTTGTATTACACAGGTATTGGGCGAAATGGATATTTCACAATCGGTAAAAGCATACAAGGCATCAATGGTAACATCAGGCGAAATACCGGGAGCCAAGTGCACAACAATCTCTACGTTTTTAGCAGTATTGTCTTCAATCTTCCTGATTTTTATTTTGCCTTTTTCGTTGGCAGCTACAATGCTTTCCATTAAACTACCTGTGGTGGTGGTGTATGGAGTTTCGGTAATTACAAGGGTCTTTTTATCTTTTTCAATAATTTTTGCCCTTACCCTCACCTTGCCACCTCGTTGCCCATCATTATAGGCAGAGGTGTCGGCCATACCACCGGTCGGGAAATCGGGCATGAGGTTGGGTGTTGCTCCTCTTAACACCGCGATGGAGGCATCCAACAACTCAACAAAGTTATGTGGTAATATTTTGGTAGCCAAACCTACGGCTATACCATCGGCACCCTGAGCTAGCAATAAGGGGAATTTTACCGGTAGGGTAATTGGTTCGCGGTTACGTCCATCATAACTCGCTTGCCAATCGGTAGTGTCGGGGTTAAAAACAACTTCTAAGGCAAATTTCGACAAGCGTGCTTCAATATAACGAGGAGCGGCTGCCGAATCGCCGGTTACCGGGTCGCCCCAGTTTCCCTGACAGTCAATTAATAAATTTTTTTGTCCTATTTGTACCATGGCATCACCTATGGAGGCATCGCCATGGGGATGGTATTTCATGGTATTGCCAATTACGTTGGCCGCTTTATTAAAACGACCATCGTCCATTTCCTTTAATGAATGCAGGATGCGCCTTTGTACAGGTTTTAAACCGTCGTTTATATGGGGTACCGCACGGTCCAGAATTACATAGGAAGCATAATCAAGAAACCAGTTTTCGTAAAGGCCATCAAGGGAGATTACATTATGCAGGGTATCTTCCTTATTTTCACTTATTGGATTGTTGGTAGTTTCTTCACTCATTAGTAACAAAAAGTATTAATTGGCAAATGTAATGTATCGCTAGAATTTTATGTAGAGATTTTATTCACATATGAACTTTGGGGTTGGTGAGGGGTTGAGTGGGTTTATTGAGTTGATTAGGTTAAATAAGTTGATTGAGCTTTTTGTGAATGGTTGATTAGGTTGAATAAGTTGATTGAGTTGTCAATCTTTCCCCTTCATATCCCGAATCATTTCGCCATAGCCCCAATTTTTTATTAAGGCATTAATGGTATTTACTATCCTTTTTGCTCTGGTTTCGTTGGTTTTGGCACTGTTTATCCACTTAATGAAATAGTCGCGATGCGATTTTGGCAAACTGTTAAAATAGCTCAAAGCCGAAGGTTCAAAATCAAAACATTCTTGCAAATCGTCAGGAATTTCAACCTTGTAATCTAAATCTTCTTCAAGGCTAACCTTTAATGGCGCGCCCGCATTTTTGCGTAAGGCTTTTCTTAAATCGGCTTTTAATGCTAAAATAAAACTGCCGTCGCCCATAGGCATAACCGCTATCCCGTTAATAGGCAAATTATCCAACATACCTTTTACCCTGAATGATTTTTTTTGGTTGGGTTTAAGCTCATTTGCCATATCGGCAGGAATATGCACATAGCTCCATCCGGTTTTTTCGCCTTGCTCGCCAAATTGCAATATGATGGTTTCAATGGCTATCATGAGCTTTTTACAAGATAGGTAGGGCTTTATTTTACATAAGGTGTTAGCACCTTTTGCCAGCGGTCGTATCCGGTATGGTTAAGATGCAGGTAATCTGAACGGTATAAGGATGAATCCGGTACGGTCGTGCCTTTTTTGTAAAGCACACTGCCTAACTCAATAAAGGTACTTTTGGGCTTGCCAGCTAGGTAGTCTTTAATATATTTATTAGCTTTAATAACTTCTGGAAGAAACTTGACCCTACTCGGACTAGGTTTAATTGACATATAATAGATACTGGCCTTTGGTAGTTTTTTGGTGATGCTTTCCCAAAGCAGCTTAAATTTATCGAGCACAAAATCGGCGTTTTCTCCTGCAGCTATATCGTTCTCTCCTGCATAAATAAATATTTTACGAGGTTGATAGGGGAACAAGATATAGGGTGTATAAAAATCAACCAATTGCGATAATTGGCAACCACCAACACCTCGTTTAATAATTGGTTTATCGGCAAAGCGTTTTTCTAAATCATCCCATAAACGGATAGAGGAACTGCCTATAAAAAGTATACCATTTTTTTGTGGAAAACTGATGCTATCCTGATGCTTAAATACGCGTATCTCATCAGCAAAGGGGAAACCTTGCTGGGCATTGGCCAACTTTACAAATAGTAAAAACAACAACAAAAAAGTTTCGATTTCATGTTTTAATCTTCAATATCCTGAAAAATGCAATTATTTTGTTTTTACTTTTTCGGCAAGTAGGTCATCCGTCAGTTTCTCAAACTCATCAGTAAATTCCTTAAAATAGCTACCTGTACCGGGGCCACTAAAACCTGTATGTATTTTACGTACGTTTCCTTTTTTATCAATTATAATGGTTGTTGGGAAGCCTTTAAAATTTGCCAACATAGGCAAGCTTTTCTGTGGGTCGCCATTGCCGGGAGTAAACCCTGTAATTAATAGCGGATAAGGTACCTCAAAATGATTTTTTAACTGCAACAGTGTTCTTTGCGATTTTGCAAAATCTGGCGTACGCTCATAAGCCAAACCAATAATTTCTACCCCTTGAGGTTGATATTTTTTATAATATCCACTGGTAAAGTAAGCGGTTTCATCCATGCAGTTAGGGCACCAAGAACCTAAAATTTGCACAATCACTACCTTGTTTTTAAAACGTTCATCATGTAATGAAACTGTTTTCCCATCAACATCCCTAAAAGTAAAATCTATTTTTTTATAACCCGGTTTTAATACGGTTAGCGAATAAGCATCAGGCAATTTATCTGTTTCATTCCTAATGGCTTTCCATTTAGTAATGCCGGTATAACCCGCGTATTGTACCCCATCGGTTAGTGTATTATCATCCGCTACATTGGCGGTAAAAATATAGGCATGCCCTCCGTCAAAGCAAGAAAGGTAAAATTTATTGCCCGAAACGGTTCCTTCTAAGTAACGGTAGTCGCCCGTGGTACTCAAAAAAGTTCCGGTTAGCTTATTGCCATCTTGCTTAAATTCACCTATAATCTTTTCTTTTTCATCATTTTCGCCAAATGCGGCCGACCAACGCCCTGTAACATTCAACCGTGTTTTTTCGGGCTCTTTAAAAAATCGCCATGCTCTGTTTGCTTTGGCAGTAAAAGGTAAAATCGCGTCGGTATACGCGCCGTGTTTTATCCATTTGCCACTTAGGCTATCAACGGTCAATTTTAATTTAAACTCCGAATCAAATAAGGGCATCTTGATAAAAACCGAATCACCCTCTGCTTTAATATTGGTTACTTTTAACCGTTCATCCCCGTTCATAATGGTGATATATTGCCCGCTAATGGTGTCGGTAACCATGAAATTGAATGGTAACTCATTGCCAGATGATGTTTGTAAAGCACCACGCCATATACCGGTTTGTAATATAACTTGCGAAAATGCCACATTGCCCAATATTAATAGGGCTACGATTAAGAGGTTGATTTTTGAGAACATAAACAAAGCTAAAATAAAATTTTAATTTATTTTAGTACTTCTCTTGATATTACAATCCTTTGAATCTCAGAAGTGCCTTCGTAAATCTGGGTAATTTTAGCATCCCGCATCATACGTTCAACATGGTATTCTTTTACATAACCATAGCCACCATGTATCTGCACGGCTTCAATGGTGGTTTGCATGGCAACTTCCGAGGCAAAAAGCTTTGCCATGGCACTTGCCTCTACATAGGGCTGGTGATTATCCTTTAACCAAGCCGCTTTATAACATAATAAACGTGCTGCTTCTATTTGAGTAGCCATGTCGGCCAGTTTAAACTGAGTGGCTTGCAAGTCGGCTATGGTTTTGCCAAATGCCTTGCGCGTTTTGGCGTATTGGGTGCTTAATTCAAAAGCACCACTAGCAATGCCGAGTGCTTGTGCGGCTATGCCTATACGACCACCATCTAAGGTATTCATCGCGAATTTAAACCCAAACCCATCATCACCAATGCGGTTTTGTTTAGGTACTTTCACATCATTAAACATCAGCGAATGTGTATCGGAGCTACGAATGCCCATTTTATTTTCTTTTGGCCCAACGGTAAAACCTTCCATGCCTTTTTCAACTATCAGCACATTAATGCCATGATGCCTTTTTGACGCGTCCGTTTGGGCCATTACCAAATAGGTAGATGCCGAATTGCCATTGGTAATCCAATTTTTTACGCCGTTTAGCAAATAATAATCGCCCATATCAACAGCGGTGGTATGTTGAGAAGTAGCATCTGAGCCTGCTTCCGGTTCCGAAAGGCAAAAGGCACCCAATTTTTCGCCAGTAGCTAAAGGCACCAGGTACTTTTGCTTTTGTTCTTCGTTGCCATATTTTTCAATGCCATAACATACCAATGAATTATTGACCGATAATATAACAGCAGCGGAGGCATCTACTTTTGCAATTTCTTCTATAGCCAACACATACGAAATGGTGTCCAAACCACTGCCACCATACTCAGTCGAAACCATCATCCCTAAAAAGCCAAGTTCAGCCAGCATTTTAATTTGTTCGGTCGGGAACTTTTGATGCTCATCGCGTTCAATTACCCCCGGCTTTAATTCTGTTTGGGCAAAGTCGCGCGCTGCCTGACGGATCATTTTTTGTTCTTCGCTTAGTTCAAAGTTCATAGGGTTTATATTTATGGATAAACAAAAATAACATTATGCATGCATAGTAAAAAATGGTTTGATTGAAAAAATTTATTCGGTTAATATTTAGTTTTTTGTTATGCTTAAAATGTCAAAAAATATAATCGCACGAATTTTTTAATCGGGTTTAAGCTATTACAAAAATCAGGTCGATATGTTTTCTTATTTCCGAATAAGCATATTTACCTGCATAAAGGTAAATTATTTATCAATATGAATATCAGTAGCCATTTCGATGTGATATTTTCAAATAATTTACAAAATTCTGTAGTTCTTCAGTGTTTAAAATGGTTTCAAGTTCGTTTTTATACCTACATTGTGATTTATTTAAAATCAATTGTCCTAAAACATGAACATGGTAAAAATCATTCAAAAAACTTTCCTAATTGGTTTTATAACCATTACCTTTTTAAGTGCATGTACCAATAAACAAGTAAATTACGCCGAAAAGGATGTGGTTGTCAAAAATATGGATACTACTACCAAACCAGGCGATGATTTTTTTAAATATGCCAACGGCGGCTGGCTTAAAAAGAATCCTATTCCAGCCGCTTATTCATCATGGGGAATTGGTAATGTATTGGAAGAGGAACTACGCGACAGGCTAAAAAAAATCAATATTGATGCTTTAAATGCTAAGGCTGAAGAAGGTACCAATGCCCAAAAAATTGGGGATTTTTATTATAGTGGGATGGATACCCTCAATATAGAAAAACAAGGTATTGCGCCATTAAAGGATGAATTGGCCAAAATTGAAAGCGTTAAAACTGTAACTGATCTGGTAAATTTATTTGCCTACTATCAAATTATTGGTGTTCAAACTCCTATAAGCGCGGGTGTTGGTCAGGATGCGAAAAATAGTGGCAAAAATCTCTTGCAGTTGTATCAGGGTGGTTTGGGTTTGCCCGATCGTGATTTTTACTTTAATACCGACCCGCATAGCTCCGAAGTTAGAACCGATTACCAAAACAAACATTTATCCACCATTTTTGGATTAATGGGTTATAATTCGGCAGAGGCCATAAACAATGCTAAAACAGATTATAATATTGAAAAGTTTTTAGCAGATAGCTCCAGAAAGTTGGAAGATTTGCGCGACCCCTATCATAACTACAACAAGATGACGGTAAGCAAATTGAGCTTAATTGCACCAAATATTAATTGGAAAACATTTTTTGAAGCTGCAGGCTATAAAAATGCGGATACGGTTATAGTTGCACAACCCGAATATTATAGGGCGGTAAACAAGGCCTTGCAATTATTCCCGATAAGCGATTGGAAGCTTTATTTGAAGGATAAACTAGTTTCGGGGTTTAGTAGCTATTTAAGCAAGCCGTTTGATCAGGAAGACTTCCGCTTTTTTGGTACGGTTTTAACAGGGAAAAAAGAACAACTACCACGTTGGAAAAGAGTGATAGACCAAGAAAATGGTGTTATGGGAGAGGTATTAGGTCAGCTTTTTGTTAAAGAATACTTTCCCGAAAAAACCAAGGAACGTTATGTAAAGCTGGTGGAAGAAATGCGCGCTACCTTTAAGGAACATATTGACAGATTGGATTGGATGAGCACTAAAACCAAAGAAAAGGCATATGAAAAGCTAGCGAAAGTTTATCCTAAAGTGGGCTATCCCGACCATTGGAAAGATTTTTCGACTCTAAAAATTAGCCGCGCTTCTTATTTGGTCAACATGATACACGCCAATACATTTTGGCATAATTATAACGCCAATAAATTAGGCAAACCGGTTGACCGTACCGAATGGGGTATGACACCTCAAACCTATAACGCGTATTATAATCCATCCAACAACGAGATTGTGCTGCCTGCTGCCATATTTTTAGTGCCGGGAGCTAGGGATGAAGATATTGACGATGCAGTAGTGTATGGTTATGGTGCGGCCTCAACAATTGGACACGAAATGACCCACGGCTTTGACGATGAAGGGCGACAGTTTGATGCCAAAGGAAATTTAAAAGGTTGGTGGCAGCCCGAAGATTCGGTTAAGTTTACCAAACATGCGCAAATGTTGGTTGATCAATTTAATGGCTATTTGGTTTATGGGCAACACGTAAATGGAAAAGCTACCCTGGGCGAAAACATTGCCGATTTAGGGGGCATAGTTATTGGCTTAGACGCGTTTAAAAAGACCCAACAGTACAAAGAAGGTAAAACCATTAACGGACTAACCCCTGTACAACGTTACTTTTTAGGATACTCATTAGGATGGCTTACCCAAAACAGAAAAGAATCATTATTAAGTACCATTATTACCGATGTACATGCCCCGGCCTTTTTGCGCGTAAATGGACCGTTTAGCGATGTGCCCGAATTTTATGAAGCCTTCCACATAAAAAAAGGCGATAAAATGTGGCTCGACCCTGCTAAGCGGGTAAAAATATGGTAATTCTATTGTATAGTCGTGTTAAGGAGGATGGTTAATATTTTTATATTTGGCCAATGCAAATTATACACACATTGCAACAATGGTGGCAGCATCAAAACCTTTTAGAAGTTGTAGGGGTAATAACCGGACTTTTATGCGTTTATCTTGCTGCCATCAATAATATTTGGAATTGGCCCATTGCTGTTATAAGTGTGGGCATTTACATTTTTATTTTTTACGATACCCATCTGTATGCCGATATGGGGCTTCAGTTTTATTTTATGGTGATGAACTTTTATGGCTGGTATTTTTGGAGCCGTAAACCAGCATCAGATAAAAAAACACCTGTATTGCGGATTACAAATAAAGAGATTTTAATTTCAACCGTGGCAATCGTTTTATTCACCATTATACTTGGTTCGGGCTTGAAATATACAACGGCATCTTATCCGTACCTTGATAGTTTCTGCACAGCTTGCAGCCTAATAGCCCAAGTTTTTTTAGCCCGAAAAGTATTGGAAAATTGGTTGATCTGGATTTTTGTAGATATAATTTACGTTGGGGTGTATATATTTAAACACCTTGATTTAACAGCCATTATGTACGCCATATATGTGGGCATAGCTTTGTTGGGCTATATTGATTGGAAAAAGGAATATAAAAAACAGGAGGTTTGAGAAATTTTAAGTACTTTCTTTAGGTAGTTAATGAGAAATCCATTAATTGTCAGAATCAGGATTTACAGGATTTTAATATTTTCAGGATTCAAAATCTCAATTTCCCCTAATAACTTTTTAATATAGAATGTTTTAAAATCTACATACTAGCGACTAGATACTAGCTACTCGATACTAAATCCTAGCTACTAAAAAAAAAATCCGAAATGGAGCATCCAAAATCCGAAATAAAAAAAATAGCGATCGTTGGTCCCGAATCAACGGGTAAATCAACCATGTCGGCATATTTGGCTAATCATTACCAAACGGTTTGGGTGCCCGAATTTGCCCGCGATTATTGCGCCAAGTTAACCGCCCAGCCTACTTGGCAGGATGAAATTAATATGTTTTACGGTCAGCTTGCGCTCGAAAAGGAGCTTACCCCTCAGGCGAAGAAGATTCTAATTTGCGATACCACTTTTATTACGGTAAAAATTTGGAGCGATTATACCTTCGGTAAATCACCTCAAGAAGTGCTGGATTTACTGCCCAAACATACTTATGATTTGTATTTGCTATTAAACATCGACCTACCCTGGGAAGAAGACCCCCTCCGCGACTTCCCCCATATGCGCGAACATTTTATGGAAGTTTGGTACAAAGAACTGAATGCCCTGAATGCCAATTATGTATTAATTTCGGGCACAGAAGATGATAGATATGAATCAGCTGTAAAAGCAATTGATGAGTTTTTAAGTCGGTAAGTCCGACAGTCGGGAAGACCGAAAGTACATAAGTTATTAGGTATTATTATTCAAGAATAATTGATAATTCAACCTGTAGGAAACTATGATTTGTAATTATTTTAAAATGCGTCTAAAATAATTATAATATCCCAAAGTCTTGATACTTGATACTAGCTACTCGCTACTAAAAAATAAATCCGAAATTGAACATCCGAAATCCGAAATCAAATGTCTGAATCAGGATTTACAGGATTTAAGAATTTTCAGGATTATAATTTCAATTTATAATAACTTCATTTTTTATTTATTGAATGTTAATAATCCTGATACTAGCTACTAAATACTTGCTACTAAAAAATAAATCCGAAATCAAACATCCGAAATCCCAAATCCACATGCAACATTCCTAAATACCCTGTGTCATATTATATGCAAGCTGATTCTAATTTGGAAGCCACATTTATTGACAAGCATTTTAACCTGGTGGTTGAATGCAAACAGGGTAGTAAAAAAGCCTGTTATGAGTTGTATCGATTATATGCTAAAGCGATGTTAAACGTTGCCTTTAGGATAGTGGGCGATAGTGCCGAAGCGGAAGATGTTTTGCAAGAGGCTTTTTTAGATGCGTTTAATAAGATAAAGGATTTTAGACAAGATACTACCTTCGGCCTTTGGATTAAGCAAATTGTGGTAAACCGATCCATCAATTTGTTACGCAAACGCAGGTTAGAATTGGTAGACCTTGAAGGTGAGCAAATTCAAAACATAGCCGAGCAGGAATTTGAAGATGATGAGGAAGTACGATATAAAGTTGAAATAGTTAAGGAAGCGATAAAACAACTACCCGAAGGCTACCGTTTAGTAATTACACTTTACCTGCTGGAAGGGTACGACCACGAAGAAATAGGACAAGTATTAAAAATAACAGAAAACACCTCGCGTACACAATTTATGAGGGCAAAAAGAAAACTAATTGAAATTTTAAGAACAAAGGGGATCGCATCATGAGCAAGAGATTAGAAGATTTCATAAAAAACAATAAGGAAGCATTTGATGATTTGGAACCATCGGCCGGTCTTTGGGATCGTATAGAGTTAGGTCTGTCTGCAGAAATGGCACAAGTAACGAAAAAAGAAGCCAAAGTATTTTCATTGGGTTTTGTTTTGCGGGTTGCTGCTTCGGTGGTAGTGGTAATGGGTATTAGCTTTATTATTTATCTGCGTAGCCAAAATAAACAAACTATTGATTTGGCAGCTATAAATCCGGTTTATGCCAAACAGCAAGTACAATATACCTCGCTCATTGAAGCACGCCGGACGGAGATTAAGGAGATTACAAAATCAAATCCGCAATTGTACAAAGAGTTTAACTCCCAAATTGCAGAGATGGACTCTACCTATAAGGAAATGAACAATGAATTGCTAACCAGCCCTAATCAGGAACGAGTATTGCATGCCATGATACATAATCTGCAAATTCAAATGCAAGTATTAAACCAGCAGCTTCAGGTAATTGAGCAGCTTAAAAAAGTGAATGAAAGTGAAAAAGATGAAACTAAGAATATTTAATCCTTTAAGGCTTACCTTGCTATTGTTATTGGCAACTGGCAATAGTATTTGGGCGCAAACTGTTGAAGATTCGGTTAAAACCAATTCAAAAACTTTAATCAAGCATGAAAAATCGATTAAGTTAAACAACCTTAAAATTGATTTGGATAATTTGGAGACAGAAATAAATACCAGTATAAATATCATCACCCCAAAAATTGAATTAAGCTTAAAAAATTTGGGAGAAGAGATTAATTTAAGCTTGGCCGACCTAGCTCCTAAAATTGAGATGAGTTTGAAAAATTTGGACAATAGTTTCAATTTTAACTTTCAAACAAATTGCGATTCAGTTGACGTTGCCGAGTGCAACACTAAGGACAAATACAAAAGCTACAGTAAAACTTACAGTCTTGATGCTAATGATAAAATTAAGTTGAGCAATCAATACGGTAAAATTGTTGTAAATACTTGGGACAAACACGAAATAAAGGTAGATGTTCAAATTAAGGCCGAGGCAAACGACGATGCGGCAGCGCAAAAACTATTGGATGGTGTACAAATAAGAGACAGTAAGGAAAACGATGTGGTTTCTTTCCGCACCAGTATTGAAACTTCTAATGGGCGTTCATGGAAAATATGGGATTGGGGTAATTCCGATAAACATAAACTAGAGATTAATTATACTGTTTATATGCCAGCCAAAAATGATTTAAATGTTGATCAAAGCTACGGGTCTGTTTCATTACCTGAGTTGGATGGCAAAGTGCGCCTAAATTGTTCGTACGGCAACGCGACCGCTATAAAGCTTTCCAACCCTAATAATGATATTGAAGGCAGCTATGGTAGTTTGAAGGTTGATAATTTGAATAGCGCGCATCTTGATTACTCCTACGGCAGTGTGCAAATTGGGGAGTGCAATAATCTAAAAGCGAATTTAAGTTATGGCTCCTTCAAATTAGGCAAATTAAAAGGTAGTGGCAATTTTGATCTTTCGTACTGCGGTGGGTCTAAAATAGGCGAATTGGCCAGTACTTTTAAAAAGCTGGATGTTAACTCCAGTTATTCGGGATTTACTGTCGGCTTACCGGGGAACGATAGCTTTGATTTTGATGTAACGGTAAATTATGGAGGCTTTAGCTATAACAGTAATGAAGCCATCATTACCAGCAAAAACCCACCCGACGGTAGCAAACGCATCAGCATGACCAAAAACTATAAGGGCCATTACGGCAAGGCAGGGGCGGGCCCAACCGTTGAGATCCATACCACTTATGGCAGCGTAAATTTTGAATAAGGTAGGAATAGATTTAACCTTTTATCTTGAATTTTATAGGGTTAATTGGTTTTAGGAGATGCTAAATTTTCCAGATGTTTTAAAATAACCTTTTTATCATTAGCGGTTTTTGAAAGGTTGTGGGCTTGTTGATAGCTAGCGTATGCCAATGTATTATCAACATCGGTATATAAATACCCAAGTAAAGAATGATATAAATGGTTTTGGTGTAGGTTTAATTTCAAAGCTTCGGTAATCGCGACTGGTTTCCCGCTAACCTTAGCTAAGGCGTAGGTACGGTTTAGTGCCGCTATTGGCGAATATTCAACAATCAATAATTTATTGTAGAGTTGTAATATATGATCCCATTTTTCAATGGTATCCTGTGCCTCCGTGTGCCAATATGCAATGGCTGCCTCTAAATGAAATTTGCTTAAACTTTTTCCACTAGCCGCTTTGTTTAAAAAATATTTCCCTTGCATAATCAGCTCTTTGTTCCACAGTGAGGTATCTTGGTCGCTATACAAAATCAGTTCCCCATTGGTAGCTATGCGTGCATCAAATCGTGAGGCATGGAAGCACATCAAGGCTATTAAGGCATTTACTACAGGCTTGTTGGTGTTTTCATTTTCAATCAGCAAATAGCACAGGCGCATGGCTTCCAAACATAAGTCTTTTCGTAAAGTTTTGTTTTTTGATACAGAATAGTAGCCTTCATTAAATAGTAAATATAGCGTAGTTAAAACCGTATTTAGTTTATCGTCAAGCTGCCTTGTTTCCGGAAATTCAAGGGTTACCTTTTCTTCCCTCAACTTTTCCTTTGCCCTAAACAGGCGCTTGTTAATGGTTTCTTTATTACTCAAAAAGGCAGCAGCTATTTCATCAATGCTAAAACCGCAAAGGATGCGGAGTGATAACCCAATTTGTGCCTCTGTTGATATGTTAGGATTGCAAATGGCAAACATCATCCGCAGCATACTATCCTTAATGTTTTTTGATGATAAATCAACTTCTATTGTGCTTTGCGCTTGTTCGGGATATTGCACAATTACTTTATTTCTAAAAACAGCGTCGTGCTTTAAATAATCTTTTGCCTTGTTTTTTGCTACGGTATACAACCACGCGGTAGGATTATCAGGAAGGCCCTTTGCAGCCCAATTTTCTGTTGCTTGCAAAAAGGTATCGCTGGCTATGTCTTCTGCTATTTCAATAAACTCAAAACCAAAAAGTTTACCCAATACCGAAGTTATTTTACTAAACTCGGTTCGGTATAAATCGGCTATTATTTTGCTGATATTTGGCATAAAAAAATCCCCAAAGTAAAGATAGCATCCTACTTTGGGGAATGGTTAAAAACCTAATTAAAATTAGGCGTTCATCATAATAATATCCCTAACCTCCACCGTACCACCTACGTTTAAAATAGGGCACCCTTTGGCTATTTCAAGAGCCTCTTCCATGGTATCTACTTTTAAAACTGTAGTGCCCATTAAAATTTCTTTTACCTCCGCATAAGGCCCATCAGTAATAACATTGCCCGGGTGGATGGTTTTACCTTCAAAACCCGGACGGTGGCCGCCACCCAATTTGCCTTGGGCTGCAATACTGCCAAACCAGTTGTTCCATTCTTTGTCAACCGCTTCCATTTCTTCAGGGGTTGGTCTGTAATCGCCCATACCCTCGCTTCTAAATACCATTAAAAATTCTTTCATAACGTTTTAATTTATTTGTTTTTTGATGGATGACGATTGAATTAGTAATTATTGGACAGCGACCGAAAAATATTTTAACTTTTTTATGCTACCCTACACAAAAGCCCTTTTAAATACTCCCCTTCCGGGAAGGAGGCCCTGATAGGATGGTCTTCCGGTTGGCAATATTGATAAATAAATTGTACCTGTTTGCCGGCATCTAGGGCGGCCCAAGCCAATACCTGTTTAAAGGTTTCCATATCCATAGCACCCGAGCAGGAATAGGTAGCCAATAAGCCCCCTTTGTTGAGCAACAACATGGCCAAACGGTTTAAATCTTTATAAGCACGGGTGGCTTTATCTAACGACGACCGTGATGGCGCGTATTTTGGCGGATCGAGCACAATTGCATCAAATAGTTCGCCATCTTCCTTAAATTTTCGCAATTGCTTGTTTACATCCGATGTAAAGGTGTTAACATGGGCTCCGCTAAAATTATTCAATTGTATATTTTCCTTCAAAGTTTCAATAGCCAATGCCGAGCTATCAACACAGGTAACCGAAGCCGCTCCGTTTTTAAGGGCATTTAGGGTAAAGCCTCCGGTGTAGCAAAAGCAATCCAATACTTTTTTACCCTTCACATAGCTGGCGGTTATTTTACGGTTTTCGCGCTGATCGCAGTAAAAGCCCGATTTTTGCCCTTCGGCTATGTTGATGTTGTAGATGATATTGTTTTCCTTTACTTCCAACCGCTCAGGCGGGTGTTGACCGGCCAGTACCATATTTTGAGTACCTAAACCCTCATGCAATCGGGAAGCCGCATCGCTTTTATCAAATATGCCTATTGGTTTTAAAAGTTTATTTAATTGGTCGATTATCACCGGCATCATTTTTTCAATGCCAGAGGTAAGCACCTGTACCGAAAGATAATCGGCATATTTATCAACTATTAAGCCCGGCAAATAGTCCGATTCGCTGAATATCAACCTGCAAGTATTGGTACTACCATCTTCCAACAAATTAAAACGACTTTGCACCGCCGTAGTTACCTTATCCCTAAACCATTGCTCATCCACATGGGCGGCCTCCTCCCATTCCAACAAACGCAATGCCACCCTCGATTGGTTGTTGTAAAAGCCATAAGCCATAAAAGCACCTTTGGCATCCATCAAGCGTACAATTTCACCATTTTCGGGTTTGCCATTTACCCGCTCCAACGCGCCCGAAAACACCCAGGGGTGTCTGTGTAATACCGCTTTCTCCTTGCCTTTCTTTAAAATAACATCAACCATAAGGGCAAAGGTAATAAACCCTATACTATTTGTTATTTTAAAATTTTATGCACAAGTTATTATAATTTATAATTAAATTTGATCATGTCTAAATCTTCCCGAATCATATTATTAATTTTCTTAGGTATTTCGTTATTTGCCTTTACCTCATGCGACAAATTTGGTGGTGGTTGTACGCCTGTCCCCGCACCCAAAACTTTACAGTTTGAGATATTGGATAAAGACGGTAACAGCTTAATTAGTTCGTTAAAAGATAGCGTTTCGGTATCTTATCAAGATAATTCTATACCTAGTGCTCCGGTTACCAAAACTGCCCCATTGTACATTACCAAGAATTATGTTTACCCAGATACCACTAAGGTATCTACAAAATACAATGGCTTACTCATAGTAGGTCAAAACATCCTCGTTCTTAGCTCACAACTGCCCTCCCTTAAAACGTTTACTTTAATGGTAAACAAAAAAAGTGTAGGGACAATTTTTGTTGATTATGCACAGTATCAATCCACCTATCCTAACCTAACTACAGCAGCATTCACATTTAATAACCAAAACGTTGTATATGATAGCTCTACTCAAGTTGGCCTGGAGTTGCTACAATTGTAATAGCTTTCCCCATTGCTGCCGCAAGACTCTGCCTTGTGGCCTTATGCTATGGCTTGACAATTAACATTTAAACTTATTTTAGGACGATACAAACTTTAAATAACTTGTTCAAAAACCACAAGAGGGGTCCTTGCGGTAGCAGGGCGTAAAATAATATGAACGATACATTTTATATAGGGGCATACTGGCAAAACAGAAAGCGGATGCTTGATGATTTAATTAATCCTACTTTGCAAACATTATTAGATTTATATAGTGTTGATGAGCAGTTTTTGAATCTATTTGAATTAGGAATGAGTCAGAATGAAGCATTAAAGCACGATGTGTTACTTACTGCTGAATCTATTAAGCGGCTCTATAATGAAAATTTTAATAAAAAGGACTTAGATCAAGATGGGTTTAATAAGATAGGATATCGTCTTTCACTTTGGACTGGACATCTAGAAGGAGAAGCAAGTGCTATTTCTTTTAATACAGGAAGCAGTTCTAAAGTATTGACAGATAGTTGTTTAATTAATATTCCCTATAAAGGACATGCGAACGATAGACTACTTCAACTAAATAATGTGAAAAAAATAATGAGTATTCTTATTCGGAATTGGGATCCAGAAGTTGTTGTTTTAAATTCGAAAGAACTCTACACAGCGTTGAATACTACGAACGAGATTGGTTGGGTTACCTATATAAATAAAAAAAAAATAATTAAGTTAAACAATAAAGCTATAGAACGAGAAGATTTTTTTGGTGGAGATTTATTTTATTTAAAAACAGGCAATAGTTTTTCCTATAATTATGATCAAATAAATAGTTTGTTATATCTAAAAAAATTGCTATGTTATTGATATTGACGGAATGGGACTTGGCCACCTATTTATAGCAGTGTATGGTGCTGCTAAGGACTGCGTCACTACGGAGACAGCACCCAATTGCTACCGCAATGCTTTGCCTTGTGGCTTTATGCTAATTATTGAACTTTAAATAACTTGTTCAAAAACCAGAAGAGGGACTATTGCGGTACCAGGGGGGGGGGCAGTTTTCGCTTTGGAAATTGTTTTTCCGGTAATCGGATTAGCATATGCAATAATAGACATTGGGTAGGGTTTTTATTCAGGAAAAAATATTACAGATAGTTTAGGTGATGGAGTAGATAATATTTTTAAACATAATTAATATTATGAATACATTTTTTGATTATATTTTTTATAGAACAACTGAGCTATTTATCAGTAGAAGCGGAAGACGCGGATTACCGGCGATTTCGGTCATTTCTTTAGCACAAGGGTTTATGATAGGAGGCGTAATTAATTTAATATTAAACAGGATTATAACGAAACCAATTAGAGAGTTACATTACCAAGAATTTGGCTACGTTGGAGCAATACTATTTTGTTTGCTTTTTTATATCAACTACCGCAAATATGAGGGGAAATATAATAAATTAAGGTTTAAATGGAAAGATGAAGAACCTACGAAAAGATTTTACAAAGGGCTTTTAGTAGCAATTACTTTGATTCTTGCTCCTATTATCTTTACAATAGTAAGTAATTTTTCACATTAATTTCTCGAAAATAAACCTCCCCATTGCTACCGCAATGCGCTGCTTTGTAACTTTATGCTAATTATTGAACTTTAAATAACTTGTTCAAAAAGCTCAAGAGGGACTCTTGTGGTAGCAGGGGTTTCTGCTACACTTGGAGTCGCCAATTTGGTGCTGATATCAATTCCTTGAATTGGAGAAGCGGTGGGTGGATTAGAATTGGTTGCGGCTGCGGTTACCTTTGGATGGGATGTTTGGAATGCGTATGAAGAAGCTTATAAAAAAGAAAATTAATTTTTATAATTATATCATGAAATTAGATCAAAAAAACATCACCGCAACAATTTCGTACGTTAAAATTTTTGCATTATTATTATGTATATACATGTTATTTGGAGGCTGTCTCTCTATTTCATTAGCATCCAAATTGCAGTCTCCATTGTTAGCGGTATTAGGCTTTTTTGTTTTTATTATTGCTCCACTTATCTTTAATAAGCCATTGAGGTTAAAGTTTCTAAAGCAGATCAAATTTACATTTGATGAAGACTTTGTTTTATTGGAAATTTTTAATTATGGAACAGGAATACTTGAGAAACAGCAGCAATTTAAGTATACTGATATACATTCTTGTGTCTTAAGCTCTACCTCTAAAAAAACTTCTACAATAAAATTGTTTTTGCAAGACTCGAAAAAGGTTCAATGGACTTTTGTTAATGAAGGGAAGGTAAAGGAAGACACATCGGATGTTGACAACAATGTAAGCCTTGCGGTTTTTAAAGAAATGTATACTTTAAATAAACAAATTTTATTACTACCACCGTTTTATGCATCAAAAGGCGGAATTATTGCATTAATAATACTAACTGGTTTATTTATAACTGCTATCATTATGAATATAATTTATTATTCAAAATCTCAACCATTAACCCTAATTATGGGAGCATCGTTGTATTTGCAAATTATATTTAGAAGGAAACGAGATATTGAATTATTTAAAAAACTAAACGAAGAGTTATAACATAACTTCCATAGGAAATAATTTAGCACCCTTGTTGGTGTTCCGAGCCTGAGCCGTTGTTGTGTCTTATGACCAACAACTGAAGGGCGGGGATAACGTAAGATTGGAAAAAAGAAAGAGCGTGACAATGGGTCGGGCTTTGTTGGTGTAGGTGTTGGTCATAGAAGTACATGTAGAAGAATAGAATGCCCCATAGCTACTGCAATGCGCTGCCGTGTGACTTTATGCTAATTATTGAGCTTTAAATAACTTGTTCAAAAAGCTCAAGAGTGACTCTTTAGGTAGCCGGAGACTACTACCATTTTTTATGGTATATCAACCTTTATAGATAAAGGAGTTGATAAATTAGAAAAAAGGATGTGATTGATAAGGTACAAAAAGCAATAACTAGTGATAAAACGGATAAGGGACTTGATAAAGTCAAAGAAAAGTAGAAGATATTACCCAAAAGGAATAAATAATTAATTAATTAATAACGAATGGAACCCTTATTAAAAATTTTATGTGGAGCAATTTGTTTTTTATTTGGTTTAGCCTTATTTATATATATATCAAATGATACAAAGAAGAAAAATAGGGATATAAATATTTATGAATTTAATGTTTATGGTGCTTCTTTTCTTTTATTTTTGGTAGGCTTATATATGTTTTGTATGGGAATTATTGAGATCTAATTTTGCTATCAATTATTATAAAATGAAAAGAACGGTATTTAAAAATAAATTATTTTATGCCCCATTGCTACCGCAAAGCGCTGCCTTTTAGCTTTGTGCTAATTATTGAACTTTAAAATAACTTGTTCAAAATCCACAAAAGGGACTCTTGCGGTAGTAGGGGATTTTATAGAAGATATGAGAAAAGAGAATGAAAGAAACGCCGATGACCCATTGTGACATCTTCATTAATATAAATAAAAAAATATGACCATAAAAAAAGCTTATTATTACATATTTTACAAATTCTTAAGGCTTTTTGAAGCATTTGAACAAACAAAGTGGCTTTCAGATTTTAAAGCGGGTTTGGTTTTGTACAGTTTGGAAATATTTTTTTTGATTTCTTTAAAGGTATATTATATTGATTTTTTTAACCGAAATGAAGAGTTTGAAGCCAATTCAGTTCAAACTATTATACCTTTCATTTCTCTTTTATTAGTTAATTATTTTGCATTTCTTTATAATGATAAATGGAAAAGTTATGTTGAAGAATTTGATAATTGGCCGGTAAAAAGGAACATTATTGGAACATGGGTCATTGTAGGAATAGTTGCTTTTGTAATGATTAATCTTATACTTTCTTTTTATATAATGTCTCAAATATTCGCGGTTAAAGAATAATATGAAGCTACAATCTGCGTCTCCTATTTTTTTCATCGAATATAAAAGTAATAAATTAACGTGAGTTCGGGATAAGATTAGGGGTTGAAAATATATTTTTATTTCGTGCCCTTGTTGGTGTTCTTGGCGTTGGCCGTTGTTGTGTCTTATGACCAATAACTGAAGCTATAGGCAACGTTTATACGGAGCCTAAATTTTCACCGAAACAACGTGCTACAGTATATTTATACTGGCACATTTAACTAACTTGTTATTTGCCAGCATAGTATGGAAGATATTTTTTAAGTCCATTAGTAGCAGCAAAAGCCATGCAGCACTGTAGGTTCTTATACAAAAATTAGTACCGGTGAGTTAGTTTAAAATTACAATAGCTCATTTCAAAAAAGCTTTAATTGCTCAGTAGGTGCATCTTCTTTGGCTTTTTGGTTCATCTCCCCAAAGTTAGAAACCGATATACCCAGTAAGCGTATCTTTTGTCCTTCGGCAAATGTTAGGCTTAATAGTTTTTTGGCTGTGGCCGATAAGGTTTCCACGTTGCCAATGCCCATACTAAATGATTGATTACGGGTTATTTGTTTAAAATCGCTGTATTTTATTTTTAGGGTAATGGTACGACCTAACAAGTTATATTTGTTTAAACGATTAGCAACCGTTTTGGCAATTTTATCAAGCCCCAATTCCATTTCTTCCAAACACGTTAGGTCATAAGCAAAGGTATCTTCCGCCGCCAGCGATTTTGTTTCGCGATGGGGTTGTACCTCACGGTTGTCAATACCTCGTACAATTTGATAGTAAAACTTGCCTTGCTTGCCAAAGTGTTTTATAAGTTCGGTTTCAGTTAGGTTTTTTAGGTCGGCACCGGTATGCAGGCCCATGTTTTTCATTTTTTGGGCGGTAACCTTGCCTACCCCAAAAAACTTTTCGACAGGCAATTTTTCCATAAAGGCGGGAACTGTCGAGGGGCCTATAAAGGTGAGTCCGTCGGGTTTATTGATATCCGAAGCGGTTTTGGCTACAAATTTATTGACAGATACCCCCGCCGAGGCGGTAAGCTGCAACTCCTCCTTAATGGCGTTTTTTATTTGTTTGGCAATTTCAATAGCCGAGCCTATGCCCAATTTATCAACCGTTACATCCAGATAGGCTTCATCTAAGGATAGGGGCTCAATCAAATCGGTATACCTACCAAATATGGCCCTGATTTTTTGCGATACTTCTTTATAAGCATCAAACCTGGGACGAACAAACAATACCTCCGGACAAGGTTTCAATGCTTGTTTACTTGGCATAGCCGACCGGATGCCAAACTTACGTGCCTCATAACTGGCCGTTGCCACCACACCACCACGTCCTTCGGGCAAGCCACCAACAACCAGGGGTTTGCCGCGGTATTCCGGGAAATCGCGCTGCTCCACCGAGGCGTAGAAGGCATCCATATCAATATGGATAATTTTACGGTGCGTATGGATGGGTTTGTTTTCCATAGTAAGGGATGGGCTGGCACTACTTCAAAACCCTATGGTTTTAGCTCGTAATTAATATTGATAGGCGGCAAAAGGGTAGCCAAATCCAAAGGTATTTGATTGCTTGAAAGGATGGGCTTTCGCTTTAAAAAGCCATCATAAACAGCCTTTACCGTTGCAGTTGAGTCGCCAAGTTTTAAGCCTGAAATATTGAATGAGAATGGCAAAATAAAATCATGAAAACGTTCATGATCGGGTATGATCCATTTTTTGGTTGATTTTTTCAAGGCAGGTACTATTGGCACGGCCAGCAAGGCATCATCGGCATAATAAATAATAATCTTGGTGATATGCCCACGCTCATCGGCAGTGAATTTGAATAATACTAGTCCGGTGGCTTTTTTCTCCAAAATTTCGGGGGTAATTACCACGTTCTGATTAAAAAAGCGTACCATCACCTCCTTCCCCCCTTGAAAAGGGAAAGCCAATTGCTGCTGCGCCATGCCCTTGCTTATAAAAAACAAGGCGATTATGAATAGGAATAATTTTTTCATGCAAAGAAGGCTGCTCAATAAAGGGTTTATCAAGCGGCTAATATCAAAAGTATTAATTTTTTTGAGAAATGGGTGATGGTGCTTATAACCAAATTTAGGAGATAGCATTTTAAATATTTTATAATGAAGAGAATCAGCAAAAATAGTTTTCTAAGTTCCAAAGGTACATGTGGTGAATAGCATATTCATTAAACCCACACGGCGTTCCGAAGGAACGCTAGGTTGATGGGTTATACTTGGTCTACCCACACGATGTACCTAGCGGCACATAAAAAAAAGATAAATATACACTATAGCCCCAATGTCCCGTAGGGACATCGTGTGGGTAGAAAATGAACGCCCCATCCGAAGCGTTCCATCGGAACGCCGTGTGGGTTTGCCGATATTTAGGCTTCTTCGTGATGTACCTAGCGGACATTTAAACATGGAAATAGGATAAATAAACACCATCGCCCCCAATGTCCGATAGGGACATCATGTGGGTAGAAAATGGATGCCGCATCAATACGTTCCATTGGAACGCCTTGTGGGTTTGCCGATATTTAGGCTTCTTCGTGATGTGCCTAGTGGCAGATTTAAAAAAGGAAATAGGATAAATAAACACAATAGCCCCTAAGGTCCCATAGGGACATCGTGTGGGTAGCAAATGATTGTCCCATCAATGCGTTCAATTGGAACGCCGTGTGGGTTCGCCGATATTTAGGTTAGCAACGCGATGTGCCTAGCGGCGCACGAAAAGAAACAAAAACGATAAATAAACACCATAGCCCCAATGTCCCATAGGGACATCGTGTGGGTAGGAAATTGATGCCGCGTTAATGCGTTCCATCAGAACGCCGTGTGGGTTTGCCGATATTTAGGCTAACCACCCAATCTATCCAATGGAATATCCCGAAAAATAATATAACCTACACCACTTCCCTCGGTTCCCGCTTGGTGCCCGAATACAATTCATATTCTAACAACCTACAATCCAACTTGCCGTTGTAAAATTCAATTTTGCGGGCGGCTTGCAAGCCTACTTTTTTGGCCAGGTCGGCATTGCCGGTAAATACGTAGCCACGGTAGCCCAGGCATTCTTTTTTCATAAAATCGCCCATGCGCTTGTAGGTGGCCTCCAATTTGGTATGTACGCCCAGGCGCTCGCCATATTCGGGGTTAAACATAATTATGCCCGGTTCCTGGGGTATGGGGGTATCGGCAAAATCGCAAACGCTAAAGGTAATCAGATGGTCGACTCCGGCGGTTTTGGCATTTTTTTCGGCTATATCCACCGCATCGGCCGACAGATCGGTGGCGATGATTTCAAATCCGGTTTCTTTTTTGGACTTGTCTTTCAGCTTGCGGCGTTCGGTAAAAAATACCGTTTCATCGTAGCCTAAAATATGCATAAAGCCATAATTCATCCTGAACAAACCGGGGCATTTATCGGTAGCCAGCAGAGCCGCCTCAATAGCCAGCGTGCCCGAGCCGCACATGGGGTTAATAAAGGTGCTCTTCCTGTCCCATTTGGTAGCCATAATGGTAGCCGCGGCCAAGGCCTCCAGCATAGGCGCCTTGCCCGGTATTTTGCGGTAGCTATGTTTAGCCAGCGTCTCGCCCGAGGTATCCAGAAAAATATCGGCGTCGCTATCCTGCCAGTACAAATGTACCAGGGTTTTATTGGCATCTGCACCCGAGTTGGGGCGTATGCCTTTGACGGATTTTATACGGTCGGCTATGGCGTCTTTTACCTTTACGTTGGCAAACAGCGGCGTAAGGATATGCTCATTATTTACGGTAGACGATACCGAGAAATAGCCCGAAAAATCAATCAGCTTTTCCCATTCAATCTCCACCACGTTTTTATATAATTCGTTTGGGTCCTCGGCTTTAAAGCTTTTGATGAGGTATAACACCTGACTGGCGCAGCGTAAATTCAAATTCAGCGGAATACAATCGGTTATGGTGCCCTGTAGCTCTACCCCGGTTTGGAACACACGGGTAGGCTTAAAGCCCAGTGCCTCCACCTCTTGCTGCAAATAACCCGACAGGCGTTTATTGCAGGTGATAATTATTTTACTCTCGGTTTGGAAAACTTGCATATTATTTGGCGAATTTAAGAAATTAAAAACGCTATCTGGTTTTTTGGAGGTTGGATGGGTGAAAGATTGATGTTTTTAACATGAATTGTCTTTTCCTAAAATCTATGTGGTAGTTTTAAAAGGTTAGTCGGGGTATCTTTTATTGATCGGGGGGCAGAATGCTTTTCTCACAAAAATAATCTTTCGAAAAACCAAAAAAAAGAAATTCCCGCTATAAGGATTGATAAGGGAATAACTATAATTTTACGATAATAAGACTTATTACTAAACCATTTCGCTAAAAAAAAATAAGCAAGTAATATGATGGTAATTTGTCCTAATTCAACACCCAAATTAAACAGGATAAGACAAGAAAAATAGTCATTTTTAGGTAACCCTATATTATTTAACGCGTTTGCAAACCCCAACCCATGTATTAAGCCAAAAATAAAAACAATTCCTAACCTAGCAGGGCGAAGTTTTGGAGAGAATATATTTTCGAGGGCAACAATAAGGATAGATAAAGCGATTAAGGGTTCTACAATTTTAACAGGAGGGCTTATTAGGTGGTACATGGTTAAGCCTAGTGTAAATGAATGGGCAATGGTAAAAGTAGTTGCCTGCCATAGCATAGGTTTTAACTTTGGGCTCAATAAAAATAAGCTCAGCACAAAAAGAATATGATCAAATCCTAGGGGAATTATATGAAGAAATCCTTGTAATAAATAAACAAAATAAGTATTTGATTTTAGTAATTTTTCTAACTCATCGGCATTCACATGCGCATATACTGGTTCAACAAAAACAAGCAAAATAATTATTAAGCCTATTTTTTTTATACCCCAAGTAAATAAATGGCTACGCTGAATTTGCATTTACGTTTTTAGTAATTACATTCGTTTGGAAAACAAGTTTAGAATTTAAAAGTTAATGTTCAAAAAGTTATATTGGTTTCTTTTTGTTTATGACCTTAACACGTTAGAGGTAAAGCCTTTAGCTAATTCACCATTATCTACCAAACAAAATTTTTTTAAAGATATTGCAATTTTAACCTTGCTCTCGTATTTATTATTTTCTTTCAATACTTGCATACCCTTATTTACCGACTTATTGGCGCATACCTTTTGGGAAAAAGAACACCTAGCTATTGAACATAAATTGCATGGAAAAAATCACACCGGATTGGAGATTGTTAAAATTAGTAATGAAACAGCCAAAGAAAAAGCTACTGGCAACTCCAAAATAAATACTAAAGATTGCAACCATATTTTGGCATTTACTATAAAAATATGCACTACTATTACCATTACAGAAACTTCGATATATAGCTTTTACCAAAGGCAATACTCAGCGCAACCTATAAATAAAGATTATCCACCCCCTCGAGCTTAGAAATAACAACATCAATAATGGTTAAGCATATTAGCTTAGCCTATTTTGTTATATCTAATTTTTTATAAAATGCAATTTAAATCATTTATTATATTGCTGTTACTTTGTAGTAGCCATGTGCTTTTTGCGCAGCAAAAAGAATTATCAGGGAAAATTATTGATAGTGCAACCCATGTCCCTATAATTGGGGTAACTATCATTTTATCACCAGGTAAACAAACTGATATTACTGATGAAAACGGCAATTTTTATTTCAAAAATATTCATGATGCTAATATCATTACTATAAGTGCCATTGGCTATAAAAAGCGAACAATCAATCTTAGCGACTATTCAAAACAAAATGTGATTGTACTTAATCCTCAACAAACAACTTTGGCGGATGTTACAATTACAGGTAATGCGCTCAATCCATATAAATCATTTAGCGAAACTGATATAAAAATGCGGGGCGTATCAAATTCGCAAGAAGTACTTCGGATGGTACCAGGTTTATTTATTGGGCAACATCAAGGTGGAGGCAAAGCCGAACAGATATTTTTGCGAGGATTTGATAATGACCATGGAACGGATATCGCCTTATATGCGGATGGCATCCCAATTAACATGGTATCGCAGGCTCACGGACAGGGTTATGCTGATAGCCACTTTATTATCCCTGAAACTATCGAAAGTACAACTTATAAAAAAGGTTCATATGATGCCGAAAAAGGCGATTTGGCTGTGACAGGTTCGGCTGATTTTCATACTTCGGATGCTATTAGTCAAAATACCATTAAAGTGGAAGGCGGACAGTTCAATACCTATAGATTGTTGGCTATGGTAAATTTATCAGGTGAAAGGGCTAGGGCAAAAAATCAGTCATGGTACGCTGCTTCCGAATATCGTTATAGCGATAGCTATTTTGATAACCCGCAGCACTTTAAACGCTTCAATTTCTTTACCAAATATCATGGCAAGTTATCTGATAATAATTGGCTCACATTTACAGCTTCTACACTTTACAGTACCTGGTATGCATCCGGTCAAATACCCGAAAGTGCTGTTAACGAAAATAAGGTCGGCTTTTACGGTGCTATTGATCCAAATGAAGGCGGTTTAACTTCTCGTATTAATATGAACGCGCAGCTTTCCACCAAACTAGGAGACAGGGATGAGTTAAAAACCCAATTATTTTATTCAAAATATGAATTTGACCTGCATACCAATTTTACGTTCTTTTTGGTAGATACTGTAAATGGAGATGAAATCAGACAAAAGGAGGAAAGGAATCTTTATGGTTATAATGGAAGTTACGTACATGAAGATTATTTAGGAGATATTAAACTAACCACTAAAATAGGTATTAATGCCAGATTGGACGCTACCAACAATTCTGAATTATCCCATACGGTAAATCGTTATACCTTATTAAATCGGATAAAGCTGGGTGATATAACTGAACTTGGTGCAGGAGCATATGTAAATGAAACATTCAAATTCAATTCAAAATTCAACTTAAACGCGGGCTTGCGGTTCGACCAGTTTTATTATCAATATAACAATAAGTTGGCTACCGATACCACACTAAAGGGCATTGGGTTATATACCGCAAATAACAACATCATAAGCCCTAAATTAAATTTCTATTACCAAGTTACCGACAAAACACAATTTTATTTATTTATGGGTAAAGGATTCAACTCCAATGATGCTCGTGTTGTGGTGGCGGTAAATGGATTGCAAAGTTTAGCCTCAGCATACAATGCCGACTTTGGAACAGTATTTAAACCCACAAAATCATTACTTATAAATACGGCTATTTGGTATGGCTACCTTTCAAAAGAATTCGTTTATGGTGGTGACGGTGGTACGGTTGATTTTAGTGGCAGAACACAACGTATTGGCTTCGACCTGTCTACGCGCTATCAACCAATTTCCTCCTTGTTTTTTGATATCGATTTGAATTATGCCCATGGACGCTCATTGGATGACCCAATCGGTCAGAACTATATTCCGCTAGCACCAGTTTGGAGTAGTACTGGCGGAATTACCTACGCAAGTAAAAATGGGTTTAATAGCAGTATTCGTTACCGCTATTTGAGTAATCGAGCGGCCAATTCAGATTATACCTTAACGGCAGTTGGTTATTTAGTAAATGATTTGGTGTTGAATTACACAAAGCCTAAATATGAAATAGGATTAATTATCAATAATCTGTTCAATGTAAAATGGAAAGAAACGCAGTTTGAAACGGAAACCCGATTAAAAAACGAATCCCCGGTTGATGGTGTAGCCTTTACACCAGGCACTAAATTCGCGGCTGTTGCGCACTTGGATTATTTTTTTTAGTAAAAAATCAATGTGGTACTTTCAGGCCGAGGACGCCTGAAAGTTTCCTAATTTGAGCGTAGACGCAGCCAATTCATTAGTTTCAAACTAAACACGCTCGAAATGGCGCAGTGTGAAAGATTGAATTAAGGGAGAAACCATTCTAAGTATTCATTTATTTTAAAACAAATAAATAATTCTCATTTTTATGTTCAATTAATATATCCATATGTACGATATTACACTTATATCTACATTTCATTCAGAATTGGGTAAATGTAATTCTGTTGAATTGTACAAGATTATTGAATCACTTAATCCGGAAGTGATTTTTGAGGAAATGCCTAAAAAGTTATTTGATTTGATATACAAAGAGAAAATACCCGATTTCGAAATCACGGAAATAAGATGTGTTAAGAATTATTTATTAAAACATAAAATTAAAAACTTCCCTGTAGATAAAGAGCCAAATCCTTATCTGTTATCTAATGATATTGAAGGGATGTTTGATAAATTCAGCGGCATTGAATCATATAAAAATCTAAAAAACGAACAAATATTATTGACTAAGAAGGAAGGCTTTTCTTACCTAAATAGTTATGATTATTTAGAATTACTTGATCGAATAAAAATGGAAGAATTAAAACTTATGGAGCTTGGGATTAACAACTTGAATGTGTTAGAACCTCTTTATATATTACTAAACGAAGAAAATGATATCCGAGAAAACGCAATGCTTGAAAATATTTACAATTTGAGTCGAGAAAATCCATATAATCAAGCAGTATTTTTAATTGGTGCTCGTCATAAAAAATCTATTATTCAAAAGGTACAAGAATATAAATATGCTAATAACTTAAATTTGAATTGGACATTTTACTCTGCATAAAAAGCAGCAAAATTGATTGTGCTAGCCTCAAAATTCATTAATTTCAACCTAAACACCCTCCAAATGGCATGGAATATTGTTTTGGTTTACAACGTATGCTAACTATTTCAACTTTATTGTGGAAAACTTCCCCGCCAAAACCAAAATTTATAAATTAAATACGCCCTATTTTATTTTGTATCTATTAACTTTACATTTTTAATTTTTTAACGTATGGAAATTAAGGGTAAAGTATACGAAGTAACGCCAACGGTGCAGGTTACTGAATCGCTAAAAAAAAGGGAATTGATTTTGGAATATGTAGAAAATCCGCAATATCCCGAATATTTGAAGTTTGAAGCCATTCAGGACCGTTGCAACCTTTTAGATAATGTAAAAGTAGGTGATGATATAGAGGTTTTCTTTAACCTAAGGGGCCGCCCATGGACCGACAAGACAGGCAAAAAAACCTATTTTAACTCGCTACAGCTTTGGAAAATTAACGCCCTTGCCGCCGCGGGTGCCAAAACCACCCCCGAGTACGTTGCCCCGGCCGACCTAAGCACAAGTCCGGAAGAAGACGACCTGCCATTTTAAGAATTTACCGATACAGTAATGTTATGGTATTGAATGGGCAATTTACAAGTTGTTAAAGTGTACAGCTTGTAAATTGCCTTTTTTGCGTATGGGCTTAATGGATTAGGCCAAAGCTTGTGCCAAATCTTTTATCAAATAATCGGCATCCTCCAACCCTACATACATGCGGATGAGCACGTGGCGGGGATTATCACTATCAAAAGCCTGCACGGGCACACCGGCTATGGCAGGTATAATCAAGCTCTCGTGCCCTCCCCATGATACCGCCATTAATATATGCTGCAATTTATCGCAAAAAGCTTCAATGCTTTGTACGCTCGCGTTTTTCAGCGTAAAACTAAACATGCTGCCACAACCCCGCATCTGCTTTTTAGCCAATTCGGCTTGCGGAAAGTCGGTGTTAAAGGGCCAGATTACTTTATCAACCGCCGGGTGTTGTTGTAGCCAAGCGGTTACTACCTTAGCCGTTTCAAAACCACGCTGCATACGCAAAGGCAAGGTGCGCAACCCACGTATCAGCAACCAAGCCGAATGTGGCGATAGTGTGGGCCCTATGTTCATAAACTCGTTATCAAAAATGTGGCTCAACATGGCTTTGCTGCCGGTAACTACTCCTGCCACCACATCGGAATGCCCGCCCAAATACTTGGTAGCCGACTGCGCCACCAAATCAATCCCCAAGGCAATGGGCTGCTGGTAAAGCGGACCGCAATAGCTGTTATCAATCATGGTGATGATGCCCCTAGGTTTGGCTATTTGGGCAATGGCGGCTAAATCCTGCAATTCGTAACTAAAGGTATTAGGGCTTTCCAAATAAATCAGTTTGGTATTGGCTTGTATGGCATCTTCAATATTTTGTACCGAGGTGCCGTTTACGTAGGTGCAGGTAATGCCAAATTTTGGCAATAGGTTATTGAAAAGTTTAATGGTCCAGCTATACGGGTTCTCCACCACTACGGCATGGTCGCCTTGCTTTAATAGCGAGATGATGGGCACGCTAATGGCGGCTACGCCGCTGCTAAAAACCAAGGCATCTTCGGCACCATCCAAAGCGGCCAACTTTTTGCGTAAAATGCTAAGGGTAGGGTTATTACCCCGCGAGTACAGCATGGCATCGTACTCGTTGCTCAAAGCCTCTCTAAAATGGGCTACGGTTTTAAAAGTGAAATTGCTTGTTTGTATAATAGGGGGCGATACCGCGTTAAAATAGTTTTCGCGTTCCTCGCCAAGTTCGTTCAGTATGTATGATAAATCCATGTTAGTTTTCTGTTTGGGTAGTTTTTTTGTTGCCCACCCCTATATAATAAATTGCCAAGCCCAAAGCGTAAGCCGCCAAACAAATCAGCGCCGCATAAGGGTTGTCTTGAAAGGTTATGAAGATATTAATGGTAACAAACCAGTACGATAGGATAAAAATGGCAGGCACCAGCGGAAACCATTTAATGGTGTAGATGCCTGTACCATCCAATTCCTTGGTTTTTTTGCGGAGCATAAATATGGCTACCGCGGCCATGCTGAGGCCAATGGTATCAAAAAACATCACGTATTTAAGCATATCGCCAAACTTGGCCACAAAAAACAGCACCAATATAATGGCGGCTACAAAAAAGCTCATGCCAAATTCCTGCACCTGGGTTTTGGGGTTTACCTTTTTAAATATGGCTGGCAACACCCCGTCTTCGGCCATGGCATAATACACCCTCGGGTTCGACATCACGTTTACATTCACATAAGCCAAAACCGACAAAAATATCATGATAGAGGTGATTTTATACCCCAAATCGCCAAAAATAACACCCACCATTTTTGCCGCCAGGGCAGGGGTATGCTGCAAACCACCTATCCCCAACACATGGAAATACGCGTAGTTTACCGACAGGTATAAAAACAGAACCACCAAAATACCCACAATAACCGCTTTGGGGATATTTGTTTTGGCATTAATAATATCGCCCCCAAAATTGATGGTTTGCTGGTAGCCGCCATAAGTAAAAAACACCGCCACCAAGCTTAAGCCAAAAGCCGAAATCATATTACCCGAATAAGGAGCAACCGTAAAATGCTCCTGCGGAATATGGTGCATAAACACGGTGGTACAAACCAGCAAAATCATGCTCATTTTAAAAATAATCAAAACCGTTTGCGTGCGCGCGCTCATTTTTATCCCCAAAAAGTTAATCACATACAAAACCCCAACTGAACCGATGGTGATGATTTTGGTACCCATATCGTTTTGCAGATTGGCAGGCAATAAAAAAGGTTTGATATAATCGGACCCAATCAAAGCCACCGCCGCCACCGAAGCCGCGTTGCTGATGACCAATACCCAATTAATCATAAAAGCTACCGCAGGGTGGTAGCAATACGAAAAAACCTTATAGAAACCACCCGTAGCCGGGAAGCGCGCCCCAATTTCGGCAAAAGTTAAGGCACCGCAAAGGCTCACCAGTCCGCCAAAAATCCAGGCACCAAAAAATATATAGATATTGCCGGCTTTTATAGCTACCTCGCTTGGCGTAGCGAATATCCCCATGCCAATTACCAAGCTAATCACAATCATGGTAAGGTCGAACCGGTTCAGTTTTGGTTGTATACTCATTTATTTATTATGTTAAGCCTTGTTTAAATCCTCTCCGAAGGAGAAAAAGCCTCATCCCAACCCTTCTCCATCCCGATAGCTATCGGGAGAGAAGGGCTTTAAAGGAGTTTTTAATTATTAAAATTCTTCAAATCAAAACCTATAACTATAGGCTTAGAAAGAAAGTTAACTTTCTATCCTAAAAGCCCGTCCATCCCAAATCAAGCTCCTTCTCTCCCGATAGCTATCGGGATGGAGAGGGCTGGGGTGAGGCATTACCGTCCAGCAAAATAAACATTTTACCCCATAAATTAATAATCTGCCAATATATTCACAAAACCACCATTTAATGAATGTTGATAAGTTAACAGAATATTTTGAAGAGTTGAAAAGCGAAATATTAAATTTGCCTTTTGAGGGTATAAGTAAGTTTGGCTTGAAATTGGAAATCAACAAGGTTCTACAACAATGAAACTTGACCAATAAAACAATGACCACTGACTATTGACAACTGACTAAAGAGAAATGGCAGAAAATACAGATTATAATGATGATAATATCCGGTCGTTAGACTGGAAGGAGCATATACGTTTACGTCCGGGAATGTACATAGGTAAGCTGGGCGATGGCTCGGCATATGACGATGGGGTATACGTGCTGCTCAAAGAAATTATAGATAACTCTATTGATGAGTTTGTAATGGGTGCTGGTAAAACCATTGAGGTAAGCATGAGCGACCATAAAGTATCCGTGCGAGATTATGGCAGGGGTATTCCTTTAGGTAAAGTAATTGATTGCGTATCGAAAATAAATACTGGTGGTAAGTACGATAGCAAGGCCTTCCAAAAATCGGTAGGGTTAAATGGGGTTGGTACCAAGGCGGTAAACGCGTTGAGTAACTCCTTTATCGTGCAATCCTTCCGCGATGGGCGCACCAAGGCAGCCGAGTTTGTAAAGGGCGAATTGGTAAAGGATGAGCCCGAAAAGCCAACTACCCAGCGCAATGGCACCGCTATTAACTTTATCCCTGACGATACCATTTTCCGCAATTACCGGTTTATACCGGAGTTTGTGGAGAGCATGATATGGAACTATGTGTTCCTGAATTCGGGCTTGACCTTAAACTTTAACGGACAAAAATATTTTTCGGAGCGTGGTTTGTACGATTTGCTGACCCGCAATACCGACTCCGATACGCTGCGCTATCCCATCATCCACCTAAAAGGGGAAGATATTGAAATAGCCATGACGCACGGACAAGCCTATGGCGAGGAATATTATTCCTTTGTAAACGGACAACATACCACGCAGGGCGGGACCCACCAGGCCGCCTTCCGCGAGGCGATTGTAAAAACCATCCGCGAGTTTTACGACAAAGATTTCGACGCTTCGGATATTCGGGGTTCCATCGTATCAGCCATCGCCATTAAGGTGCAGGAGCCGGTGTTCGAGTCGCAAACCAAAACCAAATTGGGTTCGCAAAACATTGGTCCGGAAGGGCCTAGCGTGCGTGCCTTTATTGGCGATTTTATAAAACGCGAACTGGATAATTATCTGCATAAAAACCCGGCTACCGCGGATGCCTTAAAAGCCAGGATACTGCAATCGGAGCGGGAGCGCAAAGAAATATCGGGCATTAAAAAACTGGCCAATGAGCGTGCTAAAAAAGCCTCCTTGCATAACCGCAAACTACGCGATTGTAAAGTGCATTTTGAAGATACCCACGAACGCCGTCAGGATACTACCTTATTTATCACCGAGGGCGATTCGGCGAGTGGCTCTATTACCAAATCGCGCGATGTGCTTACCCAAGCGGTATTTAGTTTGAAGGGAAAGCCGCTCAACTGTTTTGGGCTCACCAAAAAAGTAGTGTACGAAAACGAGGAGTTTAACCTATTACAACATGCCTTGAACATTGAAGACGGTCTGGATAACCTGCGTTATAACAATATTGTAGTAGCTACCGATGCCGATGTGGATGGCATGCACATCCGCCTCCTGCTCATGACCTTCTTTTTGCAGTTCTTCCCCGATTTGGTGAAGGCCGGGCATGTATTTATTTTACAAACACCGCTTTTTAGGGTGCGCAACAAAAAGGAAACCATTTATTGCTATAGCGATGAGGAACGCCGTAACGCCATAGCCAAACTGGGCAACAAACCCGAAATAACCAGATTTAAAGGCTTGGGCGAAATTTCGCCGGATGAGTTTGGCTTATTTATTGGCAAGGATATCCGCCTCGATCCGGTGATTTTGAAGGACGCCAACATCAAAGGCTTACTGGAATATTTTATGGGGAAAAATACGCCCGCGCGTCAGCAGCACATCGTAAACAACCTGCGCGTTGAAAAGGACGACGAAACCATTAACCCCCTCATAGCCGAAGAAACCGAAGGATTGGTATTGCCGGTAGCGGTTTAGTTATTGATTGTCCCGATAGCTATCGGGATGCTGATTTATTGAATTATTGAATTACTGATTGTTTTTATGGTGGGATTGGTAAATTGTTTTATTACTAATTGCCAATGCCAGTTCAAGCGTACCGCTTGAACTTTACTTTTTTTGAGCGTATACGCTCTACCTTTAAAAAGCTAAATTTTTTTCAAAACTATTGCGTAGTTAAATAACTACATTTATATTTGTAGTCAAATAGCTACGCGATGAATACCCGACGCGATGTTTTTCAAGCAATTGCCGACCCAACCCGCAGGGCTATTTTGCTATTGGTAGCCTCGCAAGCCATGTCGGCAGGGGCTATCGCGGCCAATTTTGATACCGCTCGCCCAACCGTTTCCAAACATTTGCAAATACTAACCGAATGCCAATTGCTGCAGCAGGTACAAACCGGCAGGGAGATTTTTTACCATTTTAATGCCGAAAAGATGAATGAATTGGTATATTTTGTTAAACAATTCAGGGATATGTGGGACGAAAGGTTTAATAAACTGGAAGATATTATGAAACAACAAAAGCCCCAATAATATAGAGATGAAAACAATAGTTACTGCCGAAAATGGCAAGCAAGATTTACTAATTACCCGGGAATTTGATTTACCCGTTGAATCACTTTTTCGAGCGCATGTGGAGCCAGAATTGATTGTGCAATGGATGTCGAACCCGTATGCTACTGCCAAGTTGGTTAAATTCGAACCAAAAAAGCATGGCAGTTACCATTATGAATCAGTAGATGCTGCCGGTAATGTGGTTTTTAACTCGCATGGGGTATTTCATGATGTTTTGCCAAATACCAGAATTATACGCACGTTCGAGATGGAAAATGGGCCATTTGGTATTGTGCTGGAGTTTTCTGAATTTGAATCGTTAGGAGCCAATAAAAGTAAATTAACTATCCACGGTATTTATGAATCGGTGGTAAAAAGAGATGAGCTTTTAAAAATGCCATTTAGAGAAGGCATGAACATGGCACATGATAAAATTCAGGAAATAGGCGAAAATTTAAAATAAACCAAATAGGAAAAAAGGTAAATTATTTACAGTAATAATATAACATTAGCAAAGCGGACATGCTCAACTGGATTCGTAGGCATATACGCTTTAAATTACGGGTATTTTACCCTGTTAACGCCATCATTTATTTCATCCTACTCCAAGTAGTAGTTTTACCAAATAGGGAGATACCAATGTAGCCTCGCAGCTTTAATAAATTGTTTTCTAGCTTAATGGTACTGCTATAGGTTTTGCCATCTTCGGGGTTGTAAATTTTGCCTTGGTTCCAAATGCCATCCTCAAAAACAAAATCTGTAAGCATTACCAAATCCTTCAAATTTCTTAATCTTGATTTTAGGTCGGGATTTTTATCATCTTTTTTGGAGGTTATGCCATCTGCTTCATACATGGTTCTGCCCCAAATAAGCTTGCCAAAATATTTGTTCCCAACTTTATAAATTTCAAATTTCCCATCTTTATTCTCGGTTAACCAGGTTCCCAAAATATTATCAGCTTTTTGCGTTGTTTGTCCGAAAACAAAAAATAAGAAGTATAACCATGCGGTGCCCGTTAATAGTATTTGTTTTATTTTCATTTTTTTAATGATACCAATTTTTTTTTAAAAAATGCCATATACCCGCAAGCTAAAGTGACCACTCTTTAACTTTAATTATTCTAGTATCCCCTAAATTTCCCGGCCGATTTTTTAATGTATAGAATCATATCATAATTATTTAAGGTATTGGCTTGTTGGAAGGTGGGGCGGTATTTATCCATAAACAATTGTAACGAATCGCTTTTAAAGCCAGTTAGGTAGGCTACAAGTGATTTCGAAAAAACATGATCTACATAGGTGGCTTGCTCATCGGCAATCAATTCTTTTTGTAGTTTATAGGTAGGATCCTTTTTCTTGCCCAATACATTAATCAATTGTAAAACATTAATGCCAATTAATTGAGCGGTATTATTGGTTGCGAAAATATTAGGCGGAAATTGGTTGCCATCATCAAACAGCGATTTATTCACAAAAATATCTTTCAATTTGGGAGGCTGATAATTAAAAACCTTGGCATATTCCTCCCGTTTTTTTATCGAATCTGCTTTGTAGTTACGGGTAGCTGTTATACTTACCTCGTTCAAAGCAAAGGGTTTAGGTATGAGCCAAATGGTATCGATATCCTTGTTTGTGTTGATAATAAAATGAATAATGAGTGGGGTATATCCTATGGCAACCACCCTTGCGCTGGTTTTGCCGTTTTGCAATTTCAAGCTAAAAGTTCCACTGGTATCGGCAAAAAGCAAGGAGCCACTATATTCAATATTGGCAAATGCAATGGTTTTGTGGTTGCTGTTATCGAGCACCTTTATTTTCTTGATACCCTGTGCTACAACATGGGTACAAATAAATAGTCCAAATAAAATAAAGGTTCGCCTCAATGGGTGATGATTTGTTTAAACCAAAACGTAGCGTAAACAAAAATTATTTTAAAGGGTGAAAATTAAAATTGGTTAAGCAAAAGATGTTTATATAATTTGTACTTCAAGCATACTGTTAAGTCGGGTATTTAGTTTACAAAATAATCTACAGCTTGCACGCTTTCAACAAACTCGGTACCTAGCTTTATATGAGCTTGGTGCTCTTTCGAACTACCATAGGCTGCTTCATCCGCTTGGTTGGTAAAGGTGCTAACATAAATATGCTTAATATGCTGGCTATCCTTTGGGTCGGTAATATTGCCCCATTCAAATTGTTTTACCATAGGTAATTTAGCCAACCTGCCAAATGACGCGTCCACCGCGTTGATGACACTATCGGGCGTATTGGTTTTAAAGGTGATGATAACCACATGCCTTAACAATTTACCCTGAGCGTAAGTAGTTGATAAGCCAATTGTAGCGGTTAAAAATACGGTAATTACCGCTATCCTAATTTTAAAATGATGCATTGATTTAATAGCTTTTTTGTAGTTATTATTTGAAAAGCAATTTACATTTTATGGTATACAATTACAATAATTAGTAGATAGATGAGTGTTTTTACTTGTTATAGTGTGATGGCTTTTAAGGTGTTGGTTTGGTTTAGGGAGCCAAAGTCTCCAGGCATCACCATTCGAAGTTGGAAGACTTTAAACAAGGGGCAAATTATTCGGTAAACATATTTCAGGACGAGACAGTTCATAAATTATACTGCTCACACAACAAACAGGTAATTAGTAAAGCAGAAAAGTGATATAAATTTTATAGATATGGAGTGACTTTATGATACTTAGTTTCAAAAGTAGTAGGGACATACCACCCCCCAACAAGGTTTGCTATTAAAGGAAATTTTACCGATTGTAAGCTGTTTTGATAGGTAAAAACTTCAATACTAAAATTTAAAATAAAAAATGCTCCATTTCAAATAATCTTTCAAGCGGTTTAATAAATAACTTTAAATTCCCACTCTAGCTTTTCATCAACAGAACTATCACCAACAGATAGATAATATTTGCCAGGATATATTTTCCATTTATGTGTTGCCATATCCCATTTCTGTAATTCCTTCACAGGAATTTTAAGGCTAACCACTTTTTCATTACCCCTTGTTATAAATACTTTTTTAAAACCCTTTAATTCTTTTGAGGGCATCCTATCAATAGTAGGATATTTTATATAAGCCTGTACTACTTCATTGCCATCCATTTCGCCATTATTTTTAACTTTAATAGTCACCAAAATGGTGTCTTTTTTGGTATAAATAAATTCGGGATTTTTGGCAATTTCATAGTTAAAGCTGGTATAGCTTAAACCAAAACCAAAAGGATATTGTACCTGCCCTTTAAAATATCTGTACGTTCTACCGGCCATATTATAGCTGTCGAAGGTGGGTAAATCCGCTATTTTATTATAAAAAGTAATTGGCAAATGCCCCGATGGCGAAACTTTACCAAAAATAATATCTGCTAGGGCATTACCAGCTTGTTCACCAGGGTACCATGCAAATATAATGGCATCGGCATAGGGCTCAATTGCAGATACATCCACGTCGCTACCCGCGGTAATAACCGCTATTATGGGTTTATTGATTCCTTTTCTCAATTCTTTCATAAAGGCAATTTCGCTGGCTGGCAAACTCAGATCCTTTTTATCGCCCCCGGAGGCCGACAAAAACGCGTCGCCCGCCTCACCTTCCAACACCGGCGACAAACCTATTACTGCAATGGTTACATCGGCATTGCCTGCGCCCCAAATACCACCAAAATGAGTAGTGTCTTTATAATCGCATCCCAAATCGTACTCCACACGGCTTGCTGGGTCAACAGCCGCGGTAATTCCTTCCACAAAATTTACCATTTTAGTACTAACACCATGGTAGCTACCTGCCATAGCATCCAGAGAGGCTGCATTGGGGCCAAGCACCATATAGCTGCTGTACTTATTTTTATTTAATGGCAGTAGTTGGTTGCTGTTTTTTAGTAAAACCATGCTTTGTACAGCGGCTTTTCGTGCAAGCGCTATATGGGGCGCGTTATGTATACTATCAACACCATACTTGTAAAACTGATTATTTTCAGGCGCATCAAAAAAGCCCAATTTAAATTCTGTTTTTAATAAGTGGAATAGTGCTTCATCAACCTCATTTTCGGTTAATAATTTTTGTTGTATGGCTTTTACAACATCAGTTTGCAATACGCTGGAGCAATCCAAATCAATCCCTGCTTTTATAGCGGCAGCCGCGGCTTCTACCGAAGTAGGGATGGTTTTATGGGTCGAAAAAACATCATCCAAAGCACCACAATCAGTCACAACATGCCCCTTAAAACCCCATTCTTTTCTTAAAATATCATTCAACAACACTTTATTAACTGAGTTAGGTACACCATTAATGCGATTATAGGCCGTCATGACCGACTCAACCCCCGAATCAACCAAGGCATGAAAGGCATACAGATAGGTTTCGCGCAAATCCTTTTCATCAACTACCGAGTTAAAATAATCGCGGGTAGCTTCAGGGCCGCTATGTGCCGCGAAATGTTTGGCTGTGGCTGATGTTTTTAATATTGCTTTATTTTCACCTTGCATGCCTTTTACAAACGCTGAACCAATATGAGCGGTCAAAAATGGGTCTTCGCCATAGGTTTCCTGTCCTCTACCCCAGCGTGGATCTCTGAATATATTGATATTGGGTGTCCAAAAGGTTAAACCCATATATTGTAAATTTTGGCCTTTAGCTGCCGATAAATTATATTTAGCCCTTGCTTCGGTTGATATAACATTGGCTACAGCGTTTACCAAACTATCATTAAAACTTGCGGCTAAACCAATGGCTTGCGGAAATATGGTAGCTTCGCCAGCGCGTGCCACGCCATGTAATCCTTCGTTCCACCAATTATAGGCGGGTATGCCAAGTCTTGGTACCGCCTTGCTGCGGTAACCTAATAAGGATGCCTTTTCTTCTAATGTTAAGCGGGCTATTAGGTCTTTTACCCTTAAATCAATTGCTATGTTCGGGTTTTTATAAGGAAGTTCATTTTGGGCAATTATCAAATTAGACTCAAAAAAGCACAAGGCAAATAAAGCGATTGCAATTACCCGATAAGTTGACTTTAACTTTTTAAATTTCATTATTTTATTGCAACTATTCATTAAAATTCTTACCATTTACCTTATTTAAATTGCTGTAAAATTCCTACCTTTTTTATTTTATTGATGATATTTTCGGCTACCAGCACCCCCTGCATATTGCCATTAGTTATGCTATCCATAAAGTGTATACCGCCATAAAACCGGGATATTGAGGCTTCCTGCGCAGCCTGTTTAAATGATTTAAATGAGCGTTCGCCGCTCCCAAATGGTATTTCTGTATTGTCTGTATATGCAAAATTATCTCCAAGTAAATAAGTTAACATGGTTGCCGAGGCATTTGATACGACAGCATGACCACTGGTATATTCTGGAAAGGGTGGCGTTTGTAAAAAAGGTTGCCACTTAATATCAATATACTTATTGATGTAGGTTTCCGGACGGATGCGGTTACTGCTATATTTTTCATCCCAAGTGCTAATAAACGCGTCCATTAGGGTAACACCTTCCATTGTTAACACCAATATTGATTGATTAAAGTTTAAGTGTGCCTTAGTTACCGCTAGCCCGGTAATGTGCATCCAATGCCCACCCGGACTAATTTTTTTAAATCCTATTGACATATGCCCTGATGTGGTAATAGCGAATGGGTTACAATCCCAAAACGAAGCGATTTCTGTTTCTGTTCCACTTAAATGCTTTGATTTAATGTAAACATCAACGGCTTGTTTATAAAAAGCAGCATTGGTATCAATACTAAAAGGTATTGGAGAAACAGGTTTAAATTGGTTTGAAGAATCAATTACCATGGGGCGTATTGTTTTCCAATTTGGTTCAACGGCCTCCATATAAGCTGGTGGTGTTGGATACCATTTACCATCTTCCTTTAATGGGGTATACCTTTTTAAAGCACTTAACTTGTTATAATTATCAGCCTTTGAAAAACTGATAATCAACCCTGATGCTATTTTTGCTACAGTTATAGAATGGGTGATAATTGTTGGATCGACTTTTGAGTTTTGTAAAATTTTTACAAAAGCATCTTCATCATCCTCCATCATAAAACCGGATGGTAGCATGAGTTTTGCGGTTTCAAGGATGCTAAAATAGGCCGCTATTCTATAATCATATTTAAAATGAATGGTATCAAACACCGAAGTATTTTTAAAATCCTTTATAAACTTCTCCAATTCTGGTTGTTGCTTATCATTTGCCGCAACAATATAATAGGCACTTAACATGCAATAGGCATAATACCGACCAGCAGCCGGTGGACTAACCACATCATGCACCATTACCATTGAAACTGAATTGATTGCCTTATCAGGTTGTAGGTAATCAGGATAATCTTTAAATTTTACTGCCGAACTAGCAGGAATAGCAATGGCTATACAAAACAATAAATGTAAACCTTTAAAATATCTCATCATTCTTTATAAAATTGTAATGGGCCATCACTTAACCCTAATAACAAGTAATTTTCGTTATTAATTTTTATTTCAAGTGCCGATTTTACATCGCCAATTACTGATAAACCCGAATTCGGCTGAGCAACATATTTAAATCCACCTTTGCCATCTCCTTTAAGCATACAGCCATAGTTGGCATCCAAACTTCCTAACTTAAGTCGGTTATCAGTATGGTTGCCAAACAGCAACAAGTCTGTAAAGCCATCATGATCAAAATCGCCCGATATAATTTGTGTCACCATTGAGAATTGCGCCTCAATAGGTAAATCAACAGAGATAAATTTTCCGTTTTGATTTACAAACAAAGTTGTTTTTGTATTGTAGACTGATAATTTAGTAGCCTTTGCCAATTCCTCGTCACTAAAAATATCGTGAATGCTGGCATCAGCATACGCTTTATAGGAACTAAACTTTCTGCGCATCGGGTATATCTGTTCGTTAATTTCATCCCGGCTTACAAATGGGTAGCTTTTACCTTGTATATAAAAGTTAAAAAATGGATCAATGGAGCCATTTTTATCAAAGTCGGCATAATATAATGTTGCAGGCTCTTTTTCCGAAACTTGAATCTGTGTATTTAAGCCAAGATTTCCGGCAATTAAATCGGGTTTACCATCACCATTAATATCAGCCAAAAGCATTTTAAACCAAAAACCATTTGTTTTAGAGTCAAAGTAATCGCTCGTTTTGTCTTTAAAGCCTTCGGGCGAATTTATGAATACGGTTATAGGCATAAACTCGCCACATAAAACCAAATCTTTACGTCCATCGTTATTTAAATCAATCCATTCGGCATCAGTTACCATCCCTATTTTATTAAATGGAGCTGTTACAGCCTTAAACTTCCCTTTTCCATCATTTACCAACAAATAACTTTCTGGGCTTGACGGGTATTGACCAGGAATTACTCTGCCTCCAACAAATAAATCAATATCACCATCACCATCAAAATCGCATGGTTTTATACAGGCTTTACTACTTCCAGTTAGATTAGGTAGCGCGTCTTTTGCTAAGGTAAAATAGCCATTGCCATTATTCAGGTATAATTCATCTTGCAAGTCGGGTGTATTTGGCTCGTACAATGAATACCCACCCTTTGCTACGTACAAATCGGGAAAACCATCTCCATTGGCATCAAAAAATACAGCTGCCGATGTTGTACCCGTGTTTTCGCCATTGCCTCCAAAAAGGTTGCGAACTACAAAAGTACCTCCCGGTTGTTGCAAATAAATTTTCCCCTCACTGTCTGCACCTCCACTTATAAACAAATCATCCAAACCATCTTTATTTACATCAGCCTTTACAATTATAGGTGCCGTTTTTGAATACATGAACAGCATGAGCAATTGGCGTTTAAAATCGTTGATGGATATTTGCGCTGGTTTAAAACTTATTAGTGGATGTACCCTTGCAAATAGCTTATGATCGGCTGTTTTTTCAGTTTGCTTGTTGGCTTTTGGAGACGGAGAATAGCTTATAGCTAAAAGTTGATTAGCTTTAACCGTTTCCAACTTTTGAATAATTTGATTGGGCCAAATAATTTTAATGGAATCAACTACTTTATTATTGCCCAAACCAAAATTTAGGGTCGTAGATACGCACGACAAGTAGCCCTTATTTGGATTCACTTCCTGATATTGTAAATTGCCGGATGTATAAATATAAACCTTTGCACCAATAGCGTTTGTGTTTTTATCAATACCTTTAAGCTTAACAGCAATGTAATTCGTATTATTAATTTCGCGGCTCATATTTTGATAGATTGAAGCCGGTTGGTTAATATTGTTAACAATTAAATCCAAATCGCCATCGTTATCCAAATCGGCATACACCGCGCCGTTTGAAATACTAGCTTCATTTAAACCCCACTCCACTTGTTTATTAGTGAATGTAAGGTTATGGTTATTGCGAAAAATATAATTTGGCAATTTGGTTGACGGCATGGCGGTAACCAAATCCATCAGCAGGAATGGCTCTCTGGCCATGGCTTTTTTAATCTTATAATCGCCCCAATAGCGTAAAAAATCTTTATTGGTATAATCGCGCAAATAGCCGTTGCTCACAAAAATATCCTTATAGCCATCATTGTCAAAGTCGGCAATAAGCGGGCACCAGCTCCAGTCGGTATTTGAAACCCCTGCCAACTGAGCAATTTCGCTGAATGTACCATCGCCATTATTTAGGTGCAGGCAATTACGCATATATTGTTTATACAAGTCTTGTTTTTGCATCAGCTCAAACGACTCGTAGTTTTCTTCCATCTGTAATGATTTCTGGCGATGATTGTCTTCGGGTAGCATGTCTAAAGTCATGATATCCGGCAATCCGTCATTATTGAAATCGGCTATATCAACACCCATCGAAAAATGCGATAGATGCCTTAACATTTCCTTTGATTTTTCGGTAAAGGTTCCGTCGTGGTTGTTAATGTATAAATAATCAGGTTCGTTATAATCATTGGTTACATAAATATCGGGCCATCCATCCTGATTTATGTCTGCAATAGCAACACCTAAACCAAAGGTAAGTGGATTTTGAATAATGCCCGCCGTTTTTGAAACATCGGTAAAATGGCCACCATCATTTCTGAATAATTTATTACTAGCCAAATCATCGGTTTGGTTTTTGTAATTGGCCAACTCCATGTTGTCAATTTTTTTTATATTATGATTGAGAAGGAACATATCCAAATCACCATCACCATCATAATCAAAAAAAACTGCCTGGGTGCTGTAGCCAGGGTCGTCTAATCCGTAAGCTTTCGCCTCTTCTTTAAATTTATTATTCCCTTGATTTATAAATAACTGATTTCTGCGGGTATCGTTATCCGTTTTGCCCGAATAGCAGATATAAATATCAATCAAACCATCACCATTTACATCGGCCATGGTAACACCTGTTTTCCAAGCACCAGGTCTCCCTTCTAGTTCTGGACAAGCTTCCTTGGTAATATCTTTAAACTTCATATTACCAAGATTAAGGTAAAGCTTATTTTTACCCATATTGCCGGTAAAAATAATATCCTGTAACCCATCATTATTGATATCGCCTACAGCCACACCGCCACCATTATAAAAATATTCGTACGATAATACATTGAGCGATTCAGTTTCATTGATATCATTGCTGAATTTAACGCCAGTCTCTTTTGGAGCAAGGAGTTTAAAAAGTGGTTGTTGAGAAAATGAAGGAGGGCAAATAATACCAAGCAGTAAAAAAGCAATTAGGGTAATTTTAGATTTAAAATTAGGGTTACATAATTTGCTATTAAACATGATTTGAAATGCTTGAATTAACTTTGATAAAGCCTCTGAGTGGTGTGTTTTTAAACAAATAAAACGAACAAAGAGGCAATTGCTGCCCCTTTGTTCGTTTTTCATAGGAATTAATTTATTTATCCCACCATACTCTTGCAGTAAAACTGTCGCCCCCTGTTAAGCGGGCTACAGCAGCTGCCAAATTGGTTGGATTGGATGAAGGTAAAGAAACAGGATATTCTATCCTTCTTGGAATAGAACCATCTGTAAATTGACCAGTATATTTTACAGGAGTTAAAACCGGGAAACCTGATCTTCTCCAGTTTGCCCATGCCTCGTTGAAATTAAATGTAGTACATGTTTCTACAAAGTACTCCATATTGATTTGCTGTAAGGCAGTTGCAGGTACCAATGGATGTGCTGCCACATAAGTAGCGATGTCTCCAGCGGCTACCACTGCTTGCGGACTTGCGTTAAGTTGAGCTAATTCCTGCATATCTGCTGTAAGTGCATTCGCGTAATGAGTTGCTGCGACACCTGTATTCCAGCCTCTTGAGGAAGCCTCTGCAAATAATAACTCAGTTTCGCCATAGGTCAACAACATATTTACACCATTACGATCGCCATATACAGCAACACGAGGACGCGAATATTTACCATCAGGTGCAGCTGCGTCTCCGGCAACCGAAGGGTCGGCTGGGCTAGTACCTGGGTAATTGGGAGCTTTTGAAATATCAGTAGCGCCTCCATTTTGATCATAGCCATTTGGCATTCCTATTTGTACGCTTGCGGTACTTATACCCGGAACTTCATTTTGGTTAGCAGCCTTACCAGTACCTGCTGAAATTTCCGCAACTGCCGATACACGTGGATCTGTTGAAGCTTTCATAAAGCTTATCAAGGTATTTGACCAACGAACCTCCCTAAAATCATCAGTTACAAGGTATGCGGCAGCGTTACTATTGCCATTACCGTTGGTATTATCTGCCTGAACCTTAGCGTCATCAGCTATACTTGCCATGGCACCACCTGCGTAGGCCATCTCAGCATATTTTTGAGCCGTAGCGGCATCAACTTTAGTTAAGCGCATGGCCAAACGTAGCATTAATGAATTACCTAGTTTTTTCCATTTACTTACATCGCCACCATAAAATAAGTCGGCAGTAGGAGCAGTACTTGAGGCGTCAAGTGCTGCGGTTGCGGTAGCCAGCGTGCTTAACATTGATGAATAAATACTTTGCTGAGTATCAAACACTGGTGTACCTAAACCTTGAGCAGCTTGTAATGCTTGTGAATATGGGATATCGCCATATGCATCAGTTATACGTTCCAAATAAAGCACCAATAATATGCTTCCACAATTATCAAGGTTTTTGTACTTAGCGTTTCCTGCAATTAGTTTTTTCATCTGATAAACTAAAGTGGCGGCACCATAACTTGTATTCCAGGTACGTGATTTGTAATCCTGAAAACTACCTCCTGGAACATATTTATCACCATTGCTATAATAATTGTAAGTACCAGCAAGACCTTGCACCCACATACTTTGAAATAACAATTGGTCATACCCTGTATTTGAAAACTGTATTTGTGATTGCGACATTAAATAATTAGGATCAATTAATGAAGCACTTACAGTATTAGGGTTGGTGTTAATATCATTAAAATTTTTAGTACAGCCCGCGAAAAGAGTAGCACCAATTACCAGGCAACTATATAGAATTCTTTTTTTCATGTCTGTTAGTTTTTTAATTTAAAGTTTACATTAAATCCAAATGTCCTGGTTGTTGGTAGGCTGGTTCCTTCAATACCTTCATAGTTAATGAGTGGTGAAAAACCAGATTCTGGATCAATATTATCAGTGTGTTTCATAATAGTCCATAAGTTTCTGCCAACAGCCGAAATTGCAATTGAACTAAATGGTGTTCCGTTTAAACTTGTTTTAGGTATAGTATAACCAAAAGTAATTTGACGTAACTTAATAAAGCTTCCGTCTAAAACGTCCAATGCCGAAATGCGTTGTGCCAAGGCTTGGTAGTAGGTTTGAGCGTCTACATTTTTTGTATTTGCTGCACCTGATTCAGTTACCCCGTTACCAACAACACCACCATCGCGACCAGCAAGTGTCATCATGTTTTCACCGCGATAGATACTATAATAATTTGTTGCAGATAGTACCTTGTTTCCATAACGATAATCAATCAAAAAGGATAAATTAAATCTCTTATAGGTGAAATCATTATTTAAACCACCGTATACTTTAGGTGTTACTGAACCATGTGGTGTACGAGCGGTTTGTTCAGGTAAGCCACTTGCATCAAATATGATTTGTCCGGCAGAGTTGCGCAAATAATCATTAGCCATCACCTGAGGACCAGCCATACCAACCACAAATGCAAGGTTTGCATTTAATGGGCGATAGGTTCCTAAACCAACGTTGCCATTTGTGGCATCGGTAGCTAAAATTTTATTAGCCACATAAGTAAAGTTAAATGCAGGGATCCAAGTAAAATCTTTTGATTTAAACGGACTTCCATGTATTTCAATCTCTATGCCTTTATCCTGAGTTGAACCGGTAGGAATGTATTGATTGGTAAAGCCAGAAGAAATATCGAGCGAGCCATTTAAAATTTCTTTCTCAGTTTTGTGGGTATAATAAGCGATATCAACACCTAATCTGTCGCCAAAAAATTTCAAATCGGTACCAATTTCAAATTCTGTAAGCGTAAATGGTTTCAGAAATAAATTTGGTAGCTGTCCGCTAAGACTTGCAGCCGGAGTACCATTTATTGAATTGTTAATATTGTATGAAAAGGAGGTAGAATACGGATCGGGTGCTGTACCGCTAGTTTGCGCGTACGAAACACGAATTTTACCAAAGTCTAACCCATCAATATGATACAAGTCAGAGAAAATAAAGCTTCCAGATACTGACGGAGTAAATATTGACTTATTACTACTTGGTAAAGTGGAATAAGTATCATATCTACCAGTGGTTGTTAGTACCAAGTAGTTTTTAAAAGCAAAATCGGCAGTATAATAGGCTGAATTTGCTTGTTGCGAAGAGTAGCTAACACTGCTATTTCTGCTAGGTACGTTTGTTAAACTATAAAAGTAAGGGATAATAAAATTATTACCACTAATATCAGTACCAGATGTAATGTTTTTACGGATATTACCACCCAATGCTACATCAAGGTTTAAAAAGTTTTTAACAATATCGTGCTTTGCACCAATTAAACCGTCGTAATTTATTTCTGAAATTACAAAAGTCTTTTGGTCAATACCGCCTAATGAGCTGTAAGCAGTACCAGTAGGCGTTATATTTAATAAACTGCTATTACTATTGTCATAGCCTAAGCGAGCTTGCGCATATGCCCAAGGTAAAAAGTTATACTTTCCTGATAATGAAGAAATTAAACGCTCTCTACCTAAATTATTTACAAATTTATAAGCCGCGAAGTACGGGTTAGTTACGTAAATGTCATTAGTAAAGGAGGTTTCGTTTCCTGATTTGTCATATCCTGGAGCAAGTATGCTTTGATCCTCATTTGGAGCTAAAAACTGAACATTGTTCGGGTTTCCGGGTCCGTCGCTCAATGATGGCCTGTTTTTTGAATTTTCAATAATATAATTCGCGGTAATATTTACCTCAAAATTTTTAACAACGGTTTGGCTGGCATTTAGGTTAAATGTTTTTCTGTCTAATCCACTGTTTTTTACTATTGAATTATTGCTTAAATCAGACATCGAGAAACGGAAGGCACCTGTTTCGTTACCTCCAGTAAATGAAGCTGTATTGGTAAAAGTACCACCTGTATTATAAAAAGAGATCATGTTGTTTTTAACAGCAGAGTAGGGGTGACTTAAACCATCAAACTGGGGAACTAGGGAGCCATCCAATTTTGCACCCCAAGCCAAGCTTCCGGAATTTAAAGCATCTGCGGCATTTGTGGGTTTTAAACCATTAACACCTTGACCATATACTTGTTGAAAGTTTGTATTATCAACAGGAACATCAGCTTGATAATTGCTGTTAAACTCAACGCCAAAACCAGCACCCTTTTTACCTGATTTAGTGGTAATTAAAATTACACCATTTGCAGCACGAGAGCCATAAAGGGCAGAGGCTGATTGACCTTTTAGAACAGTCATGCTTTCAATATCGTCAGGGTTAAGGTTACTAATACCATCGCCTAAATCGGCACCACCCCATTCGCCTGATGAACCACGTTGGGTATTGTCCATAGGCACGCCATTTATTACAAATAATGGCGGACCTGCCGAAGTGGCACTGGCTACACCGCGCAATAAAATACGCGCTGATGAACCTGGACCTCCACTGGTACCATTAATACTTAATCCGGCTACACGACCCTCTAATGAATAGGCCACGTTCGATTCTTTTGCTTTGTCAATTATATTGCCACTGACTGTTGTAACCGAGTATCCTAGTTTCTTTTCTTCTTTTTTAATACCTAAAGCGGTTACTACAACTTCATTCAAATTTTTATTTGAAAGAACCATTGTTACAGTTATTGAAGACTTTCCACTAACTGCAACTTCCTGAGTTTCGTAACCTAAAAACGAAAATATTAAAGTAGCAGTCTCAGAAGCATTAACTGAAAAAGTTCCTTTTGCATCAGTTACACTGGATACATTTGTACCTTTAACCTTTACATTAACGCCTGGGAATGGTAAACCATTTTCATCAACTACCTTACCTGTTAAAGTTGCAATGTTAACCGGCTCATTAACTTTTGTAATAACAATAAGGTTATTTTCCAATTGCGTATAAGTAAAACCAGAATTTGCCAATAATTCGTTTAATACCAAAGTAACATCGGCATTTTGAACGTTAATTGTTACGTTTTTTGTTTCAGGTACTTTACGCTCGCTGTAAACAAAATGATAGTTTGTCTGCTTTTGTATAGCAGAGATAATTTTCTTAAAATCAGCTGATTTGGTATTTATTGTAACTTTTTGTTGCGAAAATACACTTGCTACAGACTGAAATGTAAAGAATAACATTAAAATCAATGTCAATTTCATAATTAATATAGACTTAAATAGCCAATATTTATCTTTTACACCCTCTGGGTGCACAAAATATTTCATACTTTTACTTAATTAAAGGTGACTTAATAAATAGCTATGTTCTGTTCCAGAGAAAATAGCATGATTAACTAACGATTGTTCATCTTGAACGGGGGTTACCTTTGGTAATTCCCGTTTTTTATTGGGTTTTTTGTGTAAGTCTTTTTTTATATCATAGGCTCCTTATTTAATTGATCAATATATATAGATAGTTTCATTTTTGTATTTATAGTTAAATTTCTCAATCATTTTGAGTGCGTCCAGTGCTTGTGTAAGGGTTTCTTTTTCAAAAATTCCGGTAAAGGTGTACGCTTTGATTTCCGGATTTTTAAATTTTATTTTTACTCCATACCACCGCTCCATTTGGTTTGCCAAATCTTCAAAAAGCTCATCCTTAAAAACAAGTTTGTTATTTACCCATGAGGTTTCAACTATCGTTGAATCATTGGATTTAAGATGCGTAAGATTAGTTAATGTATAATTAGTATTAACTGCTACAGGATTTGCTACAGTAAGGTGATTTGTTTCACGATGTGGCTTAGCTAAAATGCTGTTTAGTATCAATTTTTCATTAGGCTTTAAATAAATCCTATCAGAAGGGCGGTCGGCAAGCGTTACTTCAATAGCGCCTCTTATTAGAGTTGTTTCGCTATGGTTATCGTTCTTGTATGATTTTACATTAAAAGCGGTTCCTAAAACACGAATACTCATTTTATCAGCATGTACAATAAATGGATGTGTATGATCTTTAGCAATTTCAAAAAAAGCCTCTCCATTAAGATAAACTTCTCTGGTTGCCCCATTAAATGATAAGGGATATTTCAAAACAGTTTCAGCATTCAAAGTGATCACCGAACCATCGCTTAGATAAATTTTTGATTTTATACGGCTTAATGTTTTTGTAGTTTCAAGGTTTGCAACAGGCTTGGTTTTTACATTTAAATATTTAAATCTATAAATACCATAAAAACATATTCCAACCAATAAAACAGCCGCTGCACTTTTCCAAAATATTTTTAAATATTTTACCCTAGTACCTTTAACAAAAGCATTTTCGCCTTCTGCATCCAAATCAAGCCCAAGCTTGTTTTGGATGCGTAGGAACATTAAATCACTGTTTATGTATTGCTGCTGATCTTGTTTCCAGTAATTATAAAATAAATTGTATTGTTTAAGGCATTCCTCGTCCTCAGCTATAAGGTGTTTTAGTTCCTTAGCTTCGCTATCAGAAATTTCATCCGATAGCTTTTTAGTGAGCAATTCAATAAATCTATCGTTTACCATAGGATTGAAAAGTGACGCTTTTTATGTATAGACAACAATTTCAAAGAAAATGCCTACAAGCTCAAAAAAAATACTTTAAAAAAAACAAAAAAGATGCCCAATGTTTTTGTGAGGGCGTATTTTGCCTTTTTTGAAGAAAGCTGATGTTCTGAAAGAATAATGCTTAGCTTCTTCATTGCCCTAAAAAGCTGGGTTTGAACAGTGCGGGGAGATATATTTAAAATTTCTGCTACTTCTTTGTACTTCATTCCATCTTCTTTTATAAGTCTGAAGATAATGCAAGCTTGTTGAGGTAGTGTTGCTATGGCTTTATCAAGTTGAAAAAACAGTTCCTTTTTTTCCATCTCCTTCTCAGGATCTAAAATATTTACAAATTCGATCTCGTTCGATTCTTCAATTTGTACCAAATGTATATTTGAATATTTTTTTAGATAATTAAATGATAAATTTTTTACCGCCACAAATAAATAGGTTTCAGGATTAGCTATTATTTTGAGATTTTGGCGCGACTCCCAACATTTTACAAAAACATCCGACACAATTTCTTCCGCGGCTTCTTTATGCTTTACGTAATAAATGCAAAATTTAATGAGCCTGGGGTTCAAACTTTTAAATAGCAGCTCAAAGGCCTTGAGATCATCCTCAAAACACACCTGTAACCACAGTTTGCTTATATCAGTTTTATTTAAATTTTTCAATAATTTAATAGTTAAATAACCTTGAATTCACAAATCAATTGCAATCTAACGAATTTGCAAGAAAAACAAATAATTATTTGAAAAATTATAATTATTTGAACGAAATAGATAATAAATGAAAATATTAATATTCTCTTGTAGGCAAAATATAAAAAAAAGTTGTCTTTATAGTATTAAATTATAGCATAAAAATGCTTAAAACTTTATAAAATAAAAATAAAACTATTTAAAAGATAGGATTTATATATTTATGAAAATTTATTTGTAAAGCACTTATAATCAATATTTTTTGGATGATAAATATGGTGTTATGGATACACACAGCAATATTAAATACTTTTTTAAATAATTTAAAAACTATTCAATCTTTTTAATAAATTACTTTATAACGCGCTAAAAAAAATGAAAAATATTTTCAGCTTTTTGTTAATAATACTTTATGTTCCTATTCTTAAAGCCCAGGAACATCAAATGTCAAAAAACTATTTGGCACCTACCGATACCTTGGTTAAGCAGAAACTATCTAAGTGGCAAGACCTAAAGTTTGGCTTATTTATGCATTGGGGTACCTATAGCCAATGGGGTGTGGTTGAAAGCTGGAGCATTTGTCCGGAAGATGAAGGCTGGACACAAAGGCGTGGCCCTTACAGTGCTGATTATAATACTTATAAGAGTGCCTACGAAAATTTACAAACGACCTTTAATCCGCAAAATTTTAACCCTGAAAAATGGGTTGCCGCCGCCAAGGCAGCAGGTATGAAATATGTAGTGTTTACAACCAAGCACCATGATGGCTTTTGCATGTTTGATACCAAACAAACTGATTATAAGATAACCAGTACAAAAACGCCTTTTTCTGCAAACCCACGCAATAATGTGGCCAATGAAATTTTTAAAGCCTTCCGGAAAGAAAATTTTATGATTGGGGCTTATTTTTCAAAGCCCGATTGGCATTCGGAAAATTATTGGTGGCCTTATTTCCCTCCTAAAGACAGGAATGTTAACTATGACCCAGCCAAATATCCGGAACGCTGGCAAAAATTTAAAGACTATACTTATAACCAAATTCAGGAATTAATGACTGATTACGGGAGTGTTGATATATTATGGCTTGATGGTGGTTGGGTTAGACCAAAAAGCACCATTGATACCACCGTTGATTGGCAAAAAGGCATCACCTTTAACCAGGATATTGACATGGCGCGTATTGCCACCATGGCGCGTAAAAAACAACCTGGATTAATTGTGGTAGATCGTACTGTTGCCGGGGCTTACGAAAATTATACCACCCCCGAGCAACAAGTACCCAATGCACCGCTTGATAACCCTTGGGAAAGTTGTATTACCATGGGTAATTCATGGAGTTATGTGCCTGGCGATCATTATAAATCGGCCAACGAAATTGTAAGCCTGTTGGTAAAAATAATATCACGAGGTGGTAATTTATTGATGAATATTGGCCCCGGCCCGAATGGCGATTGGGACCCGGTTGCTTATGATAGGCTTAAACAAATTGGAAGTTGGATACAAGTAAATGGTGAAGGAGTGTACAACTCCATCGCGATTGCCCCTTATTCTGAAGGGAATATTTACTACACAAAATCGAAAAACTCGTCAGCAACCTATGCCTTTTATTTAAGCGATAAGGATGCGGTAATTATGCCAGCAAAAATCACTTTTCATGTAAAGGAAGTAAAATCCATTAAAAAAATCAGTCTGCTGGGTATCAAGCAAAAACTAAAATGGAAAGTAGAGGGCGAGGCGGTAAGTGTTACAATTCCTGTTAACCTTCAAAAAGCCAATGGCTTAACGCAAGCCGCGGTATTTAAAATTCAATATTAAAAAACATCAATTAACTGACTAATAGATGCATATGTTTAAAATGTCTTTTGCCAAATTATTTAAATATCCATTTAAATATATACTAAATGTGCTGTTTTTATTAGTTGCAAGCAATGAATTGTTAGTAGCTCAAAGTACCTATGAACTAAATACAGGTTGGAAATGCGCACCTGTTAAAGATGTAAATAGCACTGGAATTCAACTTTCAACACTCAATTATTCAGTTAATAATTGGCTGCCAGCAACCGTACCCGGAACTGTTTTAACAACCTTATTAAACAACAAGCAGGTTCTGGATCCATTTTATGGGATGAATAATGAACTAATACCAGATATTTATAAAACTGGTTCCGGTTTTTATACCTATTGGTTTGTTAACGATTTTATTGAAAAACCCGCGCTAAATGGCAGTCAAGTTTATTTGAATTTTAGAGGGGTAAATTATAGCTGCGATGTTTACTTAAACGGCCATAAACTAAATAAAACCTTGCAAAAGGGTATGTTCCTTCGTTTTTCGTTTAATATTACACCTTTTTTGGCTAAGGATGGTAAAAATCGATTGGCAGTGATTGTTCACCCTCCCGATGTTGTTGGAAATGCCAATGGTGGTCAGGGAGGCGATGGCACTATTGCCAGAAATGTTGGACTGCAATATACCGCCGGTTGGGATTGGATACAGCCTGTAAGAGATAGGAATACGGGAATTTGGGATAAAGTAAGCATCCAAAAAACCGGAGCAATTCGCATCAATCATCCGCATGTGGTTACCCTTGTTCCAGGTGTGCGCCAATCTGAAGGCTCACAAAAGCCAGCAATTATTCAAGTATCAACGGAGTTAAGCAATCCAACAAATTTACCAGTAAAGGGTGTTATAAAATTCGAGATAGATGGTAAATCGATCACTAAAAATGTTGAGTTAAAAGCCAATTCTACGCAACAGGTAAGTTTAAATGATTTTGAGCTTCAAAACCCCAAACTTTGGTGGCCAAACGGCTACGGGGCTCAATACTTATATAATGTTAAGTTAAGTTTCCTAGTAAATGGTAAAAATCTGTCTGATATTCAAACCTTAAAAATTGGTGTTCGACAATTAACCTCCTTTTATAATGAACATACCGGTAGCCGACAAATGGAGGTAAATGGGCAAAAAATTTTTATAAAGGGGGGAAATTGGATTATATCCGACGAGATGCTACGCCTTTCGGCCGAGCGTTACGATGCGGAGATACATTTTCACCGGGATATGAACCTAAACCTGATTAGGGTTTGGGGAGGAGCGATGATTGAACGCCCGGAATTTTATGAAGCTTGTGATAAATATGGTTTATTGGTATTTCAGGATTTATGGGGATCGGGCGATTGCAACGGACGTTGGCAAGATCCGATGAAGTTAGATGACCAGTGGACAAGAAGAAAGTATCCAGATGATCATGGATTATTCATCCGCTCGGCCGAAGACCAAATTAAGATGGTACGCAATTACGCCTCATTAGCCATATGGTGTGGCGGTAATGAAATTACCCCTCCCGAAGATATACTGACAGCCCTGCGCGATACCCTATTGCCAAAACTTGATCATACACGTTGGTTTGTTGATTATTCCAATTCAGATGCAATGTCACATAATATTTTGGGCGATAATGGCGATGGCCCGTATGGTATACAGCCATTATCTGTTTTTTGGCAGCATCAAACCTTCCCCTTCAACTCCGAAATTGGCTCTGTAGGTTTAAGCGATTATGAATCGCTGAAAAGATTTATCCCCGCTCAAAACCTTGTTCCACCTATTTATGATGAAAGTACCCATAAAACAAAAACAGACTCCGTTTGGGAATACCATAAATATATTGGTTATGATACCAGCATCAACAAATATGGGCAAGCTAAGGATGCCGAAGACTTTGCCACAAAGGCCCAGTTGGTAAATTACGACCAGTATCGTGGCCTGGCAGAAGGTTTTACATCGCATATGTGGGACTTGTACACAGGCTTCATTATTTGGAAAACCCAAAACCCATGGACAGCCATGCGGGGCCAGATGTATGATTATTACCTGGATCCTAATGCTTGCTTATATGGCTTGCATAATGGCAGTGCTCCCCTCCATATTATGTACAACCCTGTTAGCGGGATGGTAATGGTTGCCAACAATACTTTTAAAGCTAAACGCAGCATGATGCTGGTTGTAAAAACTTACACTATGGATGGTAAGGAAAACTTACTTACCCAGGTTTTTGCTGATATTGGCGCAACCACCACCAAAAAATATTTTTCAATAAAAAAAATAGTCGACGATTTGGCATTCAAGGAAGGGATTTTTCTATCCCTTCAACTATTAGATTCGGATAAAAAACTGATTACAGATAATTTGTATTGGATACCCGATGGTAAAGGTGTTTTTTCAGGTCTTCAAGCTATGAAGCCAAATGATTTAACGATAACAGCAAGATATATTGGAAAAAGAAAAGTTGAGGTTACCCTCGATAATACTAAAAATGCTAACATTGCCTTTTTTAATCGGATTTCGCTGTTGAACGTCGATACCAAAACAAGGGTATTGCCCACCTTTTATGCCGACAACTACCTAAGTATTTTACCCGGTGAGCAAAAAAAAGTAATGGTGGAATATACCACAAATGCCGATAATAGTAGTTTATTGGTAGAAGTAAGCGGCTGGAATACAGGCAAAAAACAAATCACTATTGATAAAAACTAATAGCGCTTAATAATTTTAAATTACGCCCAATTAAAATGAAAAAAATATTTTACGCCATCTTTATCTTGACTACGCTTAAGATGCAAGTTTTTGGTCAACATTCGGTTCAAACAAAAAATACTAAGGTTGATTATACCAAATATGTCGACCCTTACATCGGGACCGGCTTTCATGGGCATGTTTTTGTTGGGGCCAATGTTCCGTTTGGAGCCGTTCAATTAGGCCCCTCAAACTTATCAACGGGTTGGGATTGGTGTTCGGGGTATCATATTTCCGATTCAACCATTATTGGCTTTCAACACACCCACCTAAGTGGTACAGGCATAGGCGACTTGGGCGATATTTCATTTATGCCAACAATAGGGGAGGTGAAAACCAGGAAAGGTACCCTTGCCGACCCAAATAGCGGCTATTTCTCTTTATTTAGTCGAAAAGATGAAATTGTTAAACCTGGTTTTTACGCTGTAAAATTAAAAAGGTACAACATTGATGTAAAACTTACCGCAAGTAAACGGGTTGGCTTTCACCAATACACTTTCCCCGAATCCAACCAATCAAATATTGTTATTGACTTGGAAACAGGCATTGGCGATATCCCAACAGAAACCTATATTAAGCAAGTTGACAAGCAGACCATTGAAGGTTATCGATTTTCGAGGGGTTGGGCACGGGAGCAAAGGATATACTTTACCGCCAAGTTTTCAAAACCAATAGCACAGTTCAGGGTTTATGATACCACCGCTTTGCAAAACGGATGGATGCTAAAGGGCGCAAAGGTAAAAGGTGTAGCTACATTCAGTACCAAGCAGGGCGAAGTGGTAATGGTAAAAGTGGGCATATCTCCGGTAAGCTCGGCCAATGCCTTGCTCAATATCAATAAAGAAATACCGGGATGGAACTTTAATCAAATAGCGTTAGCTGCCAACAATTTATGGAACAGCCAACTTCAAAAAATTAGCATCAAAGCCGATTCATTGGCTCAGCTTAAAAAGTTTTATACCGCCATGTATCATACCATGGTAGCCCCCTCCGCTTTTAACGATGTAAATGGCGACTATTGGGGGACTGATAAAAAGGTACATCATGATGGCTCATTTACCAATTTAACAACCTTCTCATTATGGGACACCTATCGTGCGGCCAACCCGCTGTACACTTTGATTCAGCCGGAGCGGATGAAGGATATTGTGAATACCATGCTAAACATATATAAGCAACAAGGCCGCTTACCTGTTTGGCATTTAATGGCCAACGAAACCAATACCATGGTGGGCAATAGCGCCGTCCCGGTTTTGGTTGACGCTTATTTAAAAGGATTTAAGGGCTTTGACGCCAACCTTGCCTACGAGGCTGTTAAAACCACGCAGATGCAGGACCTACGCGGACTAAAATTTGTGAAAGCGCAAGGCTTTATTCCGGCTGATAGTACAGTGGAATCTGTAGCGATGGGGTTGGAGTATGCCATTAATGACTGGTGCATTGCGCAAATGGCTTTGAAAATGGGCAAAAAGGCCGACTATGAATATTTTAGTAAACGGGCAAAATATTATCAAAACTATTTTGATAAGCAAACTGGTTTTATGCGGGGCAAAATATCGGCAACAGAATGGCGTACACCATTTAGTCCCTTTGTATCGAGGCACGAAAAGGATGATTATACCGAAGGTAATGGCTGGCAATACACTTGGTTGGTACCGCATGATGTGGAGGGCCTGATTGCCTTGCAGGGCGGCGACCAACCCTTTATTGATAAACTCGATTCGTTATTTATAGCCACGGGCGATTTAGGCAAGGAGGCCTCACCAGATATTTCGGGCCTGATTGGGCAATACGCGCATGGCAACGAGCCTAGCCACCACATAGCTTATTTATACACTTACGCGGGCCAACCATGGAAGACTGCCGAAAAAGTGCGCTTTATTTTGGATAACTTTTACACCACCAAACCCGATGGCATTATAGGTAACGAAGATGTTGGTCAAATGTCGGCATGGTATGTTCTGTCGGCCTTGGGCATTTACCAGGTTAACCCCGCAAATGGCACTTTTGTATTTGGTAGCCCAATTATTAACCAAGCAATCATCACCTTGCCCGGTGGTAAGCAATTCAACATCATAATAAAAAACAATAGCGGCATTAATAAATACATAGCCAGCATAAAGCTAAATGGAAAAGATTATACGCGCAACTATTTATTATACCACGATATGATGGCCGGGGGCACCATTGAAATAACCATGGCGCATAAACCCACCAGTTTTGGGATTAAGGCTATTGATAGGCCGCACGCTATTAATTAGCGATGGAAAAGCCTTGGCAGGTTGTTTTAGTATTTTACGGAGTTTTAATTTTCTTAGATAAATAGTTTACCGACACACCCAAATGCTACCGCAGGGCTCGGCCTTGTGGGTTTATGCTAAATTGACAATATGAATTAAATGGTTCGTAAACTACGAAAGAGACTATTGCGGGACATGGTTAAACCAAAATAAATAATGGACTAATTTATAAACAAGGCTTTGGCTTTAACGAACAAATTTTCTCAATAAATTATATCCCTAACACTTTAATATAAGCGCAAAAAAAATAGCTTTGTAAAACCTATGTGTTTAACAGCTACTAATGAAATTAACAAAGCACGAAAAGTTAAATAAAGTTTTGGATAAAGGTTTGCTTAAGCACCGACCTTTAGCCAGCCAAGTTGAACTTTTTAAAACCGAACTTGCCAAGTTTTATAAAAAAATTGATGCGGAGGAGTCGGAGGAGTTTAATAAAAACCTGATTGCGGGCTTGTTAAGCAATGCCCTTTATCACGACGATTATTTTATAAACACCAAAAACCGGAACGATTTGGTGATACACAATGGTGCCATTAACAAAACCAGTGTAGGGGTAATTGTGGAGGTTAAGAGCCCAAAAAACAAAGCCGATTGGTTTACGGCCGATAGACCCAACAGCAAAGCCATACAAGAGCTGGTTTTATATTACCTGCGCGAGCGTATTGAAGAAAAAAACATTGATGTAAAATACCTGATAGCTACCAATATAAACGAATGGTATATTTTTGAAGCAAGCGATTTCGACAAGCTTTTTTACCAAAACAAGAAATTTGTAAAACAGTATGAGGAATGGCGCGATGGTTTAAAGGTAACACCCGATACCGCGCTGTTTTATAATGCCATTGCCAAGCCCGAAATTGATGCTATTGATGAGCTGCCCTGCACCTATTTTAACATCAATAGTTTTAAGGATGCTTTAAACAACCCAACCGAAGCCGATAACAAGCGTTTAATCACCCTGTTTAAAATATTATCGCCCAACCATTTGCTAAAGGTGCCCTTCGCGAATGATAGCAATGAGCTGAACGATAAGTTTTACAAAGAGCTTTTGCATATCATCGGGTTGGAGGAAGCTAAGGAGGGTGGCAAAAACATCATTCGCCGTAAGGCACAAAACCGTGATGCTGCCTCGCTGATTGAGCAGGCTATTGAGCAATTGCAAACAGAGGGCCTGCGCAACGTGCCCGACCAAAAAGCCTATGGCGACACCAATCAGGAACAATATTTTAACATCGCGCTCGAGCTTTGCATAACTTGGATAAACCGCATCCTGTTTTTAAAACTGTTGGAAGGGCAGCTGTTAAATTACCACAAAGGCAACCAGCAATACCGCTTTTTAAACAGCCAAACCATACCCACCTTTACCGAACTGTACACCTTGTTTCATAGGGTGTTGGCGGTTGATGTGCCAAACCGAAATGCCCAAATACAAGAAAAATATAGCTTGGTGCCTTACCTTAACAGCTCGCTTTTTGAAATTAGCGATTTGGAAAGCACCACCATTAAAATAAACAGCATTGATAGTACGCAGGTGCTCGATTATATAGGCAGCACCATATTAAAGGAGCATAAAAAGAAAAACCAACAGCTACTTACTATTGATTATTTGTTTTTGTTTTTAGATGCCTATGATTTTGCCAGCGAAGATACGGGCGACCTGCGCGATGATAACCGAACCCTCATAAATGCCTCGGTACTGGGCAAGGTGTTCGAGAAAATTAATGGTTATAAGGATGGCTCCATTTATACCCCCGGCTTTATTACCATGTACATGAGCCGGCAAAGCATACGCCTTGCTGTGCAGCAAAAATTTAACGATGCCTATGGCTGGGCATGTACCAATTTTGACCAACTTATTGAACAGGTTGAATACCAAAAGCCCGAAGAGCGCAACCGGGCCAATGCCTTGATAAACGACTTGAAGATATGCGACCCTGCCGTTGGTAGTGGGCATTTTCTGGTATCGGCGCTGAACGAGGTAATTGCCATAAAAAGCGAACTGAATATTTTGCAGGATGCCAATGGCACCCGCCTAAAGGCTTACAGCATAGAGGTTATTAATGATGAGTTGAGCGTGTTTGACGAAGACGGCGAGCCTTTTACCTACCACCCAAACAACCCAAAAAGTCTGTTGGTACAGCAAACCCTGTTTACCGAAAAGCAAACCATTATTGAAAATTGTTTGTTTGGGGTGGATATTAACCCCAATAGTGTAAAAATTTGCCGCCTGCGCTTATGGATTGAGCTGTTAAAAAACGCTTATTACAAAGCCGATGGTTATTTAGAGACCCTGCCCAATATTGATATCAACATAAAATGCGGCAATAGCCTTATTAGCCGTTTTGCTTTGGATGCCGATTTAGGCAAGGCGCTTAAAAGTATTAGGTACGATGTTAACGCTTATCGAGGTTTTGTAAACGAGTACAAAAACTGTAAGGACCGCGAAACAAAACGAGGCTTGCAGGATATTATTGATAGGATTAAGGCCGATTTTAGAACCGAAATTGCCAAAACCGACCCATTGGTATTAAAGCTGAATAAAGCCAGTGGCGAATTGTATAACTTGGTATCGCAACATAAAATTTTTGACGACGATGCCAAAACCAAAAAACTAAACAAGCAAAAGCAGCAAAAACTAGAAGCCGATATAAACCGCCTAAGCACCGAAGTAGAGGATATAAAAAGCAATGCAATTTACAAAAGCGCGTTTGAATGGCGCTTTGAATTTCCGGAAGTGTTAAATAATAATGGTGATTTTGAGGGCTTTGATTTGGTGATTGGGAATCCACCGTATATAAGTGCTCTAGAACTAAAGAAAATCACTTCGAAATTAGGCTATAAAGTTTTGAAGTCAGCCTATACAACTGCTAATGGTGCTATTGACTTATTTGTTTATTTTTTTGAACGAGGTCTTAGAATTTTAAAACAAAATAGCTTAATTACTTATATAACACCTAATAGATATTTATCAGCGAATTATGCCCAAACATTGAGAGAATTCTTATATAATAAGACTCAAATTTTAGAAATAATTGATTATTCACATGTAAAAGTATTCAAAGACGCCAATACCTATCCAGTAGTTACTTTACTTAGAAACTTGAATAATTCAAATATTTACCCTATAAAAATAGGTAAATATGATACTATTAACTTAGAAATAATTTATAAAAATATAGATTCTGAAAGACTTAATAAATTTGAGGGGTTTTTATGGGGCTATCTGTTAAATAACAAAATTGAAATTACTGAAAAACTTATCGCTCAATCAGTTTCAATAACTGAATGCGCTAAAATAAATGCGACATCTACTGCATCCGAGGCTGATGATTATCATAATCTAATTAATCAAATCGAAGGCTATAAATTAGTCAATACGGGTACAATCGACCCATATCGCTCTTTATGGGGAATAAAAAACTTTATAGATAAGGGCGAACAATTTATAAAACCATATTTACCAAAAAACACAAACCTTATTTCAGCTAATAGAATAAATCAATACAATTCTCCTAAAATTATATTAGCTAAGATTGCTATAAGAACAGAGGCTTTTTACGATGAATTCGGTGAGTATTGTTCAATCAATACAAATTGCTTTCATCAATTTAACGATAAATTTCATCCTAAATATATACTTGCTTGGTTGAATTCGAGCCTTTTTCAATTTTCTTTTGAGTGTTTTTTTGAAGGTTTAAAAATGCAAGCAGGATATTTATTATATAGCGCACCTAATGTTTCTAAGATGTTTATAAAATTATTAGAACCTGAAGTTCAAGATTTATTTATTGAACTTGTTGATAAAGTAATACACATGGCTAATAAAGACCAAAATTCAAATGAATTTAAAAAAGAAATAGATTATCTATTTTACAAACAATTTGAACTCACAACAGAAGAAATAGCCATTATTGAAAAGGAAACAGCAACTGCTAAGTAAAATAACGTACCTATAATAAAAAACCAATAAACCCATGACTATAAAAGAAGCCACCTTAAAAAGCCTTGACGATATACGTTATTTAGGCTATGTTAATGATTGGGCAGATAAATATAAAAGGCACTTAGGAATTAGTGAACGATGAAAAACAAAAAATCAATTTAAAAATATTTAAATATTATAAATTATGCAGATTTGGAAATTAGGTTGTCGCTGGGGCGGTGGTACACCATTATTTTATAACTTTATTAAGGAGCATGATATAGTTATTGGTTGGGTTGATAAAGACTATCAAATAGGTGATTGGTTATTCATTACAGATGGTCACACAGTTTTGTCGTTTGCAAAAGTACTTGAAAATAGAAAAAGTATTTTAGATTTTCCTGAATGGGAAGAACAGTTTAAATCTCTTGAAATTCCGTTTAAAAAAGACCTTTATATTTATAGGGCAAAATTTATTAATCTGAAAAAAACAGACCAATTTAGCTATCCTCTACAACAGGGAATAATAAAAGTAAAAGGTGAAGAATATATTCAAAACTTTATAAAATTAAGGACTAAATATTTGGCACAAGAATACCTAAACCAACACCAACACTTAAGCCTATTACTTTATAAAAAACAGATTATTTTGCAGGGACCACCCGGAACTGGTAAAACTAAATTAGCCAAAGAAATAGCTCTAGATATAATTGACTTTGCAGAAAACCAATCATATGAATCTTTATCAAGCCTTAGTATTAATGAAATAAAAAGGCTTGTAATTCCGGGTATTACAATAAACAGTTCCACAAATTATACAGAATATTTAATTCAGGAGGTTAGTGATAATAATATAACCGTTAAGTTAAAAAACCAGGAAACGGAATATAAACCGTCTTACGAAGAAATTATAAAAGCATATGAAACGAAGATGTGGGATGGGAAAATAATTAAAGGTAATGACACTTATGCAGCTGCAATTGCTAAATATATTTTTTCAAAACTTAAAGAACGAGCTAATAAGCTGGAAGACAATGATCAATTTAAATTTGTTCAATTTCATCCAAGTTATAGTTACGAGGATTTCGTAAGAGGCATAGTAGCTAAACCTAATCCAGATGGAGAAGGTATATTATATGAGGCAGAAAATAGAATAATTGGAAGCTTTGCGAAGCAAGCACTTGAAAATTATCAAATAAGTAATGAAAGCAAGGAGAAATCAACACAAATTCTTCAAACTAAAACTACATTTCAAAGATTTGTTGAATACGTCGCAGATGAATTGGATAAAACAGAAGATCGTAAATACCAAATATCAGATGCTGTTTATTTGTTTGATGTTGATGATAAGCGTTTTAAATATAAGGGTGATAAATGGAAAGCCCATGAAAAGGGTCTAAATATGAAATATTCGGAATTGGAAAAAATAATTCAATCTGGAATAACTCAAAGATCTGAAATTAAAAATCAAATTAATTTAGAAAGTTTAACAAAGCAACACGCCACCTACTTTTTTAACACTCTTAAAAAATATAGAGAATTTGAAAAGACGCATTTAGGGGATTTAAGCCCTTTGGAGATTGAGCAGCAAATTAAAGAAAGAAACTATGTTCTCGTAATTGATGAGATTAATCGAGCCAATCTTTCATCGGTTTTGGGTGAGTTAATATACGCTTTAGAATATCGAGGAAAAGCAGTTGAGTGCATGTATACAATTGATGGAAGCAAAGAAATAATACTGCCACCAAACCTTTATATAATAGGCACCATGAACACTGCCGACCGTAGTGTAGGGCATATTGACTATGCCATACGCAGGCGGTTTGCGTTTGTAGATGTACTGCCCAAAAATTTAGCTAATAATGCTGAAATAAAATTTCATTCGGATTTATTTAAAAAAGTAAGTGCCTTGTTTATTAGCAACTATGAAGCATATGTAAAAGATAACGACATTCAAATACAAAGAGCTCCCACCTTGTCGCCCGAATTTGACCCCAAAGATGTTTGGTTAGGACATTCTTATTTTATTGATAAATTGGACGAAGGAGCATCCATCGAAATCAGGTTGCAGTATGAAATAAAGCCAATTTTAAATGAATATGTTAAGGATGGTATTTTAATTGGGGATGATATTTTGAAAACAATCGCGAATTTAAGCGCCTAAGATGGCTGAGCTAGTATATATATCTGAACAACACGTACGGAAGCACCTTGACTCACTGTCTGATGAAATAAAGGCTGTCTTGGTTGATGCTCAATATACTAAGGCTTTTCATCATAAAACTGATCTGCTATGTTTCGGTATTTATAAGGATGAGCAAACAATCAGTGTTGATTCTAATTACTTTATAGGAGTTGATTGGATAGTACCTCAAAAGGCCGCGATTTATGTAGAGCCTAAGCTAAATAAAGAAAGCAGAGAAGTAGATTTTTTGGGAATGCTATTAACCAGCTTGGAAGCCACCGAAAATTTGAACCATCTTGATGGATTATTCCATGTAGATTACGACCAACCTTGGATTACGATCCCAACACAAAAAGATTTGTTATCACCCATCCTCATTATACAATTTTTAAAATTAACCCAAAGAATTGTAAGGAAGGGTTTAAAAAAGTCATATTACAGGGTTACCGAAAACCTTAACAGCAAAGTAAAAGGCAAAATTTTGGTTGGTGAACAAATAAAGGAAAACATTGTTAAAAATCGCCTTACAAATACCATCTGCAATTATCAGTACTATGGTATCAATAATCCCGAAAACCAGTTTTTAAAGTTAGTTATTCAGTTTGTATCATCTTGGTTAAGTACCAATGAATATTTTTTGGGTTCACAACTTTTAAGCCTGCTACAATATTGTCGGCCAGCATTTGAGCATGTAGCTATTTTAGATAATAAGCATCAAAAAATACATTGTAAAAAAATCCATTTTATAAAGAATATGAAGAGGCAATCAAAATAGGTGAATTTATTTTGAAGCGTTTTTCGTTCAATCTTACAAAAAACAGTAAAAAACAAACAGAAACACCTCCATTTTGGATAGATATGAGTAAGCTTTTTGAATTATATGTATTTCAGAGGCTTAAGGTTTTATTTCCCGCTCCGGAAGCAATTACTTATCACGATAGACATAAAGGCAAAACTGAAACCGATATTTTAATTCGGGCTGCAGACAAACAATGCGTAGTAGATTGCAAGTATAAACCACGGTATGGAAATAGTTCACCTTCGCTGGAAGATAAAAGACAGTTAGCTGGCTATACCCGCCAAAAAAGCGTTTACGATAAATTATCAAAACCTTATTGTGAAGTAATAAGGGGGCTTATTATTTATTCACATCAAAACACTAAGGATCTTTTTGAAATTGATAGCCTTTTTGAAACGAGCATAGATGAATATGTTGATTTTTATAAACTGGGAATTTCTTTACCTGAACTTCCTTTAACCTAAATCACGTATTAAATATGCTTTAAACATCAAACCACCGCAATTAAAAACCAATCCGAAGGATTGACATGTTTATAGCATAAATGAATTGCAAGGGGTACGACCCTGTATGGGGTCGCATAAATAAGGTATTATATAGGCTATAAACATTTAATCCCTCTGGGACTCGGTTATTATTTGTAACTATCTATATATCATTATTTTGATAAGTTATTAACCGCATCGGTGTAAACTAGGTTCAAACAATGTACTCCTTTAATATATAAATTAAATACTTAAATTAAAAAAATTAGCTCTTCAATCATCCAATTTTAAATTGCAATCTGCGTCAATAAAGAATATAGTCAATTTCAAACTTTTGATTTTTTACTTGATTTATCAAATCGCTTTGTGCTGTTTTTTTCTTTAGAGAGCATTAATAATTCCACCAAAAGACTTCAAGAGGCTATATATTTTCATTTTAGTAAATAAACAAAACTATTCTGTGATGATCTATTATATACAGTTCGATCCTTTGGTTGGTCTAAATTTAATTGAAGAATAGCTATTTTACTGTATATTTATATAATTATGATTAATTTACTATATAAATAATTAATTTACCTTAAAAACATAGATTAAAGAAAGATTTGTTATTTACATATTTCTAAAGATTTAGGATTATTAAGCAGTTAATATTGCTAATTCATTAATCGTTTAATGTTCAAAACTCCAAAATATAAATTGATTGTAATTCAGTCTTTCTTAACAAACTTCTGCTATGTATTTTCTGCATCTACCGGGTTATAGTCCAACTAAAGGTTTAAATACCGATAATCATGGCATGTTTCCTTTTTTATCTGCTGTTAGTGGTTTATTTGAACCAGCAAATTCATTATTTAAATATAATAGTGGGTTTCCTTTTGAAAGGTTAGAAATAGAAGAGGATAGGGTATTTTTTGTTAGCGAACCAAATTTAATTTCAGTTTTTTATAATAACATATTTAGAAATAACCAAATTCTGTTAGAGAACATCCAACCCATTACCGAAACTTATACCAAAGAAATTATTGAACAGTTTTACAAAGGGTATTTGTTAGGTCTGGATGGTTTTGTAAAAGAAATTGGATCTTCATTTCCATTTATGGAAATTCCTAACCAAAAGGCATTGCTTAAAAATTTCATGGATGATTGTCAAACCCATCTTTATTTTGAAGGTTTTGCCATACCGCAATTATTACAAAATCTTGGATATATTCAAGCTTGCTTGGTGACCGCTTTTAATGAATACCAAAACCTAAATCGTTTAACTGCTAATGGACCGGTTGTTGAGGATAATTTACCTCTTATTAAAAATAAACCTTTGCAGTTATTGGCTTTGGTTGAAGAAAATGTTAATTCATTGAAAATTCTTATAAAGTATCCAATGGTTGACATCATTACAATTTGGATGGTTTTATTGGATTTACCTGTATCAAGGTCCTTAAGATTAACACCTGACTTTAAAACTGAAGGCGACGTACTTCGTTTGTTAGGAATTATATTTACTGATATTTCAGGTTCTAATATTATTTTACCTAGTAGCCCCTTTCGTTTTTATGAACTTCCAATTGATTACCAACCAATCCTTTATCTGCTCATGCATGCGACTTACAAACTTAATTACAATTATACCCGCTTGCCATTGGATGAATATTGTAAAGTCTTGAAAAATACTTTCTCAGTTTATGAAACTATTGAACTAAATCATATGGCCGGGAATTTTACCAAAAAACAGTCTTTAGCTATTGCTACAATAAAAGAATTAGAAAACAGTGTTTTGGCTAAAAATACTTTACAAATCTTAGCTAAAATACCCAATTACCGCATTTCGTTATGACTACGTTAAACTTCGTTCAGTAACGTTGAGTTTCTTTAGACTTGTTTTGCTTCATCAAAATATCTGTGATGAACGCAACATTTGTAACCACCCTTTCTACTCTGGAGCTCCAGGAGCTTATTGAGTTATCCGTAAAAAACGCGGTAAAAATCAATCCCAAAGCCACCAATGAAGATGATACTTTACTCGATACCAAGGAGGCTGCCACACTCATCAAATATGAAGTTACTTCCATTTATGG
>CAITEP010000017.1 GCA_903891475.1 uncultured Mucilaginibacter sp.
CCTAATTATTTTAAAATAATATTTGTTTGGGTACTTTAAAAGCTTACCTTTGCAAACCTTTTCGGGGTGTAGCGTAGCCCGGTATCGCGCCACATTTGGGATGTGGAGGCCGCAGGTTCGAATCCTGCCACCCCGACTTAAAAGCTTTCAGATTATGTCTGAAAGCTTTTTTTTTGCCTTTACTTAAACATTTTTCAATTATTTAAAAAATTCCCATATAATTATAGGTAAATATTTTTTTTCATACGTATAACCTTTTATGAATATTCACCGTTCTTACGAAGGAGTATCATTACATAAGCTATTTACTTCGATTAAACCAATTACCTAAATGAAAACCAAGCAATTACAATATATTAATAAAACCTGGAAATTGTTTCCGTCAAATCTCAACGCGGCTAAATGCAATTTAGTGATGGCTTTTGGGTCGCCTTGTGTAATTACTGATCCCGAGATATTTGTCTATTTAAAAAATGAATTTCCCAATGCCGATATTGTAACATCATCAACAGCAGGTGAAATTATGGACGATTCCGTTTTTGATGATACCATAGTAGTTACTGCCATTGAATTTGAGAAATCGGCTTCCAAATGTGTGCAAACCAATATTAGCAAGCATACAAATAGCTTTGAAATGGGCTGTTTTTTGATGGATCAGCTCGCTAGCGATGATTTAAATGCTGTTTTTATTGTATCTGACGGTACTTTCACCAATGGAAGCGAGTTAGTGGATGGCTTTAACCAAAAAAATAGCAAGCTAATACCTATAACAGGTGGTTTAGCCGGAGATGCTGATCGCTTTGAAAAAACTTTTACTGGTTTAAACAGCATTCCTTCTCAAGGTAATGTAATAGCCATTGGTTTTTATGGCGAGAATTTATTGATTGGTCACGGTTCGTTGGGTGGTTGGGATGAATTTGGGCACGAACGGATCATCACCAAGGCCGAAAAAAATGTTTTGTTTGAGATTGATCATAAAAATGCGCTCGATTTATATAAGGAATACTTAGGTCCCTATGTAAGCGAGCTGCCCGCCTCTGCCCTGCTCTTTCCGCTAAGTATTATGATTTCAGGCTCGGAAAAAAGTCTGGTGCGCACCATATTAAGTATTGATGAGGAAAATAAAACCATGACTTTTGCCGGAAACCTACCCATAGGCAGCAAGGTAAGGCTCATGAAGGCCAATTTTGAAAAACTAATAATATCATCATCCATAGCGGCTAAAAATTCATTTTTAAGCTTAGATAACCAAAAACCCGACCTGGCTATTTTAGTGAGCTGTGTAGGACGTAAATTGGTTTTACAGGAACGAACTGAAGAAGAAGTGGAAGCAGCGAAAAGAGTTTTAGGCGAACAAACTACCATTACCGGGTTTTATAGTTATGGGGAAATTTCTCCGTTCGACCGCAGTACACGTTGCGAACTACACAACCAAACCATGAACATCACCACCATAACCGAAGTTTAATATTTGCTATGACGGAACTTCATAATTTATTAAAAAAGCAGATTAATAAACTTCAACTGGATAAATATCTAGCTGAAAATGAGCTTCAACCGCTCTTTTTGGCCATCAGTAACTCTTATAAGACATTCGAAAAAGCAAACCAAATTACAGAGCATGCCTTCTCCATAAGCGAAAAGGAATACCAGGAAATCAATAATTACCTTTACCAGGAAATTGAATTAAAGCAGCAATCAATTACTGAAATTAAAAAGGCTATCAAACTGCTTGCTCCCGAAAGTACCGTTGATCTGGATAACTCAAGTGATGACCTGATTGATATCATCAAATTTTTATATGATCAAATTAACAAAGCCAAAAAGCTTGAAAATCAGTTAATTCAATCAAAGGAGGTTGCCGAAAAGGCGGTGGCCATCAAGGCGCAGTTCCTATCCACCATGAGCCATGAAATACGCACCCCTATCAACGCGGTTATTGGCTTTACTAACCTGTTGCAGCAACTAGACCCAAAGCCAGAACAATTGGAATACTTGCAGTTATTACAGTTTTCGGCCGAGAATTTATTGGTTTTGATTAATGATATACTTGATTTTAGCAAAATTGAAGCCGGAAAAATTGATTTTGAGGAGGCCGATTTTTTAATAAAAGACCTGATAGGAAATAGCAGACTGGCACTTTTGCAGAAAGCCATAGAAAAAAATATACAGCTCAAACTTTTTATTGATCAGGATATACCAGATATAGTAAAAGGCGACCCGGTTAGGATTGGGCAGGTACTGACAAACCTGATCAGCAATGCTGTAAAATTCACCCAAAATGGCAAAGTAACCATTACAGCTACCTTAAAAAGCCTGGAAAATGACCATGTTTTTGTTGATTTTGATATTTCGGACACTGGAATTGGTATCGCTACAGAGCATCTTAACCATATTTTCGAGAGTTTTACCCAAGCCTCGGTTGATACCACTCGCAAGTTTGGTGGTACCGGTTTAGGACTAACAATCACCAAGCGTTTGCTCGAATTAATGGGTAGCCAAATTAAAGTCAAAAGTAAACTAGGTGAAGGCTCCTCTTTTTATTTTACCCTAAAAGTCAAAAAAAGTGATACCAAATACATAAATAAATCTAATAACCAGTTAAATTTTGATGATAAAAATCTGGAAGGTGTAAAGGTATTGATCGCCGAAGATAATGTGATAAACGCCATTTTGGCAAAGCAATTCATGAAAATGTGGAAGGTAGATTGCGACGTAGCAGAAAACGGCAAAGAAGCCTTAAAAATGATCAAAAACAATGATTATGACCTGATCTTGATGGATTTACAAATGCCAGAATTAGATGGTTACCAAACCACTATTGAAATTAGAAAACTAAATGAAGCAAAGTATAAAAATCTTCCTATTATAGCTGTAACGGCCTCTGCCATGCTCGATATTAAGGACAAAGCTTTTCAGGTTGGCATGAACGATTATGTTAGCAAACCCTTTAATCCTAACGAGTTATACAAAAAAATAGCCCAATATTGCAAAAAAGCGTCCTAAACATATGGTTATAACTGTCTTTGTCTGATGGCTTCATACAAAATAATACCTGTTGCGACTGAAACATTAAGTGATTCAATTTCGCCATACATAGGTATTTTAGCCAAATAATCAGCCGTTCGAATGATTTCATTCCTCACCCCATCCTCTTCCGAACCCATGATAATAGCGGTTGGTACTGTATAGTCGGGCGCATAAATAGTATCCTTGGTTTTTTCGGTACAACAAACCAATTGTAAGCCTGACTCTTGCAAAAGTTTTACTGTCTGTAAAAAATGTTCATGCCTACAAACAGGTATTTTATACAGGGCACCGGCCGATGTTTTAATAGCATCCGGATTAATTTGCGCCGAACCTTTGGCTGGAATAACAATGGCATGCACCCCTGCGCACTCAGCAGTACGTGCAATGGCCCCCATATTCCTAACATCAGTAATACTATCTAAAACCAATATCAACGGAACTTTACCCTCTTCAAATAGTTGTGGTATAATGTTTTCCACCTTTTGATATACAATTGGCGATATAAATGCCACTACACCCTGATGGTTTTTAGTGGTAAGACGGTTTAGTTTTTCAATCGGTACCTGTTGAGCAGTTAATCCATATTCAATTAATAGGTCTTTCAGTTCAATTAGCAGCCCTCCTCCTATTCCTCTTTGAAGGTATAATGATTCAATTTCTTTTCCCGAACGGATAGCCTCCACCACTGCCCTGATGCCAAAAACCATTTGATTACTTTCACTTCGTACGGGTCTGGAATTATATGTCATCTTGATTTATTTTAAAAGGTCAAAAGTACCTATATTAATTGATTTTGAAGTAATTGAACCATTGGCCATTTTGGTTTAATTGTAAATAGTTAACATTTTGAAACTTTATCAACAGTGCACTAAAACATTGTAAATGAGTATGGTTTTATTTTTATAAACAATTTACCAACAAGCTTTGTTAACTTTTTTTGTTAGAGGCCATATTTATTCTAACGATTTTTTTGAACGATTATTCCAAATTGTTAGTTATTGCACCATCAAATTTATATATTTTTGTGTGCTATGACCGACGCTAGTAACCAATATAACAAACCAAACACAAACGATAGACGAGGTAGAAACCCAATGGCTTTGGGTGCTAATACAGGTACCTATAGCGGACTTGGTAAACTCCCCCCCCAAGCAATTGACCTAGAAGAGGCTGTTTTAGGAGCTTTGATGCTTGAAAAAGACGCATTATCATCTGTAATTGATATATTAAAACCGGAAGTTTTTTATAAAGATAACCACCAAAAAATTTTCCAAGCAATAAAAACCTTGTTTGAAAAGACATCGCCGGTTGATATTTTGACAGTTACCGCCCAACTACGCCAACAAGGTGAGCTGGAAATTATTGGTGGTGCATATTACATTACTGAGTTAACCAATAGAGTTGCATCAGCTGCCAATATTGAATACCATTCGCGCATCATTATTCAAAAGTTTATCCAGCGCGAACTCATACGCATTTCGACAGATGTAATTCAAAGTGCCTATGAAGATACTACCGATGTACTCGATTTATTGGACAAAGCTGAAAAAAACCTGTTCGAAATAGCCCAAAACAACCTTCGCCGAGATTCGCGCAAGATGGATGACTTGATGCATGAAACCTTGAAAGAAATAGAGGCACTAAAGGATAAAAAAGATGGCTTAACAGGTGTTGCCTCCGGTTTTACTGACTTAGATAGGATGACTTCGGGGTGGCAAAAATCAGATTTAGTAATCATAGCTGCCCGCCCTGCAATGGGTAAAACGGCTTTTGTTTTGAGTTGCGCACGCAATGCCGCGGTTGATTTTAACAAGCCAGTTGTTGTTTTTTCGCTCGAAATGTCTTCAGTACAATTAGTAAATCGTTTAATATCAGGCGAGACCCAAATTGAACAGGAAAAAATCAGAAAAGGTAATTTAGAGGAATGGGAATGGCAACAAATACACTCAAAAATTGGTAGATTAGAACAAGCTCCATTAATTATTGACGATACCCCTGCGCTGAATATTTTTGAATTTCGCGCCAAATGTCGTCGCTTAAAATCACAGCACGACATACAATTGATTATCATTGATTATCTGCAATTAATGCAAGGTAAAGGCGGCGAAGGTAAAGGAAGTGGAAACCGCGAACAAGAAATAGGTAGTATCTCAAGAGCACTTAAATCAGTCGCCAAAGAATTAAATGTGCCAGTTATAGCACTTTCACAATTGAGTCGTGCTGTTGAAAACAGACCAGGGGGCTCAAAACGACCAATGCTTTCAGATCTACGTGAATCTGGTTCAATTGAGCAAGATGCCGATATGGTATTGTTTTTATATCGCCCTGAATATTATGGTTTAGAAGTTGATGAAGATAATAACCCAACACAAGGTGTGGGCGAAGTAATTATAGCAAAACACCGTAACGGTGAAACTGGTAGAGTTAGGTTGAAATTTGTTGGCAAGTACGTCAAATTTACCGATTTGGATCAAGGAATGGATGGAGCCTTCACCCCTACCAACGCGTTTTCAGGTCTAAGTCCTTCACAGGATTTTGAAAAACAAAGCAATTTCATAATCCGTCCATCTCGTATGGATGATATTGATGATGAACAACCTTTTTAAGATTTATCTCAAAAAATAAAACCAATAAAAACCCCCACAATGATAATAATGGGGGTTTTTATTTTGGTATAATTCAACAATAAAAAAGTAGCAGCCATAATTAAATATGCTTGCCAGTTTAAGCCAAAAGGAACAATCATTAATAATAATGCTGTCGACATAAAGCCAACTGCCACCGCATTAATACCGCTTAAAGAATTTTTAATGAGGGTTATTTTTTTTAAATCATCCCAAAAAGGCACAATAAAAAGTATAAGGATAAGACCCGGTAGGTTAATCCCAATAACAGCCACTAGGCTACCAGCTATTTGACCTAAAACACCAGCTCCTTTATTGGCCATACTCAAACCACCTACAAATGAGGTAAATGAAAACGTTGGTCCTGGGATAGCCATTTGTAAGGCATATCCTGATAAAAATTCAGAATTTGATAGGTAATGCTTAACCTCAACAAATTCAGTAAACATTAAAGGAACCAAAACCTGACCGCCACCAAAAATTAAAATGCCGTTGCGGTAAAAGTTTTCGAATAAACGTATAGGTAAACTAAATGGAGATGTTTGATTTATAATTGCACCTAGAGCAGCAAAAAACAACAAAATACCAATAAAATAGCCTACTTTTTTAGGATTTACATTCGAAAATAATTTTACCCTAATTTCGCTTTCTTGTGGATGCGCTTCAAATGCGGATGACATGATACCACCTAATAGTATTAAAATAGGGAAAGCATACGCGTTTCGCAAAATAAGTGTGGCTATTAACGCGCCAATTGCAAGAATGTAACTAGTTTGACTTTTTAAAAATTTTAAAGCAAAAGTATAAGTAGCATAAGCTACAATTCCGATGGCGATAGGTTGAACAAACCTAACAATATGCATAAATCTGTTATGATCAGCAAAGGTCTTATAGCTAATTGCAGCCAAACACATAATAGTTGCTGAAGGCAAAATCCAAATTAAAAAAGTAAGAATCGCAAGTTTAATTCCTCCTACTTTCCAAGCTATGCCAACCAAAGTTTGGGTAGATGATGGACCAGGCAAAAGTTGCGATAAGGCATTTAATTCCAATAGCTCAGCTTCGGATATGTATTTTTTCTTTTCAACAAATTCCCTTAATAAAATTGAAATATGTGCTTGAGGGCCGCCAAAAGCCGTTAAAGTATAAATTATAACATCCCGAATAAACAAGAGTTTACTTTTTTTCATATTATTATTCCACTTTTCGAAGTATAAATGCTATTAGATTAGTCATCATCCTCTTCAAAACCAGTTGCTATTCTATATACGCTTTGTAACTCTAAAAATGCATGATTATCACCTTGTTGCTTTGTAATTTTCATACCAGCCTCATAAATTTTAATGGCTTCTAGTTTCCGGTCTAATGATTCATATAATTTACCCAGATGGTAGTAAGTTCCTGTATAATTTGGATGGATTTTTACTAATTCTTCAAAATATTCAAGTGCTTTGTCAGTTTGTTTTAATCCCCAATATTCAGTAGCTAGTGCGTACTTCAAAAAAGGGTCGTTAGGTTCGTTCTCTAAAAAAGTTAATAACTTCTGTAATCTATCCATCTGCATTATAAACTCTGTCTTTTTTAATTAAATTTGCAAAACCAAACAATGATAGTGAAGATTTTTCATCTAAATACCATTGCAGGTAATTTGCCACTTTATAAATTAATACTTTTATGAAAATACTGGTATGCATAAGCAATGTTCCTGATACTACCACAAAAGTAACTTTTACCGATAATAACAGCCAATTTAATATTAATGGTGTTCAATTTATATTAAACCCTTATGATGAAATAGCACTTGCAAAGGCTATTGAGTTAACAGATAACGGAAATGGAACAGTGACTGTAATAAATATTGGAGAAGCAAATGCTGAACCTACCATCAGAAAAGCACTTGCAATAGGTGCACATGATGCTGTTAGGATAAATGGAAACCCAAAAGATGCTTGGTTTGTAGCTTGCCAACTAGCTCATTACATAAAAGAAAATGAGTTTGACCTTATTTTAACAGGCAGGGAATCAATCGACTATAATGGTTCAAAAATTGCAAGTATGTTAGGGGAATTATTATCAATACCTTCAATTTCAATTGTTAAAAAATTAACGATTGATAGTGGTATTGCTCATCTTGAGCGTGAAATTGAAGGTGGTATTGAATCCTTAAGTGTTCCGCTACCAATAGTTCTAGGAGCATCAGAGGGTGTTGCGGAGCCTAAAATTCCTAACATGCGAGGAATAATGGCAGCTAGAACCAAGCCCTTAACAGTAGTTGAAAGTATAGAAGTTGAAAGTTATACAGAAATAATAAATTTTGAAACACCAACACCTCGAGGACAGGTAAAATTAATTAATGCTGATGATACAAATCAATTAATCGGCTTATTACATAATGAAGCTAAAGTAATTTAGGTTATATATATATATAAAGTTGAATTTTATATGTCAGTATTATTGTACGTAGAGCATTCGGAAGGTAAATTTAAAAAATCAACGTTTGAATTAGTTTCGTATGCAAGTGAAATTGCTGTAAGAAATCAAACAACGCTAACAGCTATTTCGATAGGAAATGTTGAAAATGAGGAATTATTTACGCTTGGGAAATATGGGGTGGATAAAATTCTAAATGTTAATTCCTCTAATTTAAGAAATTTTAATAACCAGGCATTTGCATCAGTAATTGCAGAAGTAGTAAATAAGCTTGGTTCAGATTTAATTATTTTATCAAGCACATTTTCAGGTCGTGGTTTAGCACCTCGTATTGCAGCCAAATTGAGAGCAGGACTTGCTGATAACGTAGTGTCTTTACCAAATCAAGCCGATGGAAAGTTTATTATAAAAAATATGGCTTTCTCAGGTAAAGCTATTGCAAATGTTGAAATAAAATCAACGATCAAAGTAATATCATTATCTGCCAATTCATACAAGGTAGTTGAAAATAATAAACCTATTGAAATTGAAGATTTTATCTCAAAGGTAAAGGATGCTGATTTTTCTTCCATAATTAATGAAATTGTTCGTTCTACAGATAAAGTTTCATTGCCAGATGCCGAAATTGTTGTTTCTGGTGGAAGAGGATTAAAGGGTTCTGAAAATTGGGTGATGTTGGAAGAATTAGCTGATTTATTAGGTGCGGCTTTAGCCTGTTCTAAACCTGTTTCGGATGCTGGCTGGCGTCCGCATAATGAGCACGTTGGTCAAACAGGTATCTCTGTTAGTCCAAATTTGTATATCGCGGTTGGAATTTCTGGTGCTATACAGCATTTAGCAGGAATTAGCTCATCTAAAGTAATTGTAGTGATTAATCGCGACCCTGATGCGCCGTTCTTTAAAGTGGCCGATTATGGAATTGTTGGCGACGCGTTTGAGGTAATTCCAAAATTAATTAACGCTGTAAAAGAGTATAAAGCCTCCGCATAAAAATAAGGATGTAATAATGGGTAATGATATGAAAAAGATTGAACTGGATATTGTTGGCTTGTCATATAGCCAAACACAATCTGGTGCTTATGCCTTAGTTCTTGGGGAAGTTAGTGGAAGAAGAAGGTTACCTATAATTATTGGTAGTTTTGAAGCTCAAGCTATCGCTATTGAGATAGAAAAAATGGTTCCAACCAGACCGCTCACACACGATTTATTCAAAAGCTTTGCTCAATCGTATCAAATTTCAGTTCAGGAAATTATAATATATAATCTTGTTGATGGTATATTTTATTCCAAATTAATATGTAATGACGGCAAAAAGACGGTCGAAATTGATGCCCGCACTTCTGATGCAATAGCGATTGCTGTTAGGTTTGAATGCAAAATTTTCACCTATGAATTTATCCTTTCAACCGCTGGAATTGTTATTGAAGGAAATGATTTTGTGTATCTGGAAAATATAAACGAACCGCAAGAAGAAAAGACAGCGATAGAAAATACAGGTGGATTTTCGACTTTGAGTGATGAAGAATTAAAGTCAAAACTAAAACTTGCCCTTGAAGAAGAAATGTACGAAAAAGCTGCTAAGATAAGGGACGAATTAAACCGAAGAAAAGCATCTTAACGCTTTATTTTCTATCTAAAAAGAGAAATTCTAGTTTCCAAATCTAATAATAACTCAACCTGTTTATGTATTTCCTGGTTATTCACCAATTCAATAAGTAATTAGCAGTTTTAAAAATATTTATATATCTTACCAATTCAATAACTTTAATAATATAAATGGATCGTTATACTGGTTTAATAGGCATAGTCCTCATTTTCGCAATCGCTTTTGCCTTGTCAAATAACCGGAAGGCCATTAATTACAGGGTAGTTTTTTCTGGCTTAGGAATACAACTATTATTGGCTATATTTATTTTAAAAACAGATTTAGGAAAAAATATATTTGCCTTTATTGCAACTGGTGTAAAAAAAGTATTATCATTTTCAGATCAAGGCGCTGAATTTGTTTTTGGAATTGTAGCCAATAAGGATTCAGAATTAACAAAAATAATAGGCGACCAATATAGTTTTATTTTCTTTTTTAGGGTTATTCCAACAATTATTTTTGTTGCAGTGATAATTAGTATTTTGTACCACTTAGGTATAATGCAACGAATTGTAAAAGTTTTTGCTTGGGTGGTTTATAAAATAATGGGGGTAAGTGGTGCCGAAGCGGTCTCAAATGTTGGAAGCGCATTTGTAGGACAAGTAGAAGCCCAAATTATGATTAAGCCTTACCTTAAAACAATGACAATGTCTGAGCTACTAGCCTCTATGACTGGAAGTATGGCTTGTATTGCGGGCGGCGTAATGGCTACTTATATTGCATTAGGAGTGCCAGCAGAGTACCTATTGGCTGCAAGTATCATGGCTGCACCTGGTGCTTTGGTAATTTCAAAAATAGTTTGGCCAGAAACGGAGGTATCAGAAACAAAGGGTAAAGTATTGCTCGAGGTAAAAAAATCAGATGCTAATTTGGTTGGTGCCATATCACATGGCGCTAGCGATGGATTAAAAATAGGATTAAACGTAATAGCAATGCTGATTGGTTTTATAGCAATTATCGGCTTACTTGACTATGTTTTGGGTAAAACAGGGTTTTTTCTGGCAACTCATTTAAATTTTAGCCTCAATTTTATAAATATTGATTTGAAGACTTTGAGCCTTAAACAAATACTTGGATCATTGTTTTCGGTATTTGCTTGGGCAATGGGTGTTCCGCATAAGGATATACAAACTGCAGGTTCATTAATGGGAACAAAAATGGTTTTAAATGAATTTGTCGCCTATCTCGACTTAATAAAGTTGAAAGGAGCAATGAATCATAAAACTTTGGTAATTACTAGTTTTGCTTTATGTGGATTTGCGAACTTCAGTTCAATAGCTATACAAGTTGGTGGAATTGGTGAACTTGTTCCCGAAAGGCGTGCAGATTTAGCAAAACTCGGTGTTAAAGCCTTAATTTGTGGCACTCTTGCCTCTTATTTATCAGCGACTATAGCAGGTATTCTAACTTAGATTTTTTGTTTACAATTGTATCTACACTATAGCGCAATAGTTAGCTTATTATAACTGTCAAAGGTTTTTAGATCATAGCCATTCCAATTATAAGAATCATGTTCTCAATAAAACACACTTAAACAATTATTATTGGCAAAACTATTGACATTTCTAATAATATCTCTTAAAAAATTACAACTATCAGTAGGAACTGTGCTTGCTTATCAATCTAAACTATCATAAAGGGTGTTCTATATATTCCATAGATATTGTTGAAATTACTTGGAGATTTCGCATTTAATTTTTAATAATTGCATATAGTTAGGTATGATGACACTCAAATAATATCAAATTGCCATCCATTTCCATTTTAACCGTCAAATATCCATCGAAATAGCGCGTTATTTTAACCACTAGAAATAGGTTAAAATAACTTTAGTTTAAGAAACAACGAATTCAATACAATTATATAAAGTTTTAATAAGTGCGGCAAAATGTACCATACTTTTTGACTCAAAATCATCCTCACCCAACATAACCGAGCTCTTAAATGTATTCTATTAATCTAAATCCATTTTATGATGTAAATAAAGCTATTTCATTGGCATATATAGCATAACTTTATTTAGCGGTATTTTACAAAAAAAAAGAACTTGTTAATTTAATAACAAGCTCCTTTTTTCATTTAAGATTATTGATTATAACCTGAACATTGTAAATGCAACGCTAATATTAAATAAATTAGGTTTTGTTTTTTGGGTAAGGTTATAAGTTATATCGGTTAATCCCTTTTCGTACCTTGCATCTACCGAAAGTCGGCCTAAATCAACTCCAATACCCCCAGTTAGGTAATAATTTTCAGTTTGATATTCAAAAGATTTAAGTTGAGATTCTACAGATGGTATAATACTCTTTCCCTGATCAATTACAAACGAAGCAATTCCACCAGCATAGAAACGCACACCAAAACTACGTGTTCCAATTTTTCCACCTAAAAGTAACGGAACGTCAATACTTGTTACTGCTTGTGAACCGGTTAACCCACCAGTGTAGTCAACGTTTCTTTTATCATAAAGTACTTCCGATTGGAAATTAATTCCTAATGCACCAAATCTGGACCAAAGTCCACCAAAGTAACCAGATTGGTTAGAAGTATTAAAAGTTGAGGGAGAATTTGAAAGTGTTAAAAAATTTTCGCCACCTTTTATGCCCATTGCAAATGATGGAAGTACTTGTGCTTTTGTAAATGATAGAGCGCCCGCTAAAATTACAATTGTAAGTAATGATTTTTTCATGAGTAAATGATTAATTTTTCTGTTTAAACGTAAATTCTTAAATAAAGTTTATTTAGCCTATATTTTATTAAGAGAAAGCGAATTAAAAACCCAATCAAATATAAGGAAAAAAAACAAGCAAAAAAATGTTAATTGAATGCCTTTAGCTTTCTAAATTCGGTAAGCTTTTATATTTGCAGGAGGCCAATGATATTGGATATAGTAGAGTTGGTTAAATTAATTTTAAGAATTATTCTTAGCAGCGATATAAAATCAGGTTCTACAGATTGTTATACAATCTGTATTTATTTAAGTTAATCTTTATTTTAAACAAGAGATGTTTATTAAATTGTAAATATCAGTATTGTTTAAAGATTATATATTCTCTAACGTATGAAACGTTAAATTTTATAAAAATTAATTTTATAAAATCAATTTAAAATGCCTTAAAAAGCATCTTACAAAAGTTTATTAGCCCTTAACGTGGATAGCGAGCTTATTATTTCTATATTATTAAAGAAATAGAAACTCCTGTACATTACAGTATTCTATTTAAATCTCTTGAATCTATTTTACAGCTTAAATTTAATTGTTTAAGAAAAATTCCATGAGTGAATTACTTAAATATCTATAGTATAAATTGTAACATAATTGTTATAACTAAACTTCATTTAATTTATGTAAGTAATTGTTTTATATGAATTTATGATTCATTATAACAATTCATTATAGCAAATTATAATAAGCCAAACTGTATAAAATAATGTTTAAAATGCTTTTAATGCCATATCAGCCACTCATTATGGTTCATTGGTTCAAATTCAGCATGTACGGCAGTTGCATATCTATTTTTATAATACCCATCAAAATAAATTGATTCTTGCATCAAATGGTTAATGCCAACTTCTAAGTTGCTATAATCATATTTTTTAGGTAGACAGCCATGATTATATTCTTTGGGACTTCATAGCTATTATATACAATTAAATTTAAATCATTTTGAGCATCCTCTGACGAACGATATCAAGGTGTTATTTTTTTCGTTACTAAATTCTATCGATCTTATCAAATACTCTACAATTTGCCGTGAGCGCATCTTTCACCAAAATGGCTTCCAATTCGCGTTTAATTTCAGTAACAAATTATATAACTTTCCTCTATTTTCCTTACTTATTATTAAGTCAATTTAAAAAAATATAATATTTGTATTAAATTTGTATTATATCTGTATTTATTTGTACTTGCCTGGTTATATATTGGATTGCGTTATCTTTTAAGTAATTTTAAAGAATCTGCCCTTAAATAATTTAATAAATTTTCATGATTGATTGTTTTTTTACTATTTATTTCAGTATTTAGAGTATAGAATTTTAAATAAATACTGAATTTTTCTGTATCACTATTGTCCTTTACATTAGTTATCAAATTGGATAAATTTGGAGCATTTATTTTATGATTGTTAAGTAAATTGGAAATATTTAAACTTTTACTCCATAAAACCTCTTTATATGGTGTTTGATTTGGTATGGATGACAAATTGAGTACATAATTATTTTCATTAACTAAAGTTCCGCTACTGACATTAAAATCAGCTACTTCAAATGATGGATTATTTCCATGGTTTGAACAAATTGATGGGATTATCCTCATAAAAGCTTTAGGTTGAACTTCAGAATCGTAAAATATTTTAAACTCGTTAAAATGTGTATGACTCGCTATTCCTAACCGCATTTTTTTCGCATACGTTAAAACTGTATTTATATAGATTTGTTGTTGTTCAACATTCCACATGTTTTTATTATTGTAACCATTTAACCCAGGTGGAATATGTGAAATTATCCAAACATTTTTAGTTGTGGCATCCGCTAAATTATTTTTTAGCCATTCCAACATTTCAATTGCTTGTTTTTCATATTCACTATTATAGCTTACAGTGGCACTATTTAAGACTAATAATTTTAACTCCCCTATTTTATAAGCATAGTACCCTTTTGATTTTAGTAGAGGGGCCACATTTTTTGGTAAATTCAATGACCAGGCTTCTGCAAAGTCGGATAGGAAAGCACTATTTTGTAATTGATAGTCCTCGCCATAGGTATCATTATTACCTAAAACTGGGATAATAATTGTATCTGGAAAATACTTATTAAACAGCCCAGCAATAAAGCTCATTGTTTTCTTTTTTAAAATGGAGTCTTGTGGTTTTGCCCCATGCCAAATAAAATCTCCAGCAATAATTATAAATTTAGGAGCTGGCAATCTTTTTGACATATTAATTAATGCAGATTTTAAAATCGCATAATTGGCATCTTTACCTAATAAACTACTCGATATAAAACTTTGCTGTGTTTGGTTTTCAAATAATTCCGACCATTTGGTAATGGGGGTATTTACCATTTTATTGTAAAGCGATGTATCTTTATGATTTTCAAACAAAGGGTCAAAGTGAATGTCTGAAATAATAAAACACTTTTCTGTTTTTAAATTGCTTTGTGAAAATGAGGTGAAAACAGAAAAAATAAGACTTAAGGTGATGATTATTTTTTTATTAGATTTAGAAGAATTATAGAACGGGTTCATAACAATTTTTTTGTTTAAAGTTTGATAAGAGTTCTTAAAGATATTAGTAAAGTTATAAGTTAGTTTTAGGTCCTCATATTAATAATTTACTTTTGTTAAATCTAAATATATTAATACTAATGTCAATTTATAAATAGCTAACTACCAATTATAAAATATGAATGCTCGAAAAAAGTTTATTGTTATCGCAATTTTATTTTGTGTATTAATTTTAATTGGAGCCTATTTTAATAAATTAGCATTTCTTGCCTTTGTGTTGCTTGTACCACTAATTACAATGGGTGTATATGATATTTTTCAAAAAAAGCAAAGCATTAAACGAAACTTCCCATTAATAGGAAGATTACGCTACTTATTAGAAAAAATCCGACCAGAAATTTATCAGTATTTTATAGAATCGGATACCGACGGAACGCCTATAAATAGGAATGATAGAGCAGTGGTATATCAAAGAGCTAAGGAACAAATTGATACTACTCCTTTTGGCACTCAATTAAATGTTTATGCCGATGGCTATGAATGGATTGGTCATTCTATCAAACCAATTGATGCGCATAAAATGGAAAGTCATCCAAGAATTATGGTTGGAGCAGGAAGATGTATAAAACCATATAGTTTAAGTGTACTTAATGTTTCAGCAATGAGTTTTGGGGCACTTAGTCAAAATGCGATCGAAGCTTTGAATGGTGGAGCAAAAATTGGAAACTTTGCCCATAATACTGGTGAAGGTGGCTTAAGTCCATACCACTTAAAAAACGGAGGAGATTTAATTTGGCAAATAGGGACTGGCTATTTTGGAGCACGAGACATAGAAGGTAATTTTTCCGAAAAGGCTTTTTCAGTTAATGCTATCAAGCCTGAAGTTAAAATGATAGAAATTAAACTATCACAGGGCGCGAAGCCCGGTCATGGAGGTATTTTGCCTGCAGTGAAAAACACCCCAGAAGTTGCTGCCATTCGTTTAGTAGAACCCGGTGTTACCGTTTATTCTCCCCCCTATCATAGTGCATTTGGTAGTCCTGTTGAGTTGATTAAATTTATTGAAAAACTTCGAGACCTTTCAGGTGGTAAGCCAGTAGGTTTTAAGCTATGCATTGGAATTAAGAGCGAATTCTTATCCATTTGTAAAGCAATGGTTAAATTGAACAGCTTTCCAGACTTTATTACAGTTGATGGCGGAGAAGGGGGAACTGGAGCTGCACCCCCAGAATTTTCGAACTTTGTTGGCATGCCCTTATTAGATGCGCTTGCCTTTGTTGATAATGCTCTGAGAGGCTTTGGTATAAGAAATGAAGTTAAAATAATTGCCTCGGGTAAAATTTTCACTGGATTTCATATAATTAGGGCTATGTCACTTGGTGCAGATGCTTGCAATAGTGCAAGAGCAATGATGATGGCAATTGGATGTATTCAGGCTCTAAGGTGTAACACAAATGCCTGTCCTACTGGGGTAGCCACTCAAAACAAATCATTAATGCAAGGGTTGGTAGTTAGTGATAAAAAACATAGGGTAGCAAATTTTCACAAACATACTGTTGATAGTTTTGTTGAATTAATGGCAGCTACTGGTATCAATGATTCGAAAAAAATAAATAGGTCGCATATTTTTAGGAGAGTTCAAATGGATCAGGTAAAATCATTTGAAGAAATATTTCCTACATACAAAAACAGTCAATTTTTTGATGAGAACCAAATACCCCAAGAGATAAAATTCGATCTAATCAATTCTAATTCAGAAAATTTTGATTAACAATAGTTAGGTAAGCAGTGTTTACTAATTTGAGGTTATAGGTCTAATGCTTACCACACTATCCACTACAAAATTACTCATACCACGCCAAGGTAAAGTGCTTATGTATTCTTTGTAATGCAACTCTAAATAAGCACCAGCATTTTTATTAAGTTTATCAGCAACTTTTTGATCCGTGACTGAGAACATAAATTCATTTGATTGTATGCTTCCTTGCACCGGGCTTCTAACTCCGGTTTGGATTACCCTACCTTCATAGGTTTTAAAGATATAACCCTTATGAACAAAATAATTCATTGTTCCAGCTTTAACTCCATCACCAAAAACAAAATAATATCGATAATAAATAATACCAGATAAAAACACAGCTAAAATTGCTACTACAATAAGAATTATCCGTTTCATACAAAAATTTGAAAATTTGTTAAAAGTAATAATATTTAAACTGGTGTAAAACCTTAAATTGAGAAAAATAATTAGACTGTTTTTTGATAAACTACTTACTGGGAGGTGTTGAAACAATTTCGCCAAACTCATTTACATAAGCAATCATGTTTTCCATATCACCACCAGTTGAATTTTGTTTGCGTTCAAGCTTTCTTTGTTCTTTATCTTCTTTTTTCTTTTGTTTATTTTTTTCGAGTTGTTTTTTCATGAATGTTGCTTGAGATTTTGCCATTTTTGAGAATTAAAGTTAAAGACCTTTATAGTATAATTGGTGTTTTATATTTAGCAGAATGCTATAAAAATTCCAATTTAGGCCGTATTGTACTAAGGTAGTATAATTTCACCTTATTTGAGATTAAATTGAATTCTTTTTGATTTATTGACAAAAAAAGATTCCAAGAAAATTTTTAAATTAATTAATGATGTTAAAATTCAACAAAAACTATTTTTATTTATCTATACTTATTTTTTAACCGAAGTATTAATAGTTAAGTTTATGCACCATAATTTTATAAGATATTATGGAGGGGATTTTTTAGTAGTGATATTGATTTATTTTTTTGTTAAAGCTTTTATTCAAATATCAAATGTTAAAACAGGAATTTATGTATTACTATTTTCTTATTCGATTGAGGTACTACAATATTATCATTTTGTAAAACTTATTGGTTTACAAAATTCCAAGTTGGCTTTGATAATATTGGGTGATTCCTTTTCGTTTACTGATTTGTTGGTTTATACACTTGGAATCTTATTCGTTTTAATATTTGAAGGGGTGTTAAATAAATAAATTGAAATAATAAGATTTAAATATGCAGAAGGATTGAAATATTAAACAGCTTGAAACAATGGTATGATGGAATAGAGCAAGGTTTAAAAGCTAAGAGTAAAAAAATGGAGTAATTGAATTATTTAATAAAAAGAATATTATAAAAAATTAATCAATCACTCCATTAGAATTCAGATACTACCAACCAGTACCTTTTTTGGCGTTGCCATTTTTTATATGTTCTTCTGCGGTAGCTTTGCCCATTATAGCGGCCATTTTATTACCTTCGCTATCTTTACCGGTTGCTATATATCTGCCAGATTTAATGTCGATAACAGGATCGATCATTGGTACATTTTTAGTTTTAGTTTTTACAGAATAAGCTGTAATTCCAGATGTTGTTGCCATGTTAGGGTTAAATTAAGTTTTGTTTTGAATTTGTTTTTTATCGGTTTTTGTAATTTCTATTAGTTATTTTGTTAAAATAACCATTAAAAGACGGCAAGGTATATATAATTTTTACAAACAACAAAGTTTATTACTGAGTAATTTATATTTTTAAAATATATAAAAAAAAAGTTTGAGTATTATTAAGCAATTAAACTTTTAAATTTAAAAAATAAAATTTAGAATAACTATTTCATCACGAAATGAAATAATTTATCATAACAATAAAAATAACGAGCTTATATATTTTTCAACATTTATTTTAAAATTTAGGTTTTAGCACTCGTTAGTTGTCAAATAAATTTATCATTCCGAATCCAGGTATAAAGTTCGAATTTAAGTATCGAACTTAAATTTTAATCATCCAGCTACTGATATTTTTAAGTGTAAAGACCTTTTTAGGATTTGAAATGTTGTTTATATTAAATTTTGTTAAAATATGTAAAAAAAGCACTATTGATTGTATTTATGTAATGTAAAAACCGTTCTTTTGCTTAATAAACACATATGAAGAAAATTTCACTTTTTGCTATTTTATTAATATCGGCATTATTATTACAAGAGTGTAAAAAAGACATTTATACTGCAACCGCTTCTGCACCGTTTTCATTAATTGCCACAATAAATGATACAACCTGGGCAACAGATACTGTTACTGCAGTACTGACATATTCGGCAGCCTTACATAGCAAAACATTTGAGTGCACTGGTACTGCTTCAAATAAACGAGTTTATTTTTCCGTGTATCAGAATGGTCAAACTAATACGTCAAGTTTTCCAATTGCCGAATATACAAATAGTACCAAAAGTGATTCAATGTCTTATTTAATAAACACGAAAAACCCTCTTGGTATTTATAATTATGTTACTCAGGGGTCTGTTACACCGGGATCTGGAATTGTTAACATAACTGCTATAGATTCTGTAAAGAATTTAATAACAGGTACTTTTTCATTTACTTCAACCACAGTTACTTATGATGCTAATAAACAAATAAAGTCTGTTCATGCCGATCAAGTACAAAATGGAGGCTTTACAAATCTACCATTTAAATTCATTACAAAATAAACAAGTATAATCTTACTTTTAAGTATATATATTTAGAATTCACCTATTTATAAAAGAATTGAACAAAACAAAGGCAATATTTCTAGACCGAGATGGTGTTTTAAATAAAGAAATTGGAGATTATGTATGTAGATTTGAAGACTTTAAAGTTTTAGATAATTTTAAAGCCTTAAAATTACTACAAGATAAAGGATACCTATTATTAGTTGCCACAAACCAAGGTGGGTTAGCTAAAGGTTGGTATAGTTTAAGTGAGTTGGAAAAAATGCACAAGCATTTAATTGATGTTTATCTGAATAACGGAATCAAAATTACTGATATATTTTATTGTCCTCATCACCCTGATTTTACTGGTGACTGCGATTGTCGAAAGCCCAAACCTGGTTTGCTACTTCAAGGTATAAGTAAATATAACATAGATCCGAATCTTTCCTATTTTATCGGAGATAGAGAACGCGACGTTGAAGCAGGAAATGCAGCTGGGGTTAAAGGATTACTTATTAATAGCAACCAACCCTTAGTTGAAATACTTCATCTTATAAATTAGAAATACATTTTTATCTTGTCTTAAAATTTAAATTAGGTTATTAAATTAAAAGCTATTTTTGCCTTGCATTTTTAATAACATTAATGAAGTTATATAAATATTTAAACCATCTTGATTCGCTAATTTTAGCAATAACTGGTTTCTACGCCATACATTTATTTACCGCCTACAGTGGTGTTGGTATATCACCAGATTCTATCATGTATGCGAGTACGGCTACCAACATACAAAATCATTTATCATTAATTACTTTTAATAACACACCATTAGTTTTTTTTCCAGTTTTTTTTCCAGTTTTTCTTGGTATTATTCAGTTTTTTTCGGGGATTAATCCAATACAAGCTGGCGCATACATTAATCAATTTTTATTTGCGGCAGTAATTTTTTTAAGTGGTTTTGTTATAACTAAATTTATTCCAACCTACCGAATTTATAAAATTATAATATTGATTGTTATTATTTTAAGCCCGGGCTTGTTAGAGGTCTACTCCTATTTATGGTCTGAGACCTTATTTATTTTCGAAATTCTACTCTTCGTAATACTTTTTGGCAATTACTTAAAAAGTTCATCTAAGAAAAATTTTGTTCTTATATGTCTAATTACTGCCATAGCATGTATCACTCGTTATGCAGGTGTTACTTTAATAGGCGCTGGTTGTCTTATTTTATTGATAAACAATCAATCAACCTTAAAAGCTAAATTATTAAATTCTTTTATTTTTGGATTGGCGTCAATTTCGCTTTTGATAGTAAACTTAATTTTAAATAGGCTATCCACTGGTTTGAGTACTGGAACTAGAGAACCATCCATAACTCCATTCTCAAAAAACCTTTATTACATTGGTACTGTTTTATGCGATTGGGGAAGTTTAGGAAAAGAAAGCTATCCATTTGCCATTTATTTAACTTGTTTTATAATTCTTTTCTTAGTTTCCTATTTAGGTTATAAACTACACAAGAAACAACTTAATAATTATGAAGCAGTCGCAATTATTTTTTCGCTGGTTTACATCCTTTTTATTTTAATTACAGCCACTTTTTCAAGATTTGAACGGGTCAACAGTCGCATTTTATCACCTATAATTATCCCACTTATTTTATCATGTACTTGTTGGGTTCCAGAAATAATTAGTAAATCAAAGTCGGATTATAAATACGCCTTCGCCACCATATCTACAGTACTCATTTTGATATTTTCATATTCAACCTACCAAGTTGATTGGCAACGTTACGATGATGAAAGCGATTATGGTGTTCCTGGCTATAGCGATGATGACTGGAATAAATCGGATTTTGTAACGTATTTAAAAAAGCATAAATCAATTTTTAAGCCTAATATACCAGTTTATACAGATGCGAATGAAGCGGTATACCTTTTTACGGGAATGCACTCCGAATTATTGCCACATAAGTTTTTTAAAAACGATGTAAAAAAGTTTTTTGCCAAGCAACATTTTTACCTGATTTGGTTTGATAACCTCTCAAACACCGAAATATTAAATTTGGATGAAATTAAAAAGGTAAAGAATTTAATTTTAATTGGAAAGGCAAAAGAAGGAGAAATTTATTATTGTGATTCCAAAAAATAACATAAACATATTATTTAGCGGGATCCAATCCTAAACAATTTTTCATCCTTTTTGGTTGGCCATCCTCTTTTATAGTGTTGTGGATGTAAATTTCACCTACTACTTATATAGAATATATCTAATAAATTACTTTTTTTCACCATATTATTAAAAATTATGTGTAAAACCTTTTTATTACAAAACATCTGTCTATATTTGCTACATAAAAAATGGTGAAAGCTAAGTTTACCACATATAAAAATGAACAGTATTAAATTGCATCATCTTCATCTTCATCATTGCAACCATTTTGCAAATTGATTAGATATGCTTTAAATAATACAATCCTTGTTCAAATTTTAATTATCTCCTTAAAAATTATTCGTGAAAAAACTTAAAATAGCAATCCAAAAATCTGGAAGGCTCAACGAAAAGTCTGTTGAATTATTAAAAAACTGCGGTTTAAACTTCGAAAATTATAAGAGTTCATTAATCTCACCTGTATCAAATTTTCCGCTTGAAATATTGTTTTTAAGGGATGACGATATCCCAGAATATGTACAGGATGGAATAGCCGATTTAGGCATTGTAGGAGAAAACGTTATTAATGAAACCGAGGTAGAGGTTGCTTATTTACAAAAATTGGGTTTTGGTAAATGTTCGTTAAAAATCGCGGTACCAAATAATAACCTTATCAATTCCTTAAATGACTTAAACGGAAAATCGATTGCTACCACCTACCCTGTGATTTTAAATAAGTTTTTAAAATCAAATCAAATTGATGCTGAAATTAGAACTATTTCAGGTTCGGTCGAAATATCGCCAGGTTTAGGCTTGAGCGATGCTATTTGTGATTTAGTTTCAACAGGCGGAACATTAAAGAGTAATGGCTTAGTTGCATTTGCTGATGTGATGTCGTCGGAAGCTGTTTTGATTGGCAGTAAAGCCGCCGAAAAATCAGCTTTGGTTGATGAGTTAATGCAAAGAGTGCAATCGGTGCTTCGCGCTAAGGAGACTAAGTATGTTGTACTTAATATTCAAAAAAACAACCTACCTGCTATTCTCGCTTTATTACCTGGTGTTAAAAGCCCAACCATAATACCATTAGCGGAAGAAGGTTGGGTGGCGGTACATACAGTTATTCCGGAGTATGATTTTTGGGAGAAAATCAATAAGTTAAAACAGGCAGGTGCACAAGGCATAGTTGTAATGCCAATTGAAAAAATCATACTATAGTATTGGTAAATTAAATTTAGCGTTAAGACTATGATTTATAAGCTTTGTTAAAAAAGATAAAATGAAAAGATACAATTATGCTTCGTTAAGTGAATTTGAAATTCAAAACCTGGTAAAGCGTAATATTGACCCTGCAAATGAAGTACGTAATATTGTTGATGATATCATAACTGAGGTTAAGCAAAATGGTGATGTTGCTCTAATAAATTACGCTAAAAAATATGATGGCGTTGAGTTGAGTAAACTTTATTTAGATAAATCGGAATTAGAAATATTAGCTAAAGAGGTATCTCCCATACAAAAAGCCGCTTTAGAAATTGCGTACAATAATATTTATAAATTTCATGAAGCGCAGCTTAAATCTGAGGATAAAATTGAAACCATGACCGGCGTAACTTGCTGGCGTGAATTAAGACCAATTGAAAAAGTTGGACTCTATATACCAGGTGGTAGCGCCGTTTTACCAAGCACCTTTTTAATGTTAGGCATACCTGCTAAAATAGCGGGCTGTCAAGAAATTATAGTTTGTTCGCCACCTCAAAAAAATGGCAAAGTAAACGCGTTTATTGCCTATGTCGCATTAAAACTGGGGATTGATAAAATTTATACTGTTGGTGGAGCACAGGCAATTGCCGCAATGGCCTATGGTACCAAAAGTATTACTAAAGTTGACAAAATTTTTGGACCAGGGAATCAATTTGTAACCAAGGCAAAAACAATTATTCAATCAACAACAACCACTGCAATTGATATGCCGGCCGGCCCATCAGAAGTTTTGGTAATTGCAGATGAAACATCAAATCCTATTTATTTAGCTGCTGATTTATTGGCACAAGCGGAGCATGGGGCGGATAGTCAGTCTATACTTGTATGCACTTCTAATAGTATAGCTGATGATGTGATGATTGAATTAGAAAAACAAATTTTTCAGTTACTGCGTAAGGAAATCGCCAGAAAAGCAATAGATAACTCCTATATTGTAATAGTAAAAAATTTAGATGAAGCTATTCAATTTAGTAATTATTATGCACCAGAGCATCTTATATTAGCTACCGAGAATTGGGAGCATCTTACACCTAATATCATTAATGCAGGTTCTGTTTTCTTGGGTAACCTTACCCCTGAGAGCGTTGGGGATTATGCTTCAGGAACAAATCATACTCTACCTACCAGTTCATTCGCGAAAGCATATTCGGGGGTATCTGTCGATTCGTTTGTTAAGAAGGTTACCTTTCAGCATTTATCAGCAGAAGGTATAAACAACATTGGGTCAACTGTTGAAGTATTAGCTGATTTAGAAGGTTTGGATGCTCATAAAAACGCGGTAAGTGTACGATTAAAATAAGTCCTTCAAACGCATATGTTTTGTTTTAATTTCAGAATAATAGACCATGTTCGATATAAATAACCTATTAAGGGAAAATATTAAGCGGCTTGTCCCCTATTCATCTGCACGCGATGAATATCATGGGGAAGCTAGAGTTTTTTTAGATGCCAATGAAAATTCATTCGGTTCGCCTTTAAACCAGCCATATAATCGTTACCCCGATCCTTTACAAACTGAAGTAAAAAAACGCTTAAGTGGAATAAAAGGGGTACCTGTACCAAATATTTTTTTAGGCAATGGTAGCGACGAAGCGATTGATGTTTTGTTTCGTAGTTTTTGTAACCCAGGTATTGATAATGTAATCCTGGTTCCGCCTACTTATGGCATGTATCAGGTTTCAGCAAATATTAACGATGTTGAAGTTAAAAATATACCATTAACGGAAGATTATCAATTAAATTTGGATGGAATCGCCGAAGCAATTGATAAAAATACTAAATTGATTTTTATCTGTTCTCCAAATAACCCAACAGGCAACTCTATTGACCGAACAGATATTGAAACCCTACTTGCTAATTTTGAAGGCATTGTAGTAGTTGATGAAGCATACATCAATTTTAGTAGGCAAAAAACTTTTATTCAAGAATTAACCGAATATGCCAATTTAGTGGTTTTGCAAACACTTTCAAAAGCATGGGGTTTAGCAGGCTTACGAATTGGAATGGCCTTCGCTAGTGAGGAAATAATTGAGGTAATGAATAAGGTTAAGCCTCCTTATAATATTAATGAAGCATCACAACAATTGGCTTTAGAAGCACTACAAAATATTGAACGGGTAAATGATTGGATAAAACAAACCTTAGTTGAAAGAGATATTTTGGTTTTAAATTTAAAAGAGTTTGAATTTGTGCTTGATATTTACCCATCCGACTCGAATTTTATTTTAGTAAAAACAAACAATGCTAGAGCCATCTATAACTTTTTAGTAGCGAAAGGGATTATTGTTCGTGACCGCTCAAAAGTTGAATTATGCGAAGGCTGCCTGCGTATAACAGTTGGTACACCAACTGAGAATTTATTATTGATAAAAACTTTACAAGATTTTAATGAATAAGCTCCAAAAAATACTTTTTATAGACCGTGATGGTACCATAATTAAGGAAACAACTGATGAACAGATAGATTCATTTGCTAAACTAGAGTTTTATCCGGGAGTTTTACAATATCTACCTAAAATAGCCAAGGATTTTAATTACGAACTGGTAATGATAACCAACCAGGATGGTTTAGGTACTAATTCATTTCCTGAAGAAACATTTTGGCCAGTTCAAAACTTTATTCTGAAAACATTAGAGAATGATGGCATAAAGTTTAGTGAAATTTGTGTTGACCGTACTTTTGCAATAGAAAATGCGCCGACCAGAAAACCTAATACAGGATTGCTAACCAAATACTTTGATAATGAGAAATATGATTTAGCACAATCATTTACAATTGGCGATCGTTTAAATGATGTTTTACTTGCCAATAATCTTGGGGCAAAAGCAATATGGATAAATCATCATAATAATTTAGGTAGTTCTGAATTTAATGATACTGAAAGAGAAAATATTATCAAAAAAACTGTTGCTTTAGAAACAACAAATTGGGAAAATATTTATGAGTTTTTAAAGCTAGGAAATAGGGTGTTTGAACATAAGCGGATTACAAAGGAAACAGAGATTTATATTAAAATAAACCTTGATGGCAAAGGAGAAGCAAAAATAATAACAGGATTACATTTTTTTGATCATATGCTGGAGCAAATTGCCCGGCATGGGAATATTGACTTGGAAATTATTGCGAATGGCGATTTGCATATTGATGAACACCATACCATTGAAGATACTGGAATTGCACTTGGCGAAGTTTTTGCTAAGGCACTTGGCGATAAAAAAGGAATTGAACGTTATGGCTTTTGTTTACCTATGGACGATTGTCTAGCCCAAGTAGCCATTGATTTTGGGGGAAGGAACTGGTTAGTTTGGGATGCCAATTTTAAAAGGGAAAAAATTGGAGAAATGCCAACAGAGATGTTTTTCCATTTTTTTAAATCATTTACCGATGCCGCTAAATGTAATTTAAATATTAAAGCCGAAGGTGAAAATGAACATCATAAAATTGAATCAATTTTTAAAGCTTTTGCTAAATCTATTAAAATGGCGGTAAAAAGAGATGTTAATAATATGGTTCTGCCTTCAACTAAAGGTGTTTTATAAATCCTAATTTGCCTACTTAAGCTACTAATAACAAAATTAAACGCCATTAATGATAGGAATAATAACATACGGAGCAGGTAATATATTCTCCTTAACCGCAGCTTTAAATAGGTTAAATATACCATATGGTATGATTGCCAATGCTGCCGATTTTGAGCTTTATGACCGTTATATAATTCCAGGGGTTGGACATGCAGGCACCGCAATGAATAAATTGATTGATACAGGCTTTGTACCAATTATAAAAGCTCTTACAAAACCAACCTTAGGCATATGTGTTGGTATGCAGTTGTTAACAACTTTTAGCGAAGAAGGAAATTCAAACTTACTATCAATCGTTCCATTAAAAACAATAAAGTTTACAAATACACAAATGTTTAAAGTTCCGCATACAGGTTGGAACAGGGTATTTGTGGATAAGGATAATCAACTTTTTAAAAATATTCTGGTTGGTTCACATTTTTACTTTGTACATTCATACTTTATTGAGCTCAGCAACAATTTTACCTTGGCTTCAACAAAATATAGTAATACTTTTTCGGCCGCTATTTGGCAAAATAATTTTTATGGTGTACAGTTTCACCCTGAAAAATCTGGTGTTCATGGCGAAACATTATTGATTAACTTCTCAAAAATTTAATAAAATGTATATTATTCCTGCTATTGATATTTTAGATAAAAAAGTTGTCCGTTTAAAAGAGGGTGACTATAAACAGGTAACCAAATATGACGTTACATTAGAAGAAATGATTGAAAAATACCAATCAAATGGTACCAATTTTATACACATTATTGATTTGAATGGTGCAAAAAATGATTTTAGTAACCAAAGTTACCTTTTTGATGTTATAAAAAAAACAGACATGAAGGTTCAATATGGCGGTGGCATTAGAAACATTGAGAAGGTAAAGGAATTAATAGGTTCAGGGATTCATAGGGTTATAGTTGGCACACAGGCAATAACAAATCCAACATTTTTAGATGAGTTAAGTAAGGAAATTTGCGGCAAGCATCAATGCTCTAATCAGGTAGTTGTTGCCATTGATGTGCTAAACGAGGTAATAAAATATTCTGGATGGATGGAAAGCTCGCCAATAAAGTTGTTGGATTATGTGGATAAATGTCTATCCCTAGGTTTCTTTCGTTTTTTATGCACCGATATTGATAAGGATGGTAAACTAGGTGGTGCCGGAATTCAATTATATGAAAAACTGCTCGACCATTCTCCATTTATCAAATTAATAGCCTCAGGTGGTGTAAGTAGCATGAAGGATGTTGAAAAATTAAATCAACTAAATATAGAATCATGTGTTGTTGGTAAGGCAATATATGAAGGCCATATTACGATTGATGAAATCAAAAACTGGAACTTGGAATCACTAATTTCTATATGAAACCAATTGGAGGTTTAGCCAAGAGGATAATTCCCTGTTTGGACGTAAAGGACGGCCGAACTGTAAAAGGGGTAAATTTTGTTGATTTGCGTGACGCTGGCGATCCCGTTGAATTGGCTTGGAATTATTCAAATCAGGGTGCTGATGAATTAGTTTTTTTGGATATAACCGCTACTGTTGAGCGTAGGAAAACAATGGTTGAGCTTGTTAAAGCCGTAGCCCGACAAATAAATATACCATTTACGATAGGCGGAGGAATTAATGAAATAGCCGATGCCGATGCTTTACTCAATGCAGGTGCTGATAAAATATCTATCAATTCGGCAGCCGTTAAAAATCCTAAACTAATAAATCAATTGGCAGAAGCCTTTGGAATACAGTTTGTTGTTATTGCAGTTGATACAAAGTTAATAAACAATAAAAATATTATACATTTAAATGGAGGTAGATTACCTGCTGAACGCGAGACACTTGAATGGATTAAAGAAGCTGAAGATAGAGGTGCCGGTGAAATACTATTAACATCAATGGATTATGATGGAACGAAGCAAGGTTTTGATACAAACTTATTAAAATTAGTGAACAATATGGTTGGAATTCCAGTGATTGCATCAGGTGGAGCTGGAACAATACAACATTTTGTGGATGTGTTTAAACAAACAAATGTTGACGCGGCTTTAGCAGCTTCAGTTTTTCATTATGGTGAAATTTTAATCCCTGATCTGAAAAAAGTGTTAAAAATGAATGAAATAGAGGTACGTTTATGAGTTGTTAAATAAGATTATTAATCTTATTTAACAACTCATATTTAAATGAACCTACTATATACCAATAATATTATTACTAATGAATATAGACTTTAATAAATCAGGCGGTTTAGTGCCCGTAATTATTCAAGATGCCCAAACACTTGAAGTTTTGATGCTTGGTTATATGAATCCTGAAGCCTACGATAAGACTGTTGAGGAAAAAATTGTTACTTTTTTTTCTCGATCAAAGAACAGGCTATGGACTAAAGGCGAAACCAGCGGAAATTTTTTTCATGTAAAAAGCATTCACCTTGATTGTGACAACGATACGCTACTTATTAAAGTAAAGCCAATTGGACCTGCTTGCCATACTGGTGAGCGAAGTTGTTTTAAAACAAATTATAACCAAAACTTTATTTTACAACTGGAAAGTATCATTGCCGATAGGTATGAAAATCCAAAAGAAGGTTCATACGTAAATAAACTACACAGCAAAGGGATTAATAAAATTGCACAAAAAGTTGGAGAAGAAGCTGTTGAAACAGTAATTGCTGCATTAAATGAAACTGAAACAGACTTTATAAATGAATCGTCAGACCTGGTTTTCCATTTGATCATATTGTTAAAAGAAAAAGGAATTAGCCTAGAACAATTAGCTAAAAACCTTGAAAACAGGCACAAATAACTTTTCTAAAAAATAATAATCTAATATGGTTATTGAAAAAAGAGCCGAACTGCTTGGGCATAACAATCCAATATTTACGCTGGAACTTTCAAATAAACCAGGTATTTTATTTACCGGTGGCAATGATAAGGGCTTGGTAGAGTGGAGTTTAAAACGCCATGAATTTATAAAAATACTTTTTCCAGTTCAGGCTACTATATATGCCATACATTGCCCAAAGTTCATTCCATTATTATTTACAGGTTTAAGAAACGGTGATGTTGTTGTTTATAGCTTTATTGAACAAAAAATAATCACTCTACTTAAACATCACATAAAACCAATTTTTGATATTATCTCAAGTCAAAATAAAAATGAATTGATTATTGCATCTGAAGATGGGACTACTTCAATATGGGACATTGCCCAATTAAAACTTATACATACGATTCAAGTATCAACTGATACAATAAGATGTATTGCTATTTCACCAAATCAAAAATTAGTGGCATTTGGTTGTAGAAATAATACGATTAAAGTATATAGTTTGGATGATTTTTCATTAATTAAAATATTAGAAGGACATAAACTCCCTGTATTTTCACTTCAATTTTCACCAAATAATGAAATCCTAATTTCAGGTAGCCGAGATGCCCAAATAAAAATTTGGGATATTAAAGCATATCAAGAGGTATTGAATATCCCCGGCCATTTGTTTGCAATTAATTCCATAGCAATTCATCCTCAGCTCCCCTATTTTGCTACTGCAAGTATGGATAAATTTATAAAAATATGGGGAATGAATGATTTCAAACTTTACAAATCAATTAGTATAGAAAAAGGATATTCAAGCCATTTTTTATCAATAAACAAGATAATTTGGGATGATAATAAGCTTATTTCAGTAAGCGACGATAAGAAAATAATAGTTTGGGAGCTTATTACCGATTCATTATAAAATCCTTTTGATGGATTTTAATTTATGGGTATAATATTTCGAATCTTCGGAATAAATACCTTTTTCATCAATGCTATCAATTTTTACCTTACCCGAAGCATGAATAATAGTGTTTGAATTTAATAGTATTCCAACATGTATTATTTTTCCCTCCTGATTGTCAAAAAAGGCAAGGTCGCCTAATTTCACATCATCAAGCCTTAATACCTCAATTCCTTGTGTAGCTTGTTGGCTGGCATCACGGAGTAAACAAGTGCCATGTAGTTTATAAACCGCTTGTGTAAATCCAGAACAATCTATTCCAAAATGGGTTCGCCCCCCCCATTGATAGGGTGCATTTAAAAAAGAAACAGCAGCTTCCATTAAATTTTCATGGTAGCCTACATCGCCTATTATTTCAAACTTTTCATTACCTATATGGCAGGTTGTTCCTTCCAAGAAAGTCAATGAACTACCGATAGGAAGATATAAAACACTATTATTAGCAATTTTCCAAGCTTGTGTAACAGGCCGATTAGTTAAAGGTGGTGGTGTTTGCTTGAACTTCTTATAGGCAAAATGAGCTAACATTATAAATTGTAACCTACCAATCCATCCAATATAATTATCAAATGCTGTTATAATTTTAACCCAATTACTTTTCCATTCTATAATTTCGAAGATTTCACCAAAAAGAATTTGAGATACTTGCTCACTCGTATCATCAGGTTCTGCACGTAAAGGAACTATCGCAAGATTGCATATACCATATTCCATAAATTATAATAGGTGAGAATTAATTTTGACGATGACTAAAATAATCTATAATTTTTAAAATAGCAATAAAAGAAATAAAATTATTGTATTGCTATTAAAACTATTCATTAAGGTGTAACCACTCCTTTTTCGCCAATAATTCTTCTTTCGATTCTCTTACATCTTCGTCATCTACACAGCAATCAACAGGGCAAACTGCCGCACATTGTGGTTCATCATGAAAACCAACACATTCTGTACATTTATCAGGAACAATATAGTAAATGTCATCAGATAGGGCTGCCTGACTTTCTTCAGCATTTAAAGTGTTTCCATCGCCAAAATCAATAAGTCCCTTTAAGCCAGTCCCGTCCGAGAACCTCCAAGCTGCACCTGCATCATAAATTGCATTATTAGGGCACTCCGGTTCACAGGCTCCACAATTAATGCATTCATCGGTGATTTTAATCGCCATAATTGTTTATTTGTTATAATCTAAATTAACTTTGCGTTATCTTTTAAAAATGCAAATATAACAAAAAAACACTTTAAGGATTATTTGCTTACCATATATATGTCAAAAAATAACTATAAAATACAAACAAACGCGTTTATACAACTTGGAGAAAAACTATTAAATCCTGATGCACAATTGCAGGAAATGATTAAAAATGAAAAGCATTATAACGCATGGTTTACTCCCGAAAATGTTTTACAAGCTATTAATTCAATAGCAAAAATGCTTGATGAAGTTTCACTAAATAAATGGTTGAATAATTATGACTTTATTGATAAACCAAATAACAAAAGAATAGGCTTGATTTTGGCGGGTAACCTTCCTTTGGTTGGTTTTCATGATGTTTTATGTGTACTTATTACCGGAAACATTGCTTTGATAAAATCTTCATCACAAGATGCACGACTAATTAAATATATTTTAGAAATGCTTGTCGAAATAGAACAATCGTTTATTAACCTATATTATTTTGTTGATAGATTAGAAGGTTTTGATGCGATTATAGCTACCGGTAGTAATAACTCCTCAAGGTATTTTAGTTACTATTTTGGGAATGTACCACATATTATTCGAAAAAATCGAAATAGTTTGGCGGTACTATCGGGCAATGAAACACCTGAGCAAATTTATAGTCTTGGTTTCGATATTTTTGATTATTTCGGACTTGGTTGCAGGAATGTTTCTAAATTATTGGTACCAACAGGCTACAATTTTAACTTTTTCTTTGAAAGTATTGAAAAGTTTGAACCTATTATAAATCATCATAAATACAATAATAATTACGGTTATAATAAATCAATTTATTTGGTGAACTCCGATAGGCATTTTGATAATAATTTTTTACTATTAAAGGAAGATGATCGGCTGGCTTCGCCAATTTCGGTGCTGTTTTATCAATATTACAATGAAATAATAGATGCTGAAAGTATCATAAATTCACAAAGTTTTCAAATACAATGCATTGTAACTAAAATGGAGTTAAAAATAAGTAATCAAATTGTTGATTTTGGTAAAACACAACAACCTGAATTATGGGATTATGCCGATGGGGTGGATACTATTAGCTTTTTATTAAACTTATAATTATAACTTATTTAATTTTGTTCTATTATTTTATGGCTACAAGTTGGAATATATTTATCAGATAATCACACAGAAATTTATGGTTTCTTTATAATTTACTATCATTGTCCAGCCATTCAAATTTCCTTATGATAATAGAATGTTAATAGATGTCTTTAAACAACCTTTCTTTCAATAACTTCTTTCAACAATAATCAAGATTAGGAATTAATAAATAGTGTTTAATTGCCTATCCCAGATGATCAAAAAATGGTAATTGGTTTGTAATGATATAGGTGAGAATTAATTGATTTTTTAAATTTATAATCTGATTAACTTATAATATGCAAACGCTCTTAAATTATTTATATAAACAATTGGCAATCAAGCCAGTCCACCCTGTTTGGTGCGAAGCTCCTACTCCTCTCCCATTGTCGCCATCAAAATATTCATGAAATAAAATATAATCCTTAAACTCAGGGTCGTTTTGCATCTTGCTATGATTGCCAAAAACAGCGCGTTTACCTTCACTATTTTTCAGGAATATGTTTGATATGCGTTTGTAAAGCTCATTGGCAATCTCTTTCAAATTCATAAAATTACCGGAATGTGTTGGGCATTCTATTTTATAATCATCACCATAATATTCATGAAATTTTTGCAAACTTTCTATTAATAAAAAATTCATAGGCATCCAAATTGGACCTCGCCAGTTGCTATTACCACCAAACAGACCGCTATCACTCTCGGCCGGCGTATATTTAATACTAAAATCGGTTCCGTTTATATTGGCATGATAAGGATTGTTAAGGTGATATTTTGAAACCGAACGAATACCATAATCGCTTAAAAATTCGTTTTCATCTAACATATACTTCAACAATGATTTCATCCTAAAACCACGCAACAAGCTTACCAAATGCTTCCCGGTTGATTTTGTTTCATTCCAACGCGAAACCAAGGCAGCTAAATCCGGACGGTTTTCTGCAAACCACTTTAGTCGGTCGCTAAATATGGGGTTATTGGTAATATCATCCTGTTCAATAATTTCGGCCGCAAAAAGGGGAATGAGACCAACCAAACTTCTTACCCTCATTTTTTCAACACTGTTATCCGGAAGGCGTAATTGATCGTAAAAAAAGCCGTCATTATCATCCCAAAGGCCGGCATTGTCTTTTCCTAAATTAGACATTGCCGCCGCTATATAAATAAAGTGTTCAAAAAATTTGGAAGCTATATCATTATAGGCTTTGTTAAAAATAGCCAGCTCGGCAGCAATACGTAATAAATTAAGCGAATACATAGCCACCCAACTAGTGCCATCGGCCTGCTCCAAAACCTGACCATCAGGCAGCTGCGCATTACGGTCGAACAAGCCAATATTATCTAAGCCCAAGAAGCCTCCTTCAAAAATATTGTTTCCCTGCGCATCTTTTCTGTTTACCCACCAAGTAAAATTCAGCATCAATTTGTGGAAAATTCGCTCCAGAAAAACAGTATCCCCTTTACCGCAAGTCTCCTTGTCCTGTTGATAAATTTTCCAAGTAATCATGGCATGTACAGGAGGATTAGCATCTCCAAAATCCCATTCATAGGCTGGTAATTGTCCGTTTGGATGCATATACCAATCCTTTATGAGGAGGGTAAGTTGTCTTTTCGCGAATGCCATATCCAAAGTTGCCAAGGGCAGGCAATGGAAGGCTAAATCCCAGGAAGCAAACCAAGGATATTCCCATTTATCGGGCATAGAGATAATATCTTTAGTGTTCAGGTGCTCCCAGCGATTATTACGCGCTTTTAAGCGCTGTTCGGCCGGGGCAGGTTCATTGGTATCACCTCGTAACCATTGGTGGATATTATAATAATAAAATTGTTTGCTCCATAGCATACCTGCAAAGGCTTGTCGCTGCACAAATTTACGGTCATCATCCAGCATAGATTGTTGTATTTCTGCATAATATAAATCAGCTTCTTGTTTACGGTCGCTAAATATTTGCTCGAAATCTGCAAAACCATTGCTGGCATTGGTGGATAGCCTTAGATTGACGGTAACTGTTTGTTTTGCTTTCACTACCAAGTCGTAATTAAGGCTGGCCTTTGTACCCTTTTCAAGAGGGTTAACGGTAGAAGCGCCATGCAATAAATAATCATTGATGCCATCTTTAGGGAAATGATTGCCATCCTGAACCTGATACAACTTTTGTGAGTTATTCTCATTATCGCAAAAAAGCATTTCGGGTTCGCCTTCACCATTGAGCCAATACTGACCCAATGTTTGGTGATAAGCTTCCATAACCCCATGCGAATCGGCCATGATTTGGGGCTTGTATTTATCATCGCCCCAGGCCCATGTATTTCGGAACCAAAGCGTAGGCAATACATTTAATGGCGCATCATGGTTGCCCCTATTGGCCACAGATATTTTTATCAAGATATCCTCGGGTCCGTTTTTGGCGTATTCTATAAAAACATCAAAATAGTCATCATTATCAAAAATTCCGGTATCTATTAATTCAAATTCAGGGTCGGCTTTCCCCCTCCGTTTATTTTCATTTACCAGCCATGCATAAGGATATTCGCCTTGGGGATATTTGTACAGCATTTTTTGGTACGAATGTGTGGGCGTATTATCCAGGTAATAATACAATTCTTTCACATCCTCGCCATGGTTACCTTCGGGATTGCTTAAACCAAAATAACGTTCTTTTATAATTGGATCTTTTTTGTTCCATAAACCAACCGCGAAGCATAGGATTTGTTTATGATCGCTAATGCCGCCTATGCCCTCTTCACCCCAACGATAAGCCTTGCTACGCGCCATTTCGTGGGTAATATAATTCCAAGCATCGCCATTGGCACTATAATCCTCACGTACGGTTCCCCATTGGCGGTCGCTTACATAAGGGCCCCATTTTTTCCATTTGATATCTTTCAGGCGGGTTTGTTCAGCATTCATAGGATTTTATCGTTGGTTTAAAAACTAGTTTAAATTTAAACAATAAAAAGGTATATGCAAAAAGCTACATTAATATTAATGTGCTAGAAATCCGCACATTGCTCTTGCTGAACAAAAATAATTTGATTTTTTTCTACCTACGCGATGTTATGATGGAACATGGATTTGATTTGCAATTTATTGCTTGAATTATGTCTATCTTTCATATGTTTCTATAAATTACAATATTTAAAGAAATTAGCATATACACTTAAACATAATTAATTATTATTTGTATTTTTAGTTGCTTTGTTAAGGTAGTTAAAAAAATATCATGGATTCACTTTGGGGCGAAAAAGAAGCAAAAAAAACATTAGAGTTTAACCGTGAAATAGAAAAAATAGAAACAAAATACATTGAAGTATTCTCTGATAAAATAAATGTTTTAACTGGTAAAAGTCCCGATAAATTATTGTATCAATTTATGACTACTTATGACGGTGTCATAAGAACATGTAATTTCAGAAGAGATACTTATGTTCCTAAATATATTCAAGAAGAAGTTTTTGAGGTTTTTAATTCTATTTTTTCAACTATTTAAAGCTAAAAAGCGTCTCCTTGCTAATAATATTTGGAGTAAGAAAATATTATAATGAATTGGTAGCTTTTAAACCAAAGGAAATGAATCTTATAGAATTTAACAAAAGCTTATTATAACTTGTAAATTCATGACCATCAAAAAATGAAGTTATAAAGCCCAAAAAAGAAAAGTAATTGATATTTTGATTATCAAAAATTATTTTCAGCAAAATTAAACCTAAATGGCGAGCAAAAAAGAAAAAGATAAAAGTAAAAATACACAAAATAATCTTATATCCGAAACTTCTTTTAACCCTACCGATAGTGGGGGTAGCGATAGCGATAATACCGATAGTTCCGCTCAAAAAACCTCAACACATACTATTAATAAACAAAAACACACCATTGTTGTAAATATTATCCAGCAAAAAGAGGAAAATGTTGAAGTTGTAGAAAGTAAATCTTCGTGGTGGAGTGTTATAATAAATGCTGGACTTTTTGTTTGCACACTCATTTTAGCAGGTATATCCTTTTGGCAGGGTTATTTGACACGTAGGGCTGTAGATATTGCTGATAGCACATTTAAAGTTACTAGAGATTATAACCAAAAAACTTTTGATATACAGCAAAAAGCTTATGACAAATCTATAAGGGATGCAAAAACACAAGATAGCCTAAATGATATTGCTTCCAATAGACAAAAGAGAAGTGTGGAGGCTCAAATAGCATCTTTGCAAGAAACTAAAAAACAAATTGAATTGTCTAATAGACCTTTTTTGCAAATTACAAATCTTGATATTGATAGTAATTTTAATGTTTCTTATCATATTTATAATAGTGGTAATCAACCATTGCAAATAATTAGCGGAGGGCAAAAAGTGGGATTTTTTGCTAATCCTAATCTTAGGGATTTTGGAAATTATAATTACGGAAGTAATTCTATTATAAACACCATTATTGCCAATAAATCTTATATTAATATTCCAACAACAGGTAAACCAACTGGTATAGATAGTATAAAAACTGGTAAAAAGTTTATTTATATAATTGGTGAATTTGGTTATAAAAGCCTAGTAGAAAAAAATAAAAATTACTATTATAAATTTGAGATTTAATAGACAAAAATAGTTGGTAAAACCTTTGTAATAATCTGTTTTACAACAAGATATAAGGAGCAAATTGAAATTGATTTCAATTTGCTTTTTTTGTTATATGAAATCGTCAAAAAAAGGCGTGTTTGAA
>CAITEP010000018.1 GCA_903891475.1 uncultured Mucilaginibacter sp.
TAATTATAATAAAATTTCTTTATTATAATTATTGATAAATATAGATAAATCGGTTAGATAAATAAATTAACTTATGATATATTTACAACATTGTCTTTTGGCCAGAAACCGATAATGGGCTTTCCTGAAACCCATGTATTGTACGAAAAAGTAGGGGGAACGTAATATTATTTTATGAAAAATAATTTAGATTTAAGCAACATGGGATTGATTCAGATGAATCAAATTGAAAACGAAAATGTCATTGGAGGATCACTAACGGGAGCTATTGAATGGGCTTTTAAAACAGTATTTACTGCGGCTATTGATGCTGGTAAAGGTTTTGTTGCAGGTGTTCAAAAAGGGTATAATTATGTAAATTCAATAAGTGAATCATGAAAAATCGAAATTTTGACCTTTTAGAAAATTCAATTGAGTTTTTAACTTCGGAGGAATGTTCAAACATTAATGGAGGAAGTGCTATTTATCAAATATTTAGCTGGGCAGGTGAAGTTGTTGGTGCTGCAGTTGGCACTTTAGTGGCTTCAGTTAAATATGGGATTAATCATCCTGCTGGTATAAACGCAGGTATGGAAAATGTTCATTAATAAATTAGCTAAATTGGCATTGTTAGAAAGTAATGAATCTAACAATGCCATTTTATAAGAATGAAGACAGTATTAAATTATTGGAAAAAAATTATAATTTTTATAATAGCCTATTTTTTTATTGGGGGCTTATTTTATTTACTTGGTAGTTGGTTATGTGGTATTAATATTAATACCAAGATAATCAATAATATAACTCAAGTTCAACAAATCGTTCTATCAATTTCTCAATTATGTGGTACTATTTTAGCAATCTATATTTTTGAAAGGTTTAACAATAAAAAATTATTCTATAAATTAGATTTTCTAAAGCCAATAAATATATTAATTTTAGCTTAATTACAGGCTTTTTAATTATGTTTTTAGGTTTTGAATTATTATACTTCACCCATCAACTAACTTTCATAAAATATCAATTTAGTTATACGGAAGTCTTTCTGAACATTGGAATATGCCTTTCAATTGCTTTTACCGAGGAAATTTTAATGAGGGGGTATGTTTTGAACAAATTTTTAAGGCATTTAAAGCCTTACGAAGCATTAATAATTTCTTCAACTTTATTTAGCTTATAACATGTTTTTAACAATGGTATGAATTTAATGTCTCTTTTAAACCTTTTTTTTGCAGGAATTATATTAGGGCTTCCATTTATTTTTACCAAAAATTTATGGTATTCAATTTCTTTACATTTTAGTTGGAATTTTTTTCAAGCATTTTTCGGATTTAAAGTGAGTGGTTCATTTTTTTATTCATCTATCATACAACGAATAAATAATAATAATTTATGAAATGGTGGAAAATTTGGATTTGAAGGTTCTATTATATGTGTTTTCTATAAAATTTTGGCCATAGTTATCATTTATTTTCATTTTTCAAAAATGAAATCAATAAATTATTGAGGAATATTATTTGCATTTTAATAAGAGAGAAAAAATGAAAAGGTAAACTACTACCTTTTTGCCATTATTTTTTCTGTTAATAAGTTTTTAGCAGTAACTTTTATTGAGCCAATAGATATAACAATGCTTATTTAGATAATTAAAAACCTAAATCCGTTTACAACCTATCAAACCAACATCCTCTTCATCAAAATATCTTTTTGGCGGTCATCACCCAATAAAAAATAGTGGGTGCTAAACTCAACAAAACCATGGTGTTTGTAAAAACCTATGGCTTTATGGTTATGCTCCCAAACACCTAGCCATACATAGCTAAAGTTTTTTTGGGTAGCCAAATTAACCACGTAATTGATAAAATGTTTGCCCAAATGCTTACCATGATGATTTCCGGTAACATATATACGTTCAATTTCAAGCGCGTTTTTCTCTTTAAATTCGCTTTGGGCATCGTCATAATTTAGTTTTATGTAGCCAACAGGCTCATCCTCCCACATTGCAAAATAGAATTCCGAATCGGGGTTATTTAATTGCGTTAGCATATGCTCGGGCGTAAATGCCGCTGCCGAATAAGCCTCCATGTTTTCTGGTGTATTTAAATGGGCAAAAAATTCGTAAAAGGTATCTTTGCTAATTTTTAACAAGGTATCTAAATCATTTACCTCTACTTTTTTGATGCTTACCATTTGTTTTATTATTTGGAGCGCAAAAATAATAATCTATTTGTATAGCGGTAGTATATTTAGAATATGGGAAATAAAAAGAAAAATACTTTTTCAGACTTAAAAATCAGGGTATTATTATTAGAAATCTATAATCTAAGGTATGTAACCTTGAAAGATTTTCCTGACCTAATCAAACTGCTCTTGCAAACGTATCAATCTGTCAATCATTAAGTTTAGTTTTTCTTCCTCGCTCTTAAACATTCTGGGTTTCATGTAAAAAGTGATGAACACAAACCAACCGATAATTAAAGTATAGGTGGTAAGCTTAAAATAAAAGTTAGCTAATTCCAAAACCTCTATAAAATACAAAGCCAACCCAACACTTATTAAAAACAAGTATATGTAATAAAACCAGCCGATAACCTTTGCCCGGTTTTTTTGATATTCTTTTAAAGTATGCAAATATTCGGAAGGGTTGATGGTTAAATCGTGTTTATTAAGTATATGGTAATGCCTTACCATGTACGATAGGTACATTACCATGGTTAACATGATAATCATGATACCTATGGTTGTAGCCGGCGATTTAAACGCGAAAAAGAAAGTGATGATAAACGAACATACTATCAAAGCTATGATGGATACAATACCCCAATACAATTTACTGGTGATGCCTCTAATTCCTTTTTTAACCTGCTTCAGCGCCTCATCCACCGAAAGCTGATCGGGTGCGGGCTGCGCCTGCCATACCGACATTAAGTGATCAAACTCTTTCATAGTGGTTGTATAATTCGGTTAATTTTTGTTTTATACGATGTATTTTCACCCTCAAATTCCCTTCTGATATTCCCGAAACATCCGCTATTTCGGGGTAGGGTACTTCATCAAGTACCATAGTTATAATTATTCTTTCCGATTCTTCCAATTTCGATATACACTTGTACAACAAGGCTACTTGCTCATTTTTCTCTGTAAATTCTTCTCTTTTATTTTCGGCTATAAAGGGTGTCAGCTCATCCTTAGCCTGCCGCTTTTCCGACCGCAAATAGGTTAAACAAGTATTAACCGCTATCCTATAAATCCAAGTTGAAATCATGGCCTGGTTACGGAACTTTTCCAAATTTTGCCAAACCTTTAAAAAGGTTTCTTGCAAAAGATCGTTCGCCGCATCATCGTCACCCGTATATCCATAACATAGGTGATAGATTTTTTTTGAATTCGCTTTATATACTTGCTTAAAAGCAGCCTCTTTATCTACCACTTATTTTATAGTTTTTATGTTTTAGATAGCCCATCATCACTTATGTTACAACAAAAAACCATCCTTATTAAACCAAGGGAATTTTTTTTCGGCCTCCAATACCATTTCTTGGTAGCTGTTATAAAAATCGAGCCTAACGTCCTCATGCAGCTTATCAATCAATGTGATGATTTTTTGAATCTGCCGTGTTAAAATTAACCTTAAAGGTTTATAAGTAGTTTTTCTGTCTGTATATTCAATATAATTTTTACAAAAGTTCAACAGCATTTCAATTTCCGCCTCTTTTGCGGCTATAAATTTGACATATTTTGTTATTAAACGCAAAATTTTTCGCAAGCTTTTGGCTGCGTTATAACTATGGCTAGGTAGCTGACTAAACATAAACCCTACCTCTGCTTTTATTTTTTCAATAAAGGCCTCCTTGTTGTTGGCATCAAAAAGCAAATAGGCTAATAGCTCCTTGTTTTCTTTTTTGTAACGAGCAAGGCGCAAACAAAGTTCGGTCATTTGCAAAGCAGATAAATGCTGCAATTCCTTTTTTACATCCTGCAAGCCATATTCGGTAATACCCATAGCATTATTTAAATGCGAAAATTACAAAAAATTAAGGGATGAGGCTTTGTTAGATTTGAGTATTGAGATTTTAGATTTGAGAAAACACAATAGCTCCAACAAAAGCAAATATTGATTTGAACCAATATTTATTTTATTACCCATTTCTAGCCCTTCTCCTTTGGAGAAGGGGTGGGATGAGGCTTTGTTAGATTTGAGTATTGAGATTTTAGCTATGAGAAAACACAATAGCTCCAACAAAAGCAAATACTAATTTGAACCAATATTTATTTTATGACCCATATCAAGCCCTTCTCCAAAGGAGAAGGGTTGGGATGAGGCCTAATTAATTGTTTTTTATACATTTACTATTTTGCTTTTATACTTTCTTATCAATATAATTGTATAACCAATTTTTACTCCTAAAAATCAAATTTTTAATCATGTCATCAGATACCGTAAATGTGAATGGCAAGGCCAAGGCCAGCTATACTTATGATGCAATTGTTGTTGGCTCGGGCATTAGCGGCGGATGGGCCGCCAAAGAGCTTACCGGCAGGGGCTTAAAAACCATTATGTTGGAACGTGGTCGCAACTTTGAACATTTAAAAGATTATAAAACTGCAGCCAAAGACCCATGGGAGTTTGAACACCGTGGAGTGGCTACTCAGGAGCAGCGCAAGGAGCGCCCCGTAATTTCAAGAGCTTGGGGTGCCAGCGAGCCTATTATGGATTATTGGGCCAATGAGAAAGATGCGCCTTATGCCGAAGTGAAACCTTTTAACTGGTGGCGATCGTATCAACTGGGTGGCCGTTCTATTTTGTGGGGAAGGCAAAGCTACCGTTGGAGCGATTTTGATTTTGAAGCAAATTTAAAAGACGGTTGGGCGATTGACTGGCCTATCAGATATAAGGACCTTGCGCCATGGTATGATCATGTGGAGAAATTTATTGGGGTAAGTGGCTCTACCGAAGGTTTGCCCCAATTGCCCGATGGCCATTTTTTAAAACCAATGGACTTAAATGTGGTGGAACGCGATGTTGCCGCCCGACTAAAAAAACATTATAACGATGGTCGTCATCTTATTATCGGTCGCAGCGCCAATTTAACCGAGGCCATACCAAACCGTCAGGCTTGCCATTTCCGCAACCGCTGTTGGGAGGGTTGCCCTTTCGGGGGATATTTCTCTACCCAGTCATCTACCTTGCCGGCTGCGGTGGCTACAGGTAACTTAACCGTGAGGCCGTTCTCCATTGTTACCAAAGTATTGTACGATAAAAATACCAAAAAGGCAACAGGGGTGGAGGTGCTAGATGCCGAAACACATCAAACATATGAGTACCATGCAAAGGTGGTGTTTTTAAATGCCTCTTCGTTAAACAGTGCCTGGATTTTAATGAACTCGGCTACCGATGTTTGGCAGGATGGTTTGGGCAGCAGCAGTGGTGAATTAGGGCATAATATTATGGATCACCATTATAATTTAGGGGCCTCGGGTACGGTGGAAGGTTTTGAGGATAAATACTATTTTGGCAGGCGACCAAACGGTTTTTATCTGGTTCGTTTTGCAAATTTAATGGGCGATAAGCGCGATTATATGCGTGGTTTTGGTTTTCAGGGTGGTGCCAGCAGGAATGGTTGGAGCAGGGAAATTGCCGAATTAAATATTGGTGCCGATTTTAAAGAAGCCTTGACAGAGCCCGGACAATGGAGCATAGGCATGGGTGGCTTTGGCGAATTATTGCCATACCACGATAATAAAATTACGTTACACCCAACCCGTAAGGATAAATGGGGACTGCCAATTTTAAACATGGATGCCGAAATAAAGGATAATGAGAAAAAGATGCGGGTTGATATTGTAAAGGAAGCAAAGGAAATGCTGGAAAACGCAGGCGTTAAAAATGTAAGAACCTGGGATAGCGGACACCATGTAGGCGATGGCATTCACGAAATGGGAACGGCACGTATGGGTCGCGATTCTAAAACTTCGGTGTTGAATGGTAACAACCAACTATGGGATGCAAAAAATGTATTTGTAACAGATGGAGCCTGCATGACTTCTTCGGCTTGCCAAAACCCATCATTAACCTATATGGCGCTAACCGCTCGGGCAGCCAATTTCGCGGTAGATGAACTAAAAAAAGGAAATATTTAAACCATAAAAATGAAATTTTTAAAAATAGTATTAATCATATTAGTTGCCAGTGTTGGAACTATTTATGCTAAACCTAAAGTGTTGGTGTTTTGCAAAACCGCGGGTTATCATCATAATTCTATAGCCGCCGGGGTGAAAGCCATTATGAAACTTGGCAGGAAAAATGATTTTGACGTTGACTCCACCACCGATGCTACAAAATTTACCTCCGATAATTTGAAGCAATATGCGGCTGTCATATTTTTAAGTACCACAGGCGATGTGTTGAACGATACCCAACAAGCCGAATTTGAAAAATATATACGCAATGGCGGTGGTTTTGTTGGCGTACATGCCGCTACCGACACCGAGTACGACTGGCAATGGTATGGCAATTTGGTAGGGGCATATTTTAAAAGTCACCCGGCGCAGCAAATGGCCACCATACAGGTAATTGATACCAATTTTATAGCCACTAAAGGCCTGCCAACCGAATGGAAACGATTTGACGAATGGTATAACTTTAAATGGATGGCTACCGATTTGCATATCCTCCTAAAAATTGACGAAACAAGCTACAAAGGCGGTGAAATGAACGGCAACCACCCCATGAGCTGGTATCATGCGTATGATGGCGGTCGTGCTTTTTATACGGAATTGGGCCATACCGACGAATCGTACGCCGACCCACTTTATTTAAACCATTTGTTGGGTGGTATTAAGTATGCGATGGGAAAGTAGAGGGCTTAAGGTTTTGAGTTTGAAAGCAAAGAATATAAGTATTGTTAAGAACTTGAACCCTTACCGTAAGACAAGATTGTTCGATTGCATCTAAGAAATTTCCATTTGAATTATTTATAAAGTTAAAATAAATATATGAGTTACACTTTAGTTGCTAATAACATAACTTTATCCAATGGTTACTCATTAGATTTTGAATATCCAATTAAAGAAGTATTAATTATTAAGGATGTTATTATTATTACCTTAGAAATACCTGTTGGGATAATCGATAACAATAACGTATTTGCAATTCGGTTAAACGGTGATTTTTTATGGAGAATTGGAGAAGTGAAATTAAATAGTTCGGGGGAAGAATGTTGGTATGTCGGATCTACAATTATCGATGATGAATTGGTTTTAACCAACTGGTGTAGCACCGCAGTTGTAGTAAATCCATATACTGGTGAGGTAATTAGAACTTATCAAACTAAATAAATCTCGCTTTCAAATTGCCTAGCTATCTGTATTTTATGCCCGCCATCCTTAGTTTACAACTACTGATTAGTATGCTTCGCGATTAAATCTTCATTTACTGCAGTTAATTTACTGTCTGCATAATTTTCGGAAGTTACAAATATTAGGACTGTGTTTAAGGCAATAGTTATATTACGGAGAATTGGACATTAAATAATGGACTTAATAAAAGTAGTAAGTGGTCTCGCACTAGGAAAATACAAATATGAAAATGGTAAATTTGTTAAAATTGCGAATAAGAAATATAAAAAATGAGACACTAGAATATGTTAAAAAGATACGTACTAAAGATAAGTAAAAATCCATTCGGGATTTATCTGCTATGGATACTTTTGTTATTGTTTTTCTGTGTTGTAGGAATTCCTTTTTTAAGTATGGGTCATTCGGGTGGTGAGCAAGTGCCATTAACGCTTATTGGACATACAGCTAACATAGCCGTCATCGGATTCGTATTAATTAGTATAATCTCCCCAATATTATATTGGCGGTGGTATATGAAATATATGTTTATTCCTTTAATAATTCCAATACTTTTAATCTGCCTATTAGTTTATTGGTTAATAGAAATATATGTATCGAATGGATATTACTTCCCACTATAAAAGCTTTTTTTGCCCACGTTGGTGTTCTGCGTGTTGGCCGTTGTTGTGTCCTATAACCAACAACATGTGGGCGGCTAGTAATATACTCGTACAGCGAAAAGTAAGTTAAAAAAACGAAGTCTGGGCGTGTTTGGAAAGAAATCCAAAAGTTTGTCTTTCGAATTCACGGAGGCCCAACGCTAATGCGTAGGTAAATTGGTATAACAATTAAACCATCCTCCGGTACCCAAGCTGGCACATGCCGACCAATTTACCGTAAAATCCGGACAATTATTTCATTTAAGTGCCAAAGGCAGCTACGACCCGGATGGCGACTCGATGAGTTACCGCTGGCTACAATACCCCGAAGCGGGCACTTATAAAGGACTGGTAAGCTTTGCACCTTACTCCAGCATTTTGTACGATTTACCCGTAACCGCACCAACAGAGACTACCCCGCAAACCATTCATTTTATATTAAAAGTTACCGATCAGGGAACACCCGCATCAACCAGGTATAAAAGGGTAATTATAACGGTGGAACCTTGATAAAACTTTATGTAGATATGAAAAACCTAAGCCTTAAACTTATTTACCTTTCTATAATAGCCTATTTTTCAATATATTATTTGTTAGATATTTGCTGCATACTAATATTTAGACCTAAATTAATTAAATTATATAACGAAATAAAAAGCACACCGCACTTAGTTCATAATACGTCAATATTTAAGTTGACTGATTGGTTTAATATGCGAGGCCTTTTTATATTTCTATTTTTAGGTCTTTTACTTTTAATATTCACAATTGTAAAAAAAACTTACAGGAAGCTTTTCATTGTAATAAGTTTGGTATTAATAATTAGTTTTATCTGGAGGCATATTTTTTAGGAAAATAAACGCTAGTATAATATTATGAAGAATTTAATTCATTTTAGATAGCTTTCCTGCTATTCATTGACATAAAAAAAAGCATCATTATATGATGTTGCAGGCATTCCTGCAACGGCTAAAATAAACCACCAAAATTTTGTGAGTTATTCCACAATAATCTTTCTTATTTTATTTCCACTTCCGGTGTCAAAATTATAGGTGCTAACATATAGGTTGCCTTGGTTATCGATAGCTAAACCACATGGGCCGTTAAAGGATGCGTTCGTGCCAACGCCATCAATATCAGCCGCTTTACCATTTCCAGCCAAAGTGATCATGCTTCCGTTGGGATCAATCAGCTTAATAGTGTTGCTAAAATGGTCTGCTTCATAAAAATTACCATAGGTATCTTTTGCAATTTCCCACCCACTAAAATTAGCATCCTTCCTATAAGTTGTTAACTGACTATAATTTACCTGATAGATTATACTGGTAGCGTTACTTCTATCGTACGCTCCAACAAACAACTCACCGGTGGAGTCAAAAATTAAATTACGCGGGCCAATTAAACCTGTTGCATAAGTGCTTACACTAGTGCCCGTGGAACTCATTTTATTTATATTACCCTTGCTGTAGTCACTTACATACAAATAACCATCCGGACCAATTGCTATCCCTGCATTTGCTGTAAAATCGGTTAAGGTATTTTGTGTAGCAAAAATGACAGTTTGGTTGGAACCATTTGTGTTCATCCTCATAACATGTTCATTAAAATCAGTTATAAATAATACATGGTTAATTGTATCAAGCGCAATATTATAGGGCGTAAAAAAGTCGAGTGAATTATTGAATGAAATTGAACTTACTTGCCTGGTACCAGCAGCAATTTTTCTAATTAATCGAGCGTACGAATCACATACGTAGAGGTCGCCATTTTTATCAGCAACTATACCCCAAGGTTCATAAAAACTAGCATTGCTACCATATCCATCTATAGGGATGGCTTTGCCGTTCCCTGCATAGGTTGTTACAGTGGCCACATATTGGTAGCTGAAAGCCGGACCATTATAGGCTTTACCGTCTACCGTTAAAGTTAATTGCCCTGAACCAATCATTTTAGGAATCAATACCGTTAAACTCGAATTACTCGCACTTTGAATGGTAAGTTGTTTTTTATTTAAGGTTACCGTTGGATTTCCTTGTGCAGTAAGGTTTTGACCTGTTATTGTTATGGTTGCTCCTCCTTTTGCTGATAGCAGTAAACCAGTATCAATAGTAGGTGGAAGCGAATCTTTTTTGCAAGCCGATAAAAATATAAGGAGTAAAATAATAATAGATTTTTGATAATTATTTGCAGTCATTATTTTAAGATTTAGATGGACTTAATGTTTTATAAAAATAGTAAAACTTTATAAAAATTTTTAATGTATATAAATAAAATGATTTAAAATACCATACAACCTTAAAACTTTTAATGATTAGGTATAATAAGAGATGCTAAATAATTGGTTGTTTGGTTTGAGGATTGTTTGTTGAATAAACCGTAGTTTAAACAATAAGCCTAATAGTCAGATTTACAAGCGTTATGGCGACGGTTAATGGTTTAAATAAACTACGGAAAATTGGGAAATTGAATTACAATTCAAAATGATTATACCTGGTTTTATAAAAATCTTCGTAGAAATAGATAACGTCCTTTTCAATTTTATCTAAAAAAATCAACTTTTTAATTGAGCCAACTATATAACAATGTCCATTGTTTAAATCGATTTTTGCTAACTTAAATCCCCAGCCAAAAAATCTCTTTTTTAAGTAAATGGGTATAAACAAGAATTCATTTTCATTTAAAAAAGGCCCGCCAAATGTGCCATAAACAATTTTATTGTCTATCAATAAGTTACCTACTACAGGACCTCCCTGCGAAATCTCTTGTAAATTGTTAAAAGCAATTGTAATACCATTTAATGTAATACTAGTTTCAAAATCGGTAGGAGTTTCAAAATTTTTCATTGATTTTAATTTATATACCTAGTAGCACTGTTATCCCTAGTTTTTAAATACTGATATCATGCTAGGCGACTGTAGACTGTTTAAACCACGGACTCTCATTGCAAATATGCCCGGCGACAAGATCAAGTACAATTCGCATGCCTTTTGAATGAACATCTTTCGCCAACTCCACTAACTTTGTATTACTGCCAAATCTAGGATCAACCTGATAAAAGTGGACCACATCCTAACCACCATCTTTGAAGACAGACTTAAATAACGGATTTAACTAAATGGTATTTACTCCGAGCGATTTTACAAAATCCAATCTGGACTTTATCCCTACTAAATCACCGATTCCGTCACCGCCACTATCTTGAAATGAAGATGGATAAACTTGTTAAAAAACGGCTGTCTTTAGCCATTTAGGAAAATGCTGGCATATACCGAAATACAGTAATAAATGCAAACACTCAGTAGAAATATTCTTTTTATGATTATAGATTTTATTTGACTTTTAATAACTGTTTTTTAAGAAAAATAATTCGCCCAATACTTCCTGCAATTGGTATCATCCCGGTATGTTCTCCAATTTCCATAACTTCCTCATTGGCAGGTTGGAAGGCAGACCAATTTGGCAAACCTTTGCCATTTGGGTTGCCTGATTTAACAAAGTTCACCCAATAAGAAGACATCCGTTTAGCCACCAGTGAATCAATTGATGACCATGGTCGATTAAGTGTTTTAAGGTTATTGAACACGTAGGGAATTTCGCTGGTATGAAATGCTCCGAATTCGGGATGTTCAGGCCAGGGAATTGCACGTGTAAAAAAATATTCATAACCATTAGTTTTTGCTGTTTTTCCCCTTAATTCCATCCACAAATGCGCATTCACCCTATACTGCTCCTGCCCAGCCAGTTTTTCAGCTGTATTCACTCTATCCCTTCCGGTTGGATAATAGAGCGAATCAAAAGTTGGTCCTTTTTCGCCAGTGTAGGTGGTTTCATCAGCATTGAATCCGTTCAGCAATGGGGTGTCGTTTTGTTTACCTTCAGCCACAACTTTTTCAATATCATCAGGTTGGTAATATCCGTCAATCACTCGGCCGAAGTGAATAGATGGCTGGATATTGTCGGCGGCTATCAATTTTTCTGCCGACATCTCCCTCAACATTTCAATACTATTAACGCCTTTGGCTTTTGCAAATTTCACACCCTCTTTCTCTGCCACTGCCAACATTGGCATAAATTGGCGATCACTTCTATACCTTGTTCCACTTTCAGTAATTGCGCCCTGAAAAAGACCTGCTGCCTGAGGTGAAATTATCAGGGCGTTTACAGAACCGGCACCGGCAGACTGCCCGCCAATAGTAACCCGTTGAGGATTGCCTCCAAAAGCGGAAATATTTGCACGAACCCATTTAAGGGCCGCAATTTGGTCAAGTAGTCCATAATTACCAGAAACATGGTTAGGTGATTCGGCACTAAGTTCGGGGTGGGCTAGAAATCCAAATACACCCAGGCGATAATTGATAGTTACTACAACAATGCCTTGCTTTGAAAGTTCTTCGCCATTGTACACGTCAATGGCTCCGGATCCTTCTATTAATGCACCTCCATGAATAAAGACCAGTACGGCAAGTTTTTGATTTCTCTTTATAGCAGGAGTCCAAATGTTAAGGTACAAACAATCCTCACTAATCGTATTTTGCACCATAAATTCTTTTGTCCATGGCAGTCTCGATCCTTGCTTTATTTGGAAAGCACTCGCCTTGAATGTATCTGCATTTAATACTCCCTTCCATTGCTGAAGTGGTTGTGGTTCGCGCCATCTAAATTGCCCAACAGGAGGAGCTGCATAAGGAACGCCTTTAAAAACAGTTACTGTTTGAGATTTGTTTCTTAAACCTTTCACATATCCATTTTCTGTCCTAACAACCGGGTTAATAAGCTGATGTTTTGAAGCACAAGATTCAATAAAAAGAGCACCCGAAAAAATGATAGCCCCGTAAAGCTTCAGTATCTTTTTCAATATATTTATTTTTTAATTTAGTTTTGACTAGCTACCTGCCATTTCGTTTGAACTATAAATTGATAATTAAAATTTATCAAACTGTAGCAATGACTATGGCTTGTACTTTCAGGTTTAACCTTCCCTAACATAAGAGAGGTAATTAGTTGTGGATAAATTTAATTACAATTGTTATAACTGTATTGAATAATCGACGTTAACAGTAAATCGCAAGATGAATCGGTGAAAAATGACGACTAAAGGCGTTGCTATTTTCAAGCCTGAACCCCCGCTATTCGTAGCATAGTATAACGTTTGCCTTGCACATCTTTTTGACAGCGAAAATTGTATTGATAATCAATAACTTAAAATCGCGCTGTGTGAAGCTTTTAACTACGGATTACTATGCTTTGAGACTGCGTCTCCACCAAACAACAAATAAAATTCAATTCCCCAATCCAACCCTACAAAACCTTCTTCCAAATACTTTTATCTTTCAGCATCACCTCGCGTAATAGGTACAATTGTGGCAGACCGTGGTTCAATACTTCATCGTTAAACTTTTTGAGGCTATAGTTGGCGCCTTCTTGTTTTTGGTAATCTTCCCGCAGTTTTAATATTTCGAGCTTGCCAATGGTATAAAACAAATAACCCGGGTCGAAGGTGCCGCGTAAGGCCTCTTGGCGCGATGGTTTATCGCCTTGGTACCAGTTGTCCATTAAAAATTTGGTGCCTTCATCTACCGAAATGCCATGACAATGGGTCTTGATAGATACGCAAAGCCTGCACAAACGCAACAAGGCATCGGCCGATTGGGTTAATCTGAATTTGGCGGCTGTAACAGTATCCCCAGTATGACCATAGCCCGCATCGGCCATCATTTTTTCGCAATAATGCGCCCAGCCCTCTACAAAGGCATAGCTGCCAAACATTTTTTCAATTTTGGTGGCCTTTGAGGCATTGAGGTGCAAAAAGTTGGTATAATGCCCCGGATAGGCTTCATGGATGGATATATTAATGGTGGAATAATGATTAAAAACCGATAGCCAATCTTCCTTTTGTTTGGCTGTCCAGCTTGGGTCAACTGGGGTAATATAATAATACGCTTCGGTAGCCACGGTTTCAAACGGCCCCGGCGAATCCATCGAGGCGGTGCTGGTTGCCCTGGCAAATTGAGGTGTTTCTTCCACCTTCACCCGAATGTTTGATGGCATGGTAATAATGCTTTTATCAATCAAAAACTGACGGATGGATTCCATGTTTTTACGGGCATCGGGTATTAAATTCTCCGCGGTAGGGTGTTCCTTTTGCAAATCGTGAAAAACATCAATCGGTTTTTTATTCGGATTGATGGTTTTAGCAGCGGCATTAAATACTGCTTGTTCTTCTTTTAATTTTTTTAGTCCGATGGCTAAAATACTATCTGGTTCTATCGTTAAACCTTCGCTGTATAGCAGCATCTTTTTATAATTGGCAACCCCAATGGCATAATGGGTGGTAGCTTTGGGTAGTTTTTCTTTCTTCAAATAATCCACATAAGCCTTAATTTCGGCTACAGCAGCATTATTTACTGTAGTGAATGCTTTTTTCAGACTATCATTTTTTAAATCCTTCAAAGCCACCACCAAATCGCCCCTTAAAAAACTGGCCGAGCCTTCGGCTACCGCTATAGCAGTTTCAATATATGGCTTGGCAAGGGTATCGTTTAAATTTGCTTTTGCCGCCGCGAACATGGCAGGTGCCGCCTTTTCAATCGCGATGATTGATTTTACCCTGTTTTCCAGTGGCGCGAAGTTACGCTTGGCGTAAATGGTAACATCAACCGCTCCGGCATAGGTCATTGGGTTTTTGGTATAGGCTGCAATATCTTCTATGTTAAAAATCTCGTAATTAATGGCCGAGCGCAAAATCCGGTAATCATAAAAATTGGCCGCGCTTAAAGCGGTGGTATCAATGGCTGCTAGTTTTTGCACATCGCCTTTTAGTCGCTCCAATTCTTTGGCTATAGAGGCCTTGCTCAAATCGGTCACCAAACCATCATATTGATGATAGCCAAGCCCAACACCATTGGCTGGTCGCCATGCCAGGTACCCGGTTATGATAGCTTCCGAAACAGTATGAAAGGTTTCATCGGCATTATTTGATTGGGATTGTTTGCCATTATTGCAAGCAAAAAATAGGAGTGAGGCTAGGGCTAAGAATTTAAGCGTTTTCATTTTAGAGATTGGGTTTTAACAAATGTAATGGTATGGGGTGATAATTACAAGGAATGTACTAGGTATTAGAAAAGTTTAAGCCTTACCCAAGCCCCTACCAAAGGAGAGGGAGTTTAATTTGGGTTCATTAAAAAAATCATTTCAACTCAATCAATCAAGTCCTCCACCAACAACTAAAAACCTACCACTTTCAACACCAAAATTATAATTTCACTATAATTTGATAGGTTTCGATTATAATTTATATGCTTTTAATTATAATTTCTTATAATTTGATTATAATTTTAATGGTCGAAATTATAATTTCAAAACAAAAAAAAAGCGGCAAGGTGATTAAACCATTACCGCTTTTACAAAAAACTCAAACAATAAACATTACTCACATTGTAGAAATTAATCTACTACATTTCTAAACATTAACGCAGCAATTGTTACATTGTTGCGACTGTCGATAATTATTCCTCCGCCGTTTGCTTTATTGTCTTGGTAAAAGTCGAAAGCAAGGGGTTCTGCAGTCTTAATCACAACCCGGCCAATATCGTTCAACCTAAATTCTTCTGAATACTCTTTTTCGAGTGTATTGATATTTACCTTGTATAATACCTCTTGAATTTTGCAACGCGTTACCTTGCTGTTATGCTGTATAAAGTAGGTGAGGTAGGTATCTAGCTGGCGGGTATCCATCCAACATAAGTCGGCTTCAATTTGCTGCGACACATGCGGTAAATAGCTTGAATTGGCTAAAATATCGCCTCTGCTGATATCAATCTCGTCCTTTAAATGAATAGTGACCGACATGCCGGCCAATGCCTCATCGGGTGTGCTTTCAAACTGTTCAATCTGCGAAATGGTAGAACTAAATCCGGAAGGCAGCACAGTCACCTTATCATTTACCCTGAATGAACCGCTGGAAACACGACCGGCATAGCCTCTATAATCGTGCAAATCTTCGGTCTGCGGGCGTACTACCCATTGCACCGGGAATCGGGCATGGTCTTTACTATCATCAATAGCGATATCAACGGTCTCCAAAAAAGGGAGTAAGCTTTCGCCTTTATACCAGCTCATATTCAATGAGTTATGTACAATATTATCGCCTTTTAATGCACTCACCGGGATATAATGCACATTTTTTAATCCAACTTTTAATGCCAATTCCTGATAAGCGGCTACAATTTGATTGTATGTCTCTTCCGAAAAATCAACCATATCCATCTTATTGATGCATACCACCACCTGTTGAATACCCAACAGCGAAACCAAAAATGAATGCCTGATGGTTTGCTCAATCACCCCTTTACGCGCATCAATTAGTATAATAGCCAGGTTAGCGTTGGATGCACCTGTAACCATGTTACGGGTATATTGTATATGCCCGGGGGTATCAGCAATGATAAATTTCCGTTTTTCTGTTTGAAAATATTTGTAGGCAACATCAATGGTAATACCTTGTTCACGTTCGGCTTTTAATCCGTCGGTTAAAATGGCAAGGTCAATGCTACCATCATCATTTTTTCGGTTCGATGTTTGCAGGGCCTCAAGTTGGTCGGCTAATATCGAATCACTATCATACAACAGCCTGCCTATCAAGGTACTTTTACCATCATCAACACTGCCGGCTGTAATAAATTTTAATATATCCATTTATAGATTAGAATTTGGATTTATTGTTTAGATAATTTCTGTAAGTATTTATTATTCAATTATTTTTAATTAAAAATAACCACCTTTTTTACGATCTTCCATAGCGGCTTCGCTCACTTTATCGTCCATACGGGCGCCACGCTCGCTAATTTTTGAAGCGCTTATTTCATCAATAATATCATCAATTTGGTAAGCATATGATTCAACCGCGGCTGTACAAGTCATGTCGCCAACGGTACGGAATCTTACATTTTTGCGTTCAATAACATCTTCCTCATCCATATTTAAAAATGGGGAGGCGGCCATTAATTGCCCGTTGCGAGTAATGCAATCCCGTTCATGGGCGAAATAAATGCTTGGTAATGCTATTTTTTCTCTGCGGATGTAGTTCCAAACGTCCAACTCGGTCCAATTGCTGATTGGGAATACCCTAACATTTTCGCCTTTATGTATTTTTCCATTAAAAATATTCCAAAGCTCCGGGCGTTGGCGTTTAGGATCCCACTGACCAAATTCATCGCGTACCGAAAATATGCGTTCTTTTGCCCTGGCTTTTTCTTCATCCCTGCGGGCACCACCAATGCAAGCATCAAATTGGTATTTCGCTATGGTATCTAAAAGCGTAACGGTTTGCAAGGCATTTCTGCTGGCGTTTTTACCTTTTTGCTCCACCACCTTGCCTTCATTAATAGAATCTTGCACATGACCAATAATCAACTTTTCACCAATTCTTTTTATCATGTCATCCCTATATTCAATAGTTTCAACAAAGTTATGCCCGGTATCAATATGCACCAATGGAAAAGGAAATTTCCCAGGACGGAAAGCTTTCTCCGCCAAACGTACCAACGTAATAGAGTCTTTACCTCCCGAAAACAACAAAGCAGGCTTTTCAAACTGCCCGGCCACTTCCCTGAGTATATATATGGCCTCCGCCTCCAACTCGTCTAAATAATCGAAATTCATGCCTTTTTATTTACTGAATTACTGATTTTAATTATAACATTTCAGTAATCCTCACCTTCAACAACTTACAATTTACTTACTCACCATTCGCCACTCACTACTTACCAACTTCATGCAACCCGCATTCCTTCTTGCTTTGGTCTTCCCACCACCATCTGCCTGCCCTCAAATCTTCTCCTGGCTGAACAGCTCTGGTACAAGGCGCGCAACCTATGCTTGGGAAGCCTCTGTCGTGCAAGGTATTATAGGGTATATTGTGTTTTTTAATATATTCCTTTACTTCATCCAAAGTCCAATTATATATTGGATGAAATTTTATCAATTCATTTTGCGCATCCCATTCAAAACTTTCCATAGTTTGTCGGTTTTGCGATTGTTCGGCCCTGATACCCGTAACCCAGCAACTATTACCAGCTAAGGCACGTTTCAAGGGTTCAACCTTACGGATACCGCAACATTCTTTACGATTATCAACCGATTCATAAAAACTATTTGGTCCTTTGGCATTTACCATTTGTTCCAAAAGCTCGTGCTGAGGATAATAAGCATGAATAGGTTCACCATACATCTCCATTGTCCGGTTCCAAACATAATAAGTTTCCGGAAATAACCTTCCAGTTTCGAGCGTAAAAACTTTTATAGGCAGTTTATTCACAAATATTTGATGGGTAATTACTTGGTCTTCCCAGCCAAAACTGGTGGAGAAAACTATTTTACCGGGAAACTGATCGGCAAGGTGCGCTAAAGTTTCTATGGTATTTAGTCCAAGTGTTTGCTTCTTAATAGCTTCAATCAAAATGCTCATTTTATAAAAACTTTAATATAAAAATAGTGATGCTTCTGATGCTAATCAACATCACGATGATACCAACAGCAACCATAATGGCTTTTGCAGAGATTTTGTTTGATATTTTAGCGGCAATTGGAGAGGCGATGGCACTCCCGATTACTAAACCTGCTACCGCATCCCAATGTTTGCTGCTCAGCATGGTTATAAAGGTTATTGAACCCACTAAGGCAACAAAAAAGCGTGAAAGCTTAACAGTGCCTAGTGAAAACCTTGGATGACGCCCTCCTGCTATTAAGGTAGATAGCACAATGGAGCCCCAACCACCGCCGCCAACCGCGTCAATAAAACCACCACCTAAGCCTAATAACGAAATTCGTTTAACTTTTTCGGATGATTTTAATGTTTTGGTTTTGAAAGCTTTTGATAAGATTACCCAGCCTAATATAAAAGTATATATGGATACTACAGGCTTTGTATATTGGCTATAATGCTCTAGTGATGATAATATATAGGCACCAGTTAAAGCGCCTATCATACCAGGGAAAACCAACAATTTAAATAGCTTCCAATTGATATTGCCCATGCGGTAATGCATCCACCCGGCAATTCCATTACTCATTATTTCGGATAGGTGTACACCCATACTCGCGGAGGCTGGTGGGATTCCCATGGATAAGGAAAAAGACGTAGAAGTTACTCCGTACGACATGCCAATGGCACCATCAATCATGGCGAATACAAATCCGGCGGCTAAAAAGTAGTAAAAATTCGGACTTACAGTTAGTATAAAACTTTTAAAACCTGGTTCATTAAACCACAATGCCGAGAATGTAACCAATATGGAAAGCACAATGGCGCCCCATATTAGCCAAATGAGGTTATTTTTTTTAACTGGTTTAGCTTCTACCAAAATAGAGGTAACTTCATTCAGTTTTTTAACCTTAGCACTAAAATCACCGTAAAGGGTATTCCTTAACTGGTTCATCTGCTGTAGCGTAATATCTATTTCTTCCGGTAGGGCTTCATTCAGCACTTCTTTCAATCGTTTTGCTACGGTTGGCGATTTACCGTTTGTTGATATGGCAATCTTCAAATCGCCTTTTTGAACGATTGAACCTAAATAAAAATCGCATAAATTGGGTTTATCAGCTACATTTATTAATAGTCTACGCTCTTTAGCTGATTGGCGAACATAATTATTTAATGCCGCGTCATCAGTAGCTGCAATTACTATATCGGCATGGTCGAGGTCACTCGCCTCAAAAGGCTTTTGTAGGATGGTTACACCGTTGTATTCCTCTGCAAGTTTGCTTACCTCCGAAGAGACTTCTTTAGCAATAACGGTAATACGGGCTTGCGGACTGTTGGTTAAAATGGCATTTAATTTTTCAAGACCAACATTGCCTGCCCCAATAATTACGGTAGGTAACTGACCAAGCTTTAAAAAAACAGGAAACAGTTGGTTACCCGAATTACCTTCGTCGGTTTTAGAAGTCTCCGAATTAACCTTGGGCAGCAACGTCATATAAAGCTTTTATCTCTTTAAATTGAGGATGTAAAGATACTACTTCGCCCAAAACAATTAAGGCCGGCGATTTGATGCCTTTCTCCGCTACCAAATCAACAATGGTATCAACCACACCAATAGCAACCTTTTCATTCTCGGTAGTACCGCTTTGTATAACAGCAACAGGTAGTTGATTTTTACTTTCAGCTTTAAATACTTCGGTTATTTCTTTGAGTTTGTTGATGCCCATTAATACAACCACGGTAGCATTAGATTTGGCTGCTTGATATAAATCACTCGATATATTTCCATTTGAAGTTGTACCAGTAACTACCCAAAAACTTTCGCTTAAGCCCCTGTGTGTAACCGGAATTTGTTGTAACCCAGGAACACCTATGGAGCTGGAAATACCCGGTACAATTTGAGTTGGAATATTAAATGAAGAAGCATAATCCAATTCTTCATATCCACGACCGAACACAAATGGATCACCGCCCTTTAGACGAACTACATGCCCGTAATTAATGGCATAATCCACCATCAATTTATTTACCACCTCTTGCGAGTAGGAATGTTCTCCAGAGCGTTTACCCACAAAGACCTTGGTAGCGGTTTCGGGCGCGTAGGTCAATAATTCTTCATTTACCAAGGCATCGTATAAAACAACATCGGCTGTTTTTAAGGCCTTTATTGCTTTTATGGTAATTAAATCTACATCTCCAGGCCCTGCACCAACTAATGTAATGCGAGGTTTTATATTTATGTTATGGATATTTAAATTCATGGTTGTATAAGTTCCTCCCTTTTAATTTTAACAGCCGACAAAAATGCTGTTGCCGATTCAAAATATGTATGGGCAAAACTTTCAGATGGTTCGTGTTTATTTATCTCTAAAACCAAATCATTAAAAGTGCCATTTAAGGTTATTTCACCTTTGTCAATGTAATGCGCATCAAATTCCTTGATGATGCCTGCCTGGGTACTGCTATTGATATTTTTATCGAGCAGTAAAGCTTTCGCCGAACTGATGAATGTATTATAGGAATGATAGATAGCATCTGCCCAACGCTTATCATCTAAAGCTTCTTTTGCCCATCCGGCCTTTTCATCTGCCTCAAACAATAAGGTAGCCACCAAATCAATTACTACCCCGGCACATTCTCCTACACCAATGGCGGTAGCAAAGGTTTCTTCATGACCCCAATCTACAAATTCATCATGGCTGAGGTTGGTTAAATCGGCCAATGGTTTTAATAATTGGTAGAAATAATCCTTGCCTTTACGGTCGTAATAATGATTAAATAATTCAGTTTCTTCGGCATGTTGTTTATAATCATCTAAAACCGACCTTAAAACATGGGTGGCTCTTTTAGCCGGAACTTTGATTACTTTCACAGCAGCTCTTCCCACACCATCGCCCACGGTACCACCACCTAATAATACCTGAACACTCGGTAATACTTTGGTGCCTGCCTTTAGTGAGCTGCCATGAAAGCCAATATGTGCCAAGCCATGTTGCCCGCATGAATTCATGCAGCCACTTATTTTTATCTTTATTTCACGGTTGTATATAAAGTCTTCATATTCATTATAAATCAAATCTTCCAACACACGGGATAAAGTCATACTGTTTGATATGCCCAAATTACAAGTATCCGTACCAGGACAAGTAGTTACATCCGCCGGACTATCAAAACCCGGTGCCGATAAATCAAGGGCTGTCAATCCGGCATATAATCCAGGCAAAGCCTCTTTTTTTACATACTTTAATAAAAGACCTTGGTTTTGGGTAATTCTTATTTCATCGGCAACGTAGGGTTTTATGGCAGCAACAAATTTACGTGCGGTGCCTGTAAGCATGTCTCCAACAGGAACCTTTACATAAACACCATAAAAGCCAGTTTGCTTTTGTTCAAATACATTGGTGGCAAGCCATTGCTCATACCTTAAAGGATTGGCAATTTCTATTCTTTCGTTTTTTACTTCGGATGGTAGGGAGGGAGCGGGCACTGTTTCCCTGTTTATCTTGTACGATTTTACTTTTAAGGCCTTTTTTTCTTCCTCTGCCAAGCGTAAAACCTCCTCTAAACCAATTTTTTGGATTAGGTATTTTAAACGGGCCTTGTTACGGTTATTCCTTTCGCCATAGCGGTCAAATACACGGATGATGGCCTCTATATAAGGTATTAATTGATCTTCCGGTAAAAAATCTTCCACGATGCTAGCCAGTAAAGGTTGCGCGCCTAATCCGCCGCCTAGCATCACTTTAAACCCGCGTTCATCGTTTCTAAATTTCGGAATCAGGCCGATATCATGTATATAAGAAAAAGCGGTATCAGTATCGTTAGAGGAGAAGGATATTTTAAACTTACGCCCCATTTCCTGACAAATAGGGTTACGCAAAAAATATTCAAAAACAGCTTGCGCATAAGGCGAAACATCAAAAGGCTCGGCAGGGTCAATACCCGCGGTGGGAGAGGAAGTTACATTTCTAACGGTATTGCCACAGGCTTCGCGCAAAGTAATATCATCTTGCTCCAATTCAGCCCAGAGTTGCGGCGTTCTGTCCAGACTTACATAATGTATTTGTATATCCTGACGGGTGGTTAAATGCAAATTGCCACTTCCATATTCATCAGCAATATCCGCAATGCGTAATAATTGCTTAAAGCTAATTTTTCCAAAAGGAAGCTTAATCCTGATCATTTGTACACCGGGCTGGCGTTGACCGTAAATACCTCTGGCTAACCTTAAACTCCTGAACTTTTCATCGTGAATTTTTCCTTCTCTAAATGCCCTGATTTTTTTTTCAAGGTCGATGATATCTTTCTCAACTATAGGGTTTTCCAGTTCGGTTCTGAAACTTTGCATGCTTACTACTAAAATGAATATATGAAGCCTATTGGGCTAAATAATATGGATAATCTGTGTTCATTTAAACGACAAATATACACATACTATACGGAAGTACTAGAATTTTTGTTCAATTGAAATTGTTTTACCTTAAAATTATAAAATTTTAAAGTTCAACCTTAGGTCTCAAAAACCTTAATTATTGGTAATTAGGGTAGTTTCCCTATTTATAATATCCGCAATGCTGGTTTCCGAAAGTATTTTGAGGGTAGCATCGCGAACTTCAATAAAAACATCACGAATGCCACAAGTAGTTTCCTGCTTGCATTCTTCGCATTTATGGTAAAAATTAATACTGGCACAGGGCACCATAGCTATTGGACCATCGGTAATGCGCATGATACTTACCAGGAAAATTTCTTTAGGATCTTTGTTTAGGCTATAACCGCCGCCAGCGCCTTTTTTACTATATAAAAATCCGGCGTTACGCAGGTCTAATAGTATTTGTTCTAAAAACTTTTTTGGAATTCGTTCCTCCTCCGCGATTTTCGAAATTTGCATGGGTGGCTTATCCGTGTTTTTACCTAAAACAACTAAGGCTTTGATAGCGTACTTTGTTTTTTTTGAAAGCATTTTATAAAATTACAGATATTAAGATTATTAATGGGCATTTACCTCATTATGCATTGGCTTATTTGGCGAAAGGGTGTAAATATAATATTTTATTTTTAGCAGTTGCAATACTAATGGATTGAACCGTTCAAAAAACTATACAATAAACCTTTCCATAGTATTTCGGGCTATAATGGTCAAATTATCACCTATTGTTACAGCTCCATTACCTTCATGAATCAAATTCTGACCAAAGTATATCTTATTGTTTTTCCTACGATAGGCTGCTAAAGTCTTAAGCGGTTCTTTACCTAAAATTCCGTCTTCCTGATTTATGGTGGTAACGTTGCATCTGGCGCATAGTTTAACGCCATAAAAATCAATATTGCCTATTTTTATATGTGCCAAATTATCTTCCTCAAAAGGTGCTCCTCCTTCAAATACAATATTTGGTCGAAACCTGTTCATTGGTAAGGGGTTTTCAAGCCTTGAATTTAGTTCATCCAACGAGGATTGCCCAATCAATAAAAAGGGATAAGCGTCAGAAAATGAGGTAATAATTCCAGGTTTAGCATATTGCTCATCTACCTGTCTTTTACTGTTATCCGGCATATAAACCAAATGGCATTTCATGCCTAAACAATCCGAAAACCAAGAGTCAAATTGAGCACCAACTATTAGCGCTTCACAAGTATCGTCCCAAATAGTAACTTTTACATGCTCTTGATTACTTAAAGGTGTAAAAGGTATTTTAAGGTTTTGTGTTAAATAAGATACTAAAACCCCATCTTCTAAAATTACCACTTTAAATAAAGCCATTATTGGCACTTCCCGCTGACTAATGAATTTATAATTTTCATCAACAAGCATCCATCTTCTATCGTGCTCAAAACCTGTTGGGGTAACTTTTGCGGATTTTACCGATATTCCGGCCAGTGACTTGATGGGATAAATGAACAACCCGCTTATTTGCAGCATAAAAATAATTTACACAAAAATATACAATCCTAGTGAGGCGCAAAATGTTTTAGGGAGGGATTTTGATTAGTATGCTTTAAATTTATTATTTTTAATGTTTAAAGCTTATTTATGAAAACAATCATCAAACCCGAGTGGGTTCCATCTGCATACAGAACAAGTGAAGAGCAAAGTATTCCCGTTATTAAGCAAGAAGCCAAGACCAAAATCCGGCTCATAAAAAATAGAATCGCTGGTAAAAAACAAAAGCCTATTTAAAAGGCTTAAATCGAATTTTAATAAAAGTAAAGCAATTAATAGCTTCAAGGTATTTAAAATTGATTAAACGACAATTTAAACGGTATTTAAACGGTTTTAAAATAGCCAAATAATCCCAGCAGCCAAAAAGTTTAAATTGGCTTTGATTGTAGAATTTTTGCCATCGGGCTCATCTTGCCTAATGGAATTTAATAAATTCGTATAGTTTATTCAATCATCTAAAAAGCTACCGGACCTAAATTACTGCCAAAAGGAAATCTGTTTACCCTGTTATGCGAATGATTACAAAAAGTATGCATTTTGCTTGTTTTTTGCGCGGTAAGCGGATGTGACATTGGAGCGGTCTTGTTAGTTTCGGTTGTAATAACCTGATTCACTAAGCTTAATTCTTTTTTCATAATACCTTATTTTAAGAGTTAATAAATACGTCAATGAAGGATAATAAACTTTTCGCCATTTAAATTTAATATATCAAAGTTACTTATATATTATGCTTGTTTTCAATTATTTAGTGCAAAAAATCAGGTGATTCTTATCACTTTTTTAGTTTGAATAATTGAAACCAAAGTTGAATATTTTACGTATAAATGGTAATAGGATTTAATTTCTAAAACACAATTAATTACTATTAATTCATTGGTTTACAAATTGTTATATTTAATATAGATGAAAAAGTGTTGGTTGGTTTTCCTTGTTTTTGTTTTTTTTGGTAATACAATGGTTTTAAAAGTTAAGGCTCAGGCTCTAAATGGCTGCCTTCAACTTCCCGAAAATAAGCTTAAAAGTATTTTAAATGATAGTGTTTGTAAGGAGTTTAATGTCCTAATTACTAACGCAAAGGTTTATAGCTATAAGGATACCTCCGGACAATCTTACTTGCTCGTATCTCAAAACTTGAAAAAAATAACTGAAGAAAAGGACACGCTTTATGATAATCTTCGTCTCTTGAATCTTAAAAACACTAAAAAGGGATTTGTAAAGGTTTGGGATATTGCGGATAATACTTTAAAAACAAATGAAATTACGGAATCATCCATATGGTTTTGGACTAAGTTTGCCGAGTTTACTGATGTAGATAAAGATAATTATATCGACCCGATTTTGGTTTACGGTACCCAAGGGAAAAATGGAACCGATGATGGCAGGGTTAATATCACTGTGTTTTATAAAGGAAAAAAAATAGCCATTAGGCACCAAAATGGAATTATTGAGGTAGATAGGTATACCCAAATTGATGATGGATTTTATAAATTACCTACAGTTTTACAAGATAGAGTTAAAGGCATCATGAAGAAAATAGCTAGCAAAGATCTTGCCGCTTATCCTTCAAATTGGGAAGAGATGATGAAACAGCATAAACTTAAATTAACCGAAAAGGACTCGGGCGATGCCGTTAACTAAGATTGTTGTTTGATTTATATTTAAAATAGACATGGTAACCTAAAACCGTTATTTAAATTGTTTTTTCTTAGTAATTTCTCAATAAGGGCAAATTCATTAGCTTTACTGGCATAAAATTTTATTTATGCCTAAAAACAAGCTAACACTATACATTTTTATCGCTCTTATCCTAGGTGTTTTGGTAGGATATTTTTACAACGTATCCATCATCAATCCAATTAACAATAAAATTTCTACAGCCGAATCATCTATAAAAAATCTAAATAGAAAATTAGTTTCCGAAAAGGATACTACAACTTCTGTTTACAAAACACTTGCTAGTCAGAAACAAGCTGCCATTACCATCCGAAAAGCAAATAACACTTTGCGTGATGATAAACTGGTTGGCTTTACCATTTTAAGCGATATTTTTTTGAGGCTGATAAAAATGATTGTCGCGCCACTTGTGTTTACTACTTTGGTGGTAGGAGTGGCAAAAGTTGGCGATATCAGTGCGGTTGGCCGTATTGGGGGTAAAACTTTATTATGGTTTTTGAGCGCCACACTGGTTTCTTTATTATTAGGAATGGTGTTGGTCAACTTTTTTGAACCGGGAAGCAGCATGCATCTTTCACTTCCGGATAGTAATACGGCGACCGATATAAAAAAGTCGGCACTATCTTTAAAGGAATTTGTTTCGCACGTAGTGCCGAAAAGCTTTTTTGAGGCCATGGCCAATAACGAAATTTTGCAGATTGTGGTCTTTTCCATATTTTTTGGCATCGGCACTGCCGCCATAGGCGAAAAAGGTTTGATTATTATCAAAGCCCTTGATGCCATCGCGCATGTAATATTGAAGGTAACCGGCTACATCATGAAGCTGGCTCCATTAGCCGTTTTTGGTGCCATCACCGCTATAATTGCCAAAGAGGGTTTGGGTGTGCTATCTGTTTATGCCGTTTTTATTGGTGAATTTTACTTTTCGCTCATTATACTATGGTTACTGATTGTTTTGGCAGGCTTTTTTATTTTAAAAAACAGGGTATTTACCTTGGTTAACAATATAAAAGATGCCATGTTGGTAGCATTTGGGACCTCTACCAGCGAGGCCGCCTATCCTAAGGTTTTAATTGAATTGGAGAGGTTTGGCTGTAATAATAAAATTGTCAGCTTTGTTTTACCGCTGGGCTATTCCTTTAATTTAGATGGCTCTATGATGTACATGACTTTTGCCTCCATTTTTTTGGCCCAAGCTTACAATATCCATTTACCCATTCCGCAGCAAATTACCATGCTATTGGTTTTAATGCTCACCAGTAAGGGCATTGCAGGGGTACCTCGTGCCTCGTTGGTGGTAATTGCAGGCACCATGGCCATGTTTAACATTCCGGAGGTCGGCTTGGCCTTGCTCATTGGCATCGACCCATTGCTGGACATGGGGCGCTCAGCCACCAATGTATTGGGTAATGCCATGGCAACCGCCGTAGTTAGTAAATGGGAGGGGGAGCTCAGTTAAATTAATACGCGGTCTTTCTTGCTTTTTTAATAAACGTAGGTTTGCTAAAGTACCTTACATAAATGGTTAATAACCAATTTTTATATCACCATAGTTCTATTATCTTTTTGAAATTTTAACCGAATAGGGTGTTAAAATATATCCTGAATTTATTTTTTCTTTATTTAAACCATTTATTATTTATAAAGTCTGACTGAGCAATTTTAACTTATTTAAACAAACCCCTATTAAAATGAAAAAAGTATTCTTAGTTTTTATTGTTTGCGTGTTAAGCCTAAATGTGTTGAAGGCCCAAATAGCAAAAGGAAACCTATTTGTAGGTACCAGTATTGGTAGTACTGCTTATAATTTTGGAACCTCCACTTATAACTACTCTGATGGTAATGTTAAAACCCAAGATCAAAACGAGTACACTTTAAGCCTTTCTCCAACAATGGGTATTTTTGTTACCAATCATTTAATCCTCGGTGGTAATTTAAACCTGGCTTATAGCAATAATACCGTTAATTATAATAACACAACTGCTAGTACTGTAAAAAGCAATAGCACCACTATTACAAATACAGTTAGTGTCGGTCCTTTTTTCAGATATTATTTTTATGACGGAAAACCAACCAAGTCGCTTTTATTTTTCCAAGGAAACGCGGCTATAGGCACGGGCGGGGGAAGTTCTACAGGTTATACATTAAGTACCAATACCTCAACCTCCAATTCATCAGGCACCACCACTGGCTTATTTAATTATAAATTGGGTGCAGCTATTGGTTTTACCCAATTTATTCAAAACAACATTGGTTTTGATTTAAGTGTTGGATATGCCTATAACTATGAATCTTATACCAATTCGGTTAATACACAAACCATCAGTTCAACAGGTGTTCCCAGTAGTAGTACTACCTCAATTGATGCAACTATTCCTCAAAATGGTATAACTTTGTCTGCTGGTTTTCATTTTTATTTAAGAAAGAATAAAAAGAAGTAAGCTAACACTAGTATTTTATAAAATTCTTTAAACCCTAAAAGGGTTATTGTAATAGCTTATCAAATAAAATATTGATTTTTTGTCAATGTTTTATTTGATAAGCTATTGTTTTATAAGGCTTTATAATATTAATTCCCGAATTTATTTTTCTGTAATCAAGGAATTTCAATTAGAAGTAGCAAATTCGAAACTTAAGCCCAATTCAATCATTTGTTTCTGTTTAGTATTTTGATTAGTAACTTCGCCCAATTATTTAATTCAATTGCTGAAAAATGTCTACAAGAGCTAAAAAAGTATTTCTTTTTCTTACCATCATGGTGCCTTTTCTGTTTTATTGCGTTTACTATTATGGTAGAATGCTCAAGAACGCGCCCTATAAATTTACCGAGTTTAAATCATTCACCATTCAATTTGGAAGCACCGATAGCTTGGTGAACAAATATGATTCGGAAACGGGAACGTACCAGTTTTTAAACAATCATGATTCCTTAGTTACAAAAACGGTTGGGTTAAACAAAAACGATTTGCTATACCTGCACCGCAAAGCTGCCGATTTAGGCTTTTGGGATTTCCCATCCGATGAGCGTAGCAGAGACACCGTTAAGTACAATGGCGTAAAACCAGTACGCTTTATCATAGCCTTTAACTATCAGCGTAAAAGCAAAAAGGTAATATTTGATGCCCGCTATGCCGGCGACCCAAAATTGATTGATGCCAACAAACAATTAATTAAAGAAATACAGCATGTATTGGCGGATGCGGAAGAAAAGCAGAAAAAATAAAATCTTATTGTTTATTGAATTATTTTGCCCTATATTTGCACCTCGAATTTTAAAATATTAATTAACAAACAATGTACGCAATAGTAAGTATAGCAGGACAGCAATTTAAAGTTGCAAAAGACCAGCAGATCTTTGTACACAGGCTACAAGGTGAAGAAGGCGCTAGTATTGAATTTGACAATGTATTGTTAGCAGAAAACAATGGTAGTTTTAAATTAGCTCCTGATTTAAAAAACGCGAAAGTATCGGCTAAGATAGTGTCTCATTTAAAAGGTGATAAAGTAATAATCTTCAAAAAGAAAAGAAGAAAAGGTTACAAAAAGAAAAACGGTCACCGTCAGCAATTTACCAAAATAGAGATTACCGGTATTACATTATAATTAGTTTAAACTTGGTCAATTTAAATTGACTTTAAAAGATATTAAGAAATGGCACACAAAAAAGGAGCGGGTAGTTCCAGAAACGGCCGCGAATCGCATAGTAAACGTTTAGGTATCAAAATATTTGGTGGTCAGCCAGCTATTGCGGGTAACATCATCGTTCGTCAACGTGGTACTAAACACAACCCGGGCTTAAATGTAGGTATTGGCAGAGACCATACCTTATTCGCATTGGCCGATGGTCGTGTAATTTTCAAAAAGAAAGCTGATAATCGTTCATACGTTTCAGTAATTCCTTTTGATTTAGAGCCAGTTGAAACAATTGTTGCTCCGGCACCAGTGGAAGTAAAAGAAACAGTAAAACCAGCAAAAGCCGCTAAAGTAGAAGCTGTTGTTGAAGAACCAGCCAAAGTAGAAGCTGTTTCAACCGAAGAAGAAGCACCTGCACCTAAAAAGAAAGCTGCTCCAAAAAAGAAAGTAACCGACGCTGAAGAACCAGCTGTTGAATAAACTAAAAAATACTCGAAATAAAAAAAGCCTTGATAAATTTTATCAGGGCTTTTTCTTTGAATAGGCATTTTATATGCTAACCGTAAACTTCTTTATTAGCTGAAGATAGGGTGTTTTTTAATAGCCCGATGATGGTCATTAAGCCAACGCCACCCGGTACCGGGGTAATGAAGGATGATTTTGGCGCTACATTCTCAAAATCAACATCGCCATACAATTTATAGCCCGATTTTGTTAGGGTAGAGGTTTCGCGGTTCATGCCCACATCCACCACCACAACGCCTTCTTTTACCATATCGGCGGTAATAAAGTTCTTTCGGCCTATGGCAACAATTAAAATATCAGCTTGTAGGGTAAAGTTTTTAATATCGGGCGTTTTGCTATGGCAAATGGTAACAGTGCAATTACCTGGGTAAGTGTTACGCGCCATTAAAATACTCATAGGCGAACCTACTATATTACTCCTGCCAACTACCACACAATGCTTGCCTGCGGTTTCAATGCCATATTCTCTAAGCATCAAAGTAATGCCATAAGGCGTTGCCGGAATAAATGATGGCAAGTTACGCTGCATACGCCCCAGGTTAATAGGGTGGAAGCCATCCACATCTTTACGGTAATCAATATGTTCGGTTACCTTATCAGGGTCAATATGTTTAGGTAGGGGTAGTTGAACAATGATGCCGTCAATATCAGCATCAGCATTCAATTCAGCCACTTTCTTTAATAATTCAGCCTCCGTAACATCGGCTTCATAACGCACTAACGATGATTTAAATCCCACTTGTTCGCAATTTTTTATTTTGCTAGCCACATAGGTTTCGCTACCACCATCGTGCCCAACCAACACCGCACATAAATGTGGTTTTCGCCCGGTTTTAGCCAGTATATTGGCGGCCTCATGGGCTATTTCACCCTTTAATTTTTCTGATACGTATTTTCCGTCGAGTAATTGCATGCTTTATTTGATGGAGATGTGAGATAATAGATGTGAGAATTGAGATATTAGAATTGAGAAATATTACTTGAGCGCATCAGAAAATAATAAAAATCTTATCTCATATCTCCCATCTCAATTCTCATATCTAATTAAAAATTAGTCTAATTTCAAAACCGCCATAAAAGCGCTTTGTGGTATTTCCACATTGCCTACCTGGCGCATCCGTTTTTTACCTTTTTTCTGCTTTTCCAATAGTTTACGCTTACGCGATATATCACCACCATAACACTTGGCGGTTACGTCTTTGCGTAAAGCCTTCACCGTTTCGCGGGCAATAATTTTGGCACCTACGGAGGCTTGAATAATAATTTCGAATTGTTGTCGTGGCAATAGTTCTTTTAACTTTTCGCAGATTTTTTTACCAAAATCGTAGGAGTTTCCTCTGTATATTAAGGATGATAAAGCATCAACTGGCTCAGCATTTAAACGTATGTCCAAGCGTACCAAGTCAGACTGACGGTAGCCTATCTGATGGTAATCAAATGAGGCATATCCTTTTGATATAGTTTTTAGTTTATCATAAAAATCAAAAACAATCTCGCCCATAGGCATCTCAAAAATCAACTCCACACGGTCTGAAGTCAGGTATGATTGATTGATGATAGCCCCCCGTTTTTGAATACAAAGCGACATTACAGGACCTACAAAGTCGGACTTGGTGATGATTGTCGCCTTGATATAAGGTTCTTCCACAAAGTCAATTCTGCTTGGGTCGGGTAAATCTGATGGGTTGTTTACAATAATTTCATCCCCTTTGGTAGTGTAGGCAATGTATGATACGTTTGGTACGGTGGTAATAACCGTCATGTCAAACTCTCGCTCCAAACGCTCCTGAATAATTTCCATGTGGAGCATACCCAAAAATCCGCAACGGAAACCAAAGCCCAAGGCCGCTGATGATTCCGGTTCAAAAACCAGCGAAGCATCGTTCAATTGCAATTTAGCCATCGATTCGCGCAGCTCTTCGTAATCCTCCGTATCAACCGGATAAATACCAGCGAATACCATCGGCTTTACTTCCTCAAAGCCTTGAATACCAGCTTCGCAAGGGCGGTCAATCCGGGTAATGGTATCACCCACCTTTACCTCACGGGCTTCTTTAATGCCCGATATGATATAACCTACATCCCCCGTTTTTATCACATCTTTTGGCAATTGCTTTAATTTAAGCGTACCAACCTCCTCAGCAATATATTGCTTTTCGGTAGCGAAAAATTTTACCTTGTCGCCTTTTCTAATTTCGCCATTAACTACCTTGAAATAAGCTACAATGCCTCTAAAAGAATTGAAAACCGAATCAAATATCAAGGCCTGTAAAGGAGCGGTTGGGTCGCCTACCGGAGCGGGAACACGCTCCACTATGGCACGCAATATATCATGCACACCCATCCCAGTTTTACCCGATGCGGGGATAATATCCTCTCGTTTACAACCAATTAATTCAATAATTTGGTCTTTTACCTCCTCGGGCATGGCACCCGGTAAATCCATTTTATTGAGGATCGGGATAATCTCCAAATCATTCTCAAGTGCCAAATATAAGTTGGAGATGGTTTGCGCTTGTATGCCTTGCGCCGCATCCACAATCAGCAAAGCACCTTCACATGCAGCTATTGAACGTGAAACCTCATAAGAGAAATCCACGTGACCAGGCGTATCAATCAGGTTGAGGACATATTTTTGTCCGTCGAGCACATAATCCATTTGTATGGCATGACTTTTTATGGTGATGCCACGTTCGCGTTCCAGATCCATATCATCCAACAATTGCGCTTGCGATTCGCGTTGGGTAATGGTATGGGTATATTCTAAAAGCCTATCGGCCAGGGTACTTTTACCATGGTCAATGTGCGCTATGATACAAAAATTACGTATATGTTCCATTAATTGGCAAAAGTAACTTTTTAAGCCGATAAATTAAGGATTGATTTTACCGAATTTCGGATTTCTCCTGATTTCGGATTTCGGATTTTCGATTTCGGATTTATTCTGACTTCTGGTTATTTCAGATTTCGGAATACCTTAAACCTCAAACTGCAAGCCACTTAAATATTTATACAGTCCGTTTTCAATCCCCATTAATTCTTGGTGGTTGCCGGCTTCTATAATTTCGCCTTTTTCGAGCACCAAGATGTTATCCGCCTCCCTAATAGTAGATAGGCGATGGGCTATAATGATGGAAGTTCGGTTTTTCATCAATTCTTCCAAAGCTTCCTGCACCAAACGTTCCGATTCAGAATCGAGCGAGGAGGTGGCTTCATCCAATATTAAAATAGCCGGATTTTTTAGCAATGCCCTGGCAATGGCAATACGTTGGCGCTGTCCGCCTGATAGTTTAACCCCGCGTTCACCAACAATGGTATCATATCCTTCTGGAAATGAACTAATAAAATCATGGGCGTTCGCTCTTTGGGCTGCCTTTATAATTTCATCTTTTGTGGCTGATAATTTACCATAAGCTATGTTTTCGAGTATGGTTCCGCCAAATAGCATCACATCCTGCGGTACAATGGCAACCTGATTGCGTATATCAGTTAAAGAATAACTTTTAGCGGTCTTGCCATCAAATAAGATTTCGCCACTTTGAGGGTAGTAAAATTGCAAAATCAAGGCTGCCATGGTTGATTTCCCCGAACCGCTTGGCCCAACTATGGCTACTTTTTGTCCTGCCAAAGCCTTGAAAGATAAGCCTTTTAGCACGATGAGTTCAGGACGGGAAGGGTAGGAGAACACCACGTTATCAAACTCAAGGTTACCCTCAATTTTTTGCTTCAGCTTATTTTTTACGTTATCAATTGAAATATCCTCACCTTTTTCGTCCAAAATTTCTAATACTCTCTCGCTGGCACCTACCGCCTTTTGCATATTGGCATACAATTCCGGAAAACTACCCATAGAAGCTGAAACAAATAGCCCGTAAATTACAAATTCGGTTAACTGCCCAATGGTTAACTCTTGGTGGCTAACCATCACCGAGCCATACCAAATAACTCCTACAATTGCACCAAACAAGCAAAAAACAACAAAGGAGGCGAACAAGCCTCTAAAGGTTGCTCCTTTTACAGCCAACTTCACTACTTCGCGCAGGTTTTTATTGTATCTATTGGCTTCAAAAGCTTCATTTACAAATGCCTTTACACTGGCTATTCCTTGAAGGGTTTCTTCAACTACGGTGTTCGATTCGGCCAGTTTATCCTGAGCCTGTCTCGAAAGTTTGCGTATAAACCTCCCGAAAAAAACCGCTACCACCACCAAAACCGGCATTATAAGTAATAAGGTAAGTGTAAGCTTAGGCGAAACAATCACTAAAAAAGTAATACCACCTGTAAGCAATATCAATTGCCGGATCATTTCGGCAAGGGTAGTGGTAATTGCGTCCTGTATTTGTGATAAATCGGCCGAAATACGACTATTCAATTCGCCAACCCTTCGGTTCGAGAAAAAGTTCATTGGTAAAGTGATTAGCTTAAAATAGGTATCACGCCTAATATCCGCCAAGGATTTTTCAGCAACTTGTACAAACCATAAAACCCTAAAAAATGATACAAATGCCTGAAATAGAAGTAAAGTAAAAGCAAGTAAAGCTATTCCGTTCAATGTATTTGGCAAAAAGGAATGATTTGATTTACCTTGAGCAGCATCAATTAAAGCACCTAGAAATTTAGGAAAAGCTAAACCTACCAAGCTCGACAAGAGTAAAAAAAACAAGGCCATTCCAAACCTTATGCCATAAGGTCTTAGGTAAGTTAGAAGCTTTGCTATTTTTTTTAAACTTTGACTGTTTATTTTTGCTTTTGGTAGCTCTTTTTCAGCCGCATTCCCACTATTTAATCGTCCTCTTGCCATTTATTTTTTTGTGTTGATATAACTATAAGACGATTATAAGGTTTTAACATTTTATCAGAAGCGGATTTTATATCTCCTGAGTATCAAAAAATTCAATAATCACGCTATCGCCTAAACCTAATCCTAATAAACCACTTGCATTACCCTTATTGATGGCAATTTCCAGATGATTACTGATACCAAACAGACAAAGTTTTTCGCCTTCGGGTACCTCGTTATAATGCCAGCTCAATTGGTCGATTGTTTCATTTCGCTTAAAGGATAGTCGGAATCTCCTTCCGTTTTGAACTTTACTAAAAAAGTCTTTAGTGATATTGGTAATCACATTTTGGTAGGAATCAATAAATATTACGCCACCTTTAATCAAGTTTTTTTCGATAACAGGCTGCAGGTTCATTTTCTTTTCAAATCCGCTTATCGGCAAACCAATATCACTCATTGCACCATGCTGCGCCAAATGGCATGATGCTTTCACGAAAATATCGGCTAGCGGGAAGTGTAAAAATTTAAAATCCTGATCAAGGTTTAGTTCCACAATTTCTTCAGGCTCATCATCAAACATCAAAGAGAATATGCCATTATCGGCACCAACAAAATAGTGGTTTTTGTATTTTACAGCCAAGTATCGGGTATCAGTATTATTGACTGTATCAACACCAATTAAATGCACGGTAAGTTCCGGGAAGTAGTAAAAGCTATTCTTTAAAATAAATGCCGCCTGCTGAATATTAAAGGCCGAAACGCTATTGGTAATATCAACAATATTGGCAGTTGGCAACAATTTCAATATATTCCCTTTAATAACGGCCTGATAAATATCCCTTTCGCCTAAATCGGTTGTTAAAGTTATAATTGGCATTAATTTTTTAAATATTTATTCCTAAACTTGTACATGCTAAAGTGCTACAAATATTCAATTTTTAATTCATAAAAATCTTCAACCATTAATCAATTTGTATTGAACGAGCTAAAATTGTCAATTGACCAAATTAACCCCGCAGTATTATGGGGACCCAATAATGACCATTTCGAGATCATTAAAAAGCAATATCCTAAACTTAAAATTGTAGCTCGAGGTAACGAAATTAAAATTTTGGGCGATGACCATGAACTTGGTATTTTTCAGGAAAAGTTTACTCATTTGCTGCAGCATGTTGAAAAGTATGAAAATTTGAGTATAACCGATCTGGAAAGAATTTTAGGTTCAAAAACTACCGAAACCATTGTAAGTGATCAACCAGCTGATAAATTTGCCAGTGGCGAGGTAATTGTATTTGGCCCCAATGGGGTAATGGTAAAAGCCCGTACTGCCAACCAACGCAAAATGGTTGAATGTATTAATAAGAGCGATATCTTATTTGCAATCGGTCCGGCCGGTACTGGTAAAACATATACTGCAGTTGCTTTAGCGGTTAGAGCTTTAAAAAACAAAGAAATAAAACGAATTATTTTAACCCGCCCAGCTGTGGAAGCTGGCGAAAATTTAGGTTTTTTACCAGGTGATTTGAAGGAAAAGATCGACCCATATCTTCGTCCACTTTATGATGCTTTGGATGATATGATTCCTGCGGAAAAATTGAAGTTTTATCTGGAAAATCGTACCATTGAAATAGCTCCACTCGCTTTTATGCGTGGCCGTACTTTAGATAATTGCTTTGTTATTTTGGATGAAGCCCAAAATGCCACCGATATGCAGTTGAAGATGTTTTTAACCAGAATGGGACCATCAGCTAAATTCATAGTAACTGGCGACGTAACACAAATTGACCTCCCTAAGAAGCAACAATCTGGCTTACATACGGCTTTAAGGATATTGACAGATATTAAAGGAATAGAAATTGTTTACCTTAGCGGCGAAGACGTGGTAAGGCATAAGCTAGTACGTAAAATTTTAGAAGCTTACGGAGATATTCAATAAAAAATTGAGAAATTTAATTTCTAAAAGCTAATTCAATTACTATTAGAAATCAAGGATATTAATAATTTATGAGTGCACTAAAAGAGACACATTTTAATTTACCAAAGCAAACTAACTTTTATAAAGGTAAAGTTAGAGATGTATATACCATTGATAATAAATTTTTGGTAATGGTTGTTACCGACCGTATTTCGGCATTTGATGTGGTTTTGCCTGAGGCTATTCCATTTAAAGGTCAGGTATTAAACCAAATAGCCGCAAAATTTTTACAAGCTACCGAGGATATTGTACCAAATTGGGTAATAAGCGTTCCTGACTCATGTGTAACTATTGGTAGAATATGTGAACCTTACAAGGTAGAAATGGTTATTAGAGGCTATTTGGCAGGGCATGCATGGCGCGAGTACAACGCTGGTAAAAGGCAAGTATGTGGTGTTACCTTGCCAGATGGTTTAAAGGAGAATGATATTTTACCAGAGCCTATTATAACTCCTACAACTAAGGCATCAGTTGGGCACGATGAAGATATCTCTAAAGAAGCTATTATTGAAAGAGGTATCGTATCAGCAGATGAGTATGAAAAATTAGAAAAATACACCCGTCAACTATTTAAAAGAGGTACCGAAATAGCGAAGGAGCAAGGGCTTATTTTAGTTGATACTAAATATGAATTTGGCAAAGCTGATGGCATAATATATTTGATTGACGAAATTCATACTCCTGATTCATCACGGTATTTTTATTCTGACGGCTATCAGGAACGTCAGGAAAAGGGCGAATCGCAAAAACAACTATCAAAAGAATTTGTTAGACGGTGGTTAATTGAAAACGGATTTCAGGGTAAGGACGGGCAAAAAGTTCCTACCATGACACCCGAAATTGTACAATCAATTTCTGAAAGATATATTGAACTGTATGAGCAAATTACAGGTGAAAAGTTCATTAAACCTGTTGCAGAAGAAGTTACTAAAAGGGTTTTAAAAGCCATAAATTTTAAATTATCAGTATTATAACCTCTATTATTATTATTAAAAACGCTATATTAGCGTATTAATTGGAAAGAAATGAAATTTAATGTCGACAAGCACGAAAAGTATATTTTGTTAAAATTGAATGAGCAGAAATTAAATTCTTTAATCACTCCTCAGCTAAAATCTGAATTAATTTTAATCAATACCGAAGGTCAAAGAAACATTATTCTTGATTTATCAACTGTAAAGTTTGCCGATTCATCTGGGTTAAGTAGTTTATTAGTTGGTCATCGTTTATGTAAAAACGCCGGAGGTTCATTCATAATAACAGGATTGAACGATGCGGTTTCTCGTTTAATTTCCATATCACAACTTGAAACGGTTTTAACAATAACCGGTTCTAAAGATGAAGCGATTGATTATATTTTTATGGAAGAAATTGAAAAAGAACTTAAAAAAGACTTTAAGTCTTAGTTTCATTTTCCAAGTATGAAATTTGAGTTAACAATACTTGGAAGCAATTCCGCAACTCCCTTATACAACAGGAACCCTACAGCGCAAATATTAAATATCAATGAAAAATTATATTTAATTGATTGTGGCGAAGGAACACAACAGCAAATGCTGAAATTTGATGTTAAAGCCAGCAGGATTGATTTTATCTTCATCAGCCATTTGCATGGCGACCATTATTTTGGTTTGTTAGGTTTGCTTTCGTCATTGCACCTAAATGGACGAACCAAGCCAATTAAAATAATTTGTCCGCCACCCTTAAAGGAGATAATTGACATGCAATTCAGTTTTTCCCAAACCGAATTACAATACCAAATTGATTATACGTTCACAAATAGCGCTATTAGTGAAGTTATACTTGATAACTCCGATGTATCTGTTGAAACAATTCCTTTAGTTCATGGCATACCATGTACTGGTTTTCTATTTCGTGAAAAGAAACGTCTGAGGAAATTGATAAAAGAAACAATTTCCGAAATAAACATTCCAGCAGAGTATTTTACCGCTATAAAAAAGGGTGCTGATTATACGGATAACGATGGGATAGTTTATAAAAACGATATCCTAACCACCGATTCTGCCGCTCCTAAAACTTATGCTTATTGTTCCGATACTTCCTATAATCAAAGCTATTTTCAGCAAATAAGCAATGCTACTTTATTGTATCACGAGGCAACTTTTTTACATAATATGTTGGATAGGGCGCTGTTAACTCAACATACTACCGTATTACAAGCAGCGGATGTTGCTTTAAAAACCAATGCCAATAAATTATTAATTGGTCATTTCTCTGCCAGGTATAAGACATTGCATGAATTGCTAGAAGAGGCCAGAACTGTGTTCCCTAATACGGAATTAGCTATTGAAGGTAAAACATTTCTAATAGGGGATGAATAAATTTCGTTAATACTCTTGATTTTCAGCGTTTCTAAGATAGCAGATTGCGAACAAACTCCTCAAAACTTTCGTTTTCCGCACTATCTAAAATAATTATCATATTTGTTCCTTATTTATTCAGCTATGTTATTCGATAAAATAAAGCAAAAACCATTTTTTATTCTGGGCCCATGTGTAATGGAAAATCAGGAATTATTATATACCGTTGCAGAGGAAGTTTCAAGAGTCGGACAAAAATACAATGTACCGGTTATTTTTAAATCCTCGTTTGATAAGGCTAATCGTACTTCCATCCATTCATACCGCGGTCCCGGCTTAGAAAAAGGTTTAGAAATGCTTTTAAAAGTTAAACAACGCTTTGATTTACCTGTTACTACTGATATACATGAACCTTACCAAGCCGCAATTACTGGCGAAGTTGTTGATATTTTACAAATACCCGCCTTTTTATGCCGCCAAACTGATTTATTAGTTGCAGCAGCTAAAACGGGTAAAATTGTAAATATAAAAAAGGCACAATTTCTATCAGGAAAGGATATGTTTTACCCTGCCCAAAAAGTAGTTGAGGCTGGTAATAACCAAGTAATACTCACCGAAAGAGGTAATATGTATGGTTATAATAACCTAGCGGTTGACTTTAGGAATATTTACGATATGAAGGCCTTTGGATACCCTGTTTGTATGGATTGTACCCATTCGGTACAACGTCCGGGTGGTGATGGTGGTAAAACGGGTGGCGACCGTACCTTTGTGCCTTTAATGGCATTAGCTGCCAAGGCATTTGGTTCCGATGGTTATTTTATGGAAGTACACCCCGACCCAGATAATGCATTAAGTGATGGCCCCAATATGGTAAAACTACATGATTTGGATAGGGTTATGTCAACTTTGGTTTAATTATTCTAAGGTCGCGTTCGTATTTAAATCATATGATTAAAGGTAATGAAAGAAATAGCAAAAAGAGTATTTAATATTGAGATTGATTCATTAAAATCAGTTGCCAATTCCCTTGATGAACAATTTGAACAGATAGTGGAAGCTATTTTAAAAACAAAGGGTAAGCTTGTTGTAATTGGAATAGGAAAATCAGGCATTATTGGAAAAAAAATTGCGGCTACCTTTTCAAGTACCGGCACACCAAGTTTCTTTCTGCACCCAGGTGAAGCTTTTCATGGCGATTTGGGAATGGTTGATCATGATGATTTAGTTTTATTAATCTCTTATTCAGGTGAAACTGATGAGGTATTAAAGTTAATCCCATTTTTAAAGTGGAATAAAAATGTGATAGTAAGTCTTACTGGTAACCCAAATTCAACCATCGCAAAAAACAGCAATCATCACCTTTTTATAAATATTAACCAAGAGGCTTGTCCCTTGGCACTTGCTCCAACTTCATCAACCACAGCAACTTTGGTTATGGGAGATGCTTTAGCTGTAGCTTTAATGGAATCCCGTAATTTTTTACTTGAAGATTTTGCGCGTTTCCATCCGGGGGGTAGCTTAGGTAAAAAATTACTGACTAAGGTAAAAGATTTAATGCGAACTGAAGCACTGCCATTTATAGAGAAATCAGCCTCATTTACAGATATTTTACTTCGTATGTCTGAAGGTAGGTTAGGAATGGTTATGGTAGGAGGAATGGATTATGTGGAGGGTATAATTACCGATGGCGACCTTCGTCGAGCCTTACTAAAAAACCCCGAAACTAGCCAATTAACCGCATCAGGAATGATGACAGTTAATCCTGTATTCATAAACGAAGAAGAATTTATAAACACTGCCGAAACTTTGATGTTAGATAAAAAAATTACCACTATTTTGGTAGGTTCGTCTGTAGAAAGAAAAATTAAGGGAGTATTTCAAATATATCACCAGTAATTTTATTAATTTGCAATAATCAGTTTGCAAAACAAAAATGCCTCAATACCAAGATCAAATAGGCAATACTATTAATTTAACCACCCTACCTAAAAGGATTGTTTCGCTTGTTCCATCGCAAACAGAGTTGTTATTTGACTTAGGGCTTGACCGTGAAATTGTAGGCGTTACTAAATTTTGCATCCACCCTAAAATTAAAATAAAATCTACAGCTAAAATTGGTGGTACAAAGTCGCTTTCCATCAATAAAATTAAGGCTCTTATCCCCGATTTAATTATAGCCAATAAAGAGGAAAATGAACAAGATCAAATAGAAACCTTACAAAAAATATACCCAGTTTGGACAAGCGATATAAGTAAATTAGCTGATGCTTTTGATATGATTACCAAGGTTGGCCAAATTACTGGTAAAGTAATGGAGGCTCAAATGATGGTGCAAAGGATAAATCAAAGTTTTAGTTTATTGAATTTAAATACACTTAACTTGAGGGTGGCTTACTTTATTTGGAGAAAGCCATATATGGTTGTCGGCAGAGGTACTTTTATAAATGATATACTACAAAAATGCGGGTTTGAAAATGTTATTAAACTTGATAGGTATCAGGAAATTTATGCTGGAAATTTAGTAGAAGCTAAGCCTGATGTTGTTTTATTATCAACTGAGCCGTATCCATTTAAAGATCGTCATATTGAGGAGTTTAAAACCTTATTACCAAATGCTATTATAAAAATAGTTGATGGGGAAATATTTAGCTGGTATGGTTCACGGTTATTGCATGCTCCTGCTTATTTAAATAAACTTATAACTGATTTAACAAACATTCATCATGAAAAATAAAAAAAGATAAAAATTTAATGTTTTGGTTGTTAAATGTTTAGCCACTCTCGCCAATGTATAATGAGCCTAAATGTAAATAAATTGACAATAGTAGGTTAAAAAGATTTTAAAAATAACAGAATTAGGCTATCTTTGCAGCCTCATAAAAATCAAAATACGCGGAAGTGGCGTAATTGGTAGCCGCACCAGACTTAGGATCTGGCGCCGCGAGGCGTGGGGGTTCGAGTCCCTTCTTCCGCACAAACCCCGTTTAAAGTATTTAAACGGGGTTTTTTTAGTAAAAGGGATACAAAATTCAATATTTACTATTCAAATCCTAATTTATTTGATATTCTGATTTCTAAAATATTTTTAACCTTTCATAGCTATCAATACACCTTTATTTGATAGATTTTAGGTGAATAATCCTATTAAAATGGTTGAAAAATCATTATATTTCTTAACTTCGCAGGTCGGTTAAATTAAGGTTTAGGCCTACAATTATAAAGAATAATTCCACATAGAACTAAAAATGGCTGAAGGAACAGAAAACGATAATTCGCACAAAGAAGATAGGATAATTTCGATTAATATTGATGAAGAAATGCGTTCGGCATACATTGATTATTCAATGTCTGTTATTGTTTCAAGGGCGCTACCTGACGTACGCGATGGTTTAAAACCAGTACATCGTAGAGTATTATACGGCATGCTCGATTTAGGTTTAAATAACAATAAACCTTATAAGAAATCTGCACGTATTGTTGGGGAAGTTTTAGGTAAATACCACCCACATGGTGATAGATCTGTTTATGATGCCATGGTGCGTATGGCACAAGAGTGGAGTTTACGATATCCATTTGTTGAAGGTCAGGGAAATTATGGTTCTATTGATGGTGATGAACCCGCGGCAATGCGATACACAGAGGCAAGACTTGAAAAAATTGCGGAGGAAATGTTAGCGGATATCAACAAAGACACCATTGATTTTCAACTAAATTTTGATGATTCATTGGAAGAACCTACTGTTCTTCCTTCTAAAATTCCAAATTTATTAGTTAACGGTGCCTCCGGAATTGCGGTAGGTATGGCCACCAATATGGCACCACACAATTTAACCGAAATTATTAATGCTACACTAGCTTTAATTGATAACAGGGGGATTGAAGTTGCTGAATTAATGAAACATGTTAAAGGCCCTGATTTCCCTACAGGTGCTATCATTTATGGTTATGAAGGTGCAAGAGAGGCGTTTGAAACTGGAAGAGGCAGAATTGTTATACGCTCCAGAGCCGAAATAGAAACTCATAATAACCATGAACGTATTATTGTAACTGAAGTTCCTTACCAAATTAACAAAGCACTCATGATTGAGCGTACGGCCGAGTTGGTTAATGATAAAAAATTGGAAGGTATTTCTGCAATTCGTGATGAATCAAATCGTCAAGGAATAAGGGTGGTATATGAAATAAAGCGTGATGCTAATGCCGCAATTGTTTTAAATAACCTTTATAAATACACGGCCTTACAAACTTCTTTTAGTATCAATAATATTGCCCTAGTACATGGCAGGCCTATGTTGCTAAATCTAAAAGATTTGATTCATCATTTTGTTGAGCATAGGCATGAGGTGGTTATAAGGCGTACAAAGTTTGAACTATCAGAAGCTCAAAAGCGTGCACATATTTTAGAAGGTTTATTAATTGCACTCGATCATTTGGATGAGGTAATTAGGTTAATAAGAGCTTCTGACACTCCCGAAATTGCAAGAGAGGGATTAATGTCGACGTTTGGTTTATCTGATATTCAGGCTAGGGCGATATTGGATATGACCTTAAGGCGTTTAACCGGACTTGAACGCGATAAGATTAAAGATGAATATGAAGCTTTAATGAAACTTATTGATTATTTGAATTCAATATTGGCTGATGAAGGTTTGCGAATGCAAATTATTAAAGACGAATTAATTGAAATACGAGATAAATATGGTGATGAGCGTAAAACTGAAATAATCCATTCATCAGCAGAAATGCTAACCGAAGATTTTATTGAAGACGAGGAAGTTGTTATCACTATATCTCGCGAGGGTTATATCAAACGTACTCCGTTAACTGAATATAGGCGTCAGGGCAGGGGTGGAAAAGGATCAATTGGAAGTAACAGCAGGGATGCTGACTTTATTGAACACCTTTTAATTGCATCGAACCATAACTATATGCTTTTCTTTACCGAATCGGGGCAGTGCTTCTGGTTAAGGGTATTTGAAATTCCTGAAGGATCGCGCACTTCTAAGGGTAGGGCTATTCAAAATATTATCAATATCCCTAAAGAAGAAAATATAAAGGCCTATATTAAACTAATTAACTTAAAAGATAAAGAATACCTCGAAAATAACTTTATCATTATGTGTACCAAAAAAGGTACTATAAAGAAAACCTCCTTAGAAGCATATTCTCGTCCAAGAGCAAATGGCATAAACGCGATTAATATAAATGATGGCGATTCGCTACTTGAAGCAAGCTTAACTAGCGGTAATAGCGAAATTGTAATGGCACTTAAATCGGGTAGAGCAATTAGATTTAATGAATCAACGGTTAGGCCTATGGGTCGTACAGCAACTGGTGTTCGTGGTATATCTTTGGATAGCGAAGCAGACGAAGTTGTTGGCATGATAAGTATTGATGATCCAGAAACAACCGTATTGGTAGTTTCTGAAAAAGGCTATGGAAAACGAACCGATATTGATGATTACCGTGTAACTAACCGAGGTGGCAAAGGTGTTAAAACCTTAAATATTACCGAAAAGACAGGTAATTTAGTAGCCATTAAAGGTGTTACTGATAAAGAAGACTTGATGATTATTAATAAATCAGGAATAATTATTAGGATTGCAATTAGTGAACTAAGAACTATGGGGCGTGCTACCCAAGGGGTTAAATTAATATCATTAAAAGAAAATGATGAAATTGCCTCTGTTGCTAAGATTGAAAGAGAAGAAGAAGAAGAATTAGCCGAAGGCGATAGCAATGAAGCTGATAGCTCTGAAGAAAGCGATACAAGTGAGACTACTGAATAGCTAAAATGAAAGGAAAAAAGTTTATATTTTCTATTATTACCTTAGTATTGATAAGTTCATTTTCTTTTGGTCAAAATGAAATGCTTAAAAATATAGTTAATAACCTTGCGCTTTATAAACAAAAAAAAGATCTTAAATTTTTAAATAATGCAAAAAAATCTGTAGATAGCTTACTAAAGGTAGCACCTGATACACTTGATTTAGCAATTAATGTTTATAAAAATGTGGTAAATGCCACCATTTTATATGCTGATTCATTAAATAAACTCAATCTACAAAAAGATTTATTTAACCAAACTATTTCATCAGTAAGCAAATTATCGGGGAGAAAGCAAATTTATAAATATAGTTCACAATTAGAATACATAAAACAGTGTTTAGCAAATATCTATATTAGGCAAGCCTTTGTTTATTTGTACAAATCAGATTACTTAAATGCTTCAAGAATTTTTCAAAATGCTCAAAACTATTCCCAAACGTATAAACCGTTAACTGCTTATTTAGCATACTGCAATTACAAGCTCGGTAATTTTAATACAGCTGGTAGATTATTTAATAACTTGATTGAGACTGAAAATACAAATCCTGAATACATTGAAACAGCTTCAAGTATATATAAATCACTTGGCGATACTTCTATAGCACTCGAGATTATAAAAAAAGGAAGAAAACAACTCCCTAATGATAAATCGTTACTTTTTGATGAGGCTAACATCTACAATAATAAAAGAGATTATGCTTCATTAGCCTTATTATTACCTTCTTTACTAGATATTTTTCCTGACAATGCAGACATAGCTTTTATTGCCGCAAACTGCTATGATCATTTAAATCAATCTGATAAAGCAATTACTTTTTACCTAAAATCAATTGATTTAAATAATGCCGCTTATGAACCGGTTTTTAATTTGGGTTTGGTATTTTTAAAGAAAAGTGAAGTAAATTTACAAAATAATAATACGCTTGATTTAATGCAGGCCAGGCAATGGCTTGAAAAAGCTAATGAAATAGCACCAAATGATGCTAATTGTCTACTTGCATTACAGATGGTATATACCAAAACAGGCAACGAGGAACAACTAAAAAATTTAAATTATAAACTAAAACAAATAAACAATCAATAATAAATCATGAAAACCAAACTTTTAATGGTAGGGCTATTTACGCTAATTTCGGCCTTTACTTTTGCACAAAAAGGGGAATTAAATAATGCAAAAGAAGAATATGAAAACTATGCTCCTTTAAGCTCTACTAAAACTGGCCCATTATTTACCAAGGCTATTACTAGTTTAAACAATGCTAAAACTTCAATTGATAAAGCCGCCGTGCATGAAAAAACAGCAAGTTTACCTCTTACTTCTGCTTTAAAGGCTGCTATATATGCTTCACTAGCTTTAAGAGATACAGTTCCAACAACTTCTGCGCCATTGTTTACTACAGCTGATGAAGCCTACAAAAAAGCAAAAGAATTAGATACTAAAAGCGAGAATAAAAAATATATTGATGATGCCGGGGTTTTTTTAGCGCAGTATAAACTTACTGAGGGCGTAAATAATTATCAAAATAAGTTATGGGATAAAGCCTATACAGCCTTTGATTATTATCGTTCAATTAGGCCAGATGATACCACGGCTATATTTTATACAGGTTTAGCTGCACAAAATGCCGGTAACAAAGATCCTAAGTATTATCAATTTGCAATAACAAATTACAATAAGCTAGTAACAACAAAATATTCTAAAGGTGCTGATATTTATTTAAACCTATCGTCTATTTACTTACTAAGCAAAGATACTGCCAATGCCTTAAAATCAGCTTCTGAAGGTGTAACAAAGTATCCAACAAACGCGGAGTTAAGAAAACGTGAAATTGAAATTGGACTTCAATCAGGAAAGCAAAAAGATATTATTGACAAAATTTCGACCGCTATAGCTAATGATCCAAAAAATAAAACACTTTATTATTACAGCGGCTTAACCTACTCCCAATTAGGTGAAGATGCTGAAAAAAAATCATCAGCTTCAAAAGATGATGCTACTAAAAAAACATTACATCAATCAGCTATTGATAATTTTTCAAAGGCAGCCGATAGTTATAAAAAAGCCATTGATGTTGATCCTGATTACTTTGAAGCTAATTTAAATATGGGTTATATTTTGATGCGCCCTGCTATCGAGCTTTTCAATCAAGCAAGGTTAATGCCTGCAAATAAGCAAAAAGAATACGAGGCCGTAAGAATTAAAGCAGATGCCTTATTTGACTTAGCAAGGCCTTACTTACAAAAAGCGGTTGATATTAATCCAAAATCGAGTGATGCTTTGACTAATTTGAGAAATTATTATAAAGGTAAATTTGATCCGACCCATTCGAAAGAAAATAGTGATAAAGCAGCAGAAATAAAAAAGCAACTTGACGCACTATAATTTAAATTAATACCTGTTTCAAATTGCATTAATTCAACATGAAATGCCATTCAAAAAATATTTGAATGGCATTTTTATTTGGTAAACGTACCAATTTAATAAATCTTAGTCTATGTTATTAGATTTTTAATCTATTATTTAAAATCATTTTTTTTCATATCTTAAGAGATTAAAAGTTATTCTTTTTATGGCTTTAAAAAATACTGATTATTTAAAAAAAGTTTTAAAACCAATTCATTTATGGGCAATAGGCGTTGGTTTAGTAATTTCGGGTGAGTACTTTGGCTGGAACTTAGGCTGGGAAGTTTCTGGTACAGTTGGCTTTCTAATTGCTACCTTAATTATTACCATTCTTTATATAACATTTATTTTTAGCTATACCGAATTAACTACATCCATTCCACATGCTGGTGGCGCTTTTGCTTATGCTTACAGAGCTATGGGTCCATTTGGGGGTCTTATTGCAGGCTATGCAACATTAATTGATTTCTTATTCGCTACCCCAGCAATTGCTTTTGGGTTGGGTGCTTATATACATTTCCTGTATCCCACAATAACAGTTTTAAATTCTGCCATTTTTTTCAATATAATTTTTATACTTATTAATATTTGGGGTATTAAAGAATCAGCCACCTTTTCTGTTTTTATAACTCTGCTTGCCGTTGCAGAATTACTATTGTTTATGGGGATAGTTTCTCCGAATTTTAAGTTACACAATTTTTTAAATAACCCTTTACCATTCGGTTTTAGTGGTATTTTTGCTGCATTACCTTACGCAGTTTGGTTTTATTTGGCTATTGAGGGAGTTGCCATGGTGGCTGAGGAGGTAAAGAATCCCAAACGAAACATCCCTATTGGTTATATTTCGGCATTGGCCACCATGGTATTATTGGCGCTTGGGGTAATGATTTTTACCGGAGGAATAACAGATTGGCATAAGTTTAGCTCGCTCGATTATCCATTGCCTGCCGCTATAAGCGAAGTTTTAGGCAAGGGCAACCATCTGACAGGGTTATTTACCAGTATAGGCTTGTTTGGTTTAATCGCTTCATTTCATGGCACTATATTAGCTTCATCAAGGCAAGTTTATGCTATGGCCAGAAGTGGTTATTTACCAACATTTTTATCAAGGCTAAGTCAAAAATTTAAAACGCCGCATTGGGCTCTAATTGCCGGAGGATTAGTTAGCATATTGGCATTATATACGGGTACCACACAACAAATTGTTATCATATCTGTTATGGGAGCAGTATTAATGTACATGTTAAGCATGGTTAGTCTTTTTATACTTCGAAAAAAAGAGCCATATTTATTACGTCCGTTTAAAGCTCCATTTTATCCGTTATTTCCTTCAATCGCACTTTTAATAGCTTCAATTACTTTTTTTACAATGATATATTACAACTTTACCTTAAGCATTATATTCTTTACAGGTTTAGCAATTATTGCTTTTATATTCATGATGCTTGGTAAACATAAGATAGAATTGATTGAAGATTTTATGGTACCACCAATAAACGAAGAACTAATAAAAAATAAATAGGCAAACTATATTTCAAAAAAGTGTATCAATATACTGTTCGTCATAAAGTTTATAAATTTCAAGACCTTAAAACCTTGCTAGCAAAGGCATCTCCTTATAGAAGTGGGGATGTTTTGGCCGGAATTTGTGCCGAAACTTATGAAGAGCGGGTTGCTGCCCAAATAGCTTTAGCTAATTTACCTCTAAAAAACTTTTTGAACGAAGACATCATACCTTATGATGATGATGAAATAACAAGGCTAATAATTGACAACCATGATAAAACCTCTTTTAGTTTAATAAGCTCATTTACTGTTGGTGAACTAAGAGATTGGCTATTGATGAACACAACTGACAATCATTCCATTACCGCAATTGAAACTGCCTTAACTCCTGAAATGGTAGCCGCAGTATCAAAATTGATGCGAAATCAGGATTTAATAGCTGTAGCTCAAAAAATAGAAGTCGTTACAAAATTTAGGAATACAATTGGATTAAAAGGTCATTTTTCAACAAGGCTGCAACCTAATCATCCAACTGATGATAATAAAGGAATAATGGCGAGTATTATTGATGGTTTATTGTATGGAAGTGGTGATGCAGTAATTGGTATAAACCCGGCAACCGACAGTCCGACAATAGCTTATAACTTGTTACAGTTGATTGATAACCTGCGGCTACAATTTGATATTCCAATACAATCATGCATTTTAAGCCATATTACCACTACCTTACAACTCATTAATAATGGTGCTCCGGTCGACTTATGTTTTCAATCAATAGGCGGAACTGAAAAAACAAATTCCAGCTTCGGGATTAATCTAAATATTTTAAATGAGGCATATGATGCAACACTATCTCTAAAAAGGGGAAATGTTGGAAATAATGTAATGTACTTTGAAACAGGGCAGGGGAGTGCACTTTCAGCCAATGCGCATCATTTAGTTGATCAACAAACGTGTGAAACACGCGCTTATGCAATTGCTAGAAAATACAAACCATTGCTAGTAAATTCAGTGGTTGGATTTATAGGTCCTGAATATTTATATGATGGAAAACAAATTATAAGGGCTGCATTGGAGGATCATTTTTGTGGTAAGATGCTTGGTTTACCTATGGGTGTTGATATATGTTATACCAACCATGCAGAAGCAGACCAAGACGATATGGATAATTTATTAACCTTACTGGGCGTAGCGGGCTGTAATTTTATTATGGGTATCCCAGGTTCTGATGATATTATGCTAAATTATCAATCTACTTCCTTTCATGATGCCTTGTATTTACGTAAAGTATTAGGTTTAAGACCGGCTCCTGAATTTGAAAATTGGCTAATTAAACAGGGAATAACTGATAAATTAGGAAATTTAATACCCATAAATTCGTCAAATAAACTACTTTCAGGATTACTAGGATGAAATCAGACTTAATAAATACAGATCCTTTAATTGCATTAAAACAATTTACCGATGCCCGAATAGCAATAGGCAGGGTAGGTGATAGCATACCTATAAAAGAATCATTGGAGTTTAAATTAGCCCATGCGCATGCTCGAGACGCCGTTTATTCAGTATTAGATTTTGAATTACTTAACAAGCGGCTAGCTGAATTTAATCTTCCAATTTTATCATTACATAGCAAGGCTTTCAGCCGTCATAATTATTTAAAGCGCCCAGATTATGGCAGACAATTAAACGATAAATCAATTAATGAGTTAAAGGATTATAACAATGAATCCGACATTACGATAATCATAGCTGATGGCCTTTCTGCAACTGCTATCAATGAAAATGCGTCAGAGTTATTAAGCGCGTTAATTCCTATGCTTATTTCTGCTAATTTTACAATAGGGCCTTTATGTTTAGTTGAACAGGGAAGGGTTGCAATTGGTGATGAGGTAGGATATTATCTGAAGGCAAAGTATTCAATTGTATTGATTGGAGAAAGGCCTGGTTTAAGCGCGGCTGATAGCCTTGGAGCTTACTTAACCTATTGCCCCAAACCTGGATTAACTGATGAGTCAAGAAACTGTGTTTCAAACATTCGGCTTCAAGGTCTTAATTATAAATTAGCCGCCGAAAAAATATTTTATCTGGTTACAGAATCCTTCAAACTCAAATTATCTGGTATCGTAATTAAAGATAATAATGGCTTAATTAATCAATAGGCTCTCCTACAAATATTGCAAAGTGCACTATTATTGAGAATGAGTCACTATTGCCTATTTATCGTGAAATAATTTCACCCGAAAAAGTAATAGGGTCTCTATTTGAACTATTTACATTCAGACTGGCATAACCTTCAGGAGAAATACTTAAGTTTATGGATTGTACATTGCGCCAATTTATAACATTACCATCATTAGGTTTTATTTCGATATCCCAACCTCCATTTTTTGCTTGTTTAACTTTATAACTAAACTTTGTTGACGTAAATTTAATCCCTCCTTCATTGTCCGTCGGGTCGTTTGGTGCCGAATAAGACGTACCATAATAGGGAAGATAAGATTTTATAGAATCTTTTTTAACTATAAAATCATATTCGGAGGTCAACATTTTTTGACCACCCCGCATAGGGTTTGCTGTGTTTGCAATAAAAACATAATTGGTATCGTCTATCATTTTTTTGATGACATGAATTTTTTTTGCTATTCTTTCTTTTCTTTTACTTTGAGCGGATAGGTTGTTAATTATAAAAAATGAAAAAATAATTACAAGCAGAAATTTAAGTAATGTCTTCATATCCATCATATTTTGATAGATAACGCAAAATAATCTCCATTTGTTATAAAAAAAATCGGGAACAGTATTTTAAAAAATACTATTCCCGGTTAAAGTACTAGCTTCAAATTTTAAGCTTATTTCATTAAATCAGATTGACACTACGATTTACAAATTCTGTTAATTCGGCACCTGTCAAAAGTCCTTGTGAAAGTAATGCTAAATCAAAGGCTTGTTTTGATAATTTTGTTTGAACATCTTCCTCAGCCTCATTTAAAATTCTGCTAATAAGCGGATGATTAGCATTTATTACAACTTTATAATTATCAGGCATACTACCATAAAAACTCATGCCTCCACCCATTGCCGCCATTTCTTTCATACGGCGCATAAACTCATCCATCGTTACAGTTACCGGCAATTCATCAGGGTTTAAGCTTTCAAGTTCTACTTTGTAGGCTGGCTTGTTAATTGCTTTTTCAAAAATAGCTTTTGCTTTAGTAGATTGTTCTTCAGTTAAAACATGAGCAGGGGCATCATCCTTTTTTATAAGCTTATCAGCAACATCAGCATCTACGCGTTTGAATGATGTTTTTTCCTGTTTATTTTCTAAATGTCCAATAAAATGATTGTCGATAGGTGAATTCATCAACAATACGTCATAACCCTTTTTATTTGCCGATTGTATAAACGCGTCTTGCTTGGCGAGGTCGTTTGTATAAATGTAAACTAGATTATTATCCTTATCAGTTTGTTCAGGAGCTACTTTTTCTTTGTATTCTGAAAGGGTAAAGTTTTCTTTTTTGGTGTTGGTTAGCAAAACAAAATCTTTGGCCTTTTCATAAAACTTATCATCGCTCACCATGCCATATTTAACAAATAAACCAATATCGCCCCATTTTTCTTCAAAGCCCTTTCGGTCGTTTTTAAATAGTTCTGCCAATTTATCAGCTACTTTTTTAGTGATATAGGTATTTATTTTCTTGACATTGCTATCTGCCTGTAAAAAGCTTCTTGATACGTTTAATGGAATATCTGGCGAATCAATTACACCATGCAGTAACATTAAAAATTCAGGAACAATGTCTTTAACCTCATCGGTTATAAATACCTGGCGCGAAAAAAGTTTGATTTTATTCCGTTGAATTTCAAAATCATTTTTAAGCTTCGGGAAGTAAAGTACTCCAGTTAAATTGAAGGGATAATCAACATTTAAATGTATCCAAAATAAAGGATCTTCACTAAATGGATAAAGTTTTTTATAAAAATCAAAGTAATCTTCATCCTTTAAATCGGCAGGAGCTTTTGTCCATATCGGATTTATTTCGTTAATAATATTATCAACTGTAACCGATTTATATTTTGTTTTACCCTCTTCATCAACGCCATCTTCTTCTTCCTGTGTTGTGGTTCCAAACTTAATTGGAATAGGTAAAAACTTGCAATATTTATCTAATATTTCTTGTAAACGGTTTTTATTTAAAAATTCTTCCGCATCCTTATTAATATGCAAAGTAATTTCGGTACCGCGTTCAGCTAAACAGCCTTCACTAATTTCAAATTCGGTACTTCCGTCGCATGTCCAATGAGCTGGTTCAGCACCATCATGATAGGATAGGGATTCAATTTCAACCCTATCAGCAACCATAAACGCCGAATAAAAGCCTAACCCAAATCTGCCTATAATTTCGTTCGCGTCTTTTGCGTCTTTAAATTTTTCCATAAACTCGGTAGCACCCGAAAATGCTATTTGGTTGATGTACTTTTTAATTTCTTCAGCCGTCATGCCCAAACCATTGTCTGATATAGTGATGGTCTTTTTTTCTTCATTAAATGCAACCTCAACACGCAATTCACCTAAATCTCCATTGTATTGACCTAATGCGGAGAGGCGTTTAATTTTTTGAACAGCATCAACAGCGTTCGAAACTAACTCACGTAAAAATATCTCATTATCAGAGTAAAGGAACTTCTTAATAATTGGGAAGATATTCTCGGTATGGATTGAAATTGTGCCTTTTTCTTGCATAATCATTTATAATTATTAATTTATTATATAGTTTGACACACAATGCACGTTCCAAAATAGTTTAAATTGACAAATTGGCAGATGATTATTTTATAAATATGCCAATAATTTAAAGATATTAAATACTATTTTTGAATAAATAAAGTTATTTAAAGAGTTTATTACTCATCTAGATTATAGTCTTGCATTTTATTTAATACCCCATTTATTTATTCACATCATTATGAAATTTATGGAGAAATTAAATAATTTAAATATTACACCGAAAGAAGGATTTATAATAGCTTTTGAAAAATACGCAGAGCTATTTCCAAATAAATTAGCATTAAAGTTCAGGACCAAAACGTTGAGTTATTCGCAACTTAATAGTGTTGCAAATAAACTCGCCTATTATCTACAATTAAAATATAAGCTAACGCCAAATGAACTTATAGGCATTGTAGCTGATAGGAGCGAAACAATGATAATTGGCATTTTGGCGATATTAAAATGTGGGTCTGCATTTGTTCCGATAGATCCTGACGGCTCTTTAGAAAGATTCAATTTTGTGTGCGCTGATACTTCCATTAAAATAGTTTTGCATAATATATCTGGTTCTGTATTGCCACAAAATCCTTCTATTAAATATGTTGATTTAAATGATCTAAAAAATTACGAGGGTAATGGTGATAATTTGAATATTCAAAATAAATTAACTGACATAGCATATGTAATGTACACATCAGGTAGTACTGGTGTGCCAAAAGGTGTTTTAATAAAGCACGAAAATTTGGTGAATTTTATTGAAGGATATATAAAGTCATTTAAAGTCAATGAAAATGACACTTTTATTCAAATTTCAAACTTTCTTTTCGATTCCTGTATTTCAGAAATTTTCGTTCCCTTGAGCTGTGGCGGAAATATCATAGTACCTGAAAAAGGTATCCAGTCCTATCCGGAAGGGATATTAAAAGAAATAGCAGAAAACAAGGTTTCCATTATTTTTTTAACCCCGGTAATGCTTCAGTTAATATTAGACTACATAGCCTCATTTAAAATTGAAACAAGCAATATAAAATGTTTAAGAAGAGTCATTACAGGTGGTGAAACCGTTACATTGAAGTTAACTAATTTGTTTAATGATGTATTATACCAAAATATAGGTACGGGGTTAACCGTGGCTTATGGACCAACCGAAACTACTGTATGGGTAACGGTTTGGGACTGGCCACCACACCAAGATTTACAACTAATACCCATTGGAAAGCCGACAGAAAATATTTACATATATATTTTAGATGAATTGAACAATAGATTGGAAGATGGTTTGGAAGGCGAAATTGTAATTGGAGGTAAAGCTGTTGGGTTAGGGTATTTAAATAGGAACGAACTTAATAACGAGAAATTTTTACCAAACCTCTTTCGGGAAGGTGAAAAAATGTATAAAACTGGTGATAAAGGCCGAATTTTAACCGATGGAAATCTTGAGTTTTTAGGTAGAATTGATAATTTGGTAAAACTTAACGGTACTAGGATTGAATTAAATGAGATTGAAAACAATATACTAAAACTACCTAAAATCAAGGAGTGTGTAGTACTAATGAGGTTAATCCATAATGCGAATGAACTAGTTGTTTATTTTACCACCAAAGAGGCATTTTATGATGAAAAACAAGTTATTGACGAAATCATCACCTCTTTAAACTTAGTGTTGCCAAGCTATTCAATTCCTAATTTTTTTATCAGATTGGATGCATTTTTAATAAATCAAAATGGTAAGGTTGATAGGAAAAATCTGCCCCTACCAAAAAGCAGGTATTTTAAGCAAGAAAAGCCATTTATAGAACCAACAACAAATACTGAACGTATTCTTACCAAAATTATAGAAGAAATATTAAATGCTGAACGTGTTAGTATTGATGATGTTATTTTCAATATTGGCGTAAAATCAATATTGGTTACTAAAATTTTGATTCAAATAAAAAAAGAATTAAATACTACAATTAGCGTATCACAGTTTTTTCAATTTCCAACAATAAGAGTTTTATCGTTATTTATTGATAATCAAATAATTGAGCATCCAAATCCTTTTACCTTGTTGAGACCTGGTATTGGCGACCCTATATTCCTATTACCAGGATATTTAGGAGATCAATTCAATTTTGCAGATTTTGTTTCTAACTTTCATTTAAACCAACCATTATATAGTATTGATTTTTCTACGGTGGATGGCTTTGATTATCACACCGATTATCTAAGTACATTTGCATCTTATTTAATTTCTCAAATCAAATTAATTCAACCTAAAGGACCATATTACTTAGTTGGTTATTCTCTTGGAGGACTAGTATCTTATGAAATTGCATGTTTATTGCAGCTAAAAAAAAGTCAAATTGGCTTGTTAGCAATTATTGGTTCTACCCCCCCTTATAACAGAAATGGTTTTTATTCAAAACTTAGTATTTTTAGAGAACTCAACATATTCTTAAAACCTGATTTAGAGGTATTGAATAAATATTTCAGATATAGAGTTTCTCACATTTTTAGAGTAGTCAACAAAAAATTTAATAAGAGAATTTCTAAAAAAGAAATAGCAATTGAGGAAAAGCAACAAGAAGGTTTATTTAATAAAATTGATGCGAACCAGTATAAAGAAAGCTCCTTGTTTTTCAAATTGACATTTAAAACATCACTTAAATATCAAGGAGGAGCCTTAATAATTTATGAAAATTTAAAAAAGACAAGATATTCAAACTTTAAAATTGAAGAGTATTATATTTATCATATAATGCAAAGGATGTGGAAAAGATTTGTTAAAAGAAAAATAAGTTTTCATTTAATAGATTGCTTACATGAAGAAATGGTAATTGAGCCGTATGCTGCTCAAGTTGCCAAAATAGTTGAAAACTACTTAAATAATATTAAATAATGAACAATACCACTGGTCATTTAATTTAATCCATAATCAACTAAATTTTCCACATTCAGGTTAAACACAGGCGAATCATTTAACTTTACCAACCTTTAAAGTTATTGTTTTGGCAAAAGAAGTAATAAAAGAAACCCCGTTAATGCAACAGTACAATGCCATTAAGGTAAAGTATCCTGGGGCATTACTATTGTTTAGAGTTGGCGATTTTTATGAAACATTTGGCGAAGACGCGATAAAAGCCGCCGGCATTCTAGGTATTGTACTTACGCGCCGAGCCAATGGTGCCGCTACACATATTGAACTGGCAGGTTTCCCTCATCATTCTTTAGATACTTATTTGCCCAAATTGGTAAGAGCAGGGCAACGTGTGGCTATTTGCGACCAGCTTGAGGATCCAAAAACAACTAAAACAATTGTAAAACGAGGCGTTACTGAATTAGTTACTCCAGGTGTGGCGGTTAATGATAATATACTTCACCAAAAAAACAATAATTATCTGGCTTCGCTTTATTATGAGAAAAATAGTATAGGTATTGCTTTCATTGATATTAGCACTGGTGAATTTTTAACCGCGCAGGGTAACAGTGATTATATTGATAAATTACTACAAAGCTACTCGCCAAGCGAGGTTATTTTTCCAAAGAGTAGATTAACAGATTTTAAGGAAACTTTTGGTGGCCACTTTTATACCTATACCCTGGATGAATGGCCTTATAGTGGCGATTATGCAAACGAAGTATTACTAAAGCATTTTGGTGTAAAATCACTCAAAGGTTTTGGTATTGAACGAGTTAACCTAGGTATTATAGCAGCAGGCGTTGCCTTACATTATTTAAACGAAACTGAGCACCGTAATTTGCAACATATTTCTGGTATTAGCAGGATTGAAGAAGACAGATATTTATGGCTCGATAGATACAGTATTCGTAACTTGGAACTAATAGGTTCAAGCAATGACAATGCCCTTACCCTGGTGGACGTTTTAGACCAAACATGCTCGCCAATGGGAGCAAGACTTTTAAGGCGATGGATTGTAATGCCTTTAAAGGAGATTAAACCCATAAATGATCGATTAGCTATTGTTGAGTTTTTATTATCAAACGATGAACTCAGCGAAACGCTCAAACAAAATATTCGGTTAATTGGTGATTTAGAAAGATTGATTTCAAAAATAGGATTGCAGAAAGCGAATCCTCGTGAAGTTGCTCAACTAAAAAAAGCTTTATTAGCCATTGACAGCATAAAAACCTTATGCGAATCTTCAAACAATAATCAATTAAAAACCATTGCCAGTCAATTAAATCCTTGTCAGCTAATTGTTGAAAAAATTGAAAAAGAATTACATCCTGAACCGCCGGTGATGCTTGTAAAGGGAGGCGTGATGAACGAGGGCGTTAATGAAGAACTTGACAGACTTAGAAAAATTGCATTTGGTGGAAAAGGCTACCTGCTGGAGATACAAAAACGAGAAGCTGAAATAACTGGCATTCCGTCATTAAAAGTTTCTTTTAATAATGTTTTTGGTTATTACCTGGAAGTTACACATAGCCATCGCGATAAAGTGCCAACAGATTGGATACGAAAGCAAACTCTGGTAAATGCGGAGCGTTATATTACCCCCGAACTAAAAGAATATGAAGAACAAATTTTAGGAGCTGAAGAAAAAATACTTAGTCTCGAAACAAAATTGTTTAACGATTTACTTTATGCATTGGCGGAATATATTAAACCAATTCAACTAAATGCGCAAATTATAGCACGTTTGGATGTTTTATTGAATTTTGCAACTATTGCTAATAAAAATTATTATGTTAAGCCAGAGATAAATGATAGCAAAATTATTGATATAAAAGGAGGGAGGCATCCGGTTATTGAGAAGACCCTTCCTCTTGGAGAAACTTATATTACAAACGATGTATATTTAGATTCAGAAACACAACAAATCATCATAATAACAGGACCTAATATGGCTGGTAAGTCTGCTTTATTAAGGCAAACGGGTTTAATTGTGTTAATGGCTCAAATGGGCAGTTTCGTTCCTGCCAAATCAGCAATTATAGGTTTGGTTGATAAAATATTTACCAGGGTAGGCGCATCCGATAATCTATCATCCGGTGAATCTACATTTATGGTAGAAATGAATGAAACAGCTAGTATTCTTAATAATTTATCAGAAAGAAGTTTAATTTTATTAGATGAAATCGGTCGCGGAACTTCTACATATGATGGAATTTCACTCGCATGGTCTATTGCGGAATTTTTGCATAATCAACCTCTGGCAAAAGCTAAAACTTTATTTGCCACCCATTATCATGAACTGAATGAACTTACCAATTCCTTTAACCGCATTAAAAATTTTAATGTTTCGGTAAAAGAGGTTGGGCAGCAAATTATTTTTCTACGAAAACTTGTTCCGGGAGGTAGCGAACATAGCTTTGGAATCCATGTAGCCAAATTGGCAGGCATGCCTCAAAAGGTCCTAACTCGAGCTAATGAAATACTAAAAAAACTAGAGGCCGAACGTACTGGTGGCGAGCATATTAAAGAGAGTATAAGAAAAGTGCAAAAGCAGGCAGTCCAAATGCAAATGTTCTCCATTGATGATCCGGTTTTAGTAAAAATCAGAGATACGCTTAATAACCTTGATGTAAATACCTTAACACCTGTTGAAGCTTTAATGAAGCTTGATGAAATACAAAGAGTAATAAAAGGATAGTTTCAGTAACAATTAAATTCTTTTGTTATCCAAGTAGTTGATTATAAAACTATAGTTATGCGATATTTTCTTTGTTTCATATTTCCACCATTAGCGGTTTTTTCAACCGGGCGTTTAGGAGCACTTATCTTAAATATTATACTTACTATCTTTTTTTGGATACCCGGCATTATTCATGCCATATTGGTAGTAAATGATTTTTACGAAAACCGGCGCAATAGGAGGGTTATAAGAGCGGTAAGAAGAGGTTATTATAATGGTTATTACCATTAATTTAAATATAAATTTACGGTCTTTAATAGTCTATAATAATAAAAAGCTTTCTTCTTTTTATTATATGTTGAAATGTTTAAAACATGCAATAGTTAGTTGGCGTGACCGTATTTAACTTTATGGCATGAATAAAGGTAGTTGGATAGCATTGTTTGCAGTGGTGATTCTCGCATCTTGCCATACAAAAAAAAAATACCTTCAAACCAATAATAATATTTCATCAAATACCACCGTTGATAAACCCCAACTTTCATTAGTTGAAAAATACGCGGAAATAATGCGGGTTAATAAAATGGATATAAAAAATAGTGCCTTGTACGCGTTTATTGATGAATGGTTAGGTACTCCTTACAAATTTGGTGGACAAGACAAAAACGGTATTGATTGTTCCGGCTTTGCGCAATTACTCGAAAAACAAGCATTTGGAATAAGTATACCACGCTCAACCAGCGAACAGGTAAGTGTTATTAAGAGAAAATATGAAGAAGAATTAGTAGAAGGCGATTTGGTTTTTTATGATTATGATGGTCGAAAATTTGGACATGTAGGTGTTTACCTTCAAAATGGTTTCGTAGTCCATGCCAGTACTTCAAAAGGAGTTATCATTGTTCAACTTCATGACCCCTATATGTATCAGCATTTTAGCAGAGCTGGTTCAGTAAATGTTGAGATGCTTTCCAAAAAAGAGTAATTATATTTAAATATCTTATCCTTTGATCATTTTTTTATTTATTCTTTATCCCGATCAATTTCCACTTATATTTTTATATAAAACAGCTTAATTTCCTAAATTTGCCTTCAAATGCAAAATAAATCAGATAAATACGGTTTTTGGACTAAGTATAAAAAATTCGCAGGTAACGAAATATTGCTTTATGTAATTATGGTTATTGGTATCATTCTTGGCATTTTAATTTTCGGTCATAAATAATTTATTTTTTTACCAAACTTACTGTATAATCATCCGCATCGGTAATGGTTGAAAAAAAATCTACTAAGTCGCTGTAAGTATCCTTACTATAAGTTCCGTCAAATAGTTGTAATCTGCGGGTATATTTCAAATCATTGCCTATTAACTCCATGGTTGCCGAAAATTTACCAAATGGTTTTTCTATAATAATCTCAAGTGGTTTTTTTTCGTAACGATAATTTGGGGGCAAGGTAAAAACAACCTCATCCTGCTCAGTATATCCCCGGTTAATATAAACATCATTTACCCTATTAATTTCATTTTTAGGCACATGTTTGTTCCTATTGGCCGGGTTTAACATAAAATAAATTTTCCCATCCTCAAATGAAGCATAATCAGCAGCATGCAATTTTATTGTTTCAGTAGTAATTGGATCAAACCCCTTATCTTGTTTCAAATCTAATTTGTCAATTTCCATATTATTGATTGGATAAGTTTTTTGAACCATTTTATATTGCTCTTTTTGTGGCTCATTAAATAAATATTCTCTATCAGTATAGTCAGCTCCCTTAAAATTAGTAATCATTGTTCCTGAAATTACTCCAGCGCTGTTAATTTCAAAAGCTGCCTTTCTGTCTTCAATATTATCCTCAGTTTTATATTTAGGTGTATGCAAAATCTTACCGCCTTCGGGTGTACAGGCTAAAACGTTTCGGTCGTCGGTAAAATCTCCTAAATAACCAAATGGAATTGTCTGACTGGTGCAATCTGCCCATGTTGTATCATTTTTAAATGGTATGCATAATATAATATGGTCGCCAAATGCTCTGGGAAAATTTTCAGGCATACCTATTTTATAATCAGAACCGCTTTTTACTACGCAGTAATAAGAATCAATATCAACAGCTTTTAATAAGGCCTGGGTATAATTTACAAGTGCTTTACAATCTCCGTAATTCTGTCTATCAACATCGGAAGCTAAAAACGGTTGTAAACCACCAATTCCTACCTGCACGCTTATATAATGCGTTTTACTTTGCATGTATTCATAAATTTTTTTTGCCTTTAATTTGGAGTCGGGTATATTTTTAGTTAGGTCTTTGATTTTTTGAATGGTTTCTGCTGATAATTGTTGCCTATCCGAAACTAGTTTATCAAACTGCCATTTTCCAAACTGCTCCCAATTTTTTGTTGTTCCTTCAATTCCATAATATGAAAACCGCTCAGGCACAATAGAAACAGTTCCAAATATGCTGGTGATGTAAGGGCTATACGCTTCTTCTTTTACAGCCTTCAAATTTAATGCCGACCAAAAATAGGTACTATTCCCATTTTTATCCTTTCCTATAATTACTTTATTAGGTAGTTTAGTTTCTCTGTACTTTATAATGAAATCTGGTTTACAAGTAAATAAATATGAACTTTTTTCGACGGATATACCAAAATCGGCAACCGGCTTCCAGGTAGGTAAATCCAATGTTTGTTTTAATTTTAAAACATAATCATAAGCTATAGTATATGGATAGGCAGTAACTGCCGGTAAATAATGTTTAATCCTGGCATCTGTAAACAAAGAAAAACCATCCCAGGCACTTGCATCTTCAAAATCACCTTCCGAAAATTTACCGGTTTGCATCCCATATTCATTATATATGACACCCTTTATATATTTAATAATGGTGCTTTTATCATGCTCTAATTTAATATGAACAAAGTCATCTCCGTTTTTATTTAATACTGTTATTGCGGTTTTAAAATGTACTTGGGTATTATCTAAATCTTCAACAATTACCTCGGTTTCTTCATTTCTAACAACTGCGCTGGCATGAGCTAATAAATCTCTGGGTATCAGGTTGGTATTATACTGCTGCCCCATTGTAGCACTATAAAACAGAAGTAACGTTATTAGTATATTAGTTATTCTCATTTATTTTTTCTTAAAAACCATTTCCACCTTTTCAGTCTGTATTATTTTATTATACATTTCTTTTAAATACGGATATTCCTCTGAACTGTAAATTGATTTCGTAAATTGTTTGATATTAGAAAATGTGAATGTGTTATCCATGTTTTCGAAAGCTGATAAAAACTTACCTCCATTATTTGGAAGGGCAAAGCCAATTGCTTGCGGTGGTTTTTCGATGGTATATTTTTCAGGGAGGTGCATGGTTAAAATATATCTATCATCCGAAGCCATGCCCCAATCAACCGGAAATGAGCGGGTAGTCAATTTGAATGGGTTAGTTTCATTCTTATCCATAAAAAATGGATTAAAGCTCATCCTATCGGAATTGTTTTTATCAAATAAATTGATTTCCACCTCATACTTTTCACCCAATGGAAGATTCAAGCTATCCAAATTAATAATCTCTGACTTTAGTATTTTTATTTTGGGTAATTTACCGACCAAGTCTTCAACATATTCATCGGTAGAATTAAATTTCTTGATTTTTACTCTTTGCTTATATCCTTCATATCCTTTATAATAATTGGTAATAGTCCCCTTTAATTTTCCATTATCCATTAAAGTAAAGTCCATTATCTTTGTTGCTATTTCTTTTTGGGGCAAGTTTAAATCCATCCAATAAGAGGGCTTATCCAAACTGAATACCCTGCCCTTATCATTCAGGCATTTAAGGGGTAAAATACCAAAAGGGAGTAATGGGTCGGTTGCATCTAATAAGTAAAACTTATCCCCAATGTCTACCCTGGCAACAACATAATTAAAATCACCAGTACCTGGATACAATTCATTTATCGCGCCATTTTCACGTGTCGATAATAATACAGCAGAAGAATTTAAACCGGCAGCGCTTAATGCGGCTACTAAAGCTAAATTAATATCAGCTACGTTTCCACTCTTTTTATCAAGAGCCTTGCCAATGCCATCGTCGCTATAAATACCCCAAAACTCATTCCATTTCATGTTTTTCTGGATATATTCATATACAGCCATTGCCATTTCAGTTTCATTGCTTTTACCAATCAAAATTGCTGATAACCTATCTTTAAATAAGCCTTTTCTTTTAATTTGACCTCCAAATTCTTGATCTGATTTTAATTGATAATCAATGTCCTTCCATTCTTTAGTAAGTTTTCTCTTTACACCATCGTAAGGGCTTTGGTACTCTTCGCATTCAAAACTAATGGCAGATTTGAAATTTTTGGATGAGGTCATATAATCCTCTTCAATAAACGCCGGAACATCACTCATCCCATAAATAATAAAAGAGCAATCAGAACTAGCTCCGTGGGTTTCAAAACATTTTGTTTCAACATCAGCCTTATTTCTAGTTAATTTTAAATGACCTTTTAGAGCTGCCTTATAGGAAAAAAAGGCTGGAATATGAACCTCATATTCAGAGTAAATTTTAGGTATATCTGCTTGAAAGTCCCAATCATGAAAATGACTTAAGAAATAAGGGGATTCAATCGAATATGAATATTCAATTACACAACCTTTTTTCAAACCAGGCAACGCGAATGTATAGCTTGCCCAATGCTTATTTATTTTTACCGGATAAATTTTTTTCTTTTCCAGTTCTATTTTCTGTACAAGTCCGTTATCATCATTAAAAAACGTTACGCCTTTTATATCAGTAATTTCCTCGTACCTATCATTATCATTGTCATTATATAAAAACACCTTTACAGTTGCATTGTCAAAGCCCTTGTCATCAAAAATTTTAACCTTTACATGGTAGTAATAAAATAATTTAATGTTATCATCGCTACCAACATTTATTCTTGATTTTCCAAATTCCTGCAATACCACCGCATGGGCAGAGGTATCTTTTGGATAAGTTTTCATAGTCAGCTCCTCCTGACTAATTTTTCCATAAGTGAAATCCTGAGCAAATGAGGAGTTGAAAAATAAAAAAATACTGATAATAAATAAATAAGGTTTCATCATAAAATTAAGGTTCAATTTTAAAGTTTCAAGGTAATAATTTTTTCAATACTTCAAAAACATTAAAAAATTTATAACATTTATTCTAGATGATTTTATCAACTTTGTATCGAAGATTTGTAGCTATTCATTTCATTATTAAATTGTAATATTGAATATAGCTAGTTATCTTCATAAAAAATATAAGCTACCCTAATGAAATTAAATTTAAAACGACCTTTAGCCTTTTTTGACCTTGAAACTACCGGAACAAACCTTGGCATTGACCGTATTGTTGAAATCTCAGTTATAAAATTAAACCCTGATGGATCTGAAAATGTTAAAACCTGGAGAGTAAATCCTGATATGATAATTCCACTCGAATCATCATTAGTACACGGTATTTATAATGAAGATATAAAAAACGAACCCTTGTTCAAAGAAATTGCTAACCATGTTGCCAATTTTATTGGGGAAGCAGATCTGGCAGGTTTCAATTCCAATAAATTCGATATCCCAATGCTAATGGAGGAGTTTTTAAGAGTAGGAGAGGAGTTTGAATTAAAAGGTCGATATTTTGTTGATGTACAGAATATTTTTCACCAAATGGAACAGCGAACGCTAAAAGCGGCTTATCAGTTTTATTGTGGAAAACAAATTGTAAACGCTCATTCGGCCGAAGCTGACACGCGTGCAACCATGGAGGTGTTGCAAGCTCAGGTAGAGCGCTATCAAAATGTTGCCTATGAAGATAAGAAGGGTATAAGTTCATATCCGGTTGTAAATGATATTGAAGCATTACACAACTTTACTAATTTAAACAAAACCGTTGATTTTGCAGGTAGAATGGTTTATGATGACAACGGACAAGAAATTTTTAATTTTGGTAAGCATAAAGGCAAAGCTGTAGAAGATGTTTTAAAAATTGAGCCTAGCTACTTTTCATGGATGATGCAAGGCGACTTCCCGCTTTATACAAAGCGCAAGCTACAAGAAATTCATGATAGGTTAAATCTTAAAAAACAATCTGAAAAACATCCTAAACCTACTGTTTTGAAAGTTGAAGAAAAACCTGCTGTTGTAAAAAATACAACAGACGTCAAAATCGCTCATAAAATAGAAAAGATAGAAACTTCTCTTAAAAATCCAATAAAAAAGGAGTTAATTAATTCAAGCAAACCTTTTAATAAAGAAGGTAAAAAACCTAATAATAAGCCATTTAAAGAGAAAGACGATAGCCCGGCATTGCCAGTAAATGATGATATGCTAAAGCAGTTGGCAGATAAGTTTAAAAAGAGGTAAAGATTTATTTATATTATTGTGTCAATTCAACACAATAATATTTTTTATTGCCAAACAAATCATTTAGATTTACGTCACCAATTAAAACTAAATTAAAAACAATGACCCTCAACAGACGTAAATTTTTGCAAACCACCGGTACATTGGTACTAGGTGGCATGGCTTTTTCGGGTAAGGCCGCACAATTATTAAACTTTAAACCGCCACATGCCGTTGGTTTACAGCTTTTTACATTTTTTGGCATTATTGACGATGATGTAAAAGGCACGCTAACCAAAATAGCAGGGGTGGGGTATAAGGAAATTGAATCGGCCTTTAGTAAAAAGGGGGGATATTACGGACTTAAACCGCGCGAATTTAAATCGCTTTTGGGCGATTTAGGCATGGAGTGGAAGTCGCATCACGTTTTAGGTGCACCTTTTAAATTACCTAAAGGCTATAAAATGCCGGTAGGTGCCGATGGTAAACCAATGGTAATACCACCTATGCTAAATTTAAAGGAAAATATGCAACAATTGGTGGATGAAGCAGCCGATGGGGGCATTGAATACCTTGTTTGTGCCAATGCGCCAATAGGCTCATTAGCCGAAATTACAGATACCATAAAAATACTGAATGCTACAGGAGAGGCTTGCAAAAAAGCAGGCGTACAGTTTGCCTACCATAACCACGATATGGAGTTTCATGAAGTAGAGGGCAAAATACCATACCATTTAATGATAACAGAAACAGATGCCAATAACGTAAAAATGGAGCTCGATTTAGCCTGGGCCATTAAAGGTGGTAAAGATCCTGTAGAAATGTTTAAAATGCATCCTGGTCGTTTCCCATTATGGCATGTGAAGGATTTAGATGCCACGCATACCAACATTTTCCCGGTAGGTGGTGGCACCATTGATTTTAAACGAATTTTTGAAAACCGTGAAACAGCCGGCATGAAACACTTTTTTGTGGAACACGATATGCCTAAAGACGCGTTGGCTAGCATTACAAGCAGTTACCAATATATTACCGAAACTATCAAGGCGTAGTAATTCAAAATTACTGATATAACATAAAACCACTCAAGGATTAATTTCTTTGGGTGGTTTTTTTGTTGAGGGGAAATGCCTATATGATTTCTAAATAAACACAATTGTAAATTGTTTAGCTATATAAGGTTAGGGGCTTTCTTTATTGTTCCATATTACTACTTAACATAATGTTAATTATAGGAATTAAATATATGTTTCAGAATGTGCGCTAATTATTAGCTTTTACGGGGTTATTTATATTGAACATATAGCAAGGTTTATTTTTTTGACAGCGTTGACGTTGTTCCTAAAAAATCACGAAAGTAACTGCATTCATTAATAGCTGTTTTATAAAACTTGGTGATTGCGTATTGATTTTTTAAAACTTTAAAATATGGATTTTGCCGAATTGCGCGGTTATATAATTTACCCTCATTATTTGGATGATAGTCCGCACCAAGTTTATAATCTACAAATTGATTTTCCGCATCTTCTGGAATTTTTATTTTCTTTTGCCTGCATTTAGCCGCCATAAATATACATTTGGCTTTAAATTCATTATTACGGCTTAATTTTTCCGCTTTCAAAAACAAGCTTTCAGCAGTATGTTCATGTAAATAATCTTTGTCATAATAATACCTGTCTTTTAAGTATATATCTTCACTTCTCCATCGGTATGCCGCATAAAACCAAGCCATTCCATAATAAGATGTATTGTATAAACCGTTGGCCATATCATAATAATATTTTGAAGCATTTTTAGGGTCGGTTTTTACTAATTTTTCAAGTTTAGCCATGCGTATGGCAAAATCGAGTTTGTTGTAACCTTTTAGCTTCTTTTTCGAAAATTTACGGGTATAATCCTTCAAACTTTTAGAAAAAACAATAGGGTAACGATAATAAGGCTTTGAATTATTAAAATGATAATCGTATTCTATTGAGGTATAACGTGTTAACTCATAGGTATTAATATGCTCATATGCTTCTATTGCCTCTTCATATTTATGTTCCCTTAGATATGCTGTGCCCATTAAGTCATAAATATTTTTAGTCAGGTCGTTTTTCAAAATGGTAAATTTGGCCTTATAATAATATCCTCCTTTCGCATACGGCATGTCATATTCAGTCTTCTGCGTAATAGGCTCCCTAAATTCAGTTGTAAGGCGAGATAAATAAGCCGATTTTTGCTTTGATTTTTCTAAGGCAAGTATTTTATTTAAATTTTTTGAATTTAACTCGGTTCGCCAAAATTCTGGCATTGCAAAACCTAAGCCACGGTCAGGATAGTATTTAGTGATGGTTTTTACATAAATAGTTCGTTCACTTTTTAATATACATAAAGCGGCCATGGCAGTATCATGCTGCTTAAAATACATTGGCGCTAACAACTTTACATAAAAATCACGTGCCGATGCAGAATAATACTTAAAACCATAAGTGCTCCAATCACTAACGCTAAGGTTCTTTAAATTTCTTTCTTCTTTAACTTTTTTATCCAACCAGTTTAATGAGGGTAATAATTTATTTTCTGCATTTGTATCTAATTTTGTAATACTTTGGGTAAGCAACAAAAGCTTAATCATTTGCTTTTCATCGGCTAATTTGGGTCTTAATTGCTCATTATTAATTTCGGCTAAAGCTTTGAACCCTCCTACCGTATCTTTTTTAATCCATGATAAATAGGCAGAGGCCAGCTTGCCCAACTCCGGCTCCGGATATTTTCCCTCATTGGCTAATTGTTCGCAAAAGGCCTTTAATTTGGGGATGTATTTTATAAAAGTATTTTTTACACTATCGTATTTTGAGTGATCGTCATAGCCAATATTATCGTAATAACCATTTCCATTTGTTCTTGGTGTTAAATACCCTTCTTCAATTTTATTAATTTCACGCCCTAGTAGAATGCCAATCATGGCCGATTTCGGATCGGTTTTGTAAACATTTTTTAATGCTTCAAGCCCAATGTGTGGTGTATGGAAGCCTTTAATGGCATATATTATCCCTTTTTCTTGGTTGTTTTTGCAAAGTTTAAATACTTGATCAAGGGGTGCATTTGTATTCAAAAAATCGTGATAAGCCATTAAACGCCTTTCCGGATATTTTGCGAATATCTGTGAAAATAAGTAGGCGGCTTCATTTTTCATGCCCATCTTCCACTCCTCCCCTGCCTTATAACATAAGGCCCAGCCTATTACATGACTATCCGATTTAATTTTGGAAATATAATCCTTATGAATTTTTAAGGCCATTCTATTATTCTTTGAATAATGGTATAATCGCTGTGTTTGATAATAATAACGCAACCTTAAAAACTTGTCGTGTTCTTTATTTGCAAGGCTAAAGGCTTCCCTTGCCTTTTTATCAACAGCAACCGAATCAACAGGTTTTGGATCCCATTTATCATCCCTAAGATTAATCAGATGTTCTATTCCTTCAGCAAATAGGTAATAATGCAAGGATGGTTTTTCTTTTTCGGAGGTGATTTTTCTCAAAAACGTGTTATGCTTTAAGCTGTCAGGTAGTTTACCAAAAATCAGGAATTTATTATATAAGGCAGATTCGACTGAATCATCCAATTTGTACATTGCCTTTTGTACATCCTTAAATTTAACCGTTTTACCAAAATAATGAGCCCATTCTTTCGCGTTAATTACTTGCTCTAAATTGATCTGGTTTTCTTCAATGTCGTCATTATAACCATTCATAATTGTGTAGCCATTAAAGTAAAATGGCTGGTAATCATTTTTCTGTGGTAAATTATTGTGGAAAAACGAGATATAGTAATCATAGGGATCTGGTTCCGGACCGCAAGCCGAGTCTATCACAATACCCATAAAAAAGACCACAAAAAAGCTAATGCAGTATTTGGTTAACCTTTTCCAGGTCGGTGTAGTGGTAGGGTTTAAGAAGGTTTTCATCCAGATGAAAGTAAATTACGGTTAGGTTATCAGCTTTTATTAATGGCGATAAATAGGTTGCTACAGCTTGCAAATCATCCACAGAAATTGACTCCCATCGTATTTCATCGGCTTTATTTAATCCAAAATCAGGAAGATCTGTGGCTGCTTTATAAATATTATCTCCTATAAATATAAACTGATTTTTATCAATTAAATCAACAAATTTTATTTTTTTTGATATGCCTATATATTCCTTATTCCTGAAGGCAACCGCCCAATTAAATAGTGGCAAACCAATAGCCAAAGGCATAGGGTAAGCGCTTATGTTTTGATTTAAATACTTCTTTAACTCGCTCATTTCCAGTATGGAATTTTGTTTTCCATAAGCTCGTAAATTGCCCATATTATAACACATCAACATGGTGGCATCGGCCGGAGGTATACCACTTTTAATTTGATTCTTTAACTGATGCAGCCTCAAAGTAACCGAAAGCTTTTTATGCTTCATGATGGGATTGTTTTTTAGCTGTTTTAGCAAATAAAAATAGTGCTGGCGGGTGCCAGCGGTCCAATCGCAATCAATTTGCAGTTCCTCAAAATCGTTCTTACCAGCTTGTTCAATTTTAGCTTTTACAAAGGGTAGTATTTTATCCGCCAAACTATCAATTCCGGTATCCGACAAACCTTTTAACACCTCATTAACAATAAAAACTACGGGGATAATTTTAACTGAATCGGGGATTTTATTTTTAAACAGGATGGGCAAAATGGGTGATGGCTCTCCCCTATTTTCAACCCTATCAATATCCATTATACGTACATAAAGGCTTTTAACCTTAAAATGCTCAAGCCATGCCGTTTCCGTTTTTTTGGTTTTATAAACAGTTTTCCAAAAGTAAAAAGAGGTATTGATTGTTTTGGGGTGATGACAGGAGGAAAGTGAAAATAGAAGTAAAAAACAAGAACCAAGGAATTTAATTTTGTATCCATTTAGTTGATTGATATGCCACATTATCTTATTTTAACCAAACTTATTATTACATTGAATCATAATAAGCCTCAAGTGTTTCCATTATACTTTTCAACTCTTTAGGTATTAAACCTTCAACTTGGCTTCCTTTAGGAATTTTTAATTTCCCTAAGCAAGAAATAACCAATGAATTTTCAATTCTTTTATCAACTATATTGATATTTTCCTGTATAAAATCCATACATTTTTTAAACAAAACCCAATCATTCGCCTTTATCGCGTTATTTATAAATCTCATAAAGCAACCAATTTGCAAAGTAATAAGCCCTTCATAATCCTCATCCAGCACCTCCTCTTTTATTTCAGGAAAGGTAGTAATTAGGTCGTTTACAAAGTTTTCTACGTTTTTTAATTTCATGGTTATGTTATTTAAACCTTAGACAAGCATCTTCAAAATCGTAAAAAGTCTTTTAAGCTTGGCAATCATTTTTAGTTTGAGTAATTAATAATTATGGGTTAAAATTTAAGCCTCATCCCAACCCTCTCCACTAGGGTCGGAGCTTAATATAGGTTCTTTAAATATTATAGGTTCCATAAATAAAACCCAATCAAAACGTATCTAACACAAACAAACTAAATCAACCTAATCTAACTTAGGCAACTTATTCAACCCATTCCAACTTATTCAACTCAATCAACCAAAAACAACCAAAAAACAGCAATTTTTCTATAAAAAGTCGCCATTTTCACCTTCAAAATTATAATTTCATTATAATTTTAACGGTTTAGATTATAATTTCAACGGTTTCAATTATAATTTTTACGGTTTTAATTATAATTTCAAGGGTCGAAATTATAGTTTTGAAAAGCGAGTTTGGTGGCTATGATACCATTTTTTGTCTAAAATGTCCTTATTTTAATACTTCTGAAAAATACTTCGTTGCCATGATCCTGCAATAAAATATGCCCTGCTTTGGCCTCTCCAAAGTCCTTCCAAATCACATATTTGCTAATAGCCACCAAGTCCTTAAACGCTTTTGATCCTCGCTCATATTCAAGCACTTTAATGCCATTTAGGTAATGCTCCACATGGTTATCAGGGAAAACAATGATTCGTCCGGTGTTCCACTGTCCTATCGGCCGGATAAAGCGCTCAGGTTTATTAGCCGGTATCAAATCGTACAGTGAGGCCAGCGTACGGTCGCCATTCCTACCTAATTTTGCATCAGGGTGCAATTTATCGTCCAATACCTGGTACTCCAAGCCTATGGCCGAACCCTTGGTTACCTCGTTGAGTGTTACAAAATATTTCACCCCGCTGTTGGCACCCGGTGTCAGTTTGAACTCGAATGACAAGTCGAACGCGCTGTAAAGCTCATCCGTTACAATATCTCCCCCACCTGAAACCTCTTTCCCTTCCGATGCCAAAACATGCATCACCCCATCGGCATATTCCCAGCCTTTTGCCGGAAAGGTACTCAGTGTAGCACCATGCCAGCCATTGGCAGTTTTACCATCGTACAATAATTTCCATCCATTTAACACCTCTTGATTTGACAGTTTATTAGGTTGATAATTAACTACATAGGTAAGCTCAGGTGAAGCAGTAGTTTGCAGGTTGCCGGTTTGTATTTGGATATTTTTAAAATATACTTTTTTGCCAGCCTGTTCTGGCTTGGTCACCGCGTGTACTTGCAAACCAATAAATCCGCTATAGTCAACCGTATCAATTACATCGGCAACGGGAATACCGTTAATCCAGGTCTTCATTTCGTTGCCAATACACTCAATTTTAAAATGGTTGTATACACCTACTTTAAAGGCTTCTTTAGCTTTTACATTCAAATCGAGCGGGTAAAGCCAGTCTCTCCTACCCTCATCATATATACCTCCGCTCCAGCGCCTTGCGGATGGATCAATTTCACACTGACGGCCATATACTCTGCCTTTGCCATCGTTCCCAGCAGGGTCAAAATGACTACGGGTTTGTATGCCCGAATTACTTAACTCGCTTTCAATCATGGCATCCAGCTCCAAAATAAAGTCGCCATATTCCTTTTCGGTCACCAAAAAAGTATTGCCCGAATTTAAAACCGTGGTGCCTATGATGGCACCATCTTTTACCGCATATTCTGCTGTGCCAGCTACCCTTTTCCAGCCGTTAAGTGTTTTACCATCAAATAAACTGGTAGTGGTTTGCGCATAGCTATGGGTACAAGCCATTAATAATACCACTAAAAAGTATAAATATTTTTTATTCATTGTTATAAATTATTAAAAATCAATATTTTGTAAAATTAAACTCCACCAAAAATAGAAAAACCACCATCCACACAAATCATTGAGCCGGTTACAAAAGCCGAGGCATCGCTCAATAGCCAAACCAATGCACCTATTAGTTCATCGGGCTTACCAAAGCGTTTAAAAGGCGTATTACGTATTACTTTTTCGCCTCTTTCCGTAAAACTACCATCTGGATTGGTCAACAAGGCTCTGTTTTGTTCGGTCAGGAAAAATCCGGGTGCCAGCGCATTCATCCGTATGGTGTCGCCATATCGGTTAGCCAGTTCAACCGCAAACCATTGGGTATAACAATCAACTGCAGCCTTTCCCATATTATAACCTAAAACCTTTGTAATAGCTCGCTTTGAATTCATGGACGATATATTAACAATACTACCTTTCCCTGTTTTAGCAATTTCCTCCCCAAATACCTGTGTAGGATAAACAGTACCCCAAAGGTTTACATCCATTACCCGCTTCATGCCTTCTAAATTAATGGCAAAAATATCCTCCTCGGGTTGTAGCGCCCCGCCGGGCATGTTCCCTCCTGCCCCGTTTACCAAACCATCAATTTTACCATAAGTAGTTAATATTAAATGCTTTGCTTGGTTTAATTCATCTAAATTCAAAACGTCGGCTTGTACCGCCAAGGCCTTACCTCCATTTTTATTTATTATGGAAGCACGTTCATCCGCAACTGCTTTGTTTCTGCCTAAAATACATACCGTGCCACCGGCATTGGCAATACCATTAACAAATGAATTGCCTAAAATGCCCGTACCGCCAGTAACTACTATTACTTTGCCACTCAACGAAAATTGTTGATTCATATTAAAAAAGGTATTATTAATTGGTTTTTAGGGGTCGATTTTAAAATTGTTGCAATTTTTAAACCTCCCCAATAGGTTATCAAGTAAAATTAAATTTAATTTGCCAAATAATTAGAATGCTACCTATTAAATTTTAACACTACTATATATCATGAAAAATTTAGATGAAAAAACAGCCATTACCTGGTTTGATAAAATGGATTGGAAAGGCGGATTAATTACTAACCCCCATCCAACAGTAAATAAATTGGTTTTTGCCCAACAATACCATAATAACAAGGAGGTTTGGGATAAAGCATTCGCTTTTTTAAAAGATAACAATTTAAGAAGCCTGGCACCCGGAAAGTATGAGATAGATGGCGAGCGTGCCTATGCCATTATAACTGAGGCCCCTTCAAAAACTTTGGAAACAGCAAAATGGGAAGCGCACCTTAAATATATTGATATACAATATGTAATTAAGGGAGCCGAAAAAATTGGGGTTACGCCTTTGGCAATTGCAACAGTTAGTAAGCCATATGATGAGGCTAATGATTATGCCAATTATGAGGCCGAAGGTGCATTTTTTACCGCCACCCCTGCCGAATTTTTCTTGTTTTTTCCGGAGGATGTGCACCGCCCCAATATTTTAATTGAGGGTTTTGAGGTTGTGAAAAAAATAGTAATAAAAGTACAAATTGTTGATTAGTAAATTTTTATATCGATTATTTAAACTAATTATTAAATAAATATTAAAATAGAAAACACCAGATTTTTTGGTAATTAAGTTTATAAACGATTTTAGGCCTTTTAAACCACTTAATTTTTAAATCCTTAATAGCATAGCAACTAGGGGATATTATTCGATTTTAGAAGCATTTAAACGGTATTTAAACGGTTTTAAAAACCGGGAACAAAAGAGCCCTGTAGGTTTGTAGGCCTAACAGGGCTTTTAATTGTTTATATATTTTAGGATTTTCTGAAATATTAAGCTGCTCTAAGTCTTTTTTGGTGATAAACGTATGATAAAGCTAAAACACCCAACATAACGATAGGAAATACCCAATTACTTACCGATTCATTGATACAAATAAATGAATAGGTTACAAATATCAAGTCGTATGCGAAACCCGCGTATGCCCATTCTTTTAATCTGTTAAAACCTGGTGTTAACAAGGCAATTACACCTAAAATTTTGGCTATTGCCAATAGTTTACCAAAGTACAAAGGATAGCCCAGTTGTTTAAACATGGCTACCCCGGCTGGTGTAGTAAAAAGACCACCAACACCAGAGAGTAGCATCAAGGCACATATTATTCCGGTGAAGGTCCAGTACAAAATTTTGTTTGTTTTCATTGTTTTATTGAGTTTAATTGGTTTTGAGATTGATTTATCAATCTAATATAAATGTTTTTTTTAAATCCACCTTAATAAAATAAAAACAAGCATTCAAAACCTCATATCCTTTAGTACTGTAACAAAGCACCCAGATGTTTTGTTAAAATTAAGTAATTGTAACTTAATTGATTAAGGCCAAATAGCTAATAGTTGCCTAATTATTTTAAAATAATATTTGTTTGGGTACTTTAAAAGCTTACCTTTGCAAACCTTTTCGGGGTGTAGCGTAGCCCGGTATCGCGCCACATTTGGGATGTGGAGGCCGCAGGTTCGAATCCTGCCACCCCGACTTAA
>CAITEP010000019.1 GCA_903891475.1 uncultured Mucilaginibacter sp.
ACAGTTCAAACACGCCTTTTTTTGACGATTTCATATAACAAAAAAAGCAAATTGAAATCAATTTCAATTTGCTCCTTATATCTTGTTGTAAAACAGATTATTACAAAGGTTTTACCAACTATTTTTGTCTATTAAATCTTTTTTAATAATAAAAGGATCTATTACATAAACTTATCTTACCAAACTAAGTTAAGTAAGATAAGTTTTTAATATTTAGCTGATTAGGCAAGTCTACCAATAGCCTCATGATTGTCAAAAACCCATTCATCATGCGGGGCGTCTGCTAATTCAGCTGTTAAGTCTTGCCCAGCCCAATGTTCGTAATGTTTACCGTTTTTCCATAAGCGGCTACGGCTCATATCGTAAATCAAACCCTTATAAGCCATCCAAATTTCGGGCTTGTCTTGCCCGTTTCTCAATGCTAATTGCGATTTAGTATATACCGGTAATTCACTCATAAAATAAAAAAATCCCTCTGCAAATTAGCAAAGAGATTTCATAAAAATTATATGTTTTATTATCTAATTTTCGGTGTATTTTGATTTTTTATTGCCTAAATCATAAGCCTTTAAACTTTTACGCAGCAATAAGCGGGCAACATGTATGCGTGTTTTTACAGTGCCTATCGGTACAGCCAAACTATCGGCAATTTCATTGTATTTATGTCCTTCGTAATACATGGTAAATGGCACATGATATTTCGCTGGCAAAAGGTTTAAAGCATAATGCAAATCATTCATTACAAATTGGGCTTCACCATGGTTTACAGTAGCACTATACAATAGGTTCGGCGATGAAATTTCATCTGCCTTCACCACAAAATTGTTAGTTTTTACCATCCGGCGATAATTATTTATAAATGTATTTTTCATAATGGTATAAAGCCAACCTTTCAAGTTTGTTCCTTCCTTAAACATATTGTAGTATGTTACTGCTTTAAGTAAGGTGTCTTGTACTAAATCATTAGCATCATCATTATCGGGCGTAAAATGTTGCGCGTATAGCCTTAATGAGCTTACCTGTAGTAATACTTGGTTATTAAATGCTAATTTTTTCATATTTCAATGTTTTGTATAACAACTTATACAAACATGGTACCACCAATACTTTAGGTTTTATTATATATTCTAAAATAGGAGATAATCAGAAAAAGAATTATATGTAATTAACTATATATAAGATCATTAAATTTATAATAGTAGCCAAAACTCTAATTAAACATAAATAGTAATTATTAAGTCATTTAAACTTTATAGCAAGAAAAGGCTTTTTTAAAATTAGATTAAACAATTATGTTTACTTCTCGTTGTAGTGAAACGCCAAATTTTGCGGACACAGTGTCTATTATTTGGGACGATAAGTCAAAAACTTCTAATCCGGTCGCACCTCCATGGTTTACAAGCACCAAGGCTTGATTTTTCCATGTGCCAGTATTTCCATGCACTTTACCTTTCCAGTCGCATTGTTCAATGAGCCAGCCCGCAGCAAGTTTAACTTGATTTAATCCTGATGGGTACGACACAATATCGGGAAATTCCAATTTTAGCTTCTCAAATTGTTTCGAATCAATTATTGGGTTCTTAAAAAAGCTGCCTGCATTGCCTATAGTCATGGGATCGGGCAATTTAGCTACTCTTATATCAGCAACTACTTGCGAAATATCTTTTAAAGTTGGTTTAGTTATTCGTCTATTGGATAGCTCTTGTTCAATGGCACCATATTTTAAATTAAATTGCTTCTTTAATGAAAGCTTAAACACCACCGAAACAATTATATATTTATCTTTCAGCTCATTTTTAAACACACTTTCGCGGTAGCCAAATTTACAGTCGGCATTTGTAAAAGTTTTAAAAGCACCAGTTTCAAGTTCATAAGCTAAGCAACTGTGAAATATGTCCTTAATCTCAACGCCATAGGCTCCTATATTTTGTATGGGCGATGCACCAACAGAACCCGGAATAAGGCTTAAATTTTCAATTCCACAAAAACCATTATCAACACAATAATTTACAAAATCATTCCAAGCCTCACCCGCGCCTGCCTCAACAAAAACGGTATCATTATTAATAGTTTGTGTTATACCTTTAATGTTTATCCTAATTACTAGTCCTTCAAAATTATTGATAAACAATACATTGCTCCCTCCACCTAAAACAAGTTTTTTTTCTTGCTTCCATTTTGTATCAGCAAACAATTCCGTCAATTCATCTTTGCTATTTATTTCAACAAAGTTTTTCGCGCATATTTCTATTCCAAAAGTATTATAATTCTTAAGGGAAACATTTTGGTGGATGTGTAGCATAATGGCGCTAATTTCGGAAAAATTGTTAAATCTTAGCCATATAGCCCATATCAAATTCTAAATGCGCTAGTTAAACATCAACTTCAAGCTACATTTAGTGAAAGTAACATTAAGTTTTTGTAAAGCCACCAAATGAACAAATGCAATTGTTACTTTTGGTTATCAATAAAACAAATCATGAAACTTCGTTTATTATTGCTTTCCGCTTTGCTACTGATATTAAAATCCTCGCAAGCGCAGCTACCTGGCAAAATTGAAAAAACCGGTCAGGTAATATTACCCAATGGTTGGAAACTAAGTCCTGCGGGTACATATTTACCTTTGGGGGATTTACCATTGAACATGCAATTATCTGCCTCAGGAAAGTTGCTTGCGGTTACTAATAACGGACAAAGCACCCAGTCAATACAATTAATAGATCCTGTAACACAAACAGAACTTGATAAAAAAATAGTAGGCAAATCATGGTACGGATTGGCATTTAGCCACGATGAAAAAAAATTATACGCCTCTGGTGGTAATGATAATTTTATTTTGTCTTTTGCTATCGAAAATAATAAGATCGGTAAAGCCGATACTATCAAATTTGGAAAGCCATGGCCAACCAACAAGGTTTGTACCACTGGTATAGCGGTTAATAAAAACAACACCCAATTATATACTGTTACCAAGGAGGATAGTTCGCTTTATATAGTTGACCTTGCAACTCGTAAAATATTAAAAAAGGTTAAGCTGGCTGCCGAGGCATATAGTTGCATTTTATCGCCCGATGAACAAACCCTTTATATTTCTATTTGGGGTGCCGAAGAAATTGCTGCTTATAATATTGCTAAAGGAACGATTTCTGAAATTGCCGCGGGAAGTCACCCAAACGAAATTATTTTGAATAAAAAGGGCTCTATTTTATTTGCAGCCAACGCTAATGATAATTCGGTTTCGGTAATTAACACACAAAACGGCAAAACTTTAGAAAGTTTATCAACAACCTTATACCCTACAAAGTTAACAGGTTCAACAACAAATGGCTTAGCTTTATCTGCCGATGAAAAAACGCTCTATATTGCTAATGCAGATAACAATTGTTTAGCGGTTTTTGATGTTAGCATACCCGGAAAAAGCCACAGTAAAGGATTTATCCCTGTAGGTTGGTATCCAACCAATGTAAAAACTTTGGGAAATAAAATATTGGTTGCCAATGGCAAAGGTTATACTTCAATGGCCAACCCGCAAGGTCCGCAACCCGTAAAAAAAGCCGATAACAGCGGATATAAAAAAGGAGCTACACCTGGAAGGAGTCAATACATTGGCGGATTATTTTGGGGTACTTTATCATTTATACCTACTCCAGATGAAAAACAGCTAAAAGCCTATACAGACCAAGTTTATGATAATACGCCCTTTAATAACAAGATAGCAACTGTTGCTGAGGGTGAAGAAGGCAACCCGATACCACGTAAAATGAGTGATAAATCGCCTATTAAATACGTGTTTTACATTATTAAGGAAAACCGCACCTACGACCAAGTGCTTGGCGATATGCCACAAGGAAACGGCGATACCTCATTATGCATTTTTGGCAATAAGGTAACGCCTAACCACCATGCCATTGCTAATGATTTTGTTTTGTTGGACAATTTTTATGTAGATGCCGAAGTTAGTGCCGATGGACATAATTGGAGCACAGCCGCATATTCAACTGATTTTGTGGAAAAAACTTGGCCAACAGGTTATGGCGGTCGTGGTGGTAACTATGACTCGGAAGGAACCAGAAAAATTGGCGATCCTAAAGAAGGTTATATTTGGGACTATTGTAACCGTGCTGGGGTAAGCTATCGCACTTATGGTGAATTTGTAGATGATGGTAAGCCAAATATTAAATCCTTAGAGGGTCATTATTGCGCTAACTCACCCGGATTCGACCTATCAGTTACTGATATAAAAAGAACAGAAATTTGGGCGCACGATCTGGATTCGCTTATAAAAATCAATGCTGTACCACATTTTAATTCTATTCGCATATCAAACGACCATACCAGCGGACAAAGTAAAGGTGAACTTACACCAACCTCAATGGTTGCTGATAACGACCAAGGAATAGGGCGTTTTTTAGAACATTTATCAAAAAGCTCTATTTGGAATGAATCGGTAGTTTTTATTTTGGAGGATGACGCTCAAAACGGTCCCGACCATATTGATGCGCACCGTTCACCAGTGTTTGTTGCCGGACCGTATGTCAAGCGAAATGCTGTAATACACGATATGTATTCAACATCTGGCGTTTTACGTACCATAGAGCTAATTTTAGGTTTACCACCAATGAGCCAATATGATGCCGCGGCACTCCCTCTTTACAAATGCTTTACAAGTGAGGCTGATACTACAGTTTATATCAATAAACCAGCTCAAGTAAGTTTAGACCAACACAATCTGGCTGATAATGAAAGCAGTAAACGTTCAAAAAAATTCAATTTCGCAAAGGCAGATGCTGTTCCTGATTTTGATTTGAATGAAATTATTTGGAAATCGGTAAAAGGTGAAGATGCCAAAATGCCGGCACCAAACCGTAGCGCATTTGTGATTTTAGAGAAAAAGAAGAAAGAAGATTTAGATTAAGTTTAGGCCTGCTTTAATTTTAAATGCCAATAAATTTGAACAAAAAGTTATTGGCATTTTACTTTTCACAGTATTTGGAGTCTACAATTAAACCTTTTATGGTTAAACCATAACAAAAACCATAAGGTTTACGTTTATTATTGTTTTTATTTGATAATATTGATAGTAATTTAGTAATTCGTATATAAAAGTGTTGGCTCCGCGCTTAATAATAAAACCAGACAGTCTTGAGGAGCTCAAGCAAAAAAATCTATAAATATGAAAATATTAATTGCATTTCTTTTAATCGGTTCAGCTTTAACAAGTTTTGGTCAAACAAGCATTCAACATCTTAAGAAAGGAAATGCTAGGGCAAAATTGAATGATAATAAAGGCGCATTAGCCGAATACACCAAAGCTTTAGTGATTGACCCAACCAATTCTGTAGCCTATTTTAAGCGTGGCGATATAAAATATAAAATGCAAGACTTACCAGGTGCTATTGACGACTTTGGTAAGGCAATTGAAATTAATAAAACCTATTTGGAGGCCTATGTTTATAGGGCAACTGTTAGAACTGAAACTAAAGATTTTGCTGGAGCAGTTAGTGATTATGATTTTGTAATAACAGCCAAACCAACCGATATTGATAGCTATTTAAAGCGTGGAGCCGCAAAAAAAGAGCTTAAAAACCTGCCAGGTGCGTTGGCCGATTTTAATTTTGTACTATCGGTTGCGCCAACTAATGATGCTGCTTTTGCTAGCCGAGCCGATGTAAAGAATGATATGAAAGATTATAACGGAGCAATGGACGATTGCAATAAAGCGATAAGCCTTAACCCTAAAAATACGGATGCATACATGGAGCGTGGGTTGTCAAAATATTATCTTAAAAGCTATCAGGCCGCCATTGCCGACTACAATTTTGTAATAGAAAACGACCCAGATAATGGAATAGTATATTTTAATAGAGGCCTTGCTAAAGTTAACTTATATGATTATCGAGGTGCTATTTTAGATTGTGATAAAGCTTTGGAATTTAATCCAAAATGGGCTGATGTGTTTTCATTAAGAGGAGATATGAAGCTTGTGATAAAAGACAAAGAAGGTGCCTGTGTTGACTGGAGTAAAGCTGGTGCTTTGGGCAGGGCCGATGCTTATGATAAGATTAAGAAAAATTGTAATTAAAAACTATTTCCTAGTTTCAAAAAGATAAATACCAATTATTAATGACCGTATTAGAGAACGACTTTTTAAAGGTTGCTTTTGATAAAAAAGGTGCCCAACTTACCTCCTTATTTTGTAAAACAACACATACCGAACATTTATGGCAAGCCGATAAAAATATATGGGGTTGGCATGCGCCAAATCTGTTCCCTATTGTTGGAGCCTTAATAAACGATGAGTTACTAGTTGAAGGTAAAACTTACAAAATGGCTAGGCATGGTTTTGCAAGGAACAGCAACTTCACCTTACTTGAAAGCGGAAATAATACCATTACATATTCATTACCTTATAGTGAAGATACGCTAGCTGCTTATCCATACAAGTTTGATTTTCAAGTAATATATACTTTGATTGATAATGCCTTACGGATGACCTACAAACTAATTAATCTTGATACAAAAACAATTTACTTTTCGGTAGGCGGTCACCCTGCATTTAGTGTTCCTTTCCATAAAGGCGAAAATTATGAAGATTATTACCTGGAATTTGAAGCCGATGAACACTTTGACACCCATTTATTAGCTCCAGAAGGTTTTTTTAATGGAGAGACGCTTCCTATCCCAACCCCAAACAGAAAACTATATCTTTCAAAAAACATGTTTGATAATGACGCCTTGGTTTTCAAAAATCTACAATCACGCCAGTTAAGTATTAAAAGCGACAAGCATACACAATCATTATCAGTTGAATTTCCACATTTTAATTACTTGGGTATTTGGGCCAAAGGTGGTGGCGACTTTGTATGTATTGAACCTTGGCTTGGTTGCGCCGATACTGTTAACAAGCATAATGATATTAGTAAAAAAGAAGCTATCCAACAACTTAAAATTGGACATGTTTTCGAAGCCTCTATTTATATGAGTGTTTAATCCGTATAGTTTTGAGAATACAAGTTGTGCCTTAATTGGTTAAGATTTCTGTAATGTATAAAACGACTCTTTATCTAATTTTAGGAGATGTCTTATACAATAATTCTTCTTATTTCCTCTTTAGTTTTAGAAAACCAAATACCGTTTGCTTTTCTTTCCATTCTGCTGAGGTGGGGCTCTTCGGTTAAAATTTCATTTAAAATATCGTATGCCTCTTGATGACGGTTATTACGTAATAAAAACAAACCATATTCGTACCTATGCTCGTAATAGGAAAAACGTCCTTTCATTATCTTAAACTCCTTTTCAGCAGCCGTGATTTCACCTAAATTTTCAAGTGCTTTGGCATAGGTTAAATGAGCCTTTGAACGAGTAAACTGAGTTAAGTGGTATATCTTTTTTGCTATTGGTGGTATTTGCTCATATTGACCATCATCGTAATAGGCGATAATTAATTGGGCCAACACGTGCTCATTTTCGGCAAAGGCGCCGCTTAAACTATTTTTATATAAATCAATAGCTTTAGTGGTTTGTCTGGATGCGAGGTAAGCATCAGCCAATTTAACTTTATTGGCAAAAGTATTGGTAAACTGAAGGTCATCCTCCATTTTTTTTATTTTACCTGCAGGGTTAATAACAGCACCAATATCAATGGTTGATTTGTTTAAACGCCAACTCGGCAATACCTCGCTGTATAAATAAATAAGGCCACCAATAAAGGGTAAAAATATAATGAGGTATATCCATTTGTTTAGGGTACCCCTGCGATAACTATGAAAAGCGCAAAATGCTTGTAAGGCAATAACAATATAATAATAATTACCCACTAAGCCGAAAAGATAGCCCATAAACTATTAGGTTAAATTGATAAGTAATGTCAAATATATTAAAACCAAATTATAACTGCTTATTCACTTCGTTCAAAATTGGTTGATTTAATGTTTTTATTCTTTGATGATTACCCTTTAAAGCATCAAATACAATCACTTCATTTTTACCCTTTTTCAACCAGCCTGCCGGTATATAAATAGTTTGTTGCGGACCTATATACCAATATTTCCCCAAGTTATGTCCGTTTAAAAAAACAAAACCTTTACCAAAACCACGCAAATCAATAAAAGTATCACCTGTTTCGGCTAACTCAAATTCGCCTTTATAAAAAGCTGGGTGCAAATTGTCATTATTGGTGTTAGCGTTAAACTTTAAGCCCTTAAGTGTTTGAAACGGAAATCTATACATTTCCCAACCCAATAGTTCACTATTATTTATGGTCACATTATCGGTAATACCTTGCCTATTATCCGTTAAAAATGGTCCATAATTTATACGGCCATTGTTTTCAACCAAAATATCCAATTTTGAATTGGCTTGGGCATTTATTGAAATTGTATTTTGTTTAAGTCTTCTATCCAAAGTACCTATATATTTCCCATTTAGGTAGATAGTAGCAAAATCACGCATTTCTGTAATTTTCAATTCACCATTTAGGGCATTTTTTAAAGTTGTGCGGTATAAAACAAAACCATATCCCTGTCCTAGTTCTTCGAAACTCAAAGGATGTTCCGATGCTATTGAATTGTTTACATTGGAAAGCAAATCAGCCTGTGATGTTAGTTTAATGCTATCAATGGCAATAGTTTTATTATTGGGTGGTAAAGGAGGTAATTTTTCACCAGCTGGTAAATGCTTCTCTATTACCGCTCTAAATTTAAAATATTTAGCGGTTGGGTTACCTGCCTCATCCAAAGGGGCATCATAATCATAACTAGAGGTTTGTGGTGAATACGGGTCATTTTTGCTCATATTTGCTCCGTTCATAAACCCACGTGTTGTACCTCCATGAAACATATATAAGTTAATTGAAATACCTGCTGTTAAAATGGTATCCAATTTCTTGGCATCCTCAATCGCATTACTTGTTTGATGCGGACTACCCCAACTATCAAACCAACCCGGATACCATTCAGCAATGTAATAAGGACCTTTCCCATTATGATATTTATTTATTAACGCTTTAACTTCTTTTGGGTTATCAAGGCCGTTAACAGCAGGCAAAAAACCAGGTAAATAACCAGCAGGCATTTGCGATGGACCATCGCAGGTAAATAATAAGCCAGTAAAACCTCCTTCAATAAATATTTTACGGTTTATATCAAGGTATTCTTTATCATTACTGTAGGAACCGTATTCGTTTTCAATTTGTACCATTAGGATATTGCCACCATTAGTAACTAGTAATGGAGAAAGCTGCTTGCCCAGCTCCATAATATAATCATGATAAGCTTTCAGGAATTTAGGGTCCTTACTCCTCACTTTTAATGCTTTATCCTTTAATAACCAATACGGGTAACCGCCAAACTCCCATTCGGCGCAGGCATATGGGCTTGGGCGTAGCACTACCCACAAGCCCTCCTCAGCGGCTATTTTAACAAATTCAGCAATATCATTATTGCCTTTAAAATCAAACTTACCTTCCTCCGGTTCCAACGCATTCCAAAACACATAAGTGCCAATGGTATTTAAACCCATTGCCTTTGCTTTTTTTAAACGATCGCGCCAATACTCGCGCGGAACTCTTGTGCAGTGTATCTCGCCCGAAATAAGTTGTAAAGGTTTATTATCTAATAAAAATGCAGTATCGCCTAAAGCAAAAGCATGTTTGGTATTTTGAGCTAAGCCAGTTTCAAGAAAAAATGTAAGTAGATAAATGCAGGAAAATATTTTCTTCATATAGAATGTAAGCGCTTAATTTGATTATCAAAAACAAGTTTACTAAAAATTACTTGAAATTTTGAAAACCACCTATAAAACTTATCCCAAATAATAAGTACACAATTTTGTTTTGGATATTTATATTTACAGGCATGCAAACAAGCCCAACATTTGTTAAACCTAATGCCGATGATTTTAAATCGGTAGCTAGGGCATTAACTATGGTTGAAAATAATTTACAAAATGCTGATGAAGTATTGAAGAGTTTAGTTTTTGATAAAATAGTTCCGGTAATTGGCGTTACTGGTCCGCCAGGAGCTGGAAAGAGCACGCTTGTAAATGAACTTATTGGAGATCTATCAAACGAAGGAAAAAAGGTAGCGGTTTTGGCTATCGACCCAACCTCACCTTTTAATTTTGGTTCATTACTCGGCGATAGGATTCGTATGGCAACTCACTTTAACCATCCAAATGTATTTATACGATCACTTGCTACAAGAGGATCATTAGGTGGACTTTCAGCAAAAACCATTGAAATGACAGATGTGTTGAGGGCGGCTGGTTTTGATTATATAATTGTTGAAACCGTAGGAGTAGGACAATCGGAAGTTGAAATAACAGGATTGGCGGATATTACCTTATTGGTGTTGGTACCCGAAAGTGGGGACGAGATTCAACATATTAAATCGGGATTAATGGAAATTGCAGATGCTTTTATAGTTAATAAAGCCGACCGTGATGGAGCAGAGGCCTTTGTAAATAATCTCAAAAAAATCTTGCTTCATAATAAAGGAAATGAAGTCCCCATCTTTAAAACCTTAGCGACTAAAGGGGAAGGAATTTCAGCAATTATTAAATTTATAACAACCTTTACCCGAACTACCCATTTGAATAAAGAGAGCCTTTTAGCTGAAAAAGTATATCAAATTTTACAACAAAAGCTCATGGCTAAAATTGATAAAAAAAAATTAGTTGAAGATATATCAAAAGCTGCACAAGAAACCAATTTCAATATTTATAAATTTATCGAGCAGTATCAATAACCAATCAAAAACTATGAGTAGCTTACCTTTTAACTATTCATAATTTCTTCAATATGAGCCGCCTCTACCGGAATATCGGCCATTAAATCAATATTCCCTGTTTGGGTTATCAAAATATCATTTTCAATCCTAACCGCAAAACCCTCTTCAGGAATATAAATTCCAGGTTCGCATGTTAAAATATTTCCAGGCTCGAAAGGTTTATAGCGACTAGCAAAATCATGTACATCCAAACCTAAATGGTGTGAGGTGCCATGCATAAAATATTTTTTATACAGCGGGTTTTTGGGGTCTTGTTTTTCAACCTCATGTTTATCCAACAAGCCGAGTTTAATCAGTTCGCTTGTCATTATTTTACCCACTTCATCATGATAATCATTCCAGATTGTACCTGTAATCAACATTTTGCTTGCCTCACGCATCACGTGCAAAACCGAATTGTAAACCTCTAATTGACGTTTAGTAAACCTACCATTAACGGGAATGGTTCGGGTCATATCGGCATTATAATTAGCATATTCGGCGCCAACATCCAGCAGTACCAATTCACCGTCTTTACATACTTGGTTATTTTCGGTATAGTGCAAAACAATGGCATTTTTTCCGGATGCGATAATTGGACTATAGGCGTGACCAGTGGCTCGTTGGCGCAAAAATTCGTGCGAAAATTCCGCTTCAATTTCATATTCAGCTACCCCTGGTTTAATATAATTCAAAACTCTTATAAACCCATCTAGGGTAATTTCACATGCTTTCTTTGTAAGTTCAATTTCAATATCAGATTTAACCACCCTTAGATCGCGTAACACTAAGGCAGAACGCTCGTAATGATGAAGCGGATATTTTGCTCTTAATGTTTCATAAAATCTCAAATCGCGATAGGGAACGGTATGACTATAACGGTCGTTCTCATTGGTATTGATATAAATATTTTGAGCGTAATTGATAATGGTATGTAATACTGATTCAAATTTATCAAGCCAAATAATATTTTTGATACCTGAGGCATTTTGGGCTTCTTCCCTTGTATATTTATGTCCCTCCCAAATAGCGATATGTTCGTTGGTTTCTCTTAAAAACAGAATTTCTCTAAAATCAGGATTTGGGCAATCGGGAAATAATATCAATATACTTTGTTCCTGATCAATTCCCGAAAGATAAAAAAAATCAGGATTTTGCTTAAAAAGGAAGTTCTGGTCGCCATTTCGTGGAAACTCATCATTTGCATGGAAAATTGCTAAAGATGATGATTTTAAACCCTTAACGAATTTTTTCCTATTATAAATGAACAATTCATTATTTATTGGCAGATATTTCATATAGATATTTATAGAATATTTTTAAACAAAATTTTTAGTTATGCGTTGTAAAATTGCTATATTTAGAATTATATTTTACTAAGTTTTCAAACATAATTACTATTTTTGAAAAAAAATCATTATCCGATAGATTTAAACATTAAACTATGAACTACTCTATATTAAAGAAAACATCTGTATTAACTCTTGTTTCTTTGGCGTTTATAGGTATGGCTGCTGCTCAAACCAATAACTCAACATCAACGAAAAAGACTTCAATGTCCGACTCTGTTAAAACCCCTAAGCTATTTGGTGGCACTGCTCAATATAATACCTGGAGCGTTGGGGCTAATATTGGAATAACCGCTCCAGTAGTAGTAACAGGTGGTACCGATGTTTTTACTGGCAATAACCCAAGTTTTGGTTATGGTATTACTGTAAAAAAACAACTTACCCATACGTTCAGCTTACGTTTTGATTTAAGTGGAGGTAAAGTTAGTGGCTCAGAATCAGCTGGTTTCCTTGTTCCTAATCCGGCATCACCTACCGAAACTGTAAATGTAACAAGTTTTACAACTTCTTATATTTCAGGAAGTTTAAATGGAGTTTTTAATTTTGGGAACATCAACTTTTTGAAACGCAAAAATGGCATCAATTTTTATACAAGTGGTGGTTTAGGCTTAATTGATTATGCTCCTCAAATTTTCTTCCCATCAGGTAGTAGTAGTACATCATATGATTTTAAAGGCCATGCTGGTAATAATAAAACCGCTACCTATATTCATGAAATGGTAATCCCTGTTGGTGTTGGAGTAAAATTCAAATTGACTGATAAATTAGACTTAAATGTTGGTTACACTGAAAACTTTGTTGATGGTTACAACTTTGAAGGAGTAAAAGAAAAATATCCTGCTAAAAATAAATATTCATTCGGTTACGGTGGTATTGAATATACATTCGGTCCTAAAAACAAAACGAGCTTAGAATGGGTTAACCCAGTGGCTTTAATGTATGATGAATTATATGACGCAGCACTACGTCAGGAAGTTGAAGCTCTTAAAGGAAGAGTAAAAACAGTTGAAAAATCAATTGATGATTTGAAAAAAGACTCTGATGGTGACGGTGTAGCCGATCAATTTGATAAGTGTCCTAATACTCCTGCAGGTACAGTTGTTGATGGCTCTGGATGTATTATTGTATTCCCAGTTGATACAGCAAAAGAAAACGAAATTGATACTACTAAATTAAGTCCTGATGAAAGCGTTGTTAACGGTAAAATAGTGAAAGCTACTCCATTTAGCAAAGTTTCGTTTGAATTTGACAGTTCAGTTTTAACTAAAGCTTCTTATCCTGCCTTAGAAGCTACTATCGCTGATTTGAAAAAAACAGGCAAAACCGTTATAATTGCTGGGTATGCTTCATCTGAAGGAACTTCATCTCATAATATGTCGTTGTCCAAAGACCGCGCCAATTCAATTAAAAATTACTTGCTTAAAGGCGGTATACCAGCTAAACAGATAAAAATTAAAGGTTATGGCGAAACTCATCCTATTGCTGATAATTCAACAGAAGATGGTAGAAAGTTAAACCGCAGGGTTGAATTTGTACAATAATATTCTTTTTTACTTAAATAAAAAGGCTTTGCGTTAAACGGAAAGCCTTTTTTGTTAAACAAAATTCCATCAGTTATTTGCAATAAAATCAACACTTTCCGCATTTAATAGTGGCTGGTTTAATTTTTTTTTATTTTTGTTTATGTATTTTTTTAGAAAAAACGACCCTTCCCGGCCAACAAATTTCAACATTCGGGTTATGCATACCATCAATGCTATAGCCATTTCAGTATTTTTACTCGGAATACTTTATAAACTAATACAATGGTTTATATTTAAAAAATGAAAACAATTATAAATAGTCCAAATGCCCCAACTCCTATTGGGCCTTATAGTCAGGCAGTTAAGGTCGGTAATTTTATATTCCTATCCGGCCAAATAGCTATCGACCCTGTTAGTGGCCAACTAGTATTAACTGATATTAAGGCCGAAACTACGAGAGTGATGGAAAATATAAAGGCCGTTTTACAGGAAGCTGGTGTAAATTTTAGCCACATTGTTAAAACGACGATTTTTTTAAACAATATGCAAAACTTTGGTATAGTGAACGAAGTTTATGGAAGTTATTTTACAGATGAATTTCCACCTCGCGAAACCGTTGAAGTCTCAGCGTTACCTAAAAATGTAAATGTTGAAATATCTGTTACTGCCTATAAACCATAATTAGAACCTAATTAAATTTTATTTTATTGAATAGTTCGACACTTCAAACCCCCATTGAATATTTAAAAGGTGTTGGGCTTAGTCGTGCCGAAGTTTTAAAAAAAGATTTAGGTATTTATTGCTTTGAGGATCTTTTAAAACACTTCCCCTATAAATATATTGACCGTACTAGGTTTTATAAAATAAAGGAAATAAATGCCGATTTGCCCTATGTTCAAGTTTTGGCAAGACTAACAAGTAAGGAAATTTTAGGGGAGAAGCATACCAAAAGACTGGTTGTACAAGCTATTGATGATACTGGCACAATTGAACTTGTTTGGTTTCAAGGAATTAAATGGATTGAGAAAACGCTTATTTTAGGTAAAGTATATATTTTGTTTGGTAAGCCAGGAATGTTCAACGGTAAGGCCCAAATGGCTCATCCGGAAGCGGAGCCATTTGGAATAGAAACACAACGAAAAGGGAATTTAACCTTACAACCAGCCTACAACTCGACCGAAAAATTAAAACAATTTGGATTAGATAGTAAAGGCTTACAAAAACTTATAGCCCAATTAATTGATCAACACCTTAAGGATATTCACGAAAACCTTCCGCTTTATATTTTAAATAAATTTAAATTAGCCGATAGGGCAATTGCATATAGAAATATACATTTCCCAGCTGACGCTATTATTTTAAATGAGGCAACCCACCGATTAAAGTTTGAAGAGTTCTTCCTTTTGCAGCTAAAACTATTAAAAAACAAACAACTTCAAACTCAAAAATTCAAAGGGAATATATTTAATATAGTAGGTAATTACTTTAATGAATTCTATCATCATAAACTTCCCTATACATTAACAAATGCTCAAAAAAGGGTATTGAAAGAAATTAGACAAGACACCCAAAGAGGCTCGCAAATGAACCGTTTGTTGCAGGGAGATGTAGGGAGCGGTAAAACAGTAGTGGCCTTAATGAGCATGCTCATAGCTATTGATAACGGTTTTCAAACCTGTCTGATGGCTCCTACCGAAATCCTTGCAAACCAACATTATCAAACCATAAAAGAGCTGGTAGGTGATGATTTTGTGGAAGTTGGTTTACTGACGGGTTCTACTCCTAAAAAAAACAGGAAAGTATTGCACGAAAATCTTGAAAATGGCAACCTGAAAATTCTAATTGGCACACATGCCTTAATTGAAGATAAGGTACAATTTAAAAACCTTGGCTTTGTAGTAATTGATGAACAACACCGATTTGGGGTAGAACAAAGGGCAAGGCTATGGGCTAAAAATAACATTCCACCACATGTTTTGGTAATGACTGCCACACCTATTCCACGCACACTGGCTATGACCTTGTATGGTGATTTGGATATATCTATTATTGATGAGCTACCTGTTGGCAGAAAGCCTATTGAAACGCTCCATTTGTACGAAAACCAACGTTTGCGCATGTTTGGCTTTATGAAGCAGGAAATTGCCAAAGGGAGACAAGTTTATGTAGTATACCCTTTGATTAAGGAAAGTGAAACCTTAGATCTTAAAAACCTTACAGAGGGTGTGGAAGTAATGTCGATTGAATTTCCATTACCTCAATACCGAATCAGCGTGGTGCATGGTAAATTAAAACCTGTGGAGAAACAGTTTGAAATGGATAGGTTTATTAAAGGCGAAACACAAATTATGGTTGCTACTACTGTAATTGAAGTTGGCGTAAACATACCCAATGCTTCGGTAATGGTTATTGAAAATGCAGAAAGGTTTGGTCTATCCCAATTGCATCAGTTAAGAGGTAGGGTTGGCAGAGGCGCCGAGCAATCTTATTGTATATTAATTAGTAACCATAAATTAAGTCGCGATGGTAAAATACGGCTTGATACCATGGTGAAAACAAATAATGGTTTTGAAATTGCCGAAATAGACCTTCAACTTAGAGGACCTGGTAATATTGAGGGAACGCAACAAAGCGGCGTACTCGACTTAAAAGTAGCTAATTTAGTTACCGACCAACAATTATTGATAATGGTTAGAGTTTGTGTTATCAATATTTTTGAGAAAGATCCGCAGTTAGTAAGTCCTGAAAATCAAATTTTGCACCAAACCCTAAAATCAAAGAATGATGGTGTAAGTTGGGATAAAATATCTTGATGAAAGTTGAGATATAAACTTCTTTTTTTATCTTGGGCTAAATTATGATTATGAAATTTAATACCATTATTGCGCTTACGTTTATTCTATTTTGCGCTACGTTCAAAGTAAATGCTCAAGATTCCTTAATGATCAGAAAAATTTACGACGAAGCTCTGGTAAACGGAAAGTGCTATGAAAACCTCCATTATTTATGTAAAGACATAGGCCCACGTCTAAGTGGGTCAACCAATGCCCAAAAAGCAATTGAATGGGGTAAAACATTGATGGAAAGCTACGGTTTTGACCGTGTTTTTTTACAGGAAGTAATGGTACCACATTGGGTACGTGGCGCGAAGGAAACTGGTGAAATTATAATTGATGATAAAAAAATACCCGTACCAATTTGTGCCTTGGGCATGTCGATAGCTACTCCAAATGATGGTATTAACGCGAAGGTAATTGAAGTTAGTAGTTTAAAACAGTTAGATACATTGGGTGAGGCAGCAATAAAGGGAAACATTGTATTTTTTAATCGCCCATTCGACCCACGCTTTATTGAAACAGGCAGGGCTTATGGAACAGCAGGCGATCAACGATTTATGGGACCAGCAGCAGCTGCAAAATATGGAGCGGTTGGTGCGATAGTTCGCTCGTTAACCGAAATAATTGATGATTATCCGCATACCGGGGCAACACTATCAAGTGGCAAAACTATCCCAGCAGCAGCAATATCAACCAAAGCTGCCGATATGTTGAGCATCCTACTAAAAGGCAATCAAAACGTTTTAAAGTTTAGGTTTAAACAAAATTGCAAACTATTGCCCGATACTTTGTCGTACAATGTGGTTGGAGAAATGACAGGTTCAGAAAACCCTAATAAGTTTATTACAGTAGGTGGTCACCTTGATTCATGGGATTTGGCCGAAGGGGCAAATGACGATGGAACTGGTATTATGCAATCATTAGAAGTTTTAAGAATATTAAAATCAGTTGGTTACAAGCCTAAAAACTCTATCAGGGCAGTGTTTTTTATTAACGAGGAAAATGGCGATAAAGGTGGCGTAAAATATGCTGAACTTGCTGTTAAAAATAAAGAAGACCATATTGCAGCCATTGAAACTGATGAAGGCGGATTTACACCTCGAGGTTTTGGCTTTTCGGGCTTACCTACAGGAGTATTGAAAAAAATTAACCAAAACTGGAAGCCGCTATTAGAGCCTTATGAAGCTGATAGGCTAATAGCTGGTGGTGGTGGTGCAGATATTGAACCTTTGAAAACCGCTTCTAAAGACGTGGTAATTATAGGATATTTGCCGGATTCACAACGTTATTTCGATTTACACCACTCGGCTAAGGATGTTTTTGAAAATGTAAATAAGCGCGAATTGGAATTAGGCTCGGCAGCAATGGCGGCGCTGGTTTATTTGATTGACCAAAAAGGGCTAAAATAGTTTCAATTATAAAATTATTTAAAACAATTACTTATAAGGAGCCATATTGACAAACCAAGACATCATCGAACCCAAAAAAGATCCATTTGCCGCGTTAAGGTACAAAGCATTTCGCACTTATATTAGTATGCGCTTTTTTTTCACGTTTGCTTACCAAATGCAAGCGGTTATAATTGGCTTTCACATTTATAAGCTAACAAAAAATCCATTTGCATTGGGTTTGGTAGGTTTATGCGAAGCTATTCCTGCTATTACAATCGCTCTTTACGGAGGCTATGTAGCTGATAAGTCCGAAAAACGCAAAATGTTGCTTACCATATCTTCCCTGGTATTTACCTCCTCAATGGTCATGTTTTTCGTAACATCAAAGGAGGCAGTTGGATATATCCATTATAGCTGGATAGTTCCTATTATTTACATGATGATATTTTTAAACGGCTTGGCAAGAGCATTTTATGGCCCAGCAACATTTTCCATTTACGCGCATAGTATTCCTAAAGAAATCTACCCAAATGGAAGTACATGGAGCAGTTCAAGTTGGCAAATAGCCTCTATTTTAGGTCCGGCCGCAGGAGGCTTAATTTATGGTTATTATGGTATTACGATAACCTTTGTTGTGATTTTGATTTTTCTAATAATCTCAATTATATTGATAAGTTTCCTGAAAAAACACCCACCAGTTTTTGTACCAAAGGAAAGCATATGGAATAGTTTATCAGAAGGGATTGATTTTGTATTTAAAAGTAAAATGCTCATTTGGGCCATGAGCCTCGATTTGTTTTCTGTTTTTTTTGGTGGAGCAGTCGCCTTATTACCAGTATTTGCTCATGACATTTTGAAAGTGGGAGCACAAGGACTTGGCTTTATGAGGGCAACATCTTCACTAGGGGCTGTATTAACCATGTTGGTAATGGCCAGATTTTCACCTATGGGAAAACCTTGGCGTAATTTGCTAATAGCAGTGACCGGTTTTGGCGCGTCCATAATTTGTTTTGGCTTATCAACCAGTTTTTATTTGTCGCTATTATTCTTATTTACTGAAGGAGCATTTGATAGCGTAAGTGTAATTATCAGAGGCACCATCATGCAGTTGTTAACCCCCGACCATATGAGAGGTAGGGTATCGGCAGTAAATTCCATGTTTATTGGCAGTTCTAACGAAATTGGCGCTTTTGAATCTGGCACGGCAGCAAAACTTTTAGGCACTGTTCCCTCTGTTATATTTGGAGGATCAGTAACTATATTTATCGTTACCATCACTTACCTAAAAACTAAAAAATTATTGCCACTCTCCCTAAACGAGATACAAGCACCTGATTAGCTTTTTTGGTGAGCGGTCAATGGTGAGTGGTCAGTAGTTAATGGTGAATAGTCAACGGTGAATAAGAAATATTTTAAAAAAACAATCCTTTAAAATTTTATACTCACCACTCACTTACTCACCATTCACCAACTAACTCACCACTCACTTTCACACCATTCACTTACTCACCATTCACTAACCTACTTAAACTCCTCATCAACACTTTCTCTCAAATCATATAATATCCACTGCTTCTTTTTAATGGCACTAGATTCTGCTTTTAGTAGCGATATAAAATCATTCACGCCTACCGGTTCATTACCATTGCCATGTATCAACACAATGCTGCCAGCATGTGGCTGCTGCCCTTTGGCTAGCCATGCATCCGATCCAATAGGAATTAAACCAAAACCAGTAAGGGTATAAACCAATTGCTGGTTTGATATTAAACCCGGGAACCTAAAAAAAACTGATGGTAATAATCCGTTTTTAAGCATGTCCTTTTCTGTTTCCAAAACCTCCTTAGTAATATCTGTACCCGGCTCTAGTAAAAAATTCTCCTTTAACGGAAGCTTTGCGCTCACACGGTGGTTATAGGAATGATTTATCCAAGTAATATAAATTTCATGTTCGTTTTGCAGTTGTTTTAGCCATTGCAAATCTGCTTGATGTTTATTCATCCAAAGTCCCGAAACTGACAGGGCAATGGGTACTGGTTTCTCTATATATTGAAATTGCTTAACTATGTCTGTAAAAACTATCCTATCCAAGGGGCGATGTGATGGACAAAGGTCGGCGGTCAAATTAATGCCTGATTCATTTGGGATACCTGTTTCTATACCAGCATCCTGTATATTTTTTGATTGCTTTTCGGCTTTTTTAAGAGCTTTCAAATACGGGGTGTTTTTAAAAAAATCCCTTGCCGCTGGGAAAGACATCTGTTTTACTTGATAAATTTCTGCTTCATCAATCCTAGTTTCCAAAGTTTGAGGGTTTACCAACATAAAATAGGTTTTACCCAATTCCTCAAACTTTCGTAAAATCATATAATCCTGCGGAAAATTATGTGCCCAGCCATAATAAACCTGATAATTAGTAATTTTTGTATAGGATGATTGGGCTAATAGACTAGCACAAAACCCTATCAACATGTTAAAAAATATAAAAAAAAACTTTAATCTCTTGGTCATTGTTTTAATTGGTATACCATTTCGAAATTAGTATTTATATGTTTGCAATAAGAATAAGGAAATGAAAAAAGGAAAGTTTTAAATTTAAAAAACGAAAATAGCATGAAACGTCTCTCCGTAAATATAAATAAAATCGCTACCCTTCGTAATTCACGTGGGGGTAACAACCCTAATTTGATACAGGTAGCCTTAGATTGTGAGCGCTTTGGCGCTCAGGGCATAACCGTACATCCAAGGCCCGATGAAAGGCATATCAGGTACAATGATGTATTTGAATTGAGAAAAATAGTCACAACCGAATTTAATATCGAAGGCAATTGTCAAGAGCAAAAATTTGTGGAACTTGTTTTAGCTAATAAACCCGAACAAGTTACCCTAGTGCCTGATGCATTAGGTCAGCTAACATCCAATCATGGCTGGGATACTGTTACCAACCAAAATTATTTAAGAGAAATTATAAAAATATTTAAAGGCGCGGGCATACGTGTTTCTATATTCGTGGACCCCATTCCCGAAATGGTAGAAGGAGCTGCAACAACTGGAACCGACAGGATTGAACTCTATACCGAAGCATACGCCACTCATTTTCACCAAGGTAAAGAATTGGCTATTGCACCCTATATTGAAGCCGCAAAGATTGCCAACCAAGCAGGATTAGGCATTAATGCCGGGCACGACCTCGACTTGCATAACCTTGCTTTTTTTGCCAAAAACTTACCTCATCTTGATGAGGTAAGTATTGGTCATGCGCTTATATGCGATGCGCTTTATTATGGCTTAGAAAACGCCATACAAATGTATTTGGGTAAATTGGCTTAAAATATTTGTTAAGGAATTTTGCTTTTTATCTTGAATCTTTTAAATTGAAGAGTTTAGCAGTTCAGGCTTTTGGCAAAAATCATAACTTTACACCCTGAAAAGTTTTGCTTAATGCTTGTTAATCCTAAAAAAAAACCAATTCATTCAAACAAAATTATAATAGGCTTCCTGTTATTTTGGACGGTTTTAAATATCATTCAGGCATCAACCCTAGAACTTCAGGCAGACGAGGCTTATTACTGGCTTTATTCCAAATATTTGGCATGGGGTTATTTCGACCATCCACCAATGGTAGCCATTTTAATAAAGCTAGGCGATTCCATTGTGCACAATGAATTTGGCTTACGTCTGTTTACCATAATTTTCAGCACCTCATCCATATATCTGCTTTGGCTCATAGCAAAAAAATATGCTTTGGATGCCTATACATTTGTATTGACGGTATCAGGTATATTTATTTTCCACATCTATGGCTTTACCACTACCCCCGATGTTCCGTTGTTCTTCTTTACTGTATTGTTCTATTTTATTTATCAGCAATATCTAGAGAAAGATAATTGGCTACTGGCTATATTGTTGGGCGTTATTATAGCTTGTTTATTATACAGTAAATACAATGGTATATTATTGGTAGGTTTTACTGTACTTTCTAACATCAGCATTTTAAAACGTTGGTCGTTTTGGTTAATCACCTTTATAGCCATATCCTTATTTATTCCTCATATTTTATGGCAAATAAATCATGGTTATCCAACTATTAATTACCACCTCTTTGAGCGGTCGGATCCAAATTATAATTTTATCAATACCCTCTCCTACCTGCCAGCTCAGTTTTTAATGGCAGGGCCATTAATAGGTTGGTTTTTATTCTATAAGGCCTTTATCGTTAAAATTAAGGATGCTTTTTTACGTTGTTTGCTGGTAAACTGCGTAGGTACATTATTATTTTTCTTATTAGCGAGCGGGAAAGGCGAAGTACAGCCACAATGGACTTTTGTTTTATTTGCACCACTAGTGATATTAGCTTTATTGGGGATCAAACAATCGGGAGGCAAACCCAAATGGTTTGCAACGGTAGCCATCATAAACTTAAGCATTATTATTATTGTCAGGATTATTGTAATTACCGGCTTTGGCTTTGCCCGGACTTATGGGCACCTAAAAAGCTATTATGGGTTTAAAGAATGGACGAACGTGGTAAAGCAACATGCAGGAGACCATTTTATAGTAATGAACGATGGCTTTCAGGATCCTGCCAAATACAATTATTATACGAATAGCCTTAAGTGTTTTTCGTATGATGACAGGGGCTATAGGCGCACCCAGTTTGAAATTTGGCCAATGGAAGATAATATGCAACATGAAAAGGTGTATTACCTTACTGATAATTTCATAAAAGGAATTTCTACCGATTCTATTAAATTGGAAGCTGGCACTTGGTATGGTGGTTGGGTTAATGATTTCAGGTCGTACCAAAAAATAAATTTTGAGCCTGAGGTTGAAAAGTTATCCGCCATAGCAGGACAAAAAATCAACCTGAAAATTATATTTACCAATCCGTATCCCTACCCAATTGATTTCAGCAACAAATACAAACTACGTGCGGTATCATTGGAGATATGTTTAATAAATAGTCATGGTGCAATGACAATAATAAAAGCACCCGAAACTTTTAATGCTATAAAGCTAAAACAAAGTCAAATAGCCAATTACCAAATTAATATTGTCGCGCCAAAAAGCTCAGGCAATTATGAATTATTTTTTTCGTTAAAAGTAGACCCATTTCCTGGTAGCAAAAACAGCAAGGTGTTTAAACTAACTGTTAAATAGGACTATAAAATCATGGTAATAAATACAAAAGAAATATCAATTATCACTAAATCGGGCTAAAACTTTCCTTCCAAAATCATAAACCACCTTAAAGCCTGGCTGGCTATCAGTTAATCTGCCTGGTGATTGGTGCAAGCCTAAAATGAATTGTCCTTTAAAGTGTTTACCTAAAAATGCGGTATAAATAAAATCTAGCCTGTTATAAATAGGTTTTGAGTAAAATGGGTCGGAAAAAGTAAGGAAATTTGGGTCACCCTTATAAAATTCATCAAATAGTGCTACTTTATGGTAAGATATAAAGAAACTTGCGATAAATCCTTCTGATAATCTGAACCCATAAACAGACCGCTCCCGGTATTCAGTCCCCATAGCACCTGCCTCAATTTTCAATGAATCAAAAACAGTTTTATGACTTAAATTCAAACCTAATCTAAATTGTGCTCCTCCACTATCTCTAATATTTCCTGCGGTATCACTTTTAGAACCCGCATTATGTTGGAATAAAAAATAATGTGATAAATATAAAACATGGTTAGGAAATGGTATAAATTTACCAATTTCTCCAGCCATAAAAATATTTCTTTCGGTTGGTGTTTGCCTGCTCCACCAGTCAATCCAACCAGTTTCATATCCCATACTTGTATTAACCCTTAACAATAAGCCCTGAACATTTGGGCGAAAATATTGTACAGTATCGTTTAATAACGATCTTGGATAATCCAACAATTGGTTTCTTGGGAACTCACCTGCATTAAATAATAAGTGTTTGCTAGTGTAACTGTAATAAATTACTGGATCAACCCTAACAAAATAAGGTACACCGCCAAATTCGTGCAAAGCGTTTGTACCGAAAACAAAATGATTTAAACTGTCAACATTCAATCCCAAATCGAATTCAGTCCGTGTGCCTGAAATTGTTTTCCTTAATGGTATCAAGGCATCATATTCATGGTCGTCTAAAAAAGCAAAACCATTGAAATGGATATCTAAAGTATTAGTCTTTTTATCAAACAGAATATTTTGATTTTTTTTACTGGTATCTAAGGTTTTTCTTTGATCCTGCGAATATAAAAGTGAAGTTGAAAGAAGTATAATGAAAATTAATAGGTATTTTATTTTTGTCATTTTACATGTTTATACGGCAAAAATACAAATCTGAACGTTAATTTAAAGAATAGTTGACCGTATGGCAGCTAAATGCACTTTTTACCTCATTTATAAATGTTATTACTTGCACATTTATTATTTTGGCATTTTAAAACTGTGCACTCCATTTTACATTTTCTTTAATGAAGAAACTATTAGGCCCCTTTTCTCAAATACTTCCATTAACAAACCTAAAGTTAAAGGGCACTATAAGTGATGATTTACTTTGGGTAATTACCGATGGAGGAATAATTATTGAAAATGGTTTAATTATTGAAGTTGGCGAATTTGAAGAGCTTAGGAAAAAATATCCAGCGATACTCATTGAAGAAGTTGAGGAAGAAAGTGTATTACTACCAGGATTTATAGATTGCCATACCCATATTTGTTTTGCAGGCAGTCGCGCAAAAGATTATGCTTTACGGGCACAAGGAAAAACCTATTTGGAAATAGCTAAAGCAGGTGGAGGAATTTGGGATTCGGTAACGCAAACGCGCAACGCAAGCGAGCACTTATTAACTGATTTATTAGTTAAAAGAATAAACAGGCATTATAACGAAGGTGTAACCACCATCGAAATAAAAAGTGGCTATGGCTTATCAGTAGAACATGAATTAAAAGAATTAAGAGCCATTAAAGCAACCAGCGAAATAGCAAAAGCTAGCATTATACCAACCTGTTTAGCTGCACATATTCTTCCGAAAGATTTTGATGGCAATCATCAAGAGTATTTGGAATATGTTTTACAAGATTTATTGCCGATTTTAAAAGCAGAAAAACTGACAAATAGGGTTGATATTTTTATTGAGGATGGCGCTTTCAATGAGCATGATGCTTTACAATATCTAACCAAAGCCAAACTATTAGGGTTTGAAATAACCGTACATGCCGACCAATTTAAAACAGGAGGCAGCAAAGTGGCTGTAGAAGTTGGGGCCTACTCTGCCGACCATTTGGAAGCAAGCGGAGATCTTGAAATAAAAATGCTAGCTACATCAAATACAGTTGCCGTAACATTGCCCGGAGCTTCGTTAGGCTTAGGCATGCAATATGCCCCTGCAAGGAAGTTGCTTGATGCTGGTGCCTGTTTGGCCATAGCAAGCGACTGGAATCCAGGTTCGGCTCCAATGGGCGATTTGTTGATGCAAGCTGCTGTAATGGGTGCAGCTGAAAAACTAACAAGTGCTGAGATTTTTGCCGGACTTACATCAAGAGCAGCCACAGCCTTAGGATTGCATGATCGTGGTAGCCTAACACCGGGTTTTAGAGCCGATATGCAACAATACCCCTGCAATGATTACCGTGAAATATTATATCAGCAAGGTAAGCTAAAACCAATTTTAGTAGGTTGAAGTTTTGCTTTTAATTGCCATTTTTGAAAACTATTTGGTGGATTTTATTATTATTCCCAATTAATTACCAAACATTATGAAACAACTTATTGAATGTGTACCTAATTTTTCTGAAGGAGTTAATCTTGATATTATCAAACAGATTACGAATGAAATTGAATCGGTTGAGGGTGTAAAGTTGTTAAATGTTGACCCCGGTAAGGCCACTAACCGTACGGTAGTTACTTTTGTTGGTGAGCCCTTACCTGTAATCGAAGCCGCCTTTTTAGCCATAAAAAAAGCTGGCGAGTTGATAGATATGGCCAACCACAAAGGAGAACACCCCCGCATGGGAGCCACTGATGTTTGTCCGCTTATACCAATTGCAAATATAAGCATGGAAAAAACAGCCGCTTATGCGCAACAATTAGCAAAACGAGTAGGAGAAGAATTAAATATTCCAGTTTATTTATATGAATATGCTCAGGCAGATAAAAGTCGTAATAACCTCTCGGTAATTAGGGCTGGCGAATATGAAGGCTTTTTCAAGAAAATAAAAAACCCGGAATGGAAGCCCGATTTTGGTCCGGCGGAATTTGATACCAAACGAGGGGCAACCGTAATTGGAGCACGCGATTTTCTGATAGCCTATAATGTAAATCTAAATACCACTTCTACTCGCAGAGCAAACTCCATTGCCTTTGATGTAAGAGAGGCCGGACGTGTTTTGCGCGAAGGCGACCCAATTACAGGTAAAATAACTTTGGACGAAAATGGCAAACCAAAATCAATACCTGGAAGCTTAAAATCGGTAAAAGCCATAGGCTGGTATATTGAGGAATATGGCATTGCCCAAATATCCATGAACCTCACTAATATTGAAATTACCCCATTACATATTGCCTTTGATGAAGTTTGTACCAAAGCGGCAGAACGTGGTATGCGTGTTACAGGTAGCGAGTTGGTTGGATTAGTACCTTTAAAAGCTATGCTGGATGCGGGTAAATATTTCCTCGAAAAACAACAACGTTCTGTTGGGGTTAGCGAAAAGGAACTGATAAAAATTGCCATCAAAACAATGGGCTTATCTGAATTATCACCATTTAAGCCCGAGGAAAGAATTATAGAATACCTATTAAATGATAAAGCGGAATCAAAACTGGCATCAATGAACTTGATTGATTTTGCCGACGAGACTGCTAGCGAAAGTCCGGCACCTGGTGGTGGCTCTATTTCAGCCTATATAGGGGCATTAGGGGCAGCTTTGGCAACCATGGTAGCCAATTTATCTTCGCATAAAAAAGGTTGGGATAGCCGCTGGAAAGAGTTTAGCGATTGGGCCGAAAAGGGTCAACAACATAAAGATGAACTTTTAAAGTTGGTTGATTTAGATACCCTGGCATTTAACAAAATTATGGAGGCCATGAGTTTGCCTAAAGCTACACCCGAGGAAAAAGGAATGAGAGATCAAGCCATTCAAAATGCCACTAAATATGCCATTGAAATACCTTTTAAAGTAATGCAGGCGGCTTTGGGAAGTATGACTGTTATAAAAGCCATGGTAGAAGAAGGTAATCTAAATTCAATAACTGACGCCGGGGTAGCCGCTTTATGCGCCCGCAGTGCGGTAATTGGTGCCTTTATGAATGTAAAAATAAATGCATCAGGATATAAAGATGCTGAATTTATAGCCAAAGTTATGACTGAAGGGAATGAGCTAGAAAAAAAGGCGGTTGAATTGGAAAAAGAAATTATTCTACTGGTTGGTGAAAAAATCAAGTAAAACTTCCACTTGCAATCCTTACACTATATATCCAAACAAACGTTTAATACAGTAGATGCTTAATTTAAAATGGTTTAATATTACGATATTAGCCTTAATGAATAAACTGAATTTACTGCTGCTATTTTCAGTAGTTATTGGCCTAAGCTCGTGTAACCATAGTGCTAGCAATTCGAAGAAGACCATTTTCAATATCAATTTGGATGAAGGGTTAAGTTCACTCGATCCTGCATTTGCACGCAATCAAAATACGCTATGGATGGATAACCAGCTTTATAACGGCCTGGTACAAATTGATGATAGTTTAAAAACCAAGCCTTGTTTGGCAAAAAGCTGGGATATTTCATCAAATGGGTTGGTTTATACCTTTCACCTTCGTAATGATGTATACTTTCACGATCATCCGATTTTTAAAAATGGTAAAGGCAGAAGGGTTGTGGCAGGAGATTTTATTTACAGTTTTACCAGATTGATTGACCCTAAGGTAGCCTCCTCAGGCTCTTGGATTTTTAGTGATAAGGTTGAAGGTAGGCAAGCTTTTATGGCACCAAACGATTCAACCTTTCAAATAACACTTAAGCAGCCATTTACCCCTTTCATCAGCATGCTTACCGCTCAATATTGCTCTGTAGTTCCGCATGAAATTGTTGAATATTATGGCAAGGATTTCAGGCAGCATCCGGTAGGTACAGGGCCCTTTAAATTTAAATATTGGAAAGAAGGAGAAGTGCTTGTTTTATTAAAAAATGAACATTACTGGGAACGAGAAAAAGATGGAACGCCCCTCCCCCATTTGGATGCGGTTAAATGCACATTTATCAGCGATAAGCAAACTGCTTTTATGGAGTTTTTGAGTAATAAAATTGACTTTTTAAATGATATAGATGGTAGCTATCGTGATGATATCCTATCGAAAAGTGGTAAGGTAACTCAAAAGTATAAAGATAAATTTACCCTAAATAAAGGGCCTTACCTTAATACCATCTATTTAGGTATGTTGGTTGACAGTAGTTTGGCTATCGTAAAAAACTCGCCGCTAAAAAACACAAAAATCAGACAAGCCATCAATTATGCCATCGATAAGCAAAACATGATTAAATACCTGCGTAACAGTATGGGTACTATAGGCAAAGCTGGGTTTATACCTGCAGGAATGCCGGGTTATGATGCCAATTTGATAAAAGGATATACCTATAATCCTGAAAAAGCAAAGCAATTACTTATTGAAGCAGGCTATCCCGAAGGAAAAAATATGCCTGAAATTGTTTTACATACCACCACTGGCTATCGAAGTCTAATTGAGTTTGTACAAGGTGAATTAGAGAAAGTTGGCATAAAAACAAGTGTTGAAATTACGCAAGGCTCTAGCTTACGAGAACTGATTTCAAAAAATGGAGTCAACTTTTTTTATGGCACCTGGATTGCCGACTACCCTGATGCAGAAAATTATTTGTCTGTATTTTATTCAAAAAACAAAATACCCTTTGGCCCTAATTATACCGGCTTTAACAATAAAAATTTTGATGCGCTTTTTGAACAAGCCTACCATGTGGTTAACAACAACCAGCGATACACCATTTACAGAAAAATGGATAACCTAGTAATGCAACAAGCCCCAGTAGTAATTTTATATTATGACCAACGGGTAAACCTTTATCAAAATAACATTTCGGGTTACAGTATCAACGCTCAAAATCTGCTTACCTTAAAGAGGATTATAAAGAAATAATCCTTTAATTTGAATTATTTCCTACCTATTATCACCTTACAAAACCCTAATTTGTAAAAAGCTTGAATCGTTTACTGAAGTGTAAACTCGATGTGTAGCCTTTTTAAAATCGGTATCTTTTGCTCTCATAATATCCTCAAAAACTTGAGGATTCCTATCAATTAACGGGAAGCAACTGCTTTGCACTTGCACCATAATTTTATGCCCCTTTTTAAAAGTGTGCAAAATATCCTGCAATTGGAAGTTTACATCTGTAACTTTACCCGGAGTAAATGGTTCAGGTTTTTCAAAAAAGTTACGGTATTTACCCCTTATTTCTTCCATTCGAACCAACTGTTCATAATTCGACATGTATACGCCCTTTGCAGTAAATTGATTGTTTTTTGCGGAATCTGGATATACATCAACTATTTTCACAACCCAATCAGCATCAGTACCTGTGGTTGATACCTTTAAGTTAGCTAAAATATCCCCAACAATGGTTACATCCTTATCCAATACTTCTGTTTCATAGGTAAGTACATCTGGCCTACGGGCTGCAAAGCGTTGATCGCCCGTCATAAATTCTCGTTTATGATCCATGGTAATACCATCGATAAAAGGTACGGGTTTATTAGGATCCGATACAAATTCGTCAAAACTATCTGAAGCAACTGGTTTATTAAATGATAATTTACCATCTGGTAAAAAATAAAGGCTTTTGCTTTCAGCCTCTTGCGGTGGCCAGTTTTGAAATTGCTTCCATTTATTTACCCCAGTTTCAAAAGCTGATATTTTAGGAATATCAAGGTCGCCCCCTTTTAAATAATGCTTGAAAAAAGCAAACTCAATTTTTTCACGGTAATACGGTCCTGTAGGCCCACCAAAATCAACATCACCTAAATGGTCGCCCGGTCCCCAAGCCCATCCACCATGCACCCATGGCCCCATGGTAAAATATATGGGGGTTGTTGGATTATTTTTTATTAACGTTTTAAAAGTATTGATTGCTCCATACAAATCTTCCGCATCATACCATCCACCAGTTACTAATATAGCTGTTTTAATATCATGCAAGTGGTATAATATATTTCTATCCTTCCAATGCTGGTCATAATCAGGATGGTCGAGCATTTCGTTCCATAATCTAATGGTATCTTTAAAATACTTGTCGTTTGTATTTTTTATTGATCCCATATTTAAAAAAAACTCATAACCATCATTAGTACCAAAATCAAATCCATTACCATTTCTTTTTGTTGGTAATCCATCCTGACGGTTGGTAAAATAAGGGTAAAAACCAAAGTTAGCCACTAGTTGAAACGCACCGTTATGAAAAGAGTCATCCCTGTATAAATCAGCCATTGGAGCCTGTGGAGATACTGCAACTAAAGCAGGGTGCCTGCTTAGCAAACTTGCAGTGGTAAAAAAACCCGGGTATGATATTCCCCATACACCTACCTTGCCAGTATTATTAGGAATATTTTTTACAAGCCAATCGATTGTGTCGTAAGTATCCGTCCCTTCATCAACATCTTTTTTTGATTTATGTATTTCCTTTTCAGGTGTCATTTCTTCAAAAATGCCCTCGCTCATCCAACGACCACGAACATCCTGATAAACAAAAATGTACCCATCGTGTAAAAAGAAGGATGATGGCCCTATATTACTTTTATACTTATCAAGTCCATAGGGTGCTACACTATAGGGAGTCCTATCCATCATAATTGGATATTTCTTGGTACTATCTTTAGGTACATACACCGAGGTAAATAGTTTTTTACCATCGCGCATTGGCACCATATACTCGAATTTTTTATAGTTTTCCTTTAAATAAGTAGCATCATCAGTTGTATTTTGGGCCGAAACAAAATTTGCGGAAAGAAATGATAATAGAAATAATACTGTGCTTTTGTACATAATAATCAATAAAGTATTAAATATACTGAATAAAATAAAAAAACGTCATTGTGTGACGCCTTCAAATTCTTAAAATGACTTATCTAGTCGTTTATTGCCTTTACACCAGGCAATTCTTTACCTTCCATATATTCGAGTAAGGCACCACCACCAGTAGAAACATAGCTTACATCATCAGTAAAATTAAATTTGGCAACCGCGGCAGCAGAATCACCGCCACCAATTAATGAGAATGCTCCGTTTTTGGTCGCATTAACTACAGCAATAGCAATAGCTTTAGTACCACCTTCAAATTTTTCCATTTCAAAAACCCCCATAGGGCCGTTCCACAAAATGGTTTTTGAGGCTTCAACAACTTTAGAGAATACCGCGATTGATTCAGGACCAATATCTAAACCCATCCAACCATCTTTAATATTCTTATTTGGGGCAACTTCAGTATTGGCATCGTTCGAGAAATTATCCGCAATCACTGAATCAGTAGGTAGTAAAAGGTTAACGCCCTTGTCTTTAGCCTTTTGTATCAAGCTTAAAGCTAAATCCAGTTTATCATCCTCAACTAATGATTTTCCGATATTACCTCCTTGCGCCTTAGCAAAAGTATAAGCCATGCCACCACCAATAATCAAGTTATCAACCTTATCTAATAAACGGTCAATTAATTCAATTTTATCAGAAACCTTTGCACCACCCATAATCGCGGTAAATGGTTTAACTGCACCATTTAAAACTTTTTCCGCATTTTTTAGCTCGGCAGCCATTAGGTAACCAAAATATTTCGCTTTGGGGAAAAATTGCGCTATAACCGCTGTAGAGGCATGTGCCCTGTGCGCGGTTCCAAAGGCATCATTCACATATACATCTCCTAGCTTTGATAGCTTTTCGGCAAAATCCTTGTCGCCCTTTTCCTCTTCTTTATAAAACCGTAAGTTTTCTAACAATAAAACTTCTCCACTTAATAAGGCTTTGGCTTTTGATATAGCCTCGGCACCAATACAATCATCCGCAAACTCAACTTTTTGACCTAACAAATCGGCCAAATGTGACACTATGTGTTTTAGTGAGTATTTATCAGTTGGTCCGTCTTTAGGACGGCCAAGATGCGACATTAATATAACCGAGCCACCATCATTCAGTATTTTTGTTATGGTTGGTAAAGCGGCAGTCATCCTATTATCATCAGTAATATGGAAATTACTATCAAGAGGTACATTAAAATCAACACGGATGAGTGCCTTTTTTCCGGCAAAGCTTATAGAATCTATTGTTTTCATAATCAATTAAAATTGAACAGCCAAATTCAGCATTTTATTCTAAATTTTATGCTTCAAAATAAAAAAGGTGTTTTAAGTTTATGTTATCTTTAAATACATTACGTAATGAGGGCCTATTCCTAGTACTTCAAACTCGTCCGAAATTATTTCGAACCCCACATTCGAATAAAATTGTAGCGCTTTTTTACGTGCATTGCACCAAACATAATTGGCCTTTCTTCCTCGCAGATATACTATGGCAAAATTTACAAGTTGATTTCCAAATCCATTACCTCTAAATTGTTCCACTGACGCCATTCCCCTAAGCTGGTAACCAATTCCATTGCATCCGGTATAGTTTTGAGGGTGAAAAGAAGCAATACAAACGAGCTCATCTTCAACGAAATAACCCAAATGAAAGGAATCAGGATTATGATCAGTTGGAAAAACACATTCTTCAAGTTTTAGTTTGCCCTCTCGCAATACCTCATTTCGAATTGGCAAGACCTCATTGCTGGTAATAAATTTTATCATTTAGGGAGCAAACTTATTTTTTCAACCAAGTCGGCTAATCGGCTTGAGTAACCCATTTCATTATCATACCAGCCCACCACCTTTACCAATCCACCAACTATGGATGTTAATTTTGAATCAAAAATACAACTATGTGTATTTCCTAAAATATCAGATGATACAATTGGGTCTTCAGTATATTCTAATACATTTCTCATTTGGCTAGAAGAAGCTGCTATCTTAAAGGCATTATTAATCTCCTCTACCGAACATTTTTTTTTCAAGCTACAGGTAAAATCTGTTAACGAACCATTTAAAACCGGAACCCTGATACCTGCTCCACCTAATCTACCTGCCAACTGTGGAAAAATATTAGTAATTGCTTTGGCGGCTCCTGTTGTAGTCGGAATAATTGAAGCGGAACCAGCCCTTGCCCTACGTAAATCCTTATGAGGAGCATCGTGTAAATTTTGGTCGGTAGTCATAGAATGAACGGTGGTTATATAACCGTCAATAATACCCCAATTGTCCTCCAATATTTTCACCATAACAGCCACATTATTTGTAGTGCAAGAAGCATTTGATATAATTTGTAAAGATAAATCAACCAAATTGTCGTTAACACCTAATACCAATGTTGGGATATCTTTATCTAAAGATGGAGCAGAAATGATTACTTGTTTTGCACCTGCCATCAAATGCAAAGAAGCACCTTGTTTTGAGGTAAATCTGCCAGTTGCCTCAACGACTAAATCTATTTTTAATTCTCTCCAAGGCAATTTTGAAGGGTCGGACTCAGAAAATGTTCTAACAGGCTTATCCTTAATAAAAAGATGATTTTCATCATATGAAACTTCTCCATTAAATCCTCGATGGACGGAATCATATTTAAGCAAGTGTGAGAGTGTTTGGTTATCAGCCAAATCATTTATGGCAATAACGGTAACACCAGACTTATTTAAAATATTTCTTAAAAAAATTCTACCAATTCTACCAAAACCATTAATCGCTATTCTCATACTGTGCAAACCAAAAAAATTATTAAGTGAAAAATAAAAAAGCTATTGATTAGATAGCTTTTTAACCTTGTAGAAGGATGAAAATATTTTTTTAATCTTTATACAAATAAATTACGGAAAGATAAACTTTCTCGCTCTTTTGAACGTAGAAGGAATGTAATTAACCAGTTTAGAGATAAAGACATTAAGGTAATTACGATGATTAATATTGTATCACCATATGCCCTTAAAAAGAAAATTAAAGTAATGGCAGCAAGATTAAATAATGACAATATAATGGTTGATTGGATATGATTAAACCCTAACCTTAGCATTCTGTGATGGATGTGGTTTCTGTCAGCTGTAAATGGAGAAACTCCTTTAGAAATTCTGAAAATAAAAATTCTTAAAGTATCAAATATGGGGCCTGATAGAATTGCAAGAGTTAAGGCTGGGATAGAATAGATTTGTTTAATGTTAAGTCCGCCTTTATTTAATTCTAAAAACTTAATTGCCAATACTACTGAAATGAGACCAATTAATAACGAACCAGTATCGCCCATAAATATTTTAGCTGGGGTAATATTGAAACGTAAAAAACCAGCAATTGCGCCAACCATAACAAATGAAACAGCCGCAAGTTCATATTGCTGAGAATAAACAAACAAGCCACCAAAAGTAGAGTTTACTATAATACCTGTAGTGCCTGCCAAGCCATCAATACCGTCAATTAAATTGAATGCGTTAATAACAAGTAAAATAAAGAAGATTGTAAAAAACACACTTAACAAGTATGGAATTTCAGTAATACCTAAAATCCCGTACATACTAGTAATTCTGATATTTCCTAAGAATACCAAAACGGCACAAACAATAAATTGTATGAATAATTTAGTTAATGAATTTACACCAGCCAAATCGTCCTTTAATCCCATTGCAAATAATAAGATGCACGCGCATATAAAGTAATTAATGGGTAATGACTGATTGGTATTACAGCATAATAATAATGTAACGGTAAAACCTACGAATATGGCTACACCACCAAGCCTAGGAATTCCATGATCGTGTTTCTTGCGAAAATGACCTAAATCATCATATAAATGACGAAACCTAGCCACATGTAATATTGATGGAATAACAAATGTTGTTATGGAAAATGATAAAACCGTAATAAAGAGATAGTAAAAAAAAGGATATGTGTGTAGGAATTCTATCATAGTATCTAATATTTTAAGATTAAAAGAATCTATTTATTATTAAGATATGCAAAACTAGCTATTTCTTTTCAAATACTAAAATCGCTTAAAATTGTCACAACCTTAAAGGGGCTCAAAAAAATTGTGGAATTTTTCTTAAAGGTTTAAGTAAAATAGAAATCACAGCGAACCTAATTCCGTTTTTAACCATAGCATTATAATCATTCTTAATAACTTTCATCCTATTGTACATACTATTGTTACTTGCGCCACCCAATTCCATTTTAACCATCACCTTCTTCAAATAATAGGCAGACAATTTATTTAAGTGCAAAAACCTTGCCATTAATTCATAATCAGCAGCTGTACCGTAATTCAAACTATAACATCCAAATTTTTCAAAGTAACTTTTTTTGCAATAAAAGGTAGGATGTGGAGGCATCCATCCCCAATTGAACATACCATATATATAGTTGCCTGATTTCCAACTTCTAATTACTTTATTTGAACTATTTACATAGTCCAAATCTCCGTATAAAACATCTGGATTATGTAAATTAAATGCATCGGCGACATATGAAAGAATATTTTCATCTGCAAAAAAATCATCAGCATTAAGCATGCCTATAATATCTCCTGTTGCCAATTTAATCCCTTTATTCATAGCATCATAAATACCCTTATCTGGTTCCGATACCACTATTTTTATTTTATCCTTGTATTTGTTTATGATTTTTTTTGTGTCATCAGTTGATCCGCCATCAATAATTAAATATTCGATTTTATTAAATTTTTGATTTATAACTGACGAAATACATCTCTCAATTGTTTGTTCAGCATTAAATGATACTGTTATAATAGAAATTACAAAATCTTGCACAAGTAGAATTTTTCATTGGTTTAATAACAAAAATATGTAATTTCGCCACCTAATCCAAATTATACTGATTTGGGACACAAAATATTCATATGAAAATGCGTAATTTATATTCTTTCTTTTGTGTGGCTTTGATTTTAACCGGGCTTTCCTCTTGTACCAAACAATATCAGGTATTATTTGAAAAACAAGCTGCATTGAATGATTCATTGTATAGCACAAAATCTGAAGGTTTAGGTTCTTATAAAATAAAACCACAAGATATTTTACAAATAAGAAACTTACAAAATATAAGGTATATTGTTGATGAAACACCTACCTCTCCTGTGGTAACAACTGGAGGTAACAGTGTAGGCCAAAATTTCAAAGTAGAAGAAGATGGGAATGTTATATTACCTCTAATTGGTCAAGTTCATGTTGTGGGTTTAACCCGATTAGAGGCGCAAACGGCAATTAGTAATCTTTATTCAAAAACAATTATTAATCCAATTATTGATTTAAAAATTATCAATTTAAAAATTACAATACTTGGAGAAGTTCATTCTCAGGGAAACCTTGAATTAACAAAGGATAAAACTACTCTTATAGATATAATTGGACAAGCTGGTGGGTTAACTCCGGCCGCTGATGAAAAACATATAAAAATAATCCGCGGAACAAATAAGACACCTTTAGTAAATGTAATTGATTTAAATACGGTTCAATCAATCAATGATCCAAGGGCAGTACTTCAAAACGGGGATATTATTTATATTGCTCAAAGTAAAAGGGCAGCCAGAAACGATAACATCACCACAGCTAACTTATTATTCCAACCAATTTCCTTAATTTTAAGTACAGTGGTTTTACTTTTAACATTAAATAGAATAAGATAAATGGAAGAAACTGAAATAAAAAATCAGAAATTAACCAATCAAGAAATAGATTATTTTAAAATTGCTAAAATTTTATTAAGCAGGTGGTATTGGATTTTAGGCACATTATTTTTATCCTTTATTCTTGGGCAATTTTACTTATTCTATACTCCAAAAGTTTATTCTACCGCGGGTACATTGAAACTTGAGGATAAAAAGTCACAGGCCACTGAGTTATTGCAATTTGGTAACAACGACAGAACATATTACAAAATTCAAAGTGAAACAGTAGTACTTGAAAGCACTCCTTTATTAACAAGAGCTATAGCACATTTAGACTATAGAGTAAGCTACTACATTAAAGGTCGTATATTTAATCGCACAATTGATCTTTACCCTCAAAAACCATTCCATGTTGATATAGTTAAATTTGACAGTTTATCCTATTACAATGGCATGTATACGCTTGAACCAATTGATAAAGAAAAATTTAATTTAAGCTATACAGAATCGGGCAATACATATAAAAAAACATATAAATACAATACACCAATTACTTTAGGCACTACTATAGTAAAAATTGGCGTACCGGCGGCATTTTCAGCAAATACTGTTTATTTATTTAATTTTAATACCACCAATGATTTTCTCGACAAGATTAGAAATGGGCTTAGTATTGGTGAATTAACGAAAAATTCGAATATTCTTTCAATACAGGAAACTTCTGATAATCCGTACTTTGCTGCTCATATTATTAATGCCATAATGAAGGAATATTTATTATATGATAGGCAGCAAAAAATGTTATCAGCTTCTCAAATGATTGATTTCATTGACGACCAGCTTAAAGTTTTGTCAAATGAGGTCTTTAATGGACAAAATGCGATTCAAAAGTATAAAGAAAACAAAAAGTTCTTAGATTTAGGAAACAATGCTAATTTTATGTTAACTAAAGCCTCTGCAATTGAAAATGAGCTTTCGTTATTAAAAATAGATCAACTCGCAATTCATAAATTAAAGAGTGAGATAGAAAATGAAAAAGAAAATTTAACATTGAATTTCAATTCAAGTGGAGTTTCAGAGTCTCAATTATCTTATTATATTACTGGATTAAATTCTAAGATTAATGAAAGAAATGCTCTTTTAAGAACTTATACAGTTAGCGCAAAACCAATACAAGAAATCAATAAAGAAATTATTGAACTAAAAAACAACGCACTAAGAAGTTTAAACTCGTTAAGCGCACTTATTGCCGATAAAATAAATTATATAAATAATGACTTAAATCCAATCAATGAAAAAATCCGTACTCTTCCGGCAGAAGAGCGTGATTTAATAACTTTAAAACGAGGATATGAAATAAGTGAAAAAGTTTTTACAATTCTCTCTGAAAAGAAAATTGATGCTCAAATTGGGAGAGCTGGAATTTTGCCCGGAGCTACACTTATTGATCAAGCAATGCCAAACACTGACCCTGTTTCCCCTGATGCCCAGTCAGTTCGTAAATTTTCATTGTTTATTGGTTTGGGGATTGGCGTTTTATTGATTATTCTAATAAGGCTTTTAAACCCTTATATTTACGATAAGGAAACTATTGAAAGTTTAACAACTATTCCTATTATTGGTGTAATTAGAAAATATCCTGGAAAAATTGACGAATTTAGCACTCAAATTTTAGCTATTTCAAGACCCAAATCATTATTTGCAGAGTCTATAAGAGCGGTAAGAGCTAATATTAACTTCTTAGCCTCAGAAAAAAACAGTAAAGTTATCTGTGTTACCTCAGAAGTTGCCGGTGAAGGTAAATCGTTTGTTGCTGTTAATTTAGCAAGTACCTTAGCGCTTATTAATAAAAGAGTTATATTAATCTCAACTGACTTAAGGAGATCTAAGTTGCACAAAACATTTAAAATTTCAAATGATATTGGTTTAAGTAATTATCTTGCTAATCAATGCTCCATTCAAGATATAATAAACACCAGTCAAAATAATTTGGATTTTATTACATCGGGTCCAGTTCCTCCAAATCCAGCGGAATTAATTCAATCAGATAGAATGATGAAGTTAATAGAAGAATTAAAATTAACTTATGATTTTATAATGGTCGATACCGCACCAGTTGGTTTAGTAGCAGATGCACTTCCAATTATCAGGATTAGCGATATTAATATTTTTGTTATTCGTTCTGGAAAATCCAAGTATAATGCTGCAACCATTCCAAAAAGACTATCACTTGAGTATAATTTAGAAAACACCGTTATAATACTGAATGCTTTTGCCGAAGATGTTTTACATTCAACCTATTATAATACTTCAACAACCGGAAGTTATGGCAATGGTAAATATTACTACTATTCCGATTACAGTGGCTATGAAAAATCATCCTATTATTCAGACGATGATAATAATACCAAAAAATGGTGGAAAATTAGTACTTGGTATAATTAATTTTAAGTCTATATAAAGCTGTTTTCGAATTTTATTTCTTTAAAGAATTTTAAAAATAAATTGCCATTTTATAATTTTTAAAAAAGATCTTTTACCTCTTTATATCATTTTAAAGTTTGATATCTTTTAATTAATAATATAAGTAATTTTTATTACTTTTTTATAAAACTTCAAGGAAATAAACGCTAAAATTATGTGCAGAATTTCAGGAATAATATCAAAGAATTTACCATTTAACCAAATTGTTCAAACAGTAGGTTTAATGAGCAATATTCTTAAACATGGTGGACCTGATGACCAAGGAATATATGCACATGAAGGGGATGGCTTAGTTTTTGGACATCGGAGGCTTTCATTGATTGATACAAGTAGTAATGGGCATCAACCTATGGCTGATTTTGCTCAGAAAGTATGGATTACCTTTAACGGAGAGATTTATAATTTTCTGGAATTAAAAAAGCAATTGATTGACAAAGGTGTAGTTTTTAGAACTAAAAGTGACACCGAAGTAATTATTGAGGCCTACAATATATGGGGTCCTGAAGCTTTCGTAAAACTCAAAGGAATGTTTGCGTTTGGCTTGTATGATTCTACACAAAAAACCACTTATTTAGTAAGAGATTCATCGGGTATAAAACCTCTTTACTATCAACATAAAGAAAACACTTTAATATTTGCATCCGAAGTTAGGGCATTCAAAGTTGAAGAATTAACCTATGAAACAGATGAGGATTGGCGAGTAAGGTTTTTAGCGTTTGGTTATATCCCCGAACCATTTACCAATCTAAAAAATGTTTTAAGTCTTCCAAAAGGTCATTTTTTAAAATTTGATAATAATACCGGAAAATATACTATCCATCCGTTTGAGGTTAAATCAAAATCCATTGAATACATTACCGATATTAACGAGGCTAAGAAACTTGTGTTCGAGTCACTTCAAAATTCTGTCCGTAGGCAATTAATATCAGATGCACCCATCGGGGTATTTTTAAGCGGAGGGATTGATTCAAGTTTGGTAACATTATTAGCTGCGCAACAAAAGGAAAGTGACCTTAAAACTGTTTCCATTTATTTTAACGAGCAATCATACAACGAGCGGAAATACCAGCAAGTGGTAAGTAGTAAAATAGATGGGCAGAAGTTTGAGCACTTGGTAAGGCAGGAAGACTTTGAAAAACACTTGCCAACCATATTACAAAATATGGATTTGCCTACAACCGATGGTATAAACACTTGGTTTATTTGCAAATATTCGCACGAAGTTGGTTTAAAAGCTGTATTATCTGGCTTAGGTGCCGATGAATTATATGGTGGTTACCCATCATTCAATCGGATAAAATACCTTAAAGCTTTGCGAAAACTTCCCGCAGAGCTTTTTAAAGGCATTAATAATTTTACTCCTGATAAATTTAAAAAAATAGCTTTTTTAGCAAATAATCATCCAATGGCTGATTATTTATTTTTAAGAGGCTTTTTTATCCCTGATGATATTTCGAAAATACTTGATATTAGCGTATCAGATATAAATGAAATATTGTTTAATAAAGTTCCATTCGAACCTGTAAGAAAATACGACGAAGAACAAGCAGCATGGTTCGAAACAAATTTATATATGCAAAATCAGTTATTACGTGATACTGATGTAATGAGTATGTGCCATGCGCTAGAAGTAAGAGTGCCTTTTTTGGACGAAGATTTTCAGGATTTGGCTTCCAGAATACACCCTTCTATTAGGTTTAATAAAGACCAACCTAAAAAAATGCTGATTGATAGTTTTGAAGGTTTACTGCCTACCGAGGTTTGGAAAAGAAAGAAAATGGGCTTTTCATTTCCATTACAGGATTGGATGAGAAATAACAAAGAGCTAAGCGCAGTAAGTAATTATAAGGGTAAACACACTCAAAATTACGTGAAAAAATTTAACGAAGGTAAACTACATTGGTCGAAAATATTCGCTCTTCATCAAATTCAATTGCGTGGTTAAAAATATTCAATTATTTTCACTACAAACTTTTAGTTCAACGGGCGGCATACAGAAAATGACCCGTACGCTTGCTCATTCTTTGTTTAAAATTGCTGAAAAAAACAGCTGGAGCTTTAAATTAGTATCGGCATACGATGCCCAAACAGATTTAATAACCCAATATCTTCCTGAGTCAAATTTTAAAGGCTATCAAAACAATAAAATTAAATTCCTAATAGAAAGTTTTTTTAGTTCAACAAAACAAGATGTTGTAATTTTAAGTCATATCAATCTAGCTTTGTTAGGCGTTTTAATAAAAATAATAAATCCACGTTGTAAAGTTTGGCTTATTGCCCATGGAATTGAAATTTGGGGTCCGATATCATACATCAAAAAAAAGTTTTTAACCAAATGCGATAAAATACTTTGTGTAAGTAATTTCACTATGCAAAAGGTGATAAGTGAACATAGTGTTGATGCCAAAGTTTGTACCGTATTAAACAATGTTGTAGACTCATTTATACAAATTCCACAAAATTTCGATAAACCCAAATATCTTCAAAATAGATATAATATTCAAGGTAATCATCCTATAATTTTCACGCTATCTAGGCTTTCATCACTCGAATTATATAAAGGCCATGACAATGTAATAAGAGTGCTCAAAAATTTAAAAAATAAATTCCCAGAAATTAAATATGTCTTAGCTGGTAAGTACGATGAGATAGAAAAGGTAAGAATTGACGAACTGATTGAGGAAAGTGGTGTCGAAAACGAGGTAATACTAACAGGTTTTATTAATGAAAATGAACTAATTGACCATTTTTTATTGGCTGATTTATTTGTGTTACCGAGTAAAGGAGAAGGATTTGGCATTGTTTTTATTGAAGCACTGGCTTGCGGACTACCTGTTATTTGCGGGAATGAAGACGGAAGTATTGATGCCATTTGCAATGGTGAGTTAGGCACAGCTGTAAGTCCTGATAATTTATCAGAATTAGAGATCGCTATATCAAAATCATTAGATACAGTTATAACTGAAAATTACCGACAATACCTTCAAAATAAGTGCTTAAATAAGTTCAATGAAGATAATTATATGGTTACCTTAGAAAATGCCATCGACTATTTATCATAATAAAAAATTAGTTTAAGTAATCGTAAAAAACATATTACTAAAGTTGGTTTTGATGATAATTCAAAAAAATCAGGTTATTTATTTATAAATTTGACTAGTTAAAAATTAGAGGATTGCCCAATATTTAAAGTAATCTTCATTTGCAAAAATGAGTAAAGTAATTAACGTAAATAATATTTCAAAAGCTTATCAATTAGGTGATTTTAGTACAGGAACTATTTCTCAAGATGTAGAGCGTTTTATAGCAAAGATTCGGGGTAAAGAAGATCCTTTTTTGAAAATTGGCGAAACTAATGACCGATCGAAAAAAGGTGAAAGCGATATAGTATGGAGTTTAAAAGATATCAATTTCGAAATAGAAGAAGGCGGAGTAGTTGGTATTATTGGTAGAAATGGGGCAGGTAAAAGTACCTTATTAAAAATATTAAGCCGTGTTACTTCACCAACAACTGGACACATTAAGGTAAAGGGAAGAATAGCCAGTTTACTGGAAGTTGGAACAGGGTTTCATCCGGAGTTAACTGGAAGGGAAAATATTTTTTTAAACGGTGCTATATTAGGCATGCGAAAGGCTGAAATAAAGCGCAAGTTTGATGAAATTGTTGATTTTTCGGGTGTTGAAAGATATGTAGATACTCCTGTTAAAAGGTACTCGTCAGGAATGTATGTACGCCTTGCCTTTGCGGTTGCTGCCCATTTAGAATCTGAAATATTAATTCTGGATGAAGTTTTAGCTGTTGGTGATGCCGAATTTCAAAAAAAATGCCTTGGTAAAATGGGAGACATTAGCAAAGGTGAGGGAAGGACAATTTTATTTGTAAGCCACAATATGGCAGCCATTAGCAACCTTTGCAATAAAACGATACTCCTTAAAAATGGCATTCTACAAGATTTTGATTATACACGAGCAATAATTGATAAATACATAAGCTCTGGAAAAGAAAATGAAGCCGTTGTAGAGGCCGAAAGTATATTCATTAAGAAACATTGTGATAAAGCTGCTTTTAAAAGATTTAAATTAATATCTGAAAATCGTGGTTTAACAACCAACTTTGCTATTGATGAAAAAGTAGTAATTGAAATGGAATACGAAGTTTTGGTAGATGACGCTATGATTACGCCAAGTATCCATGTTGTTGATAATATGGGGTCAATTATTTTAGCTACGTTTAATGGTCCATCGGCTACGCTTACTACTGATGAATTTTATGGTAAACCCTTAAAAAAAGGCATTTACGTTTCAACTATAAAATTACCAGAAAACTTTCTAAATACTACCAACTATATCATTAACGCGTTTCTTGTTCCAGAGACCTATGATGATATGGGTATAGCAGAAAATGTACTATCGTTTATTGTTGAAGAAACTGGTGAAATGAGGAAAGAATATACTGGTGAATGGGCTGGATTAATTAGGCCAAAGTTAGATTGGTCAACCAATAAATTAAACTGAATAATTCATTCTTAAATGAATTATTCAGTTTTTTAATTATATAATAACCTGATGGATAATTTTACATTAAAAGTTATTGGTATTGTTAAAGATACACCAAACGTAATATCCATTCGTTTTAAAAAACCAACTTTTAAAAAATTTCACTATAAACCAGGACAATATTTAACAATCAGTGTTAAGATAGATGGTCGCAAATATATGAGGCCTTACTCAATTTCTTCATCACCAAATATTGATGAAGAAATTGAAATAACGATTAAACGCTTTGATGGAGGGATAGTTTCAAATTATCTATATAATAAAACAATAATTGGAGATTTAATAGAGGTAATTGGGCCAATAGGCGATTTTTATTATGACCCAAGCAACCATACCGACGAAACACCTATTATACTATGGGCTAGTGGAAGTGGAATTACCCCATTATTTTCAATATTAAAAACTGCTTTAAAATTTCCACCTCAAAAGCTAGTCTACTTATTTTATTGCAGTAAAAATAAGGAGGAAACTATTTTTTATAATGAATTAAATACCCTGAAACAATTATATGAACAAAATTTTTTAATTTATTACTTTTATTCAAAAGAGGAGAATACAAACAATTCTCCTCAAATTTTTGGAAGAATTAGTAAAGATTTAATATTATCAATTTTACCTAGTCTTAAAGACTATCAAAATTCAATAAATTATATTTGTGGCGCTATAACTTTAAAAGAAATCATAAAGAATACTTTATTAGAACTCGGTATTAAATCAGATAAAATTCATTCCGAAGATTTTGAATTAAATATAAATCCAATTGAATTTGAAGGAATAAACAACCAAGTGGTTGAAATTAATAAAGACAATACTACTTATAAATTTGAAGTTAGTAAAGGTAAAAGTATACTAGATGCAGCACTGGATAATTTAATTGATTTATCCTATTCTTGCCAAACTGGTAATTGTAAACTATGTAAGGCTCAACTTATTAATGGTGAAATAAAATTAATAGGAATAGAAAAATCATCAGATGATTTGAGCCAAAATGAATATCTGCTTTGCTGCAGCTATCCATTAAGCGATAATGTGACCCTCACAATAAATTAAAATAAAAAATGAAAGTAGTTTTACTTGCTGGTGGATTAGGCACCCGATTATCAGAGGAAACAAGCTTACGCCCTAAGCCAATGGTTGAAATTGGTGGAATGCCAATTTTATGGCATATCATGAAAATATATTCCTATTATGGCTTCAATGATTTTGTTATTTGTCTAGGATATAAGGGTTATATTGTAAAAGAATATTTCGCTAATTATTTTTTGCATAAATCTGATGTTACCATCGACTTATCAGACAATTCAATAAAAGTACATGATTCTCAAGCAGAGCCATGGAAAATTACATTGGTTGATACAGGAAACGATTCAATGACCGGTGGCAGAATAAAAAGAATTAAACCTTATATTGATAATGAAACCTTTATGCTAACCTATGGGGATGGAGTAGGCAATGTTAATATTGCAAATCTAGTTAAGTTTCATAAAGAGCATGGCAAACTTTGTACTGTTACTTCTGTGCAACCTTCCGGAAGGTTTGGAGTATTAAATATTGATGAACATGATTCCGTAAATTCATTTTTTGAAAAACCTAAAGGAGACGGATCATGGATAAATGGTGGTTACTTTGTTTGCGAACCGCAAATATTTGATTATATTAAAGAAGGTGACAAAACAATTTGGGAAAAAGCTCCAATGGAAGATATAGCTCATGATGGGCAAATGAATGCTTTTAAGCATGAAGGATTTTGGAGGCCTATGGACACCCTTAAGGATAAAAATGATTTAAATGAAATGTGGGATAATAACGCTGCTCCTTGGAAAATATGGTAAGTAAAGCTCAATTCATCAAAACTTATAAAGGCAAAAAAATATTTTTGACCGGTCACACTGGTTTTAAGGGTGCTTGGTTATTGAAAGTATTTACATTACTTGGTGCCGAAGTGAAAGGGTATGCTCTTGAACCAGAAAACGAACTTAATCTATTTAACATTATTAAGGGGGAACAACTTTGTGAATCTGTTATTGGAGACATTAGAGATAAAAAATATTTAGAAGAGGCAATTACATCATTCCAGCCCGACTTTATTTTTCATTTAGCAGCGCAGCCACTTGTAAGACGCTCGTACGAAATTCCTGCGGAGACGTTTGAGGTAAACGTGATAGGAACAGCAAATGTATTAGATGCAATGGCAAAATTAAATAAACCATGCAATGCTGTACTTATTACCACCGACAAGGTTTACCATAATAATGAATGGGCTTACCCCTATCGTGAAAATGATAGGCTAGGTGGATACGACCCTTATAGTGCCAGCAAGGCTTGTGCCGAACTCCTGATAGATAGTTATAGAAATTCATTTTTTAATATCAATAAATACACTTCGCATAAAAAAGCACTAGCAGTTGGTCGTGCTGGCAATGTAATTGGTGGTGGAGATTGGGCAAAAGACAGGCTAATTCCTGATATTATAAGGGCATTGTCAAAAAACGAAACTATTGAAGTGCGAAACCCTGATGCGGTAAGACCATGGCAACATGTTTTGGAGCCTTTATTCGGTTATTTATTACTTGGAGTTTATTTATTAGAAAATCCGGAAAAATTTTCTCAAGCATATAACTTCGGCCCTAAAATGGATTCTGGCACTTTTTCGGTTAAGGAAATGGTTGAGTTGGCCATAAATTGTTGGGGCAATGGCATTTACAATTCAAATAAGGATTTAAACAGCCCGCATGAAGCTGGATTGCTAAAACTTGATATAAGTAAAGCTTTTGATGAATTAAAATGGCAACCACTCTTAAATGCTGAACTTGCCGTTAGCTTTACAGTTAATTGGTATAAAAACTTTTATCAGCATCCTCACGGTATCATTGAATACACCGAAGAACAGATAGCTTTATTTATGGATAAATTTTATGACAAATAATAAAATTATCTTAGAGGATTTAGATGCCATCATGCAATCAGATATTGATTGGATTAGGTTTGCTAATAAAACTGTATTAATTACTGGCGCCAATGGATTTTTACCTGCTTATATGGTGGAATCATTACTTTTTGTAAATAAATGCCAGCATATAAATGTGAAAGTTCTTGCCTTGGTACGTAATATTAATAAAGCTAAAGTTCGTTTTAAAGATTATTTGGAAGACAAGAATCTGGTTTTTTTAGAACAGGATGTTTGTAATGAAATTAAAATTAATGAAAATGAATCCATTGATTTTATAGTTCATGCGGCCAGCCAAGCAAGTCCAAAATATTATGGTACTGATCCGGTAGGTACCTTAAGTTCAAACATTCTTGGAACTTTAAACTTATTAAACTTAGCAAGAAAATTCAGTATTGAATCATTTCTATATTTTAGTTCAGGCGAGGTCTATGGTCAGGTTAATGATGAAAACAATCCAGTAATGGAAGATTATTACGGTTATCTTGATCCAACAAATGTTCGGTCATGCTACGGCGAAAGTAAAAGGATGGGTGAAAATATTTGTGTAAGTTACCATCATCAGTATGGTATTAATACTAAAATAGTAAGGCCATTTCATACTTATGGCCCTGGCATGCAATTAAATGATGGTAGGGTTTATGCTGATTTTGTAGCAGATGTTATAAACGGAAGGGATATTGAAATAAAAAGTGACGGCTTGGCTCAAAGGGCTTTTTGCTATTTGAAAGATGCTACCATAGCATTTTTTAAAGTTTTGCTTAAAGGAGCATCAGGTCAGGCCTACAATGTTGGTAATCCGGAAGCGGAAAGTAGTATCATTGAACTTGCGGAAACCTTAGTTGGTTTGAGTAATAATGCCATAAAAATAAATCGAATAAAAAGAGTAAATAGTGACCAATATCTTAAAAGCCCTATACCTAGGAACACACCTAATGTAAATAAATTAAAAACATTAGGCTGGAAACCGGAAACTACTATTGTGGATGGTTTTAGAAGGACAATAGATAGTTACTATTCACAAAATTTAATATTGAACTATAAATGAAAATTAGTGATTTAATTGCCGACTTTTTAGCCGAAAAAGAAATTAGGCATGTTTTTGGAATTATTGGTGCAGGTAATGCCCATATATTTGATTCCATTTTCAAAAAAGGCTATACCGAAATTATATGCGTGCATCATGAGCAAGCTGCTTGTATGGCAATTCAAACATATTATCGTACACATGGTAAAATTACAGCTGCCATACTTACTACAGGTGCTGGTTCAACCAACGGGGTAACTGGAGTGGTAAGTGCCTGGGCCGATTCTATTCCTTGTTTAATAATTGCTGGTAACGAAAATTCAAAATATGTTGAACTGCATAAAGGGCTCCGCATGTGGGGTGTTCAAGGTTATGATAGTTCGGCAATGGTTTCAAAAGTAACCAAGTATTCAAAACAAGTAACAGACCTGCAAAAAGTTAAATTTGAACTTAATAAAGCCTACCATATTGCAGGAAGTGACAGACCTGGCCCTTGTTGGCTGGATGTGCCAATGAATATACAATCTTCCATTATTGAAGATCATTTAATTGAAGAGTTTACCCCCCAGCAAAGTGTTGAAGTTGCAGAAGACTTATTAGAAGTAAAAGTTAACAACATTATCAATGATTTAAAAAGCGCGAAAAAACCCTTGCTATGGCTCGGTCATGGTATTAGGCTAGCAGGTGCAACTGATTTAATAGAGAAACTACTGAATGAAACCGGTATACCAGCTCTAGTAACTTGGGCCGGTATTGACATGGTTGATTCGTACCACCCCTTGGTTTATGGGAGAGCCGGAACCTACGGACAGAGATGCGCCAACTTTGTACTACAAAATTGCGATTATTTATTGTGCATTGGCACTAGAATGGCCATTCCGCAAATTGGCTATGAAATAAAAGAACTTGCAAGGGAAGCACAAATTTCGGTTGTTGATATTGACACAGAAGAATTATTGAAATATGCCGATCGTTACAAATATACCATAGGTGCCGACGCTAAAGATTTTTTAACAGAAATGTTGAATAAATCAAATGATTTAAAAAATACTGATTATTCTGATTGGGTAAATATCTGCGACAATTATAGAGAGAAATACCCATGGGTATCCCCTACCGACCACCCGGATGTGGATGGCTTTATTAACTCATATCCATTTATGGCGCGTTTGTCAAACCATCTTAAAGACGACCAAGTTATCGTGACTGATATGGGTACCGCGCTTTTAAGTGGGCATCAAACCTTAAAGTTAAAAAAAGGCCAACGCTTAATGACATCCACCGGTTTGGGTGAAATGGGATTTGGACTGCCAGGAGCCATAGGTGCATCTGTTGCACGAAATAAGGGCGAGGTGATGTGCTTAAATTGCGATGGCGGTATGATGATGAACCTCCAAGAGCTCGAAACAATGACCCATCATCAATTACCCATAAAATTGTTTATATTTAATAATGATGGTTATTTAATGATTAAGCATACCCAAAACGCTTTATTTAAAGGAAGACGTTCAGGGGTTGACCAAAAATCGGGAGTTACTTGTCCGGATTTTACCGCGCTGGCAAAAGCTTTTAACATAAAAAGTTTTCAGATTCATACTTGGGATGATTTTGAAACAGTAATTCCGCAAGTTCAAGCATATAATGGTCCGGTTATTTGTGAGGTATTTATGCACCCGCAACAAACCTTTGTACCTAAGTTATCATTAGCCCTCCAAAAAGATGGAACATTAATTTCACCTCCACTTGAAGATTTATCGCCATTTATTTCAAGAGAAGAGTTAAAAGCTAATATGCTTGCCGGATTACACGATAAGTCAATTAACATTGAGGTTCAATAAATCCCATCATGAAAAAATTAAAAGTTGCTATTCTGGGTAGTGGAAATATTGGAACAGATTTATTAATAAAAATTCAGCGTTCTGAATTTTTAGAATGCACCTTATTTATAGGAAGAAATCTGTCTTCGCCCGGAATGGCCAAAGCATTGAGCTTGGGGGTTAAAGTATCAGACCAAAGTATTAACGCTATTATAAAAGACCCTGGTTGCTGTGAACTGGTTTTCGACGCTACATCTGCTAAGGATGCCGCTCATCATTGGCCTATTTTAAAAAATTTAGGTAAAATAGTGGTAGATATGACCCCGGCAAAATTAGGAGAAATGTGTATTCCTGCTGTTAATCTCGAAGATTCAATAAAACAGCAAAACGTAAATATGATTACTTGTGGTGGACAAGCTTCCATACCTATTGCCTATGTTATAGGACAAACCCACCCGGCAATAGATTATATTGAGGTAGTATCCAGCATTTCGTCAAGAAGCGCAGGACCAGCAACAAGGCTAAATTTGGATGAATATATCGAAACAACCGAAATGGGTTTAAAACTGTTTTCGGGTGCAAAAAAAACCAAGGCTATACTTAACCTTAACCCGGCATTGCCATGTATTGATATGCAAACCACCATTTTTGCCAAAGTAAAAAATCCAAATATGGAAGCACTTATAATTGGTATTAACGAAATGGTGAAAAAAATTAGTAATTATGTTCCCGGATATCACTTATTAATTGGCCCAATTTATGAAAATGATAGAATAGTAGTGATGGTTAAAGCACAAGGGCTAGGCGATTATTTACCAAAATATGCAGGCAACCTCGATATCATAAACTGCGCTGCCATTGCAGTTGCGGAAGAATACTCAAAAACACATAACCCAAATTAGTAAACTAATAGTTACCTTAAATAATAAGACGTATGACATTAAGTGAGATAAAAAGCCTTTACGCAGAGGCAAAGATTAGTAAAAAAGACTTTATAGATCAAATGCACGATTTGCATTTGTTGTTATTTGATTATGCTAAAGAATTGCCTAATACAGATATCTCAAAAATAACTATTCAAAACGGAGCAATTATTATGACTTCAAGTAAAACCGATTACAACAATGGCGGAATTAGCTTTTATTGTGATTTATTAGATAAACGTACAACCCCTATCGAAACCTTTAATTTTGGTTCATACGAATCTGTTGATTCTTCGATGATTTATAGAATTATTGAAAAAAATTATACCGTTTTTGATATTGGTGGTAATATTGGGTGGTATACAAATCATATAGCATCCATGCTTACCAATGGTAAAATATACGCGTTTGAACCTATTCCGGAAACTTACCAAAAGCTAACAAATAATGTTTTATTGAATGGCTTTCAAAACATTGTTTTAGAAAACTTCGCATTTTCTGACAAGCAAGACAAGATTAAGTTCTTCTATTCGCCCATTACTCCTGGTGCGGCTTCATCACAAAACATCACTGAAAACCAAAACATTCAAGAACTGGAATGTATTACCAATACAGTTGATAATTATGTTGCAACTAACCAAATTGGTAAAATTGATTTTATTAAATGTGATGTAGAAGGTGCCGAGTTTATGGTGTTTAAAGGTGCTAAACATACCATTGAACAACATAAACCGATTGTATTTTCGGAAATGTTGCGCAAATGGTCGGCTAAGTTTAACTATCACCCAAATGATATTATACAATTTTATAGAGATTTAGGATATCATTGTTATGTTGCCAGCCAAAATGGATTAGTGCCCTTTGGTTTGGTTGATGAAAATACAGAGGAAACAAATTTCTTTTTCTTTCACGCGGAAGCACACAAAGATAAATTGAAAAGTTTGTTGTCATAAATTGCCATTTGGTCAATAAAACGGAATTCATCAATTAAGTAGTTATACATGAAACATATTTTAATAAGTGACCCAACATTACGCGATGGTAATCATGCTGTATTTCATCAATTAAGTGCAGAGCAAATTGCTGTTTACTGTGTGGCCGCAAACGCTGCAGGTGTCCCTATTGTTGAAGTGGGACATGGAAACGGATTAGGCGCATCTTCCTTACAAGTTGGAGAAAGCGCGGTTGATGATTTTACAATGCTA
>CAITEP010000020.1 GCA_903891475.1 uncultured Mucilaginibacter sp.
GGGTTTTGTGGTAAGCGATTGGAACTCGATAGGCGAAATGATTAACCATGGATATGTGAAGGATAGCTATGATGCGGCCCAAGTTGCCATTAACGCTGGTAACGATATGGATATGGAGAGCAATAGCTACCTGAAAAATCTTGCCAAATTGGTTGCTGATAAAAAGGTATCTGAAAAGGTAATAGATGAAGCGGTTAGGCGCATTTTAACCAAGAAATATGAGCTTGGCTTATTTAGCGACCCCTACCGATTTAGCGATGCCGACCGCGAAAAACGTATATTAAACAGGAAAGAGCACACAGAAGCTGCTTTGGATATCGCAAAAAAAAGCATTGTACTGTTAAAGAACGACCATCAAGTATTGCCACTTTCAAAAAATTTGAAATCAATTGCCATTATTGGTCCGTTGGCAAAGGTTAAAAAGGATTTAAAAGGCTTTTGGTCGCTTGAGGTTGGTAATGTGAACGACATTGTTTCTGTTTACGAAGGTATGCAACAACAAGCGGGTAATACTAAGTTGCTATACGCTAGAGGTTGTGATATTACTGATACCAGTCGTGCTGGCTTTGCCGAGGCTTATAAAACAGCCATGCAAGCCGATGTGGTGGTAATGTCCATGGGCGAAAAATTTGATTGGACGGGTGAAGCCAAAAGCAGGTCGAATATTCATTTACCGGCTATTCAAGAAGAATTAATAAAAACGATTATGGCTACTAACAAGCCAGTTGTGGTATTATTGATGGCAGGGCGACCAATGATTTTTAACTGGACAGCCGACCATGTACCGGCTATTTTATATACTTGGTGGCTTGGCAATCAGGCAGGTAATGCCATTGCCGATGTGCTATATGGTAATTACAATCCAGCTGGTAAATTGCCTATTACCTTTCCACGTACAGAAGGGCAAATTCCTATTTATTATAATCATTTTAACACCGGCAGGCCGGCACAAAATGATTCGGCGGTAAATTATACCTCAGCATATATTGATTTATTAAACAGCCCTAAATTTGCCTTTGGGCATGGTTTAAGCTATACCACCTTTAGTTATAGCAACCTGCAAATCAATAAAAAAAACATGAAAAAAAAGGAAACCATTACAGTTACCTTTAACATAACCAATAATGGCAATTATGCTGGCGAAGAAGTGGCGCAGTTTTATTTAAGGCAAATGGTGGCGCAACCATTAAGACCCATTAAGGAATTGAAAGGATTTGAAAAGGTGATGTTGCAGCCCAACGAAACAAGAACCATTACCTTCACCATTGATAGCGAAAAACTGGCTTTTTATAACGAACAGTTGGAGCGTATTACCCAACCCGGCGAGTTTAGCCTCATGATTGGTAGCGCGTCGGACGATATTAGGCTACAGGATAGTTTTACCCTCGTTGATTAATTATCCTAAAAAACATGATTAAAACCTATCCTGATTTTGATGCCATGAGCCGTGCCGCCGCCGATTTAATAATCGGGCAGGTAAATAGCAAGCCAAACTCATTGCTATGCTTCCCTTCCGGGGAATCGCCAGCAGGCGTATTTAAATATTTAGTTGCCGATGCCAAGGCGGGCAAAGTAAATTTTGACGAATGTTATTTTGTAGGTTTAGATGAATGGGTTGGTTTAGGCAAGGAGGATGATGGTAGTTGTACCCGCTTTTTACGGGAACATTTTTTTGAACCGGCTGGCATAGCCGCTAGCAAAATTCATTTTTTTGATGCCAAAGCTGCCGATTTGGACAATGAGTGCGATAAAATGAATACTTTTATCATGCAACATGGGCCGCTGGATATCATGATGGTGGGCATAGGCATGAATGGTCATATAGGCCTCAATGAACCCGAAACAGATTTTAATTTGTACGCGCATTACGCCCCATTGGCAGAGACTACCATTACAGTAGGTCAAAAATACTTCACAATACCTACTATTTTAAGCAAAGGCATCACCTTAGGCTTGAAGCATCTTCAGGAAGCAAAATTGCCCTTACTGATTGCGGCTGGTGCTAAGAAAGCTGGAATCATATCCCAATCACTTAAAGGACCAATTGGTACACAAGTTCCGGCTACAATTTTTCAAACTTTGCCACATGGTTTGGTATTGTTGGATGAGGGAGCCGCTTCGGAATTGTGATAAAAAAATTAATTTAAAATCATTCCCACCCAAAGTCTGTGTCCCCCCAAAGCCAGTTCAAGCGTCTACGCTTGAACTTAACCTATTTTCAGCGTCTAAGCTGAATCTAATTGTTTTATTATTTTAAGCGTGGACGCTTAAAAATGCGAAACTTTCAAGCGTGGACGCTTGAAAGGGCGAAAACGCTTGAAAGGGCGAAGACTTTAACCCTTTATATTCAATTATCCTACATAAATATTTACCCCAATCAAAAATTTCGGGCTTTTGCACTTTCACAAAAAAACTATCTTTGCGCTATTATGAGTAAACCGAACGACGAACTATTTAAAAATGTTATTTCGCATGCCAAAGAGTATGGCTTTGTTTTTCCTTCCTCCGAGATTTATGATGGCCTGAGCGCCGTTTATGATTACGGCCAAAATGGTGTTGAACTAAAAAACAACATTAAAACCTATTGGTGGAAAGCAATGGTGCAAATGCATGAAAACATAGTTGGGATTGATTCGGCTATATTTATGCACCCTACTATATGGAAAGCGAGCGGTCACGTTGATGGCTTTAGCGACCCGATGATTGATAATAAAGATTCGAAAAAGCGCTATCGTGCCGACCAGCTTTTGGAAGATAAGATTGACCGTTATACCAAAGATGGCAAAACTGCTAAGGCAGAGCAATTGCAGGCCGATATGGATGAGGCTTTGAAGGCCGAAAACTTGCCACGCCTAAAAGAATTAATTATTGAGCACGAAATAGCTTGCCCGGTAAGCGGTACACGTAACTGGACCGATGTCCGTCAGTTTAACCTCATGTTCAGCACCCAAATGGGTGCCGTTGCCGATGATGCCGATGTGGTTTACCTAAGGCCCGAAACAGCCCAAGGTATTTTTGTAAACTATCTGAACGTGCAAAAATCGGGCAGGATGAAAATCCCCTTTGGTATCGCGCAAATAGGTAAGGCTTTCCGTAACGAGGTAATTGCACGCCAGTTTATTATCCGCATGCGCGAATTTGAGCAAATGGAAATGCAATACTTTGTTCGCCCTGGTACCCAAAAGGAGTGGTTTAACAAATGGAAAGAAACCCGTTTAAAATGGCACCTGGCTTTAGGAACCGAGCCCGAAAAATACCGTTACCATGAGCATACCAAATTGGCTCATTATGCCGATGCGGCTTACGATATTGAATTTGAATTTCCGTTTGGGTTTAAAGAGGTGGAAGGTATACATAGCCGTACCGATTTTGATTTAAGTCAGCATCAAAAGTTCTCGAACAAAAAGATGCAATACTTTGATCCGGAGGTCGACCCTGATACCGATAAACCTTATGGTAATTACATTCCATATGTAATAGAAACATCGATAGGTTTGGACAGGATGTTTTTACTGACCATGATCAACGCTTTTGAAGAGGAAGACTTAAGCACCGAAGAAAAACAAGATAGTAGAACTGTTTTAAAACTACACCCTTGCTTGGCACCTGTTAAAGCGGCCATCTTCCCATTGATTAAAAAGGATGGTCTCCCGGAAAAAGCACGGGAGATTATGGACAAGCTTAAAATCGACTTTAATGTACAATACGAAGAAAAGGATGCCATTGGTAAACGTTACCGCAGACAAGATGCCATAGGCACGCCTTTTTGTATTACGGTCGACCATCAAACATTGGAAGACAATACCGTAACCATACGCCACCGTGATACGATGGCGCAAGAGCGTGTGAACGCCAACGACTTAGGGAAAATTATTGGTGATTTAGTTAGCTGGAAAAATTTATTGAGTTAAGCTGATAAAACTATTTCGTCTGTTTAAATGGTGTTACTGGTCGATAAGTTTTGGCTTTAAGCCGATTTTATGCTATTGTTATGCAAAACAATCTTATTTTTGGTTAAGCAATTTTAAAATGAAAAAGTTTAACCAATTATTTGTTTTGTTGGCATTGTTGCCTTTTTTAGCAATTAACGCGCAAGGTTTAAAAGTTCAAAAAACTTTCCCGATAAAAAGTGCCGGCGGGTATGATTATATCACGGTCGATTCTGTTTCCGATAACCTGTATGTATCGCATGGTACACAGGTAAATATCCTCAATAAAACCACAGGAGATTCCATAGGGGTAATTTCTTCAGATAAGGATGTACATGGAATAGCGATAGCTCATGAGTTTGGTAAAGGCTATATCACCAATGGCGGAGCCAATAGCGTTCTGATATTCGACCTAAAAACGAATAAAATTTTAGGTTCTGCTCCAACTGGGATGTTTGCCGATGGTATTTTTTACGACGATTTCTCCAAAAAAATAATCAGTTGCAATGGTCGCAGCAAGAACATGACAGTGATTGACCCGGTTACCGACCAATCAATAGCCACCATTCAACTAACAGGCTGGCCCGAAACTGCTACCAGCGATGGTGCGGGCAAAATATATGTAAACAACTCCGAAAAAAGTGAAATTGATGTTATTGATGCCACTACCTACAAAATCATCAACACTTGGCCTATTAAGCCCGGTAAGGACAATTCGGGCTTAGCGATTGATAGGCAAACCATGCATCTGTTTATTGGCTGTGGTAATAAGTTGCTGACTGTGATGGATGCCACCAATGGAAAAGTGATTACCACCGTACCAATAGGCGACGAAAGCGATGCCATAGGCTTTGATAAAAAATTGAAAATCATTTATTCCTCCAACGGTGAAGGTACATTAACCGTGATAAAAGAACAATCGGCTAATAAATTTACAGTTTTACAAACCCTTAAAACTCAAAAAGGTGCGAGAACCATTGCGGTTGATCAAATTACCCATACTTTATATTTACCAACCGGACAATTCGCGCCCAAAAAACCCGGAACTTTTAGGCCATCGGTAATACCGGGTACGTTTAAGGTATTGGTGGTTGGGAAGTAAACAAAGTTTGTAATTAACACAAATTACGCGATAGATATATTTTTAAATCTAAATAATTGATTTCAACAATATGATATTGAACTATCTATTGCTAAGCATTAGAAAAATATTGAAAATCAATGTTTTATAGAATTTGTAATTTCTATTGCGTAATCTGGGCTTAAGCATATAGCCTTTGGGGTCAAAACCAATCCGAAGGATTGACATGTTTATAGAAAAGATGAAGGGGAAAAATTCGACCCCGAATGGGGTCGTATACCTCATATACTATATATGCTATAAACATTTAATCCCATTGGGATTAATCTTATTTAGTATAAGGGTTTTAATTGATGTTTAAAAGCCATTTAAACTGTCTTCAAATTGTTTTATTTTGGTATATTTAAAACCAAACGGGGCATTTTTACGTATATTAGTAAAAAACATATATGCCCTTTATAGCCGCTACTGCAAAAATTGATTTCCCGCATAGAGTAGACCAACAAGAAGTTAAAAAACAAGCCCAGGAAATGTTCTCGGAAAATTTCCCGGAAACTGCCCGACTGATTTTTGCCTTTGACAATACCGAAATAAAATTCCGAAACTTTTGCGAAACTATTCCCTATTATAAAAGTCCGAATACGTTTGAAGAGCGGAATAATAAATACATCGATACCACACTTACCTACTCGGTAAAGGCTGTTGAAGAATGTATTGCTAAAGCTGAAATTGAAAAAGAGGCTATTACCGATATTATTTTTGTATCTACCACTGGCTTAGCTACACCAAGTATGGACGCGCTCATTATCAATAAAATGCGCCTTAACCAGCATATTAACCGTATTCCCGTTTGGGGGCTTGGTTGCGGGGGAGGGGTATCGGGCATGGCGAAAGCGAATATGCTTGCCATCGCCAATCCAAAGGCCATTGTTTTGTTGGTAGCAGTTGAGCTGTGCTCATTAACACTTATCAAAAACGATTATAGCAAGAGTAACTTTATAGGTTCAAGCCTGTTTTCGGATGGTGTGGCGGCGTGTTTGATAAAGGGCGACAGCTTCCAATCGGAAAAAAAGGTAAATTATGTCGCGTCATCCAGTAAGCTTTATTATGATTCCTTAGAAGTAATGGGTTGGGATTTTCAGGATACTGGGTTTAAGGTATTGTTCTCGAAAGATATCCCCAAATTCATCCATGAAAACATCAAGGCTGATATTGATGCGTTTTTAGCCAAGCACAATTTGACAATAGCCGATATCAAAAACTTTATTTTTCATCCAGGAGGCAAAAAGGTTTTGGAGGCTTATCAGGATGCTTTGGGTGTTGAGGGCGATTTTCTGAAAAATACCCGTGAAATTATGGGCAATTATGGCAATATGTCGAGCGCTACGGTTTTATATGTGCTCGATAAATTCATGACCGAAGGTTTTGAACCGGGTTACGGACTGATGCTAGCCATGGGGCCAGGCTTCTCCAGCGAGATGGTTTTATTGAAAATTGCTTAATTCACCACCCTCAATTTATTCTAACATGGACTTAAAAGCAACTGCCGATCACCTATTCGTTTACATCTACACGCAATTTATCGCGCAAAACTGGTTGTTTTACGCTTTTGTTTTATTCATCATCGTCCAAAGATTATTGGAACTTTTTGTAAACAAACGCAACGAAAAATGGCTTTTGCAACAGGGTGCCGTTCAATACGGACAAGGGCATTATCCGTTTATGATAGCCCTACATACTTTTTTTATTTTATCGCTTGTTATTGAATACGTTTTGCGAGGTGGTGCTCAAATTAGCTATTCGCTGTTAACCATTTATTTTTTAATCCTAGTATTTAAGTGTTATACCTTAGCGGCTATCGGGAAGTATTGGAGCACCAAAATATATCGGATTCCCGGGGTATCTCCTGTTTTAAGAGGACCTTATAAATATTTCAAGCATCCTAATTATACCGAGGTTGTTTTGGAAATTGCGGTGATACCGCTCATATTCCACCTTTACATTACCGCAATCGTATTTACCATCCTAAACGCTTGGATGCTTTATGTTAGGATAAAGGAAGAAAACAAAGTTTGGGCATAGGCAATTAATCCTGATGGGCAAATTCCTTCAAATCGCTCTTGTTAACAATGCTCTTATTTTCGTGCAGTTGATAATGAAAATTTTCAAGCTTTTGTAATAAATGCTGTAAAGCAAGTTTTTCCGTAAAGCTTAAATCACCGGTTACCATTTTACCTACATAGCTCATATCTTCAAAAATACTATATAAAAGCTCTTTGCCTTGTTGTGTAATGGCGATGCGTTTGCCACGTTTATCGTTTTCATCATCCCATTGTTTGGCTAACCCGGCTGCAATCAATCGCCTAATTACCTCAGTACCCGAAGTTTTTTCTTGTATGTTCTTGCTAATCAAATCTCCTTTTGACAAATCTTCATGTGTCAGCAATATGGCCAAACAGGTAAAATCTTCACCAGTTTGCAGGGGGGTACCTTCCAATGCTTTTTTTATGTATGATTTCGCGTACCTGCTCATGTAAATAAATAATCTGCCAATATTGTTATCAATCTGGTAAGCTAAATCGGTTGCAACTGGCTCTTCATTTCCAAACCTCGCATCAGGGCTAGTTTCATAATTCTTTTGTTCGGTTACGTGGTTTACCAAATAACCTGCAAAGTCGGCAAGGGTAGGTTCGCTATTTTGATTTTCATTTTCAAAACCCTCAACCAGGCTCATCAATTGGTGCATTAAGGCGTACGTCTTCATTTTTTGTTAAATGATGTATTTTGCAAATGTATCATATTGTAGCATAATTATTTAGCTTTTTCTTTCTTGAATTTTTGAAAACCTTTTTGATAGGCCAAGTCGGGCTTATCAAATAATGTTAAATGTTTTAACAGGTTGATATTGCGCATTAACTGCACTTTATTGGCAGGATATTCTTCTGTAGGTAATCCCAAAATATCCGCTACCTCATTCCCTAAAAGGTATCGCATCAATTGCGGAATTTCCTGATTGCTCAATCCACTATTGGTATTGATAATGGTAAAATATTTTAACAAGGCCGATGTTAATTCCATGCCCTGTTCCGAGGTTGTAAATTGACGTAAGCGTATGGCTTCTTCCAAATTAAAGGCATCTTTTCCGTTATTAGGCAATAGGTCTTCATCCAAACCTAATAAATAGCCAATCACATTCCATAAATGCATAAATGCCGATTGCTCTTCATAACTCACCGAAATCCCAAATTTCCTTAAACCACGTACTACCAATAAGGAAAATGAAAGGTTGGTACCAGCCATATCTTCCTGGTTTACCGGATAGCCTAAAGCCAAATTCCAATTATCGCTTTTTAAAATATAATGGCGGGCGGCGGCATGCATCAACCTTACTTTTAAAATACTGGCAAAGCCTTTACCCTCTTTTTCAAAAGCGTTGGGCGCCATTACTTCCCAAACAAACTCGGCTGTTTCATACAGGCGTTTGCCTACATCATCTCGCATGCGGTTGGTTTGGTACAAAACCATAGCACCATTAGCGGCCGCATAGCAATAGGGAAGGGATAGGAGCGCCAGCAGGTTCATGATTAAATCACTGTTCTTGGCAAAAAATGCCGCACCAAACTTCATTTGGTTAGGTTTAGCCCATGCTGGTAATTCATTGGCTCTGGCTATAAAATCATAGTTATTAAATTCGGGTGGTATGCTTTGTAGGTCGGTATTTTGTTTTAACTGGCTTAGCCAATTACGTAAGATTTGCTTTTTATCGGTATCTGTAAAATAATCTTTTATCAGTTCATCGGCATAGCTATCTCCTTTAGTTCTTTTCGAACTTAGAAGGGTTTCCGAATATTGCCGATTATCTGTCATTATTTTAATTCAAACAGCTTAGTATAGCCTCTGCCGCTAATCTGCCACTTTTCATGGCGGCATTGATGGAACCGTTTAATAGGTGGTCGCCACAAATAAAGCTTTCATCCGTAAGTCTGATAATCGCCTTATCGGTGGTATCAATTACATGCTCATCCAACGGTAAAGCATAGGGGATGTTGTATGTTTTTAAATATTCCCAATCAATAGCTTCTGGGTACCATTGTTTTATTTCGGCTAAAGCCATAGCAGGCAGGTTACTTTCATGCCCTGTAAATTTACTTCCAATAATGGAAACTGAAATGAGCGATTTACCTTCTGGAGCGTAAACTGATGAAACCTGGTCGAGTACGGCTATGTTATTTACCAACTTATTTACAGAAGCATTGAGTATGATGATTGGCTTTTTAACAGGTGCTTTATCGGCAGTAAAGTAAATATTGATAACCTGCCGCATAGTGGTATTGTATATTTTAAATGGCGCAGGTATTCCCGGAGGATTGGTGGCAATCAGTATTTTTTTCGAGGTGTACCAATTTCCTTTTTCGGTTTGCGCACGGTTATTGTCTATCCCAATTACTTTTTCATTCAAAACAATTTCCTCATTTAAAAAACTGATGGCCAGTTGCTTGGGTATTTCTCCCATTCCTTTGGCAGGAATAGCGGTATCGCCTTCGCTAAACATCTTGAAAACAAATTCAAACATCCTACTAGAGGTACTGAGTTGGTTCTCCAAAAAAATACCAGTCATAAATGGCTTAAAAAACTGAGCAAGCATCTTATCGCTAAAGCCAGCTTGCTTTAAGTATTCAAGGGTGGTGATTTCGGGCTTTTCAAATATTTGTTCAATACTGGTACCTGATAACTTAAGTTTTAAACCAAGCATCTTCAACTTATCAAAAATTGATCCGACAGGCGAACTCAATGTTTGGAAGAGTGTGGAAGGCTTTCTTAAAGGGTCGCCAATTTCGGTAATCCCTTTTTCGTTCAAAACAATGGCACCAGGCTCGAATGCTTTTAAATCGAGTGCTTTATAATTCAGCTGTTTTTGGTCTTCGGGGTAGGCTGCGAGTAATACTTGAAAACCATGATCCAGCAAATAGCCATTATAGTTATCCGTTTTTACCCTGCCGCCAATGCCATCGCTGGCTTCAATTATTTTAACGGTTTTACCAGCTTCCTTTAATATTTTGGCAGCCGTTAAACCGGCTATGCCTGCCCCAATAATTAAAACATCCGCTTCGTTCGCCATCACCTCTATTTTTAAACTTTTTGTCGGCTTGCCTGTTGTATCAAATTACCATCTGCCTTGGCATAGGGTAATCTCTCCAAGGGTTGGATAGTAAAATAACTATCCAAACCGGCGACGGTTACCGTTTCCGCTTTTGCATGGTCAACATAACCATCTTCTCCTAGTAATTCCCCATCAAGCAAAATATGTACCACTTCGCCAATCAAAATTTTGGTATCGTTTACATTAATGTCAATGCATTCTTTAAACTCCAAACCTATCTTAATGTTTGATTCTTGCACAAATGGCGCCTTAAACCCTGCTAAATATTGTTTGGTAAAGCCACAAATAGAAAATTCAGAAACTTCGGATGGATAGCTGGCGCTTGTTTGGTGCGCTTGTTTATAAAAACCGGGTAATACATTGTTAAATGTATAATGCCCGGTTTCCATAATATTGTTAAAGGTATCATGCTCAGGGTTAAGCGGCCTAAACACCATACCGAGCAAAGCCGGATTGGCTCCTAAATGAAAAATGGAATTGAACAGCCCGATATTGCTAATGCCATCCTTATTACTGGTGCCCACCATTTGCAGGCATTTAGAACCGGGTACGCTGTTTATCAGCGTAGCTCGGAAACGTTGTTCCATTTCGGCTATCTGATTTTGGCTTATTTGCATGGCTTAACTTGTTTTTAATCGCCCTAAACCACCATCAATACCCAAGGTTTGCCCGGTAATCCAAACACTATCATCCGACAATAAAAAGGCAATCGCTTTCGCGATATCTTCCGGCTTACCAATTTGGTTCAATGGGTGCCTTTTGGCAGAGGCTTCCCTTTTTTCGGGGGTATTCAAGAGGTTTTGTGCCAAAGGGGTATCAGTTAATGACGGAGCCACCACATTTACCCTAATTTGAAAAGGGGCAAACTCCGCGGCCAGCGAAATAGCCAAACCCTCTAAACCAGCCTTTGCCGCCGCGATACTAGCATGAAAGCCCAAGCCTGTTTGCGCTGCTACCGAACTTATCAAGGTAATAGCAGCTCCTTTCGCGTTTTTCAAGCTTTTTAATGCCTGTTGTATGGTTTTAACAGCACCCAATACATTAATCCTGTAATCATTCAAAAAGTCATCTTCGGTCAATCGGGTAAATGGCTTGAGGTTAATGCTTCCGACAGAGTACACCAAACCGTGTAGTTGTTCAGGTAGAAATTCTGCAATTGCACTCACATCACCAATAATATCCAAAGCCAAATGTTTAACTGAATTAGGCAAAGCATTAGATGGATTTCGGGAAATTACATAAACACCCGCACCTTCGCTTACCAATTGACTTACCAATGCCAAACCAATACCACTGCTACCGCCAACCACTAATATATTTTTCCCGGAAAACTTCATTGAGCAATGTGCTTTAAAAATTCTTCCTTAAACCCTGCCTCTAAAAATTTACCGCAATATTCGGCAGTAATGGTAGAGCTACCAGTATCTTTAACCCCTCTTGATGATACGCAATGGTGGTTGGCATCAATCACAATAGCCACATCTTCGGTGCCTAAGGCTTCTTTAAGCTCATTAGCAATTTGCACTGTCAATCTTTCTTGCACTTGCGGGCGTTGCGAACAATATTGTACCAATCGGTTCAGTTTTGATAGGCCAATAACCGTACCATTGCTTATATAAGCCACATGTGCTTTGCCTACAATGGGTACAAAATGATGTTCGCAATTGCTATATACTGCTATGTTTTTTTCAACCAGCATTTGGTTGTAGCTGTATTTATTTTTAAATAGGGTGATGTCGGGCTTGTTGGCCGGGTTTAAACCGCTAAAAATTTCTTTTACATACATTTTAGCTACCCTGGTTGGGGTGTCTTTCAAGCTATCATCGGTTAAATCAAGACCTAGGATATTCATGATAGAGGTAAATTCCTTGGTAATCAATTCAATTTTTGTTTCGTCGTCCAGCTCAAAGGCGTCTGGTCTTAATGGTGTATCGAAAGAAATTTGGTGGTCTTGTTTCTCAATCAGATTCAAAAGTTCGGTTTCAGTGTTAAATTCGTTGTAAACCTTATGTAATTTATTCATTGGTTCAATTTTGTATTATTTTGGATGCAATTATAACAACTATATTCAAATTAAATAGCCTGCAATGGTGGTTGAAATGTCAAACTTTTAATTTGTAAAAATGCGATTTATACGGATCAGTTAATTGTTAATCCAATAGGTGAATTTAACTACCAAGGCCCTGTTTTTAACAAAAAACGGACGAGGTAAATAATTATCGGTATAAACAATAAAAAAATCAGAGGCTGGTCTGAAACGCCATTGCAGTCTCGCGTTTATGTTCATGTTTTTGCCTTGTTGGTTATATTGGTAAAACCCGGTTAGGTAAAACTTGTTGGTTAGGGTTACATCGGTTCGGGGGCCAACCAGCCAAAAATTGTTTTGCCCCCAAGGCTGTGGCAATTGTAATATATTTAAAGTGGTGCTCCAAGCTATATTTACAAAGGGTTGTATGCGGTAACCTATATTGTTCACAAAGCTAATTTTTTTGCTGTTGTCATAATATCCACCATAATCAAAGGTAAAATCATAAGTAAAAACGCTTTGCGGGTACGAATAATACGCTATCTCCATATTATTCCAGCTACTTTGTGAGCCTGCTGGCAATACTTTTTTTGTAAAGTTTGTAGGATCAAAAGGGGCTAAAAGTTTTACAAAATCATGCTCAACCAATGGGGTTAGGGTACTTCGGTCTCTAAAGGTGATGGGGTACGATAGGAATGTTCGGTTATCGGTAGCATTCAAACTTCCATCATAATAAGCTGTCAGGTTAAATTGCGGTCCATGGCTCAGTATTACTCCCTGTTTAGGAAAAAACAGATGCGCCACAACCGGATTAAACTTGATATAGCCTTGCCTTGGCACATAACCCACTTCGGCGTTGTAATTTGCTCCCACTATTTCATATTGCCCACCTATAGTCCAGTATTTATTGGCGAATTGCAGGTTACCTGCTTGGGTAAAGTCGTGCCCGTTTTTATTTGGGGTGAATGATTTTAAGGCGAGTAATTTGCCAGTCCATAAATTATCGGACGATGCCAGGTTGAACTCTATCCCAACATCGGTATTATAGCGCGAATTATTAGGTTGAAGATTTACTGGCGGCGGAGGATAATTAAAAGCTATTTTATTCACCACTAAAAACCCGATGTTTGAGCGAGCGAAAATTTTACGTTGTAACGCGATGGCGGTAAAATTTTGCGAAGGGATAGAATCATTGCTATTGGTTTGCATATCCATTACCCCGATGCGCCAATTTTTATTCAGCTTGCCGCTTAACCTAAACCCACCAAATATATTGGAAGCCAAACCTATTCGCCTCGAAAAAAACGGACGGATAGTGGCATATCCAAAATTGCTAAACTGGTCGCCGTTTTCAATGAAAAACTGGCGGGTTTCCGGGTAAAAAAGCTCGTATCTACTAAGGTCGGTTACTTGTTTATCAGCATCCACTTGCGAAAAATCGGGTCGCACCGTTAAATCGAGGTTGAGTGCAGATGTTACCGCGATTTTCGCATCGCCACCTAATTGGTGCTGCATGGTCCAGTTTTTATTATTTTGATAATCTCTTTTTACCCCGGCTAAGGCATAAGGAATGATGGATATGTTTGGCCCCGGACTAGGAGGCGGAGTATCCCAAATTAAAGTACCAGTATAAGCCAATGAAGCTGTAGGGAATTGCCTTGGCACCGGAGCCCAGCTCGATTTTTCGGTGGTTTTAAGGTCATTCCTGCTAAAATTAATACCCCATTCGGTGATTCCTTTTTTATACCGGATGGAAGTAAAAGGAATAGCCGCTTCAAAAACATACTTATCAGGATAATCTTTTACAGCCGAGGTCCATTTATTGGTCCAACTCAAATCAACCTTACCACCTTCGTACATAGAGCCATCCCATTCGGCACCTTCGGCATTGGAGCCAAAGCTAAAACCATTGGTTTGGTCGTTATAGGTATCCATAAAAAAAATGAAATTATCATTTTTCAAAAAGCTAAAATCTCTTTTTAATGATTCCACCATATTTGGTCCGGTAACCGCTTTATAGCAAATTGCCAAAATATAAATGGCTTTATCATCGTAACACATCCTAACCTCAGTTTTTACCTTTGCTAAGCTGGTATCCATTGGCAAAACCATTTTAAAATCTTTGGCAACCTCGGCATTAACCCAGGTTTGTTCATTCATTAAGCCATCAACTTTAATTTCATCGCTTGCCTTATGTATATAATAGTTAAAATTGAGGTTTTTCTTTTGCGCAAGTAGCTGTAAGCTAAGTAAGCAGGCAAAAAATGATATTTTTAATTTCAATAGTTTATTTGGTTTTATTTTGGTGTATTAGCCCTAAATTTAGTACATATCGTAAAAAAAAAGCCTTTTTTTATTAATATAATAAAAAAGTAGCATGGTTTTCTATTTATTCAGTCGTTTTTATTGTAAAATGTTAATAATTGGCAGATGTTGATAAAAAATTTATAAAAATTGGATAGAAACGCCTTCTTTTTCAATAAAAATTAGTCTTGTAATCCTATAGATATTATATTTGCATATGTTTATCTAAAACACCAATTTGTTCTTTATGATAAATTATTGAGATCAGTTTTTAAAAGAGTAAGCGATTGTTTGCTCTTTTAATTTTTTTTCAAGTGGGTTGCTGAAGCGATTTCTTACAATCCACACCCTCAATTAATAGCTGTTTCAAAATCCACATCCTCGCCAATTAAAAATTTCCTCCAATACTTCGTGCGATTTTATGTTTCCAAATCCCTCAGCGTGCATCGCGTAGTAATCTAGTATTTTCTGCACCAAAAACCTGCGCTCCTCATTGCTTAATTTTATTTCATCCAAACTTTCAAAACTGCTTAACAATAGCTTGATAAAATTTTGTGTATGTGGTGGCGACAAGTACAAAATGCTTTCGGGTTTAAAGCGCGAAAATATGCCATTCTTCAAATCAAAATAATCAGCATCCCCATTCAATGGTCTATCGGGATAAAATCCCAAAAAGCGGGTTAGTTTTAGCATAAACACCAAATGAAAATTTGCCAGACCTTTGCTTTCATTATCCAACCACTCAATGGCGCTAAATAAAAAACTAAACAAACCCTCATCGGCCCCTTGCTGTTTTGCAGCTTTATAAATTACCTCATTTAAAAATAGCGCGATGCTGCTTTTTACCAAATCGTATGGAATATGTAGCAGTTGCGGCAAGTTTTTTAATTCCCGGATGCGTTGAATATTACCATTGTTTTTATGGTAAACCACCATATCTAATAAATGCAATGGCTGCAGCATGTTTTTGGCAATTTTAGCTTTTGGCTTTTTTGCTCCGTTTACCAAATAGGTTTGCAGGCCAAACTTCTCTGTAAATATTTGGGCAATAATACTGCTATCGCCATAATCGGTTGTTTTAAAAACTATACCACGTGTTTTATGTAGCATAGAAAATAAGGGCGAAAATTTTTGGTAGCAAAATAATGCAGCCAGTTATCAAGGCAAATATTGCCGTAATAAGCACAGCCCCAGCGGCAAGGTCTTTAACGGCACCCGCTTTTTCATGAAAATTGGGTGATACCAAATCTGTCAATATTTCAATGGCGGTATTAAATAATTCGGCTGCCAAAACCAAGGCGAAACATAAAATAATCCACAACCATTCATTACCCGAAATTTTTAGCAATGAGGCAACTACAATGGTTATTAACATGGCTATTAGGTGCACTCTAAAATTTAGCTGCGTTTTTGTCGCTAACACAATTCCTTTAAAGGCATAGCCAAAGCCATTAATAAATTTTTTCATTTAGTAAATTAAGTCTCCTTTTAAACAGCGTTTAAATCGTTTAAAAAAGCGTGTTGTGTATAATTCAACAGCTAATTTACATTTATAGCTTCATTAAGCAACAATTAGCTCAATTTTTATCAGCCGAAACCAAAACGTTTTAGCTTTATATGGTTTATATAAAAAATATTGTAACACTTTTGTTACAATGAAACTATCTAGTAACTTTTTGCGTTTTAGTTCAATGTAAATACACCTCGTATTTACTAATTGTGATAAGGTTTAGGTTGAAACCCCCAAACAGCGAGTGTAAGGGGGTTTTATTTTTTTCAAATATTTTATTTGATTAAATGAGCACATTCGCTTATACCTAAAAATTTAATGCCATTCAAATACTATTTTTACCATTTAACAGCCAAACGTTTTAATAGGTCCATTTGGCAATTACCATTAATTATAAACTCAACTCAATATTTGGATACTTTAAAACAAAATCTATATCAACTATGCCATGCCTATATAGATAAGTGCATTGAAGCCAATCTTCAAACGATAGCCGATGCCCAAAAGGCATCGAACGATGATACCAAAAGCAGCGCCGGCGATAAATATGAAACTGGCCGTGCCATGATGCAGCAAGAAAAAGACCGCGGCATGGCACAATTAAACGAAGCCAATAAACAAAAGGTTTTTTTAAATAGCATAGCAACAAACACCTGCCATACCAAGGCCGAAACTGGTAGCCTAATTTTTACCGACAAGGGCAATTTTTATTTGGCCATAAGCGCAGGGGTTTTGAGGTTTCAAGGTGTTGAATATGTTGCTGTTTCTCCTGCATCACCCATCGGAATGAAATTAAAAGGACTTGCTGAAGGTCAAAATTTTAGCCTCAATGGCAAAGTTTTTCAAATAAATAAGATTATTTAAAGTTTTTTTTAAAATAAGCGCATCTATTTATGATTTATATAAGGATTCATAAAATATCTATTACTATATTTGAGGATAATTAAAAAAGGCAAGCAAAATGGACTTGCTGGTTATAAACTAAATTTTGATGAATATATTTGTAGGAAGTCTTCCTTTTCAGTTAGAGGAAGCCGATTTAAGAGAGCTTTTTGAAGCTTATGGTGAAGTTAGCACCGTTAAATTAATTAGCGACAGGGAAACAGGCAGAAGCAAAGGTTTTGGTTTTGTTGAAATGCCCGACAGCGAAAGCGCTCAAAAGGCAATTGCAGGTTTAAATGGCGCCGATGTAAAAGGAAGATCAATTGCAGTAAGCCAGGCTGAAGACAAAAAGCCTAGCGATCGCAGAAGTGGCGGTGGCGGCGGTTACGGCGGAAACCGTGGCGGCGGTGGCGGTTACGGTGGTAATCGTGGCGGCGGCGGTGGTGGCTATTCAAAAGATGGCAACCGTGGCGGTGGCGGCGGCGGTGGTCGTTGGTAAATATATCATGCAAACCCAAAATTTCAATTCTTAAAGCTGAAATTTTGGGTTTCATACTTATTAGATTGCTTTTATAAGGCCTTTAAAAATATATTTGTGTTTTTATTTTCTTTATAAACTGGTTTTCTTTACCCAAAAAGCATTTAATAATATATTTATTCGTGCTATTAAACTTAGTTCGGACTATTTAGCCCGATTAGAAAGTTATATTTAATATTTTAATGTTGAATATGAATCTGTGCGGTTTAGGTACTTTAAGGTTGATATTGTTTAAAATTTAAGCAGTTTTTTCTAGATAAATTTTTTGACAATTTTCATCTAACAAGTATGCATCTCCCTGCTTACCCCTAATCCAGCTGCAAAGCTTGTTTTCTCTGCTACTTCCTTTTATTTCTATTTCTTCATCAATCCATTCCACGCCATCAATCTCAATAAATGGTTTGCTATTAACCTGTTCCGATTTTTTTAATGTCAATATCCTTATAGCCATGATTTAAACAATTTATAACCAAAGGTATTAGTCTTCAATCACACAAAAAAGCGTTATTATACTAGTTTTATAGCGTAGAACTACGTAATTTTTAAAGTGTAATTTGCTGAAACATGTAAGTTTGGTAGTTTGAAACTATCAAACTTAATTAAAAAGGGCTTTGCTAATCCATTCCTTTTAAAAAAGATGAATTCTCCAGCATTAACCTAAAATTGGTGGGGTTAATAATATCATTATGTGGTTTTAAGCTATGGATAAAAATAAGTCGGTTATTTTTTAAAATTGCTTTTGTAAGGTCTTTTTCTTCTAATTCAATATAGGCTATTTTTTCATCAGCCAATAATTGTACCATATGTTTGCTTTCCTCTAAGGTGCCTTCACCATAGTTGGTAAATAAATGGATAAATCTATGTTTTCTATCCCCTTTTAGCCAATCCATAAACTTATCTGTCTGACCATAAAGTGCATCAAACAGCATAGCCTCTTCAATAGGTAAACCGCCGTTTTGTATAATAAATGCCATTACTCTATACGCGCCACTATGCCCTGCTAAAATAATATTACCTGGCAAGCAGTTTTTATCGGCTAGTTGTTTGGCTTTTAGGGCATTTAATACATCGTTGTTCAATAGTTTAAATTCGCCTTTATTTTCAAGTTTTCCACCATAGCTATCAGGCGCATTGAAAGCGGTTTCTGGCAAAACCAAAACCGCATTTCGCTTGGATGCTATAAATTGTTTAATCAACTCATAGCGCACAGCTGCACTGTCAATATGGTTACCCCAACCGTGAAACCAATATATCAGGTCGACCTTTTTGTTGGCTGCCAAATTTTTTGGCACTACTATCAATACCGAACTATCCTGGTAATGTTGTTGAGCCGAATACAGTTTCCCATCATAAAAATGTCCTTTGCTACGCCCGGTATCAGGGAATGAAGTATGCGCCGAAGTAATATGAAAAATAATGGCGTTCTCATTATCTTGGGCTTTCAATGCCTTGGTGAACAACATCGCCCAAACAAAAAACAGGTATTTAAGGATTGATTTAACCATGATTATGCAACTTAAAGCTAAAAAAATTTAAACAGACTCTTTATTTATTTTGTACAAGATATGGGTTTTTAAATCATCCCCATCATCCAGCATAGGGTGTTCAAAATAACCTTGAAAAATCATACCTATCTTAATCATTACCCTTGCCGACGGCGTATTGCTTACAGTTGTAAATGAATAAATTTCAGGAATATCAAATTCCTCAAAACCTAATTTTAAACAAGCCATTGCCGCTTCGGTAGCAAAACCTTGTCCCCAATTTTGCTTACTTAATCGCCAACCAATTTCAACGCAGGGTGTAAAATAACTCTCAAACCTTGGGTGCGATAAGCCTGTAAAACCCATAAATTCATGATTATCTTTCCGCTCCACCGCAAAAAATCCATAGCCATAATCATCAATATGCTTGCTCAGTCGCTTAATTTGCAGCAAACTTTCCTCCTTGGTATGAGTAGTTGGGAAATATCGCATCACCTCCTTATCCTGATTTAACACAATGTAAGGTGCTTCATCGCTACTTTTCCATTGTCTTAAAATCAGTCTATGGGTTTCTACATATACTTTATCAAGCATATTGGTTAAATATTTTAGGGTGCTTTTTTAGCTAATTTAGGGTATTTCTTTTAAAATCAGCGTCAATATAGCTAAAACGGTGCCATGTGAGGTGTTTTGTATATAAATTTAAAAAAATCAGCTGATTTATATCCGATTTATTTCGATTTCCATACTAAAATGCCCTGAATCGCATCATTTATTTAAAAAAAACAGACTTTTTATTAAAAAAACCAAATAAGGTAAATTATTAAAGTACGAATAAATTGGCTTAATAATTGTTAAATTTATAAAAATACTCAAAAAAAAGTATTCTTTATTTAATTTTTTTTAAAAGTATTAAGATATTTTAAATTAAATTTTTCAATCAGTATCTTCGTAGTTACACCATTTATAAACAGGTTATAAAAATGGATCAAACTATAAACGAACAGGGTCTTTACCGACCAGAATTTGAACACGACTCATGCGGAACGGGTTTCATCACCAATATTAATGGTCAAAAATCGCACCAAATTGTTAGTGACGCGCTTACCATGCTCGAAAATATGGAACATCGCGGGGCTTGCGGTTGCGACCCTGAATCAGGCGATGGTGCCGGTATATTGATACAACTTCCCCATGAATTTTTCATGGAGGAATGCTCAAACCTCGAAATTAGCTTACCCGAGCCAGGCGAATACGGTGTAGGGATGATATTTTACCCTAAAGATTCGGCACAAAAAAAAGCTTGCCGCACTGTTATCAGTAATGCGATTGAAAAATTTGGTTTGCATAAATTAGGCGAGCGTAAATTAAGCGTCAACTCATCTATTATTGGTGAAACCGCCCACAAGGTAGAGCCCGATTTTGAGCAGATATTTATATTACGCCCGCAACATATTACCAATGTTGATGATTTTGAACGTAAATTATATGTTTTACGCCGTTATATCAACAAAACCATTACCGAAATGCACAAGGCTGCTGCCGAGTCGTTTTACTTTACTTCGCTATCCTGCAAAACCATCATATACAAAGGTCAGCTAACCACTTACCAATTGCGTAATTTTTTTGCCGATTTGAGCGACCCACGCATCGCCTCTGGCTTTGCCATGATTCACTCCAGGTTCTCAACCAATACCTTCCCGTCATGGAAGTTGGCACAACCCTTTAGGTTAATTGCCCATAATGGCGAGATCAATACCCTTACAGGGAATTTAAACTGGTTTTATTCGGGATTAAAATCATATGCTTCCGCTTATTTCACCAAGGAAGAAATGGAAATGTTGTTGCCTGTAATTGATAATAACCAGTCGGATTCTGCCTGTTTGGATAATATTATCGAGATTTTATTGCATACCGGTCGCTCCCTGCCACACGTAATGATGATGCTGGTACCTGAAGCATGGGATGGCAATGAACAAATGGACCCGCTTAAAAAGGCCTTCTACGAGTTTCATGCCACCTTAATGGAGCCTTGGGATGGTCCAGCAGCTATTACATTTACCGACGGTAAACTAATTGGTGCCTTGTTAGATAGGAACGGATTGCGCCCATTACGCTATGTGGTTACCAATGATGGCAGGGTAATTGCCGCGTCGGAAGCGGGTGTACTAGGTTTAGACGAAAGTTTGGTTTTGCGTAAAGGCCGTTTACAACCCGGCAAAATGTTGTTGATTGATACCGAAAAAGGTAAAATAATAACCGATGATGAAATAAAACACGAAATTGCTTCCCGTCAGCCTTATGGCCGTTGGTTAGAGAATTATAAGATACAGTTAAGTGAATTGGCCGAACCGAGATTGGCTTTTGCTAGTTTAACAGAAGATTCCGTTTATCGTTACCAACAGGTTTTTGGTTATACCCGCGAAGATATTGATACCATTATAAAGCCAATGGCATTGGATGGTAAAGAACCAATAGGCTCAATGGGAACGGATGTTCCTTTGGCTATCCTGTCCGACAAACCCCAACATTTATCAAGCTATTTCAAACAATTTTTCGCGCAAGTTACCAACCCGCCAATCGACCCGATTCGTGAGCGTTTGGTAATGAGCTTATCAACCTTTATAGGTAATAACGGGAATTTATTGGATGAAGATAAAATGCATTGCCATTGCGTGGTGCTTAAACATCCTATCCTGAAAAATCACCAACTCGAGAAATTGAGGAGTATTGATACCGGAATGTTCCATGCAAAAACATTGCAGACTTATTATAATGCCGATGGCCAACCAGGCAGCTTAGAGCGGGGTATAGCCCGACTATGCCGCTATGCCGAAGATTCGGTAGATGATGGTTTTGAGGTGTTGATATTATCCGACCGTGCGATTGACTCCGACCATGCGCCTATACCATCTTTATTGGCGGTATCAGCTGTTCACCATCATTTAATTAGGATAGGTAGGAGGGGAGCTGTAGGTATTGTTGTTGAAACCGGAGATACCTGGGAAGTACACCATTTTGCCTGCTTGTTGGCATTTGGCGCTACTGCCATTAATCCATATCTGGCACTATCCACAATTGAAACGCTTAAAAACAATGGTGGATTAGAAACCAATTTGGATATTAAAACGCTACATAAAAACTATGTAAAATCAATAAACGATGGCTTGTTAAAGATATTCTCTAAAATGGGTATCTCTACCTTGCAATCGTATCATGGTTCGCAAGTTTTCGAAATTTTGGGTCTTAACCAGTCGGTTGTTGATAAATATTTTACAGGTGCGGTAACCCGGATAGGTGGTTTAGGTTTAGACGAAATTGCCCGCGAATCGTTATGCAAACATAAACTGGGCTTCGGTGCTAAAAACGCCCAGCGTCTATTGCCCGAAGGTGGTATTTACCAATGGAAACGCCGTGGCGAACAACATTTGTTTAACCCAACCACGGTACATTTATTACAGCACGCTACCCGTAGCAATAGCTACGAAGTTTATAAAAACTATGCCAAGGAGGTAAACAGCCAAAGCGAAAAGCATTTCACTATTCGAGGTATGCTTGATTTTGCCCACCATCGTGAATCCATCAGCATTGAGGAGGTAGAACCAGCCGAAAACATCATGAAGCGTTTTGCTACAGGTGCCATGTCGTTCGGTTCCATTTCGCACGAGGCGCACAGTACCATGGCTATTGCCATGAACCGTATTGGCGGAAAAAGCAATACCGGCGAAGGTGGCGAGGACGAAATTAGGTATACCGTTTTAGAAAACGGCGATTCCATGCGCTCGGCCATTAAGCAAGTAGCTTCCGCAAGGTTTGGGGTAACCTCCAATTATCTTACCAATGCCGATGAGTTACAAATAAAAATGGCACAAGGTGCTAAACCTGGGGAGGGCGGACAATTACCGGGCCACAAGGTAGATGACTGGATTGCAAAAACCCGTCACTCAACACCGGGTGTAGGCTTGATATCTCCACCGCCACACCATGATATATACTCGATTGAAGATTTGGCGCAGCTAATATTCGATCTGAAAAATGCTAACCGTGCAGCCCGTATCAATGTAAAATTGGTATCAAAGGCAGGGGTTGGTACCATAGCCGCAGGTGTTGCTAAGGCACATGCCGATGTTATTTTAATTGCCGGGTACGACGGGGGTACAGGTGCATCACCAATAAGCTCTATCAAACATGCTGGTTTACCTTGGGAACTTGGTTTAACCGAAGCGCATCAAACATTGGTACGTAATAAACTGCGTAGCCGTGTGGTATTGCAAACCGACGGACAGTTAAAAACAGGGCGCGATTTAGCCATTGCCTGTTTAATGGGTGCCGAAGAATGGGGCGTAGCTACAGCGGCATTGGTTGCCGGAGGCTGTATCATGATGCGTAAATGCCATTTGAATACTTGTCCGGTTGGTGTTGCTACCCAAGACCCTGAATTACGTAAACTATTCTCGGGCAAACCCGAACATATCGTAAACCTTTTCCGCTTTATGGCCGAGGAGTTGCGCGAAATTATGGCCGAATTAGGCTTCCGTACTATAAATGAAATGGTTGGTCGCGTGCAGTTTTTAAAGGTGAAAGACGGCTTGAAAAGCTGGAAAGCCAAAAAAATCGACCTTTCAGGTATCTTGCATCCGGTGAATAATCCTAAAGAGGTTACCCTTTATAATAGCGAAAAGCAAGATCATGGCATGGACGCTATCATAGATTGGAAACTATTGGAAGCCGCGCAACCCGCATTGGAAGATAAAACCCCTGTTTTCGCGACTTATGAGGTGCGCAATGTGGATAGGACTATTGGTACCTTGCTATCAAACGAGATATCCAAAAAGTATGGTTCGGCTGGCTTGCCCGATAATACCATCAACTATAAATTTAAAGGCTCAGCCGGACAAAGCTTTGGCGCATTTGCTACCAAGGGCATATCATTTGAGTTGGAAGGCGAAGCGAATGACTATGTAGGCAAAGGGCTTTCGGGCGCGCAATTGGCAATTTATCCGGCCGAAAAAGCAACCTTTACGCCAGAAGAAAATATCATTATTGGTAACGTAGCCTTATATGGCGCTACCTCGGGCGAAGTATTTATCCGTGGTATGGCTGGCGAACGTTTCGCGGTGCGTAACTCGGGTGCTACTACCGTAGTGGAAGGTATAGGCGACCATGGTTGCGAATACATGACTGGCGGTCGCGCGCTAATTTTGGGCGAGACCGGGCGCAATTTTGCCGCTGGTATGAGTGGAGGTATTGCCTGGGTATATAATCCTAATAACACCTTTAAGGATAACTGCAATATGGAAATGGTTGACCTTGACCCATTAAGTAGTAAAGATTCGGAACAGATAAAGGCGCTGTTGCGCAAGCACATCAGCCTTACAGGTAGCAAAGTGGCCAAGCATATATTAGATAATTGGGATATAGCCTCTACGCAATTTGTAAAGGTGTATCCTAAGGAGTACAAAAAAGTTTTAGAGAAATTAGAATATCAAACTATCAGCTAATGGGAAAAGTAACAGGATTTCAGGAGTATAACAGGGAAATGCCCGAGAAAACCCCGGTTGCCGAACGGGTAAAAAATTATAAGGAATTTGTACACCTCTACCCGGAAGAAAAACTGAACCAACAATCGGCTCGTTGTATGAATTGTGGCATACCGTTTTGCCATTCAGGTTGTCCGCTTGGCAATATTATTCCCGAGTTTAACGATGCTGTTTATCGTAAAAATTGGGAAGAGGCTTATACTATATTATCCTCCACCAATAACTTTCCGGAGTTTACCGGGCGTATTTGTCCCGCTCCATGCGAATCAGCTTGTGTATTAGGTATCAATAAGCCAGCCGTAGCCATCGAGGAAATTGAAAAACATATTATAGAAATTGCCTACTCAAAAAACTTGGTTAAACCAGTTGCCCCATTGGTGAAAACAGGTAAAAAAGTGGCCGTTATAGGCTCTGGTCCTGCAGGTTTGGCTGCAGCAGCGCAATTAAGCAAGGCTGGCCATAAGGTAACCGTTTTTGAGCGTGATGATAAGCCCGGAGGTTTATTGCGCTATGGCATTCCCGATTTTAAATTGGAAAAATGGGTAATTGACCGCCGTATTGCCATTATGGAGCAGGATGGGGTTGAGTTTAAATGTAATGTAGAGGTTGGTAAAGATATAGCCGCCGAAGAAATTACCCGTACACATGATGCGGTGGTATTAGCTGGAGGTTCTACTATTCCACGTAATCTTAACATCCCCGGAAGGGAACTAAAAGGCATCCATTTCGCGATGGACTTTTTAAAACAGCAAAATAAAAGAGTGAGTGATACCGCCTTTTACACCGAAAATATTTTAGCTACCGATAAAGATGTAGTGGTAATAGGTGGTGGAGATACAGGATCAGACTGCGTTGGGACAAGCAACCGTCAGGGGGCAAAGTCAATTAAGCAGTTTGAGGTAATGGTACAACCACCTGCGCAACGTACTGCTAATATGCCTTGGCCAACTTATCCTATGGTGCTGAAAACCACCAGCAGCCACGAAGAAGGTGCCGAACGCTTTTGGGGAATTAATACCGAAGAGTTTTTGGGCGACGAACATGGAAACCTGCGTGCACTAAAAGTGGTGGATGTTAGCTGGGAACTGGATGTAATGGGCAGGCCAATTAAATTTAACAGGGTAGAAGGTTCTGAGCGCGAGATACCTTGTCAGCGTGTGTTTTTAGCCATGGGCTTTTTACACCCGCAACATATAGGTTTGGTTGAGAACCTGGGTGTAGAGCTGGATGAGCGCAAAAACGTAAAAGCCCAAGAGGGCGTTTACCGCACCAATGTAAGCAAGGTCTTTGCAGCTGGTGACATGCGCAGGGGACAATCATTGGTAGTTTGGGCCATATCCGAAGGCCGTGAAGCTGCCCGCAAGGTGGACGAGTTTTTAATGGGGCATTCATTGCTGGAAAGTAAAGACGCCATCAATCAATTTGAACAAGCATTTTAAGCATTAAATACGTTACCATTGGGTTGTCAATGGTAATATAAATTCAAAACAAAACAAATCAAATCAATCAATCGGGTCGGGTTAGCGCAAGCTTCCCGGCCTTTTTTTTGCTCTTATTGCTGTTTTAATTCAAATAAAAATCACGTCAAAAGAAAAACAATTATTTATAAAAATAAAAAAGGTTATAAATTCTTTATTTAAAAAAAATATTTTCATATTTATACACTAAACTATCTACTGTCTTATAAAAACATCTATCCACAATGAAACCTCAAATTTTACTTTTGGCTTTTACGCTTTTATTAGGGAGTTGTGCTTCCTCCTATAAAGCAATAAACCCACCCGGTTTAACCTATTTGTCAAAAAGTACCGATAAATCAGTTACGCTTGAGTACCAATACGGAATTTTACCGGGTAAATACGCCAAAAACGAGGTAGAAAATGATTTTAAACTGATTGCTATTAAAATCACTAATAACAGCGGCCACGATGTTGTTTTGGATAAAGATATCCGACTTTACTTTGGCGATACAACCAAAGTTTTACTTACCGATAAAAAGCTAATTTATAATAGGTTAAAACAGCAATCCAATTTTTACTTGCTTTATTTGGCCTTAACAACTGTGGCATTAAATTTAGACAAAGGCGATGGCACCAACTATTTTGTGCCTATAGGCTATGTAGTTGGCCCCGGATTGGCTGTTGGTAATTTTTTGGTAGCAACCACCGTAAATCACCGATTTAAAAATGAACTTAATAAATACTATATTCCTCCGGGTACCATCATAAAAAATAATGCAACATTATATGGTTTAATAGGTATAAAAACATGGAAGTATGAGGCTTTAACTTTAAAGGTAGATTAATTTTATACTGGCAAAACCTTCATATTAAATAATACACGTTAAAAATTTGCATTATATATACTAAAAGTAGAATAATAAATTCGGAAATTTATTACACTACTTTTTTATAGGCATTTATTAACCCGCAAAACCCAATTACATAACCATGCAAACCGGAACAAAGTTTAAAACCGTTGATGAATATTTTGCATCACTCACGGAGGCGGACCAGCAATTGCTAGCAACTATTCGCTATACAGTAAAGCAAGCCGCCCCGAATGCCACCGAAGTAATAAGCTATAACATGCCTGCTATAAAGCAAAAAGGCATTTTGGTTTACTACGCCGCCCACCAAAACCATATAGGCTTTTACCCTACCTCCAAACCCATTGAAGTATTTAAAGCCGAACTAACCCATTACAAAACCAGCAAAGGCGCCATCCAATTCCCACATAACCAGATAGACCTAGCGCTAATTACCAAAATAGTTGAATTTAGGCTCAAAGAGGATTTGGCGAAGGGAAAGAAGGAATCAAAATAAAAAACGCATCAAGCCCCCTTCTCAGAGCCTAGTAGCTAGTAACTAGTATTAATTAGCTAGATAAATTTCAAAAAATCAGCAGTCAATCGCACCATTACTATAGCTATCTGCATAAAGGGTATTAAATCTATCTCCTTAAAATTTTTCCAGAGACATTAAATCGCTTTAGAATACTAGAGACTTGATACTATTTACTAGCTACTAACGATTGGAGGGTGAGGCTTTATTAGATGCTAGTAGCCAGTATCAAGATGCTAGATAAAAATTAACCTAACTTTACAGCAACCTACAACCTTCAACTTATCAAGATTTGAGTATTGAGATTTTAGAGGTGAGAAAAATTAAAGTCAAAACATCCTACAACCCCCAAAAACCACACAACCTACAACCCACACCAACCCATCCCACAACCCACAACATACAACCACCAACATACAACACGCGCCCCACAACCTTCAACCTACAACCCACAACCAAATGATACAGGTTACCCAAAACCATGACCTTCGTCAAAATTGGGGCTAAGCTATTCCCCTAATTTTGGTAATCGTTGTTTTTGTACATGGCATGAAAAAAATCATTGTTTCGGGTTTAATTGTTGGCTGCATATTATTTATAGTAAGCTATGGCGGTTTGTTTTTAGCCATCAGGTTAGTACCATCGCTGTTTATTGAATACAATAACCCGCTTTTTAAGTCGGACGGGAGTCGCGATGTATTATTTTACCTGCATGCCTTCATCATCAGCTTCGCACTTTCCTGGTTTTGGGATAGGTTTAAAGGCATGTTTAAAGGCTGGTTTGTTGTACGCGGACTAGAATTTGGCCTTGTATACTCCCTTATTGCCCTGCTGCCCGTTATGTGGATCTCCTTTAGCTCGTTAGATATTACCGTAACCATGGTAGTAAGCTGGTTTGTGTACGGCTTGTTTCAAGCCGTAGTTGCAGGAACCGTTTTTGCTAAAATTAACCCCTGATACGCAATAATCCCTATCCAAGTTAATTGAAGGAAATGATGCTTCGCCCTATAATATGTACCTTAACCTTATTGCTCTCCACCTGTTTTGTATGTTTTTCGCAACCTTTCGAAAAGACAAGCGAAACAAGACATTGGCTGGTAACAGAAAACAGCAACCTGAGGGTAAACGGCAGCACAAATATCAATACCTTTTCCTGCCAAATTCCGGCATATAACAATACTGATACCCTGATTATTGTACGTAACAAGGGTACCAATGCCATAATTTTAAAAGGCTGTATCAGTTTAAGTGTGCAAAGCTTTGATTGTAAAAACCCGATCATGACGCACGATTTACGCAAAACCCTCAAAGCCGAACAGTATCCACTGCTGCATATCTATTTTTTATCGCTCGATAAATTGCCCGAACTCTCCAATCATCCCGAAAGTATTACCGGCTTGGTTGATATTGAAATTGCCGGGGTAAAAAAAGGTTCGAAGTAAAATATCTAATAAGTGAGGACGCGCCAAAATCAATTCATTTATTGGGCTCACGCGATGTAAACTTTTCCGATTTCCATTTAATCCCTCCCCGCAAACTAGGCGGCATGATCAAAACCAACGACAAACTCAGCGTTGATTTCCATTTGAGGATGCTTACCTGCAATTAGTTTTTTCAGCAAAATATTTTTTGCTAATCGGGCTCAAATTGCCAAAATAATTTATTGAAAATTCTCTAAAAATCAGTCCATTTTTTACCAAAATATTATCATATATGTCAAAATAATGATGTTTTAATATAAATAATTTAACAAAATATCCAATTAGATTAAAAAATGATAATAGTCATATCTGGGTGTTTACTCCGTCATATTTAGGATAGATAGAAGGTTGCAACTTTGGGTATAAATTAAAAGCAAATGAAAATTATAAATAACAAATTAATAATAGTGATCACCATCATGGCGGTTTTCCTGACCATGAACGCCCGTAAATTAAGGGCTCAAGCCTATAAACTAGTACCCGGCAAGGAGGTAAGCATTAAAGTACTAGGATTATCAAACGTGCACGATTGGACTGAAGTTACCAGTGCCATTGAGAGTACAGGTGAATTTAAAATAGGTGATGAAAATCAAATTCAAGCCTTGGAAAACTTCAATTTAGCTGTAACCGCCAAAAGCTTAAAAAGTGAGCACGATATGATGGATACCCGAACCTATAAAGCCATCAAAGCCGATCAGTTTCCAAAAATCACCTTCAAGCTCGAATCGGCAGTAATTACCCCGGTTCAAAAGGCCAAGGTAAACATTAAAGCTACCGGAAACTTAACCATAGCAGGTGTTACCCAAAGCGTTGTTTTGGAGGTGGTAGCTACCGTAAACGCCGATAACACCATTACTTGTACAGGAAGCAAAAAAATAAAACTCACTGATTTTAAAATAGACCCACCCAGTTATTTGCTAGGTGCCATGAAAGTAACAAACGACCTTACTATTCAATATAATTTAACTTACAAAAAATAAATAACCTTTAATACTAAGAATATGAAAACTAAATTTTTTACACAGCTCGGCGTCCTTATAATTTTGGGGCTTAGCTTCATACCCTTCTGCTCAAAAGCACAAGATTTGCAATTTATTAGACCGAATGACCAACGTGGCATCAATGTATTCGAAACCTCAAAGGCTGATACTGTTAAGTTTACAGGTTTAAAAGTTAAAGTTGGTGGTAATTTCGAATTGACATTTCAGGGATTAGGACAATCAAATACGGATGTACCGCTTACTAAAACCGGGTATGTTGGCGATGTTAATAGCTTAATTCCGCTATCACACGCCTTTCAATTGCCAATGGCTAACTTAAATTTCGATATTCAATTGGCCGATGGTATCAGGATGAACCTAACCAACTACTTGGCTTCCAGGCACCACGAAGATAGCTGGGTAAAAGGAGGCTATATTCAATTTGATAAACTGCCATTTTTGCACAGTCAGGTTATTGATAATATCATGAAGAGTGTTTCTATCAGGATTGGTCAGAATGATGTAGACTATGGCGACCAACACTACAGAAGAACCGACGGTGGTTCAACCATATACAACCCATTTGTTGAAAACTACATTATGGATGAATTCTCAACCGAATTGGGTGCTCAAGTATATTACTTCCATAAATCAGGTTTGTTTGTAATGGGTGGCTTAACCGATGGCTTGCTAAACGAAACCGTAGTTGGCTTAACAAAAATAGATGCCAAAACAGGAGCGGTAAATAAATACGATCCTGCCATACTTGGTAAAGTTGGTTTCGATAAGCAACTAAACAAAGACTTTAGGTTGAGAGTAACAGGTTCAGTTTATACCGTAAACAGCTCAAACAGCAGCACCTTGTTTGGTGGCGACCGTACAGGCTCACACTATTACAACTTGCTCGAAAACCAAGCGGTAGCAAACGCTACTACCTTGAGCGACGCGGTAGATTATAACTTTACCTCAGGCAGGGTAAACCCAGGCTTTAGCGAAGAAAACCATGCCTTTATGGGTAACGTACTTTTAAAATACAAAGGACTTGAGTTTTTTGGAACCGCCGAAAATGCTACTGGTAGGGCCATTACCGAAACCACCAACCGTTGGGCCACCCAATATGCGGCCGATATAATTTACAGGTTTCCACAAGGTAAAGAAAATTTTTGGTTAGCCTATAGGTATAACACTTTATCAACCCGTTTGGCAGGCGTTGCCGATGTTACCGTAAACAGAAATGTAGGTTCATTCGGTTGGTTTTTAACCAGAAACATCATGATGAAATTGGAATATGTAAGTCAGGAATATCAAAACTATCCATCAAATAACATCCTAAATGGTGCTAAATTCAGCGGCTTCATGGCCGAAGCATCTATAGGCTTCTAAACGCTTTCATTGTTTTGTTTTTTAATTAATAGTAATCTAAATTGTTTGCCAAAGCTTCCAAATAACAAATTGGAGGCTTTGGTTTTTTATATGCGGATTAATAAAAAATTATAAATCAATCACATACAAATAAAAGTATTAAAAACTCACCAACCCACCACCCAAATCAGGCTTCCCCTATTATTTAGTAGCTAGTTTTTAGTAGCTAGTAACTAGTATCAAGTAGCTAGTATTTATTGGCTTGTAACTATTATTTAGTAGCTAGTAACTAGTATCAAGTAGCTAGATAAATTTCAAAAAATCAGCTATCACTCGCACCATCACTAAAGCTATCAGTATAAAGGGTATTAAATCTATCTACCTAATAATTTTTACCAGAGACTTTAAATCGTTATTGAATACTAGAGACTTGATACTAGTTACTAGCTGCTAACGAGTAGAGGGCGGGGGTGAGGCTCCCTCCATCATTCAATTGCAACAAAAACTATTTCATAAAACTTAATAAGCATTAAAAGGTTTATATAGTATCAACGGTTTGCATACAGCAAAAATCAGCGTTGTTTAATCCAAAAAAATGAAATCAATTTATCAGGCATTGTGTACCATCGTACTGCTGGCTTTAATTACCCCGGCCTTTGCCCAAAAATACCGTACCCCTGCCGATACCGGCAAACTAAATGCCGAATACGTAAAGGTACAAAACAAAATAGCCGAAATTACCGCCAAACTGGCCGAAGTACAAGGTAACCTGCCCGAGTACCAAACAAAAGCGGTAAACGCGGGCAATACCGCCCAAACTGCCGTGCAAACCAGCGACGCCAGTGCCAGCAAGGCCACCAGTGGCAACATAGGCGATGTAAAAGACGCTAAAAACGATGCCAATGAAGCCTATGATAAAGCGAAAGACGCCCAAAGTGCCAACAAAAACGTAGGCAAGCAAAACGAAAAAATTAGAAGCCTAACCCGCGACCTAACCAAACAACGCCAACGCCTAAAAGACTTGGATGTGATGCGAGCAGCCGTTAACGCCCAATTGTATAGGTAGTTTTTAATATTTCAAAAACGTATTAAGCCTCCGCTCAATAAAATGGGTGGGGGCTTTTTAATTTACCCAATCCCGAATATTACCTACCACATTTATCGTATGAATGAGTTTACAATTAAATGAAGCGCTATTATATTACCTAATATTGAATAGGTATTTTTTATTTCTGATGTAGGAGATGAACCAAGTAGAAGGATAGAATCAAAAAGAAGTTAAATATTGTTAAAAAGGGTTGCTTTACTATAATCAATTATAAGTTTTATACTTTTTGAAGCGTTAAATGGCGGTCTTATAGACAGTATTAGGGCTTTTAACGTATTTAAATGATTAAAAATTTAAAACCACATTTAATAATTCAGTTTTGTTTACATTTATTATTTTGGTTATTTATAGCTTTTTTCCCAATAATTTCAGCGTCGCCACCAAATACACCCAATCACTTATTTTTTTCTCCGGTTCGCTTTGTTTTGATAATTACTACACTGGCATCCTTGTTTTATCTGAATACGTATTTTTTAATACCCGAAATTTTAAATAAAAAAAGAAATTTTTGGTTATATATTGGAATACTTATAGTGGTTTTAATTGGCTTTGATTTTATTTTAACTACCATATTGCCTCAAAAAATTGAGCCCAATTTACTACCACCTTCTGAATTTAATTCGAATCCTCCATTTAATAGAGATTTTCATATTCTGCCATTAGCTACAATTGTTATAGCCTCCTTGGCATATCATTTTTTAGCCGATAGATATAAAGAATTTTATAATAAAAAGGATATTGCAAATTCAAATCTCGAAACAGAACTGGCATTTCTTCGTTCGCAAATTAGTCCGCATTTTATATTTAATATCATAAATAGTATTGTATCACTTTCACGGTCAAATTCTAAATTAGTTGAACCTACTTTGATACAATTATCAAAATTAATGCGCTACATGCTCTACATTTCGGATGCTGAAAAAGTTAAGCTAGAAGAGAAGGCCGCTTATTTAACTTCTTATATTGATTTACAAAGAATTAGAATGCCTAAGGTAGTAATAATAAATTTTTCTTCCGAAATTTTAGATGGGCAAAAGACCATTGAACCAATGTTATTAATACCATTTGTTGAAAACGCTTTTAAATACTGCGCAATTGATGCCGCAAACCCAATTATAATAATTAGGCTAAATGCTGATAGTAAGAGGCTTACATTTTCCGTTCAAAACACATACAATCCAGAGGCAAACAATTACCACGAAAGTGGAGGTATAGGATTAAAGAATGTAAAAAGGCGACTTGACCTTTTATATCCTAAGGAGCATGTTTTAAATATTAACCAAACTAATGAAATGTATAACATTAATCTTCAAATACAGTTAAAATGATACGATGTTTAATTATTGATGACGAGCCTTTAGCTGTTGATTTAATAGAAGATAACCTAAAATATGCCAATTATATTCAAATTGTAGGTAAGTGCCATACTGTTTCAGAAGGGTTAGCCTGTATACAGTCTGAAAGGATTGATCTTATATTTTGTGATATTGGTATGCCAGGGTTAAATGGCATTCAATTGGTTAAAAGTTTAAAAAACAAACCCATGATAATATTTATAACCGCTTTTGAAAAATTTGCGGTTGAAGGCTTTGAATTGGGTGTTGTAGACTATTTGGTAAAACCAGTGCCACTTGATCGTTTTTTGGTAGCATGCCATAAGGCTCAAAAATTATTTGAGCTTAACAAAGTGATTCCGGTACAACAAAAAGTAAAAAATGAGCACTTTTTTTTATATGCAAATTATGACCTTATTAAAATTAAATTCATTGATATAGAGTATATTGAAGGATTGAAAGATTATGTTAAAATTAATTTGGTTGATCAGTCCAAACCAATAATATCTCGAAGTACAATAAAGGCAATAGAGGCACAACTACCAACCGAAATATTTTTTAGAGTACATAAATCATATATTATTAATGTGGAATTTGTAACTCAAATTAGAAGAGGCAAAATTAAAACCATCAACGCAGAACTCCCTTTAAGCGATAATTACAGAAATGAAATAAATAAAATGATTGGTAAGGCAATAGTTTAAATGCAATACAATTAAGCATTTTGTCTATTCCTTTACCTATTTAGTCTCATTTATTTCATTTGGCTTTCAAGATATCGCAATTTCGACTTTGATTTAAATAAAATCGAATGAGGAAACTGCTAACATTATTTTTACTTATTTGTCTTACTTCACTGGTCAATGCACAAACTACCCAGTATAAGCTAAAAAAATATAATCTTGATAAATTTGTTGCGAGGCCTTTGGATGATTTATTAGATACATTATCAGTAAATTATAAACTTAAAATCGTATTTGAACGGGATTCATTGCACCAATTTGATGTTGTTGACCATTTCTTCAATGAACCATTAAATAAAGTATTTGATTTGGTATGTAGCAAGTTCAACCTGCATTATTGGATTGACTATAAAGGAACAATATATATTTTGCAAAAGGTTGATGATATGGCGCGATTGAGCAGTTTAGAAAAAACCTTAAAGCCTATAACTGTTCAAAAACCAGATTCCTTACCATCAACATTTTCAAGCCAACACCGTGCTGAACCAATGGCAAACGCAAAACAATTAAATAACGTAGTACAGCCAGCTCTCACAAAAGGCACAGAAAAGCCTCTTACCCAGAAATTAAACCAATTGCCGGTTAATAAACCAATAAATTTATTGGTTACAATTAATGGAAAAATAATTGACCAAAGTTCAGGAATGCCACTTCCTTCAGCTACCATAAAAATTCGGAATACTGATATCATTGCTACTACCAACACTGATGGAGACTTTACTGTTTTTAAAGTTCCGGCCGATACTTGTACTGTTGAAATTTCATATTCTGGTTATCAGTCTGATCAATTTAAACTTACCACCGAAAAGTTAAGTAATCCTATTGTTGTTGAATTGCTTCCTGCTTTTAATACGCTGAACGAAGTATCCATTATCGGTCAAAAAAGAGGGGTTATGAATACAGATGTTAAAAAAGTAGGGGTATTGCAACTTACTCCTGCAAATCTTGATAAGCTGCCTAGTTTAGGCGAAAAAGATATTTTAAGGGCATTTCAATTGATGCCAGGGGTTGGTGCAACCAATGAATCTTCTTCGGGTGCTTATGTTCGGGGCGGTACTCCTGATCAAAACCTGGTAGTTTTTGATGGATTTACAGTTTATCAGGTTGACCATTTATATGGATTTTTCAGTGCTTTTAATAGCAATGCTATTAAAGATGTGCAACTGTATATGGGTGGTTTTTCATCAAAATATGGCGGTAGGCTTTCAAGCGTAACTGAAATAAATGGAAAGGATGGTAATCGTAATTCGGCTGGTTTTGGGGTTGATTTAAGCCTTTTAAGCGTAAATTTATTTGCCGAGACACCTATAAACAAAAAATCATCGGTGTTATTTACCTTTAGACGTTCGTACCAAGGCCCTCTTTACGACAAAATTTTTAGCCAATTCAATACTTCAACGCCTCAAGGAGGAGGCCAAGGAGGACCACCACCGGGAGGTGGTCAGGGTGGCCCGCCTCCCGGTGGTGGGTTTGGAGAACAAACAACACCTGCATCGCATTTTTATGATGCCGATTTACGATATAATTATCACCTTGATAAAAACAATATTTTTACCTGGAGTTTATACATTGGTGCAGATAAAACAGATAATAGCAGGACATTAGATTTACCTTCGTTTATAAGTTCGTCCGGGAGTATCAATATAACAGATATTACAGAATACGGCAATTTAGGCAGTAGTGTCAAGTGGTTTAGGCAATGGAATCAAAAAGTTCATTCAAATACTTACATTACCTATTCATCCTATTTTAATAATCGAAATCGTGGTTCATCCGGCTTAACTACTGATGTAAATAATAAATCAGTAACTGTAAATAATAATAGTATTGAGGATAATAATTTAAAGGATTTTGGTATAAAATCTGATTGGGAATGGCAAACAAGTAACGATGTAAAGCTGAATTTTGGTGGATTTAGTAATTTCCAAAAAATAAATTATGATTATATACAAAACGATACTACAAAACTTATAACTCAGCATACAAATGCACTTTTAGGGGGCACCTATGCAGATTTAGAATATAGCCCTAACAGTAAACTTCATTTACAACCGGGTATACGCACTACTTTTTATCAACCATTAGGTAAGTTATATTTCGAACCACGCTTTTCTGCTAGCTACCAATTTAGCGATCGAATAACATTCAAACTGGCAACCGGACAATTTTACCAGTTTATAAATGAAGTTACTCGTCAAGATATTTTAAATGGTAACAGAAATTTTTGGGTTTTATCTAACAATAACAATATTCCGGTAGGCCAATCAAGGCATTATATGGGTGGAATTAGCTATGAAACTGATCAGTTTTTAGTGGATTTTGAAGGATATTATAAAACACTGGATGGATTAACTCAATTCTCAATAACCCAATCTCGGCCCTCACCAGGAGAGTCGCCAACTGTTGAACAAAATTTTTATACAGGTGTTGGAGAAGCAGAAGGCTTTGAAATACTTGTGCAAAAAAAATTGGGACGATATACTGGCTGGATAGGATACACATTGGCAAATGTTCAAAACAAGTTTCAAATTTATGGTAATAACTATTATCCGGCAGATCAGGATGTAAGGCATGAATTTAAGTCGATTAATTTATACCATTTAAATAGATGGAATTTTTCGGCTGTTTTTATTTTTAGCACTGGGCATCCATATACTGCACCACTTACAACTTATACCATTAATTCAGGTGATGGCAATGTTTCAACCTATTTTAATGTAAGTAGTAAAAATGCCCAACGTTTACCTGATTACAATCGTCTTGACCTATCAGCTTCGTACGATTTATTGAAAATAAGTGGTAATAAGGTAGGAACCATAGGCATATCCTTATTTAATGTTTATAACCACACAAATATTTGGTATAAAGAATATCAAATTCATAATAACCAAGCAATTACTACTGATGTTACTTATTTAGGATTTACACCCAACCTTACTTTTAGTTTAAGATGGAAATAAAAAAAAAATCAATTACAATTTTTTTGTTCGGCGTGATAGGCACGTTATTAATTGCATGTAACAAGGAAAGTCAAACCTCTATTAATAAATTACCAGTAGTAGAAGCATATTTGATTTCTGGTAAGCAATTAAGCGTTAAACTATATTACCAAAAATCGCTATCCGATACTACACAATACGGTTCACCTATAATAGGGCAGGAATTATATGTTTCTGATGGTGATAAAACAATAGAACTTACCGAAACAAAAAAAGGAACTTATACCTTTTCAGATACCTCATTTTTAGTTGTTGGAAAAACATACACACTTAAGTTTAATTACAATTTAGTAAGTGTTACAGCTAAAACAGTTATTCCTCCAAAAAATCAAAACTTTTCATCTAAATATGTAACTGTCAATTATCCTGGCGCAACTACTGATAAAATAGATACGTTAAATAAATTTACTTGGAGTAATCCCGATTCATTAAATCATGTGCTAGTGTTTATTAACATAAATGGAACTTATACCCCAATTAGTACAAAGATGAGTGGATTTAGAGAAAGGATTTACCAAGTTGATACTAAACGAAAATCAAATTATTACATAACCACCTCTGATTTTTCTTATTACGGCCAATATAAGGTAATACTCATGAGTGTAAATCAAGAATATATTGATTTGGTAAATAGTGATGCATCAAACTCAAATACAGAAAAATTATTAAATATGCCGACTAATGTGGTAAACGGTTTAGGTATTTTTACAGCAATTCAGACAGATACATTAAACTTTAATTTGTATTAAATAAAATATTTAATACCCCTAACGTCTTAAGTTTTTAAATTTCAGACGACTATGTCTAGAGAAGTGCCCCCCAATGCTACCGCAAGGCTCTGCCTTGTGGGTTAATGTTTAGTAATAAACATTAAATAAACACCATTTTCAATCTCACACCAAAAAATGTAGCTAAACAACCAACAAGCCTCCAAAAATTTAATTTTCTATACATTCAACCTTATCCCAAAACCACCCCCCCCCAAAAAAACCAAATCAACTAAATCACACTTAATCAACCCAATCAATAAAAGAAAAGGCAACTAAATAAGGCCTACAACCCCACAAACCAAACCTTAATTTCTACTTTTGGATTTGTGAAAAAAATTTGGCGAAAAAATGCTCGAAAACTAAGGAAATATAGCCATTTTTCGAACCAAAATTATAGTTTCACCATGATTTGAAGGGTTTCAATTATAATTTGAAAGGTTTTAATTATAATTTCTACGGTTTCGATTATAATTATGATGGCCTAAATTATAGTTTCGGATGATTAATTTTTCGGTTGTAATACACTTAAAAGTAGTAGTGTTACATCATTTTGTCAGTGTGTACAACCTAACTTTTCGTTAAAAATCTTTCCGATTATAATTATTACAAAATTTAGCGTTATTTTGTAATAATTATGTTGCCCAAATACCCAAACCTTCCGTTCTTTAGCAAGCTTTTTGCAGTTTGGTTAGTATTTTGCGCAGTAACAGCTGTAGCGCAAACCCAAGCCCGGTTAATTAAAGGTAAAGTAACCGATTTGACAACCGGCGAGGCAATTCCTTATGCCACCATAGCCATAAAAGGTACCAGCATAGGTACCCATACCGATTTTGATGGCTTATATAATTTGGAATTTGTCTCCAAAAAAGATTCAATTACCTATAATTGTGTAGGATATGAGCCTAAAACGGTCTTTATAGGCGCCCTCACCTGGCAGGTCATCAACCTTACCCTAAAGCCTGCAACTAATACGCTCGATGAGGTAAGGATAACTCCAAAAGGTTATATCAATCCGGCTTGGCCCATTATAAATCAGGCAGTTAAGCGCAAACCAGAAAACGATCCGCGACAGCTTAACACCTATCAATACCACAGCTATAACCGCATTGAATTTGATGCTAATGATTTGAGCGCCAAAATATTAAGTAAACGAGGCTTTAAAAAATTGGTGGATAAGGCCGATAGTTTGGGACTATCGGGCATTAGCCACAACACCATACTGCCACTTTTTGAATCAGAGAGTATTTCCGACTTTTATTATAAAGCAAACCCGGCTACCAAGCACGAAAACATACTACATACACGCACCCGTGGCGTTGGTTTTGAGGATGGCACGCTCATGGCTCAGCTTACCGGAAGTACGTTTCAGCAGTACAATTTTTATAAAAACTTTTTGAGCGCTGCCGGTAAAGATTTCGCCTCACCCATCAGCGATAATTGTTACAACTGGTACGAATATGAACTGGAAAACCGAAACGCCGTAGTTGGAGGAAAAGCCTGCTATCAAATTTCCTTCAAACCAAAAAATGCCAAGGATTTGGCATTTACAGGCATCATGTGGATAGCTAAGGACAATTATGCGCTTTACCAAGTAAAAGCAACCATTGAGCCTACCGCCAACCTGAATTTCATTAACCTCATTACCATCCAACAGTTGATGGACGGGGCGCCTAACCGAGCCTGGTTACCAGCTAAAACCCGTATTTTGGTGGAGGTAAAACGTATAAGCGAAAACACAAGTGGCTTATTAGCAAAGTTTTATACTGTAAATACCAATATTGAAGTCAACAAAGCCTACCCCGATGATTTCTTTAAAGAACCCCTTACCATAGCTGCAAACGTAGACAAAACTGATGCTAAATACTGGGACAGCAACCGCCCCGACACACTCAGTAAAGCCGAGAAGGGGGTGTACAACCTCATTGGCGAAGTAAAAGAACTACCCGCTGTAAAAAATTATATTACTGTAGCCGATTTGTTAATCAATGGCTATTATCGGGTTGGCAAAGTAGGTTTCGGGCCTTTCATTGAATCGTACAGCTTTAATAACGTAGAGGGGAATCGCTTTAGGCTTGGCTTTAAAACCAACAATAGTTTTGATAAAAACCTGATTTTAGGCGGCTTTTTAGCTTACGGCACCCGCGATAATGCCGTTAAATATGGCGCTAATGCAAGTTATATCCTTACAAGGAAAAACTGGACAGAGGCCGGCATCAGCTTTAAGCACGATTTGAATCAAGTGGCCTTGCTAAGCGAGAATTATATCTATCAGCGCGATAATTTGTTCGGGGCTTTTACCGGCTTTGGCAAAATTAGCCGTCGCAAAGTATTTTTTCAGGATGACCTTGAACTTTACATAAAACGCGACCTGTTTAAAGGCTTTACCGAAAAGGTAACCTTCGCCAATTGGACACTCGACCCCTTGTTTCCATTCAATTTCAGGGAGCCAAACGGCACTAGGATAGGGCATTACCTATTTGTTTCGGAGTTTCAGTTCGAATCAAAATGGTCGCCCGGGGTAATGCCTTTAATGTCCGAAACATCCAACAGGCAAATAAAAGTAAAGACGAATGTTGAGCAACCGGTCATTACATTTCGCTATACCTTAGGTTTGAAGGACTTTTTGTCGGGCAGTAACTCCTACAATAAATTCAGCATAAACATAGCCCAAACGCTAAAAATGGGGAGGCTGGGTAGAGGTAAATATTCATTTTCGGCAGGTTATATACCTTCAACTGTGCCTTATCCACTGTTGGAGAACCATTTGGGCAACCAAACATTTCTGTATAATGCCAACGCTTTTAACCAAATGCGCTTTTTTGAATTCGCGAGCGATAAATATGCCAGCTTAAACTATACCCAGCATTTTGAAGGCTTATTATTGAATGAGGTGCCATTAATAAAAAACTTTAACTGGCGACTGGTAGGTACGGCAAACATCTTATTCGGAGGTATTTCAAAGGCCAATCAGCAAGATATTTCGGTTTACAACCAAATTAAGTTGCATAGCTTTGGCAGTACACCTTACATGGAAACCGGTGCAGGTGTGGAAAACATATTCAAATTCCTTAGGGTCGATTTCATCCGCAGACTCACTTACCTTCAAAACCGCGACTCATACAATAACCTACCTCAAAAGTTTGGGGTAAAAATTTCGGCTCAAATAAGGTTATAGCAAATTCTTTCCAAATACGCTTTAAAAAAACACAAGCTAGATCCAATTTTTATTCACTAAATAGATAGTTAATGTATTGATTATCAGTAATAAATAATTTTAAGTGTCAAATAATTACTGAAATTATTTTTTAGGTTTAAATTTTTGTTCCTAATTGTCAAATTGTAATAGTATTATTGTTGTTCATTTTTTTGAAACCAATTTTTAAATCGTTTAATCCGGTAACTGTTTATGGCTTTTGTAAAACCTAAGTTAACCTTTTGGCAAATAATAAATATGAATGTCGGTTTTTTTGGCATTCAGTATAGTTTTGGCTTGCAACAAACAGCCATTAACCCACTATACACCTTTTTGCATGCCAAACCCGAACAATTACCCTTGTTAAACCTTGCGGGGCCTATGACTGGTTTGCTTATTCAACCTATTATAGGGGCATTAAGCGATAAAACTTGGCATCCCCGTTATGGTCGTCGTAAGCCTTATTTTTTAATGGGAGCTATTTTTTGTAGTTTTTGTCTATTCTCATTTCCTTTTAGTCGTGCCTTATGGATGGCAGCTGGCTTATTATGGATTTTGGATGCTGCAAACAATACCGCTATGGAGCCTTACAGAGCTTTTATAGCCGATAAATTACCCGAAAAACAACGAGCCTTAGGTTTTTTAACACAGAGCTTTTTTACAGGTCTAGGTATAACCCTTGCAAATTTATCTTTGGGTTTTTTTAAAAATATCATACACGGCGAAACCAAGACTTCAACCGGAGAATCAGGCATTCCTTATTGGGTATTTGGATCCTTTTTTGTTGGTGCAGTATGTTCAATAGTTTCCGTTATATGGTCGGTAACCACTACACCCGAAATTCCACCTACAGAAGAAGAATTGGCTGAACTTAAAGCAAGAAAAAGAGGTTTTTGGGAGCCCCTTAAAGAAATATTTTCTGCCATTGGCGATATGCCTTCTGTAATGTGGAAACTTGCTTTGGTTTACCTGTTTCAATGGTATGCCATGTTTTGCTACTGGCAATTTGTATCACTTAGCATAGCCCAAACCATATTTCACACCACTCCCGATGGTAATAAAGAGTTATACGAACAAGCGGTGGTATTAGCAGGCAAAATAAATGGCTTTTATAATATAGTGACCTTTAGTTCAGCCTTTTTATTGGTATGGCTTGCTCGTAAGTTTAGCGCTAAATATGTACACATTGCTTGCCTTGCCATGGCAGGTATAGCCTTATTGGTTTTTGTACACATTACCGATCAAACACTTTTATACGCGCCAATGGTAGGCTTTGGTATTGCCTGGGCCAGCATGATGGGTGTACCATACATCATGGTGGTAGGCAGTATACCTAAAGAACGATATGGGGTTTATATGGGAATTATTAACATGATGATTGTTATACCGATGATTTTTCAAACCATAAGTTTTGGATATGTATATAAACATTTTTTAGGGGCAAATCCGCTAAACGCTATTACATTTGCGGGGGTACTGTTATTAATTGCAGCAGCTGCCACCATGCGCATTAAACGCGATGTAATTGTTCCTGATGACAGTATGGTTCCAGTTAGTAGTGGGCATTAATACGGTGGAGATTAGATAAATTAATTTTAGCTAAATCTTGAATTATTTTCTCAATTACCAGAAAGTGCCAATTTGCTCAATTAATTTTAAACAAGAAATTATAAAAAATAGTATAAAATAAAACGTGTATAGCTCATCATTACATCAACAAGTTAACGCTTTACTTAAAAAAAATAAAATAGCTATTTCTGGTGCCGATAACGAATTTTATGTTCGGATAATTGCAAATGCTGCACCCATTCATAACCTGTACCATGAAATTTATGAACACCATCCGAAAGCCAAAGAAGCTTTTTCACAGCTAATTGATGGCATAATAAAGGCCTATATCAATCGTTCGGCTACACTAAAACAAAAGGATAAAGATAAACCTGCCGATTGGTTTTTGAGTAACCAAATTACCGGCATGAGCCTTTATGTGGATCGATTTTGCGGCAGCCTTAAAAACATGGAGCAAAAGCTTGATCATTTTAACAGGCTTGGCGTTAATTTGCTGCATCTGCTACCTGTATTTGAAAGCCCTGCCGGAGAAAGCGATGGTGGCTATGCGGTTTCTGATTTTAGAAAAGTAGATGCCCGCTTTGGTACTTTAGATGATTTAATTTCGCTACAGCAAAAAATGAATGCCGAGGGTATTTATTTGATGCAGGATATTGTTTTAAACCATACCTCACGCCAGCACGAATGGGCCTTAAAAGCCAAACAAGGTGATGCCAAGTATCAGGACTATTTTTATATTTACAGTGATAGCTCCATTCCCGATGAGTTTGATAGGCACATGCCCGAGATTTTCCCTGAAAGTTCGCCCGGTAACTTTACCTATATACCAGAATGCGGTAAATGGGTGATGACAGTTTTTCACCATTACCAATGGGATTTAAATTATACCAACCCGGCTGTGTTTATCGAAATGCTCGATAATGTTTTCTTTTATGCTAATATTGGTGTGGATGTATTACGTATTGACGCCCCCGCTTTTATTTGGAAACAAATGGGCACTAGCTGCCAAAACTTACCAAAAGCGCATACACTTTTGCGTTTAATTAAGCAATGCGTACAGGTGGCTAGTCCGGGTATGGCTATTTTGGGTGAGGCCATTGTTGGTCCAACCGAAATCATGAAATATTTTGGCACTGGCGAGTACAAGGCGCATGAATGCGATTTTGCTTACAATGCTACCCAAATGGCCTTGCAATGGGATATGCTAGCCACTGGAGATACAAGGGTAATGTTGAACGCGCAGCATGAACTGCTACAAAAACCTTTAGGTGCCACATGGATTACCTATACCCGTTGTCATGACGATATTGGTTTAGGTTATGATGATGATACCATCAGGGCGGCCGGGTTTAACGCTTATGAACATCGTAAATACTTAAAAGAATACTATATAGGCAATACTCCGGGTAGTCCGGCTAAAGGCGCTTTGTTTTCCTCTAATCCAAAAACTGGTGATGCCCGTATCAGTGGTTCATTGGCATCATTATGCGGATTGGAAAAGGCTTTGGCCGATAAGGATATATTAGGTATTGATTTAGCCATCCGCAGAATATTGTTGATGCAAGCGCATAGCTTCTTTTTAGGTGGCGTGCCCATGTTGTTTTATGGCGATGAGCTGGGCTACTGTAATGATTACTCGTACCTAAGCGACCCCGGAAAAAGTTATGATAACCGATGGATGCACCGGCCAATAATAGATTGGGAAAAAAATAAAAAAATTGATATACCCGGAACTGTTGAGCATAAGATATTTACGGCTACGCAAAAGTTAATAGCTTTGCGCAAAAAATTAAAAATGGTGGCCGATTATAAAAATATTACTTGGTTGCCAGCCTATAATATCCATGTAGCGGGCTATGTGCGCGAATTGAAGGGTGAGGTTTTATATGGTATTTTTAATTTTAGCCATCAGCCAGCTTATTTAACTTGGTTTGCTTTTAAAGGTTTGGGTAAGATCCCTGCCATTTTATACGACCATTATACAGAGGATGAATACCCAGTAGGGCTGGATAATGAATATTTAATTCTGGAACCCTACGGATTTCATTTATTGGAGCCTCGTAGCTAAACATACACGTAAATAATTTGTATCCTATTTATTAAGATGACTTTCAAAATAAACCATATTCAACACATAGGTATCCCTGTTACTAATTTGGAGGCCTCCAAATTATTTTACCAAAAATTGGGCTTTGAAAGTGTGATGGAATCGGGTTTCGATTATAATGGTGGTAAAGGTAAAGTGGCCATGATGCAAAGTGGTGATATGATGATGGAAATTTACCAAATGCCTGAGGCCGAATTAGCCGAAATTAAAGCAAGAGGAAATGGCCATATTGACCATGTAGCTTTTGATGTGGATGATATTGAGGAGGCATTTAAACAACTGAATGAAAGAGGATTTACTGTTTTAGAACCCGCGCCCGTTTTTCTGCCATTTTGGAAAAACGGCTGTAAATATTTCAATATCCAAGGTCCTGATGGCGAACGATTGGAGTTTAATCAGATACTTTGATAGTTGGCTATAAATTTCGATAATTAAATACAGGAGTAAGCTATTTAAGCCTGAAAGATATTTAGTTATCCCAATAATAACAACTATTATTTATCTATAAATAACAAACAGTTTGTCCTTACCTAATCGGCTTTGGAAATATCGGCAAACTCTCATGTCCATCAGCATCTACCGATTGTACCGCGAATAAATAATTATCTTTGGAATAGGCTAAAGTTGTGTTGTTTTCAGTTACATAAAATTTCTTTTCCCAATAGGGGCTAATTGTTTCGCGCATTAAAACGTAGTAGCCAGCTGGCTTTTTGCCTGTTTTAGGCGCATCCCATTTTAAGGTGGTTTTATTGGTGAGTTCTCCGGTTACAATACCAACATTTTCGGGAGGCGCTGGCGCAATTGCAAGGTTTGCTAAAACAGACAGGTTCATGCGTGCTACTTTTTGCGTGTAATTAAAATCTACAAAATCGGGCAAATCGCCATAGTCAACCCCTTTTTCGGTTCGCACATCTTGATGCTGACGGGTAAAATCCTCATTCATTTCTGTAACTCGCACCGCTGTAAACCCTTGTTTCAAAAAGGAGGTATGGTCGCCACCACGTAAGTATCTGTCGCGTCGGTATATCAATTTAACATCCAGTTGGTCAACATAGCGTTCGCCAATTTCTTTCACATATCGAGCCAACTCTCGCGACGGACTATCATTTTCACCACCAATGGCAATTAAATTAGCTACCATCTTTTTATCATCATTCGCTATGGAAGGCACACCCTCGCTAAATACCCGAACACTGCGGTTGTCTTTTAAATCGGTTTCCATACCATGGGTATTGCCAACAATATCATTATTCAACATGGCATCAACATTCCATCCTTCCACTTTGGCACGTTTGGCAACATTCGCGGAGCCATATAGTCCCTGTTCTTCTCCTACTACACACGTAAAAATAATGGTAGCAGGAAACGATTTTTTAGCCATCACGCGCGCCAATTCCATCGATACGGCTGTGCCCGAAGCATCATCATTGGCACCCGGCTCAAAACCATTGGGGTTCATCACATCAGTCCTGCGCGAATCAAAATGCCCCGAAACTATATAAACCCTTGTATCATTCGGGTCGGTACCTTTTAAGGTGGCTATTACATTTTTTAAAAGAAAAGGCTTATCAATCCTTTCGCCTTTTGGTTGCGTAAAAGTATCCAATTGAACTTTCATGCGCCCACCCGATAATTCCGCGTACTTTTCCAATTCAGTCTTTATCCAATTACGCGCGGCACCAACCCCTTCCGTTTTGCTCGTGGTATCGCCCAAGGTATGGCGCGATTTAAAACTTACCAGTTTGCGGATAATGGCTTCAATATTCTTAGCCGAAACCTCATCCACCATTTTTTTAATCACCGAATCTTGTTTTATAACGGTTTGAGCCATTAAAGAGGTTGTAATGAATGCCAGTAAAAAAAGTAAGGTATATTTCATTTTCATTTTGATTAGAAGGTAATTTTAATTCCTAATTAAATATTGATTGATAGCTTTATGGGGTTCATTGTAAATGACGATAAGATAGTAGATTTTTTAAAATGAATGATAGCGGTTTTATAGTTTAATTCAATTTGTTGTTAATAAATTATATTAAAGCCCTTTCATAACTTCAATTAAGAAAATCTCAAAAATCCCATAGGGATTAAACCTTTGTAGGACTAAAGAAGAAGGCATCTTTGCGCGGCCTTGCCGTGCTACCCTTAAACAATTTTAGGGTTAACAAGCTAAAACCAATCACTTGTGCAGCTTACAAGGCGTTTAGGGGTAGACCGCCAAAGGCGGACATTAAAAACCTTTAAAATATTTTCTACAAAGGTTTTGACCCTACAAGGCAAATTGTCATTTTTCTTATGCATATTTTGGGTTAAATAAAAAAGTCCGGAGGGGATACCTCCAGACTTTCAGTATTATCCTTCAACCAAACTAAAAACTTAAACTCCTAAATCCTTAATTATGGTATCAATTTTCAATTCAAGTTGTCTGTCGGTTTCCTGATAGGCTGCCGCATTGGCCAGTTTACCATTTACGCTGCAATAAAATTTAATTTTTGGTTCGGTGCCGGATGGTCTGGCTGATATGATGCTACCATCCGCGGTAATAAATTGTAACACATCCGATGTCGGCAATTCAATATTACTGGTTTTTCCAGTTACCAAATCGGTTTCTACGCGCTTTTCATAATCTTTTAAAGTGATAACTTTTGAGCCACCCAAGTTAACCGGCGGGTTGGTCCTAAATTTCTCCATCATCTCCTTAATCTCTTCCGCTCCAGATTTTCCTTTTTTGGTAATCGAAATTAATTTTTCCTTATAAAAGCCATACTGAACATAAGTATTAATCAATGCCTCGAATAAGCTAGTGCCTTTGTCTTTATAATATGCCGTCATCTCGGCAATAAACGCGCTCGATACTACGGCGTCTTTATCCCTCACCAATTCGCCAATCAAATAGCCATAACTTTCTTCGCCACCGCCTATAAAGGTTTGTTTGCCTTCAAACTTGGTCATTAGCTCGCCTATGTATTTAAAACCAGTTAAGGTATTATAGCAGGTTACATGCTTTGCTGCCGCAATGGCATCAATTAAGTTCGTGGTTACGATGGTTTTTACAATGTATTCTTTGCCAGTTAGTTTTCCTTTTTCTTGCCATGCGGATAATAGGTAATTAATCAGCATGCTACCTGTTTGGTTACCGTTTAGCAATACAAATTCATTATCAAGGTTTTTAACGGCAATACCTACACGGTCGGCATCCGGGTCGGTTGCCAGTACCAAATCGGCATCTACTTCTTTGGCTTTTTTCAGGGCAAGAGTAAGCGCTTCCTTTTCTTCGGGGTTTGGATAAATTACGGTTGGGAAATTACCATTGGGGGTAATTTGTTCATCCACCAAAATAACATTCTCAAAACCAAACCTTTTTAATGCCTGTGGTACCAAAGTAATACCTGTACCATGTATAGGCGAATAAACAATTTTAAGGTCTTTTTGTCTTTTTATAGCCTCCGGCGAAACTGATAAGGCGGTGATTTTTTCTAAGTATTGCTCGTCAATTTCTTCCCCTATCTCTTCAATATTGGCATCAACCCTGGTAAACTTTACCTCATCAATACTTTTTATGGCCGCAACCTCGTCCATTACCGCGGTATCAGCCGGACTAACAAACTGCCCGCCATCGGCACCATAGGCTTTGTAGCCATTGTATTCTTTAGGATTATGCGAGGCTGTGAGCATTACCCCGCTTTTACAACCCAATACACGTACAGCGAAAGAAAGTTCTGGAGTTGGCCTTAGGGCTTTAAAAAAGTAAACATGTATGCCATTTGCCGAAAAAACCTCGGCAGTGATGCGAGAAAAAAGTTCGGCATTGTTACGACTATCATGTGCTATAGCTACCTTGATTTTTTCGCCGGGATATGTTTTTTTCAGGTAGTTGGCTAGGCCTTGTGTAGCCGCGCCTATGGTGTATTTGTTGATACGGTTGGTGCCATTGCCCATAATGCCACGCAAACCACCCGTGCCAAATTCAAGGTCGCGGTAAAACGAGTCGGTTAGTTCGGTATATGCTTTTTCATCAAGCAGCTTTTGAATTTCATTTTTTACTTCCTGGTCATAGCTACCCTGTAGCCACGAATTTATTTTTTGCAGTACGGCTGGTTCTAACTCTTGCATAACAATATACTTATAGGTTTTTTTGAGGCTTTTATCATTTCAAATATCATAATAAAAATTGTTTTTAAGCCTCTATGTAAAAATTATCATTAAAAAAATACAAAAACATTTTGACCGGGTTTTAAACCATTTCCTCTTTTTGTATAAAATAGAAATGCAGATAAGTCCGAGTAACAAAACCAAGTCTTTCGTAAACTTGTATAGCTCGGTGGTTATCATGCCTCACGTGTAAAAATGGAATTCCTTCCTCGTTCAAAATACGGTTGATATTAAATTTTAAAATTTGACTGGCGTAACCTTTTCCCAAGTAATCAGGGTGGGTACAAATGGCGCTAATTTCTTGGTAGGGTTTTGGGTGGAGACGTTGGCCACCCATGGCAACTAATTGCCCAGCCTCAAAAACGCCAAAGTAATTGCCAAAATCTATGGTGCGCTCGTCAAAGGGTCCTGGTTTGGTCAATTTGGTAAGCTCCAGCATTTGCGGTATATGTACATCCGCTAAAGGTTGAAGTTGGTTATTTCCTAAATCAAACCGTTTTTCAGCATTATAAACCATTTGGAGGCATTTAACATACCTTATTAATTTCCATCCTTTAGGAGTATCCAGTTCAATGTCCGAAATAAATCCTACTGGTTTGTTAGTGGTTAAAGTATTAGCAAGAATTTTAAAGTTATCGGCCGAATTTTCCTCCAATCCCACAAAAGGGGAAACCTTCGAATCAAAATATTTTACCTTTTCATTGCCGTAGGCGAGGTTTTTATTGCCCGAAACCAGCGCGTGCCAAACAGGATTGTTTAAAGGAAGTTCCATAGCTGCAAACCTAAATAATGTATTTACATTTTAAAATCAAAGATTCATAAAAAAGGAATACTTTAATTTGATGTGGAACTTCTATTCCAATTTATTTTTTATTACTTCCTGAGCATAATTATTTGAAATTAATACCCTGAATTATTTTTTTACGCTAAATTTGAAACTTATATTTTATTATAATCTTAAGTTACCCAATTATACCTCAATATAAAATTTTTATGAAAAAAGTTACTGCCTTAACAGCTTTTTGCCTGTTAGTTTCCTTTGTCACATTTGCACAAATGCCGGCAATGGAGCGTGTTGAACCAATGTTTTGGTGGGTTGGCATGCACAATCCTAATTTGCAATTAATTGTACATGGCAATAATATCAGCACCCGCGAAGTGCAGTTAAGTTACCTGGGTGTAAAACTGGTTACGGTACACAAGGTGGAGAACCCTAATTATTTATTTATCGATCTAAGTATATCTTCAATCGCAAAAGCAGGAACGTTTCCAATAAAATTTATAAAAGCCGGGGAAGCACCTTTGGTATATAATTACGTGCTAAAGGAGCGCGATAAATCGGCCAATAGGGCACAAGGCGTTACCAGTAAAGATTTGATTTACTTGCTGATGCCTGATCGTTTTGCCAATGGCGATACTACCAACGATTCGTTTAGTAATATGCATGAAGTTGGCGTAAATCGTAGCCAAATGTATAAGCGCCATGGTGGCGATATTCAAGGGGTAATGGATCATTTGGATTATTTGAAAGACCTAGGTGTAACCGCCATTTGGTTTACCCCCGAAATTGAAAACGATGAACCCAATGCCTCTTACCATGGCTATGCGGTTACCGACCATTATAAGGTGGATCAGCGTTTTGGTACCAACGAACTTTACAAGCAATTTGTAGACAAATGCCACAGCCTTGGCTTAAAGGTGGTGAAGGATTTGGTACATAACCATGCCGGCACTGAAGGTTATACCATTGCCGATATGCCAATGAAAGACTGGGTGCACCAATGGCCCACTTACACCACTTCAAACTTTAGGGATGCCGCGGTGATGGATCCGTACGCGGCACCGTCCGATCGTAAAAAAATGTTGGATGGTTGGTTTGATAGGCGCATGGCCGATATGAACGAGAATAACCCTTATGTGCAAAACTTTTTGACCCAAAACCATATTTGGTGGGTAGAATATGCCGGGGTTGATGGTTTTCGTTTAGATACTTACCCATACAACGATCCTGCCTATATGGCTAAATGGGCGCAGGATGTACAAGCAGAATTCCCTCACCTATCTATTTTTGGCGAAACCTTGGTATGGTCGGCTACTAACCAGGCATTCTTTACAGGGGGTAATACCGTAAACCGAGGTTTTGATACCCATTTGCCCGGAGTAACCGATGGCGTGGTTAAAGATGCCATTTACGAGGCTTTGAATGGCAATAATGGTTGGACAGATGGTGTTAACCGACTTTATTCTGTGCTAGCGCAGGACTTTTTGTATAAAGATGCTTCCTTAAATACCATATTTTTAGATAACCATGATATGAGTCGTGTTTTCTCGGTAGTGGGCGAAAATGTGAGTAAATATAAATCGGCCATGGCCATGTTGCTAACCTTAAGAGGGGTACCACAAATGTATTATGGCGATGAAATATTAATGAAGAATTTTTCGAACCCTGATGGGCTGGTAAGGTCTGATTTTCCGGGCGGATGGCCTGGCGATAAGGTAAATAAATTTACCGAGCAAGGGCGAACCCCTGCCGAAAACGACGCTTTTAATTATGTGCGCAAATTGGCAAACTATCGTAAAAATACCACCGCCTTGCAAACAGGTAAACTTATGCAGTATATACCCGAAAACGGTATTTATGTATACTTTAGGTATGATGCCGCTAAAACAGTGATGATGATTTACAATAGTTCGGAAAACGACCAAAAACTAAAAACCGATAGGTTTACCGAGCAACTAAATGGAGCCAAAAAAGCCATCAATGTTATTACCGGCGAGGCGGTTGATTTGAAGGAATTGAATTTGGCTGATAAATCGACCCTGGTGCTCGAAATTGTTAAATAAAAATATTTTTTTAATGGCATAATGCGGGATATTATTTTGCAATTAAATTAAAAATATCTTTTTTTACGCTATAAAATTATTACAATTTGTAAGCATCCTAATAGGTAAACTAATTTGCCTATCATGTTATCAAATAATTAAAATTGCTTTAAAATGAGTATCATAAAGGCTTGCATATTTGACCTCGACGGTGTTATTGTTGATACCGCGGTTTATCATTATAAAGCATGGAAAAGGTTAGCCAACGAACTTGGTTTCGACTTTACAGAACACGATAACGAAAAACTGAAAGGCGTTAGTCGCACCCGCTCGCTCGAATTGATATTAAAATGGGGAGGTGTAACCAAAACTGCCGCCGAACAGCATGAACTGGCAACCCGCAAAAACCAATGGTATGTGGATATGATTAACCACATGACGCCTGATGAAATTTTACCCGGAGCCAAAGAGTTTTTAGAAGCCTGCCGCAATGCGGGAATAAAAACCGCGCTTGGTTCGGCCAGTAAAAATTCAATGATGATTTTGGATAAAACAGGACTGACGCATTTATTTGACGTGGTGATTGACGGAAACAAGGTAAGCAAGGCAAAGCCCGACCCCGAAGTGTTTCTGAAAGGAGCGGATGCCTTAGGTGTTGACCCTGCGGAATGTGTGGTTTATGAAGATGCCATAGCAGGCGTTGAAGCTGCCATTAAAGGCGGAATGAAAGTGGTTGGCATCGGCTCGCCCGAGGTACTAGGTGAGGCAAACTTGGTATTAAACGGATTAAATGAAATGAGTTTGGAAAAGCTAAATAATCTTTAAAAAGGATATAAAAAAACCAAAAGGCATATTAATATATTATTGATTAAATATGAAGGACTATATTAAGGTTGATGAATGGAAAATAATTGAACAAGGATTCGACCCGCATAATAACAAAGTTTCCGAAAGTATTTTTAGTTTAGGAAATGGCCGCATAGGCCAACGTGCTAATTTTGAAGAGGCTTATAGTGGCGATACGCTATTAGGTAATTATGTTGCTGGTGTTTATTATCCCGATAAAACCCGCGTTGGCTGGTGGAAAAATGGCTACCCCGAATATTTTGCCAAAGTATTAAACGCTGCCAATTGGATTGGTATTGATATAGTGATTGACCGCGAACAACTGGACCTTGCCAAATGCGAAGTAAGCGAATTTGAACGGGTGCTTGATATGAAGGAAGGCTACCTAAAGCGTACTTTTACTGCTAAAACGCAGAGCGGCAAGCTATTAAAAGTAGTTTCAGTTCGTTTTTGTAGCATGGCCGATGACGAAATTGGCGCTATCAAATACCAAATAACCCCATTGAATTTTAGTGCCGACATTACCATTACTCCATTTATTGATGGCGATGTGGTGAACAAAGACTCCAACTATGACGAAAAGTTTTGGGACGAGGTAAAAAAGGACAATTGGGACAATGGCGGGTACATCCAAATGCGCACCAAAAAAACTGGTTTTGAGGTAGCAACCGGCATGCAATTGAGCGTATTGGTTGATGAAAAGCCCATTGCCGAAACCTTGCAACCATTTCAAAAGGAAAAATTTATAGGAGCTAGGGTAAGCCTAAAAGCTAATGTTAACCAAACTATTACAGTTTTAAAATATGCTGCTAATGTTTCTTCACAAAATTATGGAGCCGAACTATTAGCCCAAAAAGTAAAGGAAGCGGTTACGCGTGCCAGTGCCAAAGGTTTTGATGCTTTGTTAACCGCCCAAGCCGATGCTTGGGCCGAGAAATGGAAACATAACGATATTATTATTGAAGGCGATGTTGCCGCGCAACAAGCCATCAGGTTCAATATATTTCAACTTAACCAAACTTATACTGGTGAAGACGACCGTTTAAATATTGGCCCTAAAGGTTTTACTGGAGAAAAGTACGGAGGTTCTACCTATTGGGATACCGAAGCCTATTGCGTGCCGTTTTACCTATCAACAGCCGACCAAAAGGTTACTCGCAACCTATTGTTATACCGCTATAAACAATTGGGTAAGGCTATAGAAAACGCCAAACTATTAGGCTTTAATAATGGTGCCGCACTATACCCCATGGTTACCATGGATGGTACCGAATGCCATAACGAATGGGAAATAACCTTCGAAGAGATACATCGTAATGGTGCCATTGCCTTTGCCATCTATAATTATGTGCGTTATACTGGCGATGACAGCTACCTTTTTGATTATGGTTTGGAGGTTTTAATAGCCATATCCAGGTTCTGGTCGCAACGTATTACCTGGTCTAACGATAAAAAGCAGTATGTAATGCTAGGCGTAACCGGGCCCAACGAATACGAAAATAACGTTAACAACAATTGGTACACCAATAAAATAGCTACTTGGTGTATGGAATATACGCTAGAGGTAATTGATAAGGTACGTACCAAAGACCATGATAAATACAATGCCCTGATTAAAAAGATCAATTTTGACGAAAAGCACGAAACAGCTAGGTTTAATCATATCATCGAAAACATGTACTTCCCTTATGATGATGCCCACATGGTGTTTTTACAACAAGATGGGTATTTGGATAAGGAACAAATTTTGGTGAAAGACTTACCTGCTACCGATAGACCGATTAACCAAAAATGGAGCTGGGATAGGATTTTACGTTCTTGCTTTATAAAGCAAGCCGACGTATTGCAGGGCATTTACTTTTTTGAAGACGAGTTTGATAACGAAACCATCCGCCGCAATTTTGATTTTTACGAACCACGCACCGTTCATGAGTCGTCATTATCGCCCTGTGTACATGCTATTTTAGCCGCCAAGTTAGGCGATGGGGCAAGGGCATATGAGTTTTACCTACGTACCTCAAGGCTCGATTTGGACGATTATAACAACGATACCGAAGATGGTTGCCATATCACCTCTATGGCTGGCACTTGGATGTCGATAGTGGAAGGTTTTGGTGGGATGCGTGTACGCTTCGGTAGGCTTTCGTTCCAGCCATTTTTACCAGCAAAATGGAAATCATTTTCTTTCCATGTAGGCTTTAGAGGGAAATTGCTAAACATCAAGGTAACCAAGGCAGGCGTATATGTAAAAAACCTTTCGGATGAGCCTATTTCGCTTACCGTATTTTATAAAGAACAATTTATTGCCGCCAATACCGAATTATTTGTAGAGGCTTAAAATATTAGCTAAAGCAATCGCATAAAAAACAAAACATGGAACAAAGCCCGGCTAGTCATAAACTAATTATCTATCAGTTGCTGCCGCGCTTGTTTGGGAATGCTATTACCAAAAATAAGTTTTATGGGTCTATTCAGGAAAACGGAGTAGGCAAGTTTAATGATATTAGCGATAAGGCGCTTAAAGAGCTAAAAAATATGGGCTTTACCCATGTTTGGTACACCGGAATTATTGAGCATGCTACCATGACCGATTATTCGGCCTACGGCATTGAATCCGACGATCCGGATGTGGTAAAGGGTAGGGCTGGTTCGCCTTATGCTATAAAAGATTATTACGATGTTGCGCCCGATTTGGCGGTGGATGTACCCAACCGCATTGCCGAATTTGAGGCATTGCTAAGCCGTACCCACCAACAAGGTTTGAAGGTAATTATTGATTTGGTGCCCAACCATGTTGCCCGCACCTACGCGTCAGACAAAAAACCGGATGGTGTAAGAAACATTGGCGAGGATGATGATAAAAGCAAGTCCTTTTCGCCACAGAACGATTTTTATTATATCCCCGGTAATTCCTTGGTAGTTCCCTATGGCTATAATCCCGGTGGCAATGAATTTATAAGTCCGTTGAAGGATGGAAAGTTTGATGAAAATCCTGCCAAAGCAACCGGAAACGATGTTTTTAGCGCTTGGCCCTCTATTAATGATTGGTTCGAGACCTGCAAATTAAACTATGGAGTTGATTACCTAAACGGGCATGGTTTGCATTTCGACCCAATACCACCACTATGGCAAAAAATACTGGATATCTTATTATTTTGGGCCAATAAGGGTGTGGATGCATTCAGGTGCGATATGGTGGAGATGGTTCCCATTGAATTTTGGGGCTGGGTAATACCAAAGCTAAAAGAAAGCTATCCCGCTATTGTTTTTATTGGCGAAGCCTATAATACCAACTTGTACGGCAAATATATTTTTGATGGGAAATTTGATTATTTGTACGACAAAGTAGGTTTGTATGATGCCATAAAACGCCTAACCTGTAACCCCTATGAGGCCAGTACCTGGGAAATAAACCGCGTTTGGAACCACGATACCAAGGGGATTGACGAGCATATGCTACGCTTTATGGAAAACCATGATGAGCAACGCATTGCATCCAAATATTTTGCGGGTAACCCTTGGCTGGCAGTGCCGGGGATGATTGTTTCCGCTACTTTGGCAACGGGGCCTGTAATGGTGTATTTCGGACAAGAGGTAGGGGAGCCCGCCGAAGGTGCGCAAGGTTTTAGCGGCGATGATGGCCGCACCACTATTTTTGATTATTGGGGTGTAACCGAACATCAAAAATGGGTAAACAATTGCAAATTTGATGGTGCGCAATTAAGCGATAGCCAAAAAGCGCTTCGCCATTTTTATGCCAAGTTACTCAATACCGTAAATAGCAAACCAGCTTTAAAAGATGGTAGTTTTTATGAATTGATGATAGCCAACGAGCATCAACAGGGCTTTAATCAGCAGCTATATATTTTCCTTCGATATATCGAAAATCAACTTATATTGGTAATCACCAATTTTAGCCGGACTGAAAGTAGCATAACTATTAAATTGCCTGATGATTTATTGTCGAAATTTAACCTGATGGGCAAGGTTATCTTTACCGACTTATTGAGTGGAAACAAATTAAGCACCGATAATATTGCTTCGGGGCTACAATTAAGTTTGCCGGCAAGCAGTGGAATGTTGCTTGAGTTTTAAAAAGCAAGGCGGTAATAGCTAATAATATTTTTTTGTTGTTAAGCTCATCGACCCAAAAAAAGAATAATAACCAATTAAAAAATATACCAATTAACAAACCGAACCAATAAAATTATGACCTCAACAACTACTTTTCAAAAGCCGAAATTAAGTTTTTGGTCAATTTGGAATATGAGCTTCGGCTTTTTAGGTATCCAGTTTGGCTGGGCCCTACAAATGGCAAACATGGGTGCTATTTATGAATACTTGGGCGCAAAAGCCGATAAAATTCCCATGCTGTTTTTAGCAGCTCCGCTAACTGGCCTTATTGTACAACCTATTGTAGGATACTTGAGCGATCATACTTGGAACCGTACCCTGGGTAGAAGGAGACCTTATTTTTTGGTAGGTGCTATTTTTAGTACCATTTGTTTATTTATCATGCCCCAATCATCCACCTTATGGATGGCAGCTGGTACATTATGGATTTTAGATACTTCCATCAACGTAAGTATGGAACCATTCCGTGCATTTATTACCGATAAATTGCCCGATGAGCAACGTACGCAAGGCTTTGCCATGCAGAGCGTTTTTATTGGGCTTGGCTCTATCGTAGCATCCGCCTTGCCTTGGATGATGGCACATTGGTTTAATGTGGTTAACACACTGGTTAAAGGCGAAATTCCAGCAACTGTACGTTACTCTTTTTATATTGGCGCAATTGCTTTTATTGCTACGGTTGTTTATACAGTAATCACCAGTTCAGAATACCCACCTGCCGATTTGGATGAAAAACAAAAGGCTAAAGAAGCTAAAAAAGGCTTTGGTGCTGGGGCTGCCGATATATTTACGGCCATAAAGCATATGCCTAAAAGAATGCGGAAATTGGCATTGGTTCAATTTTTTACCTGGCCGGGCTTGTTTTTAATGTGGTTTTACTACTCGCCTGCAGTGGCACGCAACGTTTTTGGCGCTGTTTCCGAAACTTCCGCCCTTTACAACAAAGGTATTGAATTTGCCGGGTTAACCTTATCTTTCTATAATTTGGTAACATTTGCCTTTGCCATGTGCATACCATTTATAGCCATGCGAATAGGCAGAAAATATACCCATATGCTTTGCTTATTTTGTGGTGCGGCTGGTCTTATTTCAGTTGGTTTCATTCATCAACCAAATATGCTATACCTGTCTATGACGGGGGTAGGTATTGCCTGGGCCAGTATCTTGTCTATGCCTTATGCCATGCTGGGCGGTTGTTTGCCCGAAGATAAAATTGGCATCTACATGGGCATTTTCAACTTTTTTATCGTAATGCCCGAAATACTGGCTTCCTTATTTTTTGGTTGGATCATGTCGCATTTGCTGAATAATAACCGCTTATTGGCAGTGGAAATTGGTGGTTGTCTCATGATTTTGGCTGGTTTATTAACCCTTTTAATTAAAGAAGAAGAATAAATTTTAAGCTTTTTTATAATCATTACCTAGCTGGCTTAAAGAATTTTACGCGTTTTTAAATCTATATTTAGCATCATACTGTCATTTAAATTGGCTTAATTATGCTTGAATATTGTATATTGCAAATCATAAATTTGTTATAATTATTTAATTAAACGCATTTTTTTAATGGAAGAAAATTTACTCAACCAAGAGCTATTAGCCAATAAAAATATAGAGCAGGAAGAGGAAGAGGAGTTTCATCACCTCAATAACCCGGCGGACGGGATAAAGCCTATTATAAAAAAATATTTAGGCGCGGTTACTAAGGTGACTCAGGTAGAGAACAAGCTGTACTTTACCGACGGAAACGCGACTGTTGAAGTGATCGTAGTAACCGACCAAATTATACGGGTTAGGTTAGCCCCACATAGTGTTTTTCTCGACGATTTTTCATACGGTGTTCCAACTGTGAAACGTAAGGCCATTTTCTTCGCCCTTGATGAAGATGAGCTGGAATATAGGGTAAATACCAGGGCCGTAAATTGCCATATCCGCAAACAAGATTTCTTTATTTCCTTTTCTGATACCAACGACAAAGTAACCAGTGTTGATGCGGTTCCAATGCATTGGGAAGAGAATGTAAAATTTGGCGGTTATTATGTATTTTGTACCAAAGAGTGCCATCAGGAAGAAAGCTTTTTTGGCTTAGGCGATAAACCTACCGAACTTAACCTTCGCGGTAAACGCTTAAAAAACTGGAATACGGACGCCTATTCTTTTTCTTGGAACCAAGATCCGCTTTATCGTAGCATCCCTTTTTATATCAGCATAAATGAAGGCATTGCGCATGGTATATTTTTTGATAATACCTTTAAAGCGCATTTTGATTTTGGTGCCGAAGACCCAACCAAAACCAGTTTTTGGGCTGATGGTGGCGAGTTGCAATATTATTACATCCATGGTCCGCATATGATGGATGTGGTAAAAAGCTACCACTTGCTTACAGGCACACACCCCATGCCACCGCTTTGGGCCTTGGGTTACCACCAATGCCGTTGGAGCTATTATCCCGAGGCCAAGGTTAAAAAAATAACCAAGGGCTTCCGCGAAAATAAGATTCCTTGCGACGGTATTTATTTGGATATTGATTATATGGACGGCTACAGGTGCTTTACCTGGAACCGCAAATATTTCCCTAACCCTAAACGCATGATAGCCGAATTGGCTGCCGATGGCTTTAAAACCGTGGTAATTATTGACCCCGGTATAAGGGTGGATGATAATTATTCGGTATTTAAAGAAGGTAAGGAAAAGAAATACTTCTGCCGCCGTAGCGACGATTATTTTATGGAAGGCCACGTTTGGCCCGGTCGTTGCCAATTCCCCGATTTTACCAACCCCGAAGTACGCGAATGGTGGGGCAAATTATTCGACGAGTTGGTTGATATAGGTGTTGCAGGTGTTTGGAACGATATGAACGAGCCTGCCGTATTTGGCGCGGGCACTTTTCCTGATGATGTAAGGCATCAGTACGATGGCTTCCGTGGTTCGCACCGCAAAGCCCATAATGTGTATGGCATGCAAATGGTGCGTTCTACCTACGAGGGTTTGCGCAAACTAATGAAAAATAAAAGGCCTTTTACCATTACAAGGGCTGGTTACTCGGGGGTACAACGCTTTTCATCGGTATGGACTGGCGATAACGTGGCCTCATGGGAGCATTTGCAATTAGGTAATATACAATGTCAAAGGCTTTCCATATCGGGTATTTCGTTTTGTGGTACCGATATTGGGGGCTTTAGTGGCGAGCCTGACGGCGAATTATTTACCCGTTGGATACAAATGGGCACCTTTTCGCCCTTTATGCGTGCCCACTCCGCTGGCGATACCAAAGAGCGTGAGCCTTGGAGCTTTGGCGAGCCTTTTACCGCTATCAACCGTAAATTTATTGAACTAAGGTATAAGCTTATCCCATACCTGTATTCCACTTTTTGGGAGCATCATCGCTATGGTTTCCCAATATTACGCCCTGTTGTAATGCAGGAGCAGGAGGAAATAACCAATCATTTCCGTCAGGATGAGTTTACCTATGGCGATAAAATATTGGTTTGCCCAATTTTAGGTCCTGGTCAAACCAGTAGGATTGTTTACCTGCCTAAAGGTAAATGGTACAACTTCTGGGATAATGAATTGGTGGATGGTGGCAAAGAAATATTAGTTGCCGCGCCTTTAGAAACCATACCGGTATTTGTAAAAGCTGGCTCTGTAATTCCTGAATACCCGGTGATGCAATACACAGGCGAAAAGGAGATAGAAGAGGTAAAAATGAATATCTATTTTAGTGATTATGAAGTAAATTCCTTCCTTTTTGAAGATTACGGAGAGACTTTCGCCTATGAGCAGGATATTTATCTGGAGAAAAAATTTGTAGTAAGCGGAAAAACAAATAAGCTAAACATTAGCCAAAGCATGGAAGGTTTATATACCCCACGTTATGAAAATTACCATTTCAATATTATAGGGCTACCGTTCAAGCCTAAAAAAGTAATTGCTGATGGTAAGGAAGTAACTGGTTTTGTTTTTGAAAAGGATAAAAATCTTGAATTTAAATTAAGTAAAAATTTTAAACAGATTGAAATTCTTAAATAACCGAGCATGTTTAAAAACGAAATAAACAAATGCTGATTATTTACTTGGTGATAACAGAACTATTTAATAGCAATAGAATTTCTATGTTTATTTGGAAGATTACTAATTCTTCTTTTCGATAAATTATATAATACTTTAAAGTTAGGGCATTTAAACATTACATTGTTAGTATAAAAGGTAAATAAACATTACAGAATCAAAGGGTAACATAGGTCAAAATTGACAGATTTATCCTTTTTTATTTTTTATGGGTATTTTAATTATTTAGATAATACAAGCCTTTAAACAAAACTTAAACTATTTGAATAAATAAATTTAATATATGGTTTTTAATTCTCCTCACTTTGCGGTATTTTTTATTATAGTTACCTCACTTTATTTTTTAATACCACATAAATTCCGTTGGCTGCTCCTATTGGTAAGTAGTTATTATTTTTATATGACATATATACCTATATATGTGTTGATATTGGAATTTACCATTATTATTGATTATTTCTCCGGTATAGTTATTGAGGAATCAGAAGGATATAAAAGAAAGTTATTTTTAATTATCAGCTTAATAAGCAACATTGGGGTTTTAGCGATTTTTAAATACTTCAATTTTTTTAATAATGTAGTATCACAATTATCTTTATTTTTTGGTTATCATAATCCAATACCTTTTTTGAGTTGGGCTCTGCCAATAGGATTATCCTTTCACACCTTTCAAGCTATGAGTTATACGATTGAGGTTTATAGGAAAAATCAAAAAGCGGAAAGAAACTTTGGCATATATTCATTATATGTAATGTTTTACCCTCAATTAGTGGCAGGACCTATTGAACGACCGCAAAACCTTATCCATCAGTTTTATGAAAAGCATAATTTCGATTATACCAGGGTTACAAATGGTTTAAAATTAATGGCTTGGGGTTTGTTTAAAAAAATTGTAATTGCCGACAGGTTGTCTGTTTTAGTTGATTACGTATTTAATAGTCCATATAAACATCACGGGTTAAGTTTTTTGATAGCCGCGATATTCTTTTCATTTCAAATATTTTGTGATTTTTCAGGTTATTCTGATATGGCGATAGGAATTGCAAGTGTTATGGGATTTAAACTCATGAAAAACTTTAACAATCCTTATCACGCTAAAAGTGTCAGGGAATTTTGGACACGTTGGCATATTTCATTATCAACCTGGTTTAAAGATTATTTATACATTCCATTAGGAGGTAACAGGGTATCAACATTGCGCTTATGTTTAAACTTGTTTATTGTTTTTATGATAAGTGGGTTATGGCATGGTGCGAATTGGACATTTTTAATTTGGGGTGCACTTCACGGATTTTATATTATAATTTCGATAGCGTCACAAAAACTTAGGCGGTACATGGCAAAAAAAGTATTTTTAGATAGGTTACCAACTTTAAATAACTTTTTAAAGGTATTGGTAACTTTTACTTTAGTCACTTTCGCCTGGATATTTTTCCGTGCTAATACAATTGGTCAGGCATTTTATATTTCCAAAAGCATCATCACTGATTCTTTTGGTGATATACCTAATTTAATTGGCAAGTCGCATACGGGGCTTGATTTAAAAATAACAAAAATGGAATTACTGCTATCAATTATTTTCATTTTCTTTTTGGAAGGAGTTCAAATTTTACATTCAAGATATAATTTAATAAAAGTTTCAATGAACTATCCCGCTTATTACAGGTGGACTGTTTATTATTTGTTTTTGTTTACCATGTTGTATTTCATAAGTTCAAGTTCACATTCATTTATTTATTTCCAATTCTAATATGGTACTTAAATTTTTCAAAAAATCATTTCTGTTTTTATTACCATTATTAATAGTTATTGCTTGTTATTTCTGGACTGACCCTTTTAAAAATCTTTACCAATACAAATATTATACTTCAACGTACGTGATGCTTCCGCGTGGAAATGTCTCTACAAAAGTTTACATGAAAAATTATGATAAATACAAGTATAACTCATTTATTTTTGGTAGTTCCCGATCATGTGCGTCAACAAGTAAAGAGTGGGCTAATTATTTACCAAAAGGAAGTGTTCCTTATTCATTTAGTGCCTGGGCCGAAAAGATTGACGGTATCTATAAAAGGATTAAGTTAATTGATTCATTAAAAAGACCACTAAATAATGCTTTTTTGGTTTTTGATTATAATCTCACCTTTATGGAGCCTGAGCAGGATTTGTTAACAGATCATTATTTAATATCTAAATCATCAATTTTAGATTATTATACTAATGACTTTTTAACCTATCTAAAAGATCCCATATTGATATTTACCAGTGTTGATTATACTTTATTTCATAAAAGAAGAAGTTATATGACCGACGATAGATTTGTTGGTATTAAAGAAAGTGATATTGATCCAATAAATAATGATTGGGAGGTAAATTCAGAATTTAAATTTAAAAGAGACTCGGCTAAATTTTGGGATTTGATTATTAATAAAAATATAGATGTAGTTATTAATGAAAAACTTCATCCAAGATCAGCTATACAAATAGAGTCATCAAAGGAAATTTCAGTAAGACAAGAAAAATTGTTAAAAGCTATTTTTAATATTTTTAAAAAGCATAAAACAAATTACAAAATAATTATTTCTCCTCTTTACAATCAAGTGAAATTTAATCATAGCGACCTTCAAATAATCCGGAAAATATTTAAAGCAGAGAATGTTTTTGACTACTCGGGTATAAATTCAATAACAAATAATAAATACTATTACATGGCTGACGGTGTGCACTATAGAAAAGCGGTTGGAAATAGGATTTTTAAAGATATATATAAAGGTCATTAATTAAGAAATATACCTACATTGGATAAATATTAATTAAACGTATTGTACTTTATTTAGATTGATTTTTTTGTAAATCCATACACGCGTTATAAATAACTAAAATGAAAATTTATAAATAGTGTAGATGCTCGTTTTCAAAAGTCTAATTTCATTAATTCGATGCTTTTTTTTATAACAAATACAATAAAAAACAGATTTTTATTATTATTACATTAAATTTTCTTCTAGAAGCTGATCGATCAAAATTGTCGAGTTTTAAGGATGCGAAATTATAAACCAAAAGTACCAGTTGTTTCACCCATTAACCCAGTAGCGGGATTGATATATTATGCCTAAAAAGAAAGATGAAAACGGAACTTCGCCCAAAAAGGCTGAAGCTGTGACCACAAAAAAAGCGGTAGTTGCTGCAAGTAGTCCTAAAAAGACCACTAGTGTATCAAAAACAAAAAGTGTTAAGGTTGCCAATGTTGAAGAGCAAACGCCAACCCATGCCTTTAGAGCGGTTGAACCCTATAGCAAGTTTACTGATTTTGACATCGCCCTATTCCGTTCGGGTAAGCATTACAAGCTGTACGAAAAATTTGGCTCGCATGTAATTGAGCTTAATGGGGTAGTAGGTACCTACTTTTCGGTATGGGCTCCTAATGCGCAATACATATCGGTTATAGGTAACTTTAATGGCTGGAACCGTGGTTCGCACCAATTGTTTGTACGCTGGGACGAGTCGGGCATTTGGGAAGGCTTTATTCCGAATGTTGGAGATGGCGAAACCTATAAATATTACATCAAATCATCAACCGGCGAAGATTTAGAAAAAAGCGACCCATTTGCCCTTCGTTGGGAAGTGGCACCTCGCACCGCCTCTATTGTTGCCGATACTTTTTACGAGTGGAAAGATGCCGATTGGATGGCCAAAAGGCATGGACATAACGGGCTGAACCGTCCATACTCGGTATACGAGATGCACCTGGGCTCATGGGCACGCAGTGTGGAAAGTCCCGACGAGTTTTTGACCTATCCGCAAATTGCCGATAAATTGGTGCCCTACATACAGGAGATGGGCTTTACCCACGTAGAGTTTATGCCTATTATGGAGCATCCATACTATCCAAGTTGGGGGTATCAAATTACAGGTTTTTTTGCTGCTTCATCTAGATATGGTTCACCAAAAGATTTGATGTACCTTATTGAGCAGTTGCACAATGCAGGTATTGGGGTAATATTGGATTGGGTACCCTCACACTTCCCCGGCGATCAGCATGGACTTTATAATTTTGATGGCACGCATTTATACGAGCATGCCGATATGCGTAAAGGTTTCCATCCCGATTGGAAATCATACATCTTTAACTACGGTCGTAACGAGGTTCGCGCTTTCTTAATTAGCAATGCCTTGTTTTGGCTCGATCGTTACCATGTGGATGGTTTAAGGGTGGATGCTGTGGCCTCTATGCTTTACCTTGATTATTCGCGTAAGCATGGCGAGTGGGAACCAAATATTTACGGTGGGAACGAAAACCTGGAAGCTATTTCCTTTCTAAAAGAATTTAATCAGGCGGTGTACAGTCACTTCCCCGATACCCAAACCATCGCGGAGGAGTCGACTTCCTTTACCGGGGTTAGTCGCCCAGTGTACACTGGTGGCCTAGGTTTTGGTATGAAATGGATGATGGGTTGGATGCATGATACCATTGATTATTTTTCGAAAGACCCCATTTATCGTAAATACCACCACAATCAAATAACGTTCAGCCTCATTTATGCCTTTACCGAAAACTTTATGCTACCCCTCTCGCACGATGAGGTAGTATATGGCAAAGGCTCAATGATAAACAAAATGCCGGGCGATGAATGGCAAAAATTCGCTAACCTACGTTTGCTATACTCTTACATGTTTACCCACCCTGGTACCAAACTGCTATTTATGGGTGCCGAATTTGGGCAAGGTAATGAATGGAGTTACCAGCACTCTTTGGATTGGCATGTATTGGAATATCCTAACCATCAAGGCATCAAAGAATTGATAAAATCGGTAAACCAGTTATATAAAAGCGAACCTGCATTATACGAAAAGGCTTTTGAATACAGCAGCTTTGAGTGGATTGACGGAGGAAACTCAAACGACTCGATTTTGGTATACACCCGCAAAGGACATGATACGCATAACGACTTGGTAGTTGTACTAAATATGACGCCAATGCCACATTATAACTATAGGATAGGTTTCCCGGCAAAGGGTAATTGGAATGAAATTTTCAACTCGGATGCCAAAGCATATTGGGGAACTGGCGTTCATAACACATCGGCAGTAAAAACCGAAACTGTAAACTGGCACGCCCGCGAAAACTCTGCACTTATAACCATACCCCCACTTGGAGCGATAGTGTTTAAGAAGGCGTAATTTAGTGGTGAGATGTGAGTGGTGAGTGGTGAATGGTCAGTGGTGAGGAGTGAATGGTCAGTAGTGAGTAGTGAGAAATTAAATTTTTGAGTATTTTTTATAAAAATCCCGAATCTAACTCCCGCTCCTTTGGAGAGGGCTGGGGTGAGGCATTAAATCATAAAACATGAAACCAGCTAACATTTTTAAAACATTTTTATTTTTATTAGCCCTATTTACCCTAGGTGCTTGTAAACAACCATCAGGAACCTCGGTAGCCACTTATTTTGCACCTGTTGATTCCGGCGTGCAGGTTGCAGGCATTAAACTGGTAACCATTCAAACCCCTGTTGGTAAATTCAGGGTATGGACCAAACGTATTGGCAACAACCCCAGAATAAAAATATTATTGTTACATGGTGGTCCGGCAATGACGCATGAGTATCTGGAATGCTTTGAAAGCTTTTTTCCAAAAGAAGGTTTCGAAATGGTGGAATACGACCAGCTAGGTTCTCATTACAGCGACCAACCTCGCGGCAGCAGCCTTTGGACCACCCCACGCTTTGTTGAAGAAGTAGAACAAGTGCGCAAGGCATTGAACATGGACAGTACCAACTTTTATTTGTTGGGAAACTCTTGGGGTGGATTACTAGCAATGGAGTATGCGCTCAAATATCAAAAAAATCTAAAAGGACTTGTTATCTGCAACATGATGGCCAGCATACCAGCTTATGAAAAATATAACCTTACACTAAGGAAGCAAATGCGGAAATCATTAGTGGATTCATTGCAAGCATACGAGGCAAAAGGCCAATACCATGATACAACTTACGAAAAATTGGTAACCACCGAATATTATAACAAACACCTTTGCCGACTACCGGAATGGCCCGACCCTGTAAACCGTGCCTTTAAACACGTAAACGAAGAGATTTACGTAATGATGCAGGGCCCTAGTGAATTTAAAACTGGAGGTCGCTTGCTAAAGTGGGATAGAAGTAAAGACTTAAAAAATATTACCGTACCCACCCTTAGCGTTGGCGCAAAGTACGATACCATGGATCCTGAATACATGAAATGGATGGCAACCCAATTTAAAAACGGAACTTACTTATATTGCCCTAATGGAAGTCACCTAGCCATGTGGGACGACCAGCAAGTATTTATGAATGGTGTGGTTAAATTTATAAAGGATGTTGATAGTGGTAAATAGGGTAGGGGGAATGGTTTGATAATTAATTAGTTAATAAGTTGTCATAGCCTTTAAACCAACACTATGGAAGTTGAAGTTGTTTCAAAATTTTATTGGTATTATTTCTTTAAGGGAGTATTAGGTGCTCTTATTCTTGGTATACCCACCCTTTTTTTTGATGTTATGGCAATTTTGGGTTATTTATATTGGGAGTTTGAATTAGTATTACTTATAATCACTTTAAATATATTGTCAAGTATATTTATTTATATATTTACGGGAGGATGGAAAAAAATAACGGTAGGTCCATCCGGAATCATAGTTGATTATTTAATTTCCAGAAAGCAAATTATCATTCCATACGATTCAATAACGGCTATTTATAGGCCGGTTTACCCCTTGCGTAATTCTCAATTTGACACCAGGGTTACCAGTAATATGGTAATTGAATATAACAACGCATCCCTCACTTTTAAACCCGACTATTATACAAACTATAACGAACTGCGCGCCGCCATTTACAATTACAAATATGGGTTTAACAGGCAGCGTTCGCAGTATTGACTTTATTTATAATCTTAAGTTTTAAATCCTGATAAATAAATTATCAGGATTTAACAAAATCTTTCGGAAATATTTTATAAAATTAATTTATAGCCTTTAATAATGAACTTACAGTCGCCCTTTTAGTATAATCTTTATTAAAGTACACAAAGCTAATTTTACCTAAATTGTTTATAATGTAAGTAGCTGGAACAGGTAAAACATGATCTTTATTACCATTGTTTTTCTCAAGGTCTATTCCGTATTTAGTTAATAAACTAAGCGTTTCATTATTTACAGTGTAATTTACATCATAGGCCTTCATAATTTGGTATCCTTTATCTTGTATCATTGAAAATGAGGCACGTGTTTTATCAACCGTAGTTTTAATGTTATCGCTTGTTTCAGGGGTTACACCTACTACATAAGCACCCTTTTCTGTCAATAATTGCAGCGAGTCCTGTAATTGTTTTATTTGTTTATTGCAATAAGGGCACCACTGTCCGCGGTAAAAAAACAGAACAACTGCTTTATGGGTTTTTAGTAATTCCTTTAAATCAATACTTTTTCCGGCATTATCCAAGGCAGTAAACGTTGGCGCAATTTCCCCGGTCTTTAAACCAGTTTGAGCCAGTATACGTAAAGGAAAAATCAAGCAGATAGATAATAATAAAATTTTTTTCATGTGTTGTTTTAGCTAATTTATGGATAGTTTAATCCTTTTGTTTTTTAGTCGAACAGTTCTTGAAAAACTTACAGATTATTTGAAGTTTTTATTTGAATCAATTTAAAATGTCATTTTTTTATAATTGTACATAATCATACTGCATGCCACAAGCAAACTACTTGTGGCAGCAATATAACATGGTTTAGGTAAAAAAAATTAAAACATGATTGGATTTTTTTCTATCCAGTTTTTAAGCATTTTATCAATTTCAGTTTCGATTTTTTCTTGTTCAAGCTCTTTTCCAACGTAGGTGAAATCATCTTGAAAATCATCTAAAATGTAATACAAGTTTCGAAAATCAACTAAAAATTCAGGGCAATCAACAGCAAAATATAAATTCATTAAATTACCTAAAACGCTTAATTGGTCTAGTTTTTTTTCAAACCCATCCAAAATCAAATAACTAACATAATCTGTAATAACCTTCTTTTTGTTCAAAAAATCGAGACCCAATTCTTTAAAAGCCTTATCAGTTATATTTTTCAAATCAATTTGATTGTCGAAATGGGAGATACCAGCCAAAATAACAAGATGTTCCGTATCATAACCTTCCATTAGCATGTCAACAGCCCAATCAACCCATACCTTATAAACGGGTTGGTTTTGCATTTTATAGAATATTATTTTAGCAGTAGATAGCACCGGTTTCATTATTTTATCAAATTAGCAATGGTTACTCATTCATTAAACACCTTGTTTTCATGCTCTGTTAATCCTCAGGTTTTTCCTTAGGGTCGGCCATGCGCACTATTCGGGGTTCAAACTTTGCCAATACCTCCACCAGGTTTTCCTGCGCAGCCATTACAGCGTGGATGTCTTTATAAGCCATCGGTGCCTCGTCCATATCACTACCCATTAGCGTAATGCGTTTTTCGGATAAATTAGCAGCGATAACAGCTTTATCAAGCGTTTTAAAGGCTGCGCTTCGGCTCATTAACCTACCTGCTCCATGGCTTGCCGAGTTAATGCTATTGGCATCCCCCTTACCTCGTACCACAAACCCCGGCGTACTCATTGAACCCGGAATTATTCCCAAAACACCCTTACCCGCAGGCGTTGCTCCTTTACGATGTACCATTACTTCCGTACCATCAGCCAATTGCTCTTTCCAAGCAAAGTTGTGGTGGTTTTCAATGCGGGTAATAGGTTCAATACCTAAGGCACGCGCCATTTTGTTATGTATTTCGTGGTGATTGGCACTGGCATATTCGCCTGCCAGGTTCATGCCAATCCAATATTCTTGCCCTTCTTCTTTATCCAAATCGAGCCAGGCTAAATGTTTTGCCTCCGCAGGTAATTTGGTTTTGGTCATGGCAATTTTGCTATAATAATCAGCTATCGACCCACCAAACCCCCTCGAACCGGAATGCGATAACAAAGCCAGATATCTTCCCTCTGGTATGTTTTCCAACACACCTTCTTTAATAGTTAACGCTCCCCATTCCACAAAATGATTCCCGGTACCGCTGGTGCCCAATTGCGCATAGGCCCTGTTTTTTAAACCGCGTATTACTTTGGTTTCGTTCCAACTAGCACTATCAAACAAACTGCTATCAAAATATGATTTGGTATTACAACCAATTCCAAAATAGGTATTATCTAACAGTATGTTTTTAAGCTTATCAGTTTCCGTGTCAATATTATCGGCAGGAATTTCAAAAATACTCAGGCACATACGGCAAGCAATATCAACACCAACAGCAAATGGTATAATGGTATTTGCCGTAGTTGCCAACACCCCGCCTATAGGCAAGCCATAACCTTGATGGGCATCGGGCATAAGGGCACCGGCAACAGCTATTGGCAATTGTATAGCTGTTTTCATCTGCGCCAGCGCCCCTACCTCAATATGTTCCAAACCCCAAACCGGGAAGTCGGCAATATCTTCTTTCAATTTAAAGTTGGAGTGTGCTTGTTTTATAAATTTCCCGTCTTTGCGTAAAGCAATTACGTCATCTGCAAGGTTTTTAAATTTGCCGCCTTTTTTAAGCGCATAAGGCATAGGGTCGTCAATCAATGCCTCCAAATTCGCTAAAATTTGAGTTTTATCCATCACTTGGTGTTTAAGCAAACCATTGGCTACCCTACTAAAATTAACCAGCACTTCTACATCGTTAATGCCTAGCGCGAATAATTCATTGTTGCTTATTTTTTCTTTTTGCATAACTGCTTTAATTATTTAACACCACAAAACAAAAACACCACTACGCAGTCTTTTTGCGCAGTAAAAAAATATTTTTATTTTTATTGAAATTATTTGCCATGCCTGTAAATCGCAATGCCTTGATACGTTACCGCACCATTGATAATTGTCTTCAAAACCGATACCGCAAGTGGACATTAGATGATTTGATAGATGCTTGCTCTAATGCCCTTTACGAGTTTGAGGGAATTGATAAGGGTGTGAGCCGCCGTTCTATACAAGCGGATATTGAGATGATGCGCAGTAATAAACTGGGTTATGAGGCTCCCATTATAGTGGTTGATAGAAAGTATTATACCTATGCCGATAAAAACTATAGCATTACCAATAGCCCAATCAGTCAGCAGGATATGCAGGTTTTGGGCGAGGTAGCTGCCTTGCTAAACCAGTTTAAGGGCTTTAACCATTTTACCGATTTGAATGAGATGGTTAGCAAGCTGGAAGATAAGATATACTCGCAAAAAACGCATAGTATGCCGGTAATTGACTTCGAGAAAAACGATAACCTGAAAGGGTTGGAATATATTGAAGGCTTGCGCAAAGCCATAGTAGCTAAAAAGGTATTGAAAATTACCTACCAATCGTTCAAGGCGCGCGAGGCCAGTGTTTTCTTTTTTAGCGCTTATTTGTTAAAAGAATACCGTAACCGTTGGTTTGTATTAGGCACACCTCATAAATCTGGAGCCGTATTATTAAACTTGGCACTCGATAGGATACAAAGTTTTGAAGAATGCGCGGAAACTTATCGGGAAAATAAAACCATTAATTTGGCAACTTATTATAGCGATGTAATAGGGGTAACCAAATCTCCCGGACAAAGAGATAGCGAAGTTGTTTTTTGGATTGATGATGCTAATGCGCCTTATATAATCACAAAGCCTTTACATCATACTCAAAAATTGCTAAAAGAAGAAAATGGTGGAAAAATATTTAGTATTAGGGTAATCCTAAATTTTGAACTAGAGCGGGAGCTGCTAGGATTTGGTAATCGTATTAAGGTGCTTGGTCCACGCAATTTGGTTAAACAAATAAAAAAAATACTGGAAAACGCGTTGCATGGATATAATAATAGAGATATGCAAATGGATAAAGAAGTTTAAAGCACATTACCCGACCAATTTTTATATTGCTAGTATTTTTGTCAGGATCGCTCTTCTTTCTAAAGATTTTTGCTGTTCTAATGTATGAAAATTTCCAATAAAAGGGTTTTTAAATCCTCAAAATATGGAAGGAAAGCTTAGAAAAATTTGGGTCAATTTTATCAAAATTTCAACCAAAAAAATAGAAAAAAGAAGCTATTTTTCTATCTAAAATTATAGTTTCATTACAATTTTTAAGGATTTGGTTATAGTTTCAACAGATGAGATTTTAAAAAAAGTCTTTGATTTTCATCAAAGGCTCTCTAGTTAGCGGGAGCAGGAATCGAATTCAATGTATAACTTATTGCATTTTAATATACAATAAAAATATTAGCCGTAGGAGTGCGAACAAGGCCGTAAACAAATTATTTATTTTAACAGCATTTGATTAAACATTTGGTGGTGAAATTGGGTAAAGTGATAAATTTTTAAATTTATTTTGATTTACTTACAGATTTATTCTTTGCTATATTTAAACGCAATTTATTTCCGCTTGGACTCGATTATTGATTTTAAAGGTTTATTAATCAAGTTATTAAATGGTTATTAATCGTAACGGTGTAAACATTATAATAGTTGATTTTTTATAATTCACTAAAAAAGAATATCCAACTTAGTTCTAATTCCCCATTTGGCTACATCCGGATGATCAAGGTAGGTAAATCGCCTCACCAAACTAAAACCAAAAAACTTAAAAATGTTTTCAATGCCAACGCTACCTTCCATATAAGGCGTGTTCCCGAGTGAATAAGTAACTGGTCGGCCGTTTGCATCAACAGGAAAACTATAAAGTGATGGATGAAAAGTAGGATTATTCGCATCGCTTACACCACCATAAAGTGCTTTAAAAGAAACTGTTTCGCGCCATTTTAGCTTTTTAAATAAGGGTATTTTATTAAAGATTACTCCATTTAGATGTTGTTCATAGTTTATGCTTTCATAATGATCGCTCACAAACTCCAAGAAGTTCATTAAATTATAGGATGATACATCATACCCATAAGTTTGATTGGCTGCATGAATGGTTAATAAAGGAAACGGTAATTGCCCGAAAATATGCCCTGCTTCAAAACTTACATCGGCATATCCTAATTGCGATAAGTACAAATGTTTATCGGCTTTAAAATGCAAGTTTTGGTAACTGTACGAGCTTCCTAATATATTTTTAAAACCCTCCGTGAAATCAAAAGTAAAGGTGGGCGATTTGTTTGGAATTATAATCCGCTTTATTCGGCCTTGGTAAAATTCCTCATTAGGCGCGTACCTTAAAGTTAAGGTAGCCTCGGTGGAGGTAAGGTTTTTTACTTGATTAGGTAACCCATTAACATAGTTTATAAAATTAAGCGAGCCTGCCGGCGATTGTGTCAAATTTTTTAGGCTTACAGCGTACGAAAAATGGTTTTCAAACTCATGAACATAGTCCAAATGGTAATAATTGTTATATAAATATTTATCATTTGTGCCTCTTTTAAACGATAATAAAGGGTTACCCTCTCCAACAAATTGAAGCGGTTTACCCGGTATCCTGGTATCTTGTTGAATAACCCCTCGCAAATAATCCTGCGGGAAATCATATACCGATTTATCTTTCAAAGACCATGTTCCGCTTAAAAAGTATTTGTATTTATGATCTGTGAAGCCATAAGCACCATAGGTTTCAAAATAGTAACGTTTACTTAGCAGGGGACTGGTTCGGCCTCCAAATCTTACCCTGGTTCCTTCAATAGGGTTAAAACTGTAAAAGGTCCCTATTGGCCCAATTTCAAAAAGGCCTAACGATTTATATCCCGAAATAATAATGGTTGCAATATCCATGGTTCGTCTATAAGAGGGCATCGACTTTAGGGTATCAATATTATGGTATATTTTAGCCTCACTGGTCGTTAGTGTATCCAAACGGTTGTGCAACCAATAATCATTACTTCTGTTATTGGCCTCGGCACTCAAAATAGTACTTTGGCCTAAATAAGTTGAGTCGCTCAATCGCTTATTTGCCACATAATCCTTAATGGTTGCGGTTCGAGTCCCAATCATACCCCCTTTTCCATCACGATTTAAACCAAAATCAACCAAAATATTACTCCTCCCCAAATGGTAGCGTTGGTCTGCACCTTGTTCAAAGTCAAGGTCAATGCGCATATCCTTCACATAATTGATATTGGTTTTTTTACTTGTATATAAAATCGCTTTTTGAACGGCATAGTTACCATCAAGCGTTACATAAATTTTGCCATCAAATAACAAATCATTGGCATTGCGGGGGGTAAAACTTAGTTCCACTACTTTGGTATTGTTTACTACCAAGGTATCGGTTATAAAAAATTTATAAAATGTTGGGGAGGCATCCGCAATCGGGCTTAAAAACAGTTTGGCGAGCAGGTAAATGTTATTGGTATAAATGTCCACATCGTAATACAAATGCCTAAAATATTTTGCCAATCCTTCATTATCAACATAGTACCCTTGGTTTATGTTTTTTTGAGCCAGTATGATGGTTTTTTTCTTTTCAGGATTTTTTCTGTAATAGTTCTGGGTTAACTTTTCATCCAGATAAACGGGTAACAATGATTTTCCGGGTACCAAGGTAGTATCCCTGTTATCCAAAAGGAATTTATATTTTTTCCAAAACTTTTTTTGAGATACATCGGGCGAAACATTGGCGAACGAAAGCAAAAGTTTACCATATTCTTTATATTGCAAATAGCTATAATTTTCCGGGCGGTTTTGATTTTTATGATTAATAACCTGTCGTATCAGTTCTACAGCAGGGTTATCCCTGTTATGGTAAGGAATTTTTTTCCCCGACTTAATAACAATCTCCTCCAAATTGTTTAATTTACCCTGTAAAGGAATATCTATAACCTGCGTTTTACCGGGAATCACGTTTAAAACAGCAATTTCATAGCCTACACAGGTAACCTTTATTTTATCAAATGGCTTTAACGAAAATATGTTGTAACGGCCATGCTCGTCAGAAATAGCCACTGTTTTCCCATTATTGATTGAAATGGTGGAAAATGCCAATACTTGTTTCGTTTTCGCATCAGAAATTGTACCACTTACCTTGGTTACCTGGCCAAATACGGAGTTACAAAAAAGTAAAACAATAATAAACGATAATAGGGTAGTGCTGTTATTCAGTAACTTCATGAATTGTATATTTTCCCCAAATAACCATGTTAACTGGGAAAATTAGCATTTAATTGATCCAATTTAAATAGGGTAAAACCATAACAGGATATTTACCATAAGAAAATTGGCTTTGTTCATTTTCTGGTAAAAACCATTCCAGCAGGTTATGCTTATTGCTTTCAATAGCCATGCAATTAATTTCGGCCCCTCCGGTAATCACTTCCAAAAAATGCTGTTTGTCTTGCCCCTTAATATTTCTTAAAAACAGCTTTTTGTAGCTCATGCTTTCAGAAAATTCAGCTAATAATTGCTGCGCATATCGAGGCTCTATATCGGTTAATCCTGGTGCTGTAATGTGGGTTACAAATATGCTGCCATTAAAAATCTTTAAAAATTTAACAGCCTCCTTGGTACAATAACGCAAATCAGTTAAGTAGGATATTTTATCGGGATAAATAAGACCAATTTCCGGAATCAATAATACCGGACAGATAATTTTATTCAATTGCTTAACGAAATCTGTTTTAAGCTTTCCACCAAAATACAAATCATCTTTTGACATGATGATGAGGTTAATTTTTTTTGATGAAATAGCTTTAGTAAGATTTTCGAAATTAAAATCAACGTTTTCTTTCAAAAAAAACGATTCGCATTTTTGGTATTTATTATTAATCACATTGTTTAGCTTATCAACAAGGGGGCTAAACTCCTCAAAATCTTCATGTTGCAATTCAACTGCTGATGGTTGATAACTTCCGGCTAAAACAGGAAATTGAGGAATAGCCATAGTATTGTAAACATAAATTCCAGTTTGTATTTGATTGGAGAATTTTGAAACCAACTTGGCAAAATGCCAGGTATTTAATTTAGGGCTATCAATTATTAATATGTTTTTCATCCTATAATTTTGATTATTTCTTCGGTAAATAGCTATTGAATTAGCTCAGAATAGGTACATTAAAATTAAATATAAATAGTTAAGAATTTTTCAAATTAATAATTATTAAATAATTATTTGTTTAAACAAAGTTCACCAAATACAATTACAAAATAATCACAGAAGTATAAAGGTTTATACACTTTGCATCAATTATTTAAATCATATTCACTATTATTTTGAAGTATATGAATTGGTATGATAATGGATACCATATTCATACCACCCGGGGTAACATCGCAATAAATTGTAAAATCATGCAACTGCAGCATTTTTTTAATGATAATTAACCCGAATCCTCGTTTGGCCGGGCCGGTAAATTGTGTTAAACCAGAGTAATTCTTGTCATTTATCCAATTTCTTAATTCATTGGTAATCAAATTTCCTGAATTTATGAATGTGCAAGTCAACTTATCGTTTTCCTGATATATGCTAATATCAACCTTTCCATTATTGGGGGTATGTTTAATGGCATTATCGGTTAAGTTTTGAAGTACTCGTTCAATCATACTGATATCGGCTAATATCCAGGCATTGCTTCTGCAATTAGAATTATCAATTATAATGTTTTTACTATCTGCAAACTGAAAGGAAGCATTGATAATTTCTTGCAATAGTTCCGAAAAAATAAAAGGTTCTTTTTTGGGTTCAAAATTGGCCGAATCAATTTTTGAAAGCTCAAATAATTGGTTAACCATTTTTTCAACCTGCTGCATTTTATTGATGGATAGTTCTATATAGTCTGATTGTTGTTGAGGGGTGATTTCTGAACTCCCCTTTTTTATATAAACGGTTTCCATAAAACCTCGTGCTACTGCTAAAGGTGATCTTAAATCATGCGAAATGTTTGCAATGAAATTTTTCCGGTCATCATCAGCCAATTTTAGCTGTTCAATTTTATCAACCAGCAAATCAGCCATTTTATTAAAGGTTTGCTTTATCGGGAATAATTCATCCTGTTTGTCTATATTAAAACGAACACCAAATTCTTTATTTTCAAAGTTTTCAAGCAAGCCCATCATACTGGTATAGCCTCTTTTTAATCGCTTTAAATACCATAAGCTTGCAACAATTGAAAATATGGTAACGATGATAAAGACCTCTATGGCCAAATAACTTATCTGACTACTTAAAAGCATATGAACAACCGAGCGGTATTCAATACTACCCAGTATTACATAGATATAGCCTGCTTTTTTGGAATTTGAAAAAACCTCGCTTGCCGAAAATATTTTAGGATTATCAGGATCTCTTGGGTCAATACCAGTCAAATAATCCTTGCCATGAGCAGCAATTAGTTTGTTGATATTTGTTAGCGGAATGGTCCACAGTTTAATTGCTGATTTATTGGGGTGGAAGGCAATTACTTTTCCTGCAGTATTTAAAAAATAAACCTCGGCACTTGGACTAATAACCATCGCGTTTTGAAAAACAGAATCGGCTTTGGCATAATCCAAACCTTTTGGCCCAAAAGGCGAAGTAAACTTAGCTATATGAGCCGCTACATCTTTATTGAGCATTTGGGTACTTGCTTCGTAAAAGCGTGTCATTGCCAAATAGGTTATGGCAATAAAAAGTAAACTCAATGAAGTTATCAGTACAAAAATCAATACTGTTACCCTTTGAAAAATGTTAAGCTGTTTTGTTTTCATCGGCAAATCGGTAACCTACACCCCATGAGGTGAGTATATAAATAGGATTATTCAAATCAGGTTCAATCTTAATTCTTAATCTGTTGATATGTGCAGTTACAGTATGCTCATATCCTGAGAAAGAATATCCCCAAACTTGTTCTAAAAGCTCTAACCTACTAAATGTTTTTCCTTTATTATTGGCCATCAGCACCAATAAATCAAATTCCTTTGGTGTTAAATCAAGCCTCTTGTTGGCAATGGTAGCTTTTCTTTTATGTATATCAATATGAATGTCTTTAAAAATTATCTCATTCATATTTACAACATCAGCAACCCCTACGGTTTCCGCTCTCCTTAAAATAGCCTTCACCCTTGCCAGTAATTCCCTGATGCCGAATGGTTTGCACACATAATCATCGGCTCCTAATTCTAAGGCCAATACTTTATCTAATTCTTCATCTCTGGAGGTAAGCATCATGATGGGGGTATGGTAACCCGCAGTCCTGATTCTTTTACAAATCTCAATGCCATCAATATCAGGCAACATGATATCAAGAATCACCAACTCGTACGATTTTAATTTCAAACTATTCAAGGCTTCCTCACCGAGCGAATAATGGTTCACACTATATAAAGGGGCGTTCAAATGCAATTCAAGCAGTTGAGATATCTCCGGATCATCTTCTACCAACAATATACTTTTCATAAATCAATTTTTTTAATAAAAACCGAAAAAATTATTTCAGTGCATAAATGTACAAGCATTTACTTATGAACATGTTGTATAATGGCAATTATACCCTAAATAGCATAATATGTTATGGTTTTGTGAGAATTGAGGAGATATATCTTCCTTTCTTTGACAAAAAAATAAATAATAACAATTTATATATGAAAAAGTTCATTTTAATCATAATCGCCTTAGCATCATTTACGCTTTCCGGTAAATCGCAAACAGGATCTCCAACACTACGTAAAAAAAGTTTTAATCTTTCGGACGGTATAGCTATTAAAGGTTACGACCCTGTTGATTACTTTAAGAAGAACAAAGCCATTAAAGGGAAAAAGGAATTTTCACAAACCGTTGACGGAGTGGTGTATTATTTTGAAAACTCAGAAAACAAGGCTACATTTATAAAGTCTCCTGCCCAATACGAACCACAATATGGCGGATGGTGTGCTTATGCAATGGGTTCTACCGGTGAGAAAGTAGAGATTGATCCGGCCACTTTTAAAATTGTAAACGGTAAACTATATCTTTTTTATAATGCCTTTTTTAATAACACAAAAAAGACATGGGATAAAGATGAAGCCACGTTAAAACCCAAAGCAGATGCCAATTGGGACAAAATTTTTAAATAGAAACTACTTAATCAACTAAATAATATGTTTTACTCAATTTTCATTTGGTTCCTACGCATTGTAGCAGCCATTATCATGTTGCAAACCTTATATTTTAAATTTACCGCCGAACCTACTTCTGTTGCCCTGTTTACCAAAATTGGTATGGAACCTTACGGTCGGGTTGGCACCGGCGTGATTGAACTGATAGCATCCATCCTGATTTTAATTCCACGTTATTCATGGATTGGCGCTGGTTTGGGTTTAGCCATGATGGTAGGCGCTATTTTTTTCCATTTAACCAAACTTGGGATAAACTTTGGTGGCGATCCTTCTTTATTTATACTAGCCTTGGTAACATTTATTTGTTGCGCCATCTTGATGTTTATTTATCGTGATAAATATTTTAACGTATTTAAATCCTAACATCATGTTCACTTTCTCAAAACATACACTTGGGAGTTTAATTGAATTAATTGAACCGCTCGAGGGCACTACTTTTTATACTCAACCAAGCAATGAATTAAGCGGATCAACCATTGGTCAACATACGAGGCATATCATTGAGTTGTATCAATGCCTGCTAAAAGGATATCGGGTTGGTTTAATAAACTATGACGATCGTAAAAGAAATAAAGTGCTCGAAAACGATATTAATGAAGCGATTAAAGCCATTAAAGAAATACAGAACGAGCTGGAGGTGCCGGATTGTGTGCTTGAATTAGTTTATGAAATTGGAACCGCTCAGGTTACCATTCATTCAAACTATTACAGAGAAGTGCTGTATAATATGGAGCATTGTATTCACCATCAAGCATTAATAAAGGTAGCATGCGTTGCTTTTAATTTACCCATATCCGAGCACTTTGGTGTAGCACCTTCAACCATAAAATACCAAGAATCTCAAATAACACAAAACAACTAAAAAACTTTCATCAAAAAACAATGGAAAAAAAATTGCAAAATCAAACAGCTATTATAACTGGCTCAAGCAGTGGAATTGGTGCCGGAGTAGCAAAAGCACTCGCACGCGAGGGTGCTAATGTAGTGATTAACTACCCTGTTGAACACGTTCGTCAGGATGCCGAAAATATCCTTGCCGAAATAAAAAGCAACGGTGGGCATGGCATTACAAGTAGGTGCGATGTGAGTAAAGAGGATGAGGTGAAAGCCATGTTTGATGAAACAATAAAAGAATTTGGGACAGTTGATATTCTGATTAATAACGCTGGCTTACAAAAAGACGCTCCTTTTGATCAAATGACCCTCGACCAATGGAATTTTGTACTTAGCGTAAATCTTACCGGTCAGTTCCTTTGCTCGCGCGAAGCTATCAGAGAGTTTTTACGTCGTGGCATCAGACCAGAAGTTTCAATGGCCGCTGGAAAAATTATTTGTATGAGCAGCGTGCACGAAGTTATTCCATGGGCCGGGCATGCTAATTACGCTGCCAGTAAGGGTGGAATTATGCTATTGATGAAAAGTATAGCGCAAGAATTTGCCTGGAAAAAAATCAGGATCAATAGTATTTGTCCGGGTGCTATCCAAACACCAATAAACAAACAAGCTTGGGAAACTCCCGAAGCGCTATCTGAACTTTTAACCTTGATACCGTATCAACGTATTGGCATTCCCGATGATATTGGTAAAGCTGCCATTTGGTTAGCAAGCGATGATAGCGATTATGTAAACGGTGCATCCATTTTTGTTGATGGAGGTATGACCCTTTATCCGGGCTTCACCACAAATGGTTAATCAAAAATGATTTATCAGGTTGATCCATCCAATTGGGTAAAAGAACATGCCGATTATTTGTATGCTTTTGCTTTTGCAAGGATAAGCGATGTTGAAAGGGCAAAAGATTTGGTACAAGATACTTTTTTGGCAGGGCTCGAAAAATTGAATCGATTTGAAGGTAAATCATCCATACGAACTTGGTTAACCGCGATATTAAAAAATAAAATAATTGATGAATACCGCAAAAAATCAAGCGGGTTAAAAACCACCCAATTAACTGATGTGGGAAATTCAGAAGATATATTTTTTGATGAAAGTTCAGGAAGCTGGTTGCCTGATAAATGTCCAATTGAATTTGGTTTAGAAAATCAGGATGAATTCAACAAAAAAGAATTTGAACAAGTGCTTCAAAAATGTTTTCAAAAGTTACCCAAGTTATGGGAAGCCATATTCATTATGAAATATATGGATGATGAACCTGCCGATTTTATTTGTAAAGAATTAAAAGTTACCAATTCAAACTTTTGGGTAATTACGCATAGAACAAAACTAAAGTTGAGAGCTTGTTTGCAAAATAGTTGGCTGTAATTTTTTTACGCTATGCACCACTAAAGAGTAATTATTAAAAATTGCCAATTAAATAAACCAATATAAATACGCCAATTAATACCTTTTTATGACTGAGAAAAAAAGACTAGCCGACCCTTTAAGTAAAAAATGGGGTCCCTATTTGTCAGACAGGCAATGGGGAACCGTAAGGGAGGATTATAGCGAACACGGCACCGCCTGGGATTTTACTACGCACGACATGGCCAGAAGCAAAGCTTGGCGCTGGGGCGAAGAAGGAATTGCCGGGATTAGCGATGATAGCCAAAAATTATGTTTTGCCTTGAGCCTTTGGAATAATAATGACCCGATTATTAAAGAACGCTACTTCGGCTTGAATGGTAATGAGGGCAATCACGGCGAAGATGTGAAGGAATTGTATTATTACCTAGATAGTACGCCCAGCCATTCGTATATGAAAATGTTGTACAAATACCCTCAGGCCGGGTTTCCATATCATGATTTGGTTACTATAAATAGCCAACGCTCAAAAAATGAGCCTGAATTTGAACTGATTGATACGGGCGTTTTTGAAGGCAATAAATATTTTGATGTTTTTGTTGAGTATGCTAAGGCAGGTCCGCAAGATATCCTAATTAAAATTACCGTACATAACCGCGGTAATGAGGAAGCTTCCTTACATATTCTGCCAACACTTTGGTTTAGAAATACTTGGGCATGGGGCCATGATTCATATATGCCAGAATTAAATGCCTCTGAAAAGAATAAGATCATTATAGATCACGTTGATTTGCCCAACTACGTTTTGCATGTGAAGGAGCAAGCGAAATTTCTGTTTTGCGATAATGAAACAAACATCCAAAAATTATATGATGTTGCTAATACCAGCCCATATTGTAAGGATGGAATCAATGATTTCTTGATTCACAAAAACGAACATGCAATAAACAGTGATGGCTTTGGTACAAAAGTATCTGTTGATTATGATATTACCATACCCGCCCAATCTTCATACACTGTTTGCTTAAGGCTGGAGAATAACCAGAATACAACTCCTTTTGCCGATTTTGACACTATTTTTAACCAACGCTTAGCTGAGGCCGATGAGTTTTATGCCGAATTACAACAAAGCATAAAAACAGAGGATGAGAAGTTGGTGCAGCGCCAAGCTTTTGGTGGGATGCTTTGGAGTAAGCAATTCTTTTATTTTGATGTTGACCAATGGATAAACGGCGACCCTGCACAGCCAAAACCGCCTGCAAACAGGAGAAGAGGAAGAAACAGTGATTGGAAGCACCTAAACAATGCGGATATCATTTCAATGCCCGACAAATGGGAATACCCTTGGTATGCGGCATGGGATTTGGCCTTTCATTGCATCCCCTTGGCTTTGGTTGATAGTGATTTTGCCAAGCAACAGCTTTTATTAATAACCAAGGAATGGTACATGCACCCTAACGGCCAGTTCCCCGCATACGAATGGGCCTTTGGCGATGTAAACCCTCCGGTGCATGCTTGGTCGGCTTGGGAAGTTTATAAAACCGACCAATTAAATAATAATGGTCAGCCTGATTTGGATTTCCTTGAATCAATCTTCCATAAGTTAATCATCAATTTTACTTGGTGGGTAAACAGGAAGGATGCGCAAGGTAATAATATTTTCGAAGGGGGCTTTTTAGGACTTGACAACATCAGCGTATTCGACCGTAGCGCACCATTACCTACTGGCGGTCATATCGAGCAATCAGATGGTACCAGTTGGATGGCCATGTATGCCTTAAACCTGATGCGCATCTCGCTCGAGTTGGCTAAATACCGGAAAATTTACTCAGATATGAGTACCAAGTTCTTTGAGCACTTCTTATACATTGCTTCGGCCATGTCGAGCATGTGCGACAGCGGACTTTGGGACGAGGAAGACCAATTCTTTTACGATCAGGTAAAACTACCAGACGGTAGGGTGATCGCGTTAAAAGTACGCTCCATGGTTGGCCTCATACCATTATTCGCGGTCGAGATTTTGGATGATGAGTTATTGAAAGAGCAACCTGAATTTCGTGAACGCTTGAATTGGTTTTTAAGTAATTACCCAAGAATGGCAAGTCTGGTAAGCAGATGGGGCGAAAAAGGCATGGGTGATAAGCACCTATTATCGTTGCTGAGAGGGCACCGTATGAAGAAAATTCTTTTACGGATGTTGGATGAAACCGAATTCCTGAGCGATTATGGAATCAGGGCATTGAGCAAATTTCACGATAAAAACCCTTATAACTTTTATATCGACGGACAAACCTTCTCGGTGCAATACTCGCCCGGCGAATCAACAACCAGTTTGTTTGGTGGCAACAGCAATTGGCGCGGCCCTATTTGGATGCCCGTAAACTATATGATAGTGGAGAGCTTGCGTAGCTTCTATCAATATTACGGTCCCGACTTTAAAGTTGAAAGTCCGGTAGGCAGTGGTAAATTCATGAACCTGAACGAGGTGGCCGATGAAATATCAAATAGATTAGCCAACCTGTTTTTACGTGACAAAGATGGTCGACGCCCATTCCTGGGTGATAACCATACCTTACAAAACGACCCGCACTTTAATAACTATATCCACTTTTTCGAATATTTCCATGGTGATACCGGACGTGGTGTAGGTGCATCGCACCAAACAGGCTGGACCGGATTGGTAGCCGCACTGATACATTCAAAAACAAAAACCAAATAATATAAAACGATCATTCAATGAAAAAGCAAATTTTCACTTTCATATTACTTTGCCTCGCCATATCAGGTTTCGCGCAAAGCACTAAAAAAACTTTACTAAATGTAAATAGCAACAATGTAATACTGGATGGATATGACCCGGTAGCCTTCTTTACTGATAACAAACCTGTGTTAGGCGATACTTCCATTAAAACCAAATTTGAAGGAGCCATCTATTATTTTGCGAGTAAAGAACATTTGGATTTGTTTACCGCTAATCCCGAAAAATATAAACCACAATTTGGAGGCTATTGCGCCTATGCCGTTTCATTAGGCCGTACAGCGCCTATTGATGTAAAAACATTCTCTATAGTTGATGGTCGTTTGCTATTGCAACATAACCAGCGCGCCGTAAACGGATGGAACAAAGATGTGAAAGGTAATTTGGAGCTTGCAGATCATTACTGGCCAGCGGTAGTTGATAATAATGGTAAGCAAATAACAACCGACGATGAGAAGAAATTTCTAAATAATGTGGATAAAACCGGGGTAATACTGGAAGGTTACGATGTAGTTTCCTATTTCACAGGCTCAAAACCTGTAATGGGCGATAGCAAATTCGATGCACGCTACCAAGGTGCTACCTACTGGTTCTCAACTGCAGAAAATGCTGGTTTGTTTAAAGATCATCCCGAAAAATATGCGCCTCAATATGGCGGTTTCTGCGGATATGCGGTTAGTTTGGGCAAATTACGTCCGGTAAACCCGCTAATTTTCCAACTATACCATGGTAAATTAATTTTACAGCACACGCAAGAGGCCTATGACATTTTTAACAAAGACCTCGACAAAAATGTAAACAAGGCCGATGAAAATTGGCCAAAAATTATCAAAAAGAAGGCTGGCAAATTCAAAGGCTATGATGCGCCTGCCATGTCGCCCGAAAACAAGATGGTTTCTTAAATTATAAAAACTGAATCATGAAAAAATATTTATTCATCATTATTTGCTGTTTCGCTATTAGAAGTGCGGCCAATGCTCAAGTTGTGGCTAGTCACCAATTAACCTTGGCTGCCGCTAAAAAAATTGTAGCCGAGGCTGTAAAATTTGCTACAGATAATGCGGCTCCGGGTGCCTCCATTGCGGTTGTTGATGCAGGTGGAAACCTTTTATACCTTGAAAGATTAGATGGCACCTTCGCGGCTGCTGCCGAAGTTTCTATCAAAAAAGCCAATACCTCGGCGCTTTTTAAGGCACCTTCCTCCAAGCTCGAAAATAGCATAAATGGTGGTCGCGGGGCATTGATTACCGTTGGTCATACCTTTTTACAAGGAGGCGTCCCAATTATTTACCAAGGCGAAGTAATTGGCGCAATAGGGGTGAGCGGTAGTGCCAGCGCTAAACAAGATGAAGACATAGCCATTGCGGGCAGCAAGGTGCAACTCTAACCATTAAAAACAAACCGATGAAGTTTTTTATAAATTTTATGCTTGCGCTCCTGATTTGTCACGCTGCCTTTTCTCAGGAAAACAAGCAGCTCACCATTTTACATCCCGATGCTGTGGCCGACTTGCGAACCACAAAAGGGGCAGGACTTGTGCAGGCAAAATGGTATGTGCAAAATGCGCGTATTGTAAACCAGAAGTTTAAAGCACCCGGCGATACCATTGGAGATGCTTTGCCAATTTACCCAACAGGAGCAACTGTGCAAACCAATAATATTAAACCTAATATCCGTGATAAAGATTTCGACAAAGGGTTTAAGAGTATTGCCCCAAGCTCATTAGAGGATCGTCAGGGAAATGGCTTGGTATCCTTTGTTTGGTATAAAGCGGTAGTTACCCTGCCCGAAAAAATTGGCACCACCGAAGTAAAAGGAACCAAGGCTGTTTTGGAGATAATGATGGATGATTATAGCGAGATATGGGTAAACGGTAAGCAAACAAGAAATTTTGGACAAGTAGGCAACGGAGTAATTAGCGGATATAATGCCGTTAACAGAATTGTACTTACGGAGGATGCCAAACCTGGCGAAACCTTCAATATTGCAATATTAGGCATCAATGGCGAGTTTGGTAACATACCACCCAATTATATTTGGATTAGAAATGCCACCATTGATTTTTATAAACAGAAATCGGTAAATCCAAGAGCTGATTGGCAAGATGTAGCTAAAATTTATACGATTGATGAAAAACTGAATCAAATCATTGGTCAAGGGCAAAAGGTACAAAAAGTAGCCGATGGGTTTTCATTTACGGAAGGACCAGTTTGGCATCCTAACGGATACCTCCTTTTTAGCGACCCTAATATGAATACCATTTACCGCTATGATCCTAAAAGTGGCGATGTGAGTATTTTAATGAGCCATAGCGGATATACCGGAGAGGATATTGGCGAATACCATCAACCGGGTAGTAATGGCTTGACGATTGATAAAGAAGGAAGGTTAATAATAGACCAACATGGTAACCGCAGGGTGGTAAGAATTGAGAAAAAAGGTCATGTAACGGTATTGGCCGATACCATCAACGGTAAAAGACTGAATAGCCCTAACGACATTGTTTTAAAAAGTGATGGAACCATCTATTTTACCGACCCTCCTTATGGCTTGCCTAATAACTATTCAGATAAACGGAAGGAATTGGGTTATCAAGGAGTTTTTATGATAAAAAATGGCAAGGTACAAGTAGTTGCGAAAGATTGTGGTGGCCCTAATGGCATCGCTTTTTCTCCTGATGAAAAATATTTATATGTCGATAATTGGGATATCCGCGATGTACATCATACCAAAACCATATGGCGTTATGAGGTTCAGCCAGATGGTACCCTGGCCAATGGTAAAATATTTTTTGATTGCAACCAAACCGAAGATGAAGAGGCAATGGATGGCATGAAGGTGGATAAAGCCGGAAATATCTTTGTTTCGGCACCCGGCGGTGTTTGGATAATTTCAGACAAAGCCGAGTTATTAGGTAAAATTATTTTTCCGGAACGACCAGCCAATATGGCCTGGGGCGATGAGGACGGTAAAACATTATACTTTACTGCTCGTACCGGAATTTGCAAACTAAGAATTTTAACAGGAGGGAAATTTTCATGGCAATAAAAGCTAAAAAAAACCAGCAAACAAACATATTAGCGTTAGACGAGTACCAATTATCAAACTTTAATACCCTTGCAAGTACCGAATGGCTCGAAACAAATGGTCTTGGCGGATATGCGAGCGGCACCATTGCTAATTGCAATACCCGCAGGTACCATGGTTTATTGGTAGCGGCAACCACCATTCCAACTGGTAGAACAGTTTTGGTGTCCAAACTCGACGAAACAATTATTTGTAATGATAAACGTACCGAACTAGGATGCAATAATTATAATGGAAACATCGCACCCGAAGGTTATCAATACATCAAGGCATTTTCAAAAGGATTGTATCCGGAGTGGGTGTATGAAGTTGATAAGATCAAGCTTAAAAAAAGCATATTGCAACTGAATGGTAAAAACACCACCATTATAAAATATGAGGTAATAGAGGCCGATTCGGAATTTCAAATTTCGTTTAAACCGTTTATAACCGCTCGCGATTACCATTCGCTATGGCAGCAAAATAACGCGTTGCATTGGAATGTTGACTTTAAGGATGGTTTGTTCCATAACCAACCTTTTGGTAATGATTTGAATATTTTTATAAATATTCCCGGCTCCGGTTACCACCATAACCCGGCATGGTATTATAATTTCACCTATCAGGAAGAAATTAACCGTGGACTTGAATGTTCGGAAGATTTATTGAATCATGGCGAATTTGAAGTTTCATTAAAAGTGGGTGATGTACTCTCCATTATACTATCAACCGAAAACCCCGAAAAACTTGATGCCGAAAAATTATTTGTAGAGGAGGTTTCCAGACGATTATCATTAATAGGAAATAAGAAAGGCAATCATTTGGTTAACCAATTAACCTTAGCAGCTGATCAATTTATTGTAAAACGGAATATCCATCCTTCAAATAGTGATGAAGTTATTGAAGGAGCTAGTATTATTGCCGGATACCATTGGTTTACAGATTGGGGTCGCGATACCATGATTTCGTTACCCGGCCTTTGCATATGTACCGGAAGAATGGACGATGCCAAAAAAATTATCCAAGCATTTGCCAATAGTGTAGATAAGGGGATGCTTCCCAACTTTTTTAGCGACGGCAATGGCGTTCCCGAATACAATAATGTTGATGGCACGTTGTGGTATTTTAACGCGGTTTACCATTACTATAATGCTGCTGATGATGAAAATAAAGCCTTTATTTTAAGAGATATACTGCCGGTTTTAGAAAATATGATTGACTGGCATTATAAAGGTACCCGGTATAATATCAAGGTCGACCCGATTGATAATTTACTATATGCCGGCGAAAAAGGACAACAACTTACCTGGATGGACGCGCGCGTAGGTAATTATGTAGTTACGCCACGTATGGGTAAGCCTGTTGAAATTGTCGCTCTTTGGTATAACGCGCTTCGGATTGTGAGCGAGCTAAATCGTTATAATGGAAATACCAATGCTGCCGAGTACAACTTTTTAAGGTCGCAATTGGTAAAAAATAGCTTCGAAAAATATTTCTGGAATACGCAAGGCGAGTATTTATATGATACTTTAGATGAGCACAATACGCCTGATGATACCTTTAGGCCAAACCAGTTATTTGCCATCAGCTTACCTTTTGCCTTGGTAGATGGCGAGCGGGCTAAAATTATCCTTGCCAAAATAAAAGCCGAATTATATACGCCTGTCGGTCTGCGCAGTTTGGCTCCCGGTCATCCTGATTACCATGGAACTTATGGAGGCAACCAATGGGATCGGGATACCAGATACCACCAGGGAACTGTTTGGAGCTGGCTATTGGGCCCTTATATTGATGCGCTGGTAAATGTAAATACGCCTAAGGAAGAGTTGAATAAAATTATCTTGGACTTTTCCTTTCATTTAAAAGAGGCGGGCATAGGTACGGTTTCCGAAATTTTTGATGGGGATGCGCCGTATTATCCAAAGGGATGCATTGCGCAAGCTTGGGGTGTTGCTGAAATTTTAAGGGTAATAACAAATTATAAACTGTTACAGGATGAATAAACAGGGGAACGACAGTTTTTTAAAAAATGCGAGCGAAACTAACCGATTAGAATCTTTTAGCGATGGGGTTTTTGGAGTTGCTATTACTTTGCTGGCTTTAGAAATTGTTATTCCACCAAATAAATCCATGACCGATGGCGGGTTGATAAAAGAAATTTTAGCGTTATGGCCTAAATATTTTGCTTATTTAAACAGTTTTGTAACCGTGTTGCTTATGTGGATTGCCCATCATACACTGTTTAAAATGATTAAATATGTGAGTGTTCCATTATTCATAGCAAACGGTTTTTTAATGTTTTTGGCAGTTTTAACCCCTTTCCCAACCCGTATACTTGGCGATTATATTAATACAAGCGCTTTCAGAACTGCCGCCGTATTTTATACCGCCTTTTTTGTGTTGGTAAGTATTGCTTTTACGGTTTTATGGTTTGTGGTGAAAGGTAAAAAAGCATTGTTACATGCGCATATAACCGAACAGGAAATTAAAAAACAAACCCAAATTGAATTTATTGGCTTAAGCTGTAACATTGGAATTACTGTCCTAACTTTTTTCAATCCTTGGGTCGGGCTGATCCTAAATACCGGCATGTGGATTTATTGGCTAGTTAATATTAAATAATAACAATTGTTTTAAAAAATTAAAGAAGTGAAGAAATACGATATCGCAATAATTGGTACAGGCATTGGTGGCAGTACCATAGCGGCACAATTAGCTAAAACTGGCAAAAGTATTTTGATTTTGGAACGGGGTGGTTTTATTCCGAAAGAGAAAGAAAATTGGGATCCATACCAAGTGATGGTAGCCGGTAAGTACCGCCCCAAGGAGGAATGGTTGGATGGTAGCGGAAAACCGTTTAAACCCTTTATTCATTACAATGTAGGGGGTAATAGCAAAGTTTATGGCGCCGCCTTATTCCGCTTTCGCGAAACTGATTTTGAAGAAGTTAAACATTATGGTGGCATTTCGCCCGAGTGGCCGCTTAAATATGATGTTTATGAAAAATACTATACCCAAGCCGAGCATATTTATCATGTGCATGGTCAGCGTGGAATCGATCCTACCGAACCACCTACCAATAGTCAATATCCGCTGCCTCCGCTACCATACGAGCCGGAGATTGCCAATATAGTGAATAAGATGAAAGACATTGGTTTAAATCCTTTCCCGCTCCCTATGGGTTTCAAGTTCCCGCAAGATAGCGATAAGAACGAACCTCCGGTTATACTTGAAAACTTTGATGGCTATCCCGACCCAACCGATACCAAAGCCGATGGTTATAACAGTTCATTAAAACAAGTGCTAGGCTTGCCAAATGTAACGTTGGTTATCAATGCCTTTGTAAATAAATTAATTACAAACGAGCCTGGCGAAAAAATCACCCGAATAAAGGCGGACGTAAATGGTGAAGAAGTATTATTTGAGGCGGATACTATTATTTTGGGCAGTGGCGCGGTAAACTCGGCAGCCTTGTTATTAAAAAGCGCTGGTTCAAAGCATCCAAATGGTTTAGCAAATTCAAGCGGACAGGTTGGGCGTAATTTAATGCTGCACCATAATGGTTGTTTAGTAGCATTTACCAAAATGAAGAACCATACCAAATTTCAAAAAAGCTTTGGCTTAGCCGATTTTTATCACCATGCCGATGATAGCGAATTACCATTGGGCGAAATTCAACTAATGGGTAAAAACGACCCGGATACCCTGCTATTTTTAGGCAAAGACCTGTTCCCGGGTAAAACTTATGAGGAATTAAAGGAAATGGCGATTGATTTTTGGCTTACCGCCGAGGATTTACCTTCGGCCGAAAACAGGGTAACGCTTACCGAAAATGGTCAAATACAGGTGTATTACCAACCAACCAATTTACCGGCCTATCAAAAATTGAAACAAAAATTGAAGGATACTTTTGTAAAACTTGGTTTAATTGATGATGATTTTAAAGACACCGTTTGGAACGGCTATGATTTGGATATCAGCGGTATGAGTCACCAAAACGGAACCTTACGTTTTGGAGCCGACCCAAAGCAATCGGTACTCGATTTAAATTGCAAGGCGCACGATTTGGAAAATTTGTACGTGGTGGATGCGAGCTTTTTCCCTAGTTGCGGAGCGTTTAATCCCTCTTTAACCATTGCTGCTAACGCTTTACGGGTTGCCGACCATCTCATAAATAATGTACTCGTATCTTAACTATTTTGATGATTATTGAATGAAACCCAATAAATTAAAGCTATACCTGATGGAAGCCTTTGGCTTGGCGATTTTTATGGCCTCCGCTTGCTTTTTTTCATCGCAGCTGGAAGGTATACATTCAAGTTGGCACCAGGCACTGTCAAACGGTACCTTAAGATTGGTGTTCATGGGCCTAGCTATGGGACTTACCGCCTTGCTCATATTTTATTCGCCCTTAACCGCGCCTTCTGGCTCGCACATAAACCCTGCGGTTACAATCGCCTTTTTAAGGGTAAAACGCATTACCGGTATTGATGCCGTTTTTTATATCCTGTTTCAATTAATTGGTGGCGTTTTAGCAGTTTACTTGATGGCTTGGCTTCTTAAAGATCAATTAACCCAACCGCCGGTAAATTATGTAGTAACCAGACCAGCCATGGGCGAATTACCTGCCATCATAACCGAATTAATTATAGGATTTGTGATGATGACCATGGTATTAAATATTTCATCAAACCCTCAATATTCAAGGTACACCCGGGTTATTGCCGCCGGCTTTGTGGTAATGTATGTAATACTGGCAGGACCGATATCGGGCTTTGGCATGAACCCGGCCCGAAGTTTGGCAAGTGCCATTCCATCCGGAATTTACGACAGTATTTGGATGTATATAGTAATTCCAATTTTAAGCATGTGGCTCGCTGCCGAATTGTTTATTTATCAAACCAAAACAAATTCAAACATGAAAAAACATTTTAAATACCATTGGGTATTGTGGCTGCCTTTCTTTTTTTTAGCAAACACGGCAAGCGCGCAGGTTTCAAAAGTGGAAGCGGTAGGCATAACGGTTCGCGATATGGAGACCTCTGTAAACTTTTTCCATAATGTACTCAGCTTTAATAAAACAAGTGATCAAACCCTGGATGAGCAGCACGCCCGAATTGTGCGGATGAAGCTTGGCGATGAGTTGATTGAATTAACCCAATTTATACCCTCCGATGGTAGAGCCATTCCGGCTGATATGCAAAGTAACGACCTTTATTTTCAACACATAGCCATTGTGGTGAGCGATATGGATAAAGCCTATGCGGTTTTAAGCAAATACATGGTTGGGCATATTAGTACGGTTCCGCAAACTATACCTATGTCAAACAAAGCGGCAGCCGGGGTAAAAGCCTTTTATTTTCACGACCCGGATAACCACGATTTGGAACTCATTTACTTCCCGAAAGGGAAAGGGCAACCAAAATGGCAGCAGCCCAATGGACAATTATTTTTAGGGATTGACCATACTGCCATAGGCATTACCAATACTGATAAAAGCATGAGCTTTTACCAAGATTTATTAGGCTTTGAACATAAGGGTGAAAGCTGGAACATGGGCATGGAACAAATTGATTTAAGCAATGTAAAAAGTGCCAGCTTACATATTACCGCATTGCGTGCAGTCGCCGGACCAGGCGTTGAATTTTTGCAGTATTTAAAACCTGGTCCGGGCAAACCATATCCGACTGATACAAAAACCAAGGATATTTGGTATTGGCAAGTTACCCTTGTTACCAATCAGCTGGATAACCTTTACCAAAAATTGAAGGCGGCTAATTTTCATTTTATAACAGATAACATCGTTCAGTTAAAATATAAGGATGAGCCTGCATTTAGGGCATTTGTAGTTCAAGATCCCGACGGACATGCCTTATTAATTAAAGACTAGCAAAATGTGTACAGTAAGTTTTGTAAAACGCAATGGTATAGCCATTTTGACCTCTAACCGTGATGAAAAAGTGTTGAGAGGTGGTGCATTGGCACCCAAGGTAGCTATTGTAAATGGTAAAAAAATCATATTTCCGCGTGATGCTAAAGCGGGTGGAACCTGGTTTGCAGCCTCGGAAGATGGCAACGTTGCGGTGTTGTTAAATGGCGCGTTTCAGGATCACCTAAAAAAAGAAAATTACCGTAAAAGCAGGGGCTTAATCATGTTGGATATAATTGGAGCGGATGCTCCTCATCAGGAATTTGAAACGATCGATTTGGAAAATATTGAGCCATTTACCGTTATTTTAAACGCCGATCAAAAACTTTTTCAACTGGTTTGGGATGGAGATAAAAAAAACAGGACCGAACTCGACACGAATATGGATTATATATGGTCGTCCGTTACCCTGTACAGTAGTGAAATAATTTACCAAAGGCAGCAATGGTTTAAACAATTTTTATTGAATAACCCTATACCAAATAAAAATGATTTGCGGAATTTTCATGCCAATACATCCAACGAGGATCAAGAAAATGGCTTAATTATAAACAGGGCCAACATATATAAAACATTGAGCATCACACAGGCGGAGGTATTGGATACGCAAACCAATATTTATCATTCCGATTTGATGTTAAATCAATTTCACGTATCTTCCATTGCTCGCGGAGCGTCACTTACAACATTACATGAATAGCATTAAACTATTTTTTCATAAAGTTACGCATTGGGAATATTGGCCTTATGGTATAGTATATATACCCATCTATTTTATATGGTTGTATTATTCAATAAAGGCCAGATCCATATTCTTTTTTAATGCTTCCAATCCATCCATCAAAAATGGCGGCTTTGTTAATGAATCGAAAAAAGAGATTTACGACCTTATTCCGCAAAAGTTTATCCCTAAAACTTTATTCTTCAGAAACGATGCTAGGATTGACGATGTAATCAAAACCATCCAGAATAATGGAATAAGTTATCCCTGTATTGCTAAACCTGATATCGGTCAAAAAGGTATCGCGGTAGCAATAATGAACAGCCCTGCCGATGTAATTAAATATGCCGCGAAGCTGGATATGGACTTTTTAATTCAGGAACTCATTACCTTTCAAAATGAGGTAGGGATTTTTTATTACCGGTATCCAACAGAAGCAAGCGGGCATATTTCGGGGATTGTATATAAGGAATTTTTAACCGTTACTGGCGATGGCTTTACATCTTTATTAGGCTTAATTGAAGCAAACCCTAGGGCGCTATTACAACTGCCATCACTCCAATATATTTACGCGGATAAGTTGCAAACCATTCCCCAAAAGGGAGAACAGGTGAACTTGGTACCCATTGGCAACCATGCCCGTGGCACTAAATTTATTGATGCCAGTAATTGGGTAACAGAAAAATTGACCAATGTGGTGGAAGGTATTTGCAGGGAAGTAAATGGATTTTATTATGGCCGTTTAGATATAAGATATAATACCTTTGAGGAATTGGAGCAAGGGCTAAATTTTTCAGTAATTGAAATAAACGGCGCGGGCAGTGAGCCAACCCATATCTATGATCCTGCGCATTCCATATTTTTCGCATGGAAAGAAATTGCCAGGCATTATAAAATATTATTAGGAATCAGTATGCAAAACCATAAAAACGGCGCGCCCTATTTATCCCTAAAACAAGGCATAGAAATGCTGGCTGAAAATTCAAGGTTGCTCAAAAAACTCAATCAATACAATACATCATATGGTACTAAAAAAAAAAATTAAAATGGGTGTTAATCGCATTAATACCCGCCTGGCTAATTTTTTCGCAATCGTGCATGCGAATGAGAATGTCGGATAAAAAGGCAAAGGCCGAGTTCAAGGAAAAAGGGGTAGATGTATCTTTTTGCGACTTAAAAGTAAACGGCATTAACCTCCATTATGTAAAAATTGGGAGTGATACCTTGCCTGTATTATTTTTTATCCACGGCTCGCCGGGTAGTTGGGATGGGTATAAGGCTTATGTTGCTGACCCTAATTTGCTGAAATATTTTAAAATCATAGCCATTGATCGCCCTGGATTTGGCTATAGTAACTTTGGTACCGCCTACCACCTCGACGAAAACGCGCGCTTGATATACAAAATAGTTGAACACGAAAATAAGGGTAAACCGATTCATTTAATTGGTCATAGCTTAGGCGGACCGATTGTGGTAAAGCTGGCACAAGATCATCCGGAGGCCTATGCATCGCTTACCATTTTGGCAGGATCAATTTCGCCATACGAGGAACCCAAGGAAAAATGGCGTTCCATATTTGTACATAACCCTTTACAATACCTAATACCCGGAGCCCTTCGTACCTGTAATACCGAGATTTACTATTATAAAAAGGATTTATTTATGATGGATACCGCCTACAGCAAGCTAAAAATGCCGGTAACTTTTATTCATGGCGATAAGGATCCGCTTGTTACCGTTAAGAATGTGGATTATGGGAAAGCTAAGTTTACCAATAGCAAAAACTTACAGGTCATCATCATTCCGGGTGCCAATCATTTCATCCCCTGGGAGCATTTTGATATTATTGAAAAACATTTATTAACGCTTAAAAATTAAAGTACGATGTTGATCATCCATATTTTTTATGCTTATCTGGTTATTGGATTCCTGTTTGCTATTTGGTTTACATTTTTAAAGAAAAACCATTCGGCAGAAAAGGACCCTATCGGATTCAAATTAATCATCATTCCGGGTTGTTTAATCCTTTGGCCAATTGTTATCATTAAAACTTACGTATCATGATTGCCACCTACCGAAAAAGACATCTTTTTATTTGGCTTTTTATAGCCATCATAATTACCGCATTGTGTATTATTGCTTATAACAGTATCCCCTATTTTCCCCAATAATTAACAGATGAGTACCTCCTACGTTGCAGTTTCATGGAATAAATTCAAAAAAAAATACGATACCATCCTATGGCTATCCATTGCCGTGTATTTGATAGTTTTCTTTCTGCTGAATATTATTCTATTCCCACAATTACTACCGGTTACCATCATTATTAGGGCTTGCGGCACCTTGGCTATTATTTTATTGCATGTCATATTAATCATTGGTCCGCTTTGCCGTATACAGCCCGGGTTTTTACCCTTATTGTATAACCGCAGGCATTTAGGGGTAACCATGTTTTTTATTGCCTCCATTCACGCGGTATTAAGCTTGCTGTGGTTTCACTCATCAGGCATTTTGCATCCCCTTATTTCCTTGTTTGCGGGTAATACCCATTACAACTCATTGAGGTTTTTCCCCTTTCAAACGCTGGGTTTTGGAGCTTATATCATTTTAATAATCATGGCTTTTACCAGTCATGACTTTTGGTTGAATTTGCTGAGTCCGCGCGTATGGAAAGGCATACATATGTTGGTTTATTTAGCCTATTCATTGCTGATTATGCATGTGGTATTGGGTGTGATACAGTTGGAGAACAGTCCGCTTATATTTTTGATGCTCCTGGCCGGATTAATCATCGTCGCGAGCTTGCATATTTGGGCCGGATTTAAAGAATGGCAATTCGACACCAAAACAAATACATTTGATACTGATGACTGGGTTTATGTTTGCGATATTGCCGATATTCCCGAAAACCGGGCAAAAATGGCCGTCATAAATAAGGAGCGGGTAGCGGTTTTTAAATACGGTAATAAATTGAGCGCGGTACACAATGTATGCAAACACCAAAATGGCCCCTTAGGCGAGGGCAAGGTGGTGGATGGCTGCATTACTTGCCCTTGGCACGGCTATCAATACCTACCCCACAATGGTTGCGCCCCTGCTCCCTTTACCGAGCAATTGGCTACCTACCATTTAAAACTTGTGGGCCAAGCCATCTACATCAACCCTATCGCCCAACCGGAAGGCACGGCCATTGATCCGATTATCATAACCGAGGATAAGACCCTACCATCCTCCAATTTTTTTATAGGCTGGGGAGCCGAAAATCCGGCATCCATACTAAAATTAAACAAGAACATCGCCTTGGGTTTTTTGGGTGTAGCCTTATTAATAGCTTCGGGGTTTATCGTCAACCAAAAACATATTGCCAATGGGACATTTGATTATGATAATTTGAAAACAGTGGAAGGTCAATTAATCAGGTACCCCTTCCCCGCTATCAGGGTTTTGGTTGGGAATGATAAAACTGGTCGACCGCTTGTAAATACCTATCCTTTGGTAAACGATTCAAAGTTTGGTGCCGATGGTTTGGTTGATTCGGTACGGAAACTATATAACACCAACCAATTTATCACCCAAATAAAAGGAGCCATCATAAAGCGCGATGGTACCACAGCCATGGAACTGAGCAATGGCTTTCAGTCGATAAAAATATTGAGCAAGCCCAATCATTTACCTATGGCTAAATTAGAGGCGGTGGCTGATACAACTATGCTGGGCGAAATTATCGACCCTAAATGCTACCTCGGCGCCATGAACCCCGGCGAAGGGAAGCCACACCGCGCTTGCGCTATTTTATGTATCAGGGGCGGCATTATGCCCATGCTAACCTTTAAAGGGAAAACCGGACAGCAACAATACGCCGTACTGCAAGGTGAAAAAGGGGAGGCCATTAACGAGCATATAACCAAGTTTGTGGCCGAGCCGGTTAGCGTGAGCGGTAAATTATTTAAGTTCGATAATTGGTATGTTTTTTATGCCAACCCCAATACCGGCATTAAACCCTTATTCAAATAACATCAATAAGCGCATGAGCATAGCTAAACATTTTCGGCTTTTCTTTGTGGTTTTTGGCATCAGCTTTATAGGCTCCGTACCCATAGGTACCTTAAACGCCAGCATCGCAAACTACGCCCTTCAAAATAAGTTTATGGATGCCTTTGAGTTTGGTTTGGCGGCCATTTTGGTAGAGGTAGTGCTGGTACGCGTTGCATTAATAGTGGTCGATAAGCTCTTTCTGCTCAAAAAACTGTTTAAAGTATTAAGCGCCATCATGTGTTTGGCCATTTTACTATTGTCCTTTAAAAGTTTGGAGGCTGCCTTCCATATGCGAAACTTTCAGGATACTTTGCCTTTTGTAAGCATGCACCCCTTTTACTCGGGCTTGGCGCTTAGTATGCTTAATCCGCTGCATTTGCCCTTTTGGCTTGGCTGGACGGCCGTTTTAAAAACCCGAAATATATTGATCCATAACGCTATGGCCTATAATGTGTATATCTTGGGCATTGGTATAGGTTCGGCCTCGGCATTTATTTTATACGGCTTTGCAGGTAACTTTTTAATGAATGTGCTCAAGGCCCAACATAATCTGATTAATTGGCTATTGGGCTGCACCTTGCTGTTTACAGGTTTGGTACAGTTGTATAAAATTATTACCAATGAATTTAAACGAAAAGAAAGTGCAACAGGAACCAATAATTAATTTAAATTTGATCATTATAAATATCCTCATAACATGAACACGAAATCTGCCTCTGTAGTTAAATATAAATGGAACATAGCCGGTATAATGGCTTTTTTATTAATCACTTTATTTAGTTGTAACTCCAGCTTTACGCCTGTTTTAAACTCGGCGCAAGGGGTAAAGTTTAAGGTGAGTGCCTTAAGCAATGCCCTAGCTACCGCGAAAAGCCAAAACAAGCCCTTATTTGTTTTTTTACATGCAACCTGGTGCCCTACCTGTAAACAGATGGAAAACGAGGTATTGAATAAAAAGGAGGTGGGCGATAAGTTTAACCAAAGCTTTGTAAATGTAGCGATAGACTATGACAGCGCCGAAGGTAAAAACCTGGATAAACTATATAAGATACATGCCACACCAACCCTGCTGTTTTTTGACGCGAAGGGTAATATCATCAAACGAATTGATGGGGGAGTATCCGGTGCCGATTTGTTGGGCGTAGCCGCTACCCTGTAGTTCTTAATTTGCTAATCATTCGTTGGCTTGCGCTTTGCCTTTTTGTGCATTTCTTCTCGGCGCATAGGCATGGCATCTACTATGGCATAAAGTTTGGTAAGGGGCAAAAGCTTGGTATCGGTAAATTTAACGCCGCCATCCTTGCCCCTTAATACAATTTTGAACGCGGAGGAAGTTAAATAACTTTTAATAACCATATCCCGTTCCTTTAAACCTTCGGCATCCAAGTTTAACAGTTGCATTTGTTGCTGATAGGTTCTGTCATTAACATTGCTGCCATATACCTCCAACACCCTGTACCTTTGTTCGGCTTGTAACAACATCATCCCCAAAATTAAAAGTAATTCAATTTTAAAAGCCACGTTTTTTGCAATTACATAAAACATAAAAATAAGTAATCATAGCTGCTTTTGCTTAGTATTATCATAAAATTAGCCCTTAACCAAGCTATTACAAAAATACACCTATTGTAGTTTAATTGACACATTAACCCTAAAACAAAACTTTAGTTAACTAAGGGAGTTTAAGTTATATGACGATTTGCATGCAGCAAAACTCAAGTCAATTAATTAAACAAAAATGAAATCAATTTATCAGGTATTATTTACCATAATGTTTATTGCCCTAGTAGCTCCGGCTTTTGCACAGAAATACAAATCCCCGGCCGATATCGGTAAACTTAACCTCTAATATGTAAAGGTGCAAAACAAAATTGCCGAACTTACTGCTAAGTTATCAACCGCGCAAGGCAACCTGCCCGACTATCAAACCAAGGCCCTGAACGCAGGAAACACCGCCAAGACGGCCAATAACACCAGCGACATGAGCGCCTCAAAAGCTACCAGTGGCAATTTAAGCGATGTAAAGGATGCGAAGAATAGCGCGAATGATGCTTATGATAAAGCTAAAGACGCGCGATCGGCCAATAAGGAAGTTGGTAAACAAAACGAAAAAATCATCGACCTGAGTAACGATTTGATGAAACAACGCCAACGCCTGCAAGAGCTCGACCGTATGCGCGCAGCCATTGAAGCCCAAATGCCTGCCAATATGAATCATTGATAAAATGATTCAAAGGCCCCTCTTTCCTGATAGGTATTAGGAGGGAGGGGCTTTTTTATTAATAACTAAATGCATGATAAAATTTTATAAGGGAGATGAGTGCTGTTGCGAATGGTAAATGTATGTAATTAAGATACATAGGTATTGCTAACATAGGCGGCTGTCTTTGGGATTGTCCTAAATAGATGAAAACCACGAGAGGGACTTTTGCGGAAGTTAGGGAATCCTTTCAGGAGTGGAGGAAATTATTTTTTTAAGTAGTTTTTAAAAATACCGTAAAAACACCTTATTTATTGTTTTCGTTAACTTACTACTTTAGCCTTAATATAAATAAGTTAAAAAGCTTAATTATTTGAATTTGAATAATATATGAAGGGCTGCAACTTTTTAGCTAATCATTTACCTTTTAATTACATAAATACATGAAACCCTTTGAAATTGGACTATGTTTAACCGGAAGTGTCTCTGCAGGGGCATATACTGCTGGTGTTTTGGATTTTTTATTTGAAGCATTAGAAGCATGGGAGCAAAAAAAGGCTCAAAATCGGTTTAAATACGGAAATGACTATTCAAAGTGGGATGTACCATGGCATGATATTGTTATCACCGGTCTTTCAGGTGCATCAGGGGGTGGGGTTACTTGCGGCCTCATTTTAAATTCAATAGGTAAACAAATAGATCCTGTTAAAATTCCGCCTCCTAATGGAACAATTCCGGCTAATAATGATTTTTATAATATTTGGGTAAATCAATTAGGAATTAATGAATTAACTCAAACCGCCGATCTGCAAGGTGATTCAATAAAAAGCCTACTAAATGGAAATGCGCTACCTGATATTGCCAACAAAACATTAATACCGTCAAATTTTGGGAGCACAATTAAAAGAAATTATATAGCCGAAAACTTGAAGGCAATACTAACGATTACCAATTTACGAGGAATACCTTATTGGCTAAAAACAAAAGGTACGGGCGCAAATAATTTAATTTACAGAAGAAATGCAGATTATGTTAAATTCGAACTTATAAAAAATGGTGAAAATTCTAAATTTCCTGATACAGTTCCAATTCCATCAAACCCTTCCAGCGGAAGCTTTGTAGCAGGATTAAATAAATTAAAGGCTGCATGTTTAGCTACCTGTGCTTTTCCGGGTGCGTTTAAAGTACAACCTTTTAATCAAAATGAGCGTATTTATAAGTTACGAGATTATTCAGAAAATCTTGCCCTCTTACCCAATCAAGATTTTGAATTTCTTTGCGCAGATGGTGGCATATTGAATACTAACCCTTTCGAATTATTGCATAAAGATTTATTACCTCCAGGAACCGAGCAAAATCCAAGAGATGGCAAGGAAGTTGAGCGGTCTATAATAATTGTGGCTCCATTGGATACTGATATGACACCTGAGGATAATTATGATATTAAAAAAGATAGTTTAATAGACTCTATGTTTCCTTTAATTGGGGCAATTAGAAATGAAGCTGTTTTTACCAATCAGCAAATTAATCTTGCTTTTAATAATTCAGTTTACAGTAGATTTATTATTGCCCCCGTAAGATATACCAAAGATGGCGATAATGTGATTTCACCAGCAATTACGGGTACATCAGTAAAAACTTTCGGAGCATTTTTATCACGAGATTTTAGAGAACATGATTATTTTCTTGGAAGAAGAAACGCGCAACAATTTTTCAAGAAAAACTTTGCTATTCCTGTTGACGAAATTGTTCTAAACCCAATTTTTGCTTCACTTGATATCAACAATAACAAGGAAAAGTTTAAGGACCAAATTTTTAAGGATATTGAAAGTGGAGTTGAATATTTCTGTATTCTTCCGCTATGTGGTGAAGCTGCTAATAATTTATATAATCCTGATTGGCCAAAAGATAAATTTGATGAACAAATTATAAAAAATGGAGTTAGCAATAGAATAGGAAGCCTTATTGACGCATTTTTAAGTGGCTTACAATTAAACCTATTTACTCGATTTATTAAATTTTTATTTTTAAATAAATTAAAATCGGCTATTGTTGATTTTATAATGTCAAAAATAATTAATGAACTTAAAAAAGGACAACTTAAGTCAAACTAACACTTATTTTATATAAAAACAAATGAAACGAATAGCAATATGTTGCGATGGTACTTGGGATAGTCCACAAAGCGACACCAATGTATTTAAAATTTCTAACCTTATTAAATTTGCTGAAGGTGTTCAAGTAGTTCATTATCATTCTGGTGTTGGTGCGTCTGGTAATATATTCCAAAAGTTGGCTGGTGGAATTACAGGAGCCGGGTTAGATGATAATATTATGGAAGCCTATGAATATATTGTAGCTAATTATTTAGATAATGATGAGATTTACTTATTTGGTTTTAGCCGTGGAGCATATACTGCCAGAAGCCTTGCAGGCTTTATTAGAAAATGCGGAATTTTAAAACCAATGTATAAAGATAAAATTAAGGAGGCATTTGCATTATACCGTAAACGTGATGAAGATAATGGCGCCGATAGTGACGAAGCGGTAAAATTCAGAAAGGATTATAGTATTGAAGTGGGTATAAAATTTATTGGTGTATGGGATACTGTTGGAGATCTGGGAATACCGCTAAAATGGTTTCAATTTATTAACGCTAACAAATATAAATTTCATGATGTTGAACTTAGTAGTAAGGTAAAATTCGCTTATCATGCTATTGGTGTTGACGAACACCGCGAAATTTTTGATGTTACACCTTGGAAAAGAAGTAAAAATGCTACAGAAGAAACCATTCAAACTATTGAACAAGTTTGGTTTACCGGTGCGCATGGCAACATTGGTGGTGGCTTAAATGAAAAGAATGCAAGTGGTGGTATGCTTAGCAACCATACCTTGAAATGGATGATTGAAAAAGCTAAAGGTGCGGGACTTACTTTTAATGAAATTGGGGATTTACCATTTGACTGTATTAATGATTAGTACACCGAATCTGTAAAGGGAATTTGGTGGTTTTTGAGCTTAGGTAAAAAATTTTATAGAAAAGAAATTTCCAATACTGATTTTATTAGTCAATCTATTGATCCTTCTGTTATAGCCCGCAGAATCGAAAATAAAGGTTATAATCCCCCTAATATTCCTTAATGTTGCCTTGAGTAAATCAATTGTAAATACTATTAACAACCAAAATGCGCTACCTTATTAATTTTACACTTAACTGCCTGCAATAAATAAACAGACAAAACCACAAGAGCTACTCTTGCAGTAACTGTGCCACAAAAAAAGTATTCTTTCAAAGCCCCATTCCTGATCACCTTTAGGAAGGAGTGGCTTTTTTGTTAAATTTTGTTTAAATAGCAATTAAACACCATTTAAACCTTTAGCCCAACTGCTTTATAATCGACCTGAAGTTTTCCAATCCAGATTCCGGGTTTTCCATAATGTCGAGGGCTAATACTTTGGGGTGGGGTAGGTTTTCGAGGCCGGATAATGATTTATCTTTGAGCCAGGTAATACCCCGCTGTCTGAAGTTTATAAACTTCAGACAGCTATGCCCGGAGATTGCATCTCTACCAAAAAAGCAGCCATTAAAAAAGGAGGCAGAACTACTTAACTCAATCAACCATTCACACAAAAATAGTAGCAAGTAGCTAGTAAAAACTTTTCAGTAGTAAGTATCTAGTATCAAGTAGCTAGTAAAAACTATAAAGAAGAACAATCTAACTCCCTCTCCTTTGGAGAGGGCGGGGGTGAGGCTTTTTGATTTGTGAAAAATCCCTATCCCAAACTTTCAATCACCCACCAAAACCGGTATCAAAACAACAAAAGCGCAAGCCAGCATTTTTTAGATTTAGCGGTATGAGTTGATCACAAAACCAAACCAAGAAAACAGAATCAACTAAATCGCACTTAATCAACCCAATCCACTAAAAAAATGGCACCCGATAGCTCCAAAAAAGCATGCTTTTTTTACAGAATTCGATTTGTAAAAAAAAATTCAAGAAAAAATCCCAAAAAAACACGAAAAAGTGGGCAGTTTTGAGCCAAAATTATAGTTTGGACTATAGTTAATTATAATAAAATTATAATTTGAAGGGAATAAATTATAGTTTATTATAAAATAATTATAATTTGAAGGGTCGAAATTATAATTTTAAAACACAAGATTTTAAAAAAGCCCAATCATAAAAAAAGCCCCTGATTTTCATCAAAGGCTTTTTAATTTGAGGTAGCGGGAGCAGGACTCGAACCTACGACCTTCGGGTTATGAGCCCGACGAGCTACCAACTGCTCCATCCCGCACTGTTTTTTGTTTATAAACTCTTTGCTCATAACTGCAAAAAGGGCTTCCAATTATCAAAAATGCAATTTGCACTCCGTTTTAATTGGACTGCAAAGATATAATTCGTTTCTTTGTAGTCCAAATATATTTTTAATTTATTTTTATGGCACATAAAGCAGGTTTTGTAAGCATAATTGGTAAGCCTAACGCAGGTAAATCAACCCTTATGAACGCGCTTGTGGGCGAACGCATGTCAATCATCACCCCTAAAGCACAGACCACCAGGCATCGTATTTTAGGCATCGTGAACGAGGAAGACTATCAAATTGTATTTTCCGACACGCCCGGCATCATAAAACCGCACTATGCCCTGCACGAAAGCATGATGCACCAAGTAGATGGCTCGATAGTAGATGCCGACCTTATTTTGCTGGTTACAGATATATATGAGGAGTATGATGAAGCGGATGTACTAAAAAAACTGGAAGGTTCGGAGGCACCACTCGCGGTATTGATTAATAAAATAGACCAAAGCGATGAGGAGACGGTAAAAAATAAAGTGGAATACTGGAAAGAAAAACTGAACCCTAAAGCTATCTTTGCCATATCGGCTTTAAAGGATTACAATGTTTTGGCGGTGATGAATTTTGTAATTGAACACCTGCCCGAACATCCGGCCTATTATGAAAAAGATGCGCTAACCGACCGTAACGACCGCTTTTTCGCATCGGAAATGATACGAGCACAGGTTTTTAAACAATATAAAAAAGAAATACCCTACAGCACTGAAGTAATAGTTACCGCTTTTGTTGAAAGCGAAACCCTTTACCGCATTAGTGCGGAGATTATTGTTGAGCGCGACTCGCAAAAAAATATTATCATCGGTAAGGGTGGCGAGATGCTTAAAATTGTTGGCACCTATGCCCGCAGGGATATGGAAGATTTTTTCCAACGCAAAATATTCCTTGAAATGTTTGTAAAAGTAATCCCCGATTGGAGAAGTAAAAAAAATTACCTGAAACAGTTTGGGTATGAGAATTAGTAATTAGTAATTAGTATAGAGTATCTAGTCGCTAGTATCAAGTAACTAGTGACTAGTATATAGTTTCTAGTCGATTGTATTTAGTATTGGAAACTAGGTAGATAGAAATTATTTCAAGATTATTTTGAATAAATTTAAACCACGATGGCTAGTTATGAATCATTAAAAAATTAACGTATAAACATTAAAATCTATATACTAGCATCTTAATACAAATATCAAGTTAATACAAATATCAAGGCATTAGGTATTTTAGGCTAATGACTTACTACTAAATACTAGTTACTTGATACTAGCGACTAGATACTAAAAAAATAAAATGAGCAACATAGTAGCCATCGTAGGCCGACCCAATGTGGGAAAATCTACCTTATATAACCGCCTTACCGAAACCCGTAAGGCCATAGTGGATGATGTGAGCGGAGTAACCCGCGACAGGCATTACGGCGTATCAGAATGGGTTGGCCGTTCCTTTACCGTGATTGATACGGGTGGCTATGTGGCAAACTCGGCCGATATTTTTGAAGCCGCCATACGCGAACAGGTAATTATAGCCATTGAAGAAGCTACAGTAATTCTGTTTGTGGTTGATGTTACTACCGGTATTACCGATTTGGACGATGAGATAGCCAATTTATTACGCAAAGGCAAAAAACCTGTATTTGTGGTGGTAAACAAAATGGATAATACCTCGCAACTATCCGATTCGATGGAGTTTTATAGCTTGGGATTGGGCGAGTTGTACAATATTTCCTCCATGACAGGCTCCGGTACCGGTGAATTGTTGGATGAAGTGGTGAAGCATTTTGATGACGAACCACTGCTTGAAAATACCTTGCCTAAGTATGCCATTGTTGGTCGTCCAAACGTTGGTAAATCGTCCATCATTAATTCATTAATAGGTAAGGAGCGCAATATAGTTACTCCAATTGCAGGCACCACCCGCGACTCTATCCACATACATTATAACCAATATGGTCATGATTTTATGCTGATTGATACCGCCGGGCTTCGCAAAAAAACCAAGGTAAAGGAGAATATTGAATTTTACTCGGTGATGCGTACCATCAAAGCTTTAGAAGAAGCCGATGTAGTGATCCTGATGATTGACGCTGTGGAAGGCATCGAATCGCAAGACATCAATATTTTTCACTTGGCCGAGAAAAATAAGAAAGGTGTAGTAATTGTAGTAAACAAATGGGATTTGATTGAGAAAAACAACAAAACCATCAAAGTGTTTGAAGACATGATTCGCGAAAAAATCGCGCCTTTTACCGATGTGCCCATTGTATTTACCTCAGTTACCGAAAAACAACGTGTTTTAAAAGTGATTGAAACAGCAAACTCTGTTTACCAAAATAAAATCAGGAAAATACCAACCTCAAAACTGAATGAGGTAATGCTGCCAATTATCGAGCATTATCCACCGCCATCCATCAAAGGCAAGTATGTAAAAATTAAATACATCACCCAAATTACTGGTACCTCACCCATGTTCGCGTTTTTCTGTAACCTGCCACAGTACGTTAAAGAACCATATTATAGGTTTATTGAAAACAAACTAAGAGAGAACTTTGAATTTTCGGGCGCGCCCATACAGGTTTGGTTCAGGCAGAAATGATTTCTTTAGTGAGTGGTGAATTGTGAGTGGAGAGTTGTGAGTTGTTTGAAAAAAAAGGAGTGATCAGTAACGCTTCGTTAATTATTAGAAGCTGGGAATTAATATCTTGTACCAAATACTCACCAATGACTAATCACCCTTGACAATTCACCAATGACTATTCACTACTCACCATTCACCCCTCACCATTCTCAATTAAGCGCTTCCACCGCTTTTTTCAAAACGGGGTCATTATTATTTAGAGCCTCAAAATAAGCGTTGTAACCCCATTTAAACCAAGCGGCATTTGCTTTTATTTGGGTTTTGATAGCTTCCTTTGATAGCAAAATTTCTCGCGAATCCATTTCCTTTAAAGTTGCCGAGGCATAAACAATAAAGTTTTCGGTTGTATCATTCGATATATTAAACTTTTTCAAAAAATCATCTAATGATGAATATTTAGTCAATTCCGTTTGTAATTTATCAATCACAAAACCTGTAAATACTTGCTGGTTGTTCAATTCCCTTAGTAGCTGGGTACTTACCAAGGTATCAGCAGGGACGAAAACATCCGGCATAATTCCTCCGCCGGCAAATACCTTTTTGCCCTTGGTTGTTAAGTAGTTGGGTGATTTTTTAAATGCACTATCGTTCAAATTATTTTCTGCCGATATCAATTCCCCTTTTCGTACCCTTTCGTTTATTTCGTTATGGTAGGTTTCTGTACCTTCCTTGTACGATTTTTGAATCGACCGTCCCGATGGGGTATAATACCTTGCCACCGTTAAATTAATTGCAGAACCATCATCAAACGGAAATTGTTGTTGTACCAGACCCTTGCCAAACGAACGTCTCCCAACAATCACCGCCCTATCCAAATCCTGCAAGGCACCAGCCAATATTTCGCTGGCAGAGGCGGAATATTCATTAATCAATACCGCCAATTTACCTTCTTGAAAAACCCCCGAATCGGTAGCGAAGTAATCTTTACGCTCCTCATGGGCACCCTTGGTAAACATAATCAACTTATCTTTTTTCAAAAACTCATCGGCAAGTTCGGTAGCGGTTGTTAAATAGCCGCCTCCGTTATCACGCAAATCAAGTATCAGCTTTTGCATACCCTTGGCTTTCAACTTAAAAAATGCGGCTCTAAAGTCTTTATCAGTGGTAGCTGCGAATTTACTTATCTTTATGTATCCTGTACCAGGCGCCGCTAAATAGGCAGCATCAAGACTGCTCAATTCAACTTTCCCCCGGGTAACCGTAATTTGTTTTATGGTTTTTTGTTTGGCCGGAATAATAGTTAACAGCACCTCTGAACCATCCTCACCTCTCAAAGCTTTGCTAACACTATCGGGAGTTAGGTGCGAGCCAGTAAATTTCTTTTTATCAACCTCAATAATTTTATCGCCGGGTGCTAGTCCTGCTAGTTCTGCTGGGCCTTTTGGATATACCTGTGCTATTGTAAAAGTATCGCGTAAAATGGTATATTCTAGGCCTATACCGCTAAAACTACCCTCTAAACGGTCGTTTATTGACCTTGCTTGTTGCGGTGGCAAATAGAGTGAATGCGGGTCGAGTTTCTGTAGTAAAGCATTGGCGGTTGCACCTTCCAAACTATCTACGTTCAAGGTATCAACATAATTGGATTTTATTAATGATACTGCCCGAGATAATTTATCGCCTGTGGTTATGCCGCTTCCTCCACTTATATTGAAGTTAAGATATACCCCTATGGCTATTCCAAAGGCGATTAATATAAGAGAGCGAAAAATAACGCCAGCAATGTTTTTCATGTTATTAGGTAGGCAAATTTACAAAAATGATTATTGATGTAGATAATCAAAATGCCATTTGTTGAAAAAATCCTTTTTATTAAAGGTTTAATTTAACAAATGGTTTAAAATAAAACTGAAAAAGACGCCACCGAAATAAATTACGAATTTTAGGTACTTATTGTTTCAACTATTTTATTCAATTTTGCCTAGTATTTGATATTTCATTGATGGAAACAACCACAGAAAAGGATTCGAACTATGCTAATTTAGAACAGATGACGCTGGCCGAAATCCTGCAAAATATAAACAAGGAAGACCAATCTGTACCTTTGTCAGTCGCTAAAGCTTTGCCTCAAATTGAAAAATTGGCTGCTATTACTGCCGAAAAAATGAAGGCAGGTGGTAGGCTGTTTTATATTGGCGCAGGCACCAGTGGCCGACTAGGTATTGTTGATGCCTCAGAATGTCCGCCAACTTTTGGCGTACCATTTGATAGGGTGGTTGGTATTATAGCCGGTGGTGACGGAGCCATACGCAAGGCGGTTGAATTTGCCGAAGATGATGACCAGCAGGCATGGAAAGACTTATCGGCCTATGATATAAATGAAAAGGATGTTTTAGTAGGAATTGCCGCCTCCGGAACAACACCTTATGTAATAGGTGGTTTGCAACAAGCAAATAAACACAATGTTAATACAGGTTGTATTGTTTGTAATATTGGCAGTCCGGTGGCAGCGAATGCCAATTATCCGGTGGAGGTACTTACCGGACCAGAATTTTTAACCGGCTCCACCAGGATGAAGGCTGGCACGGCTCAAAAATTAGTTTTAAATATGCTGACCACCAGCGTAATGATAAAATTGGGCCGGGTGAAAGGGAATAAAATGGTGGACATGCAACTAAGTAACCATAAATTGGTTGACCGAGGCACCCGCATGGTGATGGAAGCCACCGGACTCGACCAAGCCACCGCCGCCGATTTATTAAAACAAAACGGAAGTGTGCGGGCCGCAATTGATTTTTATACAACAAATAGCAGCACAACAATTTAACAATACTGCAATACAAAAGCTTAACAATTTAACAATAAAATAATTAAAGAATATTGTTGAACTTTATACTACATGCACGAAATAGAACCATATTATAAATGGCGCGACGACTATATAGCCGCGGAGGACGAATTTTCGCCTTTTTACGCTACGCAGTACAGCGAATTTGAGTTTGATAAACAGGTATACAATTACCTGTTACATCCGCAATGGGATTCGTTTGGCTCAAATACTTTGTACATGAAAGTATTATTTGTTGATTATGAACGTTCTTATTGCATCATAGAGTTTATTGGCGAATGGAACGATGCCATTAATAATGATATCATGCTGTTAAAGCGTGAAATTATTGAGCTAATGATGGACAATGGTATTAATCACTTTGTTTTAATTGGCGAAAATGTACTCAACTTTCACTCCTCCGATGATTGTTATTATGAAGAATGGTTTCAGGATGTAGAGGATGGCTGGATTGCAGGAATAAATTTCAGGGAACACGTAATTGATGAATTTAAACGAAACAATATTGATTACTACATCAATTTTGGTGGCGAACTGGACGATTTGAATTGGCGAACCCTTAAACCTATACAAGTATTTAAAAAGGTGGAGGAGCAGTTAATGAAGAGGCTTGGTTAATAGTCGGGAAGTCCGAGAAGTCTGGAAGTCCGAACTAAATAAACAATGAATTGTAAAAAAAATTAAAACAAAGGTATCAAAACTCAATTCTATCACTAAATTTGTATAAATAACTAAATAGAGAATAATTGTATGGAAAATAATAATCCCGATTACGTATACAATAACGTAATACAAATAGACGATGCGGATTCAACCCGCAAATTTTTAGCCAGCGTATTTACTTGGATGTTTGTGGCTTTAGGTATTTCAGCTTTATGTGCCTATGTTTTTGCTAATACACCTGCGCTATACAGTACGCTTAGAGATGTGAATACACAGCAAACTACTGGTTTAGGTATATTGGTTATGTTTTCACCCTTAGCCTTCGTAATGTTAATGAGCTTTGGTCTTAACAAATTATCCTATGGTGTGCTTTCATTACTTTTTATTGCCTATTCAGCATTAACAGGTATTAGCTTTAGCTTCATACTTCAAGTATTTACAACCTCATCAATTTTAGGTGTATTTATTACTACTTCAACTGTATTTGGCATTATGGCCATAGCAGGCTATACCACAAAGGTTGATTTAACTAAATTTGGTTCCATATTATTCATGTTTTTAATTGGTATAGTAGTTGCAAGCTTAGTAAACATGTTTTTACATAGCAGTGGTTTAGATATGCTAATTAGCTATATAGGTGTAGCCGTGTTTGTTGGTTTAACAGCTTACGACGTTCAAAAATTAAAAAATATTGGTGCTGGTTTAACTTATGGCGAAGCAACAGCTTCAAAAATGGCCTTAATGGGCGGCTTAACGCTATATCTTGATTTCATTAACTTGTTTTTAATGCTACTTCGCATCTTCGGCAGAAGAAGATAAGAAACACTAAAGTATTTCAAAAAAGCCGCCAGTTATTATTTTAGCTGGCGGTTTTTTATTTTACTAAATTCAAAAATTTATATAAGAAAAGATTTTGGATAAGAAATTAAAAAGAAGGCTTTAGTTGAGTTTAATTTTAAAAATCTTGTAATTATACTACATGGGGTATTTAAATCTGTTATATGGTAATTTAAACGGTATTTAAACGGTTTAAAAAATAGGAGACCAACTGCCAAATAAATTAATTGGAGATTTTCCGATTTATTTTCAAATCAATTCTAAATTTTTTGAATGGATTTTATAATCCTAGTTTCATTTATCATACCTCAAATATTGTGAAGTTTGTAATTTACCTTAATATTACGCATTTTTGCAACGCTTATAGAGAAAGACGGAGGGATTAGGACCTGCGATGTCTTGGCAACCTGTACTTACAAGGTGCTACATTCTACTTGGTTTGCTACTTATAAATCAGGAAAGATAAGCGAAAGTCAATACTAACCGACTTTTCGAAATAAGCTTTTAATTGTGTTGCAGGTTGTGGGTTGAAAGTTGAATGTGTAGCATTTCCTTTTCTATATCCAAAACTTATAATTTGTATTTGAAGGTCTATTTTTGACACCTTCAACCCACAACCTTCAACCCACAACCCAGCCCAACATGAATATTAAAAAAGAATTAGAAAAGCGGATTTTGGTTATTGATGGTGCCATGGGTACCATGATACAGCGTTACCAACTGTCAGAATATGATTTTAGGGGGGAGCGTTTTGCCAACCACGCATCTGATTTAAAAGGTAATAACGACCTACTGAATATTACACGTCCGGATGTAATCAAAGCCATCCATGCCGAATATTTGGAGGCTGGAGCTGATATTATTGAAACCAATACCTTCAGTACCCAACGCATATCCTTAGCCGATTATAACCTGGAAGAATTGGCTTATGAGCTAAGTTATGAAGGCGCGCGTATTGCACGTGAGGTCGCGGATGAGTACAACCTGAAAACACCCGAAAAACCTCGTTTTGTTGCAGGTGCCATCGGGCCAACTAACCGTACGGCTTCCCTATCGCCCGATGTAAACGACCCGGGTTACCGTGCCGTTACTTTTGATGATTTGGCCGATGCTTATTATGATCAGGTACGTGGCTTGGTGGATGGTGGTGCCGATTTATTGATTATTGAAACCATTTTTGATACCTTGAATGCCAAAGCCGCGCTTTTTGCCATTGATAGGTATCAGACTGAATTAAACGAAAATAAAAATAATGAGGGCGATTTATTAACCTCCTCAAAACCTAACCTACGCCGTAAAAAATTCCCTGAGGTAATGATTTCCGGGACAATTACGGATGCTTCCGGACGTACTTTGTCAGGACAAACCGTAGAGGCATTCTGGAACTCGGTGAGCCATGCCAATTTATTATCGGTTGGTCTGAACTGTGCTTTGGGTGCTAAAGAAATGCGCCCCCACTTGGAAGAACTTTCGGCAAAGGCCAATGTGTTTATTTCGGCCTACCCTAACGCCGGTTTACCAAATGAATTTGGGCAATATGACGAAACCGCGCACGAAACCGCGCATTTGGTAGATGACTTTATTAAAGCCGGCTTGGTAAACATTGTAGGGGGCTGTTGCGGTACCACACCTGAGCACATCAAATGCATCGCCGAAAAGGCGGCAAAACACCCGCCCCGTGTAAAGCCTAGAATTGAACCTTATTTACGTTTAAGCGGATTAGAGGCCGTTACCCTAACCCCCGAAACCAACTTTGTAAACATTGGCGAACGTACCAATATAACAGGCTCCCCAAAATTCTCGAAGCTGATTTTGGCAGAGGATTATGAAGCTGCCCTTGCCGTTGCCTTGCAACAGGTAGAAGGTGGTGCCCAGGTGATTGACATCAACATGGACGAGGGCATGATTGACTCCGAAGCGGTGATGGTTAAATTCCTGAACTTGGTAGCCTCCGAGCCTGATATTGCCAAATTGCCCATCATGATTGATTCATCAAAATGGACAGTGATAGAAGCCGGATTAAAATGTTTACAAGGCAAAGGAATCGTTAACTCCATCTCATTAAAAGAAGGCGAAGAGAAGTTTAAGGAATATGCACGCAAAATATTAAGCTATGGTGCAGCCACGGTGGTCATGGCCTTTGATGAAAAAGGTCAGGCCGACTCGCTGGAACGCCGAAAAGAAATTTGCGAACGCTCTTACCGTATTTTGGTGGATGAAGTAGGTTTTCCACCACAGGATATCATATTCGACCCAAATATTTTAACAGTTGCTACTGGTTTAGAAGAACATAATAACTACGCGGTTGATTTTATTGAAGCTACCCGCTGGATAAAACAAAACCTACCCTATGCCAAAGTAAGTGGCGGGGTAAGTAACATATCTTTCTCATTCCGCGGTAACAATGTAGTGCGCGAGGCCATGCACTCGGCATTTTTATACCATGCCATTAAAGCAGGCCTGGACATGGGTATTGTAAATGCCGGGATGCTGGAGGTTTACGAACAAATACCAAAGGATTTATTGGAACTGGTGGAAGATGTGCTGCTAAACCGCAGAGATGATGCTACCGAGCGTTTGGTAGAGTTTGCCGATACCATTAAATCGAAAGGGAAAGAGGTTGTGCGCGATGAAGAATGGCGTAAGGCTCCGGTGACTGAACGCTTATCGCATGCCTTAGTGAAAGGTATTATTGAGTATTTGGATGAGGATGTGGAGGAAGCTAGATTAGCCTATGCGAAACCTTTGGAGGTTATTGAAGGTCCGCTGATGGATGGCATGAACATAGTTGGCGATTTATTTGGTGCTGGTAAAATGTTTTTGCCGCAAGTAGTAAAATCGGCAAGGGTAATGAAGAAGGCGGTTGCCTATTTGCTGCCATTTATTGAAGCCGAAAAGTTAAGAGCCGTATCATCGGGCGAGGAGCAGAGCGGAGGCAGGGCAAATGCGGGCAAGGTGCTAATGGCTACCGTTAAGGGCGATGTGCACGATATTGGTAAAAACATAGTTGGCGTGGTGTTGGCATGTAATAACTTCGAGGTGATTGACCTTGGCGTAATGGTGCCAGCGCAAAAAATAATTGAAGAAGCTAAAAAACATCAGGTTGATATTATTGGCCTAAGCGGATTGATTACCCCATCATTGGATGAAATGGTGCATTTTGCCAAAGAAATGGAACGTGAAGGATTCACCATCCCATTAATTATTGGAGGTGCCACCACATCACGCATTCATGCCGCGGTAAAAATCGACCCGCATTACAGTGGTTCGGTGGTGCATGTTTTGGATGCCTCTCGTAGCGTAACGGTTTGTAGCAGTCTGCTTTCAAAAGATGGCAGCGAGGCTTATATAAAAGGTATCAAAGAAGAATATGCCACCGCCCGCGAAGCGCATTTAAACAAGCGTAACGATAAATTATACCTCAGCATTGAAGAAGCAAGGGCGCAAAAATTTCAGATTGATTTAAATGGTTCAATTCCATCAAAACCTGAATTATTGGGTACCAAAGTTTTTGAAGATTTCCCGTTAACAGATTTAGTACCTTATATTGACTGGACACCGTTTTTCCATACTTGGGAACTAAGGGGCAGCTACCCTAAAATATTTAACGACAAATATGTAGGCACCGAAGCTAAAAAGCTGTTCGACGATGCGCAGGTATTGCTGGACAAAATAGTTACAGAAAAACTACTGAAAGCAAAAGCGGTAATAGGTTTTTGGCCTGCCAATAGCGTGGGCGATGATATTGAGATTTATGCGGATGAAAGTCGAACCACCGTTTTAACAACCATCCATACCTTACGTCAGCAAAGCGATAAGGCCAAAGGTGAACCCTATTATGCCTTGTCCGACTTTATCGCGCCAAAAGAAAGCGGTATTGCCGACTATTGGGGCGGATTCGCGGTAACAACAGGCTTAGGTTGCGATGAACTGGTAGCCGAATTTGAACGCGATAATGACGACTATAACAGCATCATGGCGAAAGCCATTGCCGACAGGTTAGCAGAGGCCTTGGCCGAAAAGATGCACGAACTGGTACGTAAAAATTACTGGGGCTATGCCAAAACCGAGCAATTGGATACAGTAAAACTAATAAAGGAAGAATACCAAGGTATCCGTCCGGCACCGGGTTATCCTGCTTGTCCGGATCATACCGAAAAAACAACCCTGTTCCAAATCCTTCAAGCGGAAGAAACCATAGGCATGCACCTAACCGAAAGTTTGGCCATGTCGCCGGCATCATCGGTAAGCGGGTTCTACTTCGCGCACCCCCAGGCACGCTATTTTGGTCTTGGTAAAATAAACAAGGACCAAGTAACAGATTATGCAACCCGTAAAAACTTGCCACTAGAAGAAGTGGAGAGATGGCTGGGACCGAATTTGGGGTATTGATTTAGTATCAAGTAGCTAGTATCAAGTAGCTAGATTTTATTAACTAGCATCGAGTGGGTAGATATTAGTAGTTATTATCGGTTATCAGGTTTGGTGTATAAATATTATCTGATAATTTTATGTTAGACTAAAAGGTTAATTGAATTAGGTTCCAAATAACAAAAAATGCATAATTTTAAAGAGTTGAAGGTTTGGAAGGCTGGGATTGAGTTGACCAAAGTTATTTTTCAAGTAACTAGGTCATTTCCAGCAGAGGAAAGATATGGATTAACTTCTCAAATTATACGTTCAGCAATCTCCATACCTTCTAATATCGCGGAAGGATGCGGAAGAATTTCAAATAAAGATTTTAAACATTTCTTAACAATAGCTTTAGGTTCATCGTTTGAATTAGAAACACAAATTATCATAGCGAAGGAATTTAATTACGTAAGCGAAGACGAGTTAAACGGCATAAGTTCACAAATAATCGAAATACAAAAAATGATTTATGGCTTGCAAAAAAGCCTGGATAAATAAAGTAAATAACAAGTAATACAAACCAATAAAAAGCAACCAAGTAAAAAAGCTAGCAAATTATATTAGTTATTTGACACCAGTTATTAGAGCCTAAAATCTAGGAACTATCTGCTCAATATTTGCAACTAAATACTAGCTACTTGATACTAAATACTAGCTACTACATGAAAATTACCGACCATATAAGCAACGCCAAAGGAAAAACACTGTTTTCTTTTGAATTGATACCGCCTATTAAGGGGCAGAGCATACAAGGAATTTATGACGCGATCGACCCTTTGATGGAGTTTAAGCCGCCTTTTATTGATGTTACCTCCTTGCGTGAGGATTATATTTATAAAAAGCATGAGAATGGTTTGTTGGAGAAATTGAGCTACCGCAAGCGTCCGGGAACTATTGCTATTTGCGCGGCTATCATGAATAAATACAAGGTAGATACCGTGCCGCATTTGTTGTGTGGTGGTTTTACTAAAGATGAAACCGAAAATGGCTTAATTGATTTGCAATTTTTAGGGATTGAGAATATATTGGTTTTGCGTGGCGATGCCCGTAAAGGCGATAGCTCTTTCGTGCCCACCCCTAACGGACATGCCTATGCAACCGACCTGTTGCAGCAGGTGGTAAATATGAACAATGGCATTTACCTGCACGAGAATAGCGAAGAAAACCTCAAAACAAACTTTTGCATAGGTGTTGCCGGTTATCCAGAAAAGCATTTTGAGGCACCAAACCTAAAAACCGATTTTAAATACTTAAAGCAAAAAATTGATATGGGCGCCAATTTTATTGTTACCCAAATGTTTTTTGACAACCAAAAGTATTTTGAATTTGTAAATACTTGCCGCGAAAATGGCATAAATGTACCAATTATTCCGGGCTTAAAGCCGATTAGTACTACCAAGCAATTGGTAGGGTTATCCAAAACTTTCCATATTGATATGCCCGAAGATTTATGCGATTTGGTAAATAGTTGTAAATCCGAAAAAGATGTGAAAGAAGCCGGTATTGAATGGATGATCAACCAATGTAAAGAATTAGTAAAGTTTGGCGTACCGGTACTGCATTTTTATACCATGGGTAACCCCGGGCCAACTAAAAAAATCGCGGAGGCAATATTTTAATAACTGTATTCTTTAAAATGAAATAAGTAGGGGCGGCATTTTTCAAATACCGCCCCTATTGTTATTTAAAAGGTGATTTGGATCATATTTCAGGGTGTTTATCATCACCATGTTGTCATCTTTAAGAACATAAATTCGCTTATAAATAAAAGAGGGATTTTTGGTTTTATCTTTGTTGAATTAAAAGTACTTAGATAATTAAAAATAGGAGAAATATTAAAACATCATCCTAAAAATGAAACCCTTACAAATTAAAATTTGACAGGTAACTATAAATGAACTAAATGATTACTACACACCCCACTGATATTTCGAGTTTTTTTATAGTAGGCATTAATTACAAAAAATCGGACGCTGCCACGCGCGGGCAGTTTGCCATCAATAGCCAGCAATATGAAAATATTTTGGCATTGGCACCTACTTACTACGTAAGTTCCTTGTTTATTCTTTCTACTTGCAACCGTACCGAAATTTATGGTTTTGCAGAAAATGCCGACCAGTTGATAGATTTACTATGTACACAAACGCAAGGCGATCGTCAATTATTCAGTTCAATGGCCTATATAAAAAATGGAGACACGGCGGTTGATCATTTGTTCAATGTTGGTGCAGGTTTGGATTCACAGATTTTGGGCGATTATGAAATAATCGGTCAGCTAAAACAAGCTTTCAAATTCGCTAAGGATAGAGGTGACATTAATTGCTTTATGGAGCGCTTGTTTAACAATGTGTTGCAATCATCCAAAGTAATAAAAAATGAAACCGCCATTAGTGGTGGCACCGTTTCTGTTTCGTTCGCGGCAATACAATATATCAAGGAAAATGTTACCGCTGCCGAAGGCAAAAAGATTTTACTGTTAGGTACTGGTAAAATTGGCCGCAATACCTGCAAAAACCTGGTTGATTATTTGGGGGTAAACAACCTAACCATCATAAACCGCAGCGATGAAAAGGCAGCAGCCCTTGCAGCCGAGTTAAATTTAAAATATGCTCCAATTACCGAGCTTGACCATTATATTCAAACTTCGGATATTATTTTGGTGGCTACCAATGCCACTAGTCCGTTGATTTTGGCTGATAGGCTTCAGAACTTGGGCAATAAACTTATCATCGACCTTTCCATACCAAATAATGTAGAGCCAGCCGCGGCCACCTTGCCAAATATTACCTTAGTAAATGTGGATCAATTATCGGTTATAAAAGACCAGACGCTTCAAAACCGTGAATCGGAAGCACCAAAGGCAAGGGAAATTATACAACTACACTTGGCATTATTCAAGGAATGGTATCAGATGCGTAAAACCGCGCCAACTTTAAATGCCATCAAATCAAAACTGACCGAAATACATACCCGCCAAAGTGCTTGCCCGGTGATGAATGCTGCCGATAAGATACAGCGTGTGGTAAATAATGTGGCAGGTAAAATGCGTAAACAAAACGAATGTGGCTGCCAATATATAGAGGCAATCAATGAGTTTTTAGCCACCTGAGCCTGTTTTTTAACACATTGTTTAGTAATATTTTGTGTTTTATAAATAAGTTTCAGTAATATTGGTTTTATAAACCAATACCATGAAGTTTTTTAAAGCTTTACTCTCATTAGCTATTACTTTATTATTTATTTGGGTTTTACGCTCAAAATTTGGTCCAGTTCCTCCATTAGGTGAGTTCCTAAATCCGGTGAGCGGTTTTTGGCAAAATGCCGAAAGCAAAAACAACTCAGCAGAAGAAACCTTGCACATTACAGGCTTGCAAGGCATCGTAACTGTAAAATACGATGAAAATCGAATCCCCCATGTTTTTGCCGAAAATGATCACGACTTATATTTAACCCAAGGCTACCTCACCGCACGCGATCGCCTTTGGCAATTGGATATCCAAACCCGCAGTGCCTCTGGAAGGTTATCAGAAATTGCCGGTTCTGCAGCCTTGGAGATTGACCGCTACCACAGGCGTATGGGCATGGTGTATGGAGCCGAAAATGGCTTAAAGGGAGTGATGAAAGACCCGCTTTCAAAATTGATGGTTACCGCTTATACCGAGGGGGTAAATAGCTATGTCCATCAGCTTTCACCTAAAGATTACCCTATTGAGTTTAAAATATTAAACTACCAACCCGAAGAATGGAAGCCTATTAATTGTATTTTTCTGTTGAAGCTCATGTCTGAAACTTTGGCAAGCGGATCCGACCAGTTTGCGATGACCAATAACTTGAAAAAATTTGGGCCCGATGTTGTAAACGACCTTTTCCCTGATTACCCTTTTCATGAGGACCCTATTATTCCAGTAGGTACCAAATGGGACTTTAAGCCATTGCCTCTTCCAAAGCCATCAGCAGGCTTTATAGCCCAAATGACCGAAAAAATAAAGGCCCGCGAAAGGGTTGAAGGCATTGGCAGTAATAATTGGGCAATTGGCGGAAGCAAAACAGCATCGGGCTACCCTATATTAGCCAACGATCCGCATTTGAATTTAACTTGGCCCTCTATTTGGTACCAAATGCAATTATCATCGCCAACAGTAAATGTAAATGGCGTATCATTACCAGGCGCCCCAGGTATTATTATTGGTTATAACCAACACATAAGTTGGGGTGTTACCAATGTGGATGCCGATGTATTGGATTGGTATCAGGTTAAATTTAAAGACAGCTCAAAAAATGAGTATTGGTACAATGGGCAATGGGCCAAGGTAAGCAAGCGTGTGGAGCAAATAAACATATTAGGCAAACCACCTGTTATTGATACAGTATTGTATACGGTACATGGACCGGTAGTATATGAATCAGTAGCTAAGAAGCCGAAATCGAAATATAACAATATTCCGGTTGGCAATGCCTTACGATGGATTGCGCATGATGAATCGAACGAGTTTCTGTGTTTTTATTTTTTGAACCGAGGTAAAAACTATGAGGATTACAGGAAGTCGCTTACCTATTTTGCAGCCCCGGCACAAAATTTCATATTCGCCAGCTCCGAAAAAGATATTGCCATAACACCTAACGGCAGAATACCGCTTAAGTTTAAAGACCAGGGCAAGTTTATTTTGGACGGAAGCGACCCTGCAAATGATTGGCATGGCTTTATACCGCCCGAACAAAATCCTACCGTAAAAAATCCGCCTCGCGGTTTCGTCAGTTCGGCCAACCAATCCTCAACCGACCAAACTTATCCATATTATATCAACTGGCGCTTTGAATTATATGATAGGGCAAAACGTATCAACACAAGGCTTGCTGCCATGAATAAGGCTACGGTTGATAGTATCCGCCTATTACAGACCGATAATTTTAGCACCCGCGCACAAGATATTTTACCCACCATGCTAAAATATGTAAACACCGCCAAGTTAAACCCGGCACAATTGCAAGCTTTAGAGACCATTAAAAAGTGGGATTATCATTTTGACGCGAATTCATCGGGAGCTAGTATTTTTAGCCTTTGGTGGGAAAACTTTTATTACGGCGTTTGGGACGAGTTTAGCGATACGGAAGCCTATTTAAACTACCCATCGTACGACCGTACCGAGAAACTGCTGTTAACCGAGCCCAATTCCAGATGGTTTGACAATGCAAGTACACCCGCAAAGGAAGGCCCAGGCGAAATTATAACACAATCATTTATTAAGAGTATTCAAACTTTAAGCACCCAACAAGGTGATCCTGGCGATAAATGGAACTGGGGTACCTTCAGGAAATTCTCCATCAACCATTTGGCTAATATTCCGGGTTTTGGTTCAGGTAATTTCTCCTCTGGTGGAACTAGTGCGGTTATCAATGCGGTTGCCAATGGGCATGGACCATCATGGCGCATGGTGGTGCAAATGGGCCCGGAGGTAAAGGGCTATGGCGTTTTTCCGGGTGGAGAATCGGGCAATCCCGGTAGCTTTTTTTATAATGATATGTTCAGTACGTGGAAGGACGGTAAGCTAAACGAACTGCTGTTCCTGAAATCAGCCGATGAAAAATCAAGCCGTATTAAAACCACCTTAAAGCTCAGCAGTAAATAATACACAAAACCGATTGTTTAAAATTTAGAAAAGAAATTATGTTATTTTTCATCATCCTTATATTAACCTACGCAAGTGGCTTTTTCCTGCCATGGTGGATGGCAGCCGTCATAGCTTTTTTAGCCGCCTTTTTAATCGGAAAAACCTCCAAGCAAAGCTTTTGGTCGGGTTTTGGGTCGGTGTTTATAGTTTGGATAGTGTTGGCACTTATAAAAAGCATTCCTAATAACCAGATACTGGTAAAACGGGTAGCTGGCATGTTTCAGTTACCAAATTGGCTACTTATTTTGCTCCTTACAGCAATTATAGGCGGCTTGGTTGGCGGGCTATCGGCATGGTCGGGTATGTTGATGAAGAAGGCTGTGAAGGGGTAAGGGATATTTGGACTTCTATATGATGAGCAGGTATCTAAACAGTGCAGACCAAAGCAGTTTAAGATGAAAGGAACGTAGTGGGATTTTATAAGTCTATTAAATTCCTATGGTTATTTGTGAATTTTTGGATAGGGTAAATCTTGGCTTCATAATCAATACTTTGATTTATATCATTAATGAGTGAAATAGAAACTATACCATTAGTTCTACTTACAACAATGTTGAATGTGGGGTTATTTCCGAAAAAATAGTAATCTTTTATTTTTTTGAGATAAGTAAATCCTGTGATTGAATAGCTATAAAATATATCATTATTGACCATTTCTTTTTTCAAAAAACAAACTGAATCACCATAAATCTTTTCAGAATCCAATTTGAAAAATAATTTCCAAGATTTTGGTTTATTTAAAGTAAAATCAAATAGTTTATATGCCTTAATATTATTTTTTTCAAAATTATAGTTAACAGGCAAAATAGTAATAGAATCTCCATCATTTTTTAGATAACCTTCTAAATAAAAATAAGAATGAATATCATCGTTCAGTTTCCAATAATTATCATTCATTATAATCGTTGGGGTTGCATTTATTCCAAAAGACTTAATAAAATACCTGTCCTCTGAAATTTTCATATCTATTTTTTTATCCTTTAGGTTTAGAAAGAAAATATCATTTTTGCCAGAATCACAACCCTGATAAAAAATGAAAGTCGATATTGAAACTAGAAATGCATAAAAGTAAATAAGTATTTTTTTCATTTTTATCTTTTGGTTGGCTTTTCCAGATTAGTATCTGAAATTAATATTCATGTACAATTTTATTCTTTTAACCGCTAATGCTAATTATTTCCGACCTATGCCAATTCAATAATCCTCCCTTTATAATTCTCCAGCGTCTTTGTTTTATCCTCCTCGGTATGCCTTTTTGCACCATACACCAAAAAGGGTTCCAAGGTTTGTAGGCCGCATAGCCCAAAAATGCCTATAAATAAATGCTTAAAAATATCTTTAATGGTGCCGCGCTTTTCTTCGGTCCAGGCAAAATCAGGTGCTCCGGTAGTCATGCAAACCAATACTTTTTTTCCGGCTAAAGCCTGATGCCCGCCATAGGCCCAACCCATCGAGAAAACCCTATCAAAATAGCCCTTCAACACACCAGGCATACTATACCACCAAAGCGGGAATTGAAAAATAATAAGGTCGGCTTCTGTTAATAATTGTTGTTCCCGTTGTATATCAGCTGTAAAAGTTTGTTTTTGTATAGCTATTTGTTGCTCGGTTTGCAAGTCGAAAAATTGGGGGTTATGCAGAATAGTAAAATCGCCCTCATCGGCCGAGGCTTTAAATTTCATCTGGAATAAGTCGCTTACAGAAACCGTCCACCCATTTGCTTCCAGCGTTTCAATAGCCGTATCTCTTAATTTTCCGTTGTACGATTGCAGGTTTGGATGCGCGAATACCAGATGTGCCTTCATTTTTTATGCTTAAAATTCTATCAAGGCAAATATATTTGAAGCCTTGGCGGTTTCCAATAATATCTAGAATAAAATTTGGAATGCTTAATTACTATCAAGCGAAGCCAAGAATTTTTCAGCTTCGTTTAGATGTAATTGTTGCTTTTGCATAGGCATCTTATCAAAAGTGCTTATCAACATTCCAAGCCTAGGGTTGGAAGCTAGCACATCACGGTGTTTACTCATAAAACGCCAAAATAAACCGTCCCAAGTAGCTTGCCAATCGCCTTTGGGGTAATCGCTCATTTTCATCAGGTAATTGCTTCCACTAATGTATGGCTTGGTAACCATCATACCGCCATCGGCAAATTGCGACATCCCATACACATTGGGCACCATCACCCAATCGTAAGCGTCAATAAACAATTCCATAAACCAACGGTAAACCTCATTTGGGTCAAATTCGCAAAGGAGCATAAAGTTACCTAGCACCATCAAGCGTTCAATATGGTGGCAATAACCATCACGAATAACTTTGGTAATGGTAATATCAATAGGTAATATACCTGTTTTGCCCGTCCAAAAACTTTTGGGGATGCGCCGTTTAAATAGCCAAAAGTTAAAGGTGCGTTGCTTTGCTCCCTCAAGTTCGTACACCAAACGCATAAACTCGCGCCAACCTATAATCTGCCTAATAAATCCTTCAATTGAATTCAAGGGCACACCTGTTTGCTTACCCACTTCAATAGCTTGCTGAACGATTTGTTCGGGACTTAACAGCCCTACATTAAGCATAGGCGTTAGGCAGGAATGAAACAACACTACCTGATTGGCTACAATGGCATCTTCATAAATGCCAAACTGATGGAATCGTAGGTGTAAAAACTCGTTAAGCCATGAAGCGGCATCTTGAAAAGTTACGCCAAATAAGCATTCACCTTGGGTTTGTCCGTAATTATCCAGAAAATGCTTATCAACATATTCACGTGCCTCCTGCAAAAAATGATTATCAGGGGGTAAATTATATGTTGGAAGCAGCTCGTTTTTAGGGAATTTCTTACGATTGTCGGAGTCGAATGTCCACTGACCACCTTCAGGCTTGCCATCTTTATCCATCAATAGGTTCAGGCGTTTTCGTTCCCCAACATAAAAGTTTGTTTGAAAATATTTACCCCTTTTATCAACAATTTCCCCTACATTTTCGGAAATATTCAAAAAATTCGGACTAGCAAGTACATGAAGTTGAACACCATTCTTGTTGCAAGCATTTGTCATTCTTTGACGTAACCAATCATCAGCCACATCAGCAATATAAATATGCTGAATACCTTGGGTTGCCATACTAGCTGCTAATACCCGACAATCGTTTTCGGCAGTATTCGTGTCAATGTACCTTACCTGATAACCATTTTCGCGAAGCCATGATTCGTAAAATTTCATGGTTGCCCTATGCAATACCAACTTTTTTTTATGGAAATTGTATTGTTTAAAAAACAGCCACTCTTCCACCAAATAAACTACACGCCCTCGAAGTAAACCCGGGTGATTTTGAAACAGTTGATGCGGAAAAATTAGGGTAGCCGAATTTTGCACGAGCAATTTATTTTATCCTGCTAAGTTAAATACAACGATTAACTATAAGAGGTAGTGAAAGGCATTTTTACGGCGAAAAGGACTCGAAATTTATTTTATTGCATTTTAACTACTTTAATGATTATCCAAAATAATACTGCCATGAAGGGTAAAATTATTATCCTTCATGGAAGTAGCTAGCTTGAATTGATATTTTAAAGTAGATTTATAGTACTAGAGCTTATTCAAATTCTCTTTCACATTTTTAATTGCATCAGATGAAGTTTGCGATGATTCGAACAATTGCTGCGAGGTGAAATTATCGCCATAAAAATTTGAGATGGCTTTTTTATCGATTGATAAACTGGCTCCTGCAATACTAATACCTGCAAACAATCCGCGACTGCGTGAGTAGGAATAAACTTCTGCTTCCATTTTATAATCGGTACTGGCAGTTGAGCTCCTGCCAACAGGACCAGCTGCTGCTGAAATATCGCCACCTATGGTAAAATCACCATTTTGAACCTTGGTAAGTACGCCTTTATGTTGAAATACCAACACCAAATCAACCGATTGTACGCCAATTTGAGCACCAACGCTTCCGCCCGTTAAGGTGATAAAAACGGGGTTGCTCCATTTCCCGTTTTCTAGCTTAACCATTGCAATACCACGTCCTCTTTTGGCTCCTACTATAAAACCTGCATTGAGCATTTTAGGGATGATGATGATACCCTCGCAATCAACTATCATTTGATGAGGGATAGATTCTTTCATTTTTCCAAAATCTTCTACCACGTTGGCAGCGTTTTCAATACGCTCACGCTCTTTGTCGCTATCTGCTGTTTTTGCAGATGTTAATATCACAAAGGAAGCAGCAAATAAGGCAATTGTTAAATATTTAATGTTTTTCATAGGTTATGCTTTTAAAATCTAATGAATAATATAAACCCAAAAATAGGTGCTTTGTTTTAATATAAAAACCACTATATGTTAACCAATCGTTTTTATAATCAAAGCAAGTTTCGGGTTTTTATAAATATGTTTTAACGCCAGTTTTGTATTAAATAATATAAAACAACATGAAAACATTTATTTTAATACATGGCTCTTGGCATAGTGCCTGGAACTGGCATAAAGTAATTCCAATACTCGAAAAACAAGGGGATAAAGCTATCGCGATTGATTTACCGGGCATGGGTAGAGACAAAACCCCGATAGCCGAAGTACGAATGAAAGATACCGTAGCCAAAATTTGCGATTTGATTGACGAACAGGAAGGCAAGGTAATTTTGGTTGGCCATAGCAAAAATGGCATCATGATTTCGCAAGCTGCGGAATACCGACCAAATAAAATTGAAAAATTGATATACTTGGCAGCCTATCTCATCCCAAACGGAAAAACGCAAAAAGAATATTCAGTGCAGGATACCAATGGGGTTTTAAAACCATTCGTCGACTTTCACCCCGACTTAAACGCCAGCACCCTGCAATCCGAAATATATAAAGAAGGCTTGTACCATGATTGTGAGGATGATATCTCCAACTTGGCTAAACTGCTGCTTAGTCACGAATCAGTTGAAAGCGGCATGGTACCCCTACAACTTAGCGAGGCGAATTTTGGTAGTGTACCCAAGGTTTACATAGCATGTACCGAAGATAGGGCGGTAACCCCATTCATTCAACAAAAAATGTATACAGAAACCCCTTGCGATAAGGTATATGAAATGGCTACCAGCCACTCGCCTTTTTTTAGCAAGCCGCAGGAATTGTGCGATATTTTGTGCGATTTATAAATTCGACAATTTGCTAGGAATTAATAAGATAGGAAAATTTTGTATTTTCCTATCTTTATCAATTAAGCTAAGGTTTTAAATTTAACACTCATAAAACCTTAGCTTTAATAGTTGATAACAAGCAAACTGCATAAATAGGATGAATAAATTTGAAAATACCGCGCTCATATTAATTGATATACAAAATGGTTTTGATGATATGGAATACTATGGAGGTCAAAGAAATAACCCTACGGCTGAAGCGAACTGTCGCACAATGCTCGACTATTGGCGAGTAACCCAACTTCCAATATTTCATGTTCAACATTGCTCTACCAATCCGGTATCTAAGCTATTTCCCGGCAACCCGGGTAATGATATAAAGGAAATTGTAGCACCAAGGGCAGACGAGCCAATTATTCAAAAATCTGTCAATAGTGCCTTTATTGGTACTAACCTTAAGGAGCAATTAGATGGTAAGGATATTAAAAAACTGGTAATTGTAGGCCTCACAACCGACCATTGCGTATCAACTACCACCAGAATGGCCGGGAATTACGGATTTGAAACCTATTTAATTGCCGACGCTACCGCGACTTTCCCTAAAACTGGTATAAATGGAGAAAAATATGATGCCGAAACCATACACCAAACAGCCTTAGCCTCCTTAAATAATGAATTTGCTACCGTTATAAATACGCGGGAATTGCTTGATTTATTAGCTTCATCAAAATAATAAATTGACTGTTTTTCATAGGATTTAATTTTTCTAATAAATTATAACATAGCTAACCATTGCAAATACCCCATTTTCCTATCTTTGCTTAAATGGATAGGCAGGAGATATTTTCGATTGATAATGAGCAAGCATTTAGCGAGGCCTGTTTGAAAGTATTTAGGTTCCAGGCGCAAAATTGCGCTATTTATAAAAAGTTTATTGAAGGGCTTAAGGTAAATTTAGCTGCAATTACCACCATAAATCAAATCCCATTTTTACCTATCGAGTTTTTTAAATCGCATACCATTAAAAGCAATAATAAACCTGCCGAGGTTGTTTTTACCAGTTCGGGCACTACAGGGGTGGTTACCAGCAGCCATTATGTAAGCGATGTAAGTTGGTATATAGAAAGCTTTCGCAAAGCGTTTACCTTGTTTTATGGCGATGTTAGCAACTATGTGGTATTGGCACTTTTACCATCCTATTTGGAAAGGCAAGGCTCGTCCTTAATTTACATGGTGAAAGATTTGATTGAACAAAGCCATCAACCCGATAGCGGCTTCTTTTTGTACAACCATGACGATTTATACAATAAATTAAAAAAACAACAAGCCCAAAGCCAGCCTACCATATTGATAGGGGTCACTTTCGCCTTGCTCGATTTTGTTGAAAAATATACGATTGATTTCCCTGAACTGATTATCATGGAAACCGGAGGCATGAAGGGGCGAAGGGAAGAAATGATTAGGGAAGAACTGCATGCCATATTATGTAAAGGTTTTGGGGTAGGTGCCATCCATTCGGAATATGGAATGACGGAACTTTTATCGCAAGGTTATTCAAAAGGGAATGGCATATTTAATTGCCCGCCCTGGATGAAAATCATCACCCGCGAAGCGAACGACCCACTCGGACTATTAACTACCGATAGGGCAGGGGGCATTAACGTAATTGATTTGGCCAATTATAACTCCTGCTCGTTCATAGCCACCCAAGATTTAGGCAAAGTTTACGCCGATGGCTCCTTCGAAATTATAGGCCGCTTTGATAATTCGGACGTAAGGGGATGTAATTTATTGGTGGTTAATAATTAGTATGCGCAATTCAAATTATCTAAAGCTATATTGATTTAGCGCAGCACAGAATAGGTGTTATTAACGTTGAGAAAATATGAAACGTACCCTAATTAGGCTCCCTCTCCACTGGAGAGGGCGGGGGTGAGGCCAAAAAAGTAATTATTAAAGAACCCCAAATTAGCCCCCTCTTCCGTTGGCTAACGGAGCTGGGGTGAGGCTAAAAAGAATATCATTAATGAACCCTAAATTAGCTCCCTCTACTTTGGAGAGGGTCGGGGTGAGGCTTTTTTATTTACCTTTACACAAATTTTTAAACATGAACTATTGGCTCGTAAAAAGTGAACCCGTAAAGTATAGTTGGGAAAAATTTAATCAGGATGGTCGCACCTTTTGGGATGGTGTGCGCAACTACCAGGCGCGCAACAACCTGCGCGAAATGAAAATAGGCGACCTGGTGCTATTTTACCATAGCAACGATGGCAAAGCGGTAGTTGGCATAGCCAAAGTGGTAAAAGAATTTTATCAGGACCCTACTACAACCGACCCAAATTGGGTGGTGGTAGAGCTGGTGCCTGTTGAAAGTCTGAAAAACCCGGTAACCCTTGAACAAATAAAAGCCGACGAGTGCTTAAAAGATGTTGGTCTGGTACGTCAAGGCCGATTATCGGTAATGGGTTTAAAGGCTGAGGAGTTCGACCGAATAGTAGAATTGGGGAACAGCTAATAGTTAGGCCTCGTCCCCAAAAAACAGAGCCTTTAACTCAGTAGCGTCATTCGGCTTCATTTTTCCGGCAAGAATCAACCTTAACTGGCGGCGGCGGAGCGCGCTTTCAAATAATTGGGTTTCTTCCGCGGTTTCGGGTACTATTTCGGGAACTGAAACGGTATGTCCGTTTTCATCAAGCGCTACAAAAGTATAATAAGCCTCATTGCTTTTTATCCGCGTGCCCGATGGTATGTTTTGTGCCCAAACATCCAACCGCACCTCAACCGAGGTCTTGAATGCTCTGGATACTTTAGCCTCTATGGTAATCACATCGCCCAATTTAATGGAGTTTTTAAACGAAACATTATCAACCGAAACAGTTACTACCAAGCGGTTGCAATGTTTTTGCGCGGATATGGCCGCCGCGATATCCATCCAATGCAATAAACGCCCACCCATCAGATTGTTCATGGTATTGGTATCGTTGGGCAATACCAGTTCGTTCATTATCGTGTGCGAATCTTTGGGCGGTCTTCCTTGCATAAGCTTAAATTTAGGCAAAGATAGCAAGAAACACCATTGCTAAAAGAATATGGATACTCTTTAGGGCGCACCCTACTAATAATCACAAACCAAAATATGACTGTTAGTTATTTTGTAAATTTTTCCACAATAAATTGTAAACAGGTTTTCCAAAAATTCAATTCCGTAACTTTGATTTCTTCAAATTGTTGATACACTATTATGCCCGATTTTTCGCATCTGCACGTACATACCCAGTTTTCCTTGCTCGATGGTGCCGCCGATATCTCCAAGCTATACAAAAAAGCCGCTGCCGATGGAATGAAAGCCCTTGCCATTACCGACCATGGCAATATGTTTGGTGTATTTAAGTTTGTGGCCGAAGCTTCCAAGCATAATGTGAAGCCCATAGTAGGTTGCGAATTTTACGTAGTGGATGATAGGCATAAAAAACAATTCACCAAAGAAAAAAAGGACAAGCGCTACCACCAGCTCATGCTGGCAAAAAATCCCGAAGGGTATAAAAACCTGGTTAAGCTATGCTCGTACGGGTATATCGAAGGTTTGTACAGCAAGTGGCCACGAATTGATAAGGAGCTGATTTTAAAACACCATAAGGGTTTGATAGCCACTACCTGTTGCCTAGGTGCTTCGGTACCGCAAGCTATATTAAGTAAGGGCGAGGCCGAGGCAGAAATTGAATTTAAATGGTGGTTGGATTTGTTTGGCGAGGATTATTATATCGAGCTGCAACGCCACGATATCCACGAGCAAAATACGGTAAATGCGGTGCTGCTTAAATTCGCCAAAAAATATAATGTGAAGGTGATTTGTTCGAACGATTCGCATTATGTGGATCAGCAGGACTCAAACGCGCACGATATTTTGCTTTGCGTAAACACAGGCGATATGCAAAGCACACCCATAGCTACCGATGAAGAAGGTGGCAAGGGCTACCGCTTTGGTTTCCCGAACGACCAGTTTTATTTTAAAACCCAAGCCGAAATGGGTAAGTTGTTCGAAGACCTGCCCGAATCCTTAGATAATACCAACGAGATTGTTGATAAGGTAGAGGTTTTGAAGTTGAAGCGAGATATTTTACTACCCAACTTCGTTATCCCCGAAGAGTTTAAGATACACAAAACCGCCGATGCGGATACACTTAACCAATGGGAATACTTAAAGCACCTTACCTTTTTAGGTGCCAAAGAGCGTTACCGCGATATTACGCCCGAAGTAGAGGAACGCATCAACTTTGAATTGTTTACGGTAAAAACCATGGGCTTTGCCGGATACTTCTTAATTGTAGCCGACTTTATAAAGGCTGGCCGCGATATGGGGGTATTCATTGGTCCGGGGCGTGGTTCGGCGGCTGGTTCGGTGGTGGCATATTGTATTGGGATTACCAATATCGACCCTATTAAATACAACCTTCTGTTCGAAAGGTTCCTGAATCCCGACCGGAAGTCGATGCCCGATATTGATACCGATTTTGACGATGCTGGTCGGCAAAAAGTGATTGATTATGTAGTGGATAAATATGGTAAAAACCAGGTAGCGCAAATTATTACCTATGGCTCTATGGCTGCCCGCACCAGCATACAGGATGTAGGCAGGGTACTGGATATGCCACTATCCGAAATGAATGCCATCAAAAAACTGGTACCCGAAACGCTGGGCATCACCCTAAAAGATGCCATAGCCCAAGTGCCCGAACTAAAAGAAATTTTAGAAGGTAACGACCTCAAAGCGCAGGTATTAAGGGAGGCAGAAAAACTGGAAGGTTCTGTACGTAATACCGGAGTGCATGCCGCTGGTATTATCATTGCCCCTTACGATTTAACCGATATTGTTCCCGTAGCTATCGCCAAAGATTCCGACTTGTTGGTAACCCAATATGATGGCAGGGTGATTGAAGATGCAGGCGTTATAAAAATGGACTTTTTGGGGCTAAAAACGCTCACCATTTTAAAGGATGCCCTGCGGTTAATTAAGCAAAACCATGATGTAACCATCAATATTGATACCATTCCGCTGGACGACCAAAAGACTTTCGAACTTTACCAGCGTGGCGAAACAAACGGTACTTTTCAGTTTGAAAGTGATGGCATGCAAATGTACCTGCGCGATTTACGTCCCGATAAGTTTGAAGATTTAATTGCCATGAACGCCCTATATAGGCCGGGGCCAATTGAATATATCCCAAGCTTTATAAAACGTAAACATGGGGTAGAGCCGGTTGCCTTTGATTTGGATGATATGGAGGAATACCTGGGCGAAACCTATGGTATTACCGTTTATCAGGAACAGGTGATGCTATTATCGCAAAAACTGGCAGGCTTTAGCAAGGGCGATGCCGACGTATTGCGTAAGGCAATGGGTAAAAAGCAGATAGAGGTATTGAATAAAATGGAGGCGCAGTTTATGGATGGCGCCGCGGCAAAAGGTCACCCAAAAGATAAGCTCACCAAAATTTGGAACGATTGGAAGGCCTTTGCCCAATATGCCTTCAACAAATCGCACTCTACTTGTTATGCTTTTGTGGCCTACCAAACCGCCTACCTAAAGGCACATTACCCACCCGAATACATGGCCGCTGTTTTAAATAACCAAAACAGCCTCGAAAAAATTACCTTTTTTATGGAAGAATGCCGCAGAATGGGCATTGAAGTGTTAGGGCCGGATATCAATGAATCGGACATGGCCTTCGCGGTGAATAAAAAGGGACAAATCCGTTTCGGACTAACAGGCGTAAAAGGCGTGGGCGATAAAGCGGTAGAGAGTATTATTGAAGAACGCAAAGAAGGCGGACCATATAAAGATGTTTATGATTTCGCGCGAAGGTCGAATACGCGGAGTGTAAACCGGAAATCGTATGAGAATTTGGTTTATGGTGGTGCTTTTGATGGCTTTAATTTAAACCGTGCCCAGTTTTTCGCGAAAACCGAAAATGGCGTTTTAACAGGTGTGGAGCGTTTAACCAAATATGCCAACGATTACCAAAATTCACAAAGTACCTCCCAATCGTCATTGTTTGGCGGCTCGGTGGAATCAGAAATATCGGTGCCAGCCATGCCCGAGGCGGAGGAATGGCCGTTAATTGAGAAATTAAAATACGAAAAAGATGTGATAGGCATATACCTTACTGGTCACCCGCTTGATAATTATAAGCTGGAAATGGAGCGCTATTGCAATACACCCATCAGCGATTTAAAGATGATGCAAAAAGCACGTTCGGGCGAGGGCGGGGAAGAAATTATGAACGCCTTTGCCCAATTACGCAAAAGGGGCGAAATTGGGGTGGGTGGACTGGTATCGTCCGTTCAGCATAAAATGACTAAAAATGGCAAGCCTTTTGGTACTTTTATTTTAGAGGATTATAATGAATCGTACGAGTTCGCGCTTTTTGGCGATGATTATATAAAATTCAAGGCTTTAATGGTAGAGGGCTATTTTTTACATTTAAAGGGCATTATTGAAGAAAAATTCAGGCAAAAAGATAATTGGGACTTAAGAATATTATCAATGGGCCTACTATCCGAAATGCGCGATAAGCTCACCAAATCATTAACCATTTGTTTGGATTTGAACAGCCTGAGCAGTAATTTATTAGATAACATACAGCTACTCATCAACACCAATCAACAAAAATACGATGTTAAAAACTGCTCTTTGCGTTTTATGATAAAAGACCGCGACGAAAACCTGCTGGTTGACCTACCCTCAAAAAACATCAAAGTAAACCCCAGCGATGATTTACTAGCCGAAATTTTTAGTCTGACAAATGTGCAGCCGGTTTTGAATTAGGATAAATTATTACCTTTTGTTAATTTAAATATAAATTTAATGGTTATTGCTGCTTAGTGCCAAAAAATAAAATTTGTTAGCTTTGCCTGTTGGCGTGTTCAGACCGTATTTTTTAATTTTATTAATTCCCCCTTCCAGTTTATGCTGGTCAATTTTTAAATGACTTATCAGGAAACTATTCAGTATTTATACAGCCAGCTCCCCTTGTTTACGCGCGATGGTCCTTCTGCTTATAAGGAAGACCTAACCAATACTATTGCCCTTTGCCAAACTATTGGAAACCCTCAAAATAAATTTAAAAGCATCCATATAGCAGGCACTAATGGGAAAGGCTCTACCTCGCATATGCTGGCTGCAATATTACAAACTGCGGGATATAAAACCGGGCTATACACTTCGCCTCATCTAAAAGATTTCAGGGAGCGGATACGCATAAACGGCGCAATGATAAGCGAAATCGAGGTAATTACCTTCGTGGAGTCCAATAAAGGAAGTTTTGAGCAAATCAGACCATCATTTTTTGAGATGACGGTGGCATTGGCTTTTGATATTTTTGCCCGCGAGCAAGTGGATATAGCAATTATTGAAGTTGGTTTGGGCGGGAAGCTGGATTCCACAAACATTATTACTCCACTCCTTTCTGTAATTACCAATATTGGTTGGGACCATATGGATATTTTAGGTAATACTTTGCCCCTAATTGCTGCTCAAAAAGCCGGCATTATAAAACACAAGGTACCAGTGGTAATTGGCGAATATCAGGAGGAGACCGCTGAAGTTTTTATCAATAAAGCCTCGGACGAAAACGCGCCTATTTGTTTTGCTTCCAAAAATTGGGAAATTTTAAATTCTGTGGTTTCTGGTCAGGAAACAAATGCAGAAGAAGGAAAAACTAATTTTCATTATATTGAAGATAACCAACAATATTTAGAAATAGCATTTGAGTCCACTAACAGTACTTTTAATTTAAATAATAACAGCGAAGGCCGAATCAAAATAAACCAATTAAAGCTTGATTTAACCGGCACCTATCAGCTTAAAAACATAAAAACAGTTTTAAGCGCGGTAGAGGAATTAAAGGCACAAAGATTTGCTATAAGTGATGATAACTTATTAGATGCTTTGTGCAACGTTAAAAAATTGACGGGGTTGCATGGCCGATGGGAAGTTTTAAGCAAAGCCCCCTTAACCATTTGCGATACTGGCCATAACCCCGATGGTATTGAAGAAGTATTAAAAAGCATAGCCGGAATACCTTACCAAAGGTTACATTTTGTTATGGGTATGGTAAATGATAAGGATAGCAGCAAGATTTTGCAATTATTACCAAAAAATGCCATTTATTATTTCTGTAAACCAAATATTCCGCGAGGTTTAGATGCCGAAGTATTAAAACAAAAAGCGGTAAGTTTTGGAATAATTGGTGAGGCATACCCAACCGTAAAAGCCGCATTAAAGGCAGCACAACAAAACGCAAAAGTAAATGATTTAGTTTTTGCCGGAGGCAGCACTTTTGTAGTTGCAGAATTGGTTTAAAAAATATTTTAAGGCTCAATAGTAATCGATACTAAATACTTGCTACTAAAAACATGGCTAAAATAAACTGGGGAATTATAGGTTGCGGCGATGTGACCGAGAAAAAAAGCGGACCGGCATTCAGCAAAGTTGCTGACAGTGAATTAATTGGGGTAATGCGCCGTGATGCCGAAAAAGCGGCAGATTACGCCTTGCGCCATCATATAGAGAACTGGTATAGCAATGCCGATGCATTAATGGCTAATAAAAATATCAACGCAATTTATATTGCTACCCCACCAGCATCGCACAGTAGTTATGCCGTTGCCGCTTTACAAAATGGGTTCAACGTATATGTAGAAAAGCCAGTAACCCTGAACGCTACCGAAGCAAGGCAAATTGCTGCGGCATTAAAGTTATACCCCAATTTAAAACTTACGGTTGCCCATTACCGTAGGGCAGTACCCATGTTTTTGAAGGTAAAATCATTGTTGGAGGAATCCATTATTGGCGATATCAGAACGGTACAAATACGCATGTGGCAGAGCCGAAAACCCTCCTTGGTTGCCAAAACACAGGATAATTGGCGTGTAAATCCCGAACTATCGGGCGGTGGTTATTTCCACGACCTTGCACCTCATCAGCTTGATTTGATGCTGTTTTATTTTGGCAAACCCGAAATGTATCATGGTTTTTCGCTCAATCAATCTGAATCTACTCCGGCCGACGATCATGTATGCGGACAAATCCTTTTTAAAAATAATATTGTGGTAAATGGTTCATGGTGTTTCAACGTAGCCGAAAACCAAACTACCGATACCTGCGAAATGATTGGTGCTTTGGGTAAAATAACCTTTCCATTTTTTGGTAATTATATTCGCGTACAAACCGATTCAATTGACGAAACCTTCACCTTCACCCATCCTGAACACATACAACAGCCGATGATTGAAAAAATAGTAGCCTATTTTAACAATGAAGCTGATAACCCTTGTAGTATTGAAGAAGCGATTTTATTAATGGACATAATGGATGCCTTTACAGGGAAATAATGCAACAATTTCATTTCGGTTAATTGAAAAAAAAAGAATTAATTTTCTACCTTCAAATAATTAATCTCCAATTACCCAATTGATATAGTTATGATAGCTGAAAATAAAATAAAAGCGCCATTTTACCAGAAATTTGCATTGGTGCTTATTGGTTTAAGTTTATTGGTATACCTTATCATTTTGGGAAAAGATATATTGAGCCCATTGGTATTTGGTTTTTTGTTTGCCATTTTGCTATTACCAATTGCTAACTTTTTTGAAAATAAATTACGGCTGCCTCGCTCTATGGCCGCCATTGTATCTATATTCTTATTATTAGGCTTAATTACAGGAGTACTTTATTTGGTTGGTTCGCAAATATCAAACTTGGCAGATGATTGGCCGATGCTAAAAAGCCAAGTACAGCAATCAATCAAAGAATTATCACAATATATCCGACACGCTTTTCATATATCACAACGTAAACAAATGGGTTATGTGGAAGATACTGAGAAGAAAATAATTGCCTCTGGCACTGATGTTATTGGGCAAACCTTTGGTGCAATTTCATCAGTATTGGTATTTTATATTTTTTCGCTCATCTTCTGCTTTTTTACTTTGTTGTATAGGCATTTGCTTTTGAAATTTTTAGTTTGGGTTTTTCACGAAGGCCATACCCATATTGTTCATGATATTGTTGAAAACGTACAACGCATTTTAAGACAATATATACTCGGCTTATTGCTAGAGATGATAGTAGTTGCTACCTTGGCTTGTACCGCGTTTTTTTTTATTGGAGTTAAATATGCGGTGTTATTGGGTATTTTAATTGGTTTATTTAATTTAATTCCCTACTTGGGCATTTTCAGCGCATTGTTGCTAAGTTGCCTTATTACTTTTGCAACGGGTAGTATAAATAATACCGCCATGGTGGCAGCATGTGTATTGGGTATTCATTTAATTGATTCTAATTTTTTATTGCCTACCATAGTTGGTTCAAAAGTAAAGTTGAATGCTTTTGTTACTTTTTTAGGCTTATTGCTAGGCGAAACAATTTGGGGGCTTTCGGGTATGTTCTTGTCAATCCCTATTATGGCCATATTAAAAATTATTTTCGACCGAGTTGAAGATTTAAAACCTTGGGGCTATTTGTTAGGTACTGGCAAAGAAATTAAGATCAAAAAGGTTAAAGAAGAAGTTGGGGAAGAAGAAAAAGAAGAATAGTACCAATTATTGTTTCCTATTCGGGTAAAAGGTCAACGCAATGGTTTCTAAGCAATTTAAGGCGTTCATCCAGAGAGTTTAGACCTTTGGTATCTTTGATATTTTTATATAATAAGTTAATAATGGTGCGCGTATTAGGGTCGGGGTCGCATGCTTCGGCCTTCTCCAAATAAATTAAAGCTTTTTTTGCCGCTGTCTTATATTGTTCAAATAGTTGTTGATTATGGTACATATCCTTTGTTTCGGCATTTAGCTTTTCTTCAATATCTTTCAACCTATCAAAATAAATATAACCTAGCCCCCTTTGTACAACGTAATAATCAGGTTGTAGTTGTGCTACCTTAAGATAATAAACCTCAGCATTTTTATAATCCCTTCGGTCTTCATAAATTTTACCTATTGCATAATAAAAATTTGTTCGCGCCTTGTCTGGCAGTTTATCAGCATTAGGTAGTAACCTAGCTATTAATGGGGGCAATTTTTCATTTTCGCCTTGCAACCTGGCTAGGTTAAAATTCAGGTAATCATCATAAACCGATTCGGCAGTTTGAGCACTAGCTGTTGTTACTAACAAATAAAAACTTAATAAAAGAAATAATTGCTTTACCATTGTTTAAGGAGTTTGATATTCAAAGGTAATTATTTACTTTTTAGCTTTTCACAATGCATATTTATTTTTCAAACAATTTCCACAAGGTCTAAATCCCATATCAATTGCCTCTTTGGCAGATTGGAAGAAAACTCGATTTTCTAAATTCAATCTTTTGCCTGAATTACATTTTAAGGTGCCAAATATTTTGAACTTTAAATTTCCTGCGAATTTTGCCTCTCCTCGATTAATTAATATTTTTAATTGTCGAATTTGTGTAAAAGGTAAAATACCTAATGAACAATGCGCTATCATATCAATTAAATCAAGGCATCAACTTAATTATTTATCACGGCGGCTTCCCAACCTATAATAGCGGTTTTTCTACTTGGTCCCCAATGGTATTGCCCAAACTCACCGGTTGATTTAATTACCCTATGGCAAGGAATTAAAAAAGCAACCGGGTTATCACCAACCGCGCTCCCCACTGCCCTGCTGGCTGCTGGGTTATTAATTGTTTTCGCAATACCCGCATAAGTTGATAAACCACCCATCGGAATGTTGATCAAGGCTTCCCAAACCTTTAATTGAAAATCGGTTCCTTTAAGGTGAAGTTTGATGTGGTTTAATTGCGACCAATCTTTAGTGAATATAAGTAGCGCGTTCTGCTGTATGGCATCAACCAAGGCGTTAAAACTGGCATTCTGAAACTGCTTTATTAAGCTAGTATAAGCCTCCTCCTTGTCATCGGCAAAAGCCATGTAACAAATTCCCTTGTGCGTTGAAGCAACTATAATATCACCAAACGGACTTTCGGCAAAGCTATAGTTAATAGTTAAAAACTGACCACCATTCTTATATTCAGCTGGCGTCATGCCCTCAATGTTCATAAACAAATCGTACAGGCGGCCGGTACCAGATAAACCAGTTTCAAAAGCTGCATCAAATAAGGTTGTTTGCTTTTCTTTGAGGATACTCTTGGCATAATCAAGCGTTAGGTATTGTAAAAACTTTTTGGGGCTTACGCCAGCCCAATCAGTAAACATACGTTGAAAATGGTAGGGGCTCAAATTCACTTTTTCGGCAACTTTATCAAGATTTGGCTGGGATTTAAAATTCAGTTTAATATAATTTATGGCCTCTTCTATTCGTTTAAAGTTTAATTGGGTTTGGGAAATCATTTTTTCATGGTTTTAATACTCCAAATATACTATTTGTGGTAAGGTGAATTAAACCCGAAACTTGCGCTATTGACCTTGATATGCTTGAAATAATGACAAAATTTAACCCTAATGTTATATTTTTGTTGATCTATTAATAATTGATATAAATGATTTAAAATATTTTTTATGAAAAAATGCTACCTTTTTTTAATGATATTATTAACATCTAGTTTAGTTAAGGCTCAAAAAAAGAATTCCCTTGAATTAGGTTTAAATTTGGGATTTAACAATAGCTACCTTCAGATTGGTCAAAATAGCTATAACACCACTGATGTATTATATGCTTTAAATTTGGGATTCTCATCTGAATATTACTTTTCGCATAATTGGGGTTTAAAAGTAAAAACGATATATGACCAAAAAGGCTGGGCAAATGGTTCAATAGATATTAATGGAACTCAGTATGATGGAATAGACTATAAATTAAATTACCTTACTATACCAATAATGGCCAATTGGCATTTTGGTTATTATAACCAGTATTACCTAAGTTTCGGTTTTTATGAAGGTATATTGTTAAATGCAACGGCTGCCAATATTGATGTAAAAAATCAATTTAATTTGGAAGACAAAGGTGTGGCTTTTGATTTTGGATTTAAATTACCTATAGCTAGGCATTCTGCATTTTTTGTAGAATTTGAGGGCCAATCCAGCTTTCTGGACGTATACAATTATCACATCGGCGATGATTATCTGATGCAGCGGGCTAGTCTTAATATTGGTGTTAACTTTTAAAGGAGTTTTTCTAAAAGCTAACAGCGGGTTTAAAAAAGAAGATGAATTTGCTAATTATCTTTCCGCATTTTAACAATTTCTAATACCTCGCCATCGGGTAACGGTTGAAGGATGGTTTGAACCGAATAATAGCCCATTGCCAAATAAAGCGGTACACCCGGTAAAGTAGCACCCAGTTCAAACTTTGTGAAACCATTTTCTCTACCAGCCAATTCGCATACATTTATAATATGCTTGCCCACACCCCTCCTCGCATAATCAGGATGTACAAAAAAAGCCCTAATACGGGCCGCGTCTATTGCCGGATTTAATAATGGGTCTGCAATTTCTTTATGCTGATCACCGCCGTATAGGGTATTTCTTTTGCTCCATCCACCACAGCCAACGGTAACTTCATCAATTTGGGCTATAAAATAAGTACCATCCTTTACCAATTGGGTATCTACCCCAAAAACATATTTTATGGCGCTTTCAATCTGTTTAGGGGTATAATAACCCGTACTCAAGCCCCGAACCGACAAACCGATTAAATGATTTAGCGAAGGAATATCTTCCAATGTTGTAAGACGGGTGGTTATTTGCATTTTTAAGAATATTAAAGTGGGATAGGTAAATGTACCCATCAATGTTAAGCACTATCCTAAAATCAAAAGTATCAATTTCAATTATTAAAAAATAAGCCTAGTTGTCATAAAACGTTTTGGAAGTAAAAAATATTGAAAAATGGTAATCATCCGCTAATTTCACAATTCCCTTACCTACATCTCAAATCAAAAAACTATCTTTGCCCATGCAAGAAAAAATCCTTATTCTTGACTTTGGCTCGCAGTTTACCCAATTGATAGCGCGCCGTGTCAGGGAGCTCAATATCTACTGCGAAATCCACCCTTTCAATAACTTTCCTGAACCCGATGTGCAGGTTAAAGGCATTATACTTTCAGGAAGCCCTTATTCAGTTAGGCAAGCCGATGCTCCTCACTTCGATTTTGAAAAATTCCATGGCAAGTTGCCTATTTTAGGGGTTTGTTATGGCGCGCAACACATCGCCCATTTTAATGGTGGCGAAGTGCTACCATCCAGCACACGCGAATATGGTCGTGCCAATTTACAATTCATTACCGATGGCAGTCCTTTATTTAAATCAATCAGTGTAGGCTCGCAAGTATGGATGTCGCATGCTGATACCATTGCCCGAATTGCAGATAATTTCGAAATTATTGCCAGTACCGATACGGTAAAAGTAGCAGCTTTCCATGTAAAAAACACCAACACCTATGGCATTCAATTCCACCCGGAGGTTACCCATAGTGTAGATGGCAAGCAATTGCTTAAAAACTTTTTGGTTGACATTTGCGAATGCAAACAAGATTGGACACCTGATTCGTTTATAGAAACTACCATTGCCGGATTGAAACAAAAGCTAGGTAATGATAAGGTAGTACTCGGCCTATCAGGAGGGGTCGATTCATCGGTTGCGGCGGTGCTTTTACACCAGGCAATTGGTAAAAACCTTCATTGCATATTTGTTGATAATGGGTTGTTGCGTAAAGATGAATTTGAGTCGGTGCTCGATTCGTACAAACATATGGGTCTAAATATAAAAGGGGTTGATGCCAAACAACGCTTTTACGACGCCTTGGCAGGATTAACCGACCCGGAGAAAAAACGCAAGGCTATTGGTCGTGTTTTTATTGAGGTGTTTGATGATGAGGCACACCAAGTGCAAGATGTAAAATGGCTAGGACAAGGCACTATTTACCCCGATGTAATTGAATCGGTTTCGGTAAAAGGGCCGTCGGCTACCATCAAATCGCACCATAATGTTGGCGGCTTGCCCGATTTTATGAAACTTAAAGTAGTTGAGCCACTTAATACTTTATTTAAGGATGAAGTGCGTAAAGTAGGTAAAGCTTTAGGTATCGACCCTAATATTTTAGGTCGCCACCCGTTCCCGGGCCCGGGTTTGGCTATCAGAATTTTGGGCGAAGTTACCCCACAAAAAGTAGCTATTTTACAAGAAGCTGATGCTATTTATATAAACAATTTACGTGAGGCTGGTGTTTATGATAAGGTATGGCAAGCTGGCTCAATCTTTCTGCCTGTTCAATCAGTTGGGGTAATGGGCGATGAACGTACCTACGAAAACGTAATTTGCTTGCGTGCGGTTGAATCATTAGATGGCATGACTGCCGACTGGTGCCATTTATCATACAATTTGCTAGCAAAAATTAGCAACGAAATAATAAACAACGTAAAAGGAATAAATCGGGTTGTATATGATATTAGTTCCAAACCGCCCGCTACCATTGAATGGGAATAAGGCAATCGCTTTAATTATTATACTTTTTATTGGCGGCTTGGGAATACCCAAATTAAGTTTGGCTTCGGCTAAATTTAAGGTTGCTCGCTTAAAAGCGCATACTGATACCCCAAAGGTAGCAACTATTTCGCTGTTGTTACCTTTCGGGACAGATCATTTGCAGCCCTCTTCCCCTTTTACACCAGGTAGATTAAAAGAAACTGCAATAGCCGTTGATTATTACAATGGTTTTAAATTAGCCATCGATTCATTAACCAGCCTTGGTCTTAACTTTAAACTACAGGTTTTTGATACTAAGGACCAAATTGCCACCGCCAAACTATTAGGCAGTAATGCCAGTATAATAGCCGGAAATTTAGTGGTTGGTCCGGTTTTTCCGGAGGGCATTAAAGCCTTTACCACTAATTATTTAAAAGCTGGAGGAGTCATGGTAGTTTCGCCATTATCGGCATCATCGCCATCAAATTATAAGTATCCGGGTTTAATAACGGTAATCCCGCCGCTCGAATATCATGCCAATGCATCGGCTAAATATGTAACTGATAAGTTGAAAGCAACCAAGGTTTTCATTTTAAAATCGGGTGCTGCAGAGGAGAACGATTACATAAAACCATTTACTAAAGCAGCTGATAGCTTGAGTAATAAACAAACACAAATTATTTCATTAACGGTAAACAATGGGCTATTGAATACCATTTTGGCTCAATTATCAAAAACGGATCAAAATATATTTGTATTACCTAGCACCGACCATCATTTTTTAAATGTAACCCTAAACGCGCTCGACTCGTTAAACTTAGCCTATCCGGTAACGGTAATTGGTCACCCGGGTTGGGTTAATCTTGATTTTTTAAGGGGTGAGCAACTTCAAAAGTTAAATACTGTAATTACCTCTACCGATTTGGTTGATTATAAAGCCCTAAATACAATCAGTTTTTTACGCCTTTACAGAAAAACATATAAAACAGAAGCAACCCCATATGCCATAAAAGGCTATGACGAAGGTTTGTATTTTGGCAAGCTTTTGGCTACTGCTGGTGCCGATCATATAGAAACTGTTGATTTTACGGGATTGCATAACAGCTTTCACTTCGAAAAAAAAGGCGGTTTAGGTTGGGTAAATACCCATGTAGAGATACTAAAATATGTTAATTTTGAGCTTAAAAAAGTAGAATGAAGGCAATAAACCAGCTTAAAACGTTTCAGCGTATTTTGGATGAATATCCGGCCGAAACGCCACTAAGCAAGTTTCTTCCAGGCTTTTACCGTCAAAATAAACAAATGGGCTCAACTGATAGGCGTATAGCCAGTAGGTTGATATATAACTACTTCCGCCTAGGAAAAGCATTGCCAAACGTAATAGCCGAAGAACGTTTATTTGTGGCCGAGTTTTTATGCAATACCCAAAGCAATTCATTTTTACAACATTTTAAACCAGATTGGGCAGCCTGTATTGGTTTTGAATTTGATGATAAAATCAGTTTAATAAAAACTACTTACCCCGATTTTAATTTAACGGATGTTTTTCCTTTTACCGATAGACTATCGGGCGAAATTGACCAAGATGCTTTTTTAAAATCGTTTTTTATACAACCCGATTTATACATCAGGGTAAATAAAGGTTTTGAGGTCCCAATAAAAGCCACTTTAGCTGCTGCCGATACATTATATAGGGAGGAAGGCAACTGTTGCTTAGCATTACCCAATGGTACAAAATTGGAGGCTATTATTAGCAATAGCCATTGGTACCAAGTGCAGGATTATTCATCGCAACAAACTGCCAAATTTTTCAAACCACAAAAATGGGAAAGCTGGTGGGATGCTTGCGCGGCATCGGGCGGCAAATCATTGCTATTGTATGATTTGGAACCAACCATCAAATTGGTAGTATCTGATATTCGGGAGTCTATTTTAAGTAATCTGGAGGAACGTTTTCAGCAGGTTGGTCTTAAAAAATATCAAGTAAAATTACTCGACTTAACGCAAAACCCCGACTTTGTTTTGCACGACTATGCTTTTGATGGAATTATTGTTGATGCCCCATGTACTGGCTCGGGCACTTGGGGGCGCACACCCGAAATGATTAGTCAGTTTGATGCCGGTAAAATTGATTTTTTTCATCGCCTGCAACAAAGTATATTACGCAACGTGGTAAAATACCTTAAACAGGGTAAACCATTGATCTATATTACATGCTCTGCCTTCAGGGCCGAAAACGAAGCCATCATAAGTTTCATGACGCACGAACTAGGTTTAAAACTTGAGGAATCGCAAATTTTAAAAGGTTACCAAACCAAGGCCGATACCATGTTTGTAAGTAGATTAACCTTATAAACACCAAAAAACAGGCATAAATGCGTATTTATACGTATTAAATCAGGTACTTATACTACGGTAAATTTTAAGAATAAAATACAAATTTGTAGTGTTACTAAACCTTATCACTCTTACTGATCGGTGATAAGTAGATAGCCTCCAATGGTTATTATCTTTAATTTTTTGAAGAATTACAAAAGGTAAAATTCAAAAGCCAATCAAACAATAAGTACCCTACATTTACCATTTTGATTTCTAGTCAAAAAATTAATAACCAGAAGGGTTATTAATTTTTTGCATTTTAAAACTTACAAGCCTACCGTTTTTCAACGTTTTCGTAAAAACCACCAAAGGTATTGGTACGTACTGCCTCTTCTCTAAAAAAATCACCAGGGAAACCCAATTCAATTTTGCTTACTTCATCCAACTTACTTATATGTTCGGAGGTTAAACAAACATCAATGGTTTTCATGTTATCAATTAATTGATCAACCTTGGTAGCACCCACCACCGGAATTGATGAAAAGCCTTGCTGCATAGTCCACTTTAAAGCAACATTACCTGGGGATACGCCTAATTCATCTGCAATAGCCATCACCGCTTGTGTTATACGGGTGCTACGTTCATTACGGCGGTTACTTTCGGGTTTAACCCTGCCATTTTCGCCACGCAAGTACTTCCCGGTTAAGGCCCCACCACCTAAGGGTGCCCACGGAGTAACCGTCATGCCAAAATGCTTGGCCATGGGTATCAATTCACGCTCGGGGGTACGCGCCAACAAACTATATTCAACCTGTAATGCTATGAACTGGCTCCAAGCCATCAGCTCGGCAAGCGTATTGCCCTTGGCAACTACCCAAGCCGGGGTATCGCTAATGGCCGCATAATTTACTTTGCCTTGCTTAATCAGGTCGTCCAATCCGCGTAGTACTTCATCAATAGGTGTAATATCATCCCAAATATGCAGGTACAATACATCAATAAAATCGGTCTTTAACCGCTTTAAGCTTTCTTCCACACTTCGCATCATGTTTTTACGGTTATTACCGGAAGCGTTGGGGTTGGTAATATTATCTTTGAGCGTATACTTAGTAGCCACCACAAAATAATCGCGGTCATGATGCGCTACATATTCTCCAATTATTTTCTCGCTGGTACCCAGTTTATAAATATTGGCTGTATCAATAAAATTGCCACCCGCATTGGCGAAGGCATCCATAATGGCAAAGCTGGTAGCCTTATCTGCCCCCCAACCGGCTTCGGTACCAAAGCCCATGGTGCCCAAACATAACTCAGAAACTTTAAGGCCGGAACGACCTAATAACTTATAATTCATAACCAATTTTTATATAAAATTTGTAATCGTAATTAATGCCGATGTTTTGATTTCTTTTTAACCAAGCCGCCGGTTATATCCTCCACCCTATGTTGTACAATAAATGCGGAGGGGTCTATTTCAAGTACCTCACGCTTTATGGATGGAATCTCTAATCTGGTTGCCACCGTATAAACAATATCACGTGGGTCGTTTATATGCCCGTCTTTTCCATAGCCACCTTTGCCTTGATAAACGGTCACCCCACGCCCTCGGTTGGTAATGGCAATCCTTATTTTATCGCCTTTTGCCGAAATAACAGTAAGGCCAGAAAATTGTTCAATACCATTTAAAATAAACTCCACCATTTTGGAGGCGCTTAAATAGGTGAGGATAGAGTATAAGGCAGGCTCAATACCCAGAAAAAACACTGCGGTTGAAAATATGATAAGGTTGCTCAACAAAATAACATCGCTTACCTTTAACAGCGGTAGTTTTTTGCTAATGGATAAGGCAACTATTTCGGTTCCGTCAAGTACCACATCGCCCCTAAGGGCTAAGCCTACCCCAGTACCTAAAAATATGCCACCAAAAACCGAAGCGAGTGATTTATCGTGCGTAACCTCAGGGAAGTTGAGATATTCCAAACATAGGGATAAACAGGCTATGGCAAACGCGCTACGGAGCGCAAAAGCTTTACCCAATTGCTTATAGCCTAAAAACAGAAAAGGAACATTGATAACAAAAATAAGGATGGACACCGGCCAATTGGTAATGCGCGATACTAGCATGGAGGTGCCAGTTACACCACCATCAATTAACTTATTGGTGAGCAAAAAGCCTTTTATACCCATTCCGGCAAATAATATGCCTGCTATGGTGAATAAATAGTTTCTTACACGAGCCATTAATTGCATGTATAAAGGTAAACAAGAGTATGATATAAAACGCCGCTATTTTAAACTTTGTGAATCATAAATTCAACATCCTGAATAAAAACAATAAGCATAAAAAAAGCCCTTATAAAAGGGCTGTAATTTTATGATGTTGTTAAAACTATCCGTTTATCCAACTGAACTTATATTCAAGCATTGGGTTTTTCATGCGTTCGGCTACTCTTAATAACCTGGCTGGCAGGTTCATGATATAGTCTCTGGCCTTTTCACCTTGTTCATTTAAATCAACCGCGCTTTCAATATGCCAATCTTCAATCAATTCTTTTAAAATATCAACATAATCAATGGCGGTATAAATACCTAAACGCTGCGCGGCGTCGGTAAAATGGCCAAAGGTTTGACCAATTTTTAAACCAACTTCTCTTAAAAAGTGTGCCGGCATTACAATCTTTTTGCGCATCATATCCTCAAAAGCCAACATGGCTTCGTTAGGGTCTACTTCAAAAATTTTCTCAATAAAGTATTTGTATGCTTTGGCATGGCGGGCTTCTTCGGCGGCTATAACACCGCACATTTTTGATAGTTGTGTATCGCCATCCTTTTTAGCCTGTGAAGCTACCCTACGGTGCGACACATTGGTAGCCATTTCCTGAAACGAGGTGTAAATAAAGTTACGGTATGGATCGTTACCGGTACCTATATCAAAACCATCCGAAATAAGGTATTGGGTACTTATTTCCATCATACGCATATTTACCCTGCCCGATAGGTATAGGTATTTATTTAATAAATCGCCGTGGCGGTTTTCTTCACCGGTCCACCTGCGGGTCCATTTCATCCAACCACCTTCTTCATCGTTACTTACTCCTTTTACCATAGATAACCACGACTCATAAGTAGGCAAAGCCTCCTCGGTAATGGTATCACCAATCAGTACGGCAATCAAATCGTATGATAATCCGCCAGCACTTTCCTGAAGCTCCTTAATTTCGGAAAAGAAAGTATCGCGAGAAGCATCGGGCAAAAAATCTGCAGGTTGCCAAACGGTGTCAATGGGCTTTAAAAAATCGTCCATTTTTTCCAACATAAATTTCTCTATGTGCACCATTACTTCACTTCGCTTGTCTTCAAAAAACTTCATCTAATTAGTATTTTGGGATAAAGTTACTTAATATATATTACAACCCTTGTAATATTATTATTAGGTACAATATCAAATTAAAATGGGTGCAAAAGTAATTGATTTATTGATATGTTTTTAAAATACTGCAAGTTTATAATCGTTCTTAATTTTATCTGTTTTTCAACCTTGTTAGCCTTCTAAAACTAGAGGTAAACTAATCAACAACCTGTTGAATTGTAATAGCCAAAAACTTACGCCTCATTTTGAACATAATTTGCAATTGCTAATATTTTTAGCATTATATTTGTACTATTATTTAGCTTTTTGATTTTAACAGGTGATGGACAAGCAAGTTATACATATTGATTTGGATTGCTTTTTTGTGGCCGTTGAGGTTTTAAAAAATAGCAGTCTTAAAGGCCTGCCGCTAGCAGTGGGCGGTAATTCCGACCGTGGGGTGGTTACCTCTATTAGTTATGAGGCGAAAAAATTTGGCATACATGGTGGCATGCCCACACGCATGGCTAAACAGCTTTGTCCGCAGCTTACCATTATTAAGGGTAATATGGACGATTACAGCAAATACTCGCACATGGTTACCGAGATTATAAAGGATCAAGCACCCGTTGTTGAAAAGGCCAGCATTGATGAGCATTATATTGACATGACCGGGATGGACAAATACTTTGGCACCATGAAGTTTGCCAAGGAGCTGCGCGGCAAAATAATTAATGAAACAGGCTTGCCCATCTCGCTCGGTTTGTCGGTAAATAAAACGGTGAGCAAAATTGCCACCAACGAGTGCAAGCCCAATGGCGAACTGCAAGTAGTACAAACAGAAGTTCAGCCTTTTTTAAACCCGCTATCAATCAAAAAAATACCCGGCGTGGGCGATGCTACCTTTATTAAGCTAAGCGAAATGGGTGTACGCAAAATACATACCCTGGTAGAAATTCCACGCGAAATGATGTTCAGGATTATGGGGCAAAATGGCATAACGCTATGGCAAAAAGCGAATGGTATTGATAATAGTCCCGTAATACCCTATCGCGAAAGCAAATCAATAGGTACACAAAGCACCTTCGAGGCCGACTCCATCAATATCGAGATGATTCGTAACCTGATAGCGGGTATGGTAACCGAGCTGGCCTATGAATTGCGTAAACAACGCCGACTCACCGCTTGCATTACCGTTACCATACGCTATGCTAATTTTGAAACCATTACCCAACAGGCCAAAATAGGTTATACCTCGCTCGACTTTTTTTTGATACGAAAAGCCCTTGAACTTTTTGACAAGGCCTACGACCGCCGCATGTTGCTGCGCCTGGTAGGTGTACGGCTATCGCACCTGGTAAGTGGTTTTGAGCAGATTGACCTATACAGCACCAACGAAGAGCGGTATAGCCTATACCAGGCAATGGACAAAATACGTAACCGCTTTGGTCCAAAAGCCATCAGTTTGGCATCGTCAATGAAAATTAAACTATGAAATTAGTTTATCTGCAATTACAGCTAAGCTAAATTCTCTATCTCATGCTTTATGTATCTTAATACCCACTCTCAATATAGTTTACGGTATGGCACCATGTGCGTTAAAACCATTATTGAGCTGGCCAAAGCCAATGGAATAGACAGGCTGGCTTTAACCGATATCAATAACTCGACCGGTATAATGGAATTTATACGCATGGCTAACAAGACAGGCATTACACCTATTGCCGGTATGGAATTCCGCCGCAACCAGCACCTGTTGTACATAGGTATCGCGCTTAACCGCGATGGCATGAAAGAGCTAAACGATTTTTTAACTTTTCATAACCTAAACAACCAGCCATTGCCCGATGTACCTTGGCATTTTCAAAACGCGGCCATTATTTATCCTTTTACCGGCGATACCGAAATGGTGCTGCGCGAAAATGAATATATAGGGATACGCTATAATCAGCTAAACCGCCTTTTCGGGAAGCCGTTGGCTGCCATAAAAGATAAATTACTTGCCCTGCATCCGGTAACGGTAAGCAGTAAAATAACCTACCGCCTGCACGAATACTTGCGTGGCATTGACCTGAATACCCTGCTCACCAAAGTAACCGATGAGTACAAATGCCAGCCCGATGAGGTATTTTATCCCGTTGATAAGCTGCGCGAAAAGTTTGAAGCGTATCCTTATATCATCAGCAATACCGAAAAGCTGATGAATAGCTGCTCCATGCAGATACCCGATGAAAAATCAAGGAACCGAAAAACTTTTACAGGCAACAAGCAGGATGATTTTGCCCTGCTGCAAAAGCTGGCCTTGGAGGGAATGCTGTTCCGCTATGGCAAAAACAACAAAAAAGCATTGAAGAAAGTAAAGGAAGAGTTACAGGTGATTGATGATTTAGGCTTCGCGGCCTATTTTTTAATTACTTGGGATATTGTGCGCTACTCGATGGCGAGGGGCTATTACCATGTGGGGCGTGGCTCGGGGGCGAATAGCACGGTGGCCTATTGTTTGCGCATTACCGATGTGGATCCGCTGGAGCTTGATTTGTACTTTGAACGTTTTTTAAACAAATCGCGCACCTCGCCGCCCGATTTTGATGTTGATTATAGTTGGGACGAGCGCGAGGATGTACAGGACTATATTTTTAAACGCTACGGCAGCAAACATACCGCCTTGCTGGGCACCATGAGTACGTTTAAAGATAGATCGGTGATTCGCGAAATAAGCAAGGTAATGGGTTTACCCCGATTGGAGATTGACAGCTTTACCGACCGCACCAAAAACAGCGATAACGCGAACAACCCTACCTTTAAAAAAATACTGGCCATATACGGGCACATGCAGGATATGCCCAACCAGCGGTCGATACATGCCGGAGGGGTATTGATATCCGAAGAGCCCCTTACCTACTATACCGCGCTAGACCTGCCGCCTAAAGGTATGCCCACCGTACAGTGGGACATGTACGAAGCAGAAGCCATAGGCTTTGAAAAGTTTGATATATTGAGTCAGCGTGGTATTGGGCACATAAAAGAGGCCGCCCAGCTAATTGGCGAAAACCAGGGCAAAAAGGTGGATGTATACGCCATTAAAAAATTCAAGGAAGACCCCATTATTAACCAGCAACTTAAAACCAGCGATACCATCGGTTGTTTTTATATCGAATCGCCGGCTATGCGGCAATTGTTGAGCAAGCTTCGCTACGCCGATTACCTTACCCTAGTGGCGGCCAGCTCCATCATTAGGCCGGGCGTAGCGCAATCGGGCATGATGCAGGCTTATATACGCAACTTCCACGCGCCCGATAAAGTGGTTTACCTGCACCCCGTAATGGAAGAACAGTTGAAAGAAACCTACGGCGTAATGGTTTACCAGGAAGATGTGATAAAAATATGCATACACTTTGCAGGCATGGATGGTAACGATGCCGATATATTGCGCCGTGGCATGAGTGGCAAGTATCGGTCGAAGATTGAATTTGACCGCTTGGTTGATAAGTTTTTTGCGGGAGCCATTGCCCTTGGCCGACCAAAAGAGGTGGTTGCCGAAGTATGGCGACAAGTATCTAGCTTTGCCGGCTATAGCTTCTCGAAGGCGCATTCGGCCAGTTTCGCGGTAGAGAGCTACCAAAGCCTATTCCTTAAAACTTATTATCCCATGGAATTTATGGTAGCCGTGCTTAATAATTACGGAGGCTTTTACTCGCGCTGGCTATATGTGCATGAGTTAAAAAAAGCAGGAGCCAAAGTGCACCTGCCCTGCATTAACCGCAGCGATGCCAAAGTAAAGATAAATGGCACTGAAGCGTTTTTGGGCTTGATAGGCATACAAGGTTTAGAAGATAAATACCTAACCAGCATCCCCCCTGAACGGCAATTAAACGGTCCGTTTTTGGGATTGGAAGATTTTATAAAACGTACCTGCATTACCCTGGAGCAATGTATTGTGCTGATAAGGGTGGGCGCGTTGCGTTTTACCGGACAAAGCAAAAAACAACTGCTTTGGGAAGTACATAACTACCTGGGTAGTAAACCCGCCGAAAAACCTGTAAACGAACTTTTTGCCATACCTTCTAAGGCTTACAAACTACCCCAATTACTAAATACTTGTTTGGAAGATGCTTATAATGAATTGGAACTATTGGGCTATCCGCTTTCCCTGTCCATGTTTGATATGTTGCAGACCGATTACCGGGGCGATGTAATGGCTAAAAGCATGAACGCGATGCTGGGCAAAACCGTGCGCATGGTTGGCAACTACGTATGCGAAAAAACGGTACGCACCAAAAACAATAAACTTATGTGGTTTGGTACTTTTCTGGATGCCGAAGGGAACTTTTTTGATACCACCCATTTCCCCAACAATACGCCCAGCTACCCTTTTAGGGGCAAAGGCTGCTACCTTATTGAAGGTAAAATAGTGCAGGATTTTGACTTCCCGAGTATAGAAGTACAGCGTTTTGCCAAACTGGATATTATGCCAAACCCGGTGGTGGGGTGATTGAAAACATATTTGCTAAAGAGTGTATATTATTTTATCAAAAATTCGCAACACGCTACGGTTACCTTTTCAATAATTATGGTATTAATTAAAAACCTAAAACACCATGAAGTTTTTCTTATTTGCAATCCTTCCATTAATTTTAATTAGTGCAGCGCCAACTTTACAACTAAAATTAATATCATTAAAAAATAAGGATAAAATAAATTTATCCATTGGGGCAATAACTCTCATTAGCTTTTTGGCAGGTATCATATTTTCGATATTGTCGCCATTTATTTCAATGATGGGCTTGTCACCCGATATTAGATGCGCTACCGGATGCTTTGGTTTTTTGGGATTGGGATTTTTAATTACATTAATACTTGTGCCAATTATTGGTATTTTTAGCTATATGAGCTATCTTAAAAAACAGAAAAATACTATTGCAATTGAAAATACCAAATAAACCACTCCTAATCGTACCACATTTAATTCGATATTTAATTAATTGCCCTTGATAAATTTGTAATGATAGAAACAATACAAGGCGACATTACCAAAATAAAAGTCGATGTCATAGTAAATGCCGCCAATACTTCATTGCTTGGTGGTGGCGGTGTTGATGGTGCGATACACAGAGCAGGAGGTGGGGCAATATTGGCCGAATGTGAAAAAATTAGAAGTAAGCAAGGTGGCTGTAAGGTAGGTGAAGCAGTTATAACTACTGCCGGAAAGCTTCCTTCCAATTATGTTATACATACGGTTGGCCCTGTTTGGAACAATGGTAAAAACAACGAAGAAGGTTTATTAGCTTGCGCCTATTTAAATAGTTTAAATCTTGCTGTTAATCATCAAGTTAAATCAATTGCTTTTCCAAATATTAGTACTGGCATTTATCATTTTCCAAAACAAAAGGCAGCCGAAATTGCCATTAAAACCATTAGTGATTTTTTAGCTACCAATAGGCAAATAGAAAAGGTAATTTTTGTTTGTTTTGATGACGAAAACTATAAAATTTATATGGAACTCTTAAAATGGTAAATTTATACTAAGCTTGTGTATAAATACAATTGTATGCGAAGACAATTATTAACTTACAACATTCAACTCGCTTATTGCTATAAACTTAGATAAAGGTGATATAACTTATACCTCTTTTTACTTTATCTTAATTTATTACTTTTAATCAATTTAAAACCTGATATGACTAGACTAATACATCCTAACGCCATCAAATCATCCAACCTGCTCCGATTGTCGGCTTTGCTTATCCTTATTAGCTATTATTTATTTGACGATAGAGCGTCTTTAATTACAATGCTGGGCACCTTAGCTAGCATATGCATTATAACTATTGCAGCATATTTAATAAGAAAAGGATATAAATGGGTACGATGGTTTTTATTGATAACTAAAATGCTAGATGTAATTTTCTTTATTACAGCCACATTTTATAAGCTAAAAGTAAGTGAACTAAACATGTACGCTATAACTTTAATACATTTAATTCAAATTTTGGCAGTCGTATTGCTTTTTATTCCTTACAATATACCTGAAATTCCTGAAGATTTTGAACAGCCAATAGAATTTACCGAGAATTAATTAAAAATTGGTTTTGTATGTGAGGACACATACAAAGGGTGGGGAGGTGTAATGATTGAATTTTATGATAATATTTAAACAATGGAACTAATCGTTCTTCTTTTTGTACCTCCAATATTGCAAATCATATTTTCAATTTTGCATATTTCAAATAAAATCAAAACACCACTTGGAGTAATTGCCGTTTTGACACTTTTTTTTTGGCATAATATTTTCTGTATTGGTATCACGCTTTGAAGAACAGCAAGTAGTTTCAAATCGCAAAGATGGACATTGTTTAGATTGCGGTCTTGTTGGGGTTGTATTTTTATTCTTTGGGGTTTTTTTAACTATAATAATCACACCCGTTATTCTTGCATTTTTTATACTTATCAAAAAGTATAAAACTAAAATTGATACAAAAGGCAATAATTTGTCCTAATTCAAAGCAATTCGCATATAAGTAGTTATATGTGATGACACATACAAGGGGTAGCGGTTAGGTGATTTTATAGCTAAAATTGATTCCAGGTTGTAGCGAAATGATACATAAAGTGTTCGATATCGAACATAAAAAATATTATCAATTATATAAATTCTTATAAACCAATATTTTATATTGTGGCATAGCATTTGGCGTAATTTCAAAATATTTGACAATTATGCTTAAAAACTACATTAAAATAGCCTGGCGAAATTTATGGAGGAGTAAGTTTTATACTACCATAAATGTTTTTGGGTTGGCTTTGAGTATTTGTTGTAGCATCTTATTGTTTCAGTTTATTACCTATCATCTAAGCTTTGATAAATACCATCATAACGCAAAGAAAATTTACAGAGTAGTACATAGGCTAACTTTTGATGATGGTATTCCGATGTATGACCAAGGCGCACCTTTGGCATTGGCCCGAGATGTAAAAGCAAATGACCCAAGGGTAAAAGAGGTGGGCGTTTTACTTCGGATGCATGATATCAATGTAGCTGTTACTCAAAACGATGGTGCCGATAGAAAATTATTTGCTGAGCATGAAAATATTGGCATTACGGATGGTCATTTTTTTAATTTGTTCGATTACCATTGGGAGCAAGGCAATAAAAATACAGCTCTTTTACAACCTCATACCGCTGTTTTAAGCCATACTTTAGCACAAAAATATTTTGGGAGCCAAAACATAATTGGTAAAACCATTAAAGTTGATAATAAAAACAGCTTTACCATTACAGGGGTAGTTACAGACCATCCAGCTAATACTCATATCAAATCCGACTTATTTTTATCACTATCCACCTTAAAGGACATTTATCCTGATATAGCTAAACCCTTAATAAATGATTGGGGTTTCATTAATTCCACTAATTCAGTTTATGTAGAACTAGGAGATAATGTAAATCCAGAGGTTGTGGAGGATGACCTAGCTAAAATGAATATGAAAGCCCAAGGAGCAATGGCGAAAGCATATCATTTTATGATGTTACCCTTAAGCGAGGTACATTTTGATGGTCGGTTTGCCGGGGTTATTCAGCGTAATTTATTAACTATATTGGGAATTATAGGCTTAATGGTAATGGTTATTGCTTGTGTTAACTTTATTAACATGGCCACTGCCCAAAGTTTTAAAAGAGCCAAGGAAATAGGAACCCGTAAGGTTTTAGGTAGTTCGCCATTTGCAATATTTATCCAATTTATTTTCGAAACTGCTTATATAGTTGTTTTTGCTGCGCTTTTATCGTTTGTAATGGCTGCCTTTTTAACACCTGTTTTAAATAATTTGTTGCAGGCACAATTAAGCTTTCATATTTTCAATGATAATCGCCTTCTGACATTTATTATAGTGATTTTGGTAATTGTAATATTTGCAGCAGGTACCTACCCCGCGCTTATTTTATGTAATTTTAAACCTGTAAATGCTTTAAAAAATCAAGTTGGGGGTCGAACACAAAACACTAGTTTTACGCGCAAGGGTCTAATTATTTTACAAAATGTAATAGCGCAGGTGCTTATTATAAGTGCCATTTTAATTACTATGCAGGTTAATTACCTTAAAACAGCAAGCCTAGGTTTTAATAAAAATGCTGTTTTAATGGTACCAATACCCAATAACGATAAAAACAAAACAGATTTTCTACGTAACCAATTGTTAACAAACCCAGCTATTACAAATGTTTCTTTTTGCTACAGAGCACCTGCATCCACATCCGACAATGGGGGTTCTATTAAATATGGCGACAGAGATTGGGAAAAGTTTGTTGGTCGTACTATTTTGGGTGATGCTGCATATATCAAAACTTTTGGTTTACGGTTAGTAGCTGGGCGCAATATAATTGAAAGTGATACAGCAAGAGAATTTCTAGTTAATGAACTGATGGTTCAAAAACTCGGACTAAAAAGTCCTCAAGAAATAATTGGAAAAAAGTTTACAGCTGGCGATCTATCGAACAACCCTGGTGTTATTGTAGGTGTAGTTAAAGATTTCCATGCAAAATCTTTATACACTTCTATTGAACCTGAATACATCACAACAGAACGAAATGGATACCAATATGTCGGGGTAAAAATAAGCGCTGGAAACCCTTCAGCTATTATTAGTTACATTCAACAGAAATGGCAAATGGAATATCCTGATAATGTATTTGAATACCATTTTTTGGATGAACAAATAGCCGATTTCTATAAAAAGGAAGATGTTTTAAATAAGATGATTGCTATCAGCGCCCTTGTAGCCATTTTTATTAGTTGCTTGGGTTTAATTGGCCTTGTTACTTTACTTACCTTGCAACGAACCAAGGAGATTGGTGTGCGCAAAGTCTTAGGGGCATCAATTGCTAATATAACTGCCCTGTTGTCGGCTGATTTTCTTAAGTTGGTATTGTTAGCTATCATGATTGCTTCACCCATTGCTTGGTTTATGATGAACAAATATTTACAAGGTTTTGCCTATAGGATAACAATAAGTTGGTGGGTTTTTGGACTGACAGCTGTTATGGGGCTTTTTATAGCGTTAATGAGCGTGGTTTTTCAATCAATCAAAGCGGCTGTTGCTAACCCTGTTAAAAGTTTAAGGAGTGAATAGGTTGAAATACTTAATGGTTTGCTATTACCTTTTTATTAAAGAACTAAGAGAATTTGTCTTTCTAAGTATCAGCCAAATCCTTAATATAGTTCAACAGATAGAAATAAGTTCAATTATCAAATAATCTCTTTAAAAATTAATGTCACTTTTGGAGTGGCTTTTATTTGAACATTCATTCAATTACCTTCTGACCTATCTTAAAGTTAATCTACTTTAAATACAAAAGTCATTTCGCCGTTTTGGTTACCTGTGGCTGGTACTGATGATTTAAATTTGGAATTTCTGATTGCTTCTTCGCAGGCTTGTAGCAGGTCAATTTCTGCTTTTGATTTTCCTTTTACAATGTGAGCATTTATGACATTGCCATTTTGGTCGACAGTAAAATCAACCACCACTCTGCCTGGAACACGGTTTTTATTTATAACGTCGGGCGTCGTTACAAAGCTCCAGTTAGGCATATTTAAGCCACCTCCTGAGCCACCGGGGCCGTAATTATTCACCAAAGCTGAGCCATTGTTACTGCCTTGGTTACCTGGTTTGGTACTGGTGCCATCACCTGCGCCTTGCCCTTTATTGGTACTGCCGCGGTATAAGGCATTTTGGTTAATTTGAGGCTTTTTTACCGTATTGGCGGGTTCGGTATTGACGGTATGGGTCGTCTTTTTGGCATTGGTAGCAACCTCAGCAGCATCTTCTGTATTTTGGGTAACCACCTTGGTATCGCCATTATCAGTTTTTGATTTTTGTTCGGTTGGTTGCGCGTCGGTAACCTTAACTGGCGTGCTTTTATTCGCTTTTGGTGATGTGGAAGGTTCTTCGGTATTGGTAACGTCTTTTCCTTCCCCTTCATCTGTTGTACCATAATTTACCAAAATACCACCAGTACCCTGATCAACCACCAAAGGCGCTTCAAAAACAATAAAATAACATAAAGCAAACAAGCCAGCCAATATAATGCCGGTGGCTAAAAACGCTTTTGGATAATTATTTTCTGTTTTTCTTTTATTCATTTGGAGCGGTCAATTGTCAATTGTCAATAGTCATTTGGTCAGTAGTCAATAGTTAGTGGTCATTTGGTGAGTGGTCAATAGTCATTGGTTAGTTACTTTTAATTTGTTCTTTTTTTTTAATTTAAGTATAATAATTTATCTTACTCACTTACTCACTTACTCACTTACTCACTTACTCACTTACTCACTTACTCACTTACTCACCACTCACTTAGGCTCTGTAGCTAATACTAGTTTGATATTTAGTTTTTGGGATATGTCCATAATCTCTACCACATCTTGTATAGCTATTGTTTTATCGACATATAAAACAATGGTTAATGCCGATGCCTGGGATTTATAAGCTGATAGGGTATTTGATAAATCGGCTAGTTTTACTTCCTTACGGTCGACATAGTACCGCAAATCTTTAGTTACTGAAACTACGATTGTTTTTTTTGATACCGATTTACCTGATGATGATTTTGGCAGTAATAGTTTTATAACATTGGGGTTGGTAACTGTGGACGCTATTAGAAAAAACAACAACAGGAAAAACATGATGTCGTTCATTGCCGAGGTATGTACCTCTGCGCCAGCTCTTCTCGATCTTCTTCTTAAATTCATTTTGCTGGTTCTTCTAACAAGTCAATAAATTCAACCGCGTTTGTTTCCAGTTTTAGGGCCACCCTATCAATCATCATATTTAAAATATGGTAGCCAATATAAGCTACAATACCAACCATTAAACCCGCTGCCGATGTTACCATCTTGATATATAATCCGCCAGAGATTACCCCCATACTGATATTATCGGTTTTTGATATATCATAAAATATTTTAATTACCCCTGCAATGGTGCCTAAAAAGCCAAACATGGGTGCAATACCTGCCACAATACCTAATATACCTGTGTTTTTTTCCAAATTTGAAACCTCCAGCTTGCCCACATTTTCCATCGCGCTTTCAATGTCTTTAATTGGCCTGCCTATTCTTGATATTCCCTTTAATATCATCCGGCTTAAAGCCGATTCATTTTGGCGACAAAGCGCCTTCGCCGTGTCTAGATCGCCATTTAATATATGAACACTCACATTGTCCATTAAATTTTTAGCCCCTTTTAAGGCTTTGCGTATGGTAAAGTAACGTTCAAAAAATATCACCAACCCTAAAACAGCCAAAATACCAATTGGTACCATTACCCAACCACCTTTTACCAGTAAATCGCCAAAGCGTAACTCTTGCTCCGGTATTTTGGCTAATTGTTGGGTCAAGTGACCAGCAGTATCTGTAACCTTATGGGCCGAATCTGTGATGGCTTTAGTCGCCGAATCAGCTATTTGTGAAAATAGGAATATCATTTTTGAAAAGTTTCTATAATTTTTGAATTCTTGTTGATTTTACCAGTCTCTATCAAAGCCTTCATTGCTTTGTAGGCCTTTTCATAAGTTGGGTAGCTACCTACCGAAACATTTAAATATATGCCGGGTATATTGCTTAAAATCTCCGCATCAACGCCTTGATCCTCAAGTCTCCTTACCTCGGCTCTGGCTTGTGTAAGCTTCAAGTATTTGCCATCAATAATTTTAAAATAAATTACCTTAACCTTGCTGCCTTCCACAAAAACAGTTTTTTTATTAGCCGTATCAATAACTGTATCGCGCTTTATTAAATTGTGTTTGTTTTTAATTTTTGTACTGTCAATTGTACTGATCCCTAAAATATTGCGGTAAATACTGGTTGCACTACTGGCAAACGCTGGCACATAATAATATAAGCCTGCAAAACCCGAGGCAATAATGCCAAAAATAATGAAGAATATAGCCCACCCACTTAGTCTTCTTTTAGGTTCTTCCTCATAGTCATATTCTTCTTCTTCAATATAAGCCTCATCAATGGGCGATCGTTCTATTGGTTTGGCTATGATTTTATTTTGCTCGGTCTGCTCTTCAACGACTTCCTTTGTGTTTTGCTCATAGTCTATATGAGCATTAACTTCATCCTTTGCATCATTAAAACTCCAAACTATTTCCGCTTTTCCAGGGTCGATTGAAATATCTGGTTCAAAATATCGTGGTTCTTCTATTTTAATTGGAATATGTTCTTCCTTAGCAGTTTTATTTGCCAATTCCTCGTCTCCAAAATGTTCCGATTCATCATGTATGTGATGCTCGGTAACACGTTCATCCTCTATTGGGGCGTCCTGAATTTCCTGATTTTCGGGTAATTTCGCATATTCTGCTCCTGCTATATGCTCAGATTCTTCATGGATATAGGGCAGAGTAGCCCTTTCATCTTCTGTTGGCGGGGTAAGCGTAGATGAGTATGATGGTTCTTTAGCAAGCTCCTCTCCAATTATATGCTCAGTATCGGCATGCTGATGGAAGGAAGTTACCCTTTCATCTTCGATAGGCTGGTTGAGATGGATATGCCCGTAAGCTTCAATATTGTTTTCAGGCCCCGTATTTTGTGCAGAAGCTATTATTTGATCAGGTTCGTTAATTCGTTCCTGAATGCTATTGTCTTCAACTACAGTATTACTTGGCTCCTCTATAATATGTTCAATTGCCGAATGATGTGTCGGCTCAATGATATTTTCAAGATCGAATTCAGAACCATGATCGATAGCTTGGGAAGGCTCTTCCCTTAAATGACTATCTAATAGATGATGTTCAATTGCAGGTTCGACTGGTAAATTCAAATCGCTTTCCTCAATAAAAACTTCCTGTTCTTTAATAGGTGGCGTTAAACTTATTGGAGCAAAACCAAACAATGAACTATCAATAACCGAATCGTTATTGGGTTTAAAAACTATTTGCTCGTTTTCAAAACTAAACCAACCTATACCTGGCAGCTCAGTTGGTGTATGCTTGGCTTTTTCTAATAATTCATTTACCTGCTTTTCGGTAATAAAAATGGCGGTAGCCTTTACCAGGTTTTTTTTATCAGCTAAGTAATTTATGAATAAGTTATCGTCCTTTGGTTTGGCAATAAATTGAAGTTCGTGGTATGGAGGGTAGAATTTTCCTTCTTGTTCATTATAATAGGCATTTTTTCGTACCAAATAAAAAACACCTAAGCCAGGAACACTAACTTCATTATTTTGTACTAAAAGCTCCCTTAAATAATCGCCAATATACATCTCGCTAAAAGTACGCTTAATTATAAAATATTAAAAACTGAGGCTCGCCCCACCAAAAACGTTAAATCCATAATCGGCATAATACAACCATTTTTGATTATTGGTATTTAAAATGTTAAATGCTTTTGCAAAAATAGCTATTCTTTTGGTCGCCTTAAAATCAATACCAGCATTTAAGTCGATAAATGATTGAATGGTAGTTGGCTCAGTACTTCCGGCTAGCGTAAATGGGTCCTGTGTGGAGCCACGGTAAACTACTGTACTGTTAAACGTAAGTGCTTTGGTAAAGTGGATAATGGTACCCCCGGTAATTTTATTAGTAGGGATATTCCATGGATGTTTTACGGTAGCCATTCGGTAATCAGTATATTCGGCTTTTACAAAAAAATCAAGGTTTTCTGTTGCCTTATAATCAAACTCGGCACTTAATCCATTAACGGTACTAGTCCCACCATCATAAATCACTGTAAAACGATTGTATCCTTGGTCGAATTTAAAATCGCTGATAAATAATGGCATATTTTTAACACCATTGCGGAAGCCTGTTATTTTAAAGCCTAGCTGTGGGGCAAGGGTGCCTTTTAAACCGACAGAAATATCGAGCGTATGCAGCGTGTTTTTAATAGGAACAAAATTTCCTAAAAAAGGATTGGTGGTGAAAAAATCGAGGAGCGTTGATTTCGCAACATCGCCTTTTAAATCAGCAAAAAACCTGATATAGGTTGGCAATATTTGAAACTCCACCTTAGCTGCCGGAAAAATATGGAAAGAGGAGCTGGTGCCAAATTCGCTCACTATATTTAAGCCAGCATCCAGTTTATAGCTTTCTCCTTGAAATTTTAAAAAGGGATTTAACCTTAACAAATTGTTTTTTATTTGGTATAAGCTATCCTGCTGGGTGCTTAAATCAACTGTGCCTGAGAGACCTGCGTTAAATTGATGGATGGTTTTATTTAAAAAACCTGAAACCGCGATATTACTTTCGGTACCATTAAAAGCATTGCTAAATGAGTAACCTTTAATTTTTACAGCATAATTAAAATCATTCGGAACATCTTTATAGTTTTTTGCAAGCTCCGCCTCTCCTTTTATAATATTAAACGTTTGTTGGTTGGTTTGTAAATGCAAAGGCATTTGGTCGGGGTTGTAACCATAAAAGTAATTGCTGGCATAGCTATAATCAAACCTTCCTGATAGGGTATTTTGTTTACTTGCAATTTTTCCAAAAATGCCGCCTTGTGCATCTTCAGTTTTTTGACGATAAATATTTCCCTCTTCGGCCAAATAGGTAGCGTAGCCACCAATTTGATAAGTTTGGTTCCGGCCGTTATTGATGTAAAGCTCACCAAGTTTGGTGGTTAAAGTACCAACACCGCCCTTTATTAAATTATTGTATATAACCTCATCGCTTTCTGCTGGTCTTTTCATAGCATCCAGCTGTTTTATGTCGGTGTTTTGTTCCAAACGTTTATCAACGGGAGCATAAGTTAATGGGGCCTTAAAAGCAGATTCATCATTCAAATCGGGGTTTATCCTAATTTTAACCGCGTCGGCCAAAACTGGTTTATAAGCAGTGGTAACCACAATTTCTTCTGATAGGTTATTGTTTTGTCCCGCTTTTTTTGCGGTATCTGCCTTGAGCTTTGTTAATGCCGCTTCAATGCTTTTGGCATTTATTTTTTTTGCTGCACTTTTAGGCTTTGCTGTTTTGGTTAATTGTTTTGTAACCTTTTTAGCAGCCTTATGTTTGCCTTTTTTATTTGTTTGCGCTAATGTCTGTAAACTAAACAAAGCTGCTATAATAAGTAAAGTAATATATCTCAATTTCATTGCTTGGGCTATTTTCATTATTTATTACTTTTTACTTTTGAGCATTTAATTTTTCTAATTTTTGTTTCGCCACGGGCAGAATGTCGTCATCCACCTTGTAATTATCAATAATACTTTGCAGGGTAGCCTTTGCCTGAAAATTATCTTTCAAGCCAACATAATCATCGGCCAAAAGCATAAATGTTTTGGTAATCCAATAATCATAGTTTGGCAGGTCTTTAATTAGTTCAAAGCATGTTTTTTGCGAAGCCTTATATTGTCCTTTTTTATATTGAATATTCGCTATATTATACTTTGCCTCGGCCGCTGCTATGGTTTTTGTATTACTCTCGGTAAACGAAAATTGTTTAATGGCATTAGTAGTATCGCCTAATTTCAGATAGGCTAAGCCAGCGTATAAACCTGTTTTATATTTGTCTTCTTGGGCTGTTTTCTCATACATGCTAACCCTTGAGGCATATGAAATGGTTTCTTGTGGCTTATCCATTTGCGAATAGCATATCATTAAGTTATTAATCGCGAAGGAATAATCAACCTTAAATTCAGAGTTTGACTCCAATTTTTTAAGGTAGGGGATAGCCTCGTTATATTTTTTTTGGGCGATGTATAATTTAGATATGCTAATTAAGGCCTGCTCGGTATAGGTGCTGGTCCAATCGTTCAATATTACATTATAATCGGCAACCGCCTCATCCGGTCGGTTTAGGCTTACCAAACTCTGTGCACGGATAAATCTGGCTTCTTTTTCATAAATAGGTTTGTTGGTAAACTTATCAAAATAAGCGTTTACCGCATCGGTGGTGCCTTGCCAATTCCCCCTTAAATAAAGGTTATTGGCCGCATTGTACATAATCCTTTCCTGATCGGCGGTAGTGTAGTTGGCTATGGGCACATTGGAGGCATAGGTCATGAATGTTTTGGCGTCGCCTAAATCTGTATAAATTTTTTCAATTTGCTTAAGCGATATTTTTGCCTCATTGGTAGAAGCATATTCGGCAACCACATGTTTAAACGATTCGATGGCTATCGCCTCGTTTCCGGCATCATAATCAATCAGTCCAATAGTTAACCATGCCCTTGGCACATAACTGCTTGTTGGATATTTTGTGATTAAATCTTGTAAACCTTTTTTGGCTTTTACAGTATCCTCGTTCAAAAACCAGGTATAGGCAATTTCGAAGGAGGCATCATCAGCATAATCAGATTGCGGGAATCTGTTCAATACTTCATTAAGCGTGCTTATTTTTTGCATAGGCACACCTCTTAAGCCCTGTATCATACCCCTTTGAAACAAAGCATAATCAACGCCTTTTAATTGGTTATCAATAATATGGTTATAATTATCCATTGCCTTGCCATATTCTTTCAAAACGAAATAGCTATCGCCAAGACGTATAATGGCGTCATTTTCGGTATTAGGGTCTTTTAAATCGCCATTTAAAAACCTTTGAAAATAGAGTGCCGCTTTTTTGTATTGCTCATCGTTAAAGGCGGCATAACCTAGCGCGTAGTTCGAAAAATTGTAAATAGTGGTAGTTTTTGCGATGGGCATGCTCAAAAACTTTTCAAATCTTTCTACTGCTTCCCCATATTTCCTTACCTCATACATTGATTCGGCCATCCAATAGGTTGCCAGGGCTTGTATTTTTGGGTCGATCGGGTTTTTTAGTGAACGAAGGAATATACCTATCGCATTTTCAAAGGCACGCTCATTGTAAAATTCTAGTCCGCGGTAATAGGTAACTTTTTGATAGGCCGCCAACGCGCTTGCCGATTTATTGGGGATAGGTTCCAACATATCAACAGCTTCCTTATAATTGTGCGAGGTTAAAAGCTCCTCGCCCAAAAGCACCTTTGCATCCTGTATTTTTGACGACGAAGGGTAGCTTTTTAAGAATAATCGGGTAGCATCCAAAGCCATGCTATTAAAATCCAATTCGTACGATAGCTTGGCGTATTGGTACAAGGCATCTTCTTTTAAGGTTTTATCAAAATCAAGCCTGGAAGCGGCAAAAAAAGCATTCCGTGCGCTTTGTTTGTTATTCATTCTTAAAAAAACATCACCAAGGGTATAGTTACCACTCTGACTGTAGGTATCACTCTTATTCTGTAATTTTTCCAGTTCATCAACCGCTTTTTTATAATTGCCTACCTTAAAAAAGGTATAGCCAATTTGGTAGGTGTCCTGTGTGTTTTGTGTTTTGCCTTCGTCTTTCGCTTGAAATTGGGTGTAATAATTTGCTGAATTATCATAATCGCCATTGGCAAAGTAGGAAGCTGCAACAACCCTTAACAATTCGGTTTCATTTTGTTGGTGGGTTGATTTTAAGATTGGTACCGCATAAGCAATTACATCATTATAGCGCTTATCTAAAAAATACACTGCCGAAATGTAATAAGGATAGCTATTTTCGTATTTTTTTGAACTTTTAAGTCTTTCAAAATTAGAAAGCGCTAACTTATAATCTTTGTTTAAATAGGCTATGTAAGCATAATAATAAGTAGCATCTTCGCTAAATTCCGATTTCTTTTCTTTTACGAGGCTGAATAAATCGGAAGCGTTTTTAAAATCGCTGCTTGCAAAATAGGCATAACCTTTCCTAAATTGGTATTCGGTTTTAAGGTTACCGCTTAAATCCTCCGCATCAAGTTTGTTAAACCACTTTAATGCCTCTACAAAGTTTTCGCGTTTTGAATATCCTTTACCAAGTTGAAACAATGCTAACCTGGCTAATGGGTTTTCGGGGTGTTCGTTTATAAACTTTAAAAAAAGACTTTCAGCATTTTCGTTCTTCAATTCCAAGGCACACAATGCTGAGTAATATTGCGCATTTTCCCGCATCAAGGGTAATTCCGACTCGAACTTAGGTTGATTGCTGGTTTTTAGGTTCCAGTTTTCTATTTGCCCAAATTGCTCTGCCGCAGCAACATATTGTCCTTTATTCAATAAGTCGTTGGCATTATCCCAAACCTGACTAGCCTGCAAAGTGGTGTTTTGCTGTGCTAAAACGGGTACACCAATGGCTAAAGTAAGCACCAACAAGCCGAATTTTATTTTTATCATAGGTATTAAACTTGCAATTTGCGAAATTACTTAAACACAAAGCTTATATCATTAATAATAATTCACATTGTGTGGAGAACTTCTGTTTTGTTTCATTCGTTTTTTTGGAAATGATTTATCGCATCTGCTAAGTTGAAACCAAATATTTACTTAACTTTAAATTTACATAAAACGCCAAAACAAACCCACATGATACCCTCTGTTTTTGAACGCGTGGTTGCCTTTAATAACAACCGCTTGCCCGATATGGTTTCCATAAAATATAAAACCATGCTGGCCAATAGTTTTAGTTTTTTTAGGGGAACCTGCCATTTATTTTATGAAGATTTATTCGACGCGAATCAACTACCTCCGGCTCCATTAACTTGGATAAGTGGCGATTTGCACCTCGAAAATTTTGGAAGCTTTAAAGGAGACGACCATCAGGTGTATTTTGATTTGAACGATTTTGACGAGGCAATTTTGGCACCGGCTAATTGGGAATTGGTAAGGATGATGACCAGTATTTTTGTCGCTTTTGATAATTTAGATTTGGATGAAGGCGAGGCTTTTAATTTAGGGCAAAAATACCTTCATACTTATGCTGATACCCTAAAAAGCGGTAAAGCAATAGCCATTGACCCAAGAACTGCCGAAGGGATAGTACGTAAATTTTTAACCAACGTAGAGAAGCGAAAGAAAAAGGATCTACTAAAAAGGCGAACTATTAAGAAAAAAGACAGGTATTATTTTATAGAAGAGGAAGGCAAGAGTATAACCTTGGATAAACCACTTAAAACCGAATTAGCAACTTTTATAAATAACTGGATGAAAACCAGCGTGTATAAAGGTTTTGACTATACTGTAACGGATAGTATTTTTAGGATTGCAGGCACAGGTAGCATTGGCGTAAAACGTTATCTTTTTTTATTAAGAAGTGCTAAAGAAAATTCTAAATACTTGTTTTTAGATATGAAACAGGCTTTTAGCTCTTCCATAACGCCTTTTTGTACCGTTAATCAACCTGTTTGGCAAAATGAAGCTGAACGGGCAATAGCCATTAAAAAGCGTATGCAAAATGTATCCCCAGCCTTATTGGGCACCGGAATTTTTAGGGACGAGGCCTTTATTATTCAGCAAATGCAGCCTAGCAATGATAAAATCAGGTTCGAATTGATAAAGGATGAATACCAAGATCTGAATTTGGTTATTGAGGATATGGCCCGATTAACCGCCTCCGCGCAATTAAGAAGTAGTGGCCGACAGGGTTCCGCAATAGCCGATGAACTGATTGATTATGGTGAAAATTTAGAATTGCAAAAGCTATTGGATTATGCTAAAAATTATGCCAAACAAGTTAAAAGCGACTTTGAGCAATTTCAAGTTGATTATGAAAAAAATAGGCAATCCGGTAAATAAGGGTATGATTAAGCATTTTAAAATTTTACTTTACCTACCTAATAACTAATAAACGTATATTGTGCCCTTTGTTTTTATGATGAGAAGGATATTTATTGTTATTTTATTTTTAAGCTTTACTATTTCGGCAATGGCACAAGGCAATCAGGCAAGCACTCCAATACGCACCCTTTTTCCATATGGAGGAGGCATAAATAAAGAATTTTTACGCTATATAATTAGGCTCACTAAAAAAGAAAACCCTAAAATTTGTTTCATAGCTACCGCCACTGGCGATAATCCGGGGGCAATAGTAAACTGGTATTCGGTTTGCGAGGATTTGCCAATGCGCCCATATTTTCAAAAATCGTTCATCGCGTCATACACCGAAACTAAGACTTTTGAAGAGAATTTGTTAAGTATGGATGCCATAGTAGTAAGTGGTGGCAATACCTTAAATATGATGGCCATATGGAAAGAGCAAGGAATAGATACTGTTTTAAGGAAAGCATACAACAAGGGCATTGTATTATCAGGCGGTAGTGCGGGTTCATTGTGTTGGTTTTTAGGAGGCACTACCGATTCTCGCCCGCGCGATTTATCCATTGTAAAATGCATGGGTTTTATACAAGCGAGCCATTGTCCGCATTACCATAGCGAACCCTTGCGCAAACCCTTATATTTTGAAAACATATTAAAAGGTAAGCTAGCTCCCGGCTACGCGATTGATGATAAAGCTGGAATAGTATTTGAAAATGAAAAATATGTAAAAGTAGTAGCCATTGACGATAAAAGTAATGCCTATTATGTATCAGTTGTTGATGGTAAAATTGACGAAAAGCTTTTACCTGTTGAAGAAATCATAAAGTAAGCTTGAAAATGGATATGTAAAATCGCTATTGGTACTTAACTTACCTAAAGCATCATTTTCCTATCTTTGCACCAAAATATGAAATTTCTTAGCTGGCTTTTGCTTCCCTTTTCCGTGATATATGGTTTGGTAATCATGATACGAAATTGGTTTTATGATGCTGGCTTTTTAAAAAGTACAAGTTTCAATATACATATTATTTCAATCGGAAATTTGGAAGTTGGCGGCGCGGGTAAAACACCTATGGTTGAATATTTGGTGCGTTTATTAATGCCCAACTACCAAATAGCAACCTTAAGCAGAGGGTATGGACGTAAAACCAAAGGCTTTTTGTTAGCCCAATTATACCAAGAAGAAAACACCCAATCAACCAACCTCAACAATCAAACTAAGAAACAAAACCACTCACCGCTCACCACTCACCACTCACTATTAAGCACCCAAATAGGCGACGAGCCAGCCCAGTTTAAGCAAAAGTTCCCAAATGTTAGCGTGGCAGTTTGTGAGAAAAGGGTAGTAGGTGTACAAAAATTGATGGCTAATCATGAAGTATTAATTCTCGATGATGCCTACCAGCATAGGGCGGTTAATCCCGGTTTAAGTATTTTATTATTTGATTACAGCAAGGTACGGCAACCTCATTTAATGTTGCCTGCCGGCAATTACCGTGAACCATTTAGCGGCAGGTGGAGGGCGCAAATTATCATTTTAACAAAATGCCCCGCTAATATGGATCAAGATGCTATGGGGGCACTAGCTCAGGTGGTTAAACCATTACCTTTTCAATCCTTGTTTTTCACCTCCATCGTTTACAACAGTCTGAGAAATTTTAACGGCGAAAAAGCTGATTTTGTGATTGATAATGACACCACTGTTTTTTTATTAACAGGTATAGCCAATTCATTGCCTCTCGTAAACCATTTAAATACCTTGACCGATAAAATAATCCATCATAAATATCCCGACCATTATCCGTTTACCATTAAAAATATCGCTAAACTTGCCTCCGAATTTTCGTTGTGCAACATGCAAAAAAAGGTAATCATCACAACAGAAAAGGATGCCCAGCGTTTAAATGAAGCTTGGTTTAAAAAAGAGTTTAATAAGGTGGCAGATATTACCATTTATACATTACCTATTGAAGTGGCGTTTTTAAACAATGGTAAACAAGATTTTGACCAATTAATTTTTGAATATGTTAGAACGCGTCCTGCAATCAACAGCCTACATTAAAAGCCGCATTGGCGATTTTGTGCCCGAAGTAGGCATTATATTAGGTACTGGCTTGGGTGGTTTGGTAAACGAAATTGAGGTTGAAAAACAGTTGCTATATGCCAATATTCCTGAGTTCCCAATATCAACACTCGAATTTCATTCGGGAAAGTTGATTTTTGGAACATTAGCTGGCAAAAAGGTGGTAGCCATGCAAGGCCGTTTGCACTATTACGAAGGTTATAACATGGAACAAATTACCCTGCCTGTTAGGGTAATGAAAATGTTGGGTATTAAAACTTTGTTTGTTTCAAACGCCAGCGGTTCATTAAATCCTGCCTATAAAAAAGGTGGATTAATGATTATTGAAGACCATATTAACTTACAACCGGCAAACCCCTTAATTGGTAGTAATGATGAAGAGTTTGGTCCTCGATTTCCTGATATGAGCGAGCCTTACCATCGTGACTTAATTGAAAAAGCGTTAAACATCGCCAAGGCAAACAATATAACCTGCCATAAAGGAGTTTACATAGCGGTTACCGGGCCAAATCTTGAAACCAAAGCAGAATATAAATACCTGCGCATTATAGGAGGCGACGCGGTTGGGATGAGCACGGTGCCTGAGGTAATAGTTGCTAGGCATATGGGGCTGCCAGTTTTTGCCATTTCTGTTTTAACAGATGAAGGGTTTAACGAGGTTTTACTGCCTTGTTCGCTCGATGAAATATTGGAAGTTGCACGTGAGGCGGAACCCAAATTGACCTTAATACTTAAAGAATTGATAGCTGGCTTTTAATGCGAAATAAAATAAAATTTCTTTTCATTTTGCTGACTTGCGCATTTGCTCAGGTTGCTTTTGGGCAAACGAATCCGAATTATCCAAACAACCCTAATTATCCAATTCAACAAAGGATAAACCTCAGGGATACAGGTAAGGCGGTAAAGCAAATTACAGACGACCAGCTTTTAGATTCATTGCGAAAAAAACAAGACCATAAGCGCGACACGGTTATTTTTACCGCTAAATTTATCCGAATTACCAACGAAAGGTTGCTTAGAGATAGTACACAGCTGTTGCAATTGGATACCACCTTAACCAATTTTGAAATTTACAGTCCAATTTTCTCGGTAAAAACACCCAAAATAACTCTAGGCTATACGGGTACAGCTGCACGCGATTTGCTATTCAATCCTTCAAAAACAATAGGCTTTGATGCTGGTTTACACGCCCTCGACCCTTACATGTTAAATCCAGAAGATATTAACTATTACAGGGCACGTGTGCCTTATACCTCACTTTATTTTATTTCGGGAGGTATAAGCGAACAAATGTTTAAGGCTACGCACGCCCAAAACATCAACCCGCAGCTAAATATTGGCTTTAATCTTGATTTTGCTGGCCCAAAAGGCTTTTACAGCAGTAATAGCGTTCTGCAACAAAATGTTAATTATACCAATATTGGTGCTTTTGGTTGGTACGAATCAAAAAATAAAAGATATAACCTGCTTGCAAACATTCTGTATAATAACTTGAAGTCACCAGAAACAGGTTCTATTCAAAACGATTCAATTTTTAAAACCGGCTCAATTGATAAAACATCCGAACCAGTAAGGTTAGCGCATACTTATGAGAATTGGACAAACACAGGTATATATTTAAAGCAATTTTATTATATAGGTCACCTAGATAGTGTTAAAAAGGGAAGTGGTAGCGTTTTACCAACACAAAGGGTTGCGTACACCCTAAATTACAATTCACATATTTACAACTTTATTCAAAATGACCCAGACACCTATAATGTATTCCCCGATTATTATTATGCCTATAATCGATCGCGGGATTCATTGTCGGTAGGCCATTTACAAAATGATTTTTCGTACAGTTTTTATCTTCGAAATAAGGCGGTGAGTATTATAAAAAACGAAGTTAAGCTCGATTTGGGGTTAACACACGATTATTATAATTACACGCAATATGTAAATGATACCACTTTAAACCAATATGGTGTTAAGGTAGTACAGCAACAAAAAGTACAAGGTGCTTCTTTTCAGGATATTACATTAAAGGCCAGATTTAGCTACAAATTTAGCAACAGGATAGGCTTAGAGGGCGACTTTCAGCAAATAGCCCAAGGACACGATGCAGGGGACTATTTATATGATGCCAAAGTCACGCTAGCAGGTGGAGAAAAGGTCGGAAAAATTACTTTTGAAGGATACGCCCAAAACAATACCCCTGCCTTGGTTTATACCAATTGGATATCAAACCATTACATATTTCATAACAGCTTTAAAAACCCAAAAACAAATAGTATTTCTTTCAACTATATCAATCCAATTTTAAAGTTTGATTTAAAGGTCGAATATTTTTTAATAAATAATTACCTATACTTTAATGCCCAAACAGGTGGTAATGATGCAACGCCAACACAAGTAACAGCACCAATAAATTTATTAAAAGTTGGTTTGTCAAAAACATTTACTTGGCGCAATTGGCAATTTGATGATTTTTTAGTATATCAAAAAAGCGACTATCAAACTACCTTACGTACACCTCAGTTTTATAATTTTAGCAGTTTGTATTATAAGGTATTGATGTTTAAAGTGTTATACTCCAACATAGGGATGAATGTTAGATATAACAGCCAATACCTTGCTCCGTCATATGCAGTGGGCTTAGGGCAATTCTATAATGGAACCAATGTTACTTTTTCTTCATACCCAATTGCCAGCGTGTTTTTTAAGGCAACCTTGCAGCATACCAACTTCTTTATCATGTATGATTATGTGAATCAAGGCTTATTTAGTCAGGGCTACTACACGGTAAACAGGTATCCGCAAATGGATAGGCTTTTAAAATTTGGAGTTTCTTGGTCGTTTTACAATTAAAATCCAAATAGGTAATATCAGGTTTTTTGTTTTTTCTTTTTGGCGGCAGGAAATAATACGTTGTTTAAAATTAATCTATAACCGGTTGAGTTTGGGTGAAGTTTTAAATCAGTTGGGGGTTCGCCAACCAGGTGCTTGTAATCTTCAGGATCGTGTCCTCCATAAAAAGTCCATTGCCCTTTGCCATATTCGCCATGAATATAGCGAGCTTCATTATTGGTTTTCATTTCGCCTAGAATAAGTACATTTGGTTTTAGCATTTTTTCGTTAAAAGCGGTAGTTAATCCCATAAAACCTTTAATTACCTTATCATGGTTTTGAGTAAGCATGCTTGGCACTACATCCCATTTGGCCGAAAAATCAAATAAGGTAAAATAATCCTGGGCTCTATCAATCTCCCTGCTTCCTCGGTTATCAATATTACTAAACTGGTGCGACATGGGGTTCATATCCAATGTAAAGTTCTGAAAAGCAAAAGTTTGGGTAAAATCCAACTTAGTTTGGTAATCAGGGTCGGCAGGGTCGCCATCAAACATTGTCTCGCATATATCGGTATTAGCTGCAGCCAAGGCTATGTCGAAGGTATCTGTACCCGAGCACATGGCAAACAAAAAGCCACCTCCGGCACAAAAATCGCGAATTCGAGTTGCCACAGCCAGCTTCATTTGCGATACCTTTTTAAAGCCAAGCCTATGCGCGGTAGCCTCCTGAATCTTAATATCATCGTTATACCACTGCGCATATTTAAAAACACTGTAAAACTTACTGTATTGCCCGGTAAAGTCTTCATGGTGCAAATGCAGCCAATCATATTTAGGCAGTTCGCCTTGTATTACTTCCTCATCATACAAAACATCATAAGGTATCTCGGCATACTTTAAAACCAAGGTAACGGCGTCATCCCAAGGCAATTTGTTTTTTGGCGAGTAAACTGCCATCTTTGGGGCTTTTTCCAGCTTTACCAAATCCATATTTACCGAAGGGTCGCTTACCTCGTTTATAATACTTATCACCGTAGCATCAGGAATTACTTCATAACTTACCCCACGTATTTTACATTCCTCCTCTATTTTAGGTACATACTTTGTCATAAAGCTACCACCTCTGTAATTAAGCAACCAATCTACCTCTTCTCCGTTTTTTAATACCCAGAAAGCAATACCATACGATTTTAAATGGTCTTTCTGCGCTTCATCCATCGGTATTAATATAGAAGCTGCCATGGTTTTCAAGGCAAATCCTAAAAACATTAACAACAGAAAAGAAGTAAGTAATGATTTTGGTAAATTAAAAAATCTGATTGACACGCTTTATCCTATTTAGTAGGTAAATATAACGAAATATTGAATGTTCTGTTATTCTACTAGCTTTAATGAAAATTCAATGTGTAGAATGACTAGTATTGCAACGATCATACGTATTTAAGCGGTTCCCTGTCCAATAGAAAAATGACAACTGACTATTAACTACTCACCATTCACTTACTCACCACTCACTAATTCACCATTCTCTATTTTCACGTTTTTTTTTACCTTTGCAGCCTATAAAAATTAAAAATGAGCAAAGCGATAATCAAAACCGAAAAGGGCGACATGACAGTTGAATTTTTTGACAAAGATGCCCCAAATACAGTTGCCAACTTCAAAAAACTGGCTTCATCAGGGTTTTATAACAATGTAATTTTTCACCGCGTTATTCCTAATTTCATGGTTCAGGGTGGCGACCCAACCGGCACGGGCGCTGGTGGACCAGGTTATAAAATTGATTGCGAACTGACAGGCGAAAACCAATACCACGATCGTGGTGTGCTTTCAATGGCACATGCTGGCCGAAATACTGGTGGCTCGCAATTCTTTATTTGCCATAGCCGTGCCAATACCGCGCATTTAGATAGGCACCATACCGTTTTTGGTAAAGTAATTAAAAATGTTGACGTTGTTGATGCCATTGTAAAAGGCGACAAAATTTTGAGCATAGAAGTTTTAGAAGATTAATATACTTGAGGTATTGGGTAATGAATAAAAAATTTATGTTTACATAAACTCACCATTCACTACTCACCACTCCCCATTTAACCCTAAAAAATGAATTTACAAGGAATTGTAGCCGTATCGGGCAAACCAGGTTTATGGCGTGCATTGGCACAAAATAAAACCGGGTATATTTTAGAAAGTTTAGATGCCAATAAAACAAAGTTGGTGGCTAATTTGGCAACTGCCAAAATCGCGGCTTTGCACGAAATTACCCTTTTTGGTGAAGACGAAGATTTAAAACTGATTGATATTTTTGAAATCATGAAAAAGGCAACCAATATACCTGACGCCAAAGCTGATGGAAAAGTATTGAGAACGTTTTTCAGAGAGGTTGCCCCAACCCACGATGAAGAGAAGGTGTATGCTTCTGATATGAAAAAGGTTATTTCATGGTTTCAGATTTTAAAGGACTTTCCTTTCTTTAACGAGCTGGTGGAAGAAGCGGCCCCAGTTGCAGAAATAGCCCCTATTGAAGAACCGGAAGTAAAAGTGGAGGAGAAAAAAGTACCTAAAAAGGCTGCTGCTAAAACAGAAAAAACTGCTACTGAAGAAAAATCTACAGCCGCACCCAAAGCCAAAAAAGTAGCAACCAAAAAAGTTGCCGATAAATAAGATTTATTGCTTAGGCTGCTTTACGGTGTAAATTTGATTGTAAGAATATGTAAGGGGCTTACAGCATACGCTCCTTTTTTATGATTATAGTTTAGCAATCTTGCTGCTTACAGTCCTCATCGACAAATTCGGGTTCTAAGGTGCTGTGATGAATATCTAAGTGTTCTAGGCGGTGCCTTAAGTCTTTTTTAATATTCTCAAAAGCCGATACAAACTCAGGAGCAATCACCACATGCGCGGTAAGGGCGTTATCAGTTGTACTAAGTGCCCAAACATGCATATGGTGTACATCCAAAACACCTTTACACTTTAGCAATTCGTTTTTTATCTTTTCCAATTCCATGGCTTTTGGCACGCCTGCCATCTCCAGTCTTAGGCTATCAATCAATAAACTCCAGGTGCCTTTTAATATCACAATGGCTATAATTAAGCTAACGGCACTATCAATCCAGTACAATTTAGTAAAGTATATAATTATCCCCGAAATAACTACACCGAAAGAAACTATCGCGTCGACAGCCATATGCAGGTAGGCGCCCTTAATATTTAAGTCTTTATCTTTATCCTTTACAAAAAGCCAGGCTGTAAACGCGTTAATGCCAATACCAATAAAGGCAACCCAGGCCATTACACCACCATCTACTTTTTCGGGTTCTAAAAAACGCATAATAGCTTCGTAACCAATAAAACCAACAGCTACAAATAAAACCAAAGCGTTAAAAAATGAAACTATGATGGTAGAGCGCTTATAACCAAAAGTATATTTGCTATTGGCATTTACTTTAGTGAGCTTAAAAGCCAATAAGGCAAGTGCCAAACCAGCTACATCGCTTAAATTATGACCAGCATCTGTTAATAATGATAATGAGTGGGTAGCCAATCCGGCTATAACCTCAATTAACACAAAGGCCGAGTTTAAAATAATACCAACTATAAACGCGGTATTTACCTGATCGAGCTTTGGAGCATGATCATGGTGGTGATGATGATGATGAGAATGATCGTGACCAGCTGACATTTTGCAAAGATATTATTTTTAATTGTAGTCGGGAAGTCTAGAAGTCCGGAAGATAGTAATTTTGAAAGTGTAGAAGATGCGAAGTTTTTCAGTTGGTTATTGAAAAATCTCAAAAAAAGTCTGAATAAGAATTTACAGAATTTTAGAATTTGCAGGATTATTATATTTGACGATACAATAGTCTTGATACTTGATACTAACTACTCGATACTTTAAAAAATCCGAAATTAAAATGTCTGAATCATAATTTACAGGATTCTTTTATTTTACAAATCAAAAGTCTTGATACTTGATACTAGTTACTCGATACTTTAAAAAATCCGAAATCGAACATCCGAAATCCGAAATCCAAATGAATCACTGATGATGATAAGGCTCTCCCTTTATAATTGTGTAAGCCCTGTAAAGTTGTTCAACAAAAAACAAACGTACCATTTGGTGCGAAAATGTCATGGCAGATAAGGAGATTTTATCATTGGCACGAGCGTAAACACTGTTATCAAACCCATACGGACCACCAATTACAAAAACCAGATTGCTTACCGAGCTTAAAGCTTTTTTGTCAATATAAGCCGCAAATTGGGTAGAGGTAATTGCTGAGCCATTTTCATCTAGTAAAATAAGATGATCGGTTGGGGCTATTTTTTTTAATATAAGTTCGGCTTCCTTCGTTTTTTGCTGCTCGGTGGTTAATGACTTGGTGTTTTTAAGTTCATCAATTTCAATCATCAACAATTTGGTATAATGTTTTAACCGCTTTACATATTGTTCTATGCCTTCTTTTAAATAGGCACTTTCCGTTTTACCAACTGTAATTAAAGTTATTTTCATCTAAGAAATGATTTCAATATTTTATGGTGGTTAACACTAAATTGTAGTATTGTTGTTATAATTTAGCATCCTTTATCTAAATAATTTCAACATTACAACAAAAACCAATTGGAACAAAATATATTAAACAAATACGAGCAAAATATAAGTAATGCCCAAAAAGAGGCTGATAAATTTAAGGCCTTAGCTAATAAATATTCATTATTAAGATTAGCGATTTTTGCCGCCCTTATTATCATGACAGGAATAGCCATTGAAATGGATGATTTTACCTTTTTGATGGTAGCGTTCCTGATAATGGTTGTAGCCTTTTTATGGCTGGTAAGCAAACAAAGCGAATTTGAAAAGCAAAAGCATTACTTTAATAACTTGGTTAAAGTGTATCAAAACGAACTGGATAGCATGTTAAGCTATGCGAACTTGTATGATGACGGAGCACAGTTTAACAACGATAAGCATTTTTACAGTGCCGATTTAGATATTTTTGGCAACGCTTCTTTATACAAATTAACAAATAGGGCAGCTACCTCATTAGGGAAACAAAAATTAGCCTCTTGGTTTGATGCGCCTAGTGAAAAAGATACTATTTTGTTAAGACAGGCGGCTATTGCCGAAATTGGCAGTAAAGATGCTTGGAAGCCTGAAACACAAGCCTTATTGTTATTTGCTAATCAAGAAAAGCATGATCAACTACCTAATTTGTTTAAATATCTTAAAATCCCCTTAAACCTACCGAACGAAAAGGTATTGAATTTATACGCCAAGATAGCTCCTTATTTATTAGGTGTTTTAATTATTGGGGGATACTTTGTTCCAATTGTTAGTAGTTTTTCGGTTTTTGTTGGACTTATAAATATGGGAATTGTTTTTTCGAAAGCGATGTATATCAAAAAAGCTGATTTAGTTGCAGGTAAAATAGGCGATGTCTTAAATAATTATGCGCTAGTATTTCAAAAAATTGAGAATGAAAGCTGGGAATCAACTAATAATAAAACCTTGGCCGATTTTTTGAAAAACGATGGTACCTCCAACAAAATTAAATCGCTTTCTATTCTAATAAACAAGCTCAATTACCATTTAAATATCATTATTGGCTTTATTTTGAATTTGTTTTTTTTGTGGGATATCCGCCAGATTATAGCCATTGAGAATTGGAAGCGGTACAATCAAAAAAGCTTGGAAACCGCTTTTGATGTAATTGCTGAGTTTGAAGCTTTAATGAGTTTAGCAAGTTTAAAAATTAATTATCCGGATTGGGCTACCCCCGAAATTGTAGAAAATAATGATTATACCCTAACAGCCAATGGTATGGCTCACCCATTAATTAATAGCACCAAAAGGGTAAAAAACGATTTTGAGTTGAACAATACCCGAAAGATTGACATTATTACGGGATCAAACATGGCGGGTAAAAGCACGTTTTTGAGGACGGTGGGTATCAATACAATTTTGGCTTTATGTGGCGCGCCAGTATGTGCCGAAGAAATGAAGGTGTCCGTTATTACCATTATTAGCTATATGCGTATAAAAGACAATTTGAACGAAAGCACTTCTACCTTTAAGGCCGAATTGGATAGGTTGCAAATGTTACTGAATGAGGTGGCAACAAATAAAAAAGTATTCTTTTTAATTGACGAAATGCTACGGGGCACCAATTCGGTTGATAAGTACTTGGGCTCCAAAGCGGTTATTAAAAGCTTAATTACAAAAAATGGTGTCGGTATGGTTGCTACCCACGACTTGCAAATTGCCGACCTTGAAACTAGCTATCCCGATTATATCCGAAACTTTTATTTCGATATACAAGTAAAGCAAGGTGAAATGCTTTTTGATTATAAAATTAAACCAGGAGCTTGTAAAACATTTAATGCCTCCTTATTACTTAAGCAGATTGGCATTGAGGTTGAGTGAGGGGTGAATAGTGAGTAGTGAATGGTGAGTGGTTTGGTGTCCAAGTCTGAATTAAGTTGACTTTCATATAAAAAAAGGTCGATAGAACTATAATCTCTATCGACCTTTTTGGTAATTTACCTATTCACCACTCACTAATGACCATTTACTACTCACTACTCACCAAATCAACAACTCACCAGAAAATTAATTTCCACCAGCTGCACCACCTTGTGATTCTCCTTGCTTCAAGTCGTCATTGTTAACCCCTTTCTTTTTCTCCATCGGGTTACTGAAAGTTGTTTTACCAAAGCTATAGCTAAAGGTTAAACCAACTGAACGGAATGGGAATTTAAATGAGCTTGTTTGAACAAATCCTGGGCTGCTAATATTAGTATTAAATTCTTTGTATTTGCTAAATGGTTCAATAGCATTAATACCTAATGAATATTTCTTTTTAGCGAATTGTTTTTTAACCCCAAAACCTAATATACTAAAGGACGCGCTAGGCCCTTGGATTGTTCTGCGAGGTGAGTTTTCAACAGCGAAAGCCTCAGCCACAAAATCGTTTTTCAAGGTAAGTGAACCACTTAAGAATGCATTGTACTGAACATATATGCCTGTACTGGTAAAGTCTTTTACAAATTCAGCATAAGGGGTAGGATTAAAAGTGTAAACGTTAATGCTACCTCTAATAGTCAAAATCTTAATTGGGTTTATTGAACCAAAGAAACTGGCACCAAGAACATCATTTATCGCGGCATTATAATAGTTGCTCAGTGTTCCGGGTTGTCCGTTTACATTTTGAGGGGTCAAAATACCTTCTATTAACCCATCAATATGCCTGTAGTAAACAGAGGTATTAATTACTGATGACTTTATAAAGGTATTATAATTTAATTCAACTGTTTGCGAAACTTCAGGGGCTAAGTTTGGATTGCCTTCCGTTTGTGCAAGTATGTTCGCCTTGTTTAGGAAAGGGTTTAAAAACTGCAAACTTGGTCTTGTTATTCTTTTGCTATAGCTCAACTTTAATGTTTGCGATGGTGTTAGCTGTTTTTGTATAGTTAAGCTTGGAATATAAGTTAGATAATTATTGTCGAATGATGTCAAGCTAGGTTCTGACGGACTATTTGGATCGCCATGAATGGCAGTGTTTTCAAGTCTTGAACCAGCAAGTATGGAATAGCTTTTTGGTAAAGTAAAAGTAAATACGGTATATCCGGCAGTTACATCTTGGTTGTAGTTATACAAACTCGAATTAAATTGATCCGGAACAAAATCGCTAGAACCAGAAGGGGCAAATACATCCGAATTACTATTAATTCTTCTAATAATTTCTTTTCCACCTACTTCAATTTTTAAAACCTTATTTACTGGCAAGGTATAATCAAGTTGAATCGTATATTCATTATTTATCCCGTCAATATTGTTTTTTTGATTAATTTGTCTTTGAGGTGTAAATAATGTTGAATAATCTGTTACAATTGTACTATGACTCCATTGCCCAGAAAGTGAGATTTCATGACCTTCTTTCTTAAATTTATGGGTATAATCCATACTCCAATCAAATCCACCAAATGAATTATGACCAGTTGAATTCGAGGTATAGTCATATGCATATGAATATTTGGGGTTTTTTGTATCTGTGAAATCAGAATTGGTAGTAGAATTACCAGTATTATTAAATCCACCTTTATTGTATCTAATGGTGCTAGAAATGCTGTTAAAAGCATTAAATTCATAATTTGCAGTTGCAGAGCTTATGGTTCCGTAACGCTTTACCAAGGTTGTTCCATTTACCTTTTGAATATAATTACTTGTATCTCCTTGAAAATTTTGGTAAAAATCTGAAATTGATGTTTGCGGCCAGGTAAGGTTACCTCCGGCATTTAGGGATAGACTGAACCTGTTTTTGTTATAATTTAAATTTGCATTACCATTATTTTGCCTGGTGCCAAATCCTCCACTTACCGAGCCGCTTATACCAGATATGTTTTTTTGTTTGGTAATGATATTTAGTATACCTGCCGAACCTTCCGCATCATATTTTGCAGACGGAGAAGTTACTACCTCTATGCTTTTTATCTGGTCGGCCGGAATGGTTTTTAGAACGTCTGCCAAACTTGCAGAAGATGCACCGGTTGGTTTTCCATTTATCAAAACTTTTACATTTTGGTCGCCTCTAATAGATACATTTCCGTTTAAATCAACCGCTACTAAAGGCACTTTTTGTAATACGTCACTTGCATTGCCGCCGGCTGCAGTTAAATCTTTTTCTACGTTGTAAACTAACTTATCTATTTTGTTTTCAACTGTATTTGTTTGGCCCTGAATAACTACTTCTTTTAAGGCTTTTGAACTTGGTTGAAGCAATATAATGCCTAAATTTTTATCAGGTTTTGAGTCAGTGGTTATAATGTTTTCTATTGTTTTTGGAGGATAACCAACAAAAGAAATAATAATTTTATAGGATCCTGGATGCACGTTATCCAATTTAAAAACGCCCTTTGTATCAGTTAATACCCCATTCATTGGGCTTTTACCACCGCTGTGGTATAAGCCTACTGAAGTATAATCCACAGGCTTTTTTGTAACGGAATCAATGATAGTTCCCGAAATGCGCCCTACGATGCTAGATCCACCGCCTCCAAATTGGGCTTTTGCTGAAATAGTAGAAAATAAAATTGCCAGAAATATATAAAATCGCCTCATTCTTGTTGTTTTTTCTAATTTGAGGCGAAAGTACCTTAATTGTTACAATGTTTTTTGCAATTAAATGTCATTTTGATAATTTGTAATAAATTCGTTACAAAAAAAGGGAGCGAATAAAATCCGCCCCCTTTTTGTTTAAATCGGTATTTTGTGTTTTTTATACCACAATATTTACAATTCTGCCTTTTACTACAATTACCTTTTTAGGTGTTTTACCATCTAAATATTTATTTACCTCGGCACTAGCCATTACCTCGGCTTCTATCTCCTTAAGCTCTAAACTTAAAGAAATATTTAGGTTCATTTTGGTTTTACCGTTGATAGAAATTGGATAAGCATATTCATCCTCAATTAAATATTGCGGATTGAATTTAGGGTAGGGAGCATAGGATAATGTTCCGGCCTCGTTACCTAGCAATACCCAAAGCTCCTCGCAAATATGGGGCGCGTAGGGTGAAAGGATGATTACCAAATCTTGTAGGATGCTTTTTTTATTACATTTTAAATCTGTAAGTTCATTAATGGCAATCATAAAACTTGATACGGAGGTATTAAAGGAGAAACGCTCAATGTCTTCCTCTACCTTGCGTATAATTTTATGGAGCGATTTTAATTCGGCTTTTGTAGGCTCGGCTGTTGATACATTGAAATTCCAGGCATCATCATGAAACAAACGCCAAAACTTACGCAGAAATTTAAATACCCCTTCAATGCCATTGGTGTTCCAAGGTTTGCTTTGCTCCAGCGGACCTAAAAACATCTCGTACATTCGCAAAGTATCGGCACCGTAACGTTCAATCAAATCATCGGGGTTTACCACATTGAATTTTGATTTCGACATTTTTTCGACTTCATGCCCGCAAATATATTTGCCATTTTCGAGGATAAACTCCGCTACTTCAAAATCAGTTCTGAATTTTCTGAATTTGTCGATATTTAAAATATCATTATCAACAATGTTTACATCAACATGCAATGGGGTAGTTTTGTGCTCTTTTATAAGTCCGTGCGAAACAAAAGTATTCGTGCCTTTTCCCTCATCATCTATCAGCCTGTATACAAAATTACTTCTACCTTGTATCATCCCTTGGTTAATCAATTTTTTAAATGGTTCCTCTTCCACCACTAAACCAAGGTCCTTCAAAAACTTGTTCCAAAAGCGGCTATACAATAAATGCCCGGTGGCATGTTCACTTCCGCCTATGTACAAATCAACATCTTTCCAATACACAATTGCCTCTTTCGATGCGAATTCATTTCGGTTTTGGGCATCCATATAACGGTACCAATACCAACTGGAACCCGCCCAACCTGGCATGGTGGAAAGTTCGTGTTCGTAGGTAGCCTTGTTTTCTGCTCCCTTATACTTCCATCCTTCGGCCCTTGCCAATGGCGGCTCGCCACTTTCTGTAGGTAAGTATTTATCAACTTCGGGCAATAGCAGTGGCAATTCGCTTTCTTTTATTAAATGAGGCAAGCCATCTTTAAAGTATACGGGTACCGGCTCTCCCCAATAACGCTGGCGACCAAAAATGGCATCGCGCATCCTAAAGTTTACCTTGGCTTTGCCCGCACCTAATTCTTCAAGCTTGGCAATTACCGCCGCGGTGGCCTCTTTATAGGTTAATCCATTTATAAAGCCCGAATTTATATAGTGCCCTTCCTTGGTTGGGTCGGCTTCGGTTTCAATTTTTTGGATATCAATAATCGGGATAATTGGCAAATTGAATTGTTTGGCAAACAAATAATCTCGCTGGTCGCCCGATGGTACAGCCATTACCGCGCCAGTTCCGTAGCCTGCCAAAACATAATCGGCAATCCAAACCTGTACCTTTTCACCATTTACTGGGTTTATGGCATAACTGCCGGTAAAAGCACCCGAAACAGTTTTGGCATCGGCCATGCGCTCCAATTCCGATTTCTTTTTTGCTTGCGCAATGTAGGTTTCAATAGCTGCCTTTTGCTCGGCTGTGGTTAATGTTGATACCAGTTCATGCTCTGGAGCAATCACCAAAAAAGTAGTACCAAAAATGGTATCGGCACGCGTAGTGAAAACTTCTATTACTTCATCCTGTCCAATTCCATTTTCTTGCGGACTAACCTTAAACTTTACCAATGCACCAACGCTTTTACCAATCCAGTTGCGTTGCATTTCTTTAAGTGGTTCGGGCCAGTCAATGGTATCCAGGCCTTTTAAAAGGCGGTCGGCATAAGCGGTAATGCGCATGCTCCATTGCATCATCTTCTTCTGCTCCACCGGGAAACCACCACGTTCGCTAAAGCCATCCTTTACTTCATCGTTGGCTAATACCGTTCCTAAGGCTGGGCACCAGTTTACGGTACTTTCGCGCAAATAGGTTAAACGGTATTTTAACAATTCGGCCAATTGCTCATTAGTGCTTTTTGCCTTCCATTCATCCGCGGTAAAGCTTAAGATCTCCTCATCGCAAACGGCATTGATACCAGCCGAACCATTTTTTTCGAAATGGGCAATCAATTCGCTAATACGTTCCGCTTTATCAGCATCTTTGCTATACCATGAATTGAACAGCTGCATAAAAATCCACTGTGTCCATTTATAATAATCGGGCGAGCTGGTACGCACTTCTCTGCTCCAATCAAACGAAAAACCAATTTGGTCGAGCTGACGGCGATAGGTGGCAATATTAGCCTCAGTAGTGATAGCTGGATGCTGCCCTGTTTGTATGGCATATTGCTCGGCTGGCAAGCCAAAGCTATCATAACCCATAGGGTGCAATACATTGAATCCCTTTAACCTTTTATAACGCGAAAAAATATCAGAGGCTATATACCCAAGCGGATGCCCCACATGCAAGCCAGCACCCGATGGATAGGGGAACATATCAAGCACATAATATTTGGGTTTGGTAGTTTTATCGTCTGCTTTAAATGTTTGATGGTCGGCCCAAAACCGTTGCCATTTTTTTTCAATATCTTTAAATTGATAGTCCATTTGTTATTTGGCGTATAAGGTTGCGAAATTAACAAAATACAAATTAGTATGGTAGTATTAAATTAAGCAATCATGCTCAAGTATTTAGGCTTAATTTTTATGGTTTAAAGCTTTCCATTTTTTGATAGCAAAAGTGCCACCTCTTCTATAAACTCCCTCCAAATTTGGTTAGGCATCCACACATCTTCTATAAAATCCTCCATTTCGGTTTCGTCTACTTTGTGAATGCTGAGTAGGTACAAACCAACAAAAGCCGTAGCCCGGTAGTTAGCTGCACAATGCACCAAAACTTTTTGATTTACATACTTATCCATCAAAACAAAAAACGCTCGAAGCTCATCCAACCGCGGCGCGTCAAACACTACGGGAGTATGGTGATAAATAATACCCAATGCCTTTACAGAAGCAGCCTCATCTCTTAATGCATAACTACCATCAGCCAAGCCCAAATTTATTACCACCTTAAACCCTGCCAAAGCCAAATCCTTCAATTGCTCCTCGGTAGGTTGCCCGGCACAAGCCAATAAATTCGATACCTCCCTGTAATTACGTATATCCTCCATAAAACAAACGTACAAAAAGTTTAATTGAGACATAAGAATGGAGATATGAGAATTAAGATGTTAGATATGAGAAAAAATATTAAAACTAACCAAAATCAAGCATCCTCTCCTTTGGAGAGGGTCGGGGTGAGGCTTCCAATTTATTCCAAAAGAACCCAATTCTAACTCCCTATTACATTAACCAACATAGACCGGGCAAGGCCAATATTTTTTAACCCCACACCAAATTAACAAACCAAATCAGTTTCTTTGCATATAAACAACTCACATTGAATATAGGTATATTTACTTACGGAACCCGGGGCGATGTACAACCTTATATTGCATTAGCAATCGGACTAATGGAAAATGGTCACCAAGTAACCTTAGCAGCTCCCGAAAATTTTCAAGATTTAGTGGAAGAATATGGTATCACGTTCCATCCGCTACACGGTGATGCAGAGAGGGGAATGAACTCTCCTGAAGGAAAAAGCATTTTAAAAACAGAGAATACCATTAAACTCATGAAGTATTTTTTTAAGGTACTCCATGAAATGCGAATACCTTTGCGCAAAAGCTATGTGGAAGGGTTTAATAAGGTTGATTTTATCGTAGCAAATACCGCGACTGTTACTATAACAAGTGCCATTGCCGAAAAGCAAAATAAGCCAATAGTGCTTACTTATTTTATGCCGCCTTTGGTACCAACCTCTGAATTCCCGCTGGGCGATTTTGATTTTTTGGATTTCCCTTGGTACAATAAATTCACCTATAAATTAGCTCATCTGTTTTTTTGGAAATTTGTAAAAGAGGAGGTGAATGAATTTAGGCAAGAATTGGGGCTACCTATTTTAAAGGAAAATCTGGTTTACCATATTGATAAACAAAACCTATTGGATTTATATTGCTTAAGTCAAACCCTAATACCCCAGCCAACAGATTGGGACAAGAACCATAAAATAACTGGCTTTTTAACAGTTCCGGAGCATTCAGGTTCAATAAAAAATTCAGAAGAAGGTAATGAAGAACTTAATAGCTGGTTACAACAAGGAGAAGCACCAATTTACATAGGCTTTGGTAGTAACGGAGTTGGCAATACCGAGAAATTTGAATCTCTTTTACAAGCAGTTTTAAATAATACCACCGAAAGGATTTTATTGTGTACAGGATGGTCAGTTTTTAACAACCTGCCAGTTCACAAAAACTTATTTGTTGCTAAATATGTAAATCACCACACGGTTTTACCTCAATGCAAAGCGGGTATATTTCACGGTGGTGCAGGCACCTTGGCCGCTATGCTCAGAAATAACTTACCAGTAATTATTATATCATTTTATACCGACCAACCAACCTGGGGCAAAATAATTGAACGTATGAATTTGGGTGTGCACATCCCCGTAAAGAAACTCACAAACACAAAATTTATCTCAGCTTTAACAAAAATTCAATCACCCAAAATAAAGCAAAATGTTGCGTTGGTAGGCGAAAAAATCAGAAACGAAAACGGCCTTGAAAATGCGATTAATGAAATTGAAAAGTATTTCTTCAATAAAAGAAAAACAATCGAACCATAAATTTCAAAAGAACCCAAATCTAACTCCCTTCCTGATGAGAGGGCTGTGGTGAGGCCAAATTGGACATGAGAATTGAGATGTTAGATTTGAGAAAAGTTTTAAAAGTAACGAAATCAAACTCCCTCTCCAAAGGAGAGGGCTGGGTTGAGGCTCTATCAAGTCGCTAGTATTAAGTATCAAATAGGAAGATAAATCTCAAAATCCCAAATACCTCAATCTTGCATGCTATCGGGGTATAGGGAGCGAAATTATTATTAAAAAAATACTAGCTACTAACTACTAGATACTTGCTACTAAATAAGAGTGCGTGGGCCAAATACTTTATATATCACAAACTTAATTGTATACTTGTTTTAACATGAAGAAACTTTTTACCAACCTCAATTTTCAGGTTATTTTGGGCATTTTATTGGGTGTAGTTGTTGGTTTGTATTTCAAACAATTCGGACCAACAGCCGAAATGATCAGCAAAAACTTTATAAAGCTGATCACTATGCTCATCTCGCCCATCATTTTTTTAACCATTGTGCTGGGCATTGCAGGCATGGGCAATTTAAAAAAGGTGGGCAGGGTAGGAGGTAAGGCACTTTTATACTTCGAAATTGTGAGTACCCTTGCCTTGGTTATTGGCGTAATTGTTGCCAACCTGTTAAAGCCGGGAGCAGGCTTTGTAAATAATATTCCGGTAGACCATACCAAACTAGCCATCTACCAAAAAGCCGCCGCCGATATGCATTGGGCCGATTTTATTACCCACATTATCCCCGGTAATATTTTTGAGGCCTTTGTGCAGGGCGATATTTTACAAATTCTATTTTTTGCCATTTTGTTTGGTTTTGGCCTAAGCTGGATGGGCGATGGTGGCAAACCTGTTATTGATTTGTTCGAGAAACTTTCAACCGTGTTTTTTAATATCATGCGCATAGTAATGCGGGTAGCGCCTTTAGGGGCTTTTGGTGGCATGGCATTTACCATTAGTAAATACGGCATTGCCACCTTAAAACCCTTGGGCTTGTTGATGGCTTCGGTTTACCTTACTTCTTTCTTCTTTATATTCGGGGTATTAAACCTCATTTGCTATTTATATAAATTCAGCTTATGGAAATACTTGGGTTTTATTAAGGAAGAACTGCTCATTGTTTTAGGTACCTCCTCCTCCGAATCTGTGCTACCCGCCATGATGAACAAAATGGAAAAGTTTGGTTGCTCACGCTCGGTTGTAGGCTTGGTGATTCCAGCCGGATATTCCTTTAATTTGGATGGTACTACCATTTACCTATCAATGGCGGTTATATTTTTGGCACAAGTGTTTCAAGTGCCGCTTACGCTGATACAGCAGATAACCATTATAGGCATATTAATGATTACTTCAAAAGGTGCGGCAGGAGTTACAGGTAGTGGGTTTATTATACTTACCTCCACTTTGGCCGCCATCAAAATTATACCTGCCGAGGGCGTAGCTATTTTATTGGGGGTAGATAGGTTTATGTCGGAAGCCAGGGCCATTACCAATATGATAGGGAATGGTATAGCTACGATTGTAGTGGCGAAAAGTGAAGGAGAGTTTGCAAAGATGGAGTAAGTTATCAATTAATTAAATTTTAAATTTTCAAGTATGAATATTTTATTGGAAGATGTGATTTCAAGTGGTTACTACTTTAAATTTGTTTTTAATTGGTGGGTGCTTTTAAGTATAATTGTTTTCATTGCTTTTGTTTTTTATCAGATTAAATATTTGAAAAAGCAAACTATTTTATTTTTATAAATATTTAGTATCATTCTCACAAAACTTCTATTCTTCCATAATGAGTAATAAACACTCATAAACTATGGCTAATTATCAGTACATTTGCCTAAATTTAAAAATATTGATGAAAGTATTTATTGCCGGCCTGCCATTAGAAGTGGAAGAGGCTGAATTGACTGCTGTTTTTGGTGATTTTGGGCCTGTAAAATCGCTCAGAATTATTAAAGACCGCGAAACAAAAGAGAGTAAGGGTTTTGGTTTTGTTGAGATGGTAAATGATAATGAAGCCAAAGAAGCCATTAGATGTATGAACGGTGCTACTTATTATGGACGTAGGATTACCGTTAACATAGCCGAAGATAAGGGTCCAGGCTTTAATGTTGGAGGCAAAGGCAGTTTTAAACGCAACTAATTTCTTAAATAATTACTCAAATTGTAAAAATCCCTTCAAAACCTGAGGGGATTTTTTTATATCAATTGATTTTTTACCATTCATTACAAAAATGATATATTTCCTTTCTAGGTTTTATTCATTCTTAGCTCCGTATTTTAATTTTTAAACACTCATTAGGAAAATAATCACCAAATACCTAAATATTAAATCAGTGCTTCATATTCCTTAAATATACTTCACGCCTTTTTTTATTGTAATTTCAAAGAGTATCATTCTTAAAAATGTATTTTTGAGACTTATAATATTTTTAAAATTCTTCTATCTCGATGAAAGCATTTATTTTCGATTTAAACGGTACTTTGATTAATGATATGCACTACCATTCAAGAGCTTGGCAATATTTATTAAATAATGAACTTGGAGGTAATTTTAGCTATGAGGAGGTTAAAAAAAACATGTATGGTAAAAATCAGGAAGTATTGGTAAGGATGTTTGGACCTAACCACTTTACTGATGAGGAAATGGATAAGCTTTCTTTAGAAAAAGAGAAACGCTACCAAAAAGAATACTTACCGGATTTAAGATTACTTCCAGGCTTAAATGTGTTTTTAGAAAAAGCCCATCAAGCTGGTATACTTATGGCAATCGCATCGGCTGCTATTCCATTTAATATTGATTTTGTATTAGATAACTTAAAAATAAGGCATTATTTTAGTGCCATAGTAAGCGCTAATGATGTTACCACAAGTAAACCGCATCCAGAAACTTTTATAAAAGCAGCGGAACTACTTCATACAAATCCGGTTGATTGTATGGTTTTTGAAGATGTACCAAAAGGAGCTGAAGCTGCCAATTATGCCGGTATGAATGCTATCATATTAACAACTACACATACAGAAGATGAATTTTCTTATCTTCCTAATATAAAGCGTTTCTGTAATGATTTTGAAGATAGTTTTATAAAAAATCTGATTCCTTAATAAAATACAATATCAAATCAAAAATTAGCTTTTATGGCCTTACATCCCAATAGTTTCCAGAAATTATAATCATATCCAATAATTTGATGGTATTATCATAATAATCATAATCTTTCAACTTAAAATCAATCAGGTAGTCCCAGATGTTGTTGAGCCATTGTTGGTTATTTTTATCAGTCATAGCCGCTACCGCGAATGGAGCAATAAAACTTAGTGCTTCAAAGTATCTTCCTTTAATATCATTACCAGTCAAGGTATATCCGGCTGATAAATTGTAAGGGGTATTTTTGGTAGTTTCCCTTACCCATTTATTTATTTTATCTATTAAAGCTTTTGAACGGTTGTCGCCATTTAATATAAGATCGGTAGCTATCCGCCAAGGAACCCTACAAGCATTGTAATTATACTGTCCATCATAAATGGATTCTAGAAATTTGGCCGGAGCAGGTTTTGCTTTTGTACTTAAATCAACAATAAAGTCGGGTATTAAACCAGCATCTGGGCTATAACGTACCTGCATTTGGTTAAATAATTTGTAATTCGCGTTAATTACCTTTTCCCATCTTTTATCATTGGTAACTCCTTTGAAGGCTTTAAAGTGCGATGGCATAAAATCAGATGAACGTGTCGCATAATAATCTTTGCTTTCTGCTTCTATTCCATCGCATAGCAATAATGAATAAGTGTTTGGATTAACTTCGTATTTCATAATTGCTGCTAACATATTTTTAGCCGCATTTATGTAATTTATTGTTCCTTTACTACCCCATTGTTTATCTGCCAATAAAAGAGAATAAGCTATATCCAAATCGCCATCAGTAGCCGAGGTAGCATCATCAGATTTTCCATTTGTAAATTGAGCCCAAGCCATTAAGTATTTACTTTTTTTATCGTGGTGAGATTGATAATAGCGATATAAATCATCATATATGTTTTTTGCTTCGGGATCGGCATCTGCCATCAAGGCGGTGATAATCATGCCGTAGCCCTGCCCTTCGGACACGCATTGTTTTTTGCCAACTCCTTCAAACCATATATATTTTTCCTGTTTGCCAAGTACTGTTTTAACAAACCTATTTTTCCATTGGTAATAAAAATTGGATACTGTATTATCGAGGGTCTTTTGAGAGACATGATTTGGCTTTATACATCCTTTATAATATTCAACATGCTGAGGAAATGGCTTAAAAGAGCGTTGCCCATATATAGGCTGAAAAAAGCTTAAGCCAATGTGAAGCAAAATTAACAATTTTAACTTTTTGTTTTGTTGACATGTTTTTACAATACCTGAAGACATAGATTTTAGATAGATGAAGCATAGATATAATTTAGCGAAATGTATTTTTTTAAAAAAGTATTCGAATACTAAATCAAAGTGTCTGTTTAACACAATATAATTATATTTTTGTACGCAAAAGTAATCACAACATGCTGAAACGGGACTTTAAATACTCAATTTTACTTTTTTCGAGCGTTTTGTTTTATTTAGGAGCAAATGGGCAGCAAAGAGTCATCAATTTAAAACAAGCTGAGTCACTGGCCTTAAGTAATTACGAAACTATAAAATCAAAAACAAATCAATTAAACGCGTCAAAAGCAAGTCTTAATGAAACAAAATCCGAATATTTGCCCGATTTGAATATTTCTGCACAGCAAGTGTATGGTACTGTTAATAGCCAGTTTGGTCCTTCCTATGGCTATAAAGGTTTAAGTGTTTCATCAGCCGGACCAGCGTTGGCAAACCAAAATTGGAATGCTGGTTTTGGCTCTCTGTATTTAAGCAATATTAGTTGGGATTTTTTCGCCTTCGGCAGATCAAAAGAAAAAGTGAAACTGCAAAAGTCTGCAGTTGCTAAAGATGAAAAAGATTTAGCACAGGAGCAATTTCAACACCAAATACGAGTTGCTGGGGCATATCTTAATTTATTTGCGGCACAACAACTAGCAAAGGCTCAAGAAGATAATTTAAATAGAGCTGTTGAATTACAAAAAGTTGTAAAGGCAAGGGTAAAAAATGGATTAAATGCAGGTGTTGATTCTTCTCAGGCAAATGCCGAAATAGCCAATGCTAAAATTGCTTTAACAAATGCCCAACAAATAGAGCAAGAGCAAAGTAATTTACTTTCGCAATACATTGGCATTCAACCAGCCGATGTTTTTATTTTGGATAGTGCATTCATTTCCAAGACACCGCAAACCATAGATATTCAAAAAAATATAAATTTAAGCAACCATCCACTTCTCGGTTATTATCAAAGTAGAATTGACATAAGCAAGGAACAATCAAACTATTTAAGCACATTTAATTACCCAACATTTTCGTTATTTGGTGTTTTTCAAGGTAAAGGTTCTGGTTTTGGTAATAGTTATGGCACTAACCAAAATGATTTTTCAGGAAGTTATGGTAGTGGTGCCAATCCAACCCGATTTAATTATTTATTAGGGATAGGTATGATTTGGAATCTGACCACCCCGATAAGATTACATTATCAAATGCAGTCCCAAAAATTCATCTCGGAACAATATAAAAATGATTTTGATTTGATTGATAATCAACTAAAAGCGCAACAAATTTTATCCGAAACCAGAATAGCAAATGCATTAAAAAACTTCCATTCAGCCCCCGAAGAAGTAAAGGCTGCTAAGGAGGCATATACGCAAAAGCTGGTTTTGTATAAAAATGGCTTATCGAATATTGTTGATTTTACGCAGGCACTTTATGCATTAAATCGAGCGGAAGTTGACAATTATATAGCGGCAAATAATGTTTGGCAAGCTTTACTCTTTAAGGCGGCTGCAACAGGTGATTTTAATTTATTTATAGATAATTTTTAGAAAAATAAATAATGGGTTTAATAAAAGGAGCTTTACAAAGGCCAATCACCATTTTGGTAATTGTCGCGGGCTTATTTTTCTTTGGCATAAACGCGATAAGGAGCATAAAAATTGACATTTTCCCGGATCTTAACTTACCTGTAATTTATGTTTCACATCCTTTTGGAGGTTATACACCTGACCAAATGGAGGCCTATTTTGGTAAACCTTATGTTAACCAACTTTTATTTGTTTCGGGTGTAAAAAGTATTGAAACTCGAAACATTAGCGGATTAACTCTCATAAAATTAACTTTTTATGAAGGTACTAACATGGCACAAGCAGCAGCGGAAGTTACAGCTTATACAAATCGGTCGCAAGCTACCTTCCCTCCTGGGTCACAACCACCGTTTATTCTGCGTTTTGATGCTTCAACTTTACCAGTTGGTCAATTAGTGCTTTCAAGCCAAACAAGAAGCAACAATGAGCTACTCGATATGGCTAATATTTATGTTCGCTCATCATTTACCTCAATACCAGGTTTAGTTGCACCAGCACCATTTGGTGGTAATATCCGTACTGTCGTAATCAAAGCAAATCCGGCATTATTGCGTGCTCATAACTTAACTGCTGATCAATTAGTGACTGCGTTGCACGAAAATAATCAAAATACCCCTGCAGGGAATATCCGAATTGGAGACTATAACTATTTGGCACCATCCAATACTGTTGTTAAGGATATAAAAGATTTTGGCGATATCCCGATTTATAAAAATGGCATCCAAACTTTATTCCTGCATGATGTTGCCAGCATTGAAGACGGTGCGGATATTACAGCTGGATATGCCCTTGTGAATGGAAAAAGGTCTGTTTATTTGCCAATAACTAAATCCGCAGACGCATCTACATGGGAAGTTGTGCAAGGTTTAAAAAATGCAATACCAAGGTTTCAAGCGTTGTTGCCCGAAGATGTTAAGCTATCCTATGTATTCGATCAATCTGTTTATGTTATCAATTCTGTTAAAAGTTTGGCAGAAGAGGGTGCAATTGGTGCAATATTAACAGGATTAATGGTGCTCTTGTTTTTAGGCGATAAAAGAGGTGCTTTGATTGTAATATTAACTATTCCAACTTGTATCATATCGGGTATATTCTTTTTATATTTATTTCATCAAACCATCAATATCATGACGTTGAGCGGTTTATCATTAGCTATTGGAATACTGGTGGATGAATCTACTGTAACTATTGAAAATATTCACCAACATTTTGACATGGGAAAACCAAAGGCATTGGCAATTTGGGACGCATGTAAAGAAATCGCCTTCCCCAAATTATTGATTCTTCTTTGTATCCTAGCAGTATTTGCACCTGCCTTTACCATGAAAGGTATTCCAGGGGCTTTATTCTTACCATTGGCCTTGGCTATTGGCTTTTCAATGATAACCTCCTATTTACTTTCGCAAACGTTTGTACCAGTTTTGGCAAACTGGATTATGAAAAATGAACATGAAGATAAAAGTCATGCCGATGGTTTTGCTTTGGAAGATGAAGGCACCCCTTGGGAACAAAAGGAATTGGCGATAAAAAATGCCACCCAAATAGAAGGAAAAAAATTAAGTCATTTTGATAAATTTAGAATTAGGTTTTTAAAAATGACCAACCAATTCATGAATTTGAGAAAGCAAATTGTTATTGTTTATAGTCTTATTGCAGTTGGTTTATGTTATTTTTTATTTAGTCATATCGGACGTGATGTTTTACCAAAGGTAAACTCTGGTACCTTTCAAGTTCGGTTAAGGGCTCCTGATGGTACTAGGTTTGAACGTACTGAGGCTATTACCCTAAATGCTATTAAGATACTTAAAAAAATTGTTGGAGATAAAAATATAGAGGTAACCTCCGCAATGGTCGGTATGCACCCGGGACTATTCTCCACCAGTCCTATTTATTTATTTATGGCTGGCCCTCAAGAGGCGGTACTTCAAGTAAACCTAAAAGAAGGTTATGATGTTAAACTTGATGAATTAAAGGAACGATTTAGAAATGCTATGAAAAAGGAGCAGCATGGGGTATTGCTTTCATTTGAACCAATTGAGTTAACTGATAAAATATTAAGCCAAGGGTCTCCAACACCAATTGAGGTAGTAATTGCAGGCAAAAACAAGCCGACTAATATAAAATTTGCAACTAAGATAGTTGATAAACTCAATAAAATCCCTTATTTGCGTGACGTTCAAATTGGACAATCATTTAAATATCCTAGTATTAACATTACCATTGATAGGATTAAAGCTGCACAATATGGTGTAAGTGTAAACGATATATCGCGATCGCTTATCGCATCTACCTCCTCATCACGATATACCGAAAAAAATGTTTGGTTAGACACAAAATCCTCCCTAAGTTATTCGGTTCAGGTTCAAGTACCAGAATACCTAATGGCTAGCTTGAATGATATTCGGGAGATACCTGTAATGCAAGATAGGGCAAGGCCAGTATTAAGTGATGTTGCTGAAATTAAAACTGGAGTTACTAATGGTGAAAATGATAATATTGGAGCAATTCCAATTCTTACAGTTACAGCTAATTTAAATAATAAAGACTTAGGAACAGCAAACGAGGATGTTCAAAAAGCAATTAATACAATAGGCAAGCTACCTAGGGGATTAACGATAACAACACGCGGACTTACCCAAACACTTACCGATACTTTAGACAGTTTACAATCTGGTTTAATAGTAGCCATTATAGTAATTTTATTAATGCTAGCCGCTAATTTTCAATCATTCAAAATGTCATTGGTCATATTATCAACGGTACCTGCAGTTTTGTTGGGCTCCTTATTTTTGGTTAAACTAACTGGTGCCACATTAAATCTGCAATCATACATGGGTATGATTATGTCAGTTGGTGTTTCTATATCAAACGCTGTATTGCTAATTACCAATGCTGAAGAATTACGCAAGCACAATGGCAATGCCCTTAAGTCGGCACTTGAAGCAGTTGCGTTGCGATTAAGGCCGATATTAATGACAAGTTTGGCAATGATAGTAGGAATGATACCAATGGCCACCGGCCTCGGTGAAGGTGGCGATCAAACATCTCCGTTAGGACGTGCAGTTATTGGGGGCTTATTTGCATCCACCTTTGCTACCCTAATTATATTACCTTTGGTTTTTGCCTGGGTTCAAGAAAAAACCACTACCGAGTCTGTTTCGCTCGACCCTGAAGATAAAGAAAGTAAATTTTATGTCCCCTTGCACCATCATGTATAAACGAAAAATAAATTACCTTTTAGCCCTCGTTTTTTTGGCTATAGGTTCAGCTTTATTACCTTCATGTAGTTCAAATAAAACAGAAAAGGAGTTAGCTAAGCAAGAAAACTCTATTGATACTCCTTTGGTTGTACCTATTTTAGTGCAAAAAGGTAAATTAAGTACAAGCATTACATTGCCTGGCGAACTTTTACCTTACCAACAGGTTGACATTTTTGCCAAAATAAATAGCTATGTTAAAACATTACTTGTTGATGTTGGCTCTGAAGTGCATCAGGGACAAATATTGGCAACTTTGGATGCTCCCGAAATTAATTCACAATTGGCTGGTGCGCAGTCGCGCATTAAACAACAGGAAGCATTATATATTGGTAGCAAGGCAACCTATGATAGGTTATTAAATACTAGCAAAACTCCGGGAACTATATCAGAAAATGACCTAGAGCAAGCAGAGGCTAAGAAGAATTCGGATTTTGCAAATCTTGAAGCCGCAAAATCAGCCTACAAAGAAATTGCTGCCAACTTAAACTACCTTGAAATAAGAGCACCCTTTAACGGAGTAATAACAAAAAGAAATGTGAATTTAGGTGCTTATGTAGGTCCAGGGGGTAAAAGCGCTGATCCATTATTTGTTATACAAGATCAAAAAAGGTTACGCTTAGTTGTTTCGGTACCAGAAATTAATGCGGTTGGCTTAAGTAATAAAACCGAGATTAGTTTCTCAGTCGCATCTTTACCAAACCAAAAGTTTAAATCTAAGATTGTAAGGCTTGCTGGTGCGGTTGATGAAAAGCTAAGATCAGAGCTTGTGGAAATGGATATTTATAACAATGATAAAAAACTTATCCCACATATGTTTGCAGAGGTTGAACTACCTATTGCTTCAAGAGATAGTGCTTTTATATTACCAAAAACCGCCGTTGTAACCTCAACCGAAAAAGTATTTGTTATAAAAATAGTAGGTGAAAGAGCTGTTTGGGTAGAGGTAAAAAAAGGTTTCCAGAATGCGACCTTAATAGAAGTTTATGGTTCTTTGAAACCAGGTGATCATATTGTTAAAGTGGCCACCGATGAAATTAGGGATGGATCAATAATAAGGGAATAAAAAAGTTTTAAACGGGGTCTTGTTTAAAACGGTTCTTACTTATTTAGCAGTATGAATATTTACCTATACACTATATTCTTAAGAATGTTTTTACCTGAATTTTGAAAAATAGTTTAGTTCCACTAAAGTTTAATTGGATTTTTGAATTATAAACTATCTAGCTTTTATATTTCAAGCATTTAAAATGGTAGTGTTATTGCTCAAAATAATAAAATGGAATGATGAATTTCTTTTAAGTGACCATTAGGTTATAAAAATTCTTGTACATTAAAGTAATCTAAACCACATACCTCTGCAAATAAGCGGTCAGTTTCAGAGTTTTCTATCAAAACGATGTCCCTGCGTTGAATGCCATGATCATTAATTAGCAAATTAATCACATCAGGTTCGGGTTTAGGGATAATTTCATCAGCAAAATAAACCTTAAGGTAGTTTTCCAAACCATGCCATTCAGTTTGTTTTATTTTATTTAATTGTTGCGCAGGGTTTCCATTGGTAACTATGAAAGGAATTTTTCTATCCACAACAATATCCTGTAATAACTTAAGCATGTTTTTATATAATAGTAACTTTAGGGGAAGCTTAGCTTCTAACATTAAGCTATTCAGGTTTTTTCGATACTTTTCGCCAACATTTAAAGTGTCTTTTAAGCAATCAAAAACATTTTCTTTTCCATTTTTTAGGTATGCATCAATCAATAAATTGGTTGTTTGTGCAGCATCAATGTGTTCGGTATATTCTAGTAAATTTGCAAAAAGGTAATATACCTGATATAGATAATCTTTTGAAGGATACAAAACATCATCTAATTCAAATAAAAACACCTTTTTTTTGCTATCTATGTCATTATAATTCATTTTTATAATTATTCAAAAAAGTAAATTCGTAATAAATAAGGCTGCAATTTATCTTTTTTTGCATTCTGCAATCCTTTATTTTTGAAAAAGTTATTAAGAGAAAAAGTAAATGAATTGTTTCAATTTAGTAACCAACAATTTACAAAATGAGCGGCTTAGTAAAAAAATTACACATTAAATCGGGCACAAGTTGGCTGTTTAAAAATCCACCACCTAATTATGACGAAGTTTTAGGGGAACTGCCACATAATACTTTAGCCTCTACCATATTGGATGGGAATTTTGACGGGATACAATTATTCGTTAAAAACAGGTTGGAATTGATTCAAGAATTTCAAATAATTATAAACCTACTCACAAAGGATACCATATTCTGGGTTACCTATCCAAAAAAAAGTTCGGGAATTGTTTCAGACCTTGAGATGCTTGGTAGCTGGGATGAACTTACCAACCAAGGTTTAAGAATAGTTTCCGCAACATCAATAGATGAAACATGGACTGCCTTACGCTTTAAGCCCAAAGAACTAACAAAAACTTCGGAAGGAAGCAACAGTCAAATAAAAAACAATCAGTTTGCTGAATTTATTGATGTTGAAAACAAAATTGTATTATTACCTCCTGAAATACAATCCTCTTTAGAAGAATTTGCTATGGCATTGAATTTTTATCAAAAACTATCCTATTCAAATAAAAAGGAATATGTTTTATGGGTTATTTCGGCAAAACAAGAAAAAACAAAAAGAGAACGCATTGAAAAAATGATTGAAAAACTATTGCAGGGAAAAAAGAATCCGAGTGCTTAAATATTTACGAATACTCCCCTTTTTTTCTATAATTGCTTTATGACTGAACAAACCAATAACCCTTTACATGGGAAAACTCTAGAGAGCATTCTAAATGAATTGGTTGCTTATTTTAATTGGGAAGGCTTGAGTGAGCATATCAAAATAAACTGTTTTAAATCAAACCCAAGTATACAATCGAGCTTAAAGTTTTTGCGTAAAAATCCATGGGCTCGTAAAAAAGTGGAAGATTTATACCTAGAATACCTAAAGGGGTAGCGTATTTCTATCCGTGTTTCTTTTTCTTGTTCATTTTAGCCTTTACACCAGAGCTATAATTGTAAGTTTTTGCGTTTTCTGGTTTTTTTTGATGAAATGCCTCTCCAGCAACTAGCATTGCTGATTTTGCTTTCTTGACTAGTTTAGTTTCGGAATTTGATTTACTCTTCTCTGCTTCAATAATCAAATCATCAGGCAATTCGGCAATTGGTATTTTTTTCCCAATTATTTGTTCAATCTTTCTTAATTCAGCTAGCTCCAAATCAGTTATAAAGGTGATAGGTAGCAAATCGGAGGTAATATCAATTAATTTAACTCGTTCTATGAAATTTGAACTATCTTCAGGTAATTCAAAATTTATGATAAATGGAATATCTCCCAATTGAAGGGAAGACAAGTTTTCATTGTAAATAATCAAAGCCCTAATTTCATTATTATCAATAAATTCATGTACACTTTTTATGTTTTTGAACTCAATTGATGGGGAATTTAATATCCCAACCATATTTTTTTCGCGCCTATAAATTGATTTGTAAACTTTTTCGGCTGTTTTACGTGTGTTTACAAAAATGACAACCTTGGTAAAAAGCTCCTCGTCTTGCATAAAAAGTGACAATAAGTTAAGCTTAGTGCCAAAATTAGGTACTTGATAGGCTATCTGTTCAAATGTTTCTATTTTAATTTCTGCCTCCTCTTGCACTTCAATTAAGGTTGGAAATTTCATAAACGGGGCAATCATTTTTTCAATTCGTGAGTGCATAACCGACGAAAAGACAAGATGTTGTGCCTTGGTAATGCTATTTGCCAATTCGGCTACAGGTAATTGTAGTCCTTGTTTTACAATCAAATCGGCATCATCTATAATGAAAAGCTCCATTTTATTAAGATTGAGACCTAATTTTAAGTAAATAGCTCTAGCTCTATCGGGTGTTGCCACCACAATATCAGCGCCATCAGCTAATGCATTCATTTGGCTTTCGGTGCCGGGTGCCGCATATAAGCCTACAATTGATACCGCCTTATTCCTATTTAATTGCTCAAATTGTTCAGTTACGCTTAATACACCCTCTTTATCAGGCAATAAAATCAAAACCTTTGGTACTCCATCGGGTGCATAATTCATCCTATTTAAAACCGAAATAATGTAGATGGTGGTTTTTCCACACCCATTTGCACCAATAGCAATTATATCTTGACCGCCAATAATTCGTTTTAGGGTTTTTAATTGCACCTCGGTAGGGTTGGTATAACCGTACTCAGTAAGTGTTCTAATTAATTGTTTATTTAGCTTAAATGTTTCTGACCATGCCATCCTTAATGTTTTCAAATTCAAGAAAGCGCAAAAGTACCTAAAATTAAGCGCAGATTATTTATAATACCGTTTATCCATAGTCTTAGAGTTGTTGCCAATGCGTTTTATTAAAGTTTTGCAAAAGCCCCGTAAATAATGTACCTGCTTCAATATCTAAATATGGATAAGTAACTTTTGATAAATATAGTCCTTGTGGATAGGCAGGTATGATAATAGGCGGTGTTTGTTTCGATATTAGATAACCTTCAAATTCATCAACACTTAATTGGCCTTTACCAATTTCTAATAGCCTGCCTACTATAATTCGCACCATTTTACTTAAAAATCGGTTCGCTATAATTTGAAACCTTAGTCTATCCGCATTTTCATCCATCCAAATTGCGGCACTTGAAACATAGCAAAGAGTATGCTCAACCCTATCGGGGCATTTACACAAGCCCCTGTAATCAGTATATTTTGGTAATAGGGCAACAGCAGCCTTCATTTTATCAAGGTTGAGGTCGGGATAAGGGTAAAATGAGCTGTAATTACTTAAAAAAGGGTCTTTATAGGTATGGATAAAATAATCATAGGTTCGTTTAATAGCATCAAACCTGGCATGTGGCTGGCCTTGCATGGGTATAATTTCGAATATGGCTATATCATCGGGCAAAATTTTATTCAACCTAAAAAATAAATCGAAATCCCATTCATTTTCAATATCGACATGAAAAAAGTACTGACTAGCATGAACCTGTGCGTCTGTCCGTCCGCATCCATTAATTGCAATGGGTACTTTTAACAATTTACTCAAGGCTGTTTCCAATTTTTGTTGCACACTATTTGAACCCGGATGTTTTTGCCAGCCATTATAATGAGTACCGTGGTATCCGATGTGAAAAAAGTATCTCAAACTAAATATATGTTTAATTGTTTCATTATTTATTTTTGAAAATATTGGATTTAAAATTGTTTCGATGTTTACTATATTGTTACAATTCTAAATTTAAAACGCATAATCTTTTCCCTATTTTAGCATGGTCTTGGAGCTATATCTATTAAATATTGATAGCAAACAATAGAAATTAAATTATGCCCCTACATAAAAAATTAGCTGCGCAAATTAAGGACTATATTAATGAAGATTTAGCAAAAAACCCTGATTTACAAAAGTTTTTAGCCGCAGTTAATAGTACTTATGAAGAATTTGAACAACCTCAAAATTCATCCGTTGCGCAGACAAAAGTAAGTTCGAATACCCCTAATACTATTAATATACATGAAATTGTAGAAATCTCGTTTAATACCCTGATTGCTAATTTACAGAAAGCTGTTGTTTTATTTAATGAAAGTGGTAACGTGCTGTTTGTAAATAATTCATTCAGCAGCATGTTTTATCCGGATTTTAAAAGAAACCAAATTTTCGGTACCACAATTAAAAACATTGAAGAAGAGATTTTTAAATTAATAAAAAGGCAAGAAACGAAAATTAAATTTACAGCTTGTTTAATAGACGGAAAGGAATCAAGATCAAACTTGTTGATTGACCTTAAAGATGCTCGAATTTTGGACTGTAGTATAATTCCAATCACAAAAAACCTTCATTATATAGGCCAGTTATGGATTTTTAATGACGTTACAGAAACTATTAAATCAAGGGAAATTTTATCGGAAAACAAGAAATTGACGGAAGAAATTCTGGATAATATACCTGCTGATGTCGCGCTATTTGACCTTGAACATAAATATTTATACGTAAACCCAAACGCTATAAAAAGTAACGAGGTAAGAAATTTTATAATAGGAAAAGATGACTTTGATTATTATAGGTTTAAGGGGATGGATAATTCAAAAGCCATACAAAGAAGGAAACTATTTAAACAAGCGGTTGAAAAAAAAACCACCATTGAATGGCTTGACGAACATAAAAAAGCAGATGGTAGCTCTGTTTTTATGTTGAGAAGGTTTAACCCATATTTTGAAAATGATGAACTTAAGTATGTTTTTGGCTATGCGATTGACATAACCGAACTAAAACACTATGAGCAAGAGCTTTTAACCAAAAACGCCGAACTTGAAAAATTGAATGCCGAGTTGGATGCATTTGTTTATAGTACCTCACATAATTTACGCTCTCCGCTTACTTCTATAAAAGGGCTGGTTGATTTGATAGTGATGGATGAGGTTAGTGGGGAAGAATTGGAGGTTTACATCGAAAAAATAAATACCTCGATTGAGCGATTGGATAGCACTATATATGATATTATTGAATATTCCAAAAACTCAAGGTTGGCATTGGAAACTAGTTTGGTTAATATAGAGGAACTTATAAAAAATGGCTTTAACGATGTAGCTTTTTTCAATAATGGAAACATAGCACTTACTGTTGAAGCTGATATTAAGGCTGCTTTATATTCAGATGAGAAGAGACTAAATTCCGTAATAAACAATATAATTGAAAACGCTGTAAAATATTATGATGAGGATAAGTTAAATCCTTATTTAAAGGTAGCAATAAAGGTGACCGAACAAGCTTGTGAAATTATATTTGAGGATAATGGAATTGGCATACCCAATGATAAGCAAGAAAAAGTATTTGAGATGTTTTACCGCCATTCAAACAAATCTTTTGGTTCAGGTTTAGGGCTTTTTATTGTGAAAGAGATGGTAGGTAAGCTCAATGGAACTATCTCACTCCAATCAACTGAAGGAGTTGGCACTACGGTAACTTTAAAAATACCTAATGAAGCTTCTTCATTAGGTATTTTAGATGCCAACAATTAGTTTAAACTTCCAGTTCAAAAGGCATTTTACGTATTCTTTTACCTGTGGCGGCAAAAATTGCGTTAGCTAATGCGGGCGCAAAAGGTGGAAATCCTGGTTCACCTACGCCTTTTACTTTACCCCCTTCGGCTAGTATATGTACTTCAATTTCGGGTGTTTCATTAATACGAATCATTTCATTATCGTAAAAATTATTTTGCTCCACAACCCCATTTTTAAGGGTAATTCCTTGTTTTATGGCCGCAGTTAATGCCATAATAATCGCTCCTTCTGTCTGATTTTTAACATTATCGGGGTTTACTACCTCACCTAAATCAATTACCGCGGTTACTTTATCAATTTTGATGGTTTTTGTGGCTTCGTTGTAGGTGACTTCTACTACATGCCCGCATAAGCCGGCAAAAAAGCTCCATTGTGCAACTCCCCTGCCTTTTCCTTTGGCCAATGGGGTATCCCAGTTTGATACTTCCCGCAGTTTTTGAAGCACGCGCTTAGTATCCGATGGCTTGGTGAGTAAACTCAACCTGAAATCAAAGGGGTCTTTACCTACCTTATTGGCCAATTCGTCCATAAAACACTCATGCGCGAATGCTAGGGTTGAACTGGTAACTGAGCGGAATGCCGCCACAGGTACATGGTAATCGGCACGTACAAAGCTTGTTTTTATGTTTGGAATTTCATATTCCTGCTCGGCAATGCCTTCCACCATAATGGTATCTACCTTGGTTTTATCATAACTATCAGAAAATGATTCAAAATACGACGGACTAATTACCTTATGCCTAAAAGCAAGCAATTTACCATCTTCCGAGAAACCACCGCTTAACTGCGAAAAAGTCATAGGTCTGAAAGGACCTTGCTTGGTGGTATCTTCCCGGGTCCATATTACTTTTACAGGCTTATCAGTATGTTTTGCAACGTTTAAAGCTTCTACAATATAATCCAGATATAGCCTCCTACCAAAGCCACCGCCTATAAATTGTGAATGGAATTTCACATTATCGGGCTTAAAACCTGCCAGTTTGGGCGCATCGGTTGTTCCTGCACCCACTACCGAACTTGGCACCTGGGTGGAGGTCCATATTTCGGCATTCTCACCATTTACCTGTGCCACGCAATTCATTACCTCTAAGGTATGGTGGGCTATCATGGGTGTTTCGTAAAAGGCTTCGATATAATTTGCGGGGGCAATGTTTACCGTTTCAATGGCTCCTTTATTTTTATCTAAAATACCCTCCTCGTTGGCTAGCTTACGTAGTTTTTCTTCATATTCAGATGAATTAAAGGTTTCGAACCCCTTCGTATCCCAATCAATTTTTAGTCTTTTACGGCCTTGCAGGGCAGTCCAGTACGAATTGGCGATAACCGCCACCCCCTTAAAGTGGTATTTTCCAACAATGCGCTCTACCTCTACCACTTTTAGTACACCAGGTACTTTTAAGGCTTCGGTAGCATCAAATGTTTTTAGGGTTCCGCCAATTACGGGGCATCGCTCAACGGTGGCATAAACCATACCTGGTAGTTGCACATCCAAACCAAAAACTGCTGTACCATTGGTTTTAAGCGGAATATCAGGCCGTTTGCTTACTTTACCTATAATTTTAAAATCTTTAGGGTCTTTTAGCTTAGGCTCTTTAGGTAACTCCAATTTTGATGCTTCTTCTACCAACTCGCCGTAGCTTAATACCTTTTTGGTGGTGCTGTTTACAACGGTGCCATTTTCGGCATAGCAGGTGCTTGGGTCTACCTGCCAACGGGCACTGGCGGCTAGTATAAATACGGCTTTCGCGGCGGCTCCTACCTTCCTGAATTGGGTATAACCGGTACGTATGGAAGAACTTCCACCTGCACGCTGACCAAAACCAAACTCTTTTTCGCCATTGGTTTGTTTGATGGTTACTTGGTCTAATGATACTTCAAACTCTTCGGCTATCATAGCCGGAACCGATTGGGTGGTTCCCTGACCCATTTCGGGCTTGGTGTTGTAGATAGTAATATTCCCGTTCGATTCAACCAAAATCAAAGGGTTGAAATTTTTACCTACCATATTACTGGTGGTGTTTTTCGCGATCCCTTTATTTGATATGCCAAGGCAGAGCGCCAAACTTGCGGTGCCCGAGGTTTGAATAAAATGCCTTCTGGTTAGTTGATTCATCAATTAATATTTTTAAATTTTAATCAGCCTAAGTGCTTGATTGTAATCCTATTACTTAGCTTGCGCATCGGGCGCGAAGGCACCCTTGGCAATCCATAAACGTACTTGCGCGGCCATTTGTGCCCTGCTTATTGGCGGTGGGGTACGACCGTCACCGGGATGCCAAGCCCAACCCACCAATGGGTCGTTCGCCATATGGTCAATCAATTGAGCGGTAGTGCGACCACCATTTTGCTTTGGATCAAGCAGCTGTAAGGCCAGTTGGCGGGGGGTGCGACCTTGAAAAACCATTTTCATATTGGCTGGTGGTAACTGCCAATGCGGGTTTCCGGGTGGCATATGCAAACCGGGTGTATTTTGAGCCTGATGGCAATTGCTGCAACGCAAAGCGTACAGACCCTTGCCATCAATGCCACGCTTTACATTCATTTTGTGGATATGGCTATCATCACCCTGCAGCGGCGAATCGCCAGCGGGGTGGCAATTCATGCAGCGGGTATTGGTAAGCACTTTATAAACGGTCATGAACGCTTTTACCGAAGCTACGCTATCCTTGGTTACAGGTGGCTTTGTTTTGGTATTTTTTGAGGCGGATGTAAAGGAAACCGTTATAACAGCTACCATGAACATCACTATACTTAGAAAAATAGCTATACGATTTCGGATCTTACCATGTATCATTTTCTTCATGACTTTACCCCTTCCCTTTGCAATTGCGCGGCTTTGTGTATGGCTGCACGGATTCGGGTGTACGTTCCGCAACGGCATATATTGCCTGCCATGGCATCGTCAATATCCTGATCAGTTGGATTTGGATTTTCGCGGAGCAATACCGCTGCCGACATAAGCTGACCCGATTGACAATATCCGCATTGCGGTACATTCAACTCTTGCCAAGCCAGTTGCAGCGGGTGGTTGTTATTGGCTGATAATGCCTCGATGGTGACAATTGGCCTGCCAGCCACGCTACCCAGTTTGGTAACGCATGAGCGTGCCGCTTCGCCATCCAGATGGACGGTGCAAGCTCCGCATTGAGCCGCGCCGCAGCCATATTTTGTACCTGTAAGGCCCACAATATCCCTAATTACCCAAAGCAGGGGCATATCAGGATCGGCATCTATATGGTAATCTTTTCCGTTAACTTTTATGGTAGTCATAAGCGCAAAAATTGATGTGTTAAAGCTAGTCAAAAGTTTAAAATAAGAATAGGGACTGGGAAGATTTTTTTGGAGGAAAGATAAAGGATAAAACTATATCAAATTTGAAGAAAATAATAATTCATTTTTAATAGGGTAATATTACTCTTAAATCACCGTAAAAAAACGCTTAAATACGTGATTCTTAAAGAAGAAATTTAACTGCTAAAAGAGTTAAATCTAAAACTAACAAATTTATTAGAATTGATACTTGTAGAATTATGAATAATTTAAAAGAGAAAATTGAGGGAAATATTTTTATTGTTTTAATTGGGCTTTTAATAACAATTGGAGGTGCAGTATTTAGTGTAACTACCTATTTTCAAGAAAAAAAGATTGAATCTTTAAAAGAAAATTATAAGAATAGCATTCAAAAGCTTGAAGCAAACATATTATCAATTGATAGAAATGTCGGTGAAAAAAAATATTTTGACATTAGAAATTTTATTTATTCTGAAGGTCAACAAAGTTCAGGAAGTGAATACTTTACAAAAGGAAATTTTTATGCTAACACCCAAATTGAAAATTTTAGTTTCCAGCAATTTAGTGAAATAGATTTTATTAGAAAAATTACCAATCTATCGGAAAAAGATATTGAAGCCACTGCACTATTCAATCCAATCTTTAAAATATTACAATCAGAAGAATATTTAAATTTAACTGCTGATGCTCCAATTTACAGTTGGATTTCGAGGGATTCAATTCACTATAGTATAAGAAGTAAGACAATTAATGAACATCAATATATGACGGTTCAAAAAATAAAAAAAGAAGTGATTTTAAAGGTTATGAATTTAGGTGCTAATTTTTCTTTTAATTTAGATGAACCGATTAAAATAAAAAACAATGACCAACTATTAAAACAAAAGATTGTAAAGAAGGACACTATTGGCTTTAATGATTTGGAGAAATTAAAGGAAAGTTTAAGTAATAATTTAGAGAATGATTTTATTTCACTCTTTTACTACATTATAATTAATATGAAATTTAGGGCAGCATTAAACAAAAACCAATCAATTGAAATTTCTAAACTTCAAAAATTAGGAAACGTATTGTATATGAAATCAATTACGAAAACGCCTCATTGCGATTACAAAGGCTCAAAGGATGTTATCCATTATGAAACCGAAGAACTTTATTTGATATCTGATGGGAAAAATTTCTTTCAGTTGAGATCTGTAATTCCAGGTTTTGAACCTTTACCAAATAGTAAAAATTTGGCACAACTTAATATATGGCTAAATAGCTTAAAATTTATTACGGAATAATTTTAATAATTTCTTAAAATAATAATAAATAATTATTGATTTTAATAATTAAACAATACAATAACTAACTTTGGTCGTTTATGACTTTTGACTTCTTTATTAGATTATTTAAAATGAAAATTAATTTAAGAGGATATTTTTAGAATCCCTTTCCATCCACCATTTGATTTTGGCACATAACCTACACCTGTTGTTTAATTATTTAACTGATTATCAGGCATCTTAAATTCCATTTTAAGACTTTTATTTTTTGACCTTGCTGATACAATGAGGTTCGATTTTAGAATAAAATCTAAACTTCCTTGTTCATTAGAAAAAAGCATCAATTAAATGACGCCCTAAACTCCAATGGTGTAACATTGGTTTTTGCCTTGAATAATTTACTAAACGAGGCTAAATGCTCGAACCCCAATTCGTAAGATATTTCGCTAACAGACAGGTTAGTGGTCGTCAGTTTTTCCTTTGCTTTTGAGATGAGTTTATCATGAATATGTTGCTGTGTATTTTGGCCGGTAAGGGCTTTTAGTAACTCGCTCAAATAACCGGAGGATACGTTCAACTGCTCTGCTATGGATGAAACCGTGGGTAAACCTTTATTAATCAAGGCTTCAGAATTAAAATAATTGTTAAGGATATCCTCCACGCGGGCAACCAGCTGGTGACTGGATCTTTTACGGGTAATAAATTGCCGTTGATAAAACCTGTCGGTGTAAGTTAGAATTACCTCTAATTGTGAGATAATTACTTGCTGACTAAATTTATCAATAGGTGAATGGTATTCTTGCTCAATATACTTAATAATACCGGTTATCATTGTTTCTTCCCTATCCGAAAGGTATAAGGCTTCGTTTACCGAATAATTGAAGTATTGGTAACTTTGTATGGTTTTGGCCAATGTGGTGCTCCATAAAAAATCCGGATGGATTAGAATCATCCATCCGGAAGGTTTATTTTTTGCTTCTTTATTAAACTCAATTCCCCATACTTGTCCCGGCGCCATACAAAAAAGTACGCCTTCATCAAAATCGCATGTTTGCTGTCCGTATTTTATATTCGCGTTTAAGTCTCGTTTTAACGAAATGCAATAAAAATCAAACATTAAACTAATTGGTTCTTCCAAAGGTGGCTGTTCAAATGAACCAATATTAATTACACTTATCAGCGGATGTTCAGGTTTTGGTAAACCTAAAATCCGGTGATAATCTGTAATGGTTTTTATTCGGTAAGGGGCTTTTAACGTCATGATACAATATACAATAATTACTTTGAATAAACCGATGCGAATTCTTTTGCGAAATCGCTCATTTTAACTTTTCCCATCTTTTTGGGGCGATTTAGATAATAATCTTCATTTACCAAACCATTGTGCATTCCTGCATTCATATCTACCACACCCTTTGCCCTGGCCTCAGGCATCCCAAACATTTTTAAGCCACCTAACATATCCTTATCAGACATAAGTGCCCATTTTAAATAGGGTTTGCCTATGGCTTTACCAATAATGGCTGCTATTTCATTACAGCTCAGTTCTTCACTTGCAATATAAAAGAATTTTCTTTCGGTAAAAGGGCTGGTCAGCTCCTCTGCTATTGCAGTTGCTATATCTATTGGAGAAACCCATGGCATTTTATCGTCCGCACCATAATTGGCCGCAATTACACCCCTTTTACCAGCAATTAGGCTGCCTAAACCAGAAAAACGAAGTGTTAAAAACATGCCAAGAAAGCCTTTTCCTTTTATCGCGTCTTTAAAATCGTACAAATTGGTATAAAAGCCAACCGGACGCGCATGTTTAATAATTACATCCTTAGGTAGTGCCTTAAACAAGCTTTCGGCTAAATGGTGAAAAGCCAGTAAACCATTGCCTTTATCGGTATGTGCGCCAATGCTGCTTAAATGCACTACTTTTTTTACTCCCGATGCCAGGATGGCCGCACAATAATTCCCAATTTGTCTGCGGGTAGTTTCCATAATATCTAAATTAGGATTAAAATAATCAAACGGGGGCAACATGCAATAAACCGCGTCAGCTCCGGTAAATGTGCTTGTTAAAAAGTCTACATCCTCAATACTACCAATAGCAGCCTTAGCTCCTATTAATTCAATAGCAGCTTTTTTATCCGTTTTACTGCTAATAACTGTAACCAAATGTCCTTCGGCTACTAATTGTTTGGTTAAGGGATTACTAATGTTTCCTAATGAACCTGTTAAAATGATTTTCATACTATTTTCTTTTTTTGTTGATACAAAAGTCCAGAAGTTTGTATGGTTTAATTTATCCAGAATCCTGTATTGTTTAGTCGAAATCAGGAAAGTGAGAGAATTTATATAAAAGTTTCAATTTTGGTGGTAAGAAAATAACTACAAACAATTGCCCCAAATAAAGAACACTGCGGTAGCAAAAATAAATTAAGATAACCCATAGCTATTTTTAAAACCGTTTAAACTCTTTTTTAAGGGCTTTAAATATTGTTTGCCATACAAAGTATAGTTTAATAAAAAACTTACAAAATTAGGGCTTAAAATGGGTTTATGCTTTTTTGACTATCTTAATCGGTAGTGTGGCCCCTTTGAAAAAAAAGCTAGTGGTCGCTTACTATATGGCTTATGCCTTCTAAATTCATTTCGTAATGTAAATGATCACCATGTGTGTTTAGCCCATAATCCACATAACCATGTTCATAATTTAATGGGAGCAATAAGGTGGTTTTTTGTGGAACGCCATAAACCTTTGTGGGGCTCCATAATTTTAGGCATTTTTGGAAAGAAGCTAATAAGGCGTCCTTAACCTGTGGATCAATATTCCCTACAGTTTGAATGCTTTCTGTTTTACCATCGCGTTCAATAATCAATAAAAAATGAGCGGTATCTAAAAACATCTTTCTATCTTTTTTGCTTATCGCCGGAACAAAATTTCTCCTTAATTGATCCATAAAATCAAATACTCCTCTTTTATAATCGGGTTTTTCATATTCTTTATCAAAAGGATAACTTTTTCCATATTTATCAAAACCAATTCCACCCAAGTTACGATTATCTTTAAGTTTAAGTATATACTTTATGGTATCGGTAACAAAAATTGAGCCTGTCCAATCGCCGTTCATATGCGCTTTTTTTATTTCACCCTCAACTTCTACCTTGCTAAATTTATCATCATAAATTAACCATCGCCCGTTGCCATCTTTACAGGTAGGGTTTCCCTTTATATCATAGCAATCAATATATAGTTCATCACCTAAATATCCATAATATCCATAAACTGTAGGGGTGTATTTTTTATGGAAATATAATTTGCCGCTAGGGAAATAAAAATAAATTGATCTGATTTCTTCATTTTCGTAATAAGTAATGCTTTCTCGTTTGCCATCAGGGTAATAGTTAATAGCGTCTCCAATTAAATGTATTCTATGGTTTTTATAATTTAGCAAATAAGAAGTATCTGTTTTTGAGATAGATATAAGCTGACCGTTTTTGGTATAATCCTGAACAGTAACCAATTTATCAGATGGGTTTATCCTTATCAACAATCTTATAAAATCCGCGCTATCCAAACTACTTACTGCACTAGGACGGGAAAGAGAATTATTTCTAAAATATAACTTTAAAGTATCAATGTTTACAGCATATATTGAACTAAATTTAATTGCGAAAACTAAGCAAATGATGTTTTTTTTTAGCATAAAAGTAGGATAAGGGCAATTTACAATAGAAATTATTAAATGTTTGGGCTTTACTATAAAAGAGTTAATTTAAGTTAAAAACAATAAAAATTTAGTAAGTAAAGTTATGTCTTTTTTTGGGAAAGCAAAAAAGCAAGGCTGATAAAATACAATCAAAATGGTTTTTCAATAAAATTATATTCATGTCTATTAAAAAGCCATTTTTTGTAAATGGCAAATTAAAAGTATGATTAAGCACCTTTTTAGCTATTTTGTATGGTACATTTTTTAATAATTGGTCAATCAATCAGTTCAAATCTATTGTTATTGAATTAATTCTCATATAAACGTATTAAACTGAAGGGCTATCCTCATTTCCAAAACCGTTTAAATACCATTTAAACTCTTTTATAAGGGCTTTAAATATTGTTTGCCATACTTTATAGGGTTTAATAAAAATTACGCGAAAATGGGGCTTAAAAATGAGCCGTCCATTTTGAAGTAGCGGCTTTTATTTTTAACCATGCCCTCGGTTTTTTATTTGGCCTCTGCTCATTAAATAAGGCATCCAAAAAACACCAAATAAACATGCCTATATAATAAGGTATGTTTTGGGTATAAACACCCTCTTCTTTTTACCAATTTGTTATACATATCCTTCAAATCGTTACAGCATTCACACTTTAGCCTACGGGTTTTAATGTGTGATTGATGTAACGAATACCCATAATTGCGTAACATTCCCGGTACCATTAGTTTGCAGTTTTGTGCTGTCGAAATTTAGATGTTGAAACCAACCTCATGAGTTGAAACAAAAAACAACATCTTTTAATCATCTACTTTAAAAAAACAAAATGAAAATTAATTACAATCAGCTACAAACGTCCTCAGAGGGCATTACAAGCAATTACAATTTTAACGCGTCCATTACCCATAGCGGTAGGGTTGCTAAACAAAATAAAAAATCAAACTTGTTTAGTTTACAAGGCTTGGCATTCGCATTTTGTCTATTCCTTTTTACATCTGCCGCCATGGCACAAGTGAACGCTGGCGACACGGTGAGCCATTTTAATAAAAAAGACTTCCGCACATGGTCGGTTGGTTTAAACGGAGGTATGCTTACCCACTTTACACCTTTTAACGGCGAATTAAACGGCGATTTTAGAACCCCTCAAGAAACCTGGGGATGGGGTGCTTATATAAAGGACCAAGTTTTACCGGGCTTTGGCATCCAAGCCGATTATATGGCTGGTAAGGTTACTGGTTACAGATCCAACAGTTTGCCTTATCCATCGTACGCGCAAGATAATAGCAACTTTAAAACTTCTATTGATTGGTCGTTTGCCTTAAGTGGTGTATTTACGGTAGCTAATTTAAGCTTGAACCACAAAAAGAACTTTCTATCGCCTTATGTAACTGGTGGTGCTGGTTATATGTCATCGAGCGCGCATGTTATTGGCGTACCAACTGGTGCAAATAGCAATTATAATGGCAATTGGTTTGTACCAATAGGTGCAGGCTTAAAGCTAGGCATATCAAACACTATCAATATTGATTTAGGTTATAAAGTGGCCTTTATGCGCACCAGCAACTTTGATGGCGTATCAGGTAGTTTTAACGATCGTTTTTCGTATGCGCATGCAGGTATAGAATTGGCTTTGGGTAATAAAAAGAGCCCGCAACTGCAAAATTATAGTGCCATTGCAGCTATACGTGAAGAAAGCGCTGCCGAAAATTTAGCATTGCGTGGTCGCATAGCGGCTAACGAACAAAACCGTGTGCTCGACCAAGACCGTTATAACCGTGATGCCAAGCAGTATGCGAACGATATGGCTGATGATGATGCGGATGGTGTATCGAACAAATTCGACAAATGCCCAAACACACCTATGCATACAGTTGTTGATGGTTCAGGTTGCCCATTGATTGTTCCGGCTCCGATTGTACACGAAAGGGTAATTATTACCGAAGAAGATAGAAGAATAGTTGGCGAAGCCATTAAAGATTTAGAGTTTGAATTGGGTAAGGCTACTATTAAAGCACATTCATATCCTACTTTAAATAGAGTTGCCGCCTTATTGGTTCAGAAAAACTTTAGCTTGAAATTAGCTGGCCATACTGACAACAGTGGATCCATGGCTCGTAATCAAGCCTTATCAAAAGACCGTGCCGAAGCTGTTAAAACTTATTTGGTTGAACATGGTGCAAACCCATCAACTATTGAAGCTACAGGTTATGGCCCAAGCCAACCTATCGCGACCAATAAAACTGCCGAAGGCCGTCAGGATAACCGTAGGGTTGAGTTCTCATTATTTTAATAATAACATCTAAAATCAACAAAAATGAAAAAGAAAATCATTATTACCCTAGCGCTATTATTTAGCGCCGGGATTATAGCAAACGCGCAAATACAAAAAGGTAATGTAATGGTAGGAGGTAACTTTGCCGACATCAATCTTGGTTTAAATAACCCTAATGTATTTAACATTAACCTTACCCCTAAGGCAGCTTGGTTTGTGCAAGACAATGTGGCATTGGGTGGCTATGTTAATTTTGGCCTACAAACTGCCAAAAACTCAAACACGGTTACCAGTTACGGTATTGGTGGATTGGGCAGGTATTATACAGGTACAGATGTAGAAGTAATTAAACACGGCCGTATTTTTGGTGAAGCAACCATAGGTGTAGGCGGTGTAAATGTGAGCGACGGTGGTGGTAACACCAATGGTTTAAACTTTAGCGCAGGCCCGGGTTTCGCCTACTTCGTTACCCATAATATAGGTTTAGAGACCTTGTTAAAATACAACGGTTTAGTTGGTTTTGGAAGTCAAACTTACCAGAACAATATAAGTTTATCATTCGGCCTACAGGTTTATTTACCGGGACAATCAACTGGTAAAAAAATTCAAGGCGATATGAAATAAACAATATCTAATTAGGCTTAAAGGTTATTGAAGGTATTAAAATCTACCTAAAAACTAAAAGCTTAAAGAGATAAAATTCAATCAGAAAACAAAAAAAGGTGACCCATTGCGGGTCACCTTTTTTTATTAAGGTAGATTATGATCTACAATAGATCAAACCTATCCAAGTTCATCACTTTTGTCCAAGCGGCTACAAAGTCATGTACAAACTGGGTTTGTCCGTCTTCGCAAGCGTAAACCTCGGCTACTGCCCTAAGCTCAGAGTTTGAGCCAAAAATCAGGTCGGCACGGGTAGCGGTATATTTTACCTTACCTGTTTTGCGGTCGCGGCCTTCAAACAAGGTTTGCGCATCGTTATTGGCGTTCCAGGTGGTAGCAAAATCAATCAGGTTGGCAAAAAAGTCGTTTGTCAGTACGCCTGGTTTGTCGGTAAATACCCCATGATGCGAGCCATCATAATTGGTACCCAATACACGCATACCACCTACCAATACCGTTAATTCGGGAGCGGTAAGGTTTAATAATTGCGCCTTATCAACCAATAAATCCTCAGCCTTGGCGCTATGCTTAGCTTGCACATAGTTGCGGAAACCATCGGCAATTGGCTCTAATACAGCAAACGATTCAACATCAGTATGCTCTTGAGTCGCATCTGTACGACCAGCGGTAAAAGGTACGGTAATAGTATAACCAGCCAGCTTAGCGGCATGTTCAATACCCGCGCTTCCACCCAATACAATCAAATCGGCCATCGAAACTTGTTTGCCGCCTGTTTGCTTGGCATTAAACTCAGTTTGAATAGCAGTTAGTTTTGCTAACACGGCAGCCAGTTGAGCAGGCTTGTTTACTTCCCAATTATTTTGCGGAGCCAAACGAACGCGTGCGCCATTGGCACCACCACGTTTATCCGAACCACGGAAAGTACTTGCGGATGCCCATGCGGTTGAAACCAATTCGCTCACAGTTAGGCCAGATGCCAGAATGCTTGCTTTTAATGCAGCTACATCATGCTCATCAATCATTTTATAGGTAGCAGCCGGGATTGGGTCTTGCCAAATCAATACTTCACTAGGTACTTCCGGACCTAAATAACGTGCGATAGGCCCCATATCGCGGTGGGTTAATTTAAACCAAGCACGCGCGAAGGCATCGGCAAATTTATCAGGATTTTCGTAGAAATGCCTTGATATTGGCTCATATATAGGGTCAACTATTAAAGCAAGGTCGGTAGTCAGCATGGTTGGCGCATGGCGTTTTGCAGGGTCGTGCGCATCGGGCACGGTATCCGCGGCAACACCACCCTTAGGTTTCCATTGGTGCGCGCCAGCCGGACTTTTAGTGAGTTCCCACTCAAAGCCAAACAAGTTTTCGAAATAGTTATTGCTCCATTTGGTTGGGGTGGTAGTCCACGCGCCTTCCAAACCACTGGTAATGGTATCACCGGCGTTACCTGTACCAAAAGAGTTTTTCCAGCCCAAGCTTTGCTCCTCAATACCTGCGGCAGCAGGCTCGCGACCAACATATTTGCTAGGGTCGGCAGCACCGTGGGTTTTACCAAAGGTGTGTCCGCCAGCTATTAGGGCAACGGTTTCTTCATCATTCATCGCCATACGGCCAAAAGTTTCGCGAATATCGCGAGCAGATGCCAATGGGTCGGGGTTGCCATTAGGGCCTTCCGGGTTTACATAAATCAAACCCATTTGTACCGCGCCAAGCGGGTTTTCCAACTCACGGTCGCCTGTATAACGTTTATCACCCAACCATTCGGTTTCGGCACCCCAGTATATATCTTCTGATGGTTCCCAAACATCCTCACGTCCGCCACCAAAACCAAAGGTTTCAAAACCCATCGACTCAAGCGCGCAATTGCCAGCCAAAATCATTAAATCGGCCCATGACAGTTTTTTACCGTATTTCTTTTTGATAGGCCATAATAATAGGCGTGCCTTATCCAGGTTGCCATTATCGGGCCAGCTGTTTAGCGGCGCGAAACGTTGTGTGCCAAAGCCAGCACCACCACGCCCGTCGGCAATGCGGTAGGTACCTGCGCTATGCCAAGCCATGCGGATAAAGAAAGGGCCGTAATGACCATAATCGGCAGGCCACCAATCTTGCGAGGTGGTCATCAATTCATTGATATCGGCTTTTACAGCCTTTAAATCCAAACTTTTAAACTCCTCCGCATAATTGAAGCCCTTTGCCATTGGGTTCGACAAGGTAGAATGCTGACGCAGGATGTTCAATTTCAGTTGGTTAGGCCACCAGTCGCGGTTACTGGTACCGATTCCGGCAGGTTGTTTCACTGGGCCTGCATGAAAAGGGCATTTCATTTCGCCATTTTGATGCGCTGACGCGCCCGGAGATGTATTATTTCCCATAATTAATCATTGTTTTTTCGAATGGCTAAATTAGGATATTATCCATTAACCTAAAAGCTAAACAACGTTATGTTAATAATTTACACGGGCATGATGAAAGGTAGAAATTGGGCGGTTGAAACTATAGTTTTGACCCTCGAAATTATAATTGAACCCTTTGAAATTATAATTGAAACCCTTGAAATTATAATCGAACCCTATCAAATTATAATGAAATTATAATTTGAGGAGAGAAATTGATCATTTTTATATAGTTATAAGTGAAAATCAGTAGGGAAATAATAAAATTGAATTCAGGCAAAAGTTGAGGGATTTTTTCTATTTCCTAAAATCCTGAATTTTGAAATAATTTCCTCTATTAACTTATAATTTTAGCCTCTTATTTGTAAAAAATGTTAAATCAACACTTTCGATTTAAACCATCAAGCTCCTACAAAGTCATAAAAAAATCAAACAATTAGCTTGATAATGGGTTTTTACTTAGTAATTACTTAGATTTTTGATTTATTCATTTTTTTTGAATTTATTTTTTACTCATAGCCCCTAATGATTAAAAGTGTGTTTTACAGGTTGATAGTAGGCCTGTTATCTTTATTGTCTTTGCTTCCTCTAGGAGTTTTGTATGGTTTGGCTTTGTGCTTGTTTATTTTATTGTACTACATAACAGGCTATCGGCGTGCAGTGGTTGATGAAAATTTAAGAAACTCTTTTCCGGAGAAAGCAGAGGCGGAATTAAAAGGGATTGCCAAGAAGTATTATAGATACCTTGCCGATATGGTGGTTGAAACGCTTAAAACCTTAACGATACCAAAGCATGAAATTATAAAAAGAGTAGAGGGGGTTAATACCGAATTGGTAAAGGACGCGCTGAATAGTGGCAGGAGTGTTATCGGTATATTGGGGCATTATGGCAACTGGGAAATGTGCGCGCAAGGTTTTAGCTTGCTTTTTGAAAAACGGCGTATCATTGTTTACAAGCCCATTCATAACCCCTATGTCGACCAAATAATGTTTAAGTTGCGGTCGCGCTTTGGGGCAACATTGGTAAGTATGAAAAACATAGGTCGACAATTAATAGCTTATCGTGATGAACCTACCATTACCGTTTTGGTGGGCGACCAAACACCCGCATTTAACGAATTGAATTATTTTACCAATTTTTTGAACCAACCAACCGGTGTTTATTTAGGTGCCGAAAAGTTGGCGAAGATGACCAACAGTTTGGTTGTTTTTTGCGATATTCGCCTGAAAAAACGGGGGTATTATACTTGCACCTTTGTGCCCTTGTTTGATGAACCTACCGCAACGGCTCCTTACGAAATTACAAAAGCGCATGTGGCCTATCTGGAAAAGGTTATTTGCCAACAACCTGAATATTGGCTATGGTCTCACCGAAGGTGGAAACATAAACCGGAAGATGTGCGGAAAGCTGGACTATCCAATTCGGCACCCCCAAATATTTAAATTTGCAGGTTAAAGTTTAATTATTTTTTCCAAACCTGCCAATTATCGGGGCTAACCGTATTATGAGGTTTGTTTGTAGGAGGCACTTTTAATAACCCCACGGCAGTACGGCTACCCAAAGCTGCAGCCTTTGTCCAATCTTCTTTGGCCTTTACTTTGTTATTGAGATTAAAATATACCCAACCTCTTTTTAAATAGGCGTCGGCATTACCTCCATTTAGTTCAATGGCTTTGCTAAGGTCGGCCATGGCATTGGTATAGTTTTTAAGGTTGGCTTGGGCATATCCGCGTATATAGTAAGCAAAGGGCAGGTTATACCCTCCGGCAATTACTTTATCCATATTGGTAATGGCGGCCGCTAAATTATATTTATCCATAAATAATACCCCTCTGTAAAAATAAGCCTCGTAATTTTCGGCATTCAAATTTATGGCAAAATTAAAATCGGCGATGGCCTCATCAGGCTTTTGCATTTGTAGTTCCGCTAGTCCCTTGTATAAATGCGCCTCGTCATTTTTAGGGTCGATAGCAATTGAGATGGTATAATCATCAACAGCACCTGCAAAATTTTTAAGGTTTAGTCTTAATAATCCCCTTTCCCTGTAGGCATCGGCAAAATCATTTTTAAGGCTTATCGCTTTCGAAAAGTCGGCTTGGGCGTTATCAAAATCGCCTTGTTTCTCCTTTACCTTACCTCGTCCTAGATATGCGTAAGGATTATTAACATCTAAAATAATTAGCTGGGCAAAATCATTTCCTGCGGCACCGTAATTTTCAAGGTAAAGGTTTGCATTTCCTCTAAATCTTAGTGCGTCGGCATTTTTAGGAGCTTTTTCAATTACTTTATTAAAATTATTGACAGCTTCGGTATAATTCTTTAATTGCGAGTATAAAGATCCTAAAAGATAGCAAGCTTGTGTCATATCCGGATTGAGCGCTATGGCCTTTTTTAAATCACTTAAAGCACCGTAAGGATCGTCGAGAAAATTTCTAGCTATGGCTCTATCTAAATAAGCTTCAGGCAATTTATCATTAAAACTAATGGCTTTATTCAAGTCATCTAAAGCGCCTTTAAAATCCTGTATTTGAATTTTAGCATTCCCTCGGTTGGTATAGCCATTAACACTTTGAGAATCCATTTCAATAAGCTTGTCAAAATCGGCTATCGCGCCTTTATTATCAGCTATATTTACTTTAGCATTGCCTCTGTTTGTATAGGCCAACACGTTTTTGGGGTTTAAAAGAATGGCCATATCACAATCGGCAATGGCTCCTTTAAAATCGCTTAACTCCATTTTAGCATAAGCCCTATTCGCGTATGCTAAATCGCTTTCGCTGTTAAAAGATAATATTTTGGTAAATACTTCAACAGCCGATTTAAAATCGCCCTGCTCCGCATTTATTACACCCTTGTAATTGTAAGCATCCAAGTTATTGGGCGATACTTGTATCTCTTTATTAAAATATTCTAAAGCACCCGCAAGATCCTTTTTTTGGTAAAGTTCAACACCTTTTGTAAAATAGGGGTCGCTATTTTGAGCCTTCGAAACAAAAGGAAAAATTAAAAGGAAATAAAAAAGATACTTGTTCATTAAAAAAACAGCTTAGGGTAAATACTATTCAAATATAATATTCTTTCATCCAAATAAAGCAAGCGTAGTCTAAAATTGAAATTACAATAATTGCTAATAAACGTATATTAATTGGGGTAATAGTTACCTTACTATCACCTGTAATATTTTTTAAGGGTTAATATTATGTTTTTAAAATATATGTATATTGGTGCATTATAAATTTAAATATGAACACCAAATACCCTCACCTTATTTCGGCCAATTTTTTATTGGTTTTATTATTTGCCTTTCAAGCTTGCGTAGTTAAACCTGGCACATGGAAAAATGAACGCATACCAGCCGGTAAAAGCGAAGAATTTCATAAATTGAATGCTGCAGTATTAGAGAAACTAAAAGAAAATGATCCTGCTAAGCTTAAATTTTTGGCTTCGAAAGAATTTATGAGCGATAACCACGCTAAACTGGTTGACTTAGTTAGCAACCAACTAACCGATTTTAAATACCATATTCTGGATGAGTATTATGTGGTGCACAAGTTGAAGGATACTGATACTGTTGTGGCAAAAAGCGGCGATATTAAGCGTTACAATGTTTTATATCCATATGAGGCTACAGAAATGTACATGGCCTATTTAATACCTGATAAAACTGGCAGTAAATCAATGATTAGTTTGGTTTTTGCTAAACTTAATTACGGGTGGAAATTGGTAAAATTAAGCCTTTCACCATATACCATTAATGAGCAAACAGCCCCCGAGTTATATATGTTGGCAAAAAAACAATATAAAGAAAATAAGGTACAGGCCGCTTATAGTAATATGGCACTAGCCTTGAGCTGCATGGAACCCGGAGCCTATTGGGAGTACCCGGATAAAAAGGACGCCAAAAGGTTTTATGCGCAGGTAGGTTTAGAGGTAAATAAAAAACTTAAATTCCCAATTGTGCTTAAACAAATTAAAACCGGGCCCATGCTTTTAAATATTTACACTAAAAGCACCAATGAGGGTACTTTTCCGCTTGTTTATTATATGACCCATTTTGATTTAAAAGAAAAAGGCGAGGTGGAGAAGGAAAATTTAGAGATTAGAAAGGTAATTGAAAAGCTGATCCCCGGCTTAAAGGAAAGCAATAATTATATATTTTATTCGGCCTTTAACAAGCAGCCTACTGGTTACGTAACCGTTGACCATTATGACATGACCGAAAAGGTGGGGAATTAAATTAATTTTGCGCAAAGACATAAAAAAGGGCTGTGCAAAAAATGCACAGCCCCTTTTTATATGGCATTATCACTCATTACCAAACTTTTACCCTATCTTTTTCTTCGCGGTACATTTTATCGCCTGGTTTTATGTTAAAGGCTTTGTAAAACGCGGGAGTGTTTGAGAGCGGGCCATTCACCCTAAACATTTCGGGCGAATGCGGATCAACATTGATGCGCATCCTTAAGGTTTCGTCATTATCTTTTATGCGCCAAACTTGGGCGAACGATAGGAAGAAACGCTGGTCGGGTGTAAAGCCATCAATTTTTTCGTTGCTTTTGCCTTGTGGAGTATTTTTAAATGCCTGATAAGCAATGGCTAAGCCACCAATATCGGCCAAGTTTTCTCCTTGAGTTAGGCTGCCGTTTACATGTACATTGTTTAAAACGGTATAGCCGTTATACTGGTCAATCATAATTTGAACCTTTTGCTTAAACTTCTCGGCGTCATCTTTGGTCCACCAATCTTTCAAATTACCGTCTTTATCGTATTGGCGTCCTTGATCATCAAAACCATGCGTCATTTCGTGACCAATAACCGCGCCTATGGCACCATAATTAATAGCATCATCCGCATCTTTATCAAAAAACGGAAAAGAAAGAATGCCAGCCGGGAAAACAATCTCATTAAATGTTGAGTTATAATAGGCATTTACCGTAGGTGGCGTCATTCCCCATTCAGTTTTATCAACAGGTTTACCAGCCTTATCAATCATTTTCTTATACTCATGTTTAGCTATTGATTGTTCATTGGCGTAATAAGCATCTTTGCTGATGCTTACATCATCATAATTTTTCCATTTATCAGGATAGCCAATTTTTTTGGTAAAGGCAGCCAATTTTTCGAGTGCGCTTTTTTTGGTTGCGGCACCCATCCAATCCAATTTTCCAATCCTGTCTTTATATACCGTTTGTAAATTATTCACCAACTCAAGCATGCGTTGCTTGGCCTCCGGAGTAAAATATTTTTTTACATAAATTTGTCCAAGCAACTCGCCAAGCCCGCCATCAACCGAGTATGATATTAACTTCCAACGCTCTTTTTGCTGTTTTTGACCATTCAATACTTTTCCAAAAAAGTCGAAATGTGCATCCCTGAATTTTTTGCTTAGCAACCTTGAGGCGCTATTAATTTCATCAAAAGCTACCTTATATTTCCAGTTTTCAATGGACTGAGATTTTAGTAAGTTATTAAGTGCTTTGTAATAACCTGGCTGACCAACCAATAAAGTATCATTTTTTAAACCCATGCGTTTAAATACATCGGATAAATCAAAATCAGGCATTAACTTTTGGAAATCGGTAAAAGCCAGTTTGTTATAATTTTTTACCGGGTCGCGCAATTCAACAGGTGTAAGATGCGATTGAGCGATGGCAGTTTCCAAAGCTAACACAGCAATAGCTTTTTTGGCAGCAGTTGCATTATCATCGCCTACAAGAGTAAACAGCTTTGTGATATATTTTACATATTCGTCGCGTATTTTTTTTGAGGCCGAATCGGTTTTAAAATAATAATCTCTTTCGGGCAGGGTGATACCGGTTTGATCGAAATGGGCAATATTCTTGGTACTTACCCTGTCATCAGGAGATACCGAGAAGCCAAACAAATCGCCATTCCCTTGTTTAAAGCCATCAGCAGCCCAAGTAACCAGCTGCTTATAATCTTTAATAGCAGCTATTTTAGCAAGTTCGGGTTTAATCGGTTCATAACCCAATTTTTCGAGGGTCACTGTATCCATACCACTTTTGTATAAATCGCCAACCTTTTGTTCGGCACTACCTGCCGAGTTTTCCTGAGCAGAAACTTCATCCAAAATGGAATGAATATTTTTTAAATTATCATCTGCCAACACATAGAACGACCCCCATCCTGTTTCTGATGGTGGTATTTTGGTATTTTTTACCCATTTACCGTTAGCATATTGAAAGAAATTTTCACCAGGTTTTGAAGTTGAATCCATGCCTGCCTTATCGAAGAAAACGGTACGTTTTACTTCTTTTTGATGGTTGTTACAAGCGGCAATACCGAGTAAGGCTACAGCTGTTAGTAATTTATTTATCCTCATAATTATTGATTAGTTTTAGAATTAGGGTGCGAATATTCATTCGGATGGCAATTGTATTCAGGTAAAAATAGTAAAATAATTATATGGTAGTAGTTTGAATTACAATAAAATGACTCATTCAAAACAAATGCGCTCAAATTGATTTTTACTTCTTAACTTTATTTTCAAATTATTAAACCAAAAATAAATGAAAGCAAGCAATATTACCCTTTTGTACAATGGAACTACTGAGGAGGCGTTTAACTTTTATAAGTCGGTTATTGGAGGAGAGTTCATTAACGTATCACGCATGAAGGATATACCTGGAGCACCGCCTATGAGCGAGGAAGAAGCAAATAAGATTTTACACATGACTTTTCCAATTGGCAAATCAATCATTATGGGAATGGACTTGCCATCAAGCCGACCGGCTGTAATGATGGGCAATAATTTTTTCATTACTGTTGATACGGAAAGTGAAGAAGAAACCACCCAGCTTTTTAATGGATTGAGCCAAGGCGGCCACATTAGTATGCCGTTGGCACACCAGTTTTGGGGCTCATTTTTTGGCATGTTTACCGATAAGTTTGGCATACAATGGATGCTGAGCTATGCTACCCAGCCAGCTTAATTAGTTTTATTGATAAAAAGCATTTAGGAGCAAGTTTTGAGTGATTTGTAAAACCCATTATTTTTTCTCTTTAATTTCAAAAAAAATACTTTGATAGGGGGGATAGGGGCATTTTTTTTTTAGCTTTGCACAACAAAATATAAAACCAATGAGTGTACTCGTAAATAAAGATTCAAAAGTTATTGTTCAAGGTTTTACAGGTAACGAGGGTACCTACCATGCTTCGCAAATGATTGCCTATGGCACACAAGTAGTTGGTGGTGTTACTCCGGGTAAAGGCGGTCAGCAACATTTGGAACGCCCCGTGTTTAATACTGTTCAGGATGCCGTTACTACTACCGGTGCCGATGTTTCTATCATATTCGTTCCCCCTGCTTTTGCTGCCGATGCCATTATGGAAGCTGCCGAAGCAGGTATAAAAGTAATTGTTTGTATTACCGAAGGTATACCAACCAAAGACATGATTATGGTGAAGGAATATTTAGTTGGCCGCAATTCACGTTTAATTGGGCCAAACTGCCCAGGTATCATTACTGCCGACGAAAGTAAAATAGGTATTATGCCGGGCTTTATCTTTAAAAAGGGTAACGTTGGAGTAGTTTCAAAATCAGGAACGCTTACTTATGAGGCGGTTGACCAAGTGGTGAAAGCTGGTTTAGGTATTACTACCGCGATTGGTATTGGTGGCGACCCAATTATTGGTACGCCAACCAAAGAGGCGGTTGAATTGCTAATGAACGACCCTGAAACACATGGCATTATTATGATTGGCGAAATTGGTGGTGGCATGGAAGCCGAAGCTGCCCGGTGGATAAAAGAACATGGTACTAAACCTGTAGTTGGCTTTATTGCCGGACAAACAGCGCCTCCAGGCCGCCGTATGGGTCATGCCGGTGCTATTGTGGGTGGTGCGGATGATACCGCCGCCGCTAAAATGAAAATTATGCGTGAATGTGGCATCCGAGTAGTTGAATCGCCAGCCGAAATTGGCGCTGCCATGGCCGAAGAATTGGCAAAATTGAAATAAGGTTTATATTCCATGAATGATATAGAAAATCCCGGGCTTTGCCTGGGATTTTTTTGTTTATCTGATTTTTTATTCCTCTTTCTCAAATTAAGAAATATTACGCCAATCCATTTACGCCAAAACTTAAAATCTTTTTTGTTGTTAGGTTTATCTTAACTTTAAAATAGTAGGCTCCACCATCAAAAACAAAAATTATATGGTTTTGCCATTTCTTTATATCGTAAACATCCCAAAGGCAATTTACCCAGACTTCCTTTTCACCTTTAGTATTTAAAGCGGGTACAAATTGTTTGTAATAACGGGAGGTATTTTTAATTTTCAAATCTAAGGGGCAATGTGTGCAAGACTTATTGTAGTTATTTGCAGCTTTTGTGATTAATTCTTTAAGCTGTTTAATTTCATCTTCACTTAAAGTGGTGACTTTGTATGAATTATTAAATCCTGTAAAACTTGAATCTCTTAAACTTAGTGGTAATATCACATATTTCGTACTATGTTGCTGCAATGTATCGGAAACGATTGTTTCAGCTATCCTTATTGCTTTGTGGTCAAACTGAGTTAAGGAAAACATCAGCAGAAGGATAAGATTCAAAATCAATTTCATACTATATGGTTTTAAAAATAATTAATATGTATCTATTTTTATGCAAACCCTACCTCACCGTCTTTAAAATCTTAAACTCCCCATTCATCAATACTTTAGCATTTCCCCTTGTTTTCGATTTGATTTTTATCGCGGTTACTTTTCCATCCTTCCAACTCATGTCAATTTCATAATCGCCGCGCGCTTTTAGTCCGCTTACCTCCCCACTTGGCCATGCTTTTGGCAATGCAGGCAATAGTTCAATATATTGTTGGTTCGATTGTACCAGCATCTCGGCAACTGCCGCCGCGCCACCAAAATTACCATCAATTTGGAAAGGTGGGTGCGCATCCAATAAATTGGGGTAGGTACCTCCACCGTTGGTATAATTTTCTTTCATGCCATCGGGTGGTACATACTTTAACAGCTCACGGTACATTTTATAGGCATGGTCGCCATCCTTTAACCTCGCCCATAAATTAATCCGCCACCCTTTAGACCATCCTGTGGTTTCGTCTCCTTTAATTTCAAGCGTTCGTTTGGCTGCGGCTGCCAGTAATGGCGTATTGATAGGGGTGATATGCGTACCCGGATACAGACCAAATAAATGACTTTGATGTCTATGCTTTGGTTCGGCATCTTCCCAATCATAATACCATTCCTGTAAATTGCCTTTTTTACCAACCTGATAAGGGTGTATATTGCTCAATGCCAGTTTTACCTTGTCTGCAAATGGCTCATCTGTTTTTAAAACTTGTTGGGCGGAAATTACATCTATAAACAATTCCCTAATCATGGCTAAATCGGCAGTGCCTCCATATAGGGTAGATCCCTCGAAGCCCGATGGTGTTCTAAAAATATTTTCGGGTGAGGTGGATGGTGAGGTAATATAGTTACCTACACTGTCTTTCACCAACCAAGCCAAACAAAATTGTGCCGCGCCTTTCATTAGGGGGTAGGCTTTTTGTTTTAAAAAGGCTTCATCATGCGTGTACAAATAATGCTCCCACAAATGGGTAGATGCCCAAGCTCCACCCATGGGCCAGTTGGCCCAATTAGGGTCGCCGTGACCAAAATTACCTACGGGATTACTCATGGCCCATATATCCGAATTATGGTGCACCACCCAACCCGGCATATTGTAAAATGTTTTTGCCGTTATGCGCCCGGTTTTTGAAAGGTTACCTATGAACTGCAAAAAAGGCAGATGCATTTCGGATAGGTTGGTATTTTCGGCCAACCAATAATTTTCCTCCGCATTGATGTTCATGGTATAATTGCTTGACCATGGTGGTTGCAAGTAGGGGTTCCATAAACCTTGCAAATTGGCGGGTACTGCAGGTGTACGCGAACTGCTAATCAATAAATAACGCCCATATTGAAAATACAAAGTTTCCAAATAAGGGTCAGTAGCGCCGGTGGCATATCTTTTTAAGCGCTGGTCGGTGGGTAAGTTTACCGTATCCTTATCCGCTAGTTTTAGCTTTACCCTATTAAAATAGGTTTGGTAATCATGAATATGCCTTGTTTTAATTTGCTGCCAGTCCAATTGCCTGGCTTTGTTTAACCTGCTTGCGGCAATGGCGTTGTTATTTAAACCGTGGGTAGCAGGGTCTTTGTCAAAGCCATTAAAACTGGTGGCCATGACTACATAAATGACTGCTTCGGTAGCATTATTAACCGTTAAGGAAGAATCGGTATTGGTTATATTTCCATTATTGGTGATTATCTTAATTTTGGTCGTAAATCTGGTGCCTTTTTTATCATCAAATTTAACGGCGTCGTCTTTATGTTGCAGGTAACTAGGGTCTGCCTTTACAGGGGCAGCACCTTGTATGCAAATGGTTTTATTTTGGATTGATTTTTCAAATTTAAGCAAGGATGAAAAGCGTACCGAAAATGCCAAAGCCCCCGCTTTTTTACTGCTTAAATGGATGGCAAACATATGATCAGGTTGCGATACCAGGTATTCCCTTACAATTTCATTATCACTGGTAATGGTTTTTACTTTGGCAATCGCTTTGTCAAGGTCAAGTTCCCGGTAATAATTAGTGGCATTGGTATCGCCTAGCATATCTAAGTACAAAGTACCCAATGGCGCATACGATTCGGAAAACTTGCCTTGTAGTTGTTTCAACAGCTGTTCGGCTTTTTTATAATCATTTTGTTTAAGAGCCTCCCTAACTTCGGGCAGATGTTTGTAAGTCTCCGGGTTCATGTTGGCATTTACCGGCCCACCCGACCATAAGGTAAGGTCGTTTAAATAAATTTTATCTGTTTTAACACCACCAAAAACGGTAGCACCTTGCGTGCCATTACCCAATACCAAGGTTTCTTCAAAGTATTTAGCTGGTTGTGTGTACCATAATTTTAGCGGTTGCTGAATGGCCTTCTTATTTTTGCCCCCAGGTGCTTTTTGTGCAAGCAGGAAAGCAGGAAGTAACAAAATGACAGCTAGTGCCGATAATTTATTCATAAAGCTTTATTGTACAGATGGTTTATTAAAGAAAAATTCAATAAAAACTAAGGTAAAAAATAAAACCAAACAAAATTGAAAAATTTGTTTGGTTTCACTTTTAAATAGAATTGGCTTGAATTTGTTTTTTCTTTATTTCATCAACTCAATAAAGTTATCAAATAAGTATCGGCTATCATGCGGGCCGGGCGATGATTCGGGGTGGTATTGTACCGAGAAGGCTTTCTTGCCTTTTACCCTGATACCTTCAATTGATTGGTCGTTCAGGTTAACGTGTGTTATCTCTACCTTGTCTGATGCCCTCACAGCCTCGGGTATTACCCCAAAACCGTGATTTTGTGAAGTAACTTCGCAATGGTTAATGATAATATTTTTTACCGGATGGTTTAGTCCACGATGCCCATTAAACATTTTTTTGGTGGGAATATCATTGGCAAGCGCCAATAACTGGTGACCTAAACAGATGCCAAACAGAGGTTTATCGGCAGCCAGTATATCCTTTACAGTTTCAATAGCGTAAGGCATAGCAGATGGGTCGCCGGGGCCGTTGGAGATGAAATAGCCGTTCGGGGAAAAATCCTGCTCCATCTCTTTATAAGTTGTTTTAGCCGGATAAACCTTGGCATAAACATCACGGTCGCTAAAATTGCGTAAAATGTTTTTCTTTACCCCTAAATCAAGCACTGCCACACGGTACTTAGCGTCTTCATTACCAAAGGTATAGGTAGCATTGGTGGATACTTTTGAGGATAGCTCCAATCCATCCATGGATGGTACTTCTTTCAACTTGGCTTTTAACTCCTCTAAATCCAATATCTCAGAAGATATGATGGCATTCATAGCTCCCTTATCGCGGATATGCCTCACCAGCTGACGGGTATCAATATCCGAGATACCAACAATGTTCTCCTCCTGAAAATAATCTTGAATCGATTCGTTGGCTTGTTTGCGGGTATAATAGATATTGTAGTTTTTACATACCAAACCGGCTATCTGTATCTTGTCCGATTCCACTTCGGCCTTGGCTATACCATAATTGCCTATATGGGCATTGGTAGTCACCATAATTTGTCCGAAATAGGAAGGGTCGGTAAATATCTCCTGATAACCTGTCATCCCTGTATTAAAGCAGATTTCACCGGTGGTGGTACCCATTTTTCCGGCAGCTTTTCCATAAAAAACAGTGCCATCGGCAAGTAGAAGTATGGCTGGTAGTTTGGTGAAGTATGTCATCTTATAAATTTTGCAAAAGTAGCTTTTTATTTCGGATTGCGGAATTTCGATTTCGGATATTTTTTAGTATCGAGTAGTTAGTATCAGGTATAAAGATTTTTGATGTTAAGATAATTCTTATTATCCAACTTAAAGTCAAATTCTGAGAATCCTAAAATCCTGCATATTCTAATTCAGACAATTTATTTTCGAAATCAAAAAACAAATCCAAATTGGGACATCCAATCCTGATAATTATTAGGACTGAAATAAAAAATCCTAACTTTGCCCAACTAAAAAACTACTGATGTCTGTTAACAAAGAGGTAAAGCGTGTAACTACGCATATTTTGCAGGAAATGAAAAATCGTGGTGAGAAAATTGCCATGCTTACCGCCTACGATTATTCAATGGCCGCGATTGTTGATGAAGCCGGCATGGATATTATCCTGGTTGGCGATTCGGCATCCAATGTAATGGCTGGTCATGAAACCACCTTACCCATCACGCTCGACCAAATGATTTACCATGCCTCCTCGGTGGTCAGAGCCGCGAAGCGTTCATTGGTGGTGGTTGATTTACCTTTTGGCAGTTATCAAGGAAATTCAAAAGAGGCCTTGAATTCTGCCATCCGCATTATGAAAGAAGCTGGAGCCCATAGCGTTAAAATAGAAGGCGGTATTGAGATTGCTGAATCTGTAACTAGGATTTTGACAGCCGGAATTCCGGTAATGGGACATTTAGGGCTCACACCACAATCCATCTATAAATTTGGCACCTATACCGTACGTGCCAAAGAAGAAGCCGAAGCCCAAAAGCTGCGTGAAGATGCCTTGAAACTACAGGAGCTCGGCTGCTTTGCCATTGTACTCGAAAAAATACCGGCAGCTTTAGCTAAGGAAGTGAGCGAAAGCCTTACCATCCCTACAATTGGAATTGGTGCAGGTAGGTATTGCGATGGGCAGGTATTGGTAATACATGATATGCTTGGTATCAATAAAGAATTTAAACCCCGGTTTTTACGTCAATATGCTAACCTTAACCAAATAATGAACGATGCCATTACCGGCTATGTAAATGATGTTAAGTCAAAAAGTTTCCCTAACGAGAAAGAAGAATACTAAAAACTAAGACTGCCTCATTTGCTCGAATTTTTAATTAAATGCGGCTAAATAAGGTTTTTTTGTAATTTTTGCGCTTGGTAGTCCGTTAATTTATTTTTAGGGGGTTCGATAATTAAAATGAGCAATAAAGTTGTTATTAAATACATCAGTCAGGAAATTACGGATAGCGACGTTTTATATGAAGATAACCACCTGATTGCCATTAATAAACGTGCGGGCGATATAGTACAAGTGGATGAAACTGGCGATGAACCGCTGGATGAAAAAGTTAAAAAATACCTGGCCAAAAAATATAACAAGCCTAACGGCGCGTTTTTAGGTGTGGTGCACAGGCTCGACCGACCCGTTAGCGGGGTAATCCTCTTCGCTAAAACCAGCAAAGCATTGGATAGGATTAACCTGATGTTTAAAAAGCGCGAAATGCATAAAACCTATTATGCGGTGGTGCGCACCTTGCCTTACCCATCTGCCGGGACATTGATACATTGGCTGGTAAAAAATCAACAAAAAAACGTAACGGTTGCCCATGAACGTGAAGTGGCGGGTAGCATGCAAGCAGAGTTGAGCTATAAGCTGGTAGGCGAATTAAATGGTAATTATTTGGTAGAGGTAAACCCGATTACAGGCCGACCGCATCAAATTAGGGTGCAGCTATCAACCCTGGGCTGCCCAATTGTGGGCGATAATAAATATGGCTACCCCCGTGGCAGTCTGCGCCGCAGCATTTGTTTACATGCCCGTAGGCTATCATTCATGCATCCCATAAAAAACGAGCCGATTGTAATTTTTGCCCCCGTGCCCCATGATGGCTTTTGGGCACGTTTTGAAGGCATGATGGTAAGTGAAGCGGATAAATAATCAATCTAAATTTCACCTTCCCGTTTTCTAAGCAACCACTCTACCGAAAGCAATAGGATAATCAAGGCGAAAACCCATTTCAAGTCGATAAACTCATTGTAGCGTTTGTCTTCGTATTCAACGGTCTTTATGTTTTCATTTTTGCGTATCAAATCAGCCAAACTACCCATTTGGCTAGGCAACAGCATTTTACCCCCGCTTTGTTTGGCAATGGTGTTCAATAACCCAAAATTGGCGGTGCTTTGTCTTGATTCCAAATTCAGAGCCTTTATGGTAAACTTGCCCTTCGCTTTAAATGGTTTAGGGCCTATTTCGGTGCTGGCCTCATAATTGTATTCTCCGGCTGGTAGTATGCCCGCGTTTAATTGGTAACTATTATTGGTGCGGGTAAATAGAAAGCTGAAATTTTTACCTTCCTTGTTTTTTAGTTCCAGCTTAACATCGGGCTTATTAATGAGTTCGAGGGCTTCGTTGTATAATTCGGCATTGATAATTACTTCCTCGCCTTCGTCGAATACGTTTTTGGTGGTAAATACATTGAAACGTTGCCTGTTGGCATTAGCGGTTAAATATTGTACAGCCTGACTAAACAGTTCTTCCAGCGCGTGGTGGTTGTTATATTGGTTGAATTCGGCCAAATGCCATCGCCAAATACCTTCGGCGGTTAAAACCCCTGTACGTTTGCCATTTACCTCCCCGAAAGAAAACAAAGGATAAATGGTTTCTAAACCGCCGATCCGTTGTTTAAATAGTACGGTGCCCGGTTGTAATGGTCGGTATTGACCAAATGGTGCCAATAGGGGTGGAAAAGCGGCTATTTTTTTTCGGGTTGAATCGGATAAGGCAAACGAAGTAAATTCAAGCACAGGCGTTGCAAAGGCCTCCTGCATTTCTTGTTTATTAATGTACAAGGCGACTAGTTTTTGATCCTCCCGTAAATTTTCCGAATTGCTTTGTCCACCTAAAATAAACCAAATAGGTATCTTGCTTGCAATGATATCGCTAACAACCTTATTGGTTTTTCCACCAACTTGGTATAAAATTGCCAAACTATAATCAGCTGGATTAATAGAGGCAACATCTGTTAACAAGCAAGGTTTTACCTCAAAGTTTTTATTTTGCTCAACGCTTTGCCTAATTACCGCGATATCGGGGTGGGGGGCATCATATAAAAGCAATACTTTTTGCCGAGCATCTATTATGTCAACATATATAGTCTCGTAGTTGTTTTGGGTCGATATTTCATTATTTATCGGACTAATGCCAATTTCAAACTTTTTCAAGCCTTTTTGATCGGCTTTTAGTTTAATGGGTATTACCTTCTGGAAGTTATTCGAGCTTACCTGAACATTTTGCGAGGCCATCTTTTTACCATCTTCGGAAACCGAAATAGTCATAGTTTCACCCTTGCTTTGGTAGGCCTCCGCTAATACCTCAATGATGAAGTTGTTCCCTAAAAAGGCTGTTTTATTGTAATTGATGTTACCAATCACTAAATCGCGTTTAATTGAAGTATCGCCCTCGGCAATGGTATAAAAACTTGTTTTTATATTTTTCGCCTCGTATTGGGGGTCGTTACCCGCATTATATAAACCATCTGTCGCCAACACAATGGCACCTATATTTTGGTTTACAAAACGCTCGTTAAGGCCGTGCAGTGCTTTCGAAATATCGGTTTGTTTGCCCTTAAAGGTAGTGCTTAAATCATTTTGTAAATCGCTATCAAAATGAAACTCCCGCACATCATAATCATTGCCCAATTGGTTTTTTAGTTTGGCTAAACCATCCACCAGTTGTTGTGGACTAGCCTCACCAGATTGTGAGCTAGCTTTATCTTTATTGCCGAATAAGGTAATGGATTCGGAATTATCCTGCAAAACCAAAACCAATGGCTTTTGTGGCGTATACTTAACCGACTTTACCATTGGCGAAATCAAAACACTGGCAATAAGGCTAATGGATATTGCCCTGGCAGCAAATAGCGAATACCTGTAAATATTGCTCAGGTTGCTAGGTTTACGGTATAATACCCACGCGTAAAGCAGCCCCAGTAATATACATACAGGCAACCACCATCCCGAAACTGCTCCCCAGGTAATTGAAAACATTTTTATAGCGTTGTCCGTAAAGACCTAAAAGTTAGATTTCAAAGTCAATTTTTTTTTGAAGGCCTTTAATTTTATGTAAAAATTATTCAGATTTTTCTAAATTTTCAAGTTTGTCCAATTGAGAAACAGTGAAAAAATTAGGAACTCCAAGTGATTTTAAAGTCAAGCAGATAGTGTCTTTGTCAATTCCTTTAGAACTAAGACTCATAATTAAATCCTTTGCTGAAGTTTGATCAATTGGTTTTCTCGCTGAACGAACTAATAAATCCTTATTAAATTCAATATTTCTCAAACGCCTATCCAACATTCTTACAGTGGTAAGGACGTCTAATATAATATCGTTTTCTTGTCTTATTTCCTGAACATCTGCATCCATGGTTGTTTGAATGATTTCTGAAAAACTTTTTTCAAATTGAGGCCAGTAGGTTTCAAAAACTTTTTCTAGAATAGGCTCTTTAAGACTGTTTTCTTTCAAACTTAAATTAATTGTTCTTACTAATTCTAATACACTTTGTTTTTCAGGAAAAGTATGATTAAATTGAGCTAGAGGATTTACAATGTCTGTTGGTTGTAAATCAATTAAAAATGTGCAAACCCTACTTGAAGAAAGTCCTTTAGCTAATGCTCCAGACTCAAATAGTATCCAAGGTTTATTTTTATTTTCATGTGTTAAACAAACAATGCCGATGCTGGTGTTTGATAATTGATCGCTAATTTCATTAAACCAAAGTGCTCCTCTATCAATATCTTTAGAAGACATCCAAGGATTAGCCGTTTGAATTACACATTGAATCCAATCATCTAATAATTCTGCAACTTTTTTACTTCTATCTCCTGACCAGCTGATAAATATTTTCATAAAAATTATTTTTATAACATGCCACCGTCAACAGGTATTACCTGCCCGGTGATGTAGGAGGCCATATCAGAAGCCAAGAAAACACAAGCATTGGCAACATCTTCTGTTTCGCCACCCCGCTTTAAAGGTATGCCGGCTGCCCAACCTTCAACCACTTTAGGGTCGAGTACTTCGGTCATTTCTGTTTTTATAAAGCCGGGGGCTACCACATTGCAGCGTATGTTTCTGGAGCCTAATTCTTTAGCTATTGATTTTGAAAAACCTATGATGCCGGCTTTTGACGCCGCATAGTTTGATTGCCCTGCATTACCTTGCACACCCACTACCGAACTCATGTTGATAAAAACACCCGTACGGTTTTTCATCATTATTTTTGACGCGGCTTTGGTTACATTGAAAATTGATTTTAGGTTGATATTCAACACATCATCCCATTGCTCCTCCGTCATGCGCATCAATAAGCCGTCTTTTGTTATTCCGGCATTGTTTACTACAATGTGGAGCGTACCAAAATCGGTTATGATATCATTGATCAATTTTTCGGCTTCATCAAATTTCGACGCGTCGGAGCGGTAGCCTTTTACCTTGGTGCCAAAGCTTTGCAGCTCTTGCTCTAAAGCCTCCCCTTTTTCAACCGATGACAGATAGGTGAATGCCACATTAGCGCCATGCTCGGCAAATTTTTCGGCAATTTTACGACCAATGCCTTTTGATGCGCCAGTTATCAGCGCGGTTTTTCCTTCTAATAATTTCATTTTAATAATAGAAATGTATTGGGCGAAGATATGGAATTTAGTGGAAATGTAGGAAACCTCTGGTAATACGGAATCCTGTAGGGATTTAATGTTTATAGCCTATATATTGACTAATTTATGCGACCCCATTCGGGGTCGTATCTTTTCCAATTCATCTATGAACGTGTCAATTCTTCGGATTGGCTTTAATAAGGTATGGACATGTACCTTGAACAATATTTAATGTCTAATTTGGGTTGTTTGGTTAAATTAAACAGTCTACCTTTACTCAATAGCAACGGCATCTTTACTTTTCTTTATCCAAGTCGCGCCATCGGGCTTTAGTTCTAGCAGGTCGATAGGTTCACTTACAGCAAGCGGACGTTTTTTAGCTTCCAATTCAACCAATTTCTCCACATACACCGCCGGTTTTCCTAGCATGGTTTGTTTATCGGGCAATTCATCTGGGTTGGCATTGTCTATATCTTTAGATATACCGATTACGGCTAAATAAGCCACTTGCTGCACTTGGTAATTGATTTCTAAATGGTTTTTGTTCAATCGCACCTTAAATTGTACTTCCTGTATTTTTGCTTGCCCGTTAATAAAACCAAAAAAACAAACATCACCCAAGCCATCAGTTAAAAACTTTTGAAGTTTTTCGGGGAAATATTGCTGAATTTGTTGCATCCGGTATTGATAACGAGCTGTCATAATGGTGCAAAAAGCTTTCAAGGCCTTGTCAATGTCAATATTTTCGGTTAAGGCGGTATTCGCGGCATTTTGCAAACCCGCATCATCAAATCCGGAAACCGCGAAGTAAGTGTTGCCCACATTGTGAATTTTGCAGATCGTTTCGAATTTATTTTTATCACTATCATCCAATAAAAATGTTCGTCTGGTATCGGCGGCAACATAAATATGTCCATTGGTAGCCACATAAATGGCTATACAGGTTGTAAAACCTGTTAGTGGCATACAAGCCATTAAAACCAATGTTAACAATTTATTCATCTTATGTTTACACTAAGTTAACATTAAAATAACATTGAAACAAAGTTTTTTTAAAATTTTAAATGATTAATAACTAAATAGTTAGTAATTTAATCCACTTATTATGAGGTATTTTGGGTTGATTTTAGGCCTGTTTTTTTGCTTGGTTGGATGTAAAAATTGTAACCATAGACAAAACCATATCAACAAAATTGAAATCGCGGCAGGTGGGGGTATATTGAGGGCACCAGTTATTGGGTTAATACTAGATAGTAGTTTATCCCTAAAATATTACGGGGGTCTATATGCTAAACGCCAAGGATTTTTTGAAGGCAAGGTGGACAAGCCATTTTGGGATAGTTTAACCTATAAATTTGAAAAAATTCGCATTAAAAGTGCAGATACAACTCGAAATTATGTGCTTGATGCAGAGCAAGCAGAGGCTATAATAGTAATTGGTAACTATAAAATCCATGTTTATCATATAATTGGCGATAATCGGGATAGCATTACAAATTTTTTATTGTGGACTTTAAATGCTTATAAGGGCATTGTCTTACAGAAATTAAAAGATAGTGTTAAGTTCGAAACAACAATCCAATTTATGAAGGATCCAATTGAAAAAAAGGATCCTGTAAAATTTCCTATTAACAAATAAACTTCGGAGGCTTATTATTTAAAGTTGTATAGCTAGCTTTAAAAATAGCAATTGTTAATGCGTTGTCAATTACGCCCCAAACTGCCTTAAATGATGGTCGATGTGCTTATAAGCCAAGCGGCCAATTTGCTCACGGGTCATTTTACCAAAAAAGAAATGGGTAATGCTTGGGGTTTGGTAATGTTCGTAGCCATTTACCAAATCAATCCATTGTTTTTTGAGTGCTTGCAAATCGCCGGTGGTTTCTTCAATTATAAAATCGGGACTGGTTGGTGAGTTTCTTCTCATTGGCGCTTCATCCTTCAGCAATTGCTTCAAAGCTGTTTTACCAAACAATTTGCCTATAAAAATTTGCTTATAACTTTTTTGGGCAAGGTAGGTGCTATCGCCCTTAATGCAGTGCATTACCATTTGGTAAACATTCATTTTACCCCAAAGCGCCTGACTATCCTCGTTTAATGTTTCTATGCGGGCTATCAGGCCATCCCTGGTTGCTTCATCAAATACGGTTTTCATGTGGTTATTTTGGTATATACAAATGTATTATTCTTCATTTAAATTATCACCCTTCTCTTCCACCCAAAAACAAAAAAGCCTGAATTTTGAAAATCAAAAATTCAGGCCATTGTATAATGAATTTAAGCTGTGGTTATGCCGAGCAGGTTACGCAACCTTCCTCCATCGAGCAACTTGGTCCGGCAGGTATTTCATCAGTAATTTGATCTACCACTTCTGGTATCACCGGCTCCATGTTTTTACCACCTTGGTTTTCAACCGTAAACTTAACCGCCTGCGATGCCGCTTGGGTACGTAAATAGTACATGCCCGTTTTAAGTCCCTTTTTCCAGGCATAAAAGTGCATGGAGGTCAATTTTGAGGCGTTTGGCGAATTGATAAACAAGTTTAATGATTGCGACTGGCAAATATACGCGCCCCTATCGGCTGCCATATCAATGATGTTCCGCATCTTAATTTCCCAAACGGTTTTGTATAGGTCCTTAATTTCTTGAGGTATTTCCGCTATATCTTGTATCGAGCCGTTGGCGGTAATAATCTTGTCTTTCATGTTATTATCCCACAAACCACGGTTCACCAAATCGCGCAGTAGGTATTTATTTACGATGATAAACTCACCGCTTAATACCCTACGGGTATAAATATTGCTGGTATAGGGTTCAAAACACTCGTTATTACCCAAAATTTGCGAGGTAGAGGCAGTTGGCATAGGAGCAACCAATAAAGAGTTACGTACACCATGGTTCATCACATCTAAACGCAGGTTTTCCCAATCCCACCGTCCACTTGTTGGTTTTACACCCCATAAATCGAACTGGAATTGTCCTTTTGATAATGGCGAACCTTTAAAGGTTTCGTAAGCGCCTTCTTTAATGGCCAAATCTTTAGAGGCCGTCATTGAAGCGAAGTAGATGGTTTCGAAAATGTCGATATTCAATTGTTTAGCCTCGTCACTTTCAAAAGGCAAACGCAACTGGATAAAGGCATCGGCCAAACCTTGCACACCTAAACCTATGGGGCGATGCCTTAAGTTTGAATATTCGGCCTCTTTTACCGGATAATAATTATTATCAATAATCTTATTCAAGTTTAAAGTAGCCTGATAGGTTACTTCGTACAATTTATCATGGTCGAATATTCCATCTCTGATGTATCTTGGTAAAGCTAAGGATGCAAGGTTACAAACCGCTATTTCATCCGCAGAGGTATACTCAATAATTTCGGTACAAAGGTTAGAGCTTTTTATGGTACCCAAATTTTGTTGGTTCGATTTTCCATTGGCCGCATCCTTATATAACAAGTAAGGAGTACCGGTTTCTACCTGAGCATCCAAAACTGCAAACCATAATTCCTGTGCTTTAATTACCTTGCGTGCCCTGCCTTCGCGCTCATATTGGGTATATAGGGCTTCAAACTCTTTACCCCAGCAATCGGCTAAGCCTGGTGCCTCGTGCGGACAGAACAGACTCCAGTCCTCATTGGCTTCTACCCGTTGCATAAACAAATCGGATACCCAAAGGGCATAGAATAAATCGCGAGCGCGCATTTCTTCCTTGCCATGGTTTTTGCGCAGATCCAAAAATTCAAAAATATCGGCATGCCAAGGCTCCAAATAAATAGCGAAGGCCCCTTTACGCTTGCCACCACCTTGATCAACATACCTGGCGGTATCATTAAACACACGCAACATTGGTATAATACCGTTACTGGTGCCGTTAGTTCCGCTGATGTATGAGCCTGTTGCCCTTACATTGTGTATACTTAAACCAATACCACCCGCGCTTTGCGAAATTTTGGCGGTTTGCTTTAAAGTATCATAAATACCATCAATGCTATCATCCTTCATAGTCAACAAAAAGCATGACGACATTTGCGGCTTTGGTGTACCCGCATTAAATAAGGTTGGGGTAGCATGGGTAAACCAACGCTCGCTCATTAAGTTGTATGTTTTAATGGCACTGTCAATATCTTCTTTATGGATGCCTATTGATACCCGCATAAACAAGTGTTGCGGACGCTCGGCTATTTTACCGTCTAATTTTAACAGGTACGATTTTTCGAGTGTTTTAAAACCAAAATAGTCAAAGCCAAAGTCGCGGTCGTATATAATGGTGCTATCCAACAGCTCTGCGTTCTTTTCAATAATTTCCCAAACATCATCGGCAATCAAGGAAGCGTTTTTACGTGTTTTGGGATCCACATATCCATGTAATAAACGCATAGTTTCACTAAAAGACTTGATGGTGTTTTTATGCAAGTTTGATACGGCTATACGCGAAGCCAATAAAGCATAGTCAGGGTGTTTGGTGGTTAAGGAGGCGGCGGTTTCAGCAGCCAAATTATCCAGTTCGGAGGTGGTTACCCCGTCAAACAAACCTTCAATTACTTTTTTAGCAACATCAATCGGATCAACCAAAGCCGGATTCAGACCATAGCATAGCTTTTCAATCCTCGCGGTAATTTTGTCGAATTTTACCGATTCCTTTTTTCCATCTCTTTTGATTACGAACATGTGTGTTTAATTTGAGTAGTGAGTGGTGAATAGTGAGTTATGTTTTGTCATACTATAACTTACCTTTCCTTTATATTATAATTAATTAATCCGCTTAAATATTTGAAACACTTTATCAGTATTTCTCCAAGTAATTCTAAACTCTCAGGGGTACAATAATTTAAATCCATCGCGACATCTAATGCCGCATCAACTTCAATTACCGAACCACGAGCAATTTCATAGTATCTATTTCTTTCTGCTTCCGATTTTCTTGAACTCCCCTCCGCAATGTTTAAATACACAGATAAAGAGGCTCTTTTTATTTGTTGTGATAGTATAAACCTTTCTTCTGAAGGAAATGTTAACACAACTTTATAGCATTCTTTAACAAATTGTCTGGCTATTGTATATGCCTCTAGTTTCGTATGTCCAAGATTTAAAAACATATACTTTATTCATTAAAAACTCACCATTGACAACTGTCTACTCACTATCTAAAAATCTTCATCTAGTGAAAACGCCTTGCTTTCCTGACTGTTTAATACACCGCTTTTTTGGTAGTCGCCTACACGTTTCTCGAAAAAGTTGGTTTTACCTTGCAATGATATCATTTCCATAAAATCGAATGGATTGCTAGCTCCATAAACCTTATCGTAGCCCAGTTCGCCCAACCACCTATCGGCTACAAATTCAATATATTGGCTCATCAGTTTGGCGTTCATGCCAATCAGGTTAACCGGCAGAGCCTCGGTAATAAATTCTTTTTCAATTTCTACCGCATCGGTAATGATGGATGTGGCCGCTTCTTTTGATAGCTTATTGTCCAACATTTTGTAAAGCAGGCAAGCAAATTCGCAATGCATACCTTCATCCCGACTTATCAATTCATTGCTGAAGGTGAGGCCAGGCATTAAGCCTCTTTTCTTCAGCCAAAAAATAGAGCAGAAACTACCTGAAAAGAATATGCCTTCAACAGCGGCAAAAGCAATCAGGCGTTCGGCAAAGCTGCCGTTGTTAATCCAACGCAGAGCCCATTCCGCTTTTTTACCTACGCACGGTACTGTTTCAATGGCATGGAAAAGGCGGTCTTTCTCGGCAGGGTCTTTTATATAGGTATCAATTAATAAAGCATAAGTTTCGGAGTGGATATTCTCCATCATAATTTGGAAACCATAAAAACAGCGTGCTTCGGGCAGTTGCACTTCGCTCATGAAATTTACGGCCAGGTTTTCGTTCACAATACCATCACTAGCCGCGAAGAAAGCCAACACATGCGAAATGAAATGACGCTCCCCATCGTTCATTTTTTCCCAATGCTTCATGTCGTCGCTTAGGTCAATTTCTTCGGCTGTCCAAAAGCTGGCTTCGCATTTTTTATACATCTCCCAAATAGCAGGGTACTTAATGGGTAAAATAACAAAGCGATCCTTGTTCTCTCTTAGTAATAATTCTGTTTCCTCGTTCATGTAAAATTTGTTGTTAACAATTTTTCGAATACCCAAACATTTATAAGTTGTTAGCCGTACAAAAGCCGATAAGAATTCCATTTGGGTTATTTTTAACCCTATTAGGTAATTATCAGTCTGCTTTATAATTTACGTACCTTGTGTTTTACAATGGCCCGTTTAGCTTACCTCGGTAGATTAGAGGTAGTAGCAAAAGCTTTATAAAACTTATAGTTCAAATATAGGGGCTACATCTTTATGATGTTAGTTTTAGTTTTTAACATCACCTATAAGTTATAAACAATTTAATTTTTTGGGATGATATTACAATTGGCTGATGCTTTGGGTAACGTTGAATTACAACTCTTTAGCTATGTTTTTATTGTAAATAACATGCTTTTGGTAGGTTAAAATTGGTTTGTCAGCCTTAAATCCTATTTTAAAAAGCAAAGGTGGTAAAACCCAGCTAGGATAATTAACACCTTTGAAACCATGGTGAAGAAAAAAGCTCGATTATTTATTCCTTATTTTCAATAAACTTCATAGAGATGGAATTTACACAATGGCGTACGTTTTTAGGCGTTAAGTATTCTCCCTCAAAAACATGACCTAAATGCCCACCGCAATTAGCGCAAACAATTTCGGTTCTCCGGCCATCGGCATCAGGTACCCTGGTTACGGCTCCGGGTATTTCGGCGTCAAAGCTCGGCCACCCGCACATCGATTCAAATTTATCTTTGGATGTATATAATGGCGCGTCGCATCTTTTACAAATGTAGAGCCCCTTGGCTTTGTTATCGTTGTATTCGCCACTAAAAGGGCGTTCAGTGCCTTTAAATCTTATTACGTATTCTTCTTCTTTGGTTAATGGATTGTAATTCATCTTATTAAATATTAAATAGGGTACAAGGTTGTCATAGCATAAACAACAAATAATATACGAAAAATAAAAGCTAATAGTTTTAAAACACCTATGAAATTTCAGGACTAATACCAAATTCCGGTAATGGTATTTGAATTATTACTATTAAGCTCGTCGGTAATGGCTATGGCAACATCGCCGGGGTGTATGGTTTTAAAACCACCACTAAATATAGGTTTCTTTTTGAATGTTCCTTTAGTTTCACCATCAACTATATAAGGGCAAGCCACTAAACTATAATTTAAGTTAGATTCTATAATGGTATTGTAGGCATTCTGATGATCGTTTATGGCATGTTTTACAGGCGTTAGTTTTAATATACCTATGCTTATTTTACCGAAGAAAGATTTTTCCATTTGCGCTATGCCGGTTATAGCCAAATATCGCATAGGCTTTTGGTCGAAAATTTCAACAACAACCTTAGCAGTGTCAGCAACCAAGGTTGAAGGCTTTAATGGATTTGCACCAACTACGTTTATTAGCACATCAAAATTATTTTCTGATAAATTTTTTAATAAGGCATGGTTATATACATCGCCTTCAACTACTGTTAAATTAGCATCACTCAATGTTATTTTGTTTTTATTTCGTACAAGGATAGTCAGTTTTAAACCCTTTTGTAAAACAATTTTCATGATGGCTTCGCCAACCCTACCAGTGGCACCTAAAAGCAGTATATTCATTACAATAATTGTTTGATTTTACTTCAGCTAATTAAAAATAAAATTAAGTGTTTAAATTTGTTGCGCCAAAATTAAAGCTTATATTCATGTAGTTTTTTTGTAAAACTATTTTCATTGCCTATAATGGTTAGCTTTCAGGTTTTGGGCGGCTAAGTTAACCGTTTCTTCTATTCGTTTTTGGCGAGTTGATACCTGTTTCGCATTATTTATCCACTCCAATATTATTTTATGAGAGGAAGGTGGAAAGGCCGCAAAATTTTTCAAGGCCTCTGGATTTTCATTCAAAGCCATTTGTAAATCATTTGGGATAATACGATTATCAACTTCATCCAAAGCGGTCCATGTTCCGTTTTGTTTGGCTATTTCAATCATTTGTAAACCAGCGGGTGCCATTAAGCCAGCCTCTGTTAAATAAGTAATCTTTTGTTTATTTATTTTGCTCCAATTGCTTTTTGGGTTTCGCTTGGCAAAAAATTGGTAATAGCTTTTATCATCGCGTTTGTTAGGCTTACTGTCAATCCAACCAAAACACAAGGCTTCTTCTACCGCTTCGGGATAATACACACTGGGCATCCCCGCGTCTTTATGATAAATAATGAGCCAAACGCTTTTTTCGCTATCATGATGCTCCTCTAACCAAGTCCGCCAAGTAGCCCTATCCTTGGCATAAAAACTATTTTCTTTTTCTTCCAACATAAAAGTGAATCAATATTTTTAGATTTTGAGGGTATCGATACCGCGCAATCAATAATAAAACAATTTAACAATTCAATAAATCAACTACATAACAATTCAACAATAAAACAATTTAACAATTCAATAAATCAATAATTCAATCAATCACTAAATAAATCGGCGAGCTTTCTCCCTCGTTTACCGATAATTTGCCTCATTTCGCCTAAATATAGTACCTGTTTTTATCATTTCAATGCAATTTTGGTCTATAAATCAACGCGATATGTTACATAATTTACTTATTCAAATCATTAATGTGGCTGTACAAGTGGCACATTATGTACAAACCATTATCCATACTATAGGCCACCTTATTAAATAAGGCTGGCTTTTTTATTGCGACAAAAGCCTAAAAAAACCGTAATTTTAACGCCAAATTGCTAAAGCGTACCCTTATGGGAATTCAAAGATACTATTCAAAATAAAATGCTGAAACAACCTATTATTACTGTTAAAAATCTGGTAAAAAACTATGGCAGCTTTGAGGCTGTGAAAGGTATCAGTTTTGAAGTTTATGATGGCGAAATATTTGGACTACTTGGCCCTAATGGTGCCGGCAAAACCACCACCCTCGAGATTATTGAAACCCTAAGAGAAAAAACCTCCGGCGAGGTAATGGTGGATGGCTTTTCGATAGACCATGATGCCGATAAAATTAAACAGCGTATCGGCGTGCAACTTCAAGCGGCCGGTTATTATCCTAATCTAAACCTATCGGAGTTGATTAAACTTTTTTGTGGTTTATATGGCATTGAAAAATCTGCAACCGAAATGTTGGATAAGGTGGCATTGACCGATAAGGCTAAAGCTAAATACAAGGACCTATCAGGCGGACAAAAACAGCGTTTCTCTATAGCTACCACTTTAATAAATAATCCTCGGATCATTTTTCTGGACGAACCCACCACCGGGCTCGATCCGCAAGCAAGGCGAAACTTATGGGATTTAATCCGTGAAATACGCGATCAAGGCACTACCGTAGTTATTACCACCCATTACATGGATGAAGCCGAAGAGCTTTGTGATAGGGTTGCATTTGTTGATGGCGGGCATATAATAGGTATTGATACGCCAAACAGCTTTATCGACCAATTGGTAGCAAGCGGCTTTGAACGCAAAAAACAAGTAAAACTAGCCAATTTGGAAGATGTGTTTATAAATCTGACCGGCAAAGAGTGGCGTGAAGGGTAAGGCCTCACCCTGCTCTCTTAATCCCGATAGCTATCGGGAGAGAGGGTCTAGATTCGGTTTTTATAATTAAATATTCTTAAAATACAATAATGGTAATATGGGGCATTAAATGGCTTCAGATAAAATAAAAGGTTAGTTCAAAAATATAAATAGCCATGCATTCAGAACCTACTCTCCCGATTTTATCGAGATAGAACAGGTTTGATTAGACAAAAGAATCAACATAAAATGAAAAAATATAGTAATACCCGTGCAACTTTAGCCATAGCGGCGGCAAGCTTTCGTTCTATCATCCGCAGCCCCTCGGCAGTTGTATTTAGTTTGGCTTTTCCGCTCATTTTTATCGTAGTTTTTGCCAATGTTGGCGGAAGCGCGGTGACGGTTGATGTTGGGGTAGCTAAAACTTGCGATACTACTGGCCCTGTATATAAAATACTACAAAATACAAAGGTTGTCCACCTGATAAAAAGCCAATCAACTGTTGAGATGGAAAAAAACCTCTCGAAAGGCAATATTGACGCCATTATCAACATCCAAAAAAATAATGGAAGGCCACTTTACTCCCTCCATATAAAATATACCAGCGCATCCATGCAAAAAGATGCCATTTTAAAATCGCTTTTAAATAGTGTCTTCTATCAACTAAATAGTCAGGGTGGTAACCAACCTATGGCGGTTGCCGATATTAAGGAAACAACTATTCAAGGCCGCGAATACAAATACATCGACTTTTTACTACCCGGCATGCTTGGCTTTTCATTACTAAGCAGTGGTGTATTTGGTACCGCTTTTGTGTTTTTAAGCCTGCGTTTAACTTTGGTAGTAAAACGCTTTTTTGCCACCCCGGTAAAAAAATACAGCATTGTTTTGGGCGAGGCCCTGGCACGCTTGGTATTCTCGTGGATTGGTGCCTTATTTATTATATTGGTTGGTCATTTTGCCTTCGGGTTCACCTTGATACATGGAGCGGTAACCGTTATTAACATGCTTATTTTGGCTGCCATTGGTTTAATTGTATTTATGGGTTTTGGTTTCATCATATCGGGCGTTGCCAAAAACGAAAGCACGGTGCCGCCATTGTCAAACATTATTACAATGCCCCAGTTTTTGCTATCAGGTACTTTTTTTGCCACCACCGCATTCCCTACATGGTTACAATCATTAAGCAATATATTACCACTTACATACCTTAACAAAGCCATGCGCGATGTGGCGTTTGAAGGTGCCGGTCTTGGTGATGTTACCAAAGACTTATTGGTATTAGGCATTTGGTTTGTAATTGTTTACGCGGTAGCCGTTAAAACCTTTAAGTGGGAATAGGTTGTTTTGATTAAAAAGTCAATTTTAAAAACTGAATTTGGAAACGAATGATATTGCCAATAATATGGAGACTGGCAAAGAAATATTTGAAAATATACCTATAAGAATCAGACCATTCTGGGGTGGATTAATATTATCTCGTTTTGACCATCATATAGAAAATATTCCCCCTGAAATTAAAGACATTTTTCCAATAATCCATAATAACCAAAAATGGAAAGATGCAAATGAGCAATTTAGTAAAATAAAACGTTTTATGTTGAGAAATAAAAGTTTTCAACCAGAAACGTACTTATCTTTGGCAGAAATGGTTGCAAAAGTAACCTTTAACTCTGCTTTATCTTTGGATGTTTTCGAGAAGGATAATGGTTGGTATATTCCAAAATTGGCTGTAAATACCGCACTCTTTTTTAATGATGATAGACTATTAGGAGAGGTAGAAAAAGCTATTTTTATTTTTGATATTAACAAGAAGTTTGTTAATAATTTAATTGCTGCACAGGATTTTTTGATATATCAAAAAATTGATGATATTCTCTGGTACGATTGGGATCCTATTGGGGTAAATAGTTATAATCAAAGAGATGAATACCAAAGCTATGTTTCACCGATTTTTCAGCTTAAGAAATCTGGAGCAAGTATACAAACAATTGCCTCTCTTTTATTAAACTTCGAGACAGAAAGCATGGGATTATCTGGTAACCTTAAACACTGTTTGATTATTGCAAACAAAATAATCTTAGCACATTAACATTTGTAGACCTAAAAAGCCTTATTTCATGTTAAGTTAACGTTAATATTCAACTATTTTATACAAAATTTAACGGAATTTGTATATTTGGAGTGTAAAAGTATAAAGTGTAAAACTTACACTAAGTATATAAACCAGTAAATTCTTTTAAATGAGCTTAATAATAGATGTACATGCCCGCCAAATACTTGATTCGCGTGGCAACCCTACTGTGGAAGTAGATGTTTTAACAGAGAATGGTGCTTTAGGTCGTGCCGCAGTACCTTCAGGCGCTTCAACTGGCGCGCATGAAGCCGTTGAACTTCGTGATAATGATAAATCAAAATACATGGGCAAAGGCGTTTTAAAGGCCGTTGACAATGTAAACGACATAATTGCCAAAGAATTAATAGGTGTTGACGTTTTCGATCAAAATGGGATCGACCATTTAATGATTGAATTGGACGGTACCGAAAACAAAGGTAAATTAGGTGCCAATGCCATATTAGGTGTTTCATTAGCGGTAGCTAAGGCAGCCGCGCAGGAAAGTCGCCAACCTTTATACCGCTATATTGGTGGTGTAAATGCCAACACCCTGCCTATCCCGATGATGAACATTGTAAACGGTGGTTCGCACTCTGACGCGCCTATCGCTTTCCAAGAGTTCATGATTATGCCTGTTGGCGCGCCTTCTTTCTCAGAAGCTTTGCGTTGGGGTGCCGAAGTGTTCCATAACCTGAAGAAAATTTTACATGATAGGGGGCTTTCAACCGCGGTTGGCGACGAAGGTGGTTTTGCGCCAACTTTTGAGGGTACCGAAGATGGTGTTGAAACGATATTGAAAGCGATTGAAAAAGCGGGTTACAAACCAGGTGTTGATATTTGCTTGGCTTTTGATTGCGCGGCATCTGAGTTTTATGTAAACGGTAAATACGATTATACCAAGTTTGAAGGTGAAAAAGGTGCCATACGTACCAGTGCCGAACAAGCCGAATATTTAGCGCAGTTGACCGAAAAATATCCGGTAATATCTATCGAAGATGGTATGGCTGAGGATGATTGGGATGGCTGGAAATTATTGACCGACCGTATTGGTAAAAATGTACAGTTAGTAGGCGATGATTTATTTGTAACCAATACCAAACGCTTACAACAAGGTATTGACGCGCATACCGCCAATTCAATATTGGTAAAGGTAAACCAAATTGGTTCATTAACCGAGACTATTAACGCGGTTACTTTAGCGCAAACCAATGGATATACCTCAGTGATGAGTCACCGCTCAGGTGAGACTGAAGATTCAACCATTGCTGATTTAGCAGTTGCCTTAAATTGCGGTCAGATTAAAACTGGTTCATTATCACGTTCAGACAGGATGGCTAAATACAACCAATTGCTACGTATTGAGGAAGAACTTGGAGAGAATGCTAAATTTATCGGCAAAAACTTTAAATATTTTGCAAGCCGTAAATAGTTTATCTTATTTGTAGCTTATAATTGTTAATAAATTATATCACATTAAGAAAGCTGACTTTATGGTCGGCTTTTTTAATTTTTAATAAATTTGTCAAAATAAACACTAAAAATGGATCTGAAATCCTTATTTGCCCCGTTTAATCTAAAAACTGAAGAAATAAAACCTTTTTTATTAAAACGAATCGTCCTGGTTACACTTTTATTAATTGTAATTATCGGGCTCGATCAGGCTTCTAAACATTATATCCGCCATCAATTATCTCCATTATCTCAATATAAATTCGTATTTAACCTATTAACTATCGAAAGAGTTCAAAATACAGGCGCCTTTTTAAGTCTCGGCGATACCTTAAAAGGGCCGGTAAAGGTAATTATACTGAATATTGTACCCTTATTGGTAATGCTTTTTGGTTTAGCATTTGTTTTATTGGCTAAAAGTATTGATAAGGCAAATATCTATGGCATAGCTTTAGTGTTAGGTGGCGGCTTAGGCAACCTTTATGATAGAATGCTCTATAATTCTGTAACTGACTTCCTATTTCTTAAATTAGGCTTTCTGCAAACAGGTGTATTTAACATTGCCGATATGGCGATTATGGGAGGAATGTTTACTATTTTAATCCATTCTTATTTGAAAGATAGGAAAGCTAAGCAAAATCTGGAAAGTTGATTTTGCTGCCTGCTTTATAAGATCCTGTTTTTTAGGTAAATAAATCCTAATAAAAAACCGTACCTTTGCACAGAATACCCGTTAGCTTACGGTTTTGATTTATCCGACGACTCTTCAGATCCGCTTATGCAATCGCGTTAGCACATATTTAAAAACATTACATGTTATTTCAAGATTTAAAATTAATTGAACCCATTTTAAGGGCACTAAAAACCGAGGGCTATACCAGTCCTACCCCAATACAAGAACAAGCCATCCCCATTATACTTCAAAATAAAGATTTATTGGGTTGCGCGCAAACAGGTACCGGTAAAACCGCTGCCTTTGCCATCCCCATTTTACAGTTATTGTACCAAGATAGGCTGCAACATAAAGAACAGAAAACCATAAAGGCCCTCATATTAACCCCAACCCGCGAGCTGGCCATACAAATTGACGAGAGTTTTGCAGCCTATGGCAGGCATACTGGCTTAAAGCATTTGGTAATTTTTGGCGGCGTTTCGCAAAACCCGCAGGTGGATGCCCTGCGCCGTGGTGTGGATATTTTGGTGGCAACTCCTGGCAGATTACTCGATTTAATGAACCAGCGTTTTGTACACCTGGATCATATCAGGATGCTGGTTTTAGATGAAGCCGACCGCATGCTGGATATGGGCTTTGTGCACGATGTTAAAAAAATTATCGCTAAAGTTCCGGCGAAGCGCCAAACCTTGTTTTTTTCGGCTACCATGCCAAACGAAATTCAGCAATTGGCCAATACCATTTTAACCAAACCCGAAAAGGTGGAGGTTACCCCTGTTTCATCCACAGCCGATACCATCCAACAATCGCTTTATTACGTTGAAAAAAACGACAAGAAGGCATTGCTCATACATCTCCTAAAGGATAAAAACATTAAAACCGCATTGGTATTTACCCGTACCAAACACGGTGCCGATAAGGTAGTAAAGGACCTGATAAAAGTTGGCATTACTGCCGAGGCCATACATGGTAATAAATCGCAAAACGCGCGGCAAAGGGCGCTGACTAATTTTAAAAACCGTACCACCCGTGTTTTAATAGCTACCGATATTGCCGCGCGCGGTATTGATATTGATGAACTGACCCACGTGATTAACTACGAATTGCCAAACATTCCCGAAACTTATGTACACCGTATTGGGCGTACCGGCAGGGCAGGGGCAAGCGGCATCGCCTTATCTTTTTGCGATCAGGAAGAAATTGAATTTTTGAAAGATATTCATAAGCTAATTGCCAAGCAAATACCTGTAGAAGAAGGGCATCCATACCCAATGAGCATTCAAAACCTAACTACTAAAATGGTGGAAGGCGCGAAGCCGGCAGCTAAGGGTAGGGGTGGCGCGCAAAAAAGGGGCAGGGGCTTTGGTAGCAAAGACAAGCCAAAAAGCGCGTACGGAAACATGAGCGGCAGGCCAGGTGGCGGTCAGCGTGAAGCTAAGCGCAGCTAAAGGTATAAGCAATAAATTGTAATTTGATTTATAAAATAAGATAAGATCCGTCAATGTTAATATGTTTAAAAGTTAGTTGGTGGAGCTTGTTATTATGCTATAAATTTGACCTTACAAAATCTATGTTATGAAACGGCTACTTGATTTATTTAAAAACAAATATTTTTTAATATCATTTGCCTTTATTGTGTGGATGATATTTTTTGACAAAAACGATTTATTTTCACAAAACCAATACCGCAAACAGGTTATTAAGTTAAAGCAAGAACGCGATTTTTATAAAAAAGAAACCGAAAAGGTACGCAAAGACCTTGACGAACTAACCACCAACCCCCAACGCCTTGAAAAATTTGCCCGCGAACGTTATTTAATGAAACGCGATAACGAAGATGTGTTTGTTATTGTGCAAGGCAATAAGGCAAAAAAATAAACCTGATTTATCATTGCCATCGACTAGGCATCTGGTTGTTAATTCGCTTGCCTATTTAAATTAACAATTTTTGCTATTTTCACCCCAAATTTTATAGTTAACCACTATAATTGTGTTTAAATGCCTTGGTTTTTAAATACTACTAATTGTTTATTTACCAACTCAAATATTAATTATTTAAAGTAAAATGCACCATCAGCTACCATCAACATCAGGCTACTTATCAGATATAATGGCAAGTTTGCCATATTTCCGTCCCGAAATTTACCTTGTTGCTTTGTTTTTGGTTATCATCATTACCGATTTTTTGTTCGATACCGATACATGGAAGCCAAGTCGCGTTATTGCTATCTTGGGTATCCTGCTGGTAGCGTATATGGACAAAAGTCAATTTATATTATTACTACTTAATGATGGCGCGAAGGGGCATTTTATCTTCAATCAAATGCTCATACTTACCCAACCCGAGGTGAAATTTAAGCTAGTGATTGATCTCCTGGCCTTCATTTTAATTGTGTATTCGCAATGGGATAATAAGCTGGCCGCGCATAAAAAAGGCCTTTCTGATTTTTATACCATAATAATTAGTTCGGTTTTTGGCCTACATTTAATGGTAATGGGCACCAGCATGGTATCAATTTATATAGGGATCGAATTAGTTTCCATCGCATCCTACTTAATGGTTGCCTATAATACCGAAGGCTTGTTCGGTACCGAGGCAGGCTTAAAATATGTGCTTTTTGGCGCGGCAAGTTCGGCCATCATGTTATTTGGCATATCGCTTTTATACGCCTTTACAGGCAACCTTAATTTCTTCTCACCCGATTTTATCAACAACCTTAACAAGGTCGACCCATTGGGTTCAAGCTTTGGCTTGCTGTTGGTATTGGTGGGTATAGGTTTTAAACTATCCTTTGTACCCGTACATTTTTGGGTACCCGATGTGTATGAAGGTGCCCCAACTCCGGTAACCGCATGGCTATCAACCCTGCCAAAAATTGCAGGCTTCGCCCTATTAATCAACTTTTTAACGCCCTATATCTTCTTCGCCAAATGGAAAGGCTTTGATTTCCAGCTTTGCTTTTCAATAGTTGCTATCCTCACCATGATTGCAGGTAATTTCGCTGCTATTATGCAAACCAATGTGAAAAGGATGTTGGCTTATTCCAGTATTGGTCATACAGGGTTTGCCATTATGGCCTTGGTAACCTATAACGAATCAGGCATTTCAGCCTTGATATTTTACTTGGCGGTATATGGTATAGCTAGTATAGGTTCATTAATGCTTGCTTCCTACTTTGCCAACAATGCGGAAGTTACTACATTGGATGGCTATAAAGGACTAGGCAGCAAATACCCTTTGGCATCCATCTGTTTTGTAATTATGCTGATCTCATTGGCCGGGCTACCAATCACGGCGGGCTTTACGGGCAAGCTGTTTGTGTTCTCTTCCGTTTATGGTGTATATACCCATGGGCATAACATTTGGATGTTATTATTGCTCATAACAGGTGCCATCACCACAGTTGTTTCCCTGTTTTACTATATCAAAATTCCGTGGAGTTTATTTATAAAAAAGAGCGATGTGGTAGTAGTTAGCAACAAAATATCGCAAAACTTACTCATTTTAGCTTCATTATTAGGCTTTCTGATTATATTATTAGGTTTATTCCCTCATTTGCTTTACTAAGTTGATTTATCTTTAACAATACTATATCGATTTATTTTGCTCAACTTAAACATTAAATAGTTTATATAATTGTTTTCTAATTGGCTTAGGTTCAATTTAACAGTAAGTTTTATTTTCTACTTACAACAGGTAAAAACTACATTATCAGTATCTTTGCCCTAATGAATATAGTTTTAACCGCTAAACAAGTCGAAAAAATATCAAAGGCCCTAGCCGACCCATATCGTCTCCAGATTATGGATTTGGTGAATAAGGACAAGGAATGGGTAAAATGTGTTTCGATAATTGAATGTATAAACCTGGCTCAATCCACCATATCCCATCATATCAGTCAGCTGGTAGAAGCCGAACTCTTGATAGCCGAAAAAGATGGACGTAATGTAAAATATGTTATTAACCAGGAAGTCCTATCGGCCTATATTGCTTACTTGAATCATTTTAAGTCATAAGTTTATCAAATTCGCCTATTTATCGAATTTCTTCGATAAATCGATTGATTTTAATAGTAACATTGCAACAGCAAAATAAATTATTGCTGATGATTGCATTAAAAAAATTAAAAATCGATAAAGCTTAAAAATGAAAAAATTAGACAACAAAGTAGCGGTTATTACCGGTGGTAATAGCGGCATCGGTTTGGCTACTGCCAAATTATTCGCGCAAGAAGGTGCCAAATTAACAATCACAGGTCGCAATCAGGATACATTAGCAACTGCAGTTGCCGAAATTGGTCACGATACTTTGGGTGTGGTAAGTGATACCGCCAACCTAAAAGAAATTGATGCCCTATACGAGCAAGTACACAGCAAATTTGGTAAAATTGATGTGTTGGTGGTAAACGCGGGTGTGTTTATAGCGGCCCCATTGGCCGATTTTACCGAAGAAATGTTCGACCAAACCAGCGATATTAACTTTAAGGGAGCCTTTTTTAGCGTTCAAAAAGCATTGCCTTATTTGAATGACGGGGCTTCTATCATCATTACCTCATCGGGTGTGAGCACTAAAGGCATGGCAACAGCATCGGCTTACGCGGCTACTAAAGCCGCGGTGCGCTCATTAGCAAGAGGCTTTTCGGCTGAATTATTAGACAGGAAAATAAGGGTGAATGTATTATCTCCTGGCCCAATTGAGACCCCAATTTTTGGCAGAAGTGGAGCCAGCGCGGAACAAATTGAAGGCATGAAAGACTATATGGCCGATATTACCCCTATAAAACGCCTAGGCACGGCAGAAGAAATGGCTAAAGGATTTTTATACCTAGCCTCTAACGATTCGGAATTTATGGTAGGTGCCGATTTAGTTTTAGACGGCGGTTTCTCTACCTTATAATTTAAAAGGAATATTTTTAAAGCCGAATGGGTAATGATAGTTACCTTTTCGGCTTTTTTGTTTTATACCATTTTTATTTTTTTTGGTCAGAAATAGATGATTTTTATAGGGTTTTTCAGTAAAGCATCAAAATTTATTCAAAATATCTCTTTTATCAAAATGGCTGCTTAATTTGCAATGTTATTAAAGCTTATTTAAATGAAGAAGCATCATCGGATAGAAAATAATTGTTTAAACTGCGGAACTACGCTGGTAGGTAAATTTTGCCAAAATTGTGGTCAGGAGAATTTGGAGGTAAAAGAAAGCTTCGGGCATATGATGAACCATGCCATCAGTGATTATTTTCATTTCGACCATCAGTTTTTTGGTACCTTAAAACCGCTATTACTCAAACCCGGCTTTTTAACCATTGAATATTTGAACGGTCGACGTGCGAGTTATTTGCATCCGGTGAAGATGTATATTTTTATTAGCGTTGTTTATTTTTTACTAGCCGCCCAATACCCCAAAAGCCCGATAAAAGCCGAAGTAAAGCCTGATACAATTGCGCAAATAAATGAACAGGTAACTCAAATAAACAAAGATACCATCCATTTTAAAACAAAAAAATTAAGGCAGACGGCCATAAACACGCTATACCACAATTACGGCTATAAATTATTAAAAAATATATTGGTTAAGGATACTTCCTTTCACCAGGTTAAATTGGAGACAAACAATGGATTAAACCTTATCCCCACTATCCCTACCACCAATTACCACCAATATTTGGAACAACAAAATAAGTTGCCCGAAATAGAAAAAGATATGTGGATAACTAGGTATGTAACCATAAAAGCCATCCAATTATATAACGATAAAATAAATATTAATGAAGTAATCAATGAAACGCTCAATCATAACTTTCCAAAATTCATGTTTTTGATTTTACCGTTTTTTGCACTTATATTAAGCATAACTTTTAGAAAAAATAAGCGCTATTATGTGGAGCATTTGATTTATTCCTTCCATTTAACTTCCTTTATTTACCTCATATTAACCCTTAATGTATTAATTCGTTTTCTTTTGCCAAAATCATGGTTGATGGTTGAAAATATCATAAGTATGGCTATTTTCTTATACATCATCATTTATATTTATAAATCGTTAAAGGTATTCTATAACAGAAAATGGTATCGAACCATATTTAAAATGGTAGGCATGTCCATCAGTTATTTGCTGGTATTTTTGTTCAGCTTTGTGGCTTATTTATTTATTTTGATATTATTTGTGTAGTAAGTTGATATACAAGTCTATAAACTAAGTTGAGTCTTTCATTAAACTAATTAATATTTTGTAAACTAAACAAATAAGTAATATGTACTCATAGCTTTCAATCAATCGGGATTAAATTTAAAAACGATTAAATTTTTGTTATATATTTGAAAACCAAGTACAATTTCCTTATGAAAAATATTTTTTTATTTACTGTTTTTGGTTTTGTTGTTCTTTTTATTTTTTCCTGCTCAAAAAGTAATACACCTGTACCAACGCCATTTGTGCAAAAAGACCGACCCTCGCCGGTAGATTCCGGTTGGACTTTTGAAAGTACCCCTGTTTTTTCGGATGAGTTCGATTACAACGGTACGCCTGATACATCAAAATGGGGTTATGATCTTGGCGGTGGGGGGTGGGGCAACCAGGAACTGGAATATTATACCAATTCACTGGCTAATGCCAATGTAAGCAATGGGGTGCTGCATGTTACGGCCCTAAAACAATCGCAAGGTAATTTGAACTATACTTCTGCCCGTATGGTATCCAAAAATAAGGGGTTTCTGTTATATGGCCGTATTGAGGCAAGCGCAAAGCTTCCTCCTGGAAAAGGTACATGGCCTGCAATTTGGATGCTTCCTAATGATTGGGTTTACGGAAACTGGCCAGCATCAGGCGAGGTTGACATCATGGAGCAAGTTGGCTACGATCCGTTAAATGTGCACTTTTCAGTTCATAATTCAGTAAATAATGGAGCCAATAGTCATACCGAAACAACAAATATTCCTTCAGATACTTCTGCATTTCACAAATACAGGGTTGATTGGACACCTTATGCGATTAGAGGATATTATGACGATGTTGCCATTTTTATTTTTGTAAACCCCGGAACAGGATCAGATCAATGGCCTTTTGATCAAAAATTTCATGCCTTGATTAACCTTGCCATCGGAGGATCATGGGGCGGTTTGCAAGGGGTAGATGCTAATTTATGCCCGGCTACCATGCAAGTTGATTATATTCGCTTTTATAAAATGATCCATAAATAACGTAAGCTTTTAATTTTTGAGCGGCTAATTTTTATATACTTCTCAATTATTAGTATTTTTTGTTGGATTAGTATCCCTAATTAAATTTACAATTGAGTCGGCCTTTTTAATTAGAGGATTTAATTTATTATCAACTTGATAGGCTCCAGGGATGGTATCGTTGTTTTGTAGTGATTTGTTTAAGTTACTAGGAAGAATTATTTCAATAGTTTTGTTCCCTAAAATACTAATATCCTTTACAATTGCCTTTGAATATTTATAGAGAGGATAATGCCTACTAATTGCAATTTTTGCAAATATTTTACCATTTATCAAATCAAGTGATTCAACTTCTCCGATATCCTTGCCTTTAATGCTAACAGGGTCACCATCCTTTAGTCCGGGGTGTTATTCAATTTTATAAAATAAGTATTTTGACTATTGCAGCTTGAAAGAAATACGCTAAAAATAAATATCCAAAAGTTAAGTGTAGAATTCAACCTCGTATTTATTTTATTTTTTTTTATATGTTTAGATATAATCATGTTGATAAGCTGATTTGAGTCATTTTATCATTTTTTTTAATTAATTGAGGCTATTTTAATTCATAGGTTCGGTTAATGGCATTCTACCTAGGTAGTTAATTAGTAGAAATACTATACAAACAACGAGTGTTGCCGAAATTACCTAATTAGACTAAAGTCACACTCCTTCTAATCTCATTATCATCCTTGTTATAGGCTTGATAGTAATATAAGTTTCCATAATTATTTTCAATGAAGTTTTCCATCAAAATTCTATTCTCAACGTGGTAACCTTCCCAATCTTTTTTAAATAAGTATAATGAAGGTGGCGTGAATTTGTCAAGCGATGTCTTTAATTCTTTTACATCTTTAATTAAATAATTGCCTTGTTTATTTTTTGATTTTAAATGAAAGCATAACTCAACCAGGTAGGGAACACCTAATTTGTTGAGTGTTTGAAATGCCGAATTATAACAAGATATTCCTCCGCTTATCCAATTATTTCTGTTCTTAAATTCGGTATCTATAATATCAATATGAAGGTCATTAAAGCGCTCCCAAGAACCATCATTAATAACCTCTAATATCCAATCATTTATTTTATTAAAATTTCTCATTATGTTATATACTCAAAATTCACTGTTCTAATAAGATGGTCTTTTTTTTTACGTAATCCTTTTCAATCAAATTATCCACAATCCTTACTCCTCCCTCAACCTCCTAATATACCCAATAGTCAAGGGTATTTGGGCGGCATGGTTTGGGCTTTCGTCTTCAATAAAATAATGTTTTATGCCTATGGCTTTGGCGGCTTTTAAAATAGCGGGAATGTTTAGTTGTCCGGTTCCTAAGGCTACATCATTGTTGGTATCGGTACCACCGGTTAGGTCGTTGGCTATACCTTTGCGTATATCTTTTAGGTGTAGCATTTTCCAGCGGGTAGGGTATTTGTAAAGCAATGCGGCAGGGTCGCCACCACCATGAAATGTCCACATCAAGTCCATCTCAAACTGCACATAGCGGGCATCCGTGTTTTGGATGAGATAGTCGAGTAAGGTACCATCGCCGTAAGGTCCAAATTCGTAGCCATGGTCGTGATAGCAAAAAGTAATACCGTTTTCGGCCAATACCTTACCAGCGGAATTAAAATCGGCAACCGCTTTTTTAGCATCCTCTAAAGTAAAAGTTTTGCCATGCCCAATCCATGCCACCATTACATAGTTTGCGCCAAAAAATTTAGCCTGTTTCACAATGCTCATCGGGTCTTTCACTATTTCATCATAACCGGCACCTATGGAGGGGACTACCAATCCACGCTCATCCAACAGTTTTTTAAATTCCTCTGCAGTTATACCATTCGGGTTAGGCCCTTCTACCTCTTTAATTCCTAATGCCTTAATGGTATCTAACACGGCAGCCATACCTTTGGCATAGCTATTACGATAGGTGTAAATTTGAACCCCAAACGGGTTAGTAAACAAAGGCTTAACGCTTTGCCCTAAACTATTAAAGCTATATAAGCAACTAGCAAATAAAACAAGCAATAAAGTCTTTTTCATAAAGGTTATAAAATTGAGTAAACCAAATGTCACCAATTTTTATGTTTGTTTTTTAAATTGACGCCAAAATATTTTAAACGCCTAAAAACAATAAATCAATAATTCAGTAAATCAAAAATTCAAAAATTCAACCAACTCACCACTCACCATTCACCTCTCACAAAAATGACGTTCTTTTAATTTTCCGTATCATATAATTTTTTACCTTTGCGTGCTTATAACCAAGCATGAGCGATCAGATTAAACATGAATGCGGAGTGGCATTTATCCGGCTCTTAAAGCCATTATCTTTTTATCAGCAGAAGTACGGAACTGCCCTTTACGGACTCAACAAGCTTTACCTTTTAATGGAAAAACAACATAACCGGGGGCAGGATGGCGCCGGGGTTGCTACTATTAAATTGGATATTGAGCCCGGTAAAAGGTATATCAGCAGGCATCGGTCAATGGCCTCCAACGCGGTGGCCGATATTTTTGAGTACATCCAAAAAAAGTTTGAAGATATCCAAAAGCATACCCCCGAAAAAATGGCGGATGCCCAATGGCTAAAAGATAATGTGAGCTTTGCAGGCGAGGTTTTATTGGGGCATTTACGTTACGGTACGCACGGCAAAAACAGTATTGAAAATTGCCACCCCTTTTTAAGGCAAAACAACTGGATGACCCGTAACCTGGTAATAGCGGGTAATTTCAACATGACCAATGTTGATGAGCTTTTGCAACAACTGTATGAACTCGGTCAGCACCCGAAGGAAAAAGCCGACACAGTAACTGTATTGGAAAAAATAGGACATTTTTTGGATACCGAAAACCAAGGCTTATTTGACCAATATAAACGTGAAGGACTTGACGATAACATTGAAATAAGCAAACTGATTGCTAACGATATGGATGTGGCCAAGATACTACGCAAATCGGCCAAGAACTGGGATGGTGGGTATACCATTGCGGGTATTTTAGGTCATGGTGATGCATTTGTAATGCGCGACCCGGTTGGTATACGCCCCATGTTTTATTATTATAACGATGAGATTGTAGTAGCCGCATCTGAAAGGCCAGCTATACAAACAGCCTTTAACATAGCGATTGAGGATATCAGAGAAATTAAACCCGGACATGCTTTAATAGTAAAGAAGAACGGCCGTATTTCGGAAGATATGTTTAGCGAGCCACAGGAAAAAAAATCATGCTCGTTTGAGCGGATTTACTTTTCGCGTGGTAGTGATGCCTCCATTTACAGGGAGCGCAAACAATTAGGCAGACTGTTGTGCGAACAAATTTTGAACTCGGTTGATAATGATGTAACAAATACCGTATTCTCGTACATACCCAACACCGCCGAGGTTGCTTTTTACGGTATGGTAGAAGGTATTCATAAATACATCAAAAAATACCAACGCGATAAGCTTCTAAACCGTGCCGATAAGATTAGTGAAGAGGAACTGACTGAAGTGTTGCGCATGGCACCAAGGGTAGAGAAAATTGCCATTAAGGATGTAAAACTCCGCACATTTATTACGCAAGATGCGGATAGGAGTGAGATGGTAGCCCACGTTTATGATACTACCTACGGACTGATAAAAAAAGGTACCGATACCTTGGTAGTTTTGGATGATTCTATCGTACGAGGTACTACCTTAAAGCAAAGTATTTTAAAAATACTGGATAGGCTAGGGCCTAAAAAAATTGTGGTGGTATCATCGGCACCACAAATACGCTATCCTGATTGTTATGGTATCGACATGTCGCGCATGGGCGAGTTTGTTGCTTTTGAAGCTGCCATCAGTTTGTTGAAGGATATGGGTAAGGAAGATATTATCCTGAAGGTTTACCAACTTTGTAAGGATAGTTCGACCCTTCCTAAAGAAAGTGTGCCAAACTATGTACAAGCAATTTACGAGCCATTTACGGACCAAGAAATATCAGACCGGATTGCAAAAATCATCACCCCAAAAGACCAAAAAAGCAAGGTAGAAGTAATTTACCAAACATTGGATAACTTACACAAAGCCTGTCCCGACCATACCGGCGATTGGTATTTTTCGGGCAATTACCCAACCCCAGGTGGCAATAAGGTAGTAAACCGCGCATTTGTAAACTGGATGGAAGGTAAAAACCAACGAGGCTATTTATAAGCTTTTCAGTAGGTCGAGTACTTTTTCGGGCGTAATACCGATACCACTGGCGATAATGTTGGCTTGAGTATAGAATGGGTCGCGTTCCTGTAGTTTTTGCTCTATAAAAGCAATAAGCTCATCCTCTGTCCGGCCATTTAAAACCGGGCGTTTATGTTTTTCATGCTCCAATCTATCCGCCAAAGTTTTGGGCGATAGTTGTATATAGATGGTTTTACCCCGCCTGTTCATCCAATCCATATTATCAAAAAAACAAGGCAAGCCACCCCCGGTTGATACGATGGCATTAGCAGGATAAACGGTAGTTTTCAATACTTCCGATTCCAACTTTCTGAAGCTACCCTCTCCAAATTTGGCAAAATATTCAGCAATGGTCACGCCCACCTTGGCTTCCAGCTGATGGTCAAGGTCGATAAAGGCATAGTCCAAATACTTCGCCAATTTACGCCCCAGCGTAGTTTTACCACAACCCATAAACCCCACCAAAAAAACAATCCCCAAATCAATCATCTAAAACTAATATAAACGAAACCCTCTAAAATTTAAACTTTAAATAATAACCTCTGACCACTAACTACTGACCACTGACCACTGACCACTGACAAAATGAAACAATGACCAACCACTCACTCACCACTAAACTAGCTTCACCCTCGGATCTATCCAAACATACACAACATCTACCAGCATATTAATTATGACAAATATAAAGGCGATAAACAGGATAGCACCCATCACCACCGGGAAATCCGACATCTCCAGCGCATCAACCGTAGTTTTGCCCAAACCATTATAGCCAAAAACATACTCCACAAAAAATGAACCTGCCAGCAGCGAGGCAAACCAGTTGGCTATGGCGGTAATAACAGGGTTTAAGGCATTTTTCAGCGCATGGCGGTATACAATGGCATTTTTGCTTAAGCCTTTGGCTTTGGCGGTGCGAATATAATCCTGCCCCAAAACCTCCAACATGGCATTGCGGGTTAATTGCGTAATAGTGGCAAGCGGACGAAGTGCCAAAGTTAACATAGGTAAAATCAGGTTCTCCCACGAAATTACCTCCCCCTTAAAAGGGTCGTAAGTATATAAACTGCCCGACATGTTGAGTCCGGTATATTGATGTAGCACAAAGCCAAATAGCCATGCAATTACTATCCCCACAAAAAAAGATGGAGCGGATATTCCCATGGTAGAAAAACTAATGGCGAGCCTATCAATCCAGGTGTTTTGGTTTACAGCGCTTATTACCCCCAGCAAAACCCCAAACAGGATAGCCAGCAACATGGCGCTCGTAGCCAAAACCAAAGTGTTTGGAATTACATCAAGCAGCAGCACAGCTACCTCCTTATGCGTTTGGTACGATCGCCGCAAGTAAGGCCACTTAATGGCTAATACCTTAATTTTTGATACAGCAAATAACCTTACATAATGGTATCTATTTTGCTCTTCCTGATTGTTGAGGTGGATGCCTATTGGCGAAAGGTCATTCAGGTAATATAAAAACTGCACCGGCACAGGCTTATCCAAGCCAAACTCTTTGCGTACAGCTTGTAAGGATTGCACATCGGCACGTTGCCCTTGCGTCATCCGGGCAGGGTCGACTGGCAGTACATTGAACAGAAAAAAAACAACGACTACAATACCCAGCATCACTGCCAGTCCGTAAAATAGTTTGCGGAACAGGTAGGTAATCATTTTATTGCTGAAAATATTTTTTCACCAAAGCGTCATAATCAGGTACCGAGTGGTAATGCCATTTATTTAATATGGTGCCATTTTTCAACAAAAATACACCCGGGTTTGCCCTAATCATGGTTTTTAAAGGCACTTCATCGGCATAAAATAGCTCGGCTATTAAGTGGTGCTTTTTACTTAATGCCTCCACCTCCGCAACTGGCGATGCAGTTAACAAAACAACACGGGTATGATAGTTTTGATTCAGATTGATGGCTAGCACATTCAAGCGGTCAATAGCATCAGTATTGGTGTTTTTTAGGTCATAGGCTACAATTACCAAATTATTGTATGGGTTGCCCAAAAGCTCTTGGGTATAATCATTGCGTTGGGCATCATTTATCTGCAAATCCCTAATGGCCGGGGTAAATCCTTTTTTTACCAATTTACTTTCTGTATTGCCATCTACTTTCCAGTTGGTATCTTTCCAAATTCCGGTTTTCATGTACTCGGTATTGGTCATTTCTTTTTGCTCTCCGGTTTTAAAATTTTTCAGGTGATAGGTAATTTCATATTCATCGGGTTTGGCTCCCGGGGGCGTCTTCATTTCGTCCAAAATGTTCGCGCCAACCTTGTAGGGTAAAAAATCAAAAACAGGTAAAAAATTATAGGTATATAAGCCTATTATGATGGCTACCGAGCTGACAATTATCAAAAGTTTATCACTGGTTTTGGGGTTGTAAATAGGGGTAATTGTTCTCCTATTAAAAAACACCACCAATACCAATACCAGCAAAAACATATCCTTACTAAAAGATTGCCAAGGAGTAAGCGGTATGGCATCGCCAAAACAGCCACATGTTTGTACCACATTAAAATAGGCTGAGTAAAAGGTCAGGAAGCCAAAAAACACAACCAATAGTAACATTCCCCATGCTACCTTAACCATCCGTGCACCTATCAGCAAGGCAAAGCCAAATATAATTTCCAATACGCATAATGATACCGCGATAAGCAACGATAGGCTATTTAAAAAACCTAGATGTAGCACATCGAAATATTCTTCCAGCTTGTAAGAGAAACCTAAAGGGTCGTTAATTTTTATTAGTCCAGAAAATATAAATAATCCACCTACTATGATACGGCATACCCACAGCAAGCGAGGATTGGTTTTTAATTGGTTAATTTTCATCATAAATACTACATGTGTTACCTCTATAATATTAAAAAGATGCAACTTTACAACAATACAATAAACAATGCATAAAGATACATTTTTTCAGAAAAAACATACCTTGAACATTGGGGGTAAGCTGCTCGATTTAACAAACCCGAAGGTAATGGGCATTATTAACATTACCCCCGACTCATTTTTTGAAGGCAGCCGTAAACAAGGCACTGAAGCTATTTTACAACAAGCAGAAAAAATGCTATCGGAAGGTGCCGACTTTTTAGATTTAGGCGCCTACTCATCTAGGCCAGGTGCTACAGATATTAGTTTAGATGAAGAGATTCAACGCTTATTACCAGCTGTTGAGGCTATCAGTAATAATTTTCCGGAGGCTATTTTGTCTATAGATACTTTTAGGGCAAAGGTGGCAGAGGAGGCGGTTAAAGCTGGAGCTCATATTATCAATGATATTTCGGGGGGTAGTCTGGATGCCGATATGTTTGTCACAGTGGCTAATTTACAAGTACCCTATGTACTGATGCACATGAAGGGCACACCCCAAACCATGGTGCAGCATGCTCAATATGCGGATGTGGTAGAAGAGGTTTTTGATTATTTTGTTGACAAATACCATCAATTAAAACAATTAGGTGTTAAAGACGTCATCATCGACCCTGGTTTTGGCTTTGCCAAAACCCCCGAACAAAGCTATACGCTAATAAAACACTTTAACCGTTTTGATGTACTACAATTACCCATTTTGGTAGGCATATCACGTAAAAAAATGATTTATAATTTATTAGGCACTACTGCCGAGGATGCCTTAAATGGAACAACCGCCCTCAACACCATTGCCCTAAGTAAAGGAGCCAATATTTTACGAGTACACGATGTTAAAGCTGCCGTTGAGGCGGTAAAGATATTTATAGCTTGTAATTGATGCTGATGCTATTAGGTTTGTATTTGATGAATACCAACATCACATTTATTTTATAAGCGTATTATTTTGATATCTTTAAAATAGGCCTTATGCCCATGGTCTTGCAAGGCTATGTGCCCGGTTTTGGCTAAGCCATAATCTGGGTAGTCTTTCCATTTGCCTTCATTTTTTCTTTTTTTCCAATCGTCTGTCCAGGCTTCAAATTCAACAATTTTTATGCCGTTCAGCCAGTTTTCAACATGCCCGTGGTTAAATACTATTTTGCTTGTATTCCATTCGCCAACGGGCATTAATTTTTTCTGGTTGTTGGGGATATGCATGGCATAGTTCGCACCGGTTTTTTGCCATTCTTCCAATTTATCGGGCCACCCTAAATCATCAATAATTTGATATTCGGGGCCGGTTTCGTAAGTGGTATGATATTTAGGATCCTCTACCACATGGTACATCAAACCGCTATTACTTCCCTGTTCAATCTTCCAGCTCCAGCTAAGTTCAAAATTATCATATTCTTGATCAGTTACCAGGTCGCCTCCCTTTGCATCTGCCGCCGCTCCCAGGCATACCAATGCGCCGTCAATCACTGTCCAATTCTTTACTTCGCCCGTTTTATTAAAACCATGCCAGCCCTTTAAACTTTTTCCATCAAACAAAACTTCTGTTTTGCCCAAAATACCAGTTTCAGGACTTTTAAGTTCAAATAAATGGAACACATCTGTCCTCCAAAATATAAAACCAATTAAAAAAACTGCTAAACTTCTTGTTATTGTATTAATCATGCTTTTTGTATTCATTTTTTATAAATTTTAAGTCCGAAAGAAGGGAAGTCCGTAAGTCCGAAAGTTTTTGAGTCAATAGAATATAATGCCCGTATTAACCAGCAACTCACCACTCATCAATGACAACTGCCTATTGACCAATCACTACTGACTATAAAGCTAAACAAATTATCGCATAAAAATAAAATTGGATAATCTTATTACTTTATTTTTGTTTAGGATGCCGCTGTTGGCAATTTTTATACATTAATAGTTTAAACTTATTTGGCTTATTCATAACTTTAAATGCTCAATAAATTTTGTAAATGAAACACTGTTTTAAACTGCTTTTTGCCCTCATTTTTATAAATGTTTATGCTTATTCGCAAACTGTATTGCCCATCTTTAAGTCCGATTTATTTTCTGTTTACCCAAATAAGGTAGTACAAGGCAAATTTGTTGGCGAGGCCATTTCTGCTACCGAGTTAAGTTCAAATTACCGAAGTCCGGCCAACCTTTTTAAAAGCCCTATTGTTTCATTTAAGTTAAGCATCAACGGTAAGGATAATGAAATGACTCCGGGTGTAAACCATTATTTTGCATGTACCAGTCAAATAAATGAGAGCCCTGTAATAAAATTCGGAGAAAAGGGTGCTGATTTAAAAAAGCTGTTAAAAGTAACCTACCTAAAACCTGCCACCGAGTTTAAAATTAGGGTTGACATGCGCCATGTGCTAAAGGCATTTAATGAGCAGGGCTATTATACCTGTTTTAATGGCGATAAAATTTATAAAAGCGACTTTAAGGGTCTGTTTGTTGCCGGTAATACCGCACCAATGATATGGGATTTTAACAACCTTGTTAACCACCCTGAATTGGAGCTAAAGGACCCCGATGGCGATGGTATATATGAAACCACTCTCACACTAAATAAGCCCGAAGATGAAAGTAAAATTGAATCATCATGGAAATTGAGCAAGGATTTGAGTGCTTTTCCGCAGTATCATTCACAATACCTAATTACTGATGCTTTGTATAACCTTGCTTTGGAAGAAATGGAAAAAGCAATTGAACCGGATAGTACTTTCAGAACCGGAAAGGAGTGGGGAGGGGTTTGGACACGCGATATTAGCTATAGTATTATACTATCGATGGCGGTTTTGCAACCCAAAGTGGCTGTGTACAGCCTAATGAAAAAAGTAAAAAACGGGCGTATTATTCAAGACACTGGTACTGGTGGGGCCTACCCTGTATCCTCCGATAGGATGATTTGGGCTGTAGCTGCCTTTGAGGTTTATAAGGTTACTGGCGATGAAGATTGGTTAAAGAAGGCATATACAATTATCAAAAACTCTGCGGCTGACGATGTATTCAACCTATATGACCATGAAACTGGTTTAGTGAGAGGCGAATCATCTTTTCTGGACTGGCGTGAAGAAACTTATCCTAGGTGGATGCAACCTGCCGATATTTATGAATCAGAATGCTTAGGAACCAATGTAGTGCACTATCAGGTAAACAAGCTTTTGGCAAACATGGCCAAACTATTGAACGATACCAGCGCGCAAACTTACCAAAAACGAGCCGACATGATTAAAAAGGGAATTGCCAATAATTTATGGCAGCCTTTGAATGGATATTATGGACAATATCTATACGGACGAAATTTTAAATCGCTCAGTCCACGTTCTGAAGCTTTAGGCGAGGCACTTGCGGTATTATTTGACGTTGCCGATATAGAGACTCAGAAAAAGATTGTGGGCAATACACCTGTAAATAATTTTGGCATACCTTGCATTTATCCGCAAATACCGGGCATTTTGCCTTACCATAACAAAGCGGTTTGGCCTTTTGTTGAAACCTTTTGGGCCATGGCTGCCGCGAAAGCCGGAAACGAGAATGCGCTGATAAAGGCTATTGCTGCTATATACCGTCCAGCTGCCTTGTTTTTAACTAATAAAGAAAACTTTGTAGTGAGTGATGGCGATTATGCCGGAACACAAATAAATTCCAGCAATATGCTGTGGAGCTTATCAGGCAATATCGCGTTGGTTTATAAGGTTTTGTTTGGCATGCGTTTTAATGAGAACAATTTAGAATTTCATCCATTTGTTCCGGCTGTGCTTGCGGGCACACATACCTTACTTCATTTTAATTATCGCAATGCCATTTTAAACATCACGCTAAAGGGATCTGGCAATATTGTTAAAGATTTTTATGTAGATGGTAAACTGGTTAGAAGCAATATGGTAGATGCTAACTTGAGCGGCACGCACGAAGTAAAAATAATATTGGCTAATAACCCACTGTTTACTAAAAGTAACCTACAACCCGATTATACCGCGCCTGAAACTCCAGAGGTTACTCTTAAGGATAATAAATTGAGTTGGCAACCCATAGCAAAGGCAGTTGACTATCAGGTATTAAAAAATGGTAAATTATTGCAACAGGTAAAAACTAACAACTTTGCCATCCAACCCGATGTTTATGCCGAATACCAAGTGGCAGCAGTTGATTTAAAAGGAGTTAGCTCCTTTAATAGCGAACCGATTGCCAATATACCTAATAGTATGTTAGATGTGACTGAAGCCGAAACTGTTGCAAATAAATCTGATTTAAATTATGCAGGTTTCTCGGGTACTGGATTTGTTGAAATAAGTAAAACCACTAATACCAAAATTAGTTTTACCTGTAATGTAAAGGATAATGGGTTTTATGCTATCGATTTTAGATACGCCAACGGAAATGGCCCCATTAATACTGAAAACAAATGCGCCATACGTACTTTAACCATCGATAATAATTTTGGCGGAACTACAGTTTTCCCGCAAAGGGGGAAGGGAGAATGGTCCGACTGGGGTTTTAGCAATACTATAAAAGCTAAATTAACAAAAGGTGAACATACCATCACCTTGGAATTTAAAGATACCAACAATAACATGAATGGCGATATTAACCAAGCCATGATTGATTATTTAAGGCTGATAAGAATCAATGCCAACTAAAAATAAAATGAGAGCTGTTTTAAGGCTCCCATTTTATTTTTTAGGTAACTTAACCGCTTAAACCTTCTTTAAAATCATTTTTTCAGGATCCCAAAACATTGGTGAATTTTTGTAATAGCTATCATTACACAATAAAGCCGGGGCTGCAGCACGGTAACCAAAAGTAGCGTCTTCTATTACTTTACCATTGTTGCGTATGGCGGTAAAAAAGTTGTTCATATGATCGTAAGGGCCACCTAAATAGCCTTTTTCGGCTTCATAAACAATTTCCTCGGGTGGCATCATTTTTTTCCTTACGGGATTGGTATCGCCACTTTTTCTCAATTTTTCCAAGTAGAACGGGTCGTCTGAAGCAAAAACTTTGTTCCTTTTCAATACCACTTTATCCCAAGTAATATCCATAGCACCCTCACTGCCAACCAATCGTAAATAGGTTGTGCCGCTGGTACCATCCACAAAATTACACCTCAATGATAGGTTAAAGGCTGGGTGCATTGCATTTTGTCCGTAATCAAAAGTTCCTAAAAGCACATCAGGCACTTCACGGCCATCGTTCCAAAAACGTAAACCTCCCGAAGCGTAAATTTTTTCCGGACCGTAGGAGCCTGTTACCAAGTGCAGGCTCGAAAACAGGTGTACAAATAAATCGCCAGCCATACCGGTACCGTAATCGGTATAGTTGCGCCACCTAAAAAATCTTTTCTCATCAAAAGGGCGCTTATTGGTATTACTGATATAGGTTTCCCAATCAACTGTCTTTGGCGACGCGTCGGCAGGAATAGGATATTGCCAAACTTCCAGAGGCATGCGCCTTGCCCAAAAGCCCTCGGCATAGTTTAGCTGACCGATGGCACCACTCCTAAATAATTCTTTCGCCTTCTCGTTACCTAATGAGGATACACCCTGGCTACCTACTTGAAATACCTTACCAGTTTCTTGCTGTGCCTTTATAATGGCAGGGCCTTCCAATATGCTGTGCACCATTGGCTTTTCGCAATAAACATGCTTACCGGCATGCATGGCATCAATTGATATAGTTTGGTGCCAATGGTCGGGTGTGCCTATTATGACAGCGTCAATATCTGGGCGGTTCAATATTTCTTTATAAACGCGAGTTGTAAAAATGTCAGCATTCCATCTTTTTTTAGCATCTGCCAAACGGCCATCGTACAAATCGCAAACAGCAACCAATTTTACACCCGGTATTTGTACCGCTACGTCGGTATCCGCGGCACCTTGTCCGCCAGCACCAATCAAAGCTATGTTTATTTGGTTATTGGCCGAAACGGAATTGCCCCGTTTTAAAATTTCAAATGCTTGGTTACGCTTTTCAGCAGCCATTAAGCCGGGTGCAACGGCCATTGCCGCAGTTGCCGCTGTAATGTTCTTTAAAAAGCTTCTACGCGATGGAGTTTCTTTCTCTTTCATTTGGTTTATATTATTTTGGTGTTTTTTATAAAGCTAAAATATTTGATGGCTATTAATTGTAATTTCAACGCTTATTGCAAGCGCTTTTCAAAGTTATAAATCTAATTTATTTTTTTGTTGATTACAAAACCAAGTTGAAGGATAAATACTGATGTTAAACGGATAGCGATTTTAACATCTAAAAATATTTTAATTTCGGTCAGCTATTTATTAACAGCCAGCCTGAATCTAAATTTTATAGTACAGCTTTTTTTGTTCAAATAATAGCAAATAACAATATACATCTACTATTTTTGCCCATTCTATTTTATATTATGAAAATAAGCCAATTAGCCCTCATTTTATTAGTTTCGGTAAGTACCATTGTAAAAGCGCAGCAAAGCACCGCAAAGCGTGATACCGTTTTTTTTGAGGATTTTAATGAGGCGACTTTAGACCGTTCCAAATGGAATGTTGAAATAACAGGAGTAACCAATAATGATGAGCAACAAGCTTATGTCGATTCATTAGCTACTTTATACCTAGTTAAAGGTGCCGATGCCGAGGGTGCAAAAAACGGAGCCTTGGTAATAAAGGCATTATATAAACAAGGTTATACCAGTAAAGAAAACCGTAAATACGATTTTTTATCGGCCCGTATAAATACCCAACATAAAATGGAATTTACCTATGGTACTGCCACCGTAAGGATGAAAATGACCAGCGGTGCCGGCTTATGGCCAGCGTTTTGGGAATTGGGTAATGGTAACTGGCCCGATTGTGGCGAAATTGATATTATGGAAACCATTGGTGACGGTAGTTGGGTAAGCCATGCTTTACACGGACCGAAATATTTTGGTAATACACCGCTGGTTTATCGAGCTGTTTTTTCTAAAGAAACTGATGTTTCGCAATGGCATACCTATACTGCTGATTGGACTACCGATCAAATAATTTTTAAGGTGGATGGCAATGTAACCTATACCGTAACCCGTAAAATGGTTGAAAATTACGGAAATTGGGCTTTTGATAATGCCAAGTTCTTGATATTAAACTTTGCCTTGGGTGGTGGTTATCCACAATCAAACAATAAAGCTACCGTTCCTTATTATGGGTTACCACAATCAACAGTAGATATTATTAAGGCCGGAAAAGCAAAAGTATTGGTGGATTGGGTGTTGGTTACCAAATCAAAATAAAAAGTACAACTGGCAAAGTTTAGTTGTTATGTCTTTTATGAACATTTTTTACAAGACAAAGCATTTTTACATCATTTAGATTAATGGTAAATGGCTGGTGTTTAAGCTGGTCGCCTATCAATTCGCTGGTATTATCTGAATGGGCTATAACCTCGCAATCATTATCACCAGCAAGCAAACGTTTAAACATTCGGTACTCGCCCCACTCAATATAGTAAACCTCACCTGGCAGTATTTTTCTGTCCTGAATTACTTTTAAGGCTACCCAACAACCGTTCTCCAGTGTAGGATACATGGCATTACCATAAACAGGCAGGGCAAAATCACAATCCTCAATACCCGGGAAATTCATATATCCCAAAACTTCCATTTTATTTGCCTGTTTATAAGCTTCCATACCATTGGCAGGTATTTCATACATTGGTATACCACTTGGACTGTTGGTTTTTATGGGTGCTTCATTAGGCAATTTAGTAGCTGGCTGTAAATTTATTATTGGTTGGGCAGATAGTGGTAGTTCCCTAACCATCATGTAATCCTTATACAACTCTTTAAAAAGCTTGAGCTTCTCAATATCAATGTTTTGGCGGCTTTTAATAATTTCGGTAATAGAACTTGGCGAATTAAAATTAAGTACCTTAGCAAGCGCAATATTCCCGGTAAATGCCCGACCTCTAAGCTGATGATATAGCGCGATAAATTCACGCGTTTCGTGCCGAATTACTTTTACTTTACTTGTATTTGCCATTATGTTGATGCTGTTTTCTTTATTTTAATAAAGAATTTGCCAAAACGTATTTTGCTTAAAAAGTCTCTAAGATAGCCGAAATTATGCTTTGGTAAAAGCATACCTGTTATTATTAAATGTTATATTTTGTTTTATACCAATTATTATACCTAACTTGCGCACTTTAATAAATAAAATAATGCAAAAAGAAGGAACAGTAAAATTTTTTAATGAAACAAAGGGTTTTGGATTTATTACACCAAGCAATGGTGGTCAAGACGTATTTGTTCATTCAACAGGCCTAATTGATGAAATTCGTGAAAACGACAAAGTAGAATTTGAAGTTGAAAACGGCAGAAAAGGCTTAAATGCGGTAAATGTAAAGGTTATTTAATTATAATATTATTCATTAAGCGTACCAGGCACCCAACTTTGTTGGGTGTCTTTTTTTTTGCCAATTATTTTAAAACTTTTAAATAAATCAATTTACTGCCATTTAAAGTCAAATTTATTATTTGGCATTGTAATTGACTCGTTACTAATAAATAAATATATCATGAAAGATCAAACAAGAGTAATAGCGGCACTTTTAATAGGTGTTGCTGCCGGTGCTGCACTTGGCATATTGTTGGCTCCCGAGAAAGGCGAAACCTTAAGAGAAGGTTTAACAGAATATATTGAAGATTTGGTTGATTCTTCAAAAAATAAATTAAAGGCAACGAGGGATGAACTGAAAGATTACAGTAAAACCATTCTTAATGATGCAAAGCTTAAAGTTAAGGAAACCGTAAACCATGTTAACATTTAAAAATTGTCATAGTTTGTGTATATAAATTAAACGCATGAGTTTAAAACTTGACAAGAACTAATTTATATAAAATGAAAAACCGGGGAAATCCGGTTTTTCATTTTTAAGTTTATTTTAATGTCCATTTGTTATTACTCTCATCAGCATCCATAAAAATACCTCCGTCAATCGTAACTTCCTTAATTTTTTTTGGTGTTTTCAAGGTCATTATAACTTGTTTTTCGTTTAACTGCCATATTTCGGGAGTTTTGTGTAAAGTTTCTGAAGTCCCATCATCATAAGTCACCTTCATATCAAATGGTATGGCAAAACCACCAATATTATTAATTGCAAAGGTATATACGGTATTTACTTTTGATTGAAATTTTATTTCCAAATCAATATAATTATTAGTGAAGAACCAATTATTAAAAAACCAATTTAAATTTCTTCCGGTTGCAGTGCTCATTGAATTAAAGTAATCCCAAGGTATTGGGTGTTTACCATTCCAGTTATTCATGTACGTGTGTAACGCTTTTTTAAAGCTATCATCGCCAAGCATATCTTTTAATGCAAAATAACTTAGCGAAGGCTTACCATAGGCATTATTCCCATACCCTCCCCTTTGTTCGCTAGATGGGGTTATAATTGGTAAATCTTCCGCGGTTGATTTATCATGAATCCAACGGTTAACCCTAAAGGATTTATAGAGTTTTTCGGCTTTATCTTTTCCAACCTCTGAAGTGCCTATTAATAATTCGAACGTGGTAGCCCAGCCTTCATCCATATAAGCATATCTGCTTTCATTTATACCCATATAAAATGGGAAATAGGTATGAGCAATTTCATGATCTTGTACAAATTGTGCGAATTGTATATCATCTTCATGACTATCATTCACCATCATTGGATATTCCATATCGGCAAAGCCTTGAAATGAAGTCATTTTTGGAAATGGATAGGGTACGCCGGGCCAGTTATGCGAAAGCCAATCAAGTGAATTACGCCCATTTTGAGCTGCAAAATGAAAATCAGGTGCGTTATCAGCAAATGCAGCTTGCATACTTGCCCTGCGTTTGGTGGCATCATCAACCACAACACTTGTAGCGTCCCAATCGTAATGGTCGCTAATGCCAACTGCCATATCCGATATATTATTGGCTTTCCACACCCAAGTATTTAATTCTTTTTGTAGCGTTATATTTTTGTCCTTCAAATCCTGAGCGGTTGCTATATGTATTACGGAATCGGAAGTAAATGATTTTTCCAATCTTTTTATGTATTCAGGTTGTAAAACCTCTCCGGTATTTTGTAAAGTGCCTGTTGCCCAGACCAAATAATTTTTGGGCACCGAAACTTTTAAAGTATAATCGTTAAAATCGTTATAAAATTCTTGCGCATCTAAAAAAGCAAGGGTATCCCAACCGTTATAATCATCATAAACAGCTACTCTTGGATAAAAGTAGGCTAAATAAAAAGTTGTAGAATCAATCATTCCCTCCCTGCCGCTTTGTTTAGATACTTCAAAGTGCCAATTAATATTAAGTTTAACAGAATCGTGCGGCAATAATGGTTTATTTAAACTTATATATTGGTTAGTGCCTGAGGCTTTATCATTATCCCATTTTTTGGTTTCTCCGTTTACCAAAAAATTATCTATTTGAACGCCATTTGTCAGATAATCAGCATCAGCATTGCCAAACCTAGCTGCCCCAGGGCGATGAATATTTAAAATCAATTTCATATTCAATCGCTTTAATGTATCAGGACTATTATTTATATAGGTAATTTCTTCAATCCCTTTAACTGTTCTGTCGGGTGGGGTGGCAGTAATTTGAATATTGTACCTTCCAAAGTTTTGCCAATATTTTTCGCCAGGCTTACCATTCATCGAGCGTGTGCCTTTTTTGTATGCATTTTGAATATCGCGTGGCATATATAAACCCTGAGCCATAATGAATGACGAAATGAATAGTGTAAAAATTATAGTTATTGAAAACTTGTACATGGATTTTAAATTTACCGTGAAATTAAAAATATTTTGGCTAAAACATCAAAATAGCAATCATGAAGACTTAATTATTTATTAGATATCTCGTAAAAATAAAAAGTAAAAAAATATTTGACGGCATTTAAATATTTTTTTACTTTGGTCAAGTTATTTTAATAGGGGTATTAAATAACAAATTGTGGCCATTTGCCTTAGGGCGAATGGCTTTTTTATTTATTAAAATCTCAGGTCTTTTAAATATTCAATTAAATTCAAATTATTAAGGTGACATTGACCGATAAATAACATTAGTATAAATTTTAAAACAAGCATGAAATATAATTTAGGCGATTTTGTTCGATTTGTTGATGAGAAGATGGAAGGCTATGTGACACGAATAATTGATGTGCAAATGATTGGAGTTACCGGAGAAGACGACTTTGAAATTCCTGTTTTAGCTAGCAAAGTAACTACTGTTCATGGTCATCATCAACAGGTTGCCAAACAAGAAGTGGAATTAGCAATCGCTACTGTAACAAATAACCAGTTTAAAACTACAGGTATATATTTGGCTATGGTTAACGATGCAAAAGCAAGTTCAGTAATACATTTTTATTTGCTGAATGAAACTTCCTTCCAACTGCTTGTTACCTTAACAACAGAGCAATCACACCTATATAAGGGAGTTTTTAATGCTATAATTAAGCCAGGAGCTTTTGAGAAAATTTATTCTGCCCAATTAGCTGATTTACAAGTTTGGCCAACTTTTATGCTGCAACTTTTATATTTTACAATTAATAATGTAAAGCCGCTTAATCCTATAAATTTTGTTGAGAAATTTAAAGCCAAAGATTTTTCAGAACCCAAAAAGCAGATTACAACTTTAAATCAGCTTGGTTGGCTCATACAAATTGATGAACCATTACCAATTATTGATACGCAAAAACTAAAGGAAAGCTTTTTTAAAACCAAGGAAGAAAAAATTGAAATTGAAAAGCCGAAAAGTGAAATAGACCTCCATATTGAAGTACTTAGAAATGATTATCAATTTTTAGGTAGTTCTGAGATATTATCAATTCAGTTGGAGGTATTTCAGAAATCATTAGAGGCCGCAATTGTGCATAAATTCACTGAAATTATTTTTATACATGGTGCTGGCAGTGGTGTTTTAAAGTACGAACTGCAGAAAATTTTAAGCAAACATCAAAAAGTGCAAACTTTTATGGATGCTAGGAAAGAAAAATTTGGTTATGGAGCTACAAAAGTTGTTCTTAAATAGCATATTACCGTTAACTAGTGTTATTATTGCTTTTATTTTCAATATTTCATTGTAAATTGAACTGTTTTTAAATTCTATTAAATGAAACTTACTTTTTTTAGTTTAATAATGCTATTTTTTTGTGCTTATAGTTATGCTCAAGAAATAAACTATGTGTCAAAAAATAACGATTGGGATGCCGATTCATTAGGCAATCAACGTGTAGTACTGACTATTGAAAATACGGAAGCCAAAATTGCCTATGCCTCAATTGATTGGCGGAGGAGTGATTTAAATCCCGAAAGTAAGAAAATTATTCTAGTTGATTCTACTAGCAATAAAACCATTAAAGTCGAGGTAGCAAGCGTAAACCGAGAAACGGGGCTCTTATATTTTGAGCCGGTTAAAGACCATAACAAGTATTTTGTTTATTATTTACCCTATAAAGTAAATAGAAAGTCTAATTATCCCAATATCCAATACCTTAAATCCGAACAAGCTGTAAATTCTGTTTTGGGTAAAGCTGTGCCTAATGTTGAAAGTGTTGAACAAGCTATTGTTGAATCGATTGAGTCGGTCAATCCAATAAACAGCAATTATCCTATGGAAGTTATCGCGCTTTCAAGAGAGGTTGAAAACCTAATTAAGAAGAATGTAGATAAGACCTATTTGGTATTTCCTGAAAGTAGGTTGAATCCTATCAGAATGAAACATGATATTCCACAAAGATGGATAATTAATGGTGCAAAAAGTAAATTTGTTGATGAAGCCAATGCAGGTGAAAATTTTTCATGGCAATTTGGTGTTTATCCTGTAATTCAAAATTTGGAAAATGTTAAAGTTTCCTTTTCTGATTTTAAGAACTCTGCCGGACAAGTAATTTCTTCTTCATTATTTTCTTGCCTTAACACAAATGGTATCAACTACAAAGGTGAGCCGTTTACAAAGCAAGTTGATGTTAAAAAAGGGGATGTGCAAGCATTATGGTGTTTAATAAATATCCCATCAACTTTAACCGAAGGTGATTACACGGGAACAGCTACAATATCCGCAAAAGGACAAGCATCAACTAGTATTACCGTTACGTTAAAAATTAAAAGTCTAATTTTAAAGGATAATGGAATTAGCTCGCCAGAAAAACAAACACGTTTGGCTTGGCTTAATTCAACACTGGCTCAGCAAAACGAAGTAATTAAACCGTATACCCCGCTTGTAGTAAAAGGAAGTACAATTGATTTTTTAGGAAGGAAGTTAGTTTTAAACGACAATGGCTTACCTCAAAAAATTGAGACTTTTTTCACACCCGAGATGACTTCTTATGCAAAAAAGCCTAAGGAAGTAATTAATTCGCCAATAACATTCAATGCTGAGACAAATACAGGACTTGAAGCATGGCAACCAGGCAAACTCAAATTTACCCAAACCGACCCCGGAACAGTTAAATGGGAATCGATAAATACTTCTCCATCATTAAATATGGAAGTAAATGGAGCACTTGAGTTTGATGGTTTTGCAACTTATACAATAAAGATTACTGCTTTGCAGGATGTTGATTTGAAGGATATTAGTATGGACATTCCTTTTAATAAAGATGCAGCCAAATATATGATGGGCTTAAATCAAAAGGGGGGCTATAGGCCAGCCAGTTATGATTGGAAATGGGATGTAACTAACAAGAATCAGGATGGAGCATGGATAGGTGATGTTAACGCTGGATTGCAATATTCACTTCGCGATGAAAATTATGTTCGTCCACTCAATACTAATTTTTACCTGCAGAAACCATTGCTCTTACCAACCTCATGGGGTAATGAAAATAAAGGTGGAATAAACATCAGTGAAAAAGAAACTAATGTATTGGTAAGGAATTATAGCGGACAGCGAAAATTAAAAAAGGGCGATGTTTTATTCTATAATTTTACGCTATTAATTACGCCATTTCATACAATAAATACCGATTTTCAGTGGGATAGTAGATTTTATCATAAGTACGACGCCATCGATTCAATAAAAGCAAAAGGTGCAACCATAGTAAATATACATCACGCAACGCCAATTAATCCATATATAAATTATCCATTTATAGCTTACCCGGCCATGAAAAGCTATATTGATGAAGCTCATCAAAAAGGATTAAAGGTAAAAATTTACAATACTGTTCGTGAATTATCAAACAGCGCTTATGAAACTTTTGCAATGCGTAGTCTTGGTAACGAAATTTATTCATCGGGTAAAGGAGGCGGCTATTCATGGCTACAAGAGCATCTTGGCGACGATTATATAGCCGCTTGGTTTGTTCCCGAAATAAAAGATGCAGCTATTTTAAATAGTGGTATGAGCCGCTGGCATAACTATTATGTGGAAGGAATGAATTGGCTGGTGCAAAATGTTGGCATTGATGGTATATATTTAGATGATGTCGCTTTTGATAGAATTACCATGAAGCGCGTTAAAAGGGTACTTACCCAAAATGGACATCCGGGAATTATTGATTTGCATTCGGCAAATCAATATAATAAAAATGATGGCTTTAATAACAGCGCGAACTTATACATGGAACATTTTCCATATTTAGATAAATTATGGTTCGGCGAATATTTTGATTATGAAAACAATAGTCCAGACTTCTTTTTGACAGAGGTTTCGGGGATACCGTTTGGCTTAATGGGCGAAATGCTGCAAGGCGGGGGCAACCCATGGCGCGGAATGGTTTACGGTATGACAAACAGAATGCCTTGGAGCGATAACGCCGACCCACGCCCAATTTGGAAGGTTTGGGATGATTTTGGCATAAAAGGCTCAAGTATGATTGGTTATTGGGTAGATGATAATCCGATAAAAACGGATAATGCCAAAGTTCCGGTAACTATTTATAAAAAAGAAAATAAAGTATTGGTTGCCTTAGCAAGTTGGGCCAATGAGGATACAAAAGCTAAGTTGGTAATTAATTGGAAAAAATTGGGTATCGATCCATCAAAAGCAACAATTACTGCACCTGAAATTAAGAATTTTCAATCGGCACAAACTTTTAAGGCAGATGATGAAATCAATATTCCTAAGGGCAAAGGATGGTTACTGATTATTAATTAATCAACCAATTCTCTCAAATCAACAGGAACTACTCTTGAAATACCTTGCTCCACCATGGTAACACCGTAAATAATATCGGTACTTGCTATGGTGCGCTTGTTATGTGATATCACTATAAACTGTGATTCTGAAGAAAAATCCCTGATAATTTTATTGAATTTATCAATATTGGTATCATCAAGAGGCGCATCAACCTCATCAAAAATACAGAATGGCGCGGGTTTTAAAAGATATAGCGAGAACAATATAGCCGTAGCTGTTAATGTTTTTTCACCGCCAGATAATTGATTGATTGACAATGGCCGTTTACCTTTTGGTTTGGCTATAATGTCGATATCTGATTCTAAAGGATTTTCTGGGTCGCTCAATATTAAGTCGCATGAATCCTCTTCATTAAATAAGGAGCGGAATACCTTTATAAAGTTTTCGCGTACAAGCACAAATGATGACATGAACTTTTCCCGAGCAGTATCATCAATTTCTTGAATAGTTGCCAATAACGAAGCTTTAGCATCACTTAAATCCTTTTTTTGAGCCTGAATAAAGGTATAGCGTTCATTCATTTCATTATAAGCCTCCACCGCTAGCGGGTTAATGGCACCAAAATCGTCCAGTTGTCTTTTTAATTTTTCGGTACGCTCACGTAATTCTAGCTCATTTTCACCTTCCGGTAAACTATTATCAGGCAATTCATTAATGTCAACATTAAACTCAACCGATAAACGCTCCTTTAGGGCACTCAGCTCCAATTTAAGGTTGTTTCTTTCATCCTTTGTTGCGTTTTCAATGGTTTCAGCATTTTCTTTTTTACGTCGCAGTACCGAAATTTCATTTTCGGTAACAGTCAATTTTCCTCGCCAATCATAATAATCTTGTTCAGCTTGTTGAGTTGCTTTTTCAAGTTCTTCACGCTGGCTATACATTTCAATTAAATCATCATCCGAATGGTCGGCTTGAAGCAAATTTTCCTGTATCGCTATTTTAACTTTTTCAAGCTCATTGGTATTTTGCGTAATCCTTATCTCTAACGATTCCTGTTGCGATAATCTATAATCAAGGTCCTTATTTAAGCTTGAAACCTTATTTTGTTGTTGATGAAAACGTATATTTTCTTGGTTATACCTATTTGATTCTACCGTAAAGTATTCATTTAACTCATTAAATGCTAACTGCTTTTCTGCCAATATGTCATTTTGTAATTGACGTTGTTCTTTTAACTCTTCAAGCAATGGCACAAGGGCAATCATTTCTTCGTCGATAGCCTTTATTTTATTTGCTATGTCTTCCTTGCGGTTCAGGCTATTTTCAATAAAATTTTGGTATTGCTCTTGTCGGGTTTTAACGGTAATCAACTCTGTATTCAATCGGTTTAACTCAAGCTGTTTTTGTTTGATTTCATCCGCTTTTAATGATGATTTTAAAGTAGAAAGGTTATGCTGTAATTCTTCAAACCTATTTTTAAGGGTTTGAACCTGTTCTTCCGCTTGCTTAATTTCTTTAACCAGGTTATCAAGGTTTTTAGCTCTACCAATTCTTTTACCTTCAAACAAACCTACCGAACCACCAGCCATAGTAAAACGGGTTTTGTTGAATTTTCCACTTTTGCCTATCAGTACCAAGCCAATAGGTAAGGTTGTGTTATTAATACTATGTTCTGCATCATCAGTAACTAAATAAACATTGCTTAATAAGTGTTCGCATAAGTTTTGATACTTTTTATCAACTTCAACAACTTTTAAGGCTGGAATAGCTCCTGATAACCCGATACCTAAATCTTCACCAATCTCTATTTTTCTAGTCTGTGCACTCTCTAAATTGTTTAATACAAAAAACTGTGCCCTTCCTTGGGCCGAATTGCTCAATAAATTGATGGCACTAATTGCTTCATTATAGGTTTCAACTACATAATGGTTCATTAGCGGCTCTAGATAGTTTTCTATAGCAACCCTATATTCTTCCTTACAGTACAAAACATCACTAAATAGTGGTGCGTTTTTAGCCCAACCTGTATTTTTCTTTAAAAAGCGAATCGACTCCGGGAAACCTTCCAGATTATCAACCATACTTTTTGTAAGGTTATATTCATTTTGCTTAGCATCTAGTTTTCTGCTTTCACGGATGATAATACCTTGCACCTCTTCAATCTCGGCTTGTGTCGCGGATATTTGTCCTTGAGTTTTAGTCTCAATTTCTATGGCTGTTTGCAAAGTTTCATCAGTTCCCGAAACTTTTTGTTGTAACTCGGCAACAGCTACATTAAAATGTGAAAGCTCAACTTCTTTATTGGTGGTATCTTCCATATTTCGGTCGCCTTCCTGTTTTAAAGCTTGCCGTTGAATATTTAAAATATCAATATCTTTTTCCGCTTTATAAGCTTGATTTTGAAGTCGGGTACTAATGTTTGAGAGTTCGGTTATTTCATTTTTACCACTGGTTTGTTGTTGGCGCAACTCATCAACAGCCAATTTAAGCTCATTGAGTTGGGCAACAACTTTTTGTAAGGATTCTTCCTCCAATACTTTTTCTTCCGATAATCGCTTCAAATTATAAAGCACATGGTTCAGTTGGGCTTTATCACGGTCTAGTTCTTCAACTAACCTAGCTTCCTTATCTTGCTGAAACTTTAATTGCTCGTTTTTAATCTTCTTTTCACTTTCATAAGCCCTGATTTTTGAAATAAACTCATTCGTAGCTTTTTGTTGAACTGATAAGTTTTTTTCTTTGGTAACAATATCCAGTTTTTGTTGCTGTACAAGTGCCTCCAAGGTATCAATCTTGGCAACTATACCCATTTTCTCTTCCTTATGTTTTTGCTCTTGTTCTTCCAGCTTTGCTAAGGATGAACTAAAACTCACAATACGGAATGAGGCCAACATGATGCTCAGCGACTTATATTGTTCCTTTAAGTGATAATATCGCTCTGTTTTTTTTGCCTGATTTTCGAGTGTTTTTAAGTTTTTTTCGATTTCAAAAAGTAAATCTTCTACGCGGGCTAGGTCGGCTTCGGTATCTTTAAGTTTATTGAATGTTTGCTTTTTGCGTAGCTTATATTTTGAAATGCCGGATGCTTCTTCAAATAAATTCCTTCGGGAGCCTTCTTTATTGGTTATAATTTCATCCACCATTTTTAACTCAATGATGGAATAAGAGTCGGCACCAATACCAGTATCTAAAAATAAATCAGTGATATCCTTTAATCGGCATTGAACATCATTTAAACGGTATTCACTTTCTCCGGTACGGTAAAGTCTGCGTGTTAGGGTAACTTGGGTAAAATCCGTAGGTAAAATATTTTTCGTATTATCAAAAGATAGGGAAACCTCTGCTAAATTTGCAGCCTTACGGCTTTTCGAACCATTAAAAATTACATTGTCCATTTTTTCAGAGCGTAGCATGCGCGTACTCTGCTCGCCTAAAACCCAACGAATAGCATCAACCACATTCGATTTTCCGCAGCCATTCGGACCAACAATTGCAGTTATTCCCTCATTAAAATTGATGGTAATCTTATCCCCAAAACTCTTAAACCCCTTAATTTCTAACTTGGTAAGCTGCATTTATTTCTTGATCGTAATTAAAAATCCCAACCTTCAAAGTAATCATAAAAAAATGAATTTTGCTAAAATTATTTCTATTAAGTCCGAAAGTAGGGAAGTCGGAAAGACCGAAAGATGTTAAATTCAAAAAATATTAACCCGATAAAAATCAAGTTATTTTGCTAATGAAGTTAATTCCTAACAAATTGTCTGAATCAAGATTATATTATTTACAGAATTGTATTTTATTTTCAAGTTATTTTGAAAGAGGTTTGCAAAAAGTTTGATTATCCAATTACTAGTTACTAAATACTTGCTACTGAACTATAAATCTGAAATCCAAAATCAAATAAAAATTTCCCCTTTTAGATAAGTAACGGCTTTCCCTTTTATAATTACCCTTTCGCCAACTAATTCGCACCATAGTTCACCTTTTCGTGCTGATAATTGGTAGGCATGCAACTGATTTTTTCCTAATCTATCAGCCCAATAAGGTATCAGATTGCAATGTGCCGAACCAGTAACTGGGTCTTCTGGAATGCCGGCACCAGGAGCAAAAAATCTGGAAACAAAATCAACGTTTTTTCCTGGTGCAGTAACAATAACGCCAACCGTGTCCATTTTTGATAAGGCAAAAAAGTCGGGTACTATTTCTGTAATATCGTCCTCGTTTTCGTAAACCAAAAAATAATCTCTCGACCTTAATACTTCTATAGGTTGTTTTTCACTTAAAGCCTCAGCCAAACCAATAGGTGGTTCAATATGAATGGCTGGTCGAGAAGGAAAATCCATTGCGTATTTATCACGTTCTTTGGTAACAGATAATATTCCTGCTTTTATAGTTTCAAAATTTATGGTATTACCTTTATACCCTAACTCGGTAAACAAAATATGTGCCGAGGCTAAAGTAGCATGCCCACAAAGGTCAATTTCATATTCGGGAGTAAACCAACGCAATTTATACCCATTATTGGTTTTTACAAAAAAGGCGGTTTCTGCCAAGTTGTTTTCTATGGCAATTTTTTGCATTACTTCATCAGGTAACCAATTATCAAGAGGACAAATAGCTGCCGGATTACCACCAAAAAGTTCGTCTGTAAATGCATCTGCCTGATAAATTGAAATCTTCATAATTATAAAGTAATGATTAATTGGGGATACTAATTTACTTTTTTATTTAATAAATCCTATTGATTGAAAAAATAATGTTAATAAGGAAAAATAGCTAAAGCGGTGAAAGATATATTAACAAGATAAAGTACTAAAAACCAGAAAAGGCATTAAAATCTTAACTTTAATGCCTTTTGATAATATGATGTTTTGAAATTCTTTAACCTAAATATGATTTCAAGATTTTACTTCTTGAAGTATGCCTTAATCTTTGCAAGGCCTTATCTTTAATTTGACGAACACGTTCGCGTGTTAGGTTGAATTTTTCCCCAATTTCCTCTAATGATAATGGATGATTGGTGCCTAAACCAAAAAACAGTACAATGATTTCTCGCTCTCTTTCAGTAAGCGTTGAAAGTGAACGTTTAATCTCTTCGGATAATGATTCATTAATTAAAATAGAATCGGTATTTGGTTCTTGGTTTTCAAGTACGTCAAGCAATGTGTTTTCTTCACCTTGAACAAAAGGAGCATCCATAGAAACATGCCTGCCAGAGTTACTTAAAGTATCAGATATTTTATCAACAGTAGTTTCTAAAATATCTGCTAATTCCTCTGGTGATGGCTCGCGCTCATATTCTTGTTCTAGCTTAGAAAAAGCTTTACTTATTTTACTTAATGAACCAACTTGGTTTAAGGGTAATCGAACAATTCTTGATTGTTCGGCAATGGCCTGCAAAATAGATTGACGAATCCACCAAACCGCATATGATATAAACTTAAAACCTTTTGTTTCATCAAAACGTTTTGCAGCTTTTATTAAACCAAGGTTACCTTCGTTTATTAAATCGCCTAAGGTAAGACCTTGATTTTGATATTGCTTCGCTACCGAAACAACAAAACGAAGATTGGTTTTGGTTAATCGTTCTAATGCAGCTTGGTCACCTTCTCTAATTTTTTGAGCTAATATTACTTCTTCTTCGGCAGTTATCAAATCAACTTTACCAATTTCATGAAGGTATTTGTCGAGTGATTGCGACTCACGATTGGTAATGGATTGCGTTATTTTGAGTTGTCTCATCTAAATTTTTATCCTCAGTTCTATGTAAGAATGTAAAAGGTTCGAAGTTACAAAATTGTTATTAATTTTTAAAATGGCGAAAAAAAATTGAAAATAGTTGTGGATTATTTGATAATATTTTGGTTGATTTTCGATTAAAAAACAGCTTAATTAAAACATTTTTTTCAAAAAAAAGTCTTAAATTATTTATCCTATATTGTGACCTTAAAGTCCCATTTGTTTCCGAAATGCTGAAAGAGTTATTTAGTTTAAGTAAGTATGCTATTATTGAACCCGAAACTGGTTTCAGGAATAAACTAATACTTGTTTTAAAGGTTTACCTCTCAGTGTTCTTAATTTCTATTTTTATTGCTTCACCAATAATAATTGGTATGGATAAACTTGTTGTTAAGGTTTTGCATCATGCTAGTTTGAGCCTTAAAAGTAAACAACTTATACCAAGTGTACTCCATAAATATGGCTACTTAATTGGGACTATTTATATATGCCTTATAGGTCCGATTTTTGAAGAAGTCATTTTTAGATTGGGTTTGTCATTTAAAAAAAGAAATGTGCTCATTTCCGTTTTTATCGCATTAACATATTTTACTGCAGGATTCATTCATTTCAAGTATCCTCAGATAAAATTATTGTTAGTAATTGCAGAAGCTATAATAATATGGACTTTAATGGTTGTTTTTGTTGAAAACAATGATTTGGTTATAGTAAATAAAAGGAAGGTGGTTTATTTTATAATTTCCAGTTGTTTATTTGGATTAATACATGTGTTCAATTATCGCCCAATTGATACGCATATACTATGGGTTTATCCATTTTTTGTATTCCCTCAATTTATAATGGGCTGGGGCATTACTTATATTAGGCTCAAAAATGGTTTTATTTGGGGGATCCTATTCCATTGTCTAATTAATTCCGTGTCAACCGCTTTTTATTTCATAGTTCATCCAATTTAAAAGTCTCTTTTAACCTAATTCCTTTCTCTGTTTGTTGTAATATGCAACATTCATTTATAGGGTCATGTTCAAAAAATAACACATAGTTATTTTCTACTGCCTCTGTTAATATCAACTTCTTTTCGGCTAACGTTTTTAATGGGAACATATCATAAGCCATTACGTAGGGGAGGGGGATATGCCCGGTAGATGGTAGCAAGTCAGCCATGTACAATATTTTTCTTCGTTTATATTCAATCAATGGCAACATCATTGCATCAGTATGGCCATAAACAAATTTGATTTTTATATCTTCACTAAAATCAACTCCATCAACAGTATCAATAAATTTAAGCTGACCGCTTTCCTGTATGGGTAATATATTTTCTTTTAAAAACGATGCCTTTTCCCGGTCGTTTGGGTTAACTGCCCAATCCCAATGTTGTTGATTACTCCAATAGGTAGCGTTTTTAAAAACTGGTAATAATTTATCGTCTATTCTTTCAACAGCTCCACCAACATGGTCAAAATGTAAATGGGTTAAAAAAACATCGGTAATATCACTTCTGTTAAAGCCAAGCCTAGCAAGCGAGCCATCTAAAGTTTGGTCACCATGCAAATAGTAGTGACTGAAAAATTTAGCATCTTGTTTATTGCCAATACCAGTATCAACTAAAATTAAACGTTTACCATCTTCAATTAGTAGGCAACGCATAGCCCATGTGCATAAATTATTATCATCAGCCGGATTGGTTTTATGCCAAATTGCTTTAGGCACAACTCCAAACATGGCTCCGCCGTCCAATTTAAAAAATCCAGTATCTATGGTATGAAGTTTCATTTGGTAAAATTTTATTAGTTGAATTTATATTAAATTCTAAACAGTTAGTTGATATTAAACCTTAAACAGCTCAATTCCATATTCCTCAAACAATTGTTTAGCCTCCTGCAATTTATTGAATTCCAATTCCCGCAAAGGGTATATGCCTATTATATCGTTATCTAAACATAGAGAAAGCATCAGGTGAATATAATTTTCCGCGTTGGGGTTTGCTAGCTTAATTATTGATTTTGATTTTAAAAGTAATTCGGGCAAATCCTCAAAATCACCCAAAACTGTATTTGGTGCATTAAGTTTGTTTTTTAGTTGATGTGCTTTAGCAGTACTAGCAGCGGTTATTAATATGCCCAAAATAATGCTAATTAAACTATTAAACCATCTTTCATTAAAACAGTTCGGTCTGATAAATCAGCCAAATCCTGATTATGAGTTACAATAACAAATGTTTGTCTAAACTCATCTCTTAATTTTATAAAAAGCTGGTGCAGATCGAGCGCATTTGCAGAATCCAAATTACCTGATGGCTCATCAGCAAAAATGATGGCAGGGTTATTTACCAAAGCTCTCGCCACTGCAACCCTTTGTTGCTCTCCACCGGATAATTCATTTGGCTTGTGGTTTAATCTTTTTGATAGTCCTAACAGGCTCAATAATTCTGTAGCTTTCTTTTCAGCTTCTTTTTTGGCCATTCCGGCAATAAAGGCGGGGATACAAACATTTTCAAGCGCGTCAAATTCGCTCAATAAGTGATGAAACTGAAAAATGAATCCAATTTTTTGATTCCTGAAAGCACTAAGGTTTTTATTTGATAAGGTATTCAACTCTAAATTATTAATAAATAACTTACCTGAATCGGCTCTATCAAGTGTTCCTAAAATATTCAGTAATGTACTTTTACCTGCACCCGAGGCGCCAATTATGGTAACAATTTCGCCTTTTTCTACTTCTAAATCAACTCCTTTTAGTATTGGAAGCTGACCATATGATTTTTGGATATTTTTAGCTTTAAGCATATAGCAAAGGTAATTGAATTACTGAATTGTAAAGTTGTGATATATAATTAAGAATATGAAAATCTTTTGCAAACCATGCTTATGGGATAGACAAAAAAATAGTAGATTTACGCCAAATTCTTCAAAAACATGAATATTCACGAATATCAAGGTAAAGCCATATTGAAAAGCTTTGGCGTTAGGGTTCAGGAAGGTATTGTTGCCGAAACCGTTGAACAAGCTACAGAAGCTGCACAAAAATTAAAGGAAACTTACGGGTCTGACTGGGTGGTAGTTAAAGCCCAGATACACGCTGGTGGCAGGGGCAAAGGTGGTGGTGTTAAACTAGCTAAAAATCTTGCCGAAGTAAAAGAAAAAGCGGGTAATATTTTAGGCATGCAATTGGTTACACACCAAACTGGTCCCGAAGGTAAAAAGGTTTACAAGGTTTTAATTGCTCAGGATGTATATTATCCTGGAGAAAGCGAAACCAAAGAATATTATATGAGTGTTTTACTTGATAGGGCTAAAGGTCGTAACATCATCATGTATTCAACCGAGGGTGGTATGGATATTGAAGAGGTTGCCGCTCATACACCTCATTTGATATTTAAAGAAGAAATTGACCCAAAAGTTGGGCTGCAAGGTTTTCAGGCTCGTAAAATAGCCTTTAATCTTGGTCTTTCTGGCGATGCTTTTAAGGATATGGTAAAATTCATTACCTCTTTATATAATGCCTATATAGCAACCGATTCTTCCATGTTCGAGATTAATCCGGTTCTTAAAACTTCTGATAATAAAATTTTGGCAGTTGACGCGAAGGTAAATTTGGACGATAACGCATTATACCGTCATCCTGATTTTGTTGCTTTACGCGATTTGAATGAGGAAGACCCTATGGAGGTTGAAGCAAGTAAATCAAACCTAAACTATGTAAAACTTGACGGTAATGTTGGTTGTATGGTAAATGGTGCAGGTTTGGCTATGGCAACCATGGATATTATTAAAATAGCCGGTGGTCAACCAGCTAACTTTTTAGATGTAGGCGGAACCGCCAATGCTGAAACTGTAAAGGCTGCTTTCAACATTATTTTGAAAGACCCGCATGTTAAAGCCATTTTGATAAATATTTTTGGTGGAATTGTTCGTTGCGATAGGGTTGCTCAAGGTGTTATTGACGCTTATCACGAAATTGGCAACATTCCGGTTCCAATTATTGTGAGGTTACAAGGAACTAATGCCGTGGAGGCAAAACAATTGATTGATAATTCAGGTTTGAAAGTATTTTCGGCCATATTATTAAAAGAAGCTGCCGAAAGGGTAAAAGAGGTTTTAGCACTTTAGTGATTTGGTCAATAGGCAGTAGTCATTGGTCAGTAATCATTAGGTTATTGTTTTCATCATTGCTCTTGATGGCTAATTAATTTCACTAATTCGTTAATGTATTCATTGTTTTTATTTACTGATTTTTAGTTTAACAAAAATTTAATAACATTGATAATTTTGATTAGGACATTTTTTGTTTTTAGCCACATAGTTAAAGACTCACTACTGACTATTGACCAATGACCAAATGATCCAATGATAAAATGACCATCTAAATATGTATATTATAAAAGTTAAAGGCGTAGCAAAAATTCCTGATTATGTGCAGTTAAGGGATGATAAGTTTACCTTATTGGCTTATTTTAGATTGGATAGACCGGAAAAATCATTGGATAGGATAGGACTTCAAGATAAGACCGAGTACATAATGAATCTTGCAAAAGATTTACCTTTTGGACAAATATTAAAGTTAGATTTTTAAAAGAATGGCGGGTAATTCAATAATTAAACTGCAAAGTGTTGATATTTTTCAACAAAAACACCTTGTTTTGTCGGGCGTAAATCTTCAAATTGATAAGGGAGATTTTGTGTGGTTAATTGGACAAACAGGTTCTGGAAAAAGCAGTTTATTAAAAGTAATATACGGAGATTTAAACATTCAAACAGGAAATGCCCAAGCTTGTGGCTATATTTTAAAAGATATTAAAGAAAAGGATATTCCTTTTTTGAGGCGTAAATTGGGAATCGTTTTTCAAGACTTTCAATTACTTACCGACCGCACAGTAGAAGAAAATCTTCAGTTTGTTATGGAAGCTACTGGCTGGACAGATAAAAAACTCATTGCAAATCAGGCACTAGAGGTATTAGAGAAAGTTGGCTTACGCTCGAAAATAAAAAAAATGCCTCATGAGCTTTCCGGAGGCGAGCAGCAGCGGATTGTAATTGCTAGAGCATTGTTAAACGACCCAGAGATTATTCTTGCAGATGAGCCTACTGGCAACCTCGACCCAGAAACTTCCGAAGAAATTATTTTATTATTAAAAAGTATTAGCCAGCAAGGTACCGCGGTTTTAATTGCTACACACGATTACCATATTATCAGGGCATTTCCATCTCGTATTATTAAATGCGAAAAAGGAAAGGTTTTAGAAGATGCGCTTATTGGATAATTGAGCTACTCGATTTGATATTCTATTTCCGGTCGGTTATGTATTTTAAGAAGGATTCTAGCTTTATAGAATGCCTATTAAAACAACTGCCAATGGGTAATTGATTTATACCCTATGTAATGCCAAAAAATACTTTTTGAAATTAGTATGCTGTCAACTTGTCGGCTTTATGGCTGTGGCAAGGTACTTGATTAGCCATATTAGCTATGAATTTTAACGACATGTTGAAGAAAAAAAATAAAGAGAACCCACATAAAGAGGCTACTGTTGAAACAGATGTAATAAATGAAATTATACCTGAAAACGATGAAACCCATGGCGTGCTTGAAAATGAAGAATTAAAGGAGGATGCAAATGCTCCGAGTGCGATTGATATAGTTAAGGAAGAATTGGCATTGGCTAACGACAAATATTTGCGCTTGTTTGCTGAATTTGACAACTTTAGACGCAGAACTGTAAAAGAACGTGAAGATGCAAGAAAGTTAGAAGGGAAAGACCTTATTGTTTCTCTGCTTTCGGTATTGGATGATTTTGAACGTGCAGCCAAGGCAATGGAAAATGTAACAGATGTTGCTCCGGTTAAAGAAGGTTTGGTTATAGTTCAAAATAAATTAAAGAATATACTAACCCAAAAAGGCCTTAAGGCAATGGAATCAATAGGTACCCCGTTTGATCCCGAATTGCAGGAAGCCATTACCAATGTGCCGGCTCCAAATGAAGAAATGAAGGGTAAGGTAATTGATGAAATGGAAAAAGGTTATTTTTTGAACGATAAGGTGATTAGATTTGCTAAAGTAATTGTTGGCAATTAATAAACAAATCTGTTTTTGTTCATTTAAATCATAATTCCAGGTTTAATTAAATCAGTTGATATTCTTATTTTGCTATCGACCTGTTTGAATAGCTATACTATTAATGAAGATTATAATAACTTAATAAATGTCTAAAAGAGATTATTACGACGTATTAGGCGTAACAAGAGGTGCCGATGCCGAGGAAATAAAGAAAGCCTATCGGAAGATGGCCATTAAATATCATCCTGATAAAAATGAGGGAGATAAGGCCGCTGAAGAAAAGTTTAAAGAAGCTGCGGAGGCCTATGAGGTATTAAGCAATCCGGAAAAGCGTCAACGATACGATCAGTTTGGTCATGCTGCCAATGCACATTCCGCCGCTGGTGGTGGTTATGGCGGCAGTATGAATATGGACGATATATTTAGCCAGTTTGGTGATATTTTTGGAGGAGGCAGTCCGTTTGAAGGTTTTTTTGGAGGAGGTAGACAAGGAGGTAGTACAGGTGGGCGTAGGGTAACTAAAGGCACTAATCTTAGAATCAAAGTACGTCTAGCATTGGAGGAAATTGCCAATGGAGCCGAAAAGAAGATAAAAGTTAACAAGCAAATTGTTTGTAAAACTTGCGACGGCTCGGGTGCTAAAGATCGTGCATCGTTTCAAACTTGTAAAACATGCGGAGGTGCAGGTGCAGTGCGCAGAGTTACCAATACTATATTAGGGCAGATGCAAACTACCAGTACTTGTCCTACTTGTAATGGAGAAGGTTCAACTATTCTTTCAAAATGTACAGTATGCTCTGGCGACGGGGTGGTACGTGGTGAAGAAACAATTAGCATAAACATACCAGCTGGCGTAAGTGAAGGTATGCAGTTAAGCATGGGCAGTAAAGGTAATGCGGCACCAAGAGGTGGAATACCCGGCGATTTGATTATTTTAATTGAGGAAATACCCCATGAAACTTTAAAACGCGACGGTAACAACGTAATTTATGATTTACACATAAATTTTGTTGATGCAGCATTAGGTACTAGCGTAGAAGTGCCAACAATAGATGGGAAAGCTAAGATAAAAATTGATCCGGGTACACAAGGGGGTAAAATATTACGATTAAAAAGCAAAGGAGTACCTGAAGTAAATTCATACAATAGAGGCGACCAATTGGTGCATATAAATATTTGGACACCAAAAGCATTAAGCAGAGAGGAACGTGAAATATTAGAGAAACTTCAAAGCTCACCAAATTTCAAACCAAATCCTGGAAAAAATGATAAAAGTTTCTTTGAAAAGATGAAAGAATACTTTGAATAATTAAGCAATCAGCATTTAATATTGTTAAAAAATATATAAAAACCGGATTTTTAAAACAATCCGGTTTTGTTTTTTTTAACTTGATTTTATTGTATTTGCCTAATTAACTTTTTTTTAATTCAGCTAAATTATAATTTAATAACAATTCCAATAATCTTCAACCTTTTATCTTATCTTTATCACCTTAAATGGAAGATAGAAAATATTTAACTACCTGGAAAAGGTACCTGCCGGTTATTCGTTTGCATATTAAAAAGAGCCTCGTTGAGGAGCAGCAATTTAAGTTAAACATTACCGATTTTGAATCTGCTGGCGATCGTGGAAAATCAGGTTATACTTTTAATATCACCATGGAAAATGGGAAGGTTATCAATAATATTAGCGGTAGTGCGGTAGCTCGAGATTTGTTTGAAGCATTAAAATCAGACGAATTGATAAAAGCTATGCTAATGGATAAGCATGTTAAAATAAGCGTTGGAAAATCATTTATGCTTACTATTAAAACAACACATATTTCCGTCTATAAGTAGGCTGTGTTTTCTTCTTTATTACAATAAAAAATCTTCCACCTAATTGTGGAATCTTAATTCATGGTTTTATTTATCGAAAGCACTGATTAAAAGCAACCAAAACTTTTAAAAACACTTCCCTATCCACTCCATATACGCTTGGCTGGGATGGCTTTAACGGCATACCATTTTTAAACAATATTGGAAATAGGGCAATAAAATCCGTTCTGGAAATTTCATGCTTTAGCCAAGGGTCTGCATTGTGAATTTCTTCCAATCGCATTTCAAACAATGGAATTTTTATTGGGTCTATCATTATTGAGCTGTGTTTATTTACCAAATGGCGGTAATCCAATTAGTTGGCGGTACAATGGTAAATCCATCCTTTTAGTTTTAGAAAGATGGAAATTTTTACAATAATAAACCTGCAAAGTATATTCAGGCCCGTTGCGGATAATTTGAACATCAGGCAATTGAGTAATGCTATCAAAAAAGGGCTTTGCGTTTTTATCAATGTTACCCTCATGATGATCACCAATTATAATGGCATCGCTACCAATCAAAGTTTTAGGATCAACCAAAAAAGCAAGATTGCGAGGGTCTGGGTCAAAAACCAGAATATCTTTCTTACCTCTTAAAACCCAATCAATTTTACCTGATAACCACCATCGCGTACTTGCCGCGAAAACTTTAGGGTTCTTCATCCAGCCTTCTTTTTCAAAGCGTGTATTTATATCTTCATAGTCAATCCCTTGAATGGTTGGGTCAAGATTATCACCATGAAACTTATGCACCACCCATTTCGGGCCATAGCTTGTCCAAAAGCCAGTAACCATGTGTAATGAAAGTACACTGATAGTAATTACAGTAAAGTAAACAGAAAAATTAAGCCACCTTCGTGTTAATTTATAAGTTGCTAAATGATTGTTCAATGCGGTGTCGATACTATACCCGAGCGCAATAAATAACATCATATAGCCTGGAGCTTGCCAATGAAAATGAAATTGCAAATCGGACCATAAGGTTACAATAGTGAAGAACACAATTGGTAAAATGGCCATCCAAAATATAAAACTATAAGCTAGCGATTGATTACGCGACTTGAATGAAATAAAAAGCTGCCTTATGGTTGGCAGCCAAATCCAAGGTAGTAAAAAAGCGGCCTGACCACCAATGCTTCTAAAAAACCAATCGAAATGTAGTTTAAAATGTTCGCCATTAACCCCTGCCCTAGAACCCTGAAAAACAAAAGAAACCCAATTGTTATTATAGTTCCACCAAATAATGGGCGATGCCATTAAAAGGGTAATCAAAATAGCAATGTAAGGCCCAGGATGCCATAACCAATGGCGTTGACTTTTATTAGTTGCTATGTACATGAATACCCCTGCAAACAGGAATAAAACATGGTATTTACTCAGTGTAGCCAGACCCATGCTTAAACCAACCGCCAACCATAACAACCATATTTTACGGCTATTTCTGGTTGCTTCGGAATTTTCGGTACCAGGAGCAACCATTAATTGAATAATAAACCAGGTAGCTAATAGCCAAAAAAACATTAGTGGAGCATCGGGCTGGTACCAGCAAGCAATAGCTACTGTGTACAGTGCGCTTAAATTCATAATGATTACTGCCCAAAAACCAGCTTTGGCATTAAATAATTTTCGGGTAATTAAAAACAAAAGCCAACTGGTACCCACAAATAACAAAACAGAAGCAAACCTGATTCCAAAATTGGTTAATCCAAATATTTTAATGCTGATGGCTCCTAGCCAAAAGAACAAGGGTGGCTGATCAAAATAACTAGCATCCAAATGAAGCGATCCCCTGAAATAATAAGATTCGCCATTACCTAAACCAGTATAAGCAGCTATGAAGCAGCGTGCTACAAAAGTTAATACAATTAAAATAAGGGTATATTTTGCAGCATTTGCTTCGGTAAGTTTTTTCATGAATAGCTATTTATTGTTCTAAATACGCAAGTAGGCAAATCTCTAAAAAAAAATCCTAATTGCAGTTATTATTAAAAGTTTGCAATACTTAACCTGCAATCCATTTTCCATAAGGAATTTTACTAATTAACCATACCAATAAAAGCGTTATCAGCATGCATGAGATGGCAGTAAATGGTATGCTAATAATGGGTGTGCACAATTTATAACTAATGCCAGCCAAATCGTCTAAAAAGTAAAGAACCAAAGCATGACCTAGGTAAATACCATAATTGTAACCTCCAATAAAATAGCGAATTTTAATTACCACTAATGGAACTTTTGGGACTGTGTATTTTACAATTAAAAAAACACTAGCAGAAAGCATCAACACCGCTGGATTAACCGGCTCATAGAACATGGTACCAGGTATATTTGGATATTGGGTAATAAACCATGAGCCCCATGTTATCAATAATATACTAAATATGGAAATAAATATCAGCCATTTACGCAGGTTTGGAATATTAAATTCTTTAGTTGCCAAATAATTACCTAAAACCAAATAACCAATATAGCCGGTAAAGTAACGCATATCAATCGAGGGATTGAAGCGGGATAAATAAGGTTGGTTAAACATCATTACCCCAAACCAAACCAATAAAAAATAGAGTGTTTCCTTTTCACTAGCATTGCATACAAATTTGCCAATTATAGGGATTATGAAATATAACCCAATTAGCATATATACATACCATAAATGGTAGCAACTTCCGTTTTTAAGCTGGTGGAGTACCAACTTTATATTCAACCATAAATCGTTTGTAAACGCCAGTTCTTCATTGTACCACGAATAAGCGATATAAATTAAACTCCAAAAAACAAAGGGAATCACTACACGGGTTAACCGTTTTTTAAAAAAACCTACTAACTCATAATCTTTGGGTAGAAGTAACGCTCCGGTTATCATTACAAAGCAGGGCACTGCAAACCTAACTAGCGCATTTAAAAAATCGGCAACTAACCATGTGCTTAGTGGAACTTTCCCAAATTGCATCAACAACAAGGAAGTACAATGCAAAATAATAACTGCTAGTAAGGCTATGAGCCTTAAATTATTAATCCAGTCGATATTTTGTGCTTTTATTGCCTGCATGAGCAATATGGTTTTATGTATTATTTTTTTGAGAGGCGTAATAAGCTTCTAGCTCCTTTAACCTTCTAATTTGCCCAGGTCGAGGATTTATGAATTTTCGTACTCTCCTAATCTGATTATAGGCATCATGATAGGTTAACCCCAATTTAATCAGATAGGCCATAGCCATTGTTGGTCCACGGCCTAAACCTTGCCTGCAATGCACATAAACAATTCCTTTATGTTTAATTTCATTATCAATAAAGTCGGCCCCCTTAATCAAAACTTCTAAAGGTGGAGGAGTATTATCAACAGTTGGGAAATGTAGATACTTTATACCTTCATGCGAAGCTTCGGTATAAATATTATGCATCCGCATATTTACAATAGCCGTTACCCCCAAAGCTTTTAATTTTTTTAGCCCAACCAAATTATACTGGCTACCTAAAAATAAATGCGAGGTAATTTGGCAGCGCTTCAACCTAGGCATGCCTACGGTTAAGCGAAAAAAGTTATCATAAAGATAATCGAAAACGAGGCCTATGCCAATTATAAAGCTTTTGATTTTCCTAAACATAGTTTGCTATGAAGGAACAATTTTAATAAAAAATATCCTTTATTTATTAGCTTACTAAATATAATACGTTGTTAATTGATTAACAGCTTTGTTTTATTTTAAATGTTTGTTTTAAAACGTTTATTTTTTATAAATTCAACCATCCAATAAAAATTAAAAACCAATTTTATAAATTCATGAAACAGCTCATCTTATTGTTGTTTGTAATTCTATGCTCAACGTTTGTTCATAGTCAAGATATTCCGGCCAGATGGGATGAATTGGTAGCTACGGACTTTCCGAAGGCTTTAGCAAAATCAAACAAAACATGTATCCTTCCAATAGGCATATTAGAAAAGCATGGCCCACATTCACCAATTGGTACCGATTTGATTCATGTGCGCGAATGGGCTGCAAGGGCGGTAAAAGAAGAATATGCTGTTGTTTTCCCGGATTATTTTTATGGCCAAATAAACGAGGCAAGGCACCAATATGGAACCTTTGCCTTACCTAGCAAAGTGCTATGGGACTTGTTAGAAGCAACTTGCGATGAAATTGCCAGAAATGGGTTTGATAAAATTGTTATTTTAAATGGGCATGGAGGTAATCCTGAATTTTTACAATTTTTTATGCAATCGTTATTAAACAAACGACATAATTACGCGGTATATTTATATCGACCTCAGGATGACAGTACTTATCTAGCTACCTATCGCAAAATGCATAAATCAAATTTAAATACTGATATGCATGCAGGAGAAAGAGAGACTTCAACAACGCTATATTACAGACCCGATTTAATGAGAATGGATAGAGCTGCGGACCAAAGTGGAGCGGATCAAAAAAGATCGAGCTTACCTAATTTATATACCCCCATTTGGTGGTATTCCTCTTTTCCCAACCATTATGCAGGTGAAGGAGATAAGGCCACTAAGGAATTTGGAAAGTTTATTGCAGACCATGAAATAGCCTTGTTTGTAAAGGCTTTAAAAGAGGTGAAGGCCGATCAAAAAACAATAGCCTTGCAAAACGAATTTTATGATAGGGTTGATAATTTGAACAAATAAATTTTCAAAATTGAGTAAGGATTATAGAGAAATCTTCTTCCAATATTTTAGGTTACTTTTCACTTAAGGATATTTTTTTTAATTCTTCATAGGATATTGAACTATACTCTTTTGATGCAGAGAAAAAGCCCTTTGGAACACTTATTTCTTCAATCAGTTTTAATTCTGTATAAATTTTAATTCCCTGATTAAAAGTTACAAATCTTATAGGTACCCCACCAAATAAGCTAACTGGTCGGCTAACTGAATTTGGTACTATGCTAATATCTTTTGTTACCCATAATTCGTAATTATAACCTGTAGCATTATCTGTTAAATTAATTTTAAAACAATGGTACCCATTAATTATTTGGGTAGAAGTATCATTTTGAGCTGTAAATTGAGGAATAAATGATTTTTCTTTTTGCACTTCTTCAGATGTAAGTAATACAAATAATTTTTTATTAAAATCGGGGACGTCGATAATCATGCTATGATAGTTCGTTTTTAAAACAGACACCCCTTTAATTGTTGCTATACCTTGTTTTACAATGGCGGCGGTAGAATCGCCTCTAAAATAAATCACGATTTCTGTCGGTAATGAACCATCGTTTTTCCATTGGCTAGCAGGAATGTCATAGGAGGTTGAATAGGTAATCTTGCCTTCGTTAATTACCTTTTTCGTATGTACGTGTACGGCAATTATTAACAAGGGCAATATCAAGGCTGCTTTCAATAATGTCTTCATTATGTTATAAAATACAAAGTAAGAATTTTTATATTAATCAGGCTTTAAGTATAAAACAACAAATGGAACATTTTGATATTAAATTTACAAGTTAAAAAACGATATTTACTTAATTAAATTACAAAAATTGATTTATCATACTTTCCTTCCTATCCTAAACCAATTCCAAATGCAAGGAGAAATTATTTCTGTCGAACCATTTGGCTCCGGGCATATTAATGGCACCTATCGCGTATTTACAAATTCGGAAGATGATTACATCTTACAAAAAATAAATCAATATGTATTTAAGGATGTAACTGGTTTAACGCAAAATTTGGAATATGTTTTGGGTCATTTAAATAAAAAACTCCTTGCAGTACCAAATTCAAACCCAAAAAGAGAATTACTTACTTTAATTAAAAGTAAGCATGATGAATTTTTTGTTATTGACGAAGCTGGCAGTTTTTGGCGCATGTTTATTTTTTTGAAAGATACCAAAAGTTACGATTTGGTAACTACAGAAAAGCAAGCCATGGAAGGGGGTAAGGCCTTTGGAAAGTTTCAAAAGTTACTGTCAGATTTAGATCCAAATTTATTGGTTGAAACAATTCCTAATTTTCATCATATTGGGTATAGACTTTCAAATTTCGATGTGGCAATTAAAAAAGACCCCTTAGGTAGGGCAAATACCGTATTGAATGAAATACAATTTATTGAAAGTCGCAGAGAGCAAATGTCGCAAATAATAAAATTAGGTGAAGCTGGCAAATTACCATTGAGGGTGATACATAACGATACAAAATTTAACAATGTTTTGCTGGATGAAAATGATAATGCCCAATGCGTAATTGATTTAGATACAGTAATGCCCGGCTATGTAGCCTATGATTTTGGTGACGCGATACGCACCATCATTAATTCCGCTCCCGAGGATGAACCTGATCTGTCAAAAATAAAATTGAATATTCAACTATTTGAAGCTTACACAAAAGGATATATGGAGTATGCGACATCATTTTTATTGGAAACAGAAATCAAGTCGTTAATTGATGGTGTGTTACTACTGCCATATATGCAGGCGGTAAGATTTTTGACTGATTATATTGACGGAGATAAATATTTTAAAACTCATTTTGAAGGGCATAACCTTCAACGTGCCAAAGCACAATTACAATTGGTTAAATTACTGGAGGAGAACAAAAATACCTTAGGGGATATTATATTAAGAAGTTAGAATGAAAAAGTTATTTAGTAAGGTATTTACTTTGGTTATTATAGGCGTCTTATTAATGAGTGTAGCTCCTGATAAGATAAAGTTTCATAAAAATAAATTCAATAAAGATAGTTTGGTTACTATACCTATTGGGGGCAATACTTGGAGCAATAGTACTGATACAATTGGTGGTAAAGTAACTAATGAAGGAATTGAAGATTGGACTAATAAAAACACAAGCTTTACAACCTATGTTAGGTTTGGTGCAAAGGGCAAATTAAAAATTTGGCTTAAACTTAAAGCAATAGTTGGACAAAGCAAACTACAGCTAACTTTACATAACGTTAAAAAAACAATTGTAGTTGATGCGGGCAATGAAAAAGCTTATTATGTTGGAGAATGGTTTATTAGTGATACGGGATATTGTGCCATTAAGATTACGGCAATTTCAAATACTGGAAAAGTTATTGCCAATATTAAAGGTTTGGCACTATCTGGATTGGCAGCTGATTCAAAAATGGCATTTGTAAAAAATAATGATGGTGACTTTTTTTACTGGGGAAGACGTGGCCCATCGGTGCATTTAAACTATCCTATTGATGATACAGCAAAAGCCGCTTGGTTTTATAATGAGGTAACTGTTCCTAAAAATAATGATGTAATAGGTTCTTATTTTATGGCATGTGGCTTTGCTGAGGGTTATTTCGGTATGCAAGTTAATTCGATAACCGAAAGGAGAGTTCTATTTTCGGTTTGGAGTCCGTTTAAGACCGATAATCCGGACCAAATTCCGGATAGTCAAAAAATTGTGATGCTAAAAAAAGGATCGGATGTACATACCGGCGAATTTGGGAATGAAGGATCAGGAGGACAGAGTTATTTACAATTTAATTGGATTGCCGGCAATACATATAAGTTTTTGATACATGCCCAGCCTGATAGTACTTATCATACCACCTATACAGCCTATTTTTTTGCACCCGAAATAAATAAATGGCAATTAATAGCTAGCTTTAAGCGCCCACAAACAACCACCTATTTGAAGCATCTACATTCTTTCTTAGAAAATTTTGAACCAGAAATGGGAACACAAACCCGAGAAGTTTACTTTAGTAATCAATGGATTGCAGATGAAAATGGAAATTGGACTGAACTAGATAAGGCTCGGTTTACCATTGATAATACTGGATTAAGAGGTTACCGAATGGATTATAGTGGTGGAACATCAAATAACTCTTTTTTTCTAAGAAATTGCGGCTTTTTTAATAATTATACTTCGCGAAATTCAATTTTCAACAGAATAAAGTCTGCTAATAAACCAGATATAAATTTTACCCAGTTGCCATAGATGATCAATTTTACCAATTTTTAAATGGATTTATCGATAGGTTTGAATTATAATATCTAGCATCATTACTTACTTCCAATGTTACCCAATCAGGAAGAGTAAATGTTTCGGCTTCGCTTTTTAATTCTAGCTCGGCGATGATAAGCCCTAAATTATCGCCTGAGAATTCATCCACTTCCCATAATTTACCTTCATGACTTATTTTATAACGTATTTTTTCAATTTTTGCGCCCGAAAAATTATCTAAAAGCTCAATTGCGTCATTATTTGGTATTTGGTACTCAAATTCTTTTCTGGTAATTCCTGATGTGATGCCTTTAATTGTAAGGTATGCTCCCGAGTCGGTTACCCTAATTCTAACCACTTTGTCAGCTTCATTAACCAAATACCCTTGTTTATATTTTAAACCTTTTGGTTTATTTAATTGCTTCCATTTTGTATGATTAACCAAAAATTTTCGTTCAATTTCTACACCCATTACTCTTATTCGTTAATCTGAAATCTATCCCTCTAAACTGGTTCGACTTGCTTTTCCAAAACATCAGCTTCAGCTAAAGTCGCTTTTTGTAAAAAGTTTGTCGCCAAATCCAAAATATTTTTTTTAACCGAGGTGTTTTTTCGTTTTATTTTTGTGACGATGGTTTTATCGTTTAGTTCGGTAGTGGCGAATAATTGGGCAGCAATTATATTATCATGCCATTCACCTATAACATCTTGTAATTTATCAAGATACTCTGAATTGATTGTAACGATTCCATTTAGGGCTTTATTGGCCAATTTATGATTATAAACAAGCGTTTTAATAATTTTACGGTTATAATGCATGTCTTCGTTAAAATTAGGTACTGCTAGTTTTTTGGCAATTATTTCTAATTTGATTTTATAAAAATCGGCTATCGCCTTGTCTTCAATATTAGATAAATTCTTTTTAATATCTGCTTGAACTTCTTTAATTCTCTTTAAGTATTTACTCCCTTTTTCCTTAAATTGGCTAATACCGTTTTCGATTATTTTTTGTTGACCTTCTTCAAATAAATCATTTTTTATATTGTATTTCTCCTTTAATAGCATATTGGTATGGGCATCTCTAATGTTTCCAGCCAGTTTGAAAATTTTGGCTATAGGCTTAAAGTTTTTTAATAAAACTTGCCTTTTATTACCATGCTGAAACATAGTGAGCATCGCCTTTAATTTCTTTATTTGTACCCTAAACCTATGCAATTCTTCCTGATTGCCAGTTTCTAAAAACGCGTTTAAATGAAAGTTTATCTGTTTCCATTCTTTATTTAGGTGTTTGTTTTCTTCTTTCCTGTTCATAATTATTGAATTATTAACACTTTGCTTTAGTAAAATTAACATTAAATAAATGAAATTAGAAAAATATAGTTTTTGTAGAAATGAATAAATGAGTGTTTTATGCCTTTATTGTTTCACCAAGTAGTATTCTTTTGCACTTATTAATATTTAAAATTTATATATCTTTATGTAATAAAACCTAAGGAATATGAATTTTCAAAACATTAATTGGCTTGCAGCTATCGCAGCTGGCTTATCTTCATTTTTAGTAGGAGGATTTTGGTATTCAAATATACTTTTCGCGAATGCATGGATGGTTGATAGCAAAACAACTGCAGAGGACATAAAAGCATCGAACAAGGCAAAAATATTTGGCTTTACCGCCTTATTTTCAATATTAATGGCACTAAATATTGCTATGTTTTTATCAGGACCGGGTACCAACTGGCTTTGGGGTGCAAGTGCTGGATTTCTGGCTGGCATTTGGACTTTTTGTGCAATTGCTATTCATAGTTTATTTGAGCTTAAGAGCTGGCGTTTAATTTTTATTAATGGGGGCTATAGCATAGTTTCGTTAACATTAATGGGATTGATTATTGGCTTTTGGAGATAAATGCCCTAAATATTTGTTATAAAAAATTTATTTCTAATTATTCATTTTAATTTCATCATTATGATGCAATATTTGAATAGTATTTGCATTTTGCTAAACATTAAACGCTTTTAGTAATTATACATCAAAGAAACAAGTAACTATTGGCTCTTATTAATAGAAAATTTATGAAAAGGATATTTTATGGGATTTTGATTTTTTCAAGCCTTTTATACAGTTGTGGCACGGTGGTATACACATATACCGAACAGCCAGTAAGACGTACACCACCAATTGTAACTGCGCAATCTGCAACAGACCAGGTTTTTTATGATGAATTGGAACCCTATGGACAATGGATAGATTTTCCTGATTATGGATATGTTTGGAAACCTAATGTTGAAGTTGATTTTAGACCTTATAGTACCAACGGACAGTGGGCCTATACTACAGAGGGATGGACCTGGGTGTCAGAATATAGCTGGGGTTGGGCACCCTTTCATTACGGAAGATGGTTTTTTGATGATTATTATGGATGGTTATGGCTCCCCGGTCACCAATGGGCACCAGCATGGGTAACTTGGGGACAATCGGGTAGTTATTACGGTTGGGCCCCTATTCCTCCAAGGGCTGATATAAATAATGGATGGCGTCCAAGGGATAATGATTGGTGCTATGTAAGAGCAGAACATATAAACCAAAACCATGTTAATAATTACATCGTTCAAAATAATTACAATGTAGTACATAATACCATTATTATAAATAACAATTATAGTGGTAATAATAATAGAAATCTTCATCCAGAGTTTTATAGCCGAGGGCCAAGCATTGTTCAGGTTCAAAGCAACACAAACATTAAAATTCAACAAATAACCATAAATAATAGAACCAATCCCGGCCAAACTACATTTAATAATAATCAGATTACAGTTTATCGGCCATCAATCAGCGGAGATAATCAACAAAATAATAATAAACCAGCGCCGCAACATTATGGTGGTTATAGGCAAGGCAATAGTCAACAGCAACAATCGCGCGACTGGAATAATGATAGCAGAAAACCAAATGCTGTACAGGAAAACGGATGGAATAACCCTAATCAGGTTACTCAGCCAACAAATGTACCTGTAAATAATAATCCAGTTGTACAGCCATCACAAAATCCAAATCAAGGAAACAGATGGAATAACCCTAATCAGGTTACTCAGCCAACAAATGTACCTTTAAATAATAATCCGGTTGTACAGCCATCACAAAATCCAAATCAAGGAAACAGATGGAATAACCCTAATCAGGTTACTCAGCCAACAAATGTACCTTTAAATAATAATCCAGTTGTACAGCCATCACAAAATCCAAATCAAGGAAACAGATGGAACAACCCTAATCAGGTTATTCAGCCAGCAAATTCTCCTATAAATAATAATCCAGTTGTACAGCCATCACAAAATCCAAGGCAAGGAAATGGATGGAATAACCCTAATCAGGTTATTCAGCCAGCAAATTCTCCTATAAATAATAATCCTGTTGCACAGCCTGTACAAAGCCAAAGGCAGAGTAATGGATGGAATAACCCTAATCAGGTAGTACAACCTGTTAATCCTCCTGTAAATAATAACAATCCAAATGGTCAAAATCCAAATCAGCAAAATGATATTAGGAATATGCCTATACAACAACCTCAAAGACCAGCTAACCCTCAATGGAAATTTCAGAAGCAACAGGCTCCCGAACAAAGCCCGGCGCAGCCTCAAATTCCGGTAATTAATCCTCCAGTTAATTTACAGCAGAATTTACCAAATACTCTTCCAAATAAACAACCAGTAGCGGTTCCAGGAAAGGTAATCGTGAAGCCAAAACCTGCTAATACTCCACCACCACCAAAGCCTGTTGATAACAGTAAAAATCCGCCGCAAAATTAAAAACATAGTTAATAAACTAAAAAAGCACCAATAAAGGTGCTTTTTTAGTTTATGTTTAATATTTTAACACTAAGCTCTATGATAGTCGGCGCGCCAATTTTTTATTAATTTTTTTATTTCAACAGGCGTTAGTGATTCTGCTATTGCTTTATTGGAGAGCTCAATTAATTCATCATCGGCCGCAAACCTTAAAGCTATTAGCTGACCTAAGGTTATACGCTTATCAATAGGTTTACCCGTTAGCAGGTAATGCCTTAAGTTTTCTTCGGCTCTTATGGCCCTGTCTTGTACTGTAGTAACAAAGGTTCGCAGGAAGTAAAACAAAAGTATTCCAATAATAAAAAGCAATAACACTAAGGATGCGTTATAAACATTATCACCTCTACTTAATTGCTTCCATAAATTTATCATCGAACCTATTGTTCCTAATAATAAAAATAGACTGGTAACAAAGTGAAAGCCAGGTACAAATCTGGCATGATTTTCAAAATTCTGATTCTTCATAATATGTTTTGGTTATAAAAGTGAGGCAAAATATCACTACAATGATAATTAAAATACTCGGTGGATTATGATTTATTGGCATTGTAAAAATCCCAATGCGTTGGATTATTAAATGATTTATACTGAACTTAATTTTTTTTGAACGTAAAAAGCCTAAAAACTGAAATAAATTTAATAAGCGATTAAACCATTTTGATTTTAATTACTCCAAAAACCATAATCACTTATTTAAAAAAACACTATGAAAACAATTAAACTTACAATCGCTTGCTTGACTATGCTGGCTGTATTCTCATGCAACAAATCAACTAACACAACCCCTACAAACAGCAATGTTTCAAATTCAGAGGCAGCGGACATGGTTGCTTCATCCCTTTCACAAAATTCAAACGGCGTTGCAACAGCTGCTAACGATGGTACTAATGTTGGTAGTTCCTTAACACTTAATTTAAGTAGCAATGCTTTGGTAGCTCAAAATGCTAGCTTAAACACTAATAATGCAAGCTCATATGCATTTGTTCCAAGGGGACTATTATGTGGTGCTACACTGAATGATACCGTTTCTCGTAAAAGCGCAATTGGCGACAGCATTACTTATACCTATAATTCAGTATACACCTTTACTTTAAACTGTACAAATAACCTTAAGGACAGCCTAACTATGTCTTCAGTATTTAATGGAACACATAGTGGCCTACTTTGTTCATCTGTGTATTCTGGAACTAATGCATTTACTGTTAATGGATTGTCTCCAACTGCATCCACTTTTGTCATCAATGGTACCCATACTCGTAATGGTTCATTTGTATCCAAAAAAGACACTACTAACCACGGGACACATACAATAAATGTAGTTGTAAAGAATTTGACCTTATCAAAACCAGCAAGAACCATTATTAGTGGTACTGCAACTATTACCATTACTGGCAATACTGTTAAAAAAGGAAGCTGGACTTATACTGGTACTGTAGTTTATAATAATGATGGTACTGCAAGTTTAACATTAGGTGGATTATTATATAAAATTAATGTGCTTACAGGCAGATTATTTAAGCTTTAAAGATTAATTATCTAACTATTATAGCCCTGGTAAGTTTAAAAGAACTTATCAGGGCTTTTTTATTAACTAACCTTAGTTTTAAGTATATTTTGGCGATATCTTTTATATGCTTTTAAAATGATTCAAAATAATTATTCATTAAATCAACAACTTATAAGTATTTAAAAATCAATCCATACATTTTTATAATATTTGCTTTTCTAATATCCTTTATTATGCAAACACAACTGCTAAAAGAATTTGAAACCATATACAATAAAAAAGCCGAGCATATTTATTTTTCACCGGGAAGGGTGAATCTAATTGGTGAGCATATTGATTATAATGGTGGTTTGGTAATGCCATGTGCTATTACCTTTGGCACTTATTTAATTGTTGCAACTAATAATGAACATAAATTTAGGTTTAGGAGCCTTAATTTTTCTGAAAATCTGGATATTTCAATTCAAACATCTTACATAAAGTCAGGTGAAACCTGGTTTAATTATCCATTAGGAATTATTAACAATTTTATAAAAGATGGACATCAAATACAAGGACTAGACATGCTGTTTTATGGCGACATTCCGATTAGTTCGGGTCTATCCTCATCGGCTTCCATAGAAGTGGTCACTTCATATGCTTTAAATCATCAAAATAAATGTGGCTATAACAAACTTGACTTGGTTAAGCTATCAAAAAACGTAGAAAACAATTTTATTGGTGTAAATTGTGGTATTATGGATCAATTTGCAGTAGCATTTGGCGAAAAGAATAAAGCTTTGATGCTTAATTGCAATACGCTTGAATATAAAGCAGTAGAATTTGAAATGGGCGATTATGTGCTTGCGATCATAAATACTAATAAACCCAGAAAACTTGCGGGCTCAAAATACAATGAACGGGTAATAGAATGTAATACTGCATTATATTCTTTACAAAAAGAATTAAGCATCCAACACTTATGCGATATCGATACGGGTGTTTTTATTAAATATCAATCGCTTATTGATAACGCGATTGTTAAAAACCGGGCTAAACATGTTGTTGAAGAAAACGATCGTGTTAAATTGGCTGCAATGGCCTTAAGCAACAATAATTTAAAAGAATTTGGCAATTTAATGTACGCCTCCCACGCTTCATTACGAGATTTATATGAGGTGAGTGGAATTGAGCTTGATACCATTGTTGAATATTGTAAAACAGATGATAATGTGCTTGGTGCAAGGATGACTGGAGCTGGATTTGGGGGCTGTGCCATAGCGCTTGTTAAACATGTAGCGTTTGATGAGTTTAGCGATAAAGTTTCTACTTATTACAAAAATATTATTGGTTATGCTCCAACAGTTTACCAATCATTAATAGGTAATGGAGTTTCAGAACTTGGTATCTAATGGTCAGAAAAAATTCATGTTATATCAAACTATTATTAATATACTTTTAGTTGTATCAAACTTGCTAAGGTTTATAAGACAAAAAAATAAATGCGTAAATTAAAGCTGGATGAACTAAATAGACAAACTATAACGGAATTTAAATCAGGGAAAAAAATGCCTATTGTGGTGGTATTAGATAACATCCGCAGCATGCATAATATTGGGTCTGTATTTCGTACTGCCGATTGCTTTGCCTTGGAAGAGATTTGTTTGTGTGGGATAACTGCACAACCTCCTCATCGTGAGATTGAAAAAACAGCCTTAGGAGCAACTCAATCCATCAATTGGCGTTATTTTTCAAATACCATAGATGCCATTACAGAATTAAGAAGTAAAAACTATTTAATCATTGCAGTTGAGCAAGCCGAAAATAGCATTATGTTGAATGACTTTTCTATTAACAACGAAGCAAAATACGCACTTATTTTTGGGAATGAAGTAAATGGCGTAAGTGAGGATGTTATGCAAAATTTGGATGCTTGTATTGAAATTCCTCAATTTGGAACTAAGCATTCATTTAACATAGTCATTTCGGCAGGAATAGTACTTTGGGATTTATTTTCAAAAATGCTGAAATAAAAAAGAGTTACCCAAGTATTAAACACTTAGATAACTCTTTTTTTTGTTTAAATCATTATAAATGAATACACTCACCGTAAGCCTCAGCAGCAGCTTCCATTACGGCTTCGCTCATGGTTGGGTGAGGGTGTACTGATTTTATTATTTCATGGCCAGTAGCTTCAAGCTTGCGAGCAGTAACAATCTCAGCCAACATCTCGGTAACATTATGACCAAGCATATGAGCTCCTAAAATTTCACCATATTTAGCATCAAAAATAAGTTTTACAAAACCATCCTTTGCTCCGGCAGCGCTTGCTTTGCCCGAAGCAGAGAATGGGAATTTACCAACTTTAATTTCGTACCCTGCTTCTTTCGCAGCTTTTTCGGTATAACCAACAGACGCAATTTCGGGTGAGCAATAAGTACAGCCCGGGATATTATTGTAATTGAGTGGTTCAGGATTTAAACCAGCAATTTTTTCAACGCAAATAATGCCTTCGGCACTGGCAACGTGAGCAAGTGCTTGTCCTTTAACAATATCTCCGATTGCAAATACGCCTTCTATATTGGTTTTGTAATAATCATCAACTAAAACTTTTCCTTTATCTGTCTTTACACCGTTTTCTTCCAGGCCTAAATTCTCGATATTGGTTGAAATGCCAACTGCTGATAATACAATCTCTGCTTCAATGGTTTCATAACCATTTGCTGTTTTAACTTTTACTTTGCATAAATCAGATTTCGTATCAACTGATTCAACTGTTGATGAGGTCATAATATTAATACCTTGTTTCTTTAATATGCGGTTTAGTTGTTTTGAAACTTCTTCGTCTTCTAAAGGTACTATGTTATCTAAAAATTCAACAACAGTTACTTTAGTACCAATTGAATTGTAAAAATAGGCAAACTCAATTCCTATTGCACCCGAACCAACTACCACCATTGAAGCCGGCTTTTTTGGTAATACCATTGCTTGGCGGTAACCTATTACTTTTTTACCGTCCTGCGGAAGGTTTGGCAATTCCCTTGAACGACCGCCTGTAGCTAAAATAATATTTTTTGAGGTATACTCTTTTATACTACCATCGGCTGCGGTTACAGCTACAATACCTTTAGATTTTAATTTACCAGTACCGCTAATAACTTCAATTTTGTTTTTCTTCATTAAAAACTGAACACCTTTGCTCATTCCGTCGGCAACACCACGGCTTCTTTTAATTACACTTTCAAAATCAACTTCGCTCTCGCCAACTTTAATTCCGTAGGTACTGGCATGCGTTATGTATTCAAATACCTCAGCACTTTTCAATAATGCTTTTGTTGGGATACATCCCCAATTTAAACATACACCACCTAGAGATTCTTTTTCAATGATGGCTGTTTTTAAACCTAGCTGTGAAGCACGTATGGAGGCAACATAGCCACCCGGTCCTGAACCTATTACAATTAAATCGTAGTTCATATATTAATTGATGATATTATATTTATAAGTTAACTAATTTTTGAGCTATTGTACGAAGAACTACTATTTACAATCTTTAGAGAATTAGTCGATATTTATTGCTTCTAGTAAAATGCTTCTTCAAATTTCATCCAAAGTTAATAAAAGGTAACAAAAGCAGAAATTAATGATTTATATAAAATTCATGATTTAATATTTCTAAAACCTATTTTATCAGTTTTAAGTATTTATTATTAATTCTATAATCTAATTAACATTTTATTGATAATATGTATGTAAAATCAGTACATTGTTAATAATTATATAATAATTGTTAACATTAAATTAACATTGAACATCTCTCTAATCCTTATCTTTGTTGCAATTAATTCATTACTTTATTCATTAAAAAAGCGAAATATGAGGAATTATTTACTTTTAATTTTACTATTTGTCGGAATTGCATTTTTTTCGAGCAAAACAGTAAATGCCCAGGGTGTAACAACGGCTAGCGTTAACGGTTTAGTTACCGATAACAAAGGAGCCATTCCGGGAGCTACTGTTACCATAACTCACTTACCAACAGGTACAGTTTATGGTACGGTAACACGTGTTGATGGTCGTTTTAATTTACCGAATTTACGGGTTGGCGGACCATACACATTTAAAATATCCTTTATAGGATTTAAAGATTATGTTCAAGATAATATTATCTTATCAATTGGCCAGGACTTGAAAATTGACGCCAAGTTACTTGATAATGCTACATCGCTGAAAGAGGTAGTGGTTAAAGGTGCAAAACAAGGGTCAGTAATTAACCCTAACCGTACCGGAGCAAGTGAAACTATTGGCCGAGCTCAAATTGACGCTTTACCAACATTAAACCGCTCATTAAATGATTTTACTAAGCTTACGCCGTCTGCTTCCAGTAACTTAAGTTTCGGCGGTCGCAGTGGCGCGTTTAATAACGTTACTGTGGATGGTGCTTTGTTTAACAATTCATTCGGCTTATCCACTACATTAGGTGGTCAAACACACTCACAACCTATTTCACTTGATGCGATTGACCAAATTCAGGTTGATATTGCACCTTTTGACGTTCGTCAGGGTAACTTTTCAGGTGCGGGTGTAAATACAGTAATAAAATCAGGTACCAATGATTTTAAAGGAACCGTTTATGACTTTGTACGTGGTGTTGACTTAACAGGCTACAATGTTGGCCCAACAGCTATAACAATTACACCTTTTACCTATCGTCAAACTGGCGCGAGTTTAGGTGGCCCAATCATTAAAAATAAATTATTCTTCTTCATTTCTGGTGAACAGGAGCGTATTAGCGCACCAGCAACAACAGAAGTTGCGAACGATGGAACAAACTCAGGTAGTACAGTATCGAATGTAACTGTTGCCCAGTTAACCCAAATTCAGAATTATTTAGAATCAAAGTACCAATACAATCCAGGAGCTTATCAAGGTTATAATTATGCTACTTCAAGTGATAAAATAACCGTTAAATTAGATTGGAACATAAATAAAAATAATACGCTAAGCGCAAAATATTTCTATTTAAAATCGTTCCAAGATCAGCCTGCGAGCAATTCAGGAACATTTTTAGGTGGCTCCCGTGCGCCAGGTCCATTAACACTCCCATTTTCGGGCTCTGGATATAGGATAAACAATAATTTTAATATTGGCATTTTAGAGCTCGATACCCGTATCAGTAATAGCATGTCGAACAAATTAACCGCTGGATATTCAGCACTTCGCGATTACAGAAACTTTTCAAGTTCAAACAATATCCCTTTAGTTGATATTGACAATGGAATAACAACCTCTACTGGCGTTGTCACCACAAAACCAACCGCAGTTTTAACTTCTTTTGGTAATGAATTGTACACTGCTGGTAATTTGTTAAGTACTAACATTTGGCAGTTTTCTGATGATTTTAGCATTTATTCTGGTAAACATGAATTTACTTTTGGAACAAATGACCAGTTTCAAAGCTATGTTAATGGCTTTGCCCCCAATTATGACGGTGTTTATACCTTCAATTCAGTTTCTGATTTTGTAAACGGTTTGCCAGCGGCTGCGTATAGCTACCGTAATTCGGCATTATCAGACGGATCATTTCCTTATGCCAAAATTAAAGCTGGAATATTTAGTGTTTATGCACAGGATAAGTTTCATATCTTGAACAATTTTACATTGACATATGGAATCCGTGCCGATTATGATGATTACCCTACTTCCCTTGCTCAAAATAGCAATGTTACTGGTTTAGTATTTCAACAAGGAATTAAAGTAGATCCTTCTAAACTGCCAAGCAATAAAGTCCAATTGTCGCCACGTGTAGGATTCAATTGGGACGTATTTAATGACGCGCAAACACAAGTTCGTGGGGGGGTAGGTTTATTTGCAGGGCCTCCGCCATTTGTTTGGATTTCTAATCAGGCCTCAAATAATGGATTATTGTTCGGTTCTGGTACATGGACACCAACTTCACCCGGTGTTACTACGGCAGGCGCAAATGGTTCAAATATTTTGATCTTTAACCAGAACATAAATGGTAATCGCCCAGCATCCGGAGTTGCTAATACTTCATACGAATTAGACATTGCAAATCCGAAATTGAAGAATCCTAAAATTTTACGTACCAATTTGGCTATTGACCAAAGATTAGAAAATGGTTACATATTAACTTTGGAGGGTGTTTATAGCAAGGATATTAACGCTATTTATCACCAAAACTTAGTCCTTTCCGACGCTACTACTGCCTATAGTGGCCCTGAAGGTTTGTATCGTTTTAATTCTACAAATATTACTCCAGAAAATGGAACAACTGTAAGTGCAACTAATCCAAAAATTACTAGTTTGTATTATATGACTAATACAAACAAGGGTTATTCTGGTTTTATTACAGCGCAATTAAAAAAATCATTTACCAATGGATTATATGCTAACATAGCATACACCTATAGCGTATCAAAAGATGTGAATGATGGTGGTAGTACTGCTTCAACAATTTGGAGCACACGTTATGTGCCATTAAACGTGAGCCCTAATTCTGATTACCTTTCAAATAGTAGTTATGTAGAACCTCATCGCTTAATCGCGTCATTAGCCTACAAAAAGGAATTTTTCAAAAATACATTTACATCATTCGGTTTAATATTTGAAGTTGCAAACAATGGTGCTTATTCTTATTTAGTTTCAGGCGATCCAAACAACTCAACCGCTGGTGCTGCATTAATGTTTGTACCAAGAACTCAAAGTGATATTGAGTTAGTACCAAATGGAACTACGGATACACGTACAACTACTCAAATTTGGAATCAATTGAATAACTTAATAAGTAACGATAGTTATTTAAGTTCACATAGAGGAACATTTGTATCTCGCAACGGTGCTATAGGTCCTTACTTTAACCGTGCAGATTTAAACATAACTCAGGATTTTTATATTATGAGTGGAAAAGTTAAACACACCTTGTCGTTTTCATTTAATGTACTTAACCTAGGTAATTTACTAAATAATAATTGGGGTACCTACCAAGTATCTGCAATTAATGGTAATACTGGTGGTGGTGTCAACTTGCTAATTTACAAAGGTATAGATGCTGCAACTAACCGCCCTACTTATGCATTTCCTTATTTAGATCCTACAAATCAAATACCAATTACATCGTTATATAAAAACGATAATAGCTTAAGTTCACGCTGGCAAGCACAATTTGGCATTAGATATAGTTTTAACTAATTATCAGTTTATGTTAAACAAAAAAACCCGCTTAAAAAGCGGGTTTTTTTGTTAATTATAAGTTTTGTTTAATGATAAATGAATTCACCAAATTCTGATTGTATAGTAACCTGTTTTTTATCAGCATCTTCAACACGGCCAATAATTTGTGCTGGTACACCATAACTAGTTGAAATATTAATAATTACATCAGCTAGGTTTTCGGGCACATAAATTTCTATTCGGTGCCCCATATTGAATACCCTATACATCTCTTGCCAATTTGTATTTGATTCCTCTTGTATTAATTTAAAAAGTGGAGGTACTGGAAATAAATTGTTCTTAATGATATGCAAATTATCTATAAAATGTAAAACCTTTGTTTGGGCTCCACCGCTGCAATGTACCATGCCATTAATTTGGTCGCGGTACTGGTTTAAAATAGTTTTAATTATTGGGGCGTAAGTTCGTGTTGGCGATAAAACAAGCTTTCCGGCTGTGATGAATTGGTTGTTTCCAATTTCAACTAAATCTGTCAGTTTTTTTGAACCCGAAAATACAAGCTCGTAAGGAACTGCAGGATCATAACTTTCCGGATATTTTTTGGCTATGGATTTATTAAATACATCGTGTCTGGCAGAAGTAAGTCCGTTTGATCCCATTCCACCATTATATTCCTTTTCATAATTGGCTTTTCCGTAAGAGGCCAGTCCAACTATAACATCACCAGCCTTTATGCGATGGTTTGATATAACCTCCTCTCGTTTCATCCTACAGGTTACTGTAGAGTCAACTATAATGGTACGTACTAAGTCGCCAACATCTGCAGTTTCTCCACCTGTGGAATAAATCCCAATACCTGCATTCCTTAATTCTTCTAATATCTCTTCGGTACCGTTAATAATTGCCGCTATGACTTCTCCAGGTATCAGGTTTTTATTTCTACCAATGGTTGATGATAACAAAATGTTATCAGTTGCACCAACACACAGCAAATCATCTAAATTCATGATAATCGCATCCTGAGCAATGCCACGCCAAACAGACAGGTCGCCGGTTTCTTTCCAATAAGTATATGCTAGCGATGACTTAGTGCCGGCTCCATCAGCATGCATTATATTACACCAATTTGCATCCTGACCTAATATATCAGGAATAATTTTGCAGAATGCTTTTGGAAAAAGGCCCTTATCTAGATTTTTAATCGCGTTATGAACATCATCTTTGGATGCCGAAACACCCCTTTGGTCATATCTTTGGAAAGGAATCATATTATTTGATTTCGGATTTTTCCGAATTTGGCAAAGATAGGGGTACTATTTAAGTAATCCCCATCATTTTTGCAATAACTATATTAAATATGAGGTAATAGTTGTTTATTGGAATAATTATCAGGGTAGACGATTTTATTTTTACTATTATTTAATAAAAAGTAGTTCTCTAAACTTTGGTAAAGGCCAAATTGAATCATCAACTAATTGTTCTAATTTGTCAACATGGTAGCGGATTTTTTGAAAATATGGTTTTACCTTTTCGTCATAATCAATGGCCTTCTCCCTCATATCCTCAATGATGTTAGCCTTTTTTCTGGCATCAACCATTTGGTCAATATCCCCTTTAATGATATTAATATGCTCCGAAATTTTATTAATAATATCTAATTGCGCCTTAAAAGTTGCCTCATTTAGTCCTAGATTTTTTAAACCTTGTACATTTTCTATAAGCTTACTTTGATAAGCAATAGCCGATGGGATAATTATATTAATACCTAATTCGCCAATAACTCGAGCTTCAATTTGTAGTTTCTTGAAAAAGCTTTCCAACAAAATTTCATGGCGTGCATGCGCTTCCCTTTTAGTAAATACTCCAGTTTCGGTAAATAAAGTTTCTGATTTTTCTGAAAGCAAAGCATCTAGGGCTTTAGGAGTGGTTTTTATGTTTGCTAAACCGCGCTCGGCAGCTGTTTTTTCCCATTCCTCGCTATAACCATTTCCTTCAAACCTGATGTTTTTCGATTCCTTTATATATTTTTTAATAACTATTAAAAGGGCTACATCCTTTTTTTCACCCTTTTTAATAAGCTTATCAACATCAATTTTGAATTTCTTAAGTTGATCCGCAACTATTAAATTCAAAATAGTCATCGGGCTTGCTGAATTTGCTGAAGACCCTACGGCTCGAAGTTCAAATTTATTACCTGTAAAAGCAAAAGGTGATGTTCTGTTCCTATCAGTATTATCCTTTAATATTTGTGGTATTTTGGGGATACCTTGCCACAACAAGGCATCATCCTTTACTTTTTTGCTTATTCGTGATGTTTCAATTTCATCCAAAACCTCCGTTAGCTGACTTCCTAAAAATATTGATATAATAGCTGGTGGAGCTTCGTTAGCTCCTAACCGGTGATCGTTATTTACTGTAGCTATAGAAGCTCTCAATAAATCGGCATGTTCATACACGGCTTTTATTGTATTTACAAAAAAGGTTAAGAACATCAGGTTATTTTTAGGTGTTTTACCTGGAGACAATAAGTTTTTACCAGTATTGGTAATCATTGACCAATTGTTATGTTTGCCTGATCCGTTTATTCCGGCATAGGGTTTTTCATGTAGTAAAACTTTAAAATTATGCCTTTTTGCAACCCTGTCCATCAAATCCATTAATAACTGGTTATGGTCAATTGCCAGATTAATCTCCTCATATATTGGCGCGCATTCAAACTGAGAAGGTGCTACCTCATTATGCCTTGTTTTTAGAGGTATGCCTAATAAAAGAGATTCTGTTTCCATGTCTTGCATAAAGGCATAAACACGCTCGGGTATGGAGCCAAAATAATGATCTTCCAATTGCTGGTTTTTGGCCGACATATGACCAAAAAGTGTACGCCCTGTTAAGTATAAATCTGGTCGGGCATTAAATAAAGCAATATCAACCAAAAAATATTCCTGTTCGATACCTAAAGATGCGTTTACCTTTTCAATTCCTTTATCAAAATAATGACATACATCAACAGCAGCTTTATCTAATACACTTAAAGCTTTTAATAAAGGAACCTTGTAATCCAGTGCCTCACCTGTATATGAAACAAAAACAGTAGGTATACACAACGTTCTAGCCATTATAAAGGCAGGAGAGGACGGATCCCAGGCGGTATAACCTCGAGCTTCAAAAGTATTGCGTATGCCTCCACTTGGAAAGCTGGACGCGTCTGGTTCTTGCTGTGCTAAAGCATCCCCTGAGAAAATTTCGATAGCACCGCCATCCGAAGTAGGTTCAAAAAATGAATCATGCTTTTCGGCGGTTGTTCCGGTTAAAGGCTGAAACCAGTGGGTATAGTGCGTAGCTCCTTTACTAATTGCCCATGATTTCATAGCCGAAGCAACTTGTTCGGCCAAATCTCGTGGTATTGTTTCTCCCTTTTCAATAGAATTTATAATGCCTTGAAATGCCTCTGTTGACAAAAGCTCTTTCATTTTTTTCTTATCGAAAACATTTGCCGCAAAGAATTCTGAAATTTTTGGAGCCGGTATTTTAACCTCGGGGATTGTCCGAGTTAAAATTGATTGAAGTGCCTGAAACCTTATGTTAGACATGTATAAATTTAATTAGTAGTGCGAAATCAAAAATAGAATTATCTTGAATAACCTGTATATAAATAATGCAAATATAAAATCATTCGTTTTTTTGAAAATTTTCAAAAGATTTTATTTTTATTGTTATTTTTTACTATCAATACAGTGTTTTTAGAACTATTTGTTGATAAATGTTAGAATATGGTCTAAAATTTAGGAATTTTTTAAGTAATTTACATAAAATATATAGAAAAATTTATAATAATCTCTATAAATTTATAAATCGTAAATAATCATTGCAAAAATATCAAAAATATGACCAAAAAATATACAATAATTATTAAAATGATAAAAATTATA
>CAITEP010000021.1 GCA_903891475.1 uncultured Mucilaginibacter sp.
AATAGTTTTCGTTTATATGTAACAGATGATGGTAACCTTAACGCTCCTCCTTTAATTAGCAATACAGCCATTGTAAACGTATATCCCCAATTTACAAATCCCACAATTACACCTGTTACTCAACAAATATTTAATAATAATGCAGCTACCATATCCGCATCTAGTTTTGCAACTGGGGGCACTGGGAGCTTTACTTACCAATGGCAAATGCTAAATAATAGCAATGGCTGGGTTCCGATTCGTAACCCTATTGTAAACCCTAATACTTTACCTGTATTAATTACTGATCCTTTAACTGCGCAAACCAATAGTTTTCGTTTAGTTGCAACAGATAATGGGCAAGCTAACCCCCCTACTCCCTTAGTTAGTAATACAGCCACTGTCAACGTATATCCCCCTTATGGATTGCCTGCAATTGTACCTGTTAATCAACAAATATTTAGTAATAATAGTGCCACTATATCCGCATCCAGTTTTGCCACCGGAGGTACCGGGAGGTTTACTTATCAATGGCAAACGCTAAATAGTAGCAATACTTGGGATAATTCAGGTCCACTAATTGATGAACCTACTACGCTACCTGTTTTAAATACAATTCCCTTAACCGCACTATCTAATACTTTTCGTTTGGTTGCGAAAGATAAAGGGCAAGTAAATGACTTACCCTTAATTAGTAATACGGCTATAGTTACCGTATATGCCCCAATTACACCCCCGACAATTATACCTATAACTCAGCAAATATTTTACAATAAATCGGCCACTATATCTGCATCTAATTTTGCTACCGGTGGCGATGGGAACTTTACTTATCAATGGCAGATACTAAATAGTAGCAATAACTGGGATAACGTAGGTGACCCAATTGATAGACCTTCTAATCTACCCGTATTAACTCAAAATAATTTAACTGCATTGAGCTATAGTTTTCGTTTATCTGTCATAGATAAAGGTCAAGTTAATGGCACTACCTTGTATAGTAATACAGCTATAGTAAACGTTTGGAGACAATTTGTAGTACCTACCATAACTTTTGATCCACAACCAATTTGTTATAATACTACTGCAAGTTTTGCAACACCAGCTGCTGCAACAGGTTCAGATGGTAATTATATTTATCAATGGCAAATATCAACTGATAATACACAGTGGACCAATTTAACTATTGCTCCTACAAATACTCCTCAAGGAATTACTACTCCGGCCTTAACCTTGCCAACTTATTATGTGAGATATACAGTTACCGCTGGAGAAGGCCCTTTAAGCAGTAATGTTGTAACTATTAATGTAACTCCACAAATAGTGTCTGGTACCTTAAATTGCACCACGCTAAACATAAATGCAGGGGTAATACCGGCACCAATAACCTCAACAGCAGCACAATATGGTTGCGGAGATAAATATTATAGATGGCAGTATTCAACAGGAGGTGCCTACAGTGATATTCAGGGAGCCACAAATGCAACGCTAACTTTTACATCGGGTGTTAATATAACTACTTCTTACATATTATATACCAGAGATAATACTGGTGAGGTAGCCAGCAAGCCAATTACAATTACGGTAAGTTCGCCACCTTGCATTTCTTACACTGGCAATCAAGGACAAGTTTTTACTTATAATGTTAAAATAACGCCATTATCAATAAATACCAATAGTAACTGTGGGTCAGTACCTGCAACAACCTATGCTACTGTAAGTACTTTTGCAGGTGGAAGTAAAACCGGATCGGCAGATGGACTTGGTTCAACCGCTTCATTTTCCTCACCATCTAGTTTAGTTGGTGATGGTGCAGGAAATGTTTACGTTGCTGATACTTACAATGGTAAAATCAGAAAGATAGATCCTAATGGGAATGTAACTACCCTTGTTGTTACGGATAATTTTGGTAAAGTAGCCGGTTTTACAAGTCCTCAAGGGTTGGCGATAGATGGTGCCGGAAATTTATATGTTTTAGATGGTGGTCAATCTTCCGGCCTTTATTTGCTAAGAGAAATTTCACCAACCGGAATCATTACCACCCTTAACAGCAAAGTGCCTGGAAATTTATTGGCAATCGACCCTCAAAATAACATCTATGTGGTAAAAAGCAATTCCAGCAATGTTTATAAAATAACGGCGAACGGAACCAAAATTACCACTATATCGCCTAGCGGAACCTTTAGTGGTGGTATTACTGGTATAGCGGTTGATAGGAATGGAAATTTGTTTGTAGGCGATAAAGGCCACAGACAAATAAAAGAATACCCTATCAATAATACAAATAACACATGGATCCTATTTGCGGGTAGTGGCACACAAGGAACGAGTGATGGAATAGGAAGCTCAGCCACTTTTAATTCAATAAATTCATTAACTATTAATGCCACCGGAGATATATATATTGTTGATGGAAATTTAATAAGGATGGCTACACAAGACGCCATAGTTACAACAACCGCTGGCAATCTGGCAAATGTTTATGGCTCTGTAGATGGAGTAGGTACTGCTGCTACATTTAATAACCCGGTTGGCATAACCATGGATACCAATGGTAACTTATATACAATTGATGGCGGTACTTATATTCGTAAAATAGTAGCGACAGGCTATACTATAAATCCTGCGTTGCCTGCAGGCTTAGTTTTGAATAGCACTAATGGTGATATTACCGGTACGCCTGCAGTTTTATTAAACCCAAGTATAAATTATAGGGTAACAGCTTTCAACGCGGCAGGTAGTGGTCATACTGATAATTTAAATATAAGCATAAACGGTACTCCGGCAATCAACTCATTTATTCCCGCTAGCGCTACAATAGGCACTACTATAAATATTAATGGATTAGGTTTTACAGGAGCAACTGCGGTAAGCTTTGGCGGAACAAAAGCACAAAGTTTTAAGGTGATCTCCGATACGCAAATATTAGCGGTAGTTGCTGCCGGAACCAGCGGAGCAATTACTGTTACTATAGCAAGCGGTGGTACCCTAAGTATACCAGGTTTTACATATATAGCACCACCAGCTATTAGTTTTACTACAGCAACACAAACTTATGCTATCAATACAACTTTAAAAACAAATCCGGTTCCAAATAATAAAGGTGGTAACATACCCCAAGCTGCTTTTGGTGCTGTTAGCACATTTGCGGGCAGTAGTACATCGGGCTTTGCCAATAATAACGGCCAAAATGCATTATTCAATGCCCCGAGTGGTTTAGTTACTGATGCAGCGGGAAATATTTATGTAGCAGATAAAAATAACAATGTAATCAGAAAGATTGCCCCAAATGGTGACGTGTCTACTTTTGCCGGTAGCGGGCAACCAAGTAATGTTGATGCATTAGGTACTGCCGCGAGTTTTGTAAGTCTGAATGCCATTTGTATTGATAAAGCAGGAAATTTATATGTGATTGATTATTTCTCGGGTGGTGCCTTCTATGTTTTACGGAAAATAACACCAAATGGTAATGTAACAACTTTAAGGAAATGCTATAGCAGTTCAATAGCCATAGATGCCCAAAATAACATATATGTTGCAGGCGATACCTATGGTAATGTACAAAAGATAACTGCGGCAGGTCAGGTAAGTGTTATAACCGGAAATGGTAATTTTAATGTTAACCCGAATACGGGTAATGGTCCTACTGGCTTAGCAGTTGATAATAAAGGTAACCTATTTGCGGCCGATGCCGGGAATAATCAAGTTAAAGAGCTGCCAGTTGGAAGTAGTACTTGGAAGGTATTTGCGGGAACAGGGCAACCAGGTGCGGCTGATGGTGCCGGTGTAACGGCCACCTTTAACAACCCATACTCAATAACTACCGATGCGGTTGGTAATGTATATGTGGCCGACCAAAATAATTTTAGTATCAGAATGATTAGCCCGCTTGGGGTTGTAAGCACAATTGCAGGTAATGCCCAACGATCTTATGCTGATGGTATAGGTAATCTGGCTAGTTTTATTGCCCCTTCGGGTATTACTGCTGATGGTAATGGCAATTTATATACCATAGATAACACAAATATTATACGCAAAATAGTAGCTACAGGCTTTAAGGTTAGTCCGGCACTAATAGCCGGGCTCAATTTTGATGGTACAACAGGCACCATAAGCGGCGCGCCAACAGCTTTAAGCACAGGAAGCGTTTTTACCGTTACAGGGTATAATGTAGCTGGTGCTAGCGCCACAAACATAACCATAAAGGTAAATCAGGTTGCCGCTCCTGTTATTAAATATACGCCTCTGCCATTCTATACTCAAAACGTACAACTTACGCCATCTTTATCGCCGGTAACCTCTGGTGGTGCAATTCCGGCTAACATCTACAGCCTGGTAAGCACCTACGCAACCGGTGGTACATCAGGTTTATTTAGTGGCCCTGCCGGGATAGCTATCGATTCAAAGGGAAATACCTTTATATCAGATTTTGGAAAACATACTATTTGGAAAATTAACACCACTGGAGTTATTTCCTTATTTGCAGGTAATCAAAACTTCCAATTTGGTAATTACGATGGCAATGGCACTAATGCAAGCTTTTATGGCCCTGCAGGGTTAGCAGTAGATGCAGCCGATAATATTTATGTAGCTGATTATTATAACAATGCGATTAGAAAAATAAGCCAAAATGGCGATGTTGTTACCATAGCAGGTAACTCCGGTCAGGGTAGTGCCGACGGATTAGGGACGGCAGCCACATTTTATGGCCCTGCTGATTTAAAGTTTGACAATGCCGGCATTTTATATGTTGCCGATATGAACAACAATCTGATTCGTAAAATAGACAAAACGTTTAATGTTACCACTTTTGCTGGTGGGTCAGGATCCGCTATTGCTTTTAATTTGCCACATGGCTTGGCGGTTGATAAAAACAAAAATATTTATGTTGCTGATTTTAACAATAACGCGATTCGTAAAATTGATGTCAACGGAATTGTAACAAATTATGCCGGAAAGCCAGGGGCAGGTGCCTTGAATGGAGACAGAAGTGTAGCTACTTTTAACCAACCAGCTGGTTTGGCAATTGACCCAAGTGGTAATTTAATTATTACCGATTATAGTAACAATGCAATCAGGTTAATTAATACAACAACAGGCGCGGTTTCAACCTTAGCAGGTATTCCAGGTACTCCTGGCGCTACAAATGGCATAGGAACAGGAGCTACTTTTTATGGGCCTAATGAAGCAGCTACCGATGCGGCAGGAAATGTGTATATAACGGATTCCGCCAATGGATTGATACGCAAAATAAACCTAACCGGATTTACAATTAACGATGCTTTGCCCGCTGGCTTAAGTTTTGATGGCCTTACAGGAACTATTAGTGGCACGCCTACTGTTGTTATAACTAAAAATTATACAGTTACGGGTTATAATTCAGCGGGAAGTAGTTCAAGTACATTTAAAATTACTATAAATAAAGCAACCGCGAAAACTGCCGCCCTTTTTGATGAACTAGAAGAACCAACGGTAAACACTAGTCCATACCCAATGCCATTTACAAGCACCCTTAATATAAACCTAGGCGATGCAGAAATTGCAGATTTAATTGTTAAAATATTTGATACCAGAACGGGTAACCAAGTTTATTTTAAGGAGTTTACAAATCAAGTTGGGGTATTAGAGTTAGATGCATCGAACCTAAACAAAGGCGTGTATTCATTGCACTTAGTTTACAACAACCAACACAAAATATATAAGGTTTTTAAATAACAGGTTATTATAATTACCAATAAACCAATGGCCGGTAGCTAAGCGATAAAACGCTAAAGCTACCGGCTATTTTTTTGGCCGTAGAATTTTTTCTATTTTAGGGGCTTTATGGCGGAGAAAAATAATAAAAAAACCATATGGTCATGGTGTATGTTTGATTGGGCAAACCAATCGTACAATATGGTGATTACCTCTACCATTTTCCCGGCCTATTATGTGGCGGTTACCGCTAACCCAAAAAATGGGAACATGGTTATGTTTTTTGGTCATCCATTTATCAATACGGTTTTGTCAACTTATATATTGGGGTTGTCATATCTCATTATTGTAGCCATATTGCCTATTTTAACCTCCATAGCCGATTACAAGGGCAATAAAAAAGCCTATCTGCAACTATTTACCTGGATAGGTAGTTTGGCTTGCGCGGGGTTGTTCTTTTTTAAGCCCAATAGTACGCTGGAAATCCCGATGATTTGCTTCGGACTGGCCTCGGTAGGTTATTGCGGTGGCTTTGTGTTTTACAACTCCTACCTTCCCCAAATTGCCTCGCCCGACCAGCAAGATGCCGTAAGTGCCAAAGGTTTTATTTATGGCTATGTGGGTAGTATTGTGGTGCAATTACTTTGTTTCGCGGTGGTGCTTTCGCCCAAAACTTTTGGCATTGTGAGTGATGATTTGCCCGCACGCATTTCCTTTATGGTGGTGTTTTTTTGGTGGATTGGTTTTTCTATCATCCCCTTCAAATTATTACCCAAAGGCGAGCCCAATATTGGTCCGCATAATTACAATGTATTAACTGGTGGGTTTAAAGAATTGGCAAAAGTATTTAGCAAAGTGCGCCAAATGCCCTTGTTAAAGCGTTTTTTGCTGGCCTTCTTTTTTTATTCGGTTGGGGTGCAAACCATTTTGCTGGTAGCAGCCAACTTTGCCGCGAAGGAATTGCACATGCCCGATGATGCTTTAATTATCACCATCTTAATTATCAGCTTGGTGGCAGTTATAGGTGCGCTAATTACCTCCAAATCATCGGCCAGGTTTGGTAATGTGAAGACATTAATAGGATTGGTTGCTGTTTGGACAGCGGTATGTTGCTGTGTTTTTTTTATCACTAATGCCAATCAGTTTTATGTAGCCGCGGTAGTGGTTGGCATTGTGATGGGTGGCGTTCAATCTTTATCCCGATCAACCTATTCAAAATACCTGCCCGAAAACATACCCGATACCGCCTCTTATTTTAGCTTTTATGATGTGACCGAAAAACTATCCATTGTGGTTGGCTTGTTTTGCTTTGGTTTTGTGGAGGCGGCAACACACGAAATGCGGTATTCCGCGCTGGCACTCGATTGCTTTTTTGCACTCGGGCTAATTTTACTAATAGCCTTGATGCTGGCAGAGCGTAAAATAGCCACAGCCAAATCAATCAAGCTTACTGAATAAAAATCGCCATAAAAAAACCGGATCATTATTAAATGACCCGGTTAACCGAAACACAATAAACACTTACTCCAATTCTTTTCCTAGTTTTCTGATTTTAAAAATATTCAACACCAGTTTTATCAAGGTAAACCAAACCGCGACTATAATTGAAAGCGATATAAACAATAACCATATAGGCGCTTTATTTCCGGTGGCAAACAAGGTGCGCTTGTCGAAATCATTTACCGGTGTAAATTTAGCTCCCCAAGGAACCACCTTCTCTATAGTTAGGTTACCATACTGATCATTGTCTACCACTTTGGCAACCAAGGTAATATTGCCTTTAGCATCTCCGGGTATGGTATCTCTTTTAAAATCGGCGCTAGCTTTCCCGGTCGAGTCGGTAGCAAAGGTGGCGGTTTCATTTACATTCAGGTCGCCACCTAAACGCTTCACAGCAATCACCACATCTACCCCTTTAACTGGTTCCCAGATATTGGTTTTCATTTCTAAAAAGGTAGCGGTAATTTTTTTATCGTTGCTGGCATCTATCAATATTTTGGCTTTGCCAACGGTTAAATCGCCGGTAGTGGCATCATATTTTTTGTTGCCTGCGAATGTGGCTAAAAAACTATGCTTTACCGAAGTGTTCCACTCATTTTTCAGGGTTGATGGTATCAGGGCAGTTGCCTCACCTCGTTCGTTGGTAACAACATTGGCTATCAGAGTGCCCGCTGAGTCTTTATTTAAATTCAGTTTGATGGGTATTCCGGCTACGTTTTTGAATTTACCATCTACCTTGGTCTTCACTTTCACTAACAGGTATGGAACCTTATTGTTATCATTATAAAAATTTATGGCGATGCTTAATGTTGCCTTTTCTACCGTTACTGCCATGCTTTTTAATGATGACAGCATCAGTACAATGGCAAAAAATGCGGTGAAATATCTTTGCAATGTTTTCATATTATTTTATATGGTGATAATGGTGTTGTTCAACTATGGTTTCTTCTATCGGGATAATCGGGAATATCCTTGCTAGCAAAGTAATTACCAGCATGGTACCTGCCAATGAGCCTAAAGTAATGGCCCATTCTTCCCAACTAGGGAAATAGTGGTGATAACTTTCGGGTACATCGTGCATGGGCATAAAAGGGTGCAATAGGGTAGGGGTAACTATTAAATACCGTTTAAACCAGGCACCTACCACCACCATGATACCGATAATAAACATAGGCAAAGGTTTACGTCCTTTTTTGAATAATAGTACAATAACAGGTATAATAATTCCGGTTAAAATGGCAAACCAAAATATAGGAGCAAAGGAGCCCGAAAACAAATCGTTCAAATACCCTGCTTCCGATTCTTTCATTTTAAAGAAAGGGGTTAAAAACTCGTTTACGTTAAAATAGAGGTATAACAAACATAACAGTACCAATATCCTGCCCATTTTATCGAAGTGATCCTCGGTAATATATTTTTCCAGATGGTACCATTTTCTGAAAATATACATGGCTACCACAACGCTACCTGCGCCTACTAAAAATGCGCCCGCTATAAAATAAGCGCCAAAGTTAGTACTATCCCAACCCGGGCGATAAGTGGTAGCAAACAGCCATGAGGTAACCGTGTGTATGGTAAAGGCCACTGGTATGATGGCGATACATAGTACATTGATGGCACTTTTACTCAACAGATATTGCTTGTGGGTACCTTTCCAAAAGGAGCCTATATAGGTATAGAATTTATGTAGCCCCGGACTTGTTTTTTCCTTAAAGTGGATCAGGATTTTTAAATCGGGCAATAATGGGTAATAGAGTAATAGCAAGCTGATGAAAAAGTAAGTGGTTATTACTATTACATCCCAAATGATGGGGGATTGTATACGCCCGTGCAAGATTAAAAAATAAAACCTTTCGGGACTACCCATATCCACAATAATAATGATAGAGGCAAATATGATGCCCGCCACCGCTATCATTTCGGCAATGCGGGTTAGGGGAGCGCCCCACTTTACCCCGGCAAGCCTGAAAATGGCCGTAATTAAGGAGCCCACCAAACTAATGGCTACAAAAAACACGAAGTTTGAAATATAGATTCCCCACGATACATAATCGCGCATATTGGTTACCGCCAGGCCATAGCGTAACTGCCTGTAATAGGCAAACACACCCACCGCGCAAATAGTTAGCAGGATGCCTACCCAAATTTTACCCGCCTTGCCAAATTTTTGGGGCAGGAGGTCTTGTATGATTTTATCGTCGCTAATTGTTGAAGTTTCCACCTTAGTTTAATTTAGGTTAAGAGTTTTGTTTTTTATCGTTTTCAAGTCCCGATTCAAAAGGGAAGTTTCGGCTTACCGGAGGCAGGTAGTAAACACTTGGCTTGGTACCCAAATCTTCCATTAACCGATAGCCCGATTTATCCTTTATCAAATCACTAAACCTGAAAGTCTCGGCTCCGTTTGATACCGAATCCTCATTCAAGTCGCCATAAAAGAAAGTACCATTAGGGCAAGCTGACACGCAATGCGGCAACATGCCTTCTCGGGTCATATCGGCACAAAAATCACACTTGCTAACCGTACCCTTTTTCTGTGGGATGCTAGTTTCGCAAGAGTAAGGCCGACTAGCCACCTCTGCTGTTAATTCAGGCTCACCCCAATTAAATACACGGGTGGAGTAGGGGCAGGCAGCCATGCAAAAACGACAACCAATGCAACGGTCGCTATCAATTAAAACAAGACCATCTTCCCGTTTAAAAGTAGCATCCACCGGACAAACCTTTACACATGGGGGCTCGTCGCAATGCATGCAGGTGGTTGGTTCCCAGTAAGGCGCGGTACGCTCGGCCGATTGCATAGGGTCAACCTTTATCCAGTTTTCACCTGGGTTCAAATCATGCGCGTGGTTGCATGCTTCCTGGCATTTTTTTAGGTTTTTGCAACGCGACAAGTCAATCACCATGACAAATTTTTTGCCGGGTATGCCTATTCTTGCTTCCGCGTTTGATATGGCTGGCATATGGGGTACTGGCTTTAAAAAAGCCTCATCCACCTCTATTACCTCACCATCAACCGATAGCAGTTTTACTTTTTTACCCGAAGCCTTCACCTCATCGCCAACAGTTGTTTCAAAGGGAGAGATTGGTTTGCAGCCTGTGGTAAGCCCCACGCCAACACCTGCGGCCAGCAATCCGGTAAGCAGGAAATCTCTTCTTGAGTTATTTTCTTTATCCATCACAATGTTATTATTTGATGTGTTAATTATTTTTTAATCCAGTTTTGCAGTTCGTGATTATTCACCTTTCGTCTGCAGGAGTTAATTTGCGCTTCATTTACTTGTACCAGTTTACCATCTTGGGTTAGCATGGTAATGATTTTATTTTCCGGAGATTCGGAATTTGAGTTTTTTATTTTTGAGAAGGGTAATTTAACAGAAGCCGCCACTGCCGCCAGCACCGAAAATATGCCGATGTTCCAAATGAATTTCCTTCGGGAGGGCAGATTTCCTGAAGGTATTTTATCATTATTATTCATAATTTTTTATCGTTTGCTTGGGTATGAAATTAGGGTTAATTAAACTTTTAAAAGATGATGCCTATCGGCTAATGATGTGATAATCATCACTAAAAGGATAACATTTATTCGGCTGAAATGTTTACATTCAAAAGAAAATACTTTTAAGAATAGTTACCGGGTAAATCAGTTTTAAAGTATTTTCCAGAAACAACGAAATAGCACCTAAAACAAGTAATGTTCAGTAGGGACATCGCTTGGGTAGAAACAACAATTGGTGTACATCAGGGTGATTGCCAATAAAATATTCCATTGGATTAACAACAAAGCATATTAAACCAGCAATACCCCGTAGGGGGCATCGTGATGGTAGAAACGTAAAGGAGATTGTTTCTAAATATTCTAATCGGTCAACAAAATAGCATATTTAGCAAGCAATGCCCCATAGGGGCATCGTGTGGGTAGAAACAATTATTGGTGTATATCAAGATGATTGCCAATAAAATATTCTATTGGATTAACAACAAAGCATATTAAACAAGCAATGCCCCGTAGGGGCATCGTGTGGGTAGAAAAACAAATCAACAAGCCCCATGCGTTCCATCGGAACGCTGTGTGGGTTCGACGATTAATAGGTTGCCAACCAAAATCACCGATAGATATTCCAAACGGACAATATCGAAATTAAAAATTTAAGGCTATTTCCTTTTGACTTTCAGCCAAAAAAAAGCCTGAACTCGTCAGGCCTTCTTTTCAAACTAATTAATTTACTTTTTCAAAGTGCGAATAAATACTACCAAATTCCAGATATCTTCTGATTCAGGAATTTTTTTCTTGAAGCTTGGCATATCATCCCTGCCTTCGGCAATTTTATAATAAATGGAACCGTCGGATTGTGATTGTAAATCGGCTTTCGACATATCTTGCGGTGTTGTTTTTAATTGAGCCGCTTTTGAGCCATCACCCAATCCTTTTTTACCGTGACACGATGCGCAATGCAAGTTCCATAAGGCTTTACCTGCCGCTATCGATTCGCCATTCGATTTTACCGGATTGGCCATTTTAGCATTTTTTTCGGGTACAGGCCATGGTTTTGGTTGTTGGATGCTGGTAAAAGCAAAGCTCATGATGCTCAGCGCTAATACGGCTCCAAATAGTGTTAGTTTTCTTTTCATTGTATGTATTGTTTTTAGTTGATATGAGCTATAAGCAATTTTTATTGTTTTTTGTTTTGAATTAAAAGTTCCACAGCCTCGAAATATTAAAGCCAACCAAAAATTCTCTCTTTTTGTAGTCGTTTTGGTTGAATACATTATTTATTTGCGGCATTAATGAACTGTAGTTACCAAAGAATACTTCAAAATCGTGACCACTGGTACGCATTTCAATACCTAAACTTAAGTTTGGATGCGGGTTATTGGCCGGGTTTTGTGTTAGCGGCTGATCATAGTTCGCGATAACTGAAAACCCATCAGAAACCTGAAACTTACCGGATGCGGAGATGGAGAAGTTATCATTTTTGAGGATTGGCTTCGGATTACCATCCGCATCCAAATAACCCAACAAATCATTAAAATGCGATACACTCGGACTCACCTGTAAGGATACCTTATCGCTAAACTTACGGGCGATGATGATTTGATAAAAATAGCTAAACCTATCGGCAGTGGTTACAAATACGGTTGTGGCATCCTTTTTACGGGTATCCATTACCGCGTTACCAAAAAAGGTAACACTTACCGGCATCGAATTGCTTTTGGTTTGTTTCAATAGCGCGTATTTCAGGTTCCAGTCAACCTGCATGTTTTCGTTAGTGGCGTCAAAGCCAAGCTGCAAGTTGGTTATAGGGGTGTAGCTGAACCCTAACTTCATGTTGGCGCCTGCAAAAATTCCGAACAAATCAGAAAAGCCATTGTTTACGGTTCCAAACCGGTGTTGAATATCAAATTCAAAAGTTCCCTTTATGGGCACCATTACGGTTTGGTTATCAATTATGTAATTACCATCAAAGGTATTTTTTACATACGATTTCTTTTTTACCATCGGTGTTTGGGTGCTATCTTGCGCCATCACCCCGTTTAGGGCAAAGCAGCAAATTAGCAGCAAGCACACCTTTGCCAAACCCGGCATGTATTGTGAATATTTTCTACGTGTTTTCATTGTTTATTTTTAATTGTTTTTAGCACCTTGTTTAACCCAGGCCAGCATTAAGGCATTGATATTTGATGGATTGTTTGATGACCCTAGCGGCATGGATACTGCTTCTTTCCCGGTTAACCATAAATACACTGCACTATTTGAAGGTGTAGTAGTATTTACCAGATTGCCATTTACAAGGGCGTTATAAGCACCACCAGAGGAAAGATTTGGAGCCACAGAACCGGCGTGACAACCACTTTTAGCACAGCTATTTGTTAGAATAGGTTGAATATCCTTCGAAAAGCTAACTGTTTTTGTTACTGCCGGTGAATTATCTATTGGTACTGTATCTGTTTTTGTACAACCCGCCATAACAGCTATTACTTGAATAACTATTACAAATCCGATTATTGTTTTTTTCATTGACATGGTCTTAATTTTAAGTGATAGAAGAACAAGTCAGTCTTTATTTTTGAAAATGTAAAGTCAAACCAGGCATAACGGCATGTGCTGAATTGGCTTTATTAAATACCGCGATTCCAAAATTTACATCGGTTAATGGTGAAAAATCCACGTCTTGTTTGGTGGCAACGTCTGCAGTGGTCAAAGCTCTTTTTAATTCCAATACCCAACCTTTACCTGTATAAACAGCTTTGAAAGGAATATCGCTACGGCCATTTTGGTATTTTTGTAATACAATACCCGGTATAGCATTTGCACCTACACCTGTAATGTTTCCATTGCTATCAAATTGCGTATCATAACCTGCATTTGCTGTCGGATCAATGGTGCTATTATCTGATAATGTTAGAACTCCGTTTGCGTCAACCGCGGTAACCAGTAGGGCAGGTGTTGTTCCATCAGCAGCGGTTACACCAGTTAATAAGGTAACCTTTGTACCGGCAACAATATTGGTAGTTAGCAAGGCGTAAGCATTGGATTGACCTTTAACAACCCAGGCTGGTACAGTAACGCTTGTTTTTGTGCCGGTAATGGTTAAAGTTTGTGTGTTGGTGATAGAGCCAGGTACTGTTGAATAGGTAGGAATACCTGCAGTAGTTGATAATACAGTTGCACCATCAGAGTGACGACCGTTTGCATTTAACTGTCCACCAGCCCAATCAATATAATCATCATCGGCAAAGCCGTAAGCTTGATCCTGCATCAGGTGTATGTGCCATAAATCCGCTTTTTCGGCCGGTCCGTTGGTAAAGTGGTTACCACCTGCCCTTGCTGGTACCGTTACTAAAACGGGAGGATTTACGTGGTTATTCAACGAGTCGGTTGCCGGGTTTAAGTGACAAGTTGCATAACAACTGGTGGAAGCAAATTGTGTGATGGAATTATTGATATTCCACTGAAAACCAAATTTATCCTCGTTAAACGGAATGGTGGTGATATTGCCATTACTATCAAAGGTATATCCGCTACTTTGCCTGCTCCATAGCTTAGTGGTTGGGTTAAAAGAAACCGGCGTGTTTACTAAACTTTGATCAGGGTCGTTCCATTCAACCAAAAAATAAACATTGTTGGCATCATAAAGGGCTCTCATGGTTACACTATAATTTAACCCTATATAACCTTCGAAAGTGCCATTTCCCGGATCAGGAACAGTAGCTGTTACTTGTAACTTGCTTGCTTTGTTCCAAACCGCGTCAATAACGCCATCAATGGTAGGTGCTGTAGTGGTACTGGCAGCAATAAGTGTTGAGGTGTTGGTAGCATCAGGACCATTAATAATTACCTGATCTTTTTTTGTACAACTAGCTACATAGCCTAATAGGCATACGAGTGTTGATACTACCCAAAATTGTTTGCTCTTAAAAAATTTCATATTCTAAATGTTTTATTTAATAAATAGTCTTCCTTATTGGCAACCAAATTACAGCCACATTGTTACGTATTAAATGAGGGGCAACAGCGGATTAAATGATACTAGGCACTAAAAGGCTTAGACTTTTTTATCTGAAAAGAAATAAAGCACTATTGGCGACAATTAAATATCCTTTCAGGTATATTTTAATGACTTTGTACACTATTAAGTACAGAAATTAAATTTTTAATAAATGCGGGTATTTTTGTGTTGAAGGTTGTAAGTTTTTTTCGGTTGAAGGTTGTAAGTTGTATGTTGTGGGTTTTTTTGGGTTGAAGGTTGTGTGTTTTTTTGGGTTGAAAGTTGTGGGTTTTTTTGGGTTGAAGGTTCGATTTTGGGTTGTATGTTACAATTTTCTGGATGATTAGGGACGCGTAAAATAGCGTATAACCTCGTTAAATTGCCCAATTATTTCATCGAATTTCACCCAAAAATGCCCTTCAAAATCCTAAAAAACACCCAAAAACCAGCATCAAAATTATAATTTGAAGACGTTTTTACGAATTTGACTATAGTTTCAAAGGTTTTTACAGGGTTTTAAGGGGGTTTAATTATAATTTGGAAGGGTAAATTATAATTTGGTGTTGCGCTGTGTGTTGGGTAGGCGATTTAGTGAGGTAGTTAGAGGTGAGTATGTGAGTTAGTGTGGGGTTGAATGGTAGATTAGTTATTTGTTAATTGGGTTTATTAAGTTGAGTTTGATGTGCAGTTACACCGCTTTTTTACTGGCAATTTTATTTGTGGAGATGCAATCTCTGGGCATATTGGTTTGAAGTTTGGAAAATCAAACATCGGGGGGAGGGGGGGGGATTGTTACGAAAAAAACTATACTACTATTTATACATTTTATATATTTCTTGTAATTCGTTTGTAAGCTCTTTTTGAGATGGAAGGTCAATTAATAAATAATTATAATCCAATAAATCATCTAGTATTTTATTTTCTTCAACAAATTTACAGAGACTCTTTTCGGCTTTTTCGGATGCTAAATAATAAAAAATAAAAACCTTTTCGTAGCGGGTCAATTGGGCGATTAAATACTGTGCATACGTTATTTTACTTTTTGATTGTTGGATAAAATCAACTATATATTCTAAATTTTTAAAATATCCATCGTAAAAACTACCATATTTTTTATTATTGGAATTAAAAACACTAGCATAAATATCTCTTCGATATTCTTCAAAATCAATTTTGTAAAAATAAACACATCCCAAAGCCCTTAATGCCGCATGTTGTTTTTCAGATTCATAACCTACACTACCAACATAGTCTTTAATATGCTCCCACCTTTCGTTTTCATTTAAGCTTATTAATTTTTTAGATAATAATTCAGCTTCAATCGCAAAATCCGTACTATAATTTGAAGATTGTGCTTGTAATAGTTTCATATAATATAGTGAAGCAATCTTTTCTGGCATTCTTTTGAGTAATGTTCTTCCTAATAAAACACAATCCTTTTCAATTTTATTATAGAGTTTGGTTACGAAGTAATTTAAAGTTTCATAACTACTTATCTCTCCTGATTCATCCTTCAAACTAAAGTTTACAATGCGTTGTTGTTGATTATCAAGAATTTTATAAAACAAACCATCCTCTTTTTCAATTCTAAACTGTTTGCTTGACTGATAAATAGAATAAGAAAGGATTAATAAACCTATTGGGCCATAAATACCCCCAATATAACTTCCAAATTGGCTCCATTCATTACTATTATTCGAGAACCCATAATGAAAGTATATTAAATAGCACAAAATGGGCATTAATAAGATAATGCACAAAGCCATTGGCAGTATTCTCTTCATTTTCAATTGTATTAAATTAAAGCTACTTTTTTTTAATTTTTTTAACCTTTTCCTTTGTAAACAAATCCGCAGTGTATCGCTCGTACAAATCAAAAAGAAATTCCATTCGTTTTGCCTCATTTAAGAAAGTTTGAGGGCGATAGGCTAAATCAACAGCTTTGTTAAGGTCTTGATGTAATTTAACCAAAGCACTTGGCATTGTTAATGGGTTATATAAGTCGGCTAACGAGCTATCAACAAATTCTTTTCTTTTTTCTAAAATACTATTGGCAATCTCTTCAATTAAATTTACTTGTTTATCTGTTGGGTTTTCTGGCCATGGAAAATTATTGTAAACTATATCCTTTGAATAGCGAAAACGACTTTCCAATCTTCCACAAACATATTTTACCCATGCCATATGCATTGAAGAATTTAGTATACCAAAATGGTATAAATTTCCATTTGGAATAATATGACAGCTGTTGTTTGCAATTGCATTATAACTAAAGAAACCAATGGGTATGTAGCTTCTATTTTCAGAGGATGTGCTTGGTATTAAAATGTATGTATTAGGTTGGTTTCTGTCTCGAAATAAGGAAGGTGTTAAAGCAAATTTTTGTGTTGAAGGTGCAACACTATTTTGTCTAAAAATTTTTACCGCTTCAATTCTTTTCAATATTTCAGGCATTGAAGTTAATTCGGTGGGGTTTGCATCAACTAGCCAAATGCACCATCTTTTCAAACCGTTTAAAAACTCGTAAGCAGAGATAAGTGGTTTAATGAATTTTTCTGCTTTTGGTTCATTTTTGATGAGTTCTATTTTCTCCTCATCGGTTAAAAGTAAGTTACCTCCATCTAAAGGCATATTACCAAAACTGATTTGGGGCACTTTGCAAATCGGGTTTGACCTTTTATTTATAATAATATCCTTGGCATCAACCAAATATGGATTAATGTTTTTAACTTTAATTTCGAGAGCCTCCCCTTTTATATCTTCGTATTCAAAAATAGATTTATCATTTGTATCAAAGCTTGCGAAACCTACAATAATGCAATAAACAGCGGCATTGCCTTTTGCTTCATTAGTCCATTTAAATGTTCTATGTGCGAAATGTATTTTTATATTAAAAATATTTAACAAATGCCCCCATAATATACTTGTTTGCTCACCTTGTACAATAGAGTTTGTTGAAACAAAAGCTACTTTAATGCTAGTATTTGAAATAAATTGTGCGGCCTTTAAATACCATGCTGAAACATAATCTAATGTCCCACTTCCAGTTGCATTATTAAACAATTTTACTACTTGGTCGCGTTGAAATTGCTTCATGATTTTCGACCCGATAAAGGGTGGATTACCTAGTATATACGATAATTTGTCCTTTTGTACCAAGGTAAACCATTCAATGGTTAATGCATCAGCATGTATAATATTTGCTGCTTTTTTTAATGGTAGCCTTATAAAATATTGGCCAAATTCCTCACTAATCATCATATTCATTTGATGATCCATCAACCACATGGCAACTTCGGCAATACGGGCAGGGAACTCTTCATATTCAATCCCATACATCATATCAACATCTAACCAAATGATTTCCCGTACATCCAAAAAGCCTTGACCTGATTTATTCATTGCTCGTAAAATCTCTATTTCAAGTAAACGAAGCTCCTTATAGGTTACCACTAAAAAGTTACCACAACCACATGCTGGGTCAAGAAACTTAAGTTCGCTAAGCTTTTTATGAAATTCAGCTAATTCTCTTCTTTTCGATTTAATTGATTCAAATTCTTTGTAAAGATTATCCAGAAACAAAGGCTTAATAAGTTTCATTATATTTTTCTCACTGGTATAATGAGCACCAAGATTTCTCCTTTCTTGCGGGTTCATTACACTTTGAAACATTGAACCAAAAATTGCCGGTGATATTTTACCCCAGTTTAATGCACAACATTCTAAAAGTATTTTGCGCATTTGGCTATCAAATGAGGCATGCGGCAAAGCTTCCTCAAACAACTTACCGTTTACATATGGAAAAGAATTTAGTTGTTCATCTAAATTTTTAAGCCTTTTATCGTGTGGTGTATTTAAAATAAAATATAATTCACTAAGCCTTGCAGCTAAATCGCTACCATCTTCGCTTGTTTTTTGCTCTATAAAATCTTTGAATATATCCTTATCAAATATGGTTGTATCCTCAGCAAATAAGCAAAATAGTAACCTAACCAAATAAACCTCTAATGGATGACCCTCATAACCTATTAGTTTTAGTTTGTCATGCAACTTGCCCATTAACTCGGCAGCCTTAATATTAACCGGGTCTTGTTCTTTATAATTATGTTTTTGATAACCTGCTAAAAAGCCGAAGTGCTGTACGTTTTTTACAAGTTCATTTAAATTAAAAGCTATGGTATTATTTTCTTCGGTATCAAATAGCCGAAATTTATCAAAGTCGGAAACGAGAATATATTTTGGTAATTCGTGCTCTTTTAAACCATGTGTGTATTCTTTTGCTTGAATAAAGGCTTTATCTAGATTTTTACCTCTACTCTTCATTTCAATTAAAATGACACCTTTCCAAAGTAAATCAATGTAACCATCCGAATCATTTAACTTTTTAACTCTATGCTCAAATGTGCCAACCCTCTTTCTGGATACACCGAAAATATTGAAGAAAGCCTCTAAGAAAGGTTTTGCATCCGCTTCCTCATTAAAGCTATCTTCCCATTCTTTTGAGAATGCTACTGCTCTGCTTTTAATTTCGTTCCAGCTTAATGCCATAATATATTTTAAAAAAAAAGTAATTGAAGCTGAAAATAGGAATAACCTTTAAAAGTTCATATTATAAACAGACTTTTAGCGGAGAAAATCAAATCATAAACCCCAAAGCAAAATTTTCGCTATTGTTTCAAAGGTAAATAAAAAGAACTAATTGTTTTCGCCAAATAACAACTCTCTGCTATTCGAAGTTTGTAACTTCGAACCCCTATGCTTGGAGACTGTGTCTCCAATATCTCCAACCCAAAACCCACCCACAACCTCTAACCCCTAAAAACCACACAACCCACAACTTACAACCTTCAACTTATCAAGATTTTAGATGTGAGATAAAGTAAAGCCCCAAAAATCCTCCAACCCCAAAAAAAACTCACACCCTACAACCCACAACATCCAACCCAAATCCCCCCACAACCTACAACGCACAACTCACAACCTAAAGACCGTTTAAATACCGTTTAAACTCCTCTTAAATCAATTTTAATTGCCAAGCTTAACATTGGTACCAAAACGTAAAAAATGTTTGAATGGCGGCTTTAAATTTCAATTCCCAAAATATGGGTAAAATTGAAATTCGGCGGCTAGGCAAAAGGCAGTATGCTGATATCAAGTAAAATAAAGTATTAAATAATTGATATACAGCTATTTAATAAAAAAACTCGCCAGTTCAAGCGTCCACGCTTGAACTGGCGGAGAAACGATATTTAATTAATTGATATACAGATAATTAATCAATATCCCGATAGCTATCGGGACAGTCAATCAATAAATCAACAAAAAAAGGATCAGTCCTTTTAAAAACTAATCCTTTCTTAAATCGTCGGCTGTAAAGCCTAAGTATTATAAATACGATTGCAGCATATTGGCTTTTGAGTTATGCCTCAAACGCATTAATGCCTTATCTTTTATCTGGCGCACACGTTCGCGTGTAAGGTTGAATTTTTCGCCAATTTCTTCTAAGGAATGGGCCGCGGTGTTTCCTAAACCGAAGAAGAGGATAATCACTTCACGGTCGCGTTCGGCCAAAATGTTTAATGAGCGTTTAATTTCTTGCGAAAGCGAATCAATCATTAAATCGCTATCGGTGCCAGCGTCGGTGCTTTGCAAAACATCCAACAAAGTATTTTCTTCGCCGGTAATAAATGGCGCATCCACAGAAACCTGACGGCCAGCGTTTGATAAAGAGTCGGATACCTTTTCAACGGTCGTCTCCAAATCGTCCGCCAATTCTTCCGGTGTTGGCTGGCGCTCCAAATGTTGCTCCAGTTTAGAGGCCGATTTATGTATTTTACTTAACGAGCCTATTTGGTTAAGCGGCAAGCGTACAATACGGCTTTGCTCGGCAACAGCCGATAGGATAGATTGACGAATCCACCATACGGCGTACGATATAAATTTGAATCCTTTGGTTTCGTCAAAACGTTTCGCGGCTTTAATTAAACCCAGGTTACCTTCGTTAATTAAATCGCCCAGGGTAAGTCCCTGACTTTGGTATTGCTTAGCTACCGATACCACAAAACGCAAATTTGTTTTGGTTAATCGCTCTAAAGCCGCCTGATCGCCTTCACGTATTTTTTGTGCCAGGATCACTTCTTCCTGAGCGGTTATTAAATCTACCTTACCAATTTCGTGTAAATATTTCTCGAGCGATTGTGATTCGCGATTGGTAATTGATTGTGTTATTTTTAATTGTCTCATTTTTTAATCAATAATTTAGTAGTCAAAACCCATAAGCATAAGCCAATGAGGATGAGCAACTTAGATGGATATTTAATAAAAAAGTATAATAATACGAAGATGACCGGACCGGAATAAATTGCTTAGCAAAAACCGCAAATTTGTAATGCGCGGTAGATAAAGGGAGCGGTTAATTTTTTGATTATTAATATTTTGCAAATGTACTGCTTTTAAATGTAATTTAGAAGTAAATAGATGATATAAAATAGCACCTAAATAGGGTTCATAAAAACGTATAATATAACCTATCTGTTTTGTGTATTAAGTATTGTTAATTATCCAAAGGCACCTCTCAACCCGTCAATAATACTTTCAAAAAATGTAGGCAGGCTTAAACCGTTATGGTAATTAAAATAAAAGAAAACCATCAAAATAATAATAGCCAGCACAATAAATTTTTTGAAAAGATAGCCAAACAACCCGAGTATGGTAGGTACTACCAATAACCATACCCAACTTATAGAGAACGCACTAAGGGTATCATTGTTTTTGTAGATGTAATATAATTTTGAGTGGATGCCAGTCAGGTTTTCGTGTTTTACATATATAAATGTTGAACTCATGATTTTATGACGGATAAAACCGGTGCCTTTTTCAAACCTGATGGTATCATCCAGTCCGTTTACAGTAAATAAAAACACCCCATTCAGGTTTTCCTGTACTTGATTAAGCGTATCGGTAGCAACAATGGCCACTTCGCCACTGGCAAAGGGGTTTTCTTTAACTACAAAATGTTTAATGGTAATGGTATCGGCAAAAGCGCTGTAACCAGCTGCGGATAATAACAGAAAGAGCAGAAATATTTTCCTCATACAGGCGTTTGGTTAAAACTTAGATTGTATAAAATTAACGATTTTTATTGGATATATATTTTAAGCCATGTAAAAACTTATTGACTTAATTTTGTTATAAAACAATAAAATTCGGTTTATGTTTATCCTAATTTTGCAATGCTATGAAAACAGGTTGGCTGAATAGAAGTACGGCAGTAAATAACCGAGCCATAAAATAAAACACTACTCAATTAATACCAATAATTTACCTAATGCTTGTCAAAAGCGAATTTGAATGAACGGACTCAGTATACTTTTAGGCGAACAGCGCCCCGATTTAATAAAACAAGAAACCCTGGCCGATTTGTTCCGACAAACGGTTGCGCGATATCCCGATAAAACAGCCCTGATATTTAAAGATAAAACCCTGACTTATAGCGAGCTAGATAAATGGAGCGATGCCATTGCGCTATATTTGGTAAGCAATGGCTATGGTAAAAACAGTTTTATAGGCGTATGGTGGCCACGCGGATTGGAATTGCATGCCATTATTTTAGGCATAGTGAAAGCCGGAGCGGCCTATGTGCCGGTAGATAGGGAAATACCCTCCGAACGGGTAGAGGTAATTTTACAAGAGGTTGGCGCGGCAGGTTATTTTAGCGAGCAACCCTTAAATACAAGTTGCAACCTGTTGAATATTAATACAATACCCGAATTTTTAAATAACGAAAATATAGTAATTGCCATTCCGGAGGATAAAAATACCCATCAAAACACTGATTTCGCCTATGTTTTATATACCTCTGGCAGTACAGGCAAACCCAAGGGGATACCGATAACGCACCGTCAGATATGCCATTTGGTACGAGCCGAGCAAACCATTTTGCAAATCAGGAATGAAGATAAAGTTTATCAAGGTTTTTCGGTATCGTTTGATATGTGGTGCGAAGAAACCTGGATCAGTTATTTTGCAGGAGCCACGCTCTGGGTAGCAGATAATACCACCTCAAAAGCCATTGATGAACTGGCCGATGTACTAAAACAGCAAGAAATAACCATTTTACACGCCGTACCTAGTCTGTTAGGTGTAATAGATGATGCTATACCTACCCTAAGGTTAGTGAATGCCGGCGGCGAGGCTTGCACACCCCAAGTTTTGGCTAAATGGGCAAAACCGGGCATCCGCTTTTTTAACAGCTATGGCCCTACCGAAACCACCGTAACCGCCACCATGGCCCAATTACACGCAGGTGATGAAATTAGGATTGGGAACCCCCTTCCAAATTATAATTTAGCGGTAATTGATGATAAATTTAACCTATTGCCCCTTGGAGAAGAAGGCGAATTGGTAATTTCAGGGCCGGGTGTTTCAGCAAACGGCTATGTGAAATTACCGCAACTCACAGCCGAAAAGTTTATTCCAAAGCCAGAATTGTTGTCAAACTTGCCTGGCGAAATTATTTACAGAACAGGCGACAAAGCGGTAGTAAACACCGATGGCAGTGTTGATATGCACGGTCGCATTGACGACCAGATAAAACTTCGCGGTTTCCGCATTGAATTGGGCGAAATAGAGTTAAAACTAAACGCTATTGCAGGTGTAAAGTATGCCGCGGTAGCGGTAAAAAAAGACTATTCCGCACAAGATCAGTTAGTTGGCTATGTGGTAACCGATGGTTTAAATACCATTGATGAAAATATTTTAAGAATGGAGCTTACCAAAAGCCTGCCATCCTATATGGTGCCCATCGCTTTCGTAAAATTAGACGAATTGCCACGCATGCCAAGCGGTAAAATAAACCGAAAAGCCCTACCTATTCCCGAACAATTAAAGCTAGATACCAATAAAAGTGACCAACCATTAGACTTGAACTCGCCTATTCCGGATAGGATTGTAGCAGTACTTCATAAAGTATTTCCAAATCGGGAAATTGATTTGGAGATGGATTTTTTTAATGATTTGGGCGGTCATTCCTTATTAGCGGCTGGTTTTGTTTCCCAATTACGCAGAGATGCAGGTTTACCCAATGCCTCCTTAAAAGATGTGTATATAAACAGGCCCCTAAAAAATTTAATAAAAGTTTGGGATATAAAGCAAGATGATACTGAAAAAGTTAAAAGAACATTTCATAGAGTACCCATTTACAGGTATTTAGCATGTTGGGTAGCGCAAACAATAGGGTTATTATTAATTTATGGCTTGTTTGCCTTTCAAATATTTATCCCGTACCTGGGTTACTACTATGTGGATCAGGAAACCGGTAATGTTGCTTACTCAATAATTACCTCCTTGGCTTTGTTCTCCTTTATGCCCCCTATATTCACCATTATAAGCATAGCGGCAAAATGGTTGGTAATTGGTAAAATGAAAGAGGGCGATTATCCGCTTTGGGGAACTTATTATTTTAGATGGTGGTTTGTTAAAACTATGCAACATTTATTACCTGCCCAGTTTTTAAATGGCACACCGTTATATCCGGTTTATCTTAAGTTTTTAGGAATGAAAATAGCCCCCGATGCCCAAATAAGTGATTTCAGCTTTGGTGCGGAGGATTTGATTACTATTGGGAGTGATGTAAGTTTAAGTTCATTAACCAATTTAAACAATGCTTTTGTTGAAGATGGTTTACTTAAACTCCGTAAAATTACACTCGGCGACCATGCTTATGTTGGGAGTTCATCGATTATTTCAGGCAATAGCCATATGGAGGCTTGGAGCGAATTACAAGATCTGAGCTTATTACAACCAGGTAAAACCATAAAAAGCGGTGAAGTATGGCAAGGTAGTCCGGCGATGCTCAAAGAAAAGAAAAATATAGAAGATTTGCCTAAGCCATTGTTTGTGAGTAGTAAAATCAGATTTAAGTACAAATTGATTTTTGCGGCATGCATTTTGGCATTTTCAATCATCATTTTATTACCGCTGTTACCAACTATTGTGGCTATAAATAGCTTGGATAATGCAGCTGACGATTATGATTTCTCCTATCTGAAACTTGCCCCATTATTAGCTATAGTTTATATTTTGCTCTTTGCTGCCGAGACCATCATCATTACAAGATGGGTGCAATTAGGCATTCAACCCGGTAAATACCCTATTTACAGCATGTTTTATGTTCGGAAATGGTTTGCCGATCAAATGATGTCGTTAAGTTTAATTGTAATGCATCCAATTTATGCTACTATTTACGTCGCCGGATTTTTTAGGGCTTTGGGAGCAAAAATTGGAAAAGATACAGAAATATCGACCGCAAGCAACGTAACACACCCCTTGTTAGAGATAGGTGATGGTGCATTCGTAGCCGACGCAGTAACTTTAGGAGAGGCTGATGTGAGGGCTCAACAATTAATCTTGCAAAAAACAATCATTGAAGGCAATAGCTTTGTCGGCAATAGCGCATTGATCCCACAAGGGTATCACTTAAAAGGAAATATGTTAATTGGGGTATTATCAACACCACCAAATGAACAACAGATGGAAGCAAATGAGGCAAAAGATTGGTTTGGTTCGCCTGCAATTCCCTTACCCCGAAGACAGGAAAGTAATTCTTTTCCGCCTGAATTAACCATTCATCCATCATTATTGAGGAAAATTGCGCGAGGTATTATTGAATTTATCAGAATTATACTGCCTGAAACTGCTATTATTTGCGGTTCTATCTTGTTCATCGCCTACGGACACGATTTGATTGTTGATGAGCCTTTATGGAAAATCATATTATATTTTCCTTTCTATTACTTGTTTTTTATTGGAATTCCAGCCTTTGCGTTAACTGTAATCCTAAAATGGTTTTTTATAGGCAAATATAAGCCTGTACAAAAGCCAATGTGGACATGGAATGTTTGGCGAAGTGAAGGAATCACTTCAACCTATGAAGCTTTGAGTATCCCTTTTTTACTCTACTTTTTACAAGGAACTCCCTGGTTACCAATATTGATGCGATTCTTAGGTGTAAAAACAGGCAGTCGGGTTTATATGAATACCACTGATATTACCGAATTCGATATGGTTTCAATTGGCGATGATGCGGCATTAAATACGGATTGTGGTCCGCAAACACACCTTTTTGAAGATAGGGTAATGAAAGTAGGCTCAGTCCAGATTGGAGCAAGAAGTAGTATTGGTGCTGGTACTATTATTTTGTATGATAGTGAAATTGGAGATGACACGCTTATCGAAGCATTATCATTGGTAATGAAAGGAGAACGACTATCACCACAAACTGATTGGGTGGGTAGCCCGGTAAAACCAAATTAAATAAATTGAACGATATTTTTATTTGTATAGTTTAAATTATCAATTTTTTTTTGCGCCTTAAAAAGAAAAGCTGCCCCCAATTTTTATTTTCATATTTGCAAAAATGAATCAACTGCAAACACATATTTCAGAAAAGTTTAATGGCACAATCTGGCGGATTGAAATTGATGAAATAAGTGATCTTTTGTTTTTAGAAATTAGGAATAGTGATGAAAGGAAAGTAAGTTTTGCCTCTATAGACTTACAAACAGGTGTAATAAATTATAGCGAAAAAGGTGAAACAGAACCTTGGCTAGTTGGTATAGAAGCCGCATATGATAAAATCCTTTTATTACACCTTTACCAATCTGCGGCCACACCCCAACATAAAGGGTTAATAGGACTTGATGGTATATCAGGAGAAACTTTATGGAGCAATTATAATTATGGCTTTGATTTTATAAGTAGCGAAGGCCCAATTTGCTATGATAGTATAATTCAACCTCGAAAACTATTTCTGTTGGATGGTCAGTCTGGTGAAATTATTGAACCATTTGTTAAGCAAAAGCATGTTGAAATTACTAGAAATATTAATTATCCTACTTCTATAGTTCCAGAAATGGCTCCTAATAAGCTCTTTCCATCAAATACTGTAATAAAAAGTGTACAATGTCTTCCTTTCAATAATTTCATAATCGTATCTTTGCATGCTTTTGAAAATGGGGTTTTAAAACACTTTATATACGTTTTTGAAAATAATGAAGTTTTTTATGAAGATATATTAAATGATAATATCCTGAAAATGCAACCAGAGTCGTTCATTTTATTCAAAAGCTTTTTGATTTATATTAAAAACAATGTTGAATTAAAAGTTTTATCCCTTTTAAAGCGTTAACAAAATACCCCCGCTATTGTTATGAAAATTAAAATATTACTATCAACCTTTTGCTTGCTATTTAGTTCTCTTTTAATTTTTGCTAAACCAGTAGTTGATTCAATTGGTGAAAAAAACGTGAAAGGTAAACGGGTGATTATTTTTAAAGTAAAAGCCAAGGATACCTATTATTCAATTGGGCGTAGATACAATGTTAAGCCAAAAGTATTGATGGATTTCAACAAAAGTAAGAAGAAAACACTTAGCATTGGCGATATAGTGATGGTGCCCACAGGCGAACCTTTTAAACCAGCAGAAAAGGTTGTTAAAGAAACCCCCAAAGCGAAAAAAGCGAGATTGGCTGCCGAGGCAAAGGCCGCAAAGTTACAAAAACAACAAGCAGATTCAAAACCTAGTGATAATACTCTAGCTGAAAAACAACCTGTCGAAAATACACCTCAATCAACTACAAATCAGGATAGTTATACAACAATTCAATACAAAGTATTGCGACACGAAACCATGTATTCAATTGCCAAGCGTTATAATGCATCGGTAGCGGATGTTTTGAAATGGAATAATTTAAAGTCGCCTACCTTAAAAACAGGTCAAGTATTGGTTATAAAGCAAGTAATCTCTTCGCCGTTAAATAATATACCATCGCCTGCAAATCAAATTGCTACAACACAAACAATTAATCAAGAGACTCCAGTAGCCAAGCGTGATTCAACCCTTGTTGCTCCCGTTACTAACCAAATTAAAGATAGCTTAGCTGAGCATAACTTTAACACAAGCAAGTTTGGTTTATACGAAAAAGACGAAAAAGGAGCTGCTACATGGATAGACGATACCAGTTTAGACCCTAATAAAAAATTGGTGCTTCACCGTACTGCTCCAATTGGTACGGTAATAAAAATTACTAATCCGTTAACAAACCGTTCTACTTTTGCTAAAGTGGTAGGCAGGTTTACCGAAAATGAGTCGACCAAGGATGTGATCATTGTGATGACCAAAAACGTTGCGGACGCTTTAGGTGCTTTGGATAAACGGTTTCATGTAAGTATTAGCTACGGCAGTCCGAATGAATAGACCTTTTATTATTGGGATAGCCGGAGGTAGTGGTTCCGGCAAGACTTTTTTTTTGAATTGTTTTTTAAAGCATTTCATCGCCAAGGAGGTTTGTTTGATTTCTCAGGATGATTATTATTTTCCGGTTGCTCAAGATATGACGCCTGAGGAAAATAAGCTATATAATTTTGATTTACCATCTACTATCAACTTTGAGCAATTTGAAAGCGATATTAGCAAACTCCTAAATAATGAAACCATTTACAAGGAGGAATACACCTTTAACAATCCGAATATTGTACCTAAAATGCTTGAAATAAAACCAGCACCAATTATTATTGTGGAAGGTTTATTTATTCTGCATTTTAAGGAAATAGCCAAGTTATTAAATCTGAAGATTTTTATTGATGCGCATGAAGATATCGCCTTACAAAGAAGACTAAAGCGGGATTTAGCTGAACGTGGATATTCAAACGAAGACGCATTGTATAAATGGATTAACCATGTTTTGCCAGCCTATAAAGAGTATTTGCTACCCTATAAACAAGAATGCCATCAAATAATAACCAATAATAGCCATGAAGCCGCTGATATCATCAGGGTTACCGATGAAATATCGAGCGACTTAAGAGCAAAATTTCTATAGGCTTACTTAAATGCTTCCTCTCCGGTAATATCTAAGCCGGTAATTAATAAATGGATATCGTGTGTACCCTCATAGGTAATTACCGATTCAAGGTTCATCATGTGGCGCATTATTGGATATTCGCCTGTTATACCCATTCCGCCTAACATCTGCCTGGCTTCGCGAGCAATATGTATAGCTGTTTCCACACTATTTCGTTTCCCCATTGATATTTGCGCTGGCGTAGCCCTATCTTCGTTTTTTAAGGTACCTAAACGCCAAACCAATAATTGTCCTTTAGTAATTTCGGTAATCATTTCGGCAAGCTTTTTTTGTTGTAGTTGAAAACCTGCAATAGGCTTACCAAATTGTTTACGCTGTTTTGAATATCTTAAGGCGGTATCGTAGCAGTCCATAGCTGCACCCAAGGCACCCCAGGCAATACCATAACGTGCTTGATTTAAACAACTTAATGGCCCTCTTAGCCCAGAAATGCCTGGTAAAAGGTTTTCTTTCGGTACTTTTACATTATCAAAAACCAGCTCGCCAGTTGCTGATGCTCTTAGCGACCATTTATTGTGTGTTTCGGGCGTAGTGAAGCCTTCCATTCCACGTTCAACAATCAAGCCATGTATTTTTCCTTGCTCATTTTTCGCCCATACAACAGCAATATCTGCAAAAGGGGAGTTAGAAATCCACATTTTCGCACCATTTAGCAGGTAGTGTGTACCGGCATCCTTAAAGTTTGTTACCATACCACCCGGATCCGAGCCATGGTCGGGTTCAGTCAATCCAAAACAGCCCATCAGTTCGCCAGTTGCCAGCTTAGGTAAGTATTTTTTCTTTTGTTCTTCGGAACCAAACGCATAAATAGGGTACATCACCAAAGAACCTTGTACGGAAGCAGTGGATCGAATACCACTGTCACCACGTTCAATTTCTTGCATAATAAGTCCGTACGACATATAATCCAACCCTGCTCCACCATATTCAACAGGAATGGTCGGACCAAAAGCGCCAATTTCACCAAGTCCTTTAAGTAAATGTTTAGGAAATTCAGCCCTTTGTGAATAATCTTCAATTATAGGACTTACCTCCATTTTTACCCAATCGCGCACACTGTTACGTATCAGCTTGTGCTCGTCGGTCAACAACTCGTCTATTTGGTAATAATCGGGAGCTTCGTATAAATCTGTTTTCGACATAAAATTATAATTGGTGCGCAAAGATAAGGGTTTGGGAGGATAATTATTGGCATTCAAGTGCTAATAACGCGTCATTTCAATGATTTTGACAAACGGAAATTACGCCCATAATTGTATTTATGTTTTAATTATTGTGCCACAATCCGAAATCAAAAAGTATTTTTGATGAATGATTACGATTGAGCTTAAAGGAGCCGAGTTTTTTGCATACCATGGTTTTTATCCTGAGGAGCAGCTTTTAGGGACTAAATTTATTGTCGATTTAGAGGTTACCTATTCACCATCAGAAAAAATCATGGAAGATAATTTGGCCAATACAGTTGATTACGAACATTTGCATTTTATCATCAAAAATCAAATGAAGCAAACCAAAAAGTTGATTGAAACAGTAGCCCAATGTATTGCAAATGAGGTAAAAGAGCAATATCCATTTATTAAGACCTTAAAACTGGTTATTAAAAAATGTAACCCACCCTTGAATGGGCAAGTGGCTTATTCGGCGGTGGTTATTAACTCATAACTCATTGGTAATTAGCAAAGTGAAAATATTTTTTAAGATAAAACAGCTATTTTAAATATGGTATTTAATAAAATTTCGGAAGCAATATTAGCGGAACTGGTATTGATAGTTGGTGAGCAATCAATTATTAGTAGCAAGGCCGACATGGAAAACTATAGCCATGACGAAACCGAAGACTTACACTATTACCCGGAAGTGGTTGTAAAGCCCAAAAACACTGCAGAGGTTGCCGCGATTATGCAATTGTGTAATAAAAACCTGATACCTATTACCCCTCGCGGAGCCGGGACTGGCTTAAGTGGTGGAGCCTTGCCAATAAGGGGTGGTGTGTTGCTTTCGATGGAGAAGTTTGATAAGATTTTGGCTATTGATACCGAAAACTTGCAAGCCACAGTTGAGCCAGGTGTAATAACTGAAATTTTTATGAATGAAGTTGCTAACTATGGGCTGCTTTATCCGGTTGATCCGGCTAGTAAGGGGAGTTGTTTTATTGGTGGCAATGTATCACATGGCTCAGGGGGGCCGAGGGTGGTTAAATATGGCACAATACGCGAATATGTATTGAATTTGGAGGTTGTTTTGCCTAATGGCGATGTTGTTTGGACGGGTGCTAATACCTTAAAATACGCTTCTGGGTATAATTTAACCCAATTAATGATAGGTTCTGAAGGTACTTTGGCCGTTATTACTAAAATAGTAGTAAAACTTATCCCAAAACCAACTGTTGACGCATTGTTATTGGCCTCTTTTAAAACAAATGAAGCCGCTTGTGGGGCAGTTTCGGCTATATTTAGGGCTGGTGTGGTACCATCGGCGTTGGAGTTTATGGAGCGGAGAGGTGTGGAATGGGTTATCGCGAATGATGGCGTATCATTCAACCTGCAACCGGGGATAGAGGCCTATTTGTTAATTGAGGTGGATGGAACCAATCAGGAGGTTATTTTTAGTGATTGCGAAAAAATTAACACTGTTTTAGAGGAATTTGATTGCCAGGAAGTACTATTTGCTGATACCGCCGCTCAAAAAGACGAACTTTGGAAAGTGCGCCGAACCATGCCTGTTTCGGTAAAGGCACATACCGTTTATAAGGAGGAAGATACCGTTGTACCTCGTGCAAGTTTGCCCCAATTAATTAAGGGAATTAAGGCTGCTGGTGATAAATATGGCTTTGAATCAATATGTTATGGACATGCGGGGGACGGTAATTTGCACGTTAACATTATTAAAGGAGGTATGAGTGATGAGGATTGGAAGTATAAAATGAAAGATGGCATCAAGGAAATATTTGAACTCACGGTAGCTTTAGGTGGCACCATATCGGGCGAGCATGGTATTGGTTTGGTGCAGAAGGATTATATGGCTATAAAATTTTCGCCCATACATTTCGCCCTATGGCAAGGCATCAAACAAACCTTCGACCCCAACGGCATCCTAAATCCCGATAAAATTTTTAATAGCAAAACACAACCATAAAATACTAATTATCAATACAATAAAACCATCTAACAATAAAATAATAAAGCAATCCAACAATAAAACAATTTAACAATTCAATCAACAAATCAATAATTCAATAAATAATGCCAACCGGATTTCATATTAATGAGCAGGATTTAATAAAAATAGGCTTAGCCATTTTGTGCGGTGGCATTTTGGGCTTGGAGCGGCAGTACAAAAACAAAATCGCGGGTTTCCGTACCATGATTTTGATTTGCCTCGGTTCTACCATATTTACCATGGCTGTGGGGTCGGGGGTTAATATTAATATTGTTACCGGGGTAGGTTTTATTGGTGCGGGGGTGATTTTTAAAGACAATGTAGGCGTTAGCGGACTCACAACCGCTGCCGTAATCTGGATTTCGGCGGCAATTGGGATGGCTATTGGCTCCAATGATTATTTTTTGGCACTCATTGCTACCATTTTGATATTGGTTGTATTGGTGATTTTTAATTTGTTGGAGCGATATATTGATAAGGTTCACCGCGATAAATTGTACGAAATTAGCTTTGTAAACCACGATTATGATAACATCAGCAAGCTAAACCATATCATTAAAAATACCGATTTAAGGCACAGAACCATCAAGGTTACCAAAAAAGAGGGCAATTTAATTACCGCCATATTGGTAACCGGCCACCAAAAAAATATTTATAAGCTTGACGAAAAGCTGATGGCCATGAGCGAAATAAAATCGTTTTAAAAGGCTTTTTTTTACCGTTTAATTGGTGTTTAAAATCAGGCGGGGCTCATCAAAATCAATCATCATTTGCCTTTCCTTTTCGGGGATGGGGACTGATTTTTTGGCAGAATAATCATAGCTCACACATACAGTTTTACAGGTGGTGCATATTTCTTCGCCGTTTGGGGTGGCTTTTACCAACAGGTGCATCATATCAAAGCTACTGTTGCCTATGCGGGTAGTGCGCAGGTAGCAATAAATTTCGTCTTCCAGTGTAATTTGTTTTAAGTAATTTACCTCGGTACGGCCAACTATGATGCCGCTTTCTCGTAAATCCCACTTAATAATTTCTCGCCAATAATTAAACCTAGCCTCTTCAAAATAGGTAAGGTAAATAGCATTGTTTACATGACCAACATTGTCGATATCCGAAAAACGGATGGTAATTGGGGTTTTATATTTATAATCAGCAATTTTTTCAGCCATAGTATGTCAATTTGTCGTTTAAAAAATTATTTTACAGACAGTTTGTCTGCAAAAATGCTTGCTTTTTCAATTGGTACAGGAGTTGAATAAGCTTTTGCAAATATAAATATAACAAAATTTAAGGAGGACATAAAAATGACTTTAGTAAAATTAGCAAACGGACCAAAAAACTTTTCAGTGAATCCATTTTTTCACGATGTGTTTGATTCAATCGTAAATGATTCATTTTTGAGCGACAGGCTGTCAAGCCGTGTACCGGCTGTGAATATTGCCGAAACTGAAGGCGAGTTTCATATTGAATTGGCTGCACCGGGCTTAAAAAAAGACGACTTTAAGGTTAATCTCGACAAAAACGTATTAACCATCTCGGTTGAAAAGAAAAGTGAAAACGTAGAGGAAGGTAAAAAATACAGCAAAAGGGAATACAGCTACAACTCGTTTGTACGCTCATTCACCTTACCGGAAACCGTTGACCATAGCAAAATTGAAGCTACTTATAACGATGGTATTTTGGTTTTAAACATCGCTAAAAAAGAAGAAGCTAAAATTCAAGCAAGAGAAATTGCTGTAAAATAAATGATTGGTTGTGATAACACAACCAATGGCGGTTGGCTGTGGCGACACAGCCAACGGGTAATAGTTTGACTGTGGGGACACAGCCAATAGTTAAAATAATAGTAATAGTTTTCATAATAGGTTTGGTTTAGTTGGGAAGGCCGTTCAGCAATGAACGGCTTTTTTGTTTGTGTATGCCCTAATTGTGAATTACACTGATAAAAATGGGATACTTTACTTAAAAATTAGGGTTGGTTGGCTGTGGGACACAGCCAACGGAGGGCTGTTTGCAAATTCGATTTTATAATCCCCAAATATACCGTCCAAATAATTGGGCATGTTTTAAACATTTTGAGGTGTTTTGGCATAGTTATCCATCGTTTATTAAATAATTGATTTTAGAGGAGTTTAAACGGTATTTAAACGGGGGTTGGGTGGGTTGAAGGTTGCGTTTTTTTTTGTTGTAGGTTGTATGTTGCGGGTTGTAAGTTTCTGGTGAATTTTTATTTAGTGTCCCGATAGCTATCGGGATATTGGATTATTTATTTGGTGAATGGTTGAATGAGTTGCATGCATTGAATGTTTTAGCTTGGTTTAACTAAAACTATCATCTTGATACTAATTACTTGATACTAGCTACTAGTTACTTGATACTAGCTACTCAAAAACGGTGATTTTTTTATTTTCTATGTGGGTTATTTTTCAAAAATGTATTTTTTAGTTTATAAATATATATTACATTTATGCCAATTATTATTCTATCACATTCATTCATAGCAATGTAATAGGCGGGTATTGTTGAAAATTAATAGTTGTTTGAGTAAATAAATACGTTTAAGCCACACTAAACAAGCATCATTATATTTAACCGAAGTATTTATAAAATTAAAAATGGAAACAAATTCGAACAGAAATCTGCTATACATAATTTATGGATTAATAGCAATCATAATAGCATTAGTTATTTCTAATGTTTATTTTATTAATCAGACCAATGACCTGGAACCAAAGGTTATTGCACAAAGTGCTGAAAAAGTAAAAATGAAATCTGAGCTCGACAGTTTGGATGTTAAATTAGCCAGTGCAAACGACAGTAAAACACAATTATCAGCAGAAATGCAGCAGAAAACCGATTCCTTAAAGGGGGTTATCGCTGCTTTAAAAGTTAAATTATCGAAAGGTAAACTAACCCAAGCCGAACTTGCCAGGGTAAAAGCACAACTAAAGGCTTTAAAGATAGAGGTAAAGGATTATACCGCGCAAATTGAAGATTTAAAAAGGAAAAACGACTCGTTAAAAACTGTTAGCGATACGCTAAAAAGTAACCTCGCGGTGGTGAGTAATAAGGCCGCCAACCTCGAAAAATCGAACGCGGAGCTGGATAGTAAGGTAAAAATGGGCGCGGCCCTTAAATTGGCAAAGGCTGTTGTTGTACCTTATAAAATTAGGAAGAGTGGCAAGGAAATTGAAGACAATTACGCGCCAAAAGTAAAAAAAGTAAAAATTACGTTCACCATAGCTATCAACGCGATTGCTAAAATTGGCACGCACGATATTTACGCGCAGGTACTTGACCCAGCCAGCAAATTGATAAAAACATCCGATTCTACCGCGTTTGTTGCCGATGGTAAAACTTTACAACCAACCCTTAAAGCCTCAATCGACTTTAAAAACGATGGTAGTCCGTACAATATCTCCTGGTCAAACTCAACAACCCTGAAACCTGGAGTTTACACCGTACTATTTTATGCCGATGGCTTTACCATGGGTAAAACAACTTTTGAATTGAAAAAGTAAATACGCCTATTAATAAAAGCCCTGCCTATATATATAATGTAGGTAGGGCTTTTTTATATGATATATAAAGAGGGTTGTTATAAAAACCTAACATTTTATTATTCATAATTGAATAGTGGTCATTCCACTAAATCATAAATCTTAATTAGGTAAGCTAAACTACGTTAACAATTCCATTACATCTTGGATAATTGCTACATCCGTAGAATTCATTACGAGGCCCAACCCGTTTTATCATTCTACCTTTACATTTTGGACAAACAATAGCATCTGCAAAAGGATTTTCGACATTGCCACCTGCAAAAATCTCCAATAAAAATTTACTTGGATAATTCTTGTCAAATAGAAAATAATTGCCATTTCTGGCACGGCTCATTGCAACATAAAAAACCCTTCTTTCTTCAGCGTTATCAAAATCGTCCCCTTCAAATAATAAATAATTTAAAATAGGATCATCCGCTATTTCGGACGGAAATCCTAGCTTGCCGGAGTCTACATCTAATAAAATGGCATAATCACAGGTCAACCCTTTTACACCGTGTGCTGTAAAAAAATCAAGTTTAATGAGCGGGTGTGATTTTTTAAGTTCTTCAAATTGAAATGGTGAATTATGATGGTAACGGCCTATTAAAAATACTGTATTCCCAGGATGAAGATTTTCTATTTCGGTTAATATTTCATCAATTTTGTTAGTTTTTAACACTTTTCTATCGTCACCCCTTTCAAGTCCATATTCTAATCCAATGAATGAAAAAGATGGTCCAAATGCATCAAATGTTGAAGTTAATTCCTTTTGTAGTTGGGAAGGGTTTTGTTGAATAAAACTACTGGTTATGCCAAGAATTTCTTTATTGAAACGATAAGTTTGTAAAATACTTGCCTTATGGGTAAATCCAAAGTTTTTTTCAAATTCTGTTGTTATTGAAATGTCACTGCCTGAAAATCGGAAAATCGACTGCCAATCATCACCAACCCCGTACAACTTCAGGCCTGGATTTGCTTTTTTTAGACTCATAAGCAAGTCATATCTACCTAAAGACATATCCTGAAACTCGTCAACTAAAATATACTTATAGCGTTTATTGTAGTTTCCTTGGCTAATATGTTCAGTAGCTTCGTTTATCATGTCGTTATAATCGATGTTCCCTTCCAAGGTAAGTTTAGATTGATAACTTTGATAAAGAGGCTTAAAAACATCTAAAAATACCATTAGTCTTTTATCAAACTTAGATTCTTTAAAATCAGTAATTCTTTTATTATTCGATTTCATCAAGTTTAGAAATGTATAAATAAGATTCATAAAATCTTCGTAATGGTCAGATTTATGAATCACATCCAACATTTCACTAGGCTCCCTTTTTTGCAATTCAACTCCAAAATCAATCAGCTGTTTTTTTAAACTGCTAATCAGCTTTTGTTTTTTGTTTTCGTATGAAAAAGTTGTAACAAGTCTTGTGTTATACCGAGAATGAATATCATTTTTCCAATTCATCGTTGAGTGGTAAGAGTCTCTTGCATTGGTGAAAGGAGGGCTATAAGAAAACCAATTAGGCACGTCACCATTTTCATTGATACCATAATGCTCATGCCATATTTGATAATCTGGTAGATAGAAGTCAGGGCGATATTGACCTCGGTTATAATCTATATCTTCTGGCTTAAGCGGAAATGGGTGTTCATAACTATAATTTACCTTAAATAAATATAAAAAATTCCCTATTTCCATTTCTTCCTTGCTCTTAACATTAACACCATCAAGCGTAGTATTTTTGAAGTTACTTTCGTGCTTCATATACTCATCTCCTGTTTTGAATGTAAATTCGTCCCTCGCTGGGCGGTTAAAAAATGCGATAAAGTTTACTGCTTTATTTCGAAAATTTTCATCATTTAGAAACAATTCATCGAATGTAGACTGTAAAAATGACTTTGCTTTATCGTCATCACCGTCAAAGGCTAGGCCGAAATGAGTTTTTACTGCATTTCTGGTGACCATAAAACCAAAGCTATTGAAAGTCCTAACTTCAAGTGTTTCATTTCCTAAAAACTTCTCGCAAAAGTTGGTAGTCCTGTTAAACATCTCATTTACGGCATTTCTAGTAAAGGCTATGATAAGAAGCTCGTCTGGCCTAGCAAGTCCTTTCTTAAGTAGATAAGCCACTTTTGCGCTTATCGTCGTTGTCTTGCCGGTGCCAGCACCAGCTATTACAAGATTATTATCCTCATCACGTATCACAGCATCTATTTGATCTTCTGACAACGGATATTCCGCTACTTTTTTAAAAAAGTCTGCATATTTTTCCTTTTCGAATTTAACAAACTGATCATTGTATTTTTTTCTTTCTTCTGAAATGGTCTCAAAAATACTCACGAATCGGTCAATTGTATTGACATCATTTGGATTAAGACCAACAGAAAAATATTCTTCAGGTATACTTTCTTTTTTGGAAGATTGTGATATTAGGTAATTTTGTTCATCACTATGCGCAAAATAAAATTCATTGTTAATCAAGTTGTCATATTCAGATAGCGCTTGCTCAAGGAGAGGAATAAGTGGAATTAGTTTTTTTTTGACTTTTTTCCGTCTTAGCCACTCCTTGTATATAAACCAAATACCTACAATGGTAAGAGACCACAGAACTATCTTTATAGGAGATATGCCGTTAAATTTGTCTTCCTTCATTTATAGGTTAAGCTTTATTCCATTCACAAAATTATAAGTAATTACCTTACATTCAAAACAATAGCAATACTCTATACCTTGGACTATAGCAAACTTATTTTCGTATATTATTAACGATTTATTAATTTGGTAAATAACTCACTCCCCCGCTGTTTGAAGTTTACCAAATCAAACCACTATGCCTGTAGATTGCATCTCCACCATAAAATTGCCATTAAAAAAAAGAGGCCTAACTCTGCAACAAAATCAATTTAATAAACACAATCAAACACCCACTAACGCACCATTCCACCACCCACTAACTCACACACTCACCCCTCACCATCTCACTCACTCACTATTCAACCACTCACCATCTAACCAAATTATAATTTAGCCTTTAAAATTATAATTAAACCCTACTAAAACCCTTTAAAAACCTATGAAACTATAGTCAAATTCGTAAAAACGCCTTCAAATTATAATTTTGATGCTGGTTTTTGGTGCTTTTTTGGGATTTGAAGAGGGGTTTTTGTAGTATTTAGTAGCTAGTATCAAGTAGCTAGTAATTGGTATTAAGTAGCTAGTATTTTTCTATTTGACCCAAATTAAGCGCCCTCTCTTTCGCAGAGGGTGGGGGGTGAGGCTTTTTTTTAAATTTGAGGTATGAGATTTTGGATACGGGAAAATGTTAAGAACATCACCAATCAATAAATCCCCCGCTGTTTGAAGCTTATCAACTTCAAACTCCAATGCCCTGAGATTACATCCCCACCAATAAAATCGACAATAAAAAAAAGAGGCGTAACTATTACAACTAATCAACTTGGTAAACCTCCCGATAGCTATCGGGACAACAAATCAATATCCCAATAGCTATCGGGACAATAAATCAAACCCCCAAACCCACCTACATCCCGATGGCTATCGGGACATAACCTTCAACAACATAAACATTCACTAATAATTAAAAATATAAAATATAGCCTATCAAAAATTGCCGGTAGTATGGTAATATAAATAATAGTAAACTTAGTTCACAAAAATAGCTAAGCGCTTATAATACAGTAGCATGATAGCTGATGAGCCAAGGGTTATCAGTAAAAGGATACCTTTTAACCTAGGTTTTAATAGGCTGCAAGTTTTAGTTTTAAAAAATATTCTCAATAATTAGGATAATTATATAGAATTAATAAATTTGACTCAAATAAATCATATTATGAGAAGTAAGCTTTATTTATCAGCCTTAATTTTATTGGTTCTATCAACAGCCTCTTGTCAGCGAAAGCTTTGTTTAACATATGATAAACCGCATCAGTTTGGTCGTGCCCACTAGTCTTTAAACCATACAAAGCAGGATAGCAGGTATTGAACTTTTATGGTTTAATAAGCCCATTTCCAAATGGAAGTGAGGGGTAGCTACTGGTGAGGCTTTTTTAGTATCAAGTAGCTAGTATCTAGTCCCTAGTATTTTTTTATTAAACCCAAATTAAGCTCCCTCTCTTGGTTTAGTATCAAGTAGCTGGCATCTAGTATCAAGACCATAGTTTAAGTTAAACCACAACCACAACATTCAACCTACTCAACGCAATCAACCATTCACTCAATCAACCATTCACCAAATCAATAATTCAATAATTCAATAAATCCTCATCTAAAAGCGTAAATTTTTTCATACTTTTGTATCCCGTACACAAACAATTTGCGAGGGCAAAATTCTTCGCGAAATCAACAAAAACATGACTAAATATATATTTGTTACGGGCGGTGTTACCTCATCGTTAGGAAAAGGTATTATTTCCGCTTCTTTAGCTAAATTACTACAATCGCGCGGTTACCGGGTAACCATCCAAAAGTTCGACCCTTATATTAATATCGATCCGGGTACCTTGAACCCTTATGAGCATGGCGAATGCTATGTGACCGAAGATGGTGCCGAAACCGATTTGGATTTGGGTCACTACGAACGCTTTTTAAATACCCCAACAAGCCGGGCCAATAATATTACCACCGGCCGTATTTATCAAAACGTAATAAATATGGAGCGTGAGGGCGCTTTTTTGGGTAAAACCGTACAAGTGGTTCCGCATATAACCGATGAGATAAAACGTAACATCCGCATACTGGGCGAAAACGGCGAGTTTGATATCGTGATTACCGAATTAGGTGGCACCGTGGGCGATATTGAATCGTTACCCTATATAGAAGCCGTAAGGCAATTTAGGTGGGAAACAGGCTCAGGTAATTCATTGGTAATTCACTTAACACTGATCCCTTTTTTGGCTGCCGCCGGAGAGTTGAAAACAAAGCCAACTCAACACTCGGTTAAAATGCTCTTGGAATATGGTATTCAGCCCGATATCTTGGTTTGCCGTACCGAGCATCCGCTTAGTACTGATATCCGCAAAAAAATAGCCTTGTTCTGTAACGTAAACGTAAACGCGGTGATTGAATCGATCGACGCATCCACCATTTATGATGTGCCTTTATTGATGTTGAAGGAACAACTGGATAAAACGGTGTTGGCTAAACTTAAATTACCCCATAAAAGCGAACCGGATTTGGAAAGCTGGAAAGAGTTTTTGGGTAGGTTAAAAAATCCAACCTTTGAGGTAAGGATTGGGTTGGTTGGTAAATATGTTGAACTGCCGGATGCGTACAAGTCAATCACCGAATCATTTATCCATGCCGGTACCCGCAATGAATGTAAGGTAAAGGTAGAGTACATACCATCGGAACAATTAACCACCGAAAACGCGGTGGAACGTTTAAAAGGCTTGCATGGTGTTTTAGTTGCACCGGGTTTTGGCGAGCGTGGCTTTGAAGGTAAAATTGAAGCTATACGCTACGTGCGCGAAAATAACATTCCGTTTTTTGGCATTTGCTTGGGTATGCAATGCTCCGTTGTGGAGTTTGGGCGCCATGTTTTAGGTTTGAAAGATGCCAGCAGTACCGAAATGAACAGTGCCACCCCACACCCCGTTATTAACATGATGGAGGAGCAGAAAAAAGTGGTAAACAAAGGCGGTACCATGCGTTTAGGAGCCTATGCTTGCGATTTGAAAAAGGGAAGCAAGGCGGCCAACTACTATGGAAAATCCCGGATTTCAGAACGCCACCGTCACCGTTATGAGTTTAATAACGATTACTTGAAAGATTATGAAAACGCGGGACTGATTCCTACAGGCATTAATCCCGAAAATAATTTGGTGGAGATTGTGGAGCTTAAAAATCATCCGTTTTTCATTGGGGCGCAATTTCATCCCGAATTAAAATCAACTGTTGCTAATCCGCATCCGCTTTTTATTAACTTTGTCGCCGCTTCTATGGCTTATGCCCGGAAGAAATAATTAAGTTCGAAATACAACAATGGATAAAAATACGTTTACAGGACTGTTCCTGATTATGATTATAATGGCTGCCTCCTTCTATTTTATGAAGCCGAGCGATGCCGAACTAAAAAAAGAAAGATTAAAAGCACATGCCGACTCTGTTAAAGCAGGTAAAATTGCTGCCGATACCAAAAATGCCGTAAAATTTGCCGACGCTGCCAAATCAATAAAAAATAAGATAGTTGATTCGGCCATATTAAAAAGTCCTTTTGGCGCGGCCACGGTGGGCGATGATAAATTAGTTACCCTACAAAACAATGATATTATAGTAAAGCTGAGCAACAAAGGTGGCAAGGTATATTCGGTGGAGCTGAAAAACTTTAAAACCTTTGATAAAAAGCCTTTGGTATTGTTTGAGGGCAATAAAAACCAGTTTGGTTTAACTTTTGCCGCCGGTGCCAATTCCATTAAAACCGATCAGCTTTATTTTACCCCATCGGCATCACAATTAACCGTTGCCGGAAACGATTCGGCATCGTTTACCATGCGATTAAATTATAGTGCCACACAGTATATTGATTACATATACACCCTGAAAGGCACAGGCTATAAACTGGGCTTAACTATTAAGCCTACCGGCTTAGAGCAAGTAATTGCCAAACCCGAAACCATTGATTTAACTTGGGCCGCCAGTGTGCGCAAACAGGAAAAGGATATGGAGCAGGAAAGAAAGTACTCCAACGTGTCCTACAATAATACGGAAGGCGCTAACGATAACCTGAGCATTGGTAAAGACGATCAAAAACTTATTACCGATAAAAAAATTCAATGGATATCATTCAAGGCGCATTTCTTTTCGAGCGTTTTAGTTACCCCAAAAGGTTTTACCAAAACTGATATATCAGAAAGTACCGATGTAACGGATACCACCGATATAAAACAAATGAGTGCTTCGGTACAACTACCACGCGAGGCTAATGGTACCTTCCCGATGTTGTTTTATTTTGGACCAAACCGTTTCTCCACCTTACAAGATCAAGGGTTCGGACTTGAAAAAATTGTTGATTTAGGTTGGGGGCCACTGGCTTACATAAACCGTTTTACCGTAATACCTGTATTTAACTTTTTAAAGCAGTTTAACTGGAATTATGGCTTAATCATTTTTGTACTTACAATTTTGCTGAAGTTGGTGCTATCGCCGCTTACCTATAAGTCGTACCTGTCAATGGCGAAAATGCGGGTTTTAAAACCGGAGATGGACGACATAAAGGCTAAAGTAGGGGAGGATAACCCAACGCTATTACAACAAGAGTATCTGAAACTCTATAAAAAGGCGGGCGTAAATCCATTAGGTGGTTGTTTGCCTATGCTGATACAATTGCCCATCGTATTCGCGTTTTTTAGGTTTTTCCCGAGCTTATTTGAGCTACGCGGTGAAAGCTTTTTGTGGATGCACGATTTATCAACCTACGATTCTATTTTAACCCTGCCCAACATCCCTTTTATTGGTAATCACTTAAGTTTAATGTGCGTATTGATGACCATCAGTACCTTAATTTATACCTATTTCAATAACCAAATTTCGGGAGCTACCGGGCAAATGAAATACATAGGTTACATTACACCCGTTATATTTTTAGGCGCCTTAAATAGCTTCCCATCAGGTTTAAATTATTACTACTTTTTGGCCAACATGATGACCTTTTCGCAACAATACATTATCCGTTTAATGGTTGATGATAAAAAAATACATGCCCAAATACAAGAAAACAAAAAGAAGCCCGAAGAAAAGAAAAAAACTAATGGTTTCCAGGCACGTATGGAAGAAATGATGCGCCAAAAACAGCAGTTACCAAAAAAATAAAGAAAGATAAGGCTTATTTTAATTGAGCTAAAAAGGTCAAAACATGAAAATTGTTTTGACCTTTTTTTGTATTCATGAAAACCTATAGTAACTTTCAAAAACTTACAAAGTTGAGTATCAATCTCAGCTTATTGATTAATAAGTTTAAAGCGGAACTAAATTGATTTTTTTAAAAACTATTTTATGTAACAATTTAAAGTGTTACTAATCAAAGCATAAAACTCATCGCATGCCAATGAAAGCAAAAAATCTAGCAAGATTAGCGGGGCTACTATATTTTCTTTTGACCATTCAAGCTCCCATTTCTCTTCTTTATGTGCCATCCCATATTTTGGTTAATGGCAATCCATTAGCTACAATTAACAACATTCTTGCTCATGAATTTTTATTCCGTCTGAGTATTATAAGTCAGCTTGCAAGCGCCATTATATTCATTTATCTTGCTTTTGTCCTCTATAAGCTATTCAAATCAGTAAATCAATTTCAGTCTGGTTTATTAGTTGCCTTTGTTTTAGCGCAGGTTATTACCACATTTGTTTTTGAAACATTTAATTTTACTTCTTTGATGATTGCAAAGAATGAAATATTGCCGATGCTACAACCAGATGTGAAACAAAACCTCGTATTGCTATTTTTAAAGATCCATAATTATGGGTTAACAATACAGGAAATATTATGGGGTTTCTGGCTTTTACCCTTTGGCTTATTAGTTTACCAATCAGGGTTAATACCTAAGATATTTACTTTTTGCTTGGTATTTGGTTTTGTTTGCTGGCTGAGCGACAGTGTTTCATTTATTCTTTTCCCTGCTTATCATCCTTTTGTTTCTGAAATTGTAATGAAAGCTGGCTGGATAGGAGAAATGCCGATATTATTATGGCTTTTAATAAAAGGGGCAAATAATAACAAGCAGCCATTAGAAACATAGGTGTACCTTAGAGAGATAATATAATCTTTAGAATCAATACCATTATCGTCAAGATATTCGGTAGGATATTAATACTTGCTTGGGGTATTCTACTCGTGGCTGCTAAGCTTGTAAATTATTACTTTGAATTATGCCTACTAACCTTATAATCAATTAAGGGTATTACTGTAAAGGTGTTCAAATAAACCTTGTCTATGAGTCTAGAATGATTTAATCCCTACTATATTATTAGTTTAAGCTGGATTACACTATCATTTGTTTTCTTATTTTAATGTGTCGATCTCTAACAATAAATTACAGGATTTCCTAATTTCAGACTTTAGTACTTCTATCACAATTAATTTGTTCGGGCAATTTTTATTTCTATTTCGAAATCTAAGTTATTGTTCAATAATTTTATAAAAATCTATAAAGCGAAAAGTTGTTCCACTAAAAAAGCCCGCTGGTTTGCACCAATCGGGCTTAATCAAATCAACCAATTATATTTTGTAGCTTACTCTAAATTTTATAGAATAATTGTTATTTCTTTTACTTACAGAATTACCAATTCTGCTTCGTTAATGTTTACTTTATTTTCAGTAAAGTGTGTGTAAACTAAATTTTTGCTGGTTAATGTTGCAGCAATGTCTTTACTCAAAAAATATTCATCAATACGTCCGCTTAAGTTGGCTTTAGCTTGATCAGCAAGGCTGATTTTTGCGCTAAAAGCATCCAAATTTAAATTTGCGTTCGCGTTATTATGCAAATCAACATTAAATTCAATTTTTGACAGGTTGTTACCAAATGATTTTATTTCGGCATTATCAAAGGCGGTTACAGAAGTGATGTTATTTGAAGTTACCCAAACCACTAATTTTTCTGTTTTGTATGAAGCTATACTTAATACACCATTATGATTTTGGATCAAGGCGTTTTCACCATAATATTGGTTGTATACTTTTACACTTTCAGTATTACCATCTGATAAATAAAGTTCTACATTACCGTGAACTTCAATTTTGTTGATATTGTTGATACCAGCCAACGTGGTTATTACTGAACTTTTGGTTGTAGCGGCATTTACTGATTTTGTGGTACCGAATAAGGTTACTAATAAAATTGCTATTGTTAAGATACGTGTTTTCATTTTCTTTATTATTTTGATTTTCAATTATTTGTATTTTAGTATTTTTAATTACACCAATAAGACCATGCTAATTTAAAAACGTTACAGTGGTTTGGCGGGTAATAGATGAACACCATTAAATACTCGGCAAAAGTATAGTTTTTATCGGCGAAAACATTCATCTTAGTGTAATTGTTACACTAAGTAATTTTCTTTTAAATTTTATTCAGAACGTATAAATAGGAGGTAAAAACAGAAGGAACAGTATAAAATTTTATGTCTGTTAAACTTACCCTATTTTCGATGCTGTTTTAGGTAGCCAGACAGAATTTCATTTTTACCCTAATTTTTTGTGTGAAATAGTTTTTATTTAAGATTATGATATTGTTTTGACAATTGACTGTCGAATATCTCAACAAATTCTGGGTTTTGTTGTGTTTATTTCAAACTAAGCTTGTCGCTACTGAACTTTATTTTGCCTGCATCCAGCAAAATTCGGATGGTTTCTATCTTATCCTTTTCAGAACCGGTAAATATGGCCGATACCAGCGAGCTGGTACTTAATGCCTCTTTAGCCAATATTTGAAAAATCTCATTGGTAATGGTATCCAAAAGCTGGGCAGGGTTTTTTTGACGCTTTTCTTCCATACATACATCGCAAACACCACATTTACTTGGGTTGGCCTCGTTAAAATATGATAGTAGTAAGATGCTCCTACAAGTTTTTTCTTCAGCATAGGTAAAAACGGCTTCCATTTTTTTTCTGTAACTGGCCTTCCGTTCATCAATGGCTTTTTTGTTAATGTATAAAGCCTTTGCTTCTTGTCTGGGTTTTAGCCAGGTTACCTGCGGGGTATCGGTTTGTTGTTGGTAATTTAGTATTTTAAATTCCTGAAGTTGATTTAAGCCCTCTATTACTTGCTGCACATTCATGTTGGCTCGTTTGGCCAAGTCAAATTCTCTTAAGTTTACATAATTTTCAAAAGCACCACCATACGAACGTAGCACGGCTTTAATAAAAGGATCCCAACCCGGGTTTTGAATTTGGAAATTATAAAGCTGCTCATTCATCACCATAAACTTAAAGCGGGAGGGTAAAAATACGCTTTCATTAAAGGCAAGATATTCATCCAACTCTAAAAACTTTAGGGCATTGAGCGTTTTAACAGCATCTAACTTAAAACGACTACAAAAATCGCCTATGTTTAAATCGAAACTCAATCCCGCACCCGCTTCATAGGCTAGTTGGTAATAATTGGCCAGGTAATGATAAGTCTGTTTTATCTCGTCGATGGTAGGGAAACTCAATTCAAACTTTTTTTCAAGTCTTAGTCTATCGGTATAATTATACAAAAGTACCGCATAGGCTTTTTGCTCATCCCTTCCTGCTCTTCCGGCTTCTTGATAATAGGCTTCCAAACTTTCGGGCGGGTCTTTGTGTACCACAAAACGAACATCGGGCTTATCAATTCCCATCCCGAAGGCATTGGTAGCTACAATTACCCTGGTTCGGTTTTTTTTCCAGCTTTCTTGCTTAGCCGATCGTAGTCCGGCTTCCAATCCAGCATGGTAATAATCGGCCTTAATGCCATTTTCGTTTAAAAAATTGGCAATTTCGGTGGTATCTTTTCTGTTTCTGGTATATACGATGCCGCTTCCTTTTACCCCATTTGCTATTTCTAAAAGTTTGCGGAGTTTATTTTCATCATCCTGAACCACATAGCTTAAATTTTTACGGCTAAAGCTTTGTTGAAAAACAACGCCATTTTTAAAATTCAGCTTTTCCTGAATATCTATTTTCACCTCGGCAGTTGCCGTAGCAGTTAGGGCTAATACCGGGACTTGCGGATGCAACAAGCGCAGATTTGCCAATTGTAAATATGGCGGACGGAAATCATAACCCCACTGCGAAATGCAATGCGCCTCATCAACAGCAATCAGGTTTACATTCATGAATTTTATACGCTCCTGCACCAAATCCGACAATAAGCGTTCGGGCGATAGGTAAAGGAATTTAACCTGCCCGTATATGCAATGATCGAGCGCGATATCAATCTCGTTTTTTCCCATGCCCGAAACAATGGATACCGCATTGATGCCCTTCTCCTTTAAATTTTCAACCTGATCTTTCATCAGCGAAATTAGGGGGGAGACTACTATGCAAAGGCCATCCTTTACCAAAGCAGGTATTTGAAAACAAATTGACTTACCGCCCCCTGTAGGCAAAAGCGCCAAGGTATCATTACCCAACAAAACGGATTGGATAATTTCTTCCTGCAAGGGGCGAAATGTATCATGGTTCCAATATTTTTTGAGTATTTGCTGTGTGGTCATTTAAATTTGAATCATTTGTTACCTTACTCAACATACTTTTATTTTATAAATAAAAATGTTGGAATGATTGTAAATATAAAGCTGAAATTGCAATTTGAAAATCTTAAAAGCATTATATTGGTTAACTTCGTAAAGTAAACGTATGAATATAAAAATGAAAATTGTTTTATCTACCTTTCTAATATTAATGTTATCGACTTCCATTTATGGGCAGAAGTGGAATGTTGAAACCCCTACGGGTCCTTCAAAAAAGCTAACCTTTACCACCGACGAAGGTACCTGGATGGATTTGGATGTGAGCCCGGATGGGAAAAATATTGTCTTTGATTTATTGGGCGATATTTATACCATGCCATTTACAGGCGGTAAAGCAACCTTATTAGCTGGTGGTAGGGCATGGGAGATACAACCCAGGTTTAGTCCGGACGGTAAGTTGATATCGTACACCAGCGATAAAGACGGTGCCGATAATATTTGGGTGATGAACAGCGATGGCACCAATAAACACGCCGTTACTACTGAGACCTTTAGATTATTAAACAATGCCTCATGGAGCCCCGATGGGCAGTTTTTAGTAGCAAGGAAGCATTTTACAGGAACCCGATCATTAGGAGCAGGCGAAATGTGGCTATACCATAAAACCGGTGGCGAAGGTATACAACTTACCAAACGCAAAAACGATCAGCAAGATGCAGGTGAACCTGTTATATCGCCAGATGGCAAATATGTGTATTGGAGCGAAGATGTTACTCCCGGCCCTTACTTTCAATATAATAAAGACCCCAATAAAGGGATTTATGCCATTAAAAGGATGGATCGTAAAAATGGCGATATTGAAACCGTTATTGAGGGTACGGGGGGTGCGTGCCGACCGCAAGTATCGCCAAATGGAAAGTTTTTGGCTTTTGTAAAAAGAGTAAGGTTAAAATCGGAACTCTATATACATAACCTAGCTACCGGCGAAGAGTGGCCTGTTTATACCGATTTATCGCACGATCAGCAAGAAACCTGGGCTATTTTTGGTGTATATCCAAATTTTGCCTGGACGCCCGATAGTAAAAACATAGTTTTTTATGCCAAAGGTAAAATATGGAATTTAGATATAGGCTCATTAAATGCCGTTCAAATACCATTTGAGGTTACCTCTACCCAAACCATTACAGATGCTTTGCACTTTCAACAAAAGGTGTTTCAGGAGGAATTTCCGGTGAAGATGATTAGGCAGCTTACTACCTCGCCCGATGGGAAGGGGGTGGCCTTTAACGCGGCAGGTTATATTTATATAAAAGCATTGCCCAATGGCAAACCTGAGCGCATTAGTTTTACGAATGATTTTGAGTATTGGCCAAGTTTTAGTCCCGACGGTAAGTCGTTAGTATATATCAGTTGGAGCGATGAATTAAAGGGTTCCATCAATAAAATAGACCTTACCACTTGCGAAATTACCAAGCTAACTGTTGATAAAGGCTTTTACTATTCGCCACGATTCTCGAACAAAGGCGATAAAATTATTTATTGCAAAGGTGTAGGAAACGATATGGCCGGCTTTGCATTCGGAAAAAATCCGGGTATTTTTATGATGCCTGCTAACGGAGGTATCGCGAAAAAAATCACCAATAATGGGGTTTATCCTCAGTTTTCGAGCGATGATTCGAAAATTTATTATCAGGGCGATGAAGGAGATAAGAAAGCGTTTAAAGTGATTGATACTACTGGTGCCAATAATCAAACTTTATACACCTCCACCTATGCTACACAGTTTGCACCGAGTCCGGATGGCAAGTGGATGGCCTTTACCGACCTCTTTAATTGCTACCTCACGCCAATGGTGAACACCGGTATAGTGCAAGACTTATCAGGAAATAATAAGGCCATACCTGTTAGCAAACTAACAAAAGATGCGGGCACTTATATACATTGGAGTAATGATAGCCAAAAGCTGATGTGGACCTTAGGTCCTAAATATTTTGAACGAGATATTCATCATGTTTTCTCGTTTGTAGAGGGAAGTGCCGATAAGGCAGCCGCTATAGATACCATTGGGACCGACATCGGCCTAACGTTAAAAACGGATGTGCCGGATGGAAAAATAGCTTTTAAAAATGCCCGCATAATTACCATGAAAGGCGATGAGGTAATTGAAAATGCTACCATCGTAATCGACCAAAATAAAATTGTGGCTGTAGGTAAAACTACCGAGGTGCAAATACCGGCCGATGCCAAGGTGTATGATTTTTCGGGAAAAACCATTATGCCGGGTATGGTAGATGTACACGCGCATTTACATACCAGTCCGGATGGTATTACCCCACAGCAAGATTGGAACTATTATGCCAACCTGGCCTTTGGCGTTACCACCTCGCACGATCCTTCCAGCAATACCGAAATGGTATTTAGTCAGTCGGAAATGTTGAAGGCGGGTAATTTAGTTGGGCCTAGGGTATATTCAACCGGTACCATATTATATGGTGCTGATGGCGATATAAAGGCGGTAATTAATAATATTGATGACGCGCGCTCGCATTTACGGAGGTTAAAAGCAGTAGGCGCGTTTTCGGTTAAGAGTTATAACCAACCACGCCGAGAGCAAAGGCAACAAATAATTGAAGCCGCCCGAGAATTGCAGATGGAAGTGGTACCCGAAGGAGGATCGACCTTTTTTACCAATATGAATATGATATTGGATGGGCATACAGGCATTGAGCATGCCATTCCGGTTTGGCCCGTGTATAAGGATGTAAAAACATTTTGGAACGGTAGCAAAACCGCTTATACGCCAACCCTGATAGTTAGCTATGGCTCGCAATTTGGTGAGAATTTTTGGTATGATAGGACGGAGGTTTGGAAAAATGAGCGCCTGCTAAATTTTACCCCCCAATTTATTATTGATGCACGTTCCCGCCGGCGAACAACGGCCGAGTATGGCGATTATGGGCATATTGAGGTTTCGAAAGCGGTTAAACAAATAAATGATGGGGGTACCAAGGTTAATTTAGGCGCCCACGGACAAATACAAGGTTTAGGCGCGCATTGGGAACTGTGGATGTTAACGCAGGGAGGCATGAGTCCGCTGCAGGCCATACGTTGCGCCACCATTAACGGAGCCTCGTATTTAGGGATGGATAAAGAAATAGGATCCTTAGAGGTTGGTAAACTGGCGGATATGGTTATTTTGAATGATAACCCATTGGTGGATATCCACAACAGTGAAAAAATAAATTACGTAATGGTTAACGGCAGGTTGTACGATGCCTACTCCATGAATGAATTAGGGAACAGGGAAAAAGCCCGTTTACCATTTTGGTGGCAACAGCCACATAGTGATGTAAGCAACCAGCCTAGTGGACCTATTGATACCTATTTATTTACCAGGCAGGATGGGGATTGAGTTTAAAATTTAGTTTAAACAAAAAACCAAAAATCGCCAGTTCAAGCATTAATACTTGAATTAGCGATTTTTTTATTAACTATCTGTATATCAGTTATTTATAAATTTATATTAACCAATAATAGCCTACTACTTATTGCCTACCCCTTTATTTTCATTTAGCCCATTATTTGGGAAATGAAAATTAGCCCCGCTATTTAAATATTTTTTGTGTTTTGGCACAATGCTTAAGGTTTGTAATTAAAATTGATTTTAGAGGAGTTTAAACGGTATTTAAACGGGTGTTGGGTGGGTTGAAGGTTGTTTTAACTTGCAGTTGTGGGTTTATAGTAACGGTTGTTTAAGTATACAGGTTCGCAGTTGGGAAATAGAACAGAGGTGGATGCCTTATATAAATGTACTAAAACCACAAGAGGGACTCTTACGGGAGCTAGGAGAAATATTTTTTAAAGGTTAATTTGCTAAAAGACACAAGGGAGACCCATTTCGGAGCGGAATAAAATTAAAAGTTCACTTATTTCCTATTGACTTATAGTCGAATACGCAATAGCTTGCGGCTATGGATATTCGAAAGAAAATAGGGCTTAGAATTAAAGAATATAGAACTAATCTAAAACTTACCCAAGAAGCTTTAGCCTTTAAGGCTGAGATAGATAAGACATATGTAAATGAGGTTGAAAACGGTAAAAGGAACATATCCGTCATTAATCTTGAAAAAATAATAACTGCATTAGAGGTTTCTATTAGCGAGTTTTTTAGTAGTAATGAGTTTAATGGAGGAATTAACTAATGGCTGTTAAACCTTCACAAGCTAAATCTTCATTAATAGAAAATGATCTTGATTCCGCTGTCCTTACCCACTTTGTTGTTACTGGTAATAACATTTATAAAGAAAAGGCATATCAAATTGTTAATGAAAATAATTGGAATTTTAGTGAACCTGAAGTCCTATACAAGGCTATTCAAAAGGAATTATTTACTTTGGATGGCATTCCCTTTCCCGGTCCAAGGCTTGGTACTGAAAAATTCACATTTATTGATTTATTTGCAGGAATTGGAGGGTTTAGACTTGCATTGCAAAATTTAGGTGGTTTATGTGTTTATAGCTCTGAATATGACAAATTTGCACAAAAAACTTATTTAGCAAATTTTGGAGAAATCCCATTTGGTGACATAACCAAGGATGAAGTAAAAGCCTTTATACCGTCCAATTTTGATATTATTTGCGGAGGCTTTCCCTGCCAACCTTTCTCAATAGCTGGGGTATCTAAAAAGAATAGTTTAGGTCGCAAACATGGTTTTGAAGATGAAAAACAAGGAAATCTTTTTTTTCATGTTGCAGAAATTATTCAAAAGCATAGACCAAAAGCATTTTTTCTTGAAAATGTTAAAAACCTAGTATCTCATGATAAGGGCAATACTTTTAAGGTAATTAAACAAACTTTGGAGGATTTAAATTATTCATTTGATTATCGTGTTTTAAATGGTAAACACTTTGTACCGCAACATCGAGACCGTACAATAATGGTAGGATTTGATAAAGACTTATTTGGTGATAATATTAAATTTGACTTTAATAATGTAAAACTTCCTGAGGCAAATAAAAAAATAAGTCAAATCTTAAAAAAAGATATTGACCCGAAGTATACTCTTTCAGACAAGTTATGGCAATACCTACAGGATTATTCGGCAAAGCATAGATTAAAGGGTAATGGTTTTGGTTTTGGTTTGGTCAATTTGGATGGAATTACAAGAACAATAAGTGCAAGATATTATAAAGATGGTTCAGAAATTCTAATCCCTCAAAATGGTCTAAATCCAAGAAGGCTTACACCTGATGAATGTGCCGCTTTACAAGGCTATCCTGTTAATCAAGGGAGTAAGAGTTTTAGAATACCAGTATCAGATAATCAAGCCTACAAACAATTTGGAAATTCTGTTGTGACTCCTTTAATTGAAGCTGTTGGTAAAGAAATAGTCATTTTATTGACTTCCTTTAAAGATTTAAAAGATTAAGTATTTCTGCTTCCTTATAAAGATTTGATATGCTTCCAGATTTTATGCGAAATTGACTTCTGCGTTTGACTAAAGGTTTTGTTGAGGCATTCTCCATTTTTATTCCTGGGTCATAATAAATATTTCCCAAGGCCATTTGCTTTAAAAATAATTGGAAATCCGTACCATCACCTATCAAAATATTGTTACCATAATAATATTGTTGAGTTGGGTCTTTGATAGATTTAGAAGGAATATAACAGGCTTTATTATGTTTTTTATTCCAATGCTTTATCAATGAACTGAAATTCCATGATGAGGCTTCATTACCTGAATCATCAATAAGCGAAATAGAACCGTTTGTGTTTCTGATTTTTGAACTTTCAGTGTCAAATCCTATCAGATTTAATGTCAGTCCAGTTAGTGGTTGTCGAATTCCTATTTTATGTATACCCCCAAAATTAAGTCTATCATCTTTGCCATTCTTGTCATCATATCCATAAGTTCTTATAAAATTTTCAACCCCATTATTTACATAAATGCCACCATTGGGTTCTGGTGTCATAAGTGTAACAATCTCATTAGCAATTTTGTCAAAACTTTTAGCTTTGAATTGTTTTATTTCGTACCCTAGATAATCAGGTTCAGAATAACCATTTGGTGTAATCCCTAGCTCTGCTTCAAGTGTATATCCGCCACAATTTGAGGAAGTGCAAGGTAATTGTTGATGGTTTTTATCTAACCTTTTTGAGTTTATCCATCCTAATTTGTGAATTCGGAGAAGCTCATTTAACAACAACAATCGAGGATTGTTTTGCTGTTCAACCATTAATATTTTAAAAATTCCTAGTTCAGTTTTAAGCTTTAAATCTAAAATTGATTTAGTAATTTCAGAATCAGGGTCAGAAACATAGCCAATCGTTGAGCCTTTTTTTGTAACACCTAAAAATAGCAACCTGCCCGGTAATCTTTTTGTCATTAAATCAGATGGTGGTATCGAACATCCTTTTAAAAATCCTGAAAAACGGACTTCGGGATATTTAGGATATAATATAAATTGTGAATGAGGTGCATTTGAAATTACACCATTGTCTGTTATCCATCCAAAAGTAATAGTTGCTTTAAATCTTTCTTTTTCCCAATCTCCTGATGAATCAGCCTTGATTTCTGATAATGGAAATATGTTTAAAATATCATAGCTGCCGCTTAAATATACCTGGTTTTTTGAATTATCATTTGCTGAAAGTGTTTTTATATATACCTTTTCACAGCCATTATCTTGAAAAATCGTTTTTAAATTAGTTAAAGTCATTAGCTAAATTTTCTTTTCGCTTTAAAAATAATAAACAATTTTATCTTTTTTACTTATTTGGTGAAAACAATTTCCCAATGTTCAACTTACTATAGCGCAGCGGTGTCCGTGTGTAAAAAGCAGTTTTCTAATTGGCACATTCAACCCCAAAGCTCACACCCACAACATACAACCCACAATTTGCATCTAACAAAAGGGCGGGGGTTGAGGCTTTTTTTTGATGCGAATATTTTGTATTCTGATGCTAAATCATATTAAGCCAAATCCATAAAACCACTCACTTACCCACCATTCAAGCACTCACTTACTCACACAATCACCGCTCACTACCTCACTCACTCACTATTCAACCACTCACCACCAAACCAAATTATAATTAAGCCTTCCAAATTATAATTAAACCCACTTAAAACCCTGTAAAAACCTTTGAAACTATAGTCAAATTCGTAAAAACGCCTTCAAATTATAATTTTGATGCTGGTTTTTGGTGGTTTTTTTGGATTTTAAAGGGTATTTTTGGGTGAAATTCGATGAAATATTGGGGCAATTTAACGAGGTTTGGCGCTATTTTACGCGTCCCTAATCATCCAAAAAATTGCAACCTACAACCCAAAATCGAACCTTCAAACCAAAAAAAACCTACAACGTATAACCCACAACTTGCAACCCAATTACTCCCCACTCACCCACTCACCGCTCACTATATAATTACTACCTTTGGAAAAAAATTATTTATAGCATGCGAGTTTCCATAATAGGCTCGGGCAATGTGGCTACCCATTTTGCGGCGGCGTTTAAAAATGCGGGGCATAAAATTGTACAGGTATATAGCCGTAATCCGGAGCATGCGGCCTTGCTGGCTTATCATGTTAAGGCCGAGCCCATTGATAATTTGGAGGCCATCAGTACCGAAACTGATATTTTTGTAATAGCGATAAGCGATGGTCAGATTGATTTAGTGGCTTCGGTTTTATCAAAACATCATAAAACCATGGTGCATACTTCGGGGGCTACTGCTTTAGCCACACTAACGAAATATAGCGAATTGGCGGGCGTGTTTTATCCATTGCAAACACTCAGTAAAAACAGGGAGGTCGATTTTTTAACGGTGCCCCTTTGTATTGAAGGCTACAATGAGACCATTACCAAGCAATTGCTCGATTTGGCACAGTCGGTAAGCAATAAGGTATATTTGGTAAATTCCGAGCAACGCAAAATCCTGCATCTATCGGCGGTTTTTGCCTGTAATTTTCCTAATTACTTGTATTCGGTAGCCGAGCAATTGTTAAAGCAAAGCAATTTGGATTTTGACATCATTCGCCCCTTAATTTTGGAGACCGCCCAAAAGGTACAACAATTACTGCCTAATGAGGCGCAAACTGGTCCGGCTGCACGAAACGATACAGTTACCATGGAGGCGCATTTGCAACTTTTAGCGGGAAACCCGGTATTGGAAAACATGTATAAGCTGATAAGTCAGGAGATTATCAAAAACCAAGAAGCAAACCGCATACTTGGGTAATTTTATTACTTTTGTTGGGATGAATATTTTTAAAGTTAAAATAAACTTTGAGGCTAAGGACCATGATTCGGTAGAACTTCCGATAGCGGAAGGGGAGTCGGTTTTAGATGTTTGCCTCGAAAATGGGATCGAACTACAACATAATTGCGGTGGCGTTTGTGGCTGTAGCACTTGCCATGTATATGTTAATAAAGGAATTGACAGTTTGCAGGAAATATCTGAAAAAGAAGAAGACTTTATTGATAGGGCGGTAAACCCACGCATCAACTCGCGCTTGGGTTGTCAATGCATCATGATTGATGGTGATATAGAAATTACCTTGCCCGATCAATCGCAGTTTCTGGGGCATTAGTACCTTAATAAGTTCAAGCAATTCAATAAAATTTTACGAGCCAATAAATAAAAAAATGAGCGATACAAAATTTGCATTACCAATACACTGGAACGACCATGAAGATATAGCCATAGAGCTGTACGAAAAATTTGGCGATGATTTTGATGAAGCAAAAATATACCGCATCAGGTTTACCGATTTGCTGGAATGGATATTGACCCTACCAAATTTTGCAGGTACGCGTGAAGAATCGACCGAGGGGCATTTGGAGCAAATACAATCGGCTTGGGTGTACGAATGGCGCGATAACCAATAAACAAAATCTATTCATAGTAGGGGCTTTAGTCTCCTCCGGCAAAATGCTTCATAACCGTTAATAATGGAATCATTTTTAAGTAAATTAAAAGATATTACCACTTTTATTTTTGATGTGGATGGTGTTTTAACCAATGGCGAGGTTTATGTTACCGAAACCGGCGAACAAAGCCGAGCCTTCAACATTAGGGATGGTTATGCCATACAGTTGGCCATTAAATGCGGCTACACTGTTTGCATTGTTTCTGGTAGTCGATCAAAAAGTATTTTATACCGCCTAAATGGCTGGGGTGTAAAGGATGTGTATCTGGGCATTCATACCAAAATAGAAAAAATAAGGCTATACCTGGAAGAGAGAAGCATCATACACGAAAATGTATTGTACATGGGCGACGATATCCCCGAGATGGAGGTGATGAAAATTATTGGCTTACCCGTTTGCCCCATTGATGCCGCCGAAGAAATCAAGGCCATTAGCCTGTACATTTCCCCCATTGAAGGTGGAAAAGGTTGCGTGCGCGATGTGATTGAAAAAGTACTCAAAATTCAAGGTAAATGGATGACCGAGGAAGCCTTTAGCTGGTAATAAGGTTTTCTAAAACTTCGTTTCAAAATGCCTCAACTGTTTAAATAAATAGTTGGCAATCCTGCTAGCTATATTCCGAACCTTAAAAGCAATACCCACAATTTATTTAAAAATAATGGCCGTTTAATATCATAGGTATGTCTTCTTAAAAGCATACAATATTCTTGATAAGAAAATTTTATCTGGTATTGCGGAAAATTTTTATTTAACTTTATATAATATTTAACATTTAAACATGCTAATATTATATCCTCCCATCTTTTATACCAAATTATAAATCCTATGAAACTACCTATACCAAAAACCAATGTAATTTTTAGTAAATTCCTATTGCTTTCCGCAATGCTTTTGATGCTCGTGCAAACAATAACTGCCCAAAATGCCAAAATAACACCTTTTGCACTTGGCGGCGGCGTACCCGGTATACCGCAAGGACTTACTGGTCCAACATCGGTGGGACAGGGTTCTACAACCAACTATAGCATAACCACGCTTTCAACCGTACCAACCTATACCTGGAAGGTGAACCCTAGCAATGCGGCAACCAGCGTTATTTGGGGGTATGGCTATTGCAGTGTTACCTGGAGTTCATCTTATTCAGGAAGCGCGCAAGTTTCTGTTTCGGGTGTAAATAGTGTAGGCACCGGGAGCCCGGCTAATTTAACCGTTCAAGTTGGCGGTTATCCTGCAATTATACCAGGTAGTATTAGCCCTGCAAGCCAAACCATTAATTATAATACGATTCCGGCTCAATTAAACACGAGTACGCCGAGTGGGGGAAACAGCACTTTTACCTATAACTGGCAAATCTCGACCGATGGTGGTACTACTTATACAAATACGGGTGCGCCAAGTTTAACAACTTACACGCCACCTGCGCTAACAGCTACAACGATGTATAAAGTTATATATTCAAGTGGCAGTAGTCCTAGTGTTTCAAGTAATGCGGTAGTTATAAACGTTAATCAACCAACTTTAGCTAAAGTTATCGATACTAACTTTAATCATGCCGTAAATGTTATTTTTGGTAAACTAAATACGGCCAATATCCCAACCGGTATTTTGCGAGATTATGGCCTAGAGCTTACAAATACTGAAAACTACAACGGCACAACCCTGGTTGATAGCAACTTGGTTGACCAAACTGTATTTAAAAGTATTTATAGAACCATGGCCTCTGCAAGGCTAAGCGGTAGTTCATACAGTACCCTGCCTAGTCCAAATATTGTCGACAGCTTATGGTATATTGCCAGGCAACCGGGACAGGTGGTTGTAAGCGGACTTTATTACCAATATTCTTATTTAAATACAACTGTTAATCCTAACCCTAATATAAACTTAGCTAACGGGCAACTTACCGATAAGTATGTAAACGGTGTTTGGCAAAACCCCTATCTGCAAGCCCAAACCATTGCCTTTTCGCCAGCTTGTAATACCTATAGTAACCTTAGTTTTAATATCGTTTTTCCGGCAAACTTATTGTTTACCAATAATGGCACTGCGGTAAGCAATATACAAATTGACGCAGGCGATGGACAGGGTTACCGTAACATGATGCCAGGCACTACCCTCGCCGTTACTTATACCGGAGCAGGGCTAAAAACATGGAACTATAAAGTTACGTTAAGCAATGGCACCATACTGCAAGCCCACAGCCCAATAACTGTAAACGGCAGCACCAGCACCTTAACCTGTTATACACCGGGTTGCGGGGTATATGTACCACCGGGTGGTGGCGGAGGTGGTGTACAATCATCTTTTGTAAAAACAGCGGCAACTACAGCAAGCACCCCTCCCGATGTGATATCAGGCACAGCCCCGGAATATTATTTTAAAACAGGGGAAACTTTTAACGGGGTAGCGGCCATAGGCAAGGTTACTCTGCAATATGCTCCCGGGCATACCACGTTGGTAAACCCCCTTATCGTGGTAGAAGGCTTTGACCCCGGGTATTATACCAGCCCTGAAAGTTTTACAGGGAGCTTTACTTTGAAAGATTTTATAGGAAGTTTGAATTACAATAGTAATAGTAGTAGTAATAATAGTCCAACTCCAATATATAATCTTATTACCTCACAATTCGACATCGTTTTTATTGATTTTAGGAACGGGACTGATGATATACGCCGAAACGCCTTACTGGTAAAATCGGTTATCCGTTGGGTAAATACCTACAAAACAACCAGCAATAAAATACAGGTATTGGCACTAAGCATGGGTGGGCTATGTACAAGGTATGCCATTGTAAAAATGGAAAAAGCGGGCGAAACACATAATATATCGCAGGTTATTTACCATGGCACACCACAACAGGGCGCGGTAGTGCCTGTAAGTTTGCAGTACATGGAAAACCACTTAAATAGTTTGTATTCACGGTCGGGCGCATCGCTTTATTATGATGTTTACAGTAGCTTTGATAGGTCGGTACCCAATATAAAAGGCGTATTATCATTAAGCAACACGCCTGCAGCCTTGCAAATGCTGGTTACACATATAAACTATAATAATCAGGTTGATACCGCGGTACACCATGCTTGGCAGGCCGAGCTAACCGCCTTAGGTTACCCTAGCCAAAATGGGATAAAAAACATAGCCATCAGCAATGGTTCGGAGTGTGGGCAAACCCAACAGTTAACAAAAGGAGGGCAAATACTTTATTATGATGGTAAATACGCTACTTCATTTTGGGGTGATTTAATTGTAATGGCGGCTTCATTTTATCCGGTATTTATCACAGGGTCGCCCGCATTTTTTTTAAGTGGGGTGCCGGGCCGAAACGACATCCTGATACATTTTGAAGCGGATGCTACTGATGGTAACGGTAATAGGGTTTACGCCGGAAAAATTAGTTACCGCAAAACTGTGCTTTGGTTATTACCCATCACCATAAACGTTACCGACCAAACCAATAACTCACCAACAGACATATTACCTTACGAAACCTATGCCGGCGATGTTTCTCCTTTTCCGAGTTTAAAAAGTTTTGGTTCGTCAGGATGGTTTGGTCATTATAACATCAATGTATATGTTGCTCCTGGTTTTGGTTTTATACCCGAACCCAGCGTTTTAGATGTTGGAAGGGGGGCGGTGAGGCTTACAGAAGCCGACTATATGCAGGGTTATAGCCCAAACAGTTTACCGGTTTCACCCAAAAATATACCCTTTAATAATTTTATAACGGCCTATAGTACCGCGACTAATAATAACGAACCTCACATTAGTTACGAGAATTTGAATGGTAAATTTTTGGCAGCAACCCTTACAACCAATATGGGGTATACCCCCCCTGCCGATTGTTTGCTGTTTTGCCAATCAACCGCCATTAGCGGTAGCAGCTATGTTTGCAGTGGTACCTCTACTTTTACGGTTCCAAATAACCCGGCCTATAGTTATACTTGGACGGTTCCTTCAAATTTGCAAATAGTAAGTGGCCAATATACCCCAACCTTACAAGTGCAACCCATTACCAGCGGCAACGGGACACAAGGCAATTTATCGGTTGCAATTTACAGTCCCGATTGTGGTACTATCACTTTAAACCAAACCATATATGTTGGCGCGCCACAACCACTCATCAATATACGGGTTGACCGTACACCACAGGCCAGCAATTACCAGTACCTGAACGCCACCGCTACCCAATTGCCCAATACCGTGCCATCCAACTATCAATGGTATCAGGAGGTAAACGGATCTACTACTAACCTGGTTTTCATGGGTTCCGGCCTAAACATCAACAATTACCCGATACCTCCGGGAACTGTAATTTACTTTAGGTGTGTTACGGTTACACCTTGCGGGCAATCAGTAGCCAGACTATACGCTTACAACAGTACCAGTGCTACCAGTGCATTTATAGTGTATCCAAACCCGGCAAACAGTACCGCTTCTATAGCGTTGTCGCCAAACTCGCCTACGCTTGCTGCTGCTACCAACTTACTAAATGCCGAGCAGCAAACTACAACATTTGTGCCCAAAATACCGTTTAGCTATGTGGTTTATAATAAAATTGGGCAAGCCCTGCAAAAAGGTGATTCTGCCGATGGCAGCACTGTACAATTTAATACCAGTACCCTGCCTGCCGGGCAGTATTTTGTGCATATTGCCTTTGGCAGTAATAAAATTGAAAAGCAAATATTCATATCGCATTAAACAGATTAGTAAGTTAAATATTAAAATCATGAAAACATTGAAAATGCACCTGATTATACCCTTAATTATACTATTAGCATATGCTTGCAAAAAAGATAAGGTAGATCCATTATCGCAATTGCCCCCGGCTACACAAACAGGGGCACGTACTTTTGGTTGCCTGGTAAATGGACAAGCGTTTGTTGCAAAAGGTACCAGTTTTTATGACATGCTAGGGCTTAGCGCATCTTATAATAATGTAACTTTTTATATACAAGGACGTCATAAAAATAGCGATGGTTCAATAACACAAATAGGTTTTAATATTGATACTATAAATTTAGTGCCAGGTCAAACCTATACCATTAATTTAAATAGTGGTAAAAAAAAGGGGGATGGTTCTGGAGGATATGATGTAGTAGGATTAAGAACCCCTTCAGGTGCAAATGGCGATATCTTTTATTACACTAATAATGTGGTATCTGGTTCGGTAACAATAACAAGCCTAGCAAATGCGACAGCGGGTACTTTTTATTTTAATGCGGTTAGTAGCACTGGCGATACGGTAAAAATAACCAATGGCAGGTTTGATTGGTAGGATGGTTAAATATTAACATCATGAAAACATTAAAAATGAACCTGATTATACCACTATCCATAATTTTAATGTCCTCGTGCAAAAAGGATAAATTAGAATTGCCGGGAGTTACAGAAACAGGCGCGAACACATTTGGTTGCATGGTAAATGGACAGGTAATGGTGGCTGATTATTCCAACATTTATGCCCCAAAGACCGGCCCTAAAGCAACTTTTACCGGACCAGATGCAAATAATAATGCGTCTTTTAGTATAGGAGGTTCACATACAATTAGCGATGGTTCAATAATAAGTGTTGGATTTTCTATTGATAGCATAAACTATGTTGTAGGTAAAACTTACACTTTTATACTAAATGACAGTAAAAAAAGTGGCTTTGGTATAGGTGGTTATGATAAAATTGGAGCTAGTGGCGGTGATATTTTTTATAACACAAATGCTGTTGTAACTGGCTCTGTGACTTTAAAAATTGTTTCAAATACAATAATTGCTGGTACTTTTTATTTTAACGCAGTTAATAGTACCGGCGATACGGTAAAAATTACAAACGGTAGGTTTGATTGGTAACATGGTTAAATATTAACATCATGAAAACATTAAAAATGAACCTGATTATAACATTATTCATAGTTTTAATTTCCTCGTGCAAAAAAGACAAGGTAGACCTATTATAGTAATTGCTTTTGGTCATAAAATTTTAAATAAAAATTTTTACTTTTACCACAAGAGCAAGTTTAGTCTCAATTTTTAATGAGCCATCATCCATTTGGTAATTTACCCGAAATTATACTGGCCTCCAAATCGCCACGGCGGCAAGAGCTTTTAAAGCTGATGGATATCCGGTTTCGGATAATTTTAAAGGAGGTGGATGAATCGTACCCCGAAACCTTAGCCCCCGAGGAAGTAGCGGTTTACATAGCCGAAAAAAAGGCCCATGCCTTTGATGAGGCCCTAACCAACGAAATTGTACTAACCGCCGATACCATTGTTTGTATTGATAATCAAATTTTGGGCAAACCGGAATCTCTTCAAGGCGCGGTTGAAATGTTGGAGCTACTATCGGGCAAAATGCATAGGGTAATTACAGGCGTTTGCTTGCTTTATCAGCATCAATTGCACAGTTTTTATGATGTATCGGAAGTTTACCTCAATAAACTAAGTAGCGATGAGATTTTGTACTATGTACATAAATACCAACCTTTAGACAAAGCAGGCTCGTACGGCATTCAGGAGTTTTTAGGCTTAATAGGTATCGAAAAAATTGTAGGCTCGTACACCAATGTGGTAGGTTTGCCTACCGAGAAGCTTTATAGGGCGTTGAAGAGTTTGCAGTAGTAAATATCCTCTCGGCAATAAGCAGGCTGTTATTTTCCTCAATTTGAATTCAATTTTTCTAGGGTGATTTTTTAAAAAAAAATCTTCCAATCTGCATGTAATTAAGGCGAATTAATACCTAGAATTTTTTACATTTGTTGCAATAAAACTATTTCCTCATGTCCGAAAATGCGCAATTAATAATTGGCGATAAAACGTATAGCTTACCAGTAATTGAAGGTACTGAAGGTGAAAAGGCGATTGATATTTCGAAACTCCGCGACCTTACCGGCTATGTTACCCTTGATGTTGGATACAAAAACACAGGTGCCACCACCAGTGCCATTACCTTTTTAGATGGCGAATTGGGTATTCTGAAATATCGTGGTTATCCTATTGAGGAGCTTGCCGAAAAATCGAGCTTTATTGAAGTGGCTTATCTGTTAATTCATGGTGAGTTACCAAATAAGGAGCAGCTTGATTATTTTCAGTACGAAATAAGCAGGCATACCTTGGTACACGAGGATTTGAAAAAGTTTTTTGATGGCTTTCCGTCAAAGTCGCATCCAATGGGGCAATTGTCATCATTGGTTTGCTCTTTATCGGCCTACTATCCCGAATCGTTAAAGCAAGTGCAAACCGAAGAAGAGCTTCATTTAAGCATTATTAAAATGCTTGCCAAAATGACTACCTTGGTTTCATGGATTTATAAAAAGTCGTTAGGTCACCCATACATTTATCCGCAAAACAAATACGATTACGTTTCGAATTTTGTTTACATGACTTTTGGTCAGCGTACTGAGCCTTATGTGTTGGATCCGGTAATTGTTAAGGCCATGAATACCTTATTGATATTGCATGCCGACCATGAGCAAAATTGTTCAACCTCTACCGTACGTATCGTTGGTTCGTCCGAATCAAATATATATGCTTCCGTATCCTCAGGTATTTCCGCGCTTTGGGGCCCATTGCATGGTGGCGCTAACCAGGCTGTAATTGAAATGTTGGAGCAGATTAAAGAAGACGGTGGCGATACTGATAAATGGATAGCCAAAGCTAAAGATAAAAATGATCCATTCCGTTTAATGGGCTTTGGGCATAGGGTTTATAAAAACTTCGACCCAAGGGCAAAAATAATTAAAAAGGCCTGCGATGAAATTTTGGAAAAACTAGGCATTGACGATGAAGTGTTGGAGATTGCCAAGAAGTTGGAAGAAGTGGCTTTAAAAGACCCTTACTTTGTAGAACGCAAATTATATCCAAACGTCGATTTTTATTCAGGAATCATATACCGTGCATTAGGTTTCCCAACTGATATGTTTACCGTTTTGTTTGCCTTAGGCAGGTTGCCTGGATGGATTGCCCAATGGAAAGAAATGAAAGAGCATAAAGAGCCTATTGGCCGTCCGCGTCAAATATATACCGGAAAGGTAAACAGGACTTATGTGGAGCTAAAAGACAGATAAGAATTCCATTTTTTTGTAAATTATTAAAATTAGCGGATTTATATTTTTATAAATCCGCTAATTTTTTTAGCAATGTTGTATATTTACTTCAATGTACGCAATTGTTGATATTGAAACCACCGGCGGTCATGCCATTGCTAATGGTATAACCGAAATTGCCATTTGCATACATGATGGTACCAAGGTGATTGAAAAATACAGCACCCTCATCAATCCCCGTAGGGAAATACCTTTTCATATTACCACACTTACCGGTATTAGTAACGAGATGGTGAAAAACGCGCCATTTATAGAAGAGGTGGCCGCCGATATTTACAAAATGCTAAAGGGCAAAATATTTGTGGCCCATAACGTAAATTTCGATTATTCTTTTGTCCGTTTTCATTTGGCGGCTTGTGGTTATACCTTGCAAAATGCCAAGTTATGCACCCTGCGTTTAAGCCGAAAAATTATTCCCGGCTATCCATCCTATAGTTTGGGGAAGCTTTGCCATCAATTAGGTATTGAAAATAATGCCCGGCATAGGGCCATGGGCGATGCCGAGGCTACCGCGATTTTGTTTTCCCTATTAATTCAAAAGGATAAGGACAAGTATATCACCAAGGCACTCAAACAAAACTCGAAAGAGCAGGTTTTACCACCAAATTTACCAAAACAGGATATAGAGCAGTTGCCCAACAAACCGGGCATCTATTATTTTCACGATCAGCATGGTAAGGTGATTTATGTAGGTAAGGCCAAGAGTTTATACAAAAGGGTTTGTAGTCATTTTAGCGGCAATAATCCCGGACCGCAGCGGCAGGAATTTTTAAAAAATATTTATCAAATTTCCTATCAACTTTGTGGAACGGAACTGGTGGCTTTTGTTTTAGAAGCGATAGAAATAAAACGACTATGGCCTAAATATAACCAGGCTTTAAAAAGGTTTGAACATGCTTACGGAATTTATACATTCGAAGATCAGCGTGGTTTTTTACGCATGGCAATTGATAAGCAGCACAAGGCTATGAATGCCATATATACTTGTAATTCTTTGGCTGAAGGCCGCAACTTATTGTTGCAATTAATTGATGCTTTTGAACTATGCCCAAAGCTTTGTTTTATTCAAACTAATACAGGCGCTTGTACCGGGCCAAATAAAGATCAATGTGCTTGTGAAGGATTTGAGACAACCGAGGCATATAATACAAAGGTAAACAGGGCTATTGAAAAACTGAATGAGGCATTGCCAACCTATGCTATACGAGATGCGGGCCGTACCGATAACGAGCATAGCTGCCTTTTGATTGAAAAAGGGAAGTTTTACGGCTTAGGATTTATATCCAGTTATTTAGATGCAAATAATTTGGTTCACTTAAAACCCCATTTAACCGCTTATCCGGGTAATGATTATATAAAGAGCATTATTGCAGGTTATGCCACAAAATTCCCTGACAGAAAAGTTCAACTTAGCTAGTCGGCTATACTATCTAATTTATCACTTAAAGCGTTTATTTCGTAAGGTTGCAAGTAAAATGAATTAACTAATTTATGGCTCGAATAAATAGTTTCGCCAGTAAGCGCATTCACAATTACAATTACCTTGCCAGCAGTGGTGTTATGATAAAATAATAGGTAGTAGGTATTATCGTAGCCGGCTTTTATCTTTTCTTCTAATAAGACATTCGAAATAACCTTATAACGGAATTTGTAGTTACCAAAAATCAGGTTCTCATATTCGTTTTTATCTTTCCAATAGTTTTTTGCCCATAAATTTTCTTCAGGACATAAAAGCACACCTTTTTTTACCTTTTTTAGTTCTTCAATATTGGCAAAATCATCAGATAAATCAATTTCTTTTCCAGCTTTAAGCCTCCTTTGTAGTTCTAATAGATTATTCTTTAGAATACCTGAATACCAGTTGGTAAAATAGCCATTGCCATCAAAGTCAAATCGAGGATAAACGCCATTTTGTATTTTACCTACATTTTTTAAAACCATTGTATCAACTGATAATGGAATTTGAGCTATTGGTTTTTCATCAATTAATGAAACATCAACATGGCGGGTATAAAAATTGTCGGTAAGTACCCAATAATTCAAGTAAAAATAAACCGAAGAATCTCCTTTTTCATTTACCTCAATATAATGCTCTAAGCTAAAATAGGAATCGCCGCGCTTTAAGTTTTTTTTGAGTTCGCCGGCTTTAATAAAATCAACGCTCTTTGTGGCTTTCCAATATTTTTTAATAACGCCAAAGAACTTTTCTGACCCTTTAAAATCCCACTTAAATTCAATTACGTGAGTATGCCCGTTTTTTATTTTTTTAAACGCTTTGATATCTACAATTTTAACCTGCCCATATATGTTTGCAGACATTAGCATCAGGAGGGTAACTATTACGTATAGGAACTTATTTTTGTTAAACATAAAAACAAAAAACTATGAGATATGGTGAAGTTTTGATAAAAAATTTTTCATAAAAATACGCTAATTATAAAATAAATCAAAATAAAATATGCGCAGAATCTGTAATAATTCTATTACCATATTTTTATAATTTATTGAATTTCAGTAGGTAAGTAATTTTTACCATATGGTTGGTTTAAAAAAGAAAAACATGTTATTTTAAATTATTTCAGCCTTTTCCAATTCAACCTTCATTTGTTGTTGCAGGTTTAAAGCCTCGTGTCTTGCGGCATCCGCAAAATCTTTTCCTTTTGAAGCGTATATAATAGAGCGCGATGCATTCACAATCAGACCACAATCAGCATTCATACCATAGTGGCAAACCTCACTTAAATTCCCTCCTTGTGCACCAATTCCCGGCACTAGCAAAAAGTTATTTGGCGCATATTTTCTGATATTGGTAAATTCCGTACTTTTTGTAGCGCCTACCACAAACATTAACCTATCTGCACCTGCCCAAGTTGTAGCTTTTTGAAGCACTACTTCATAAAGCAAGCCTGCTTCAGTTTCAAGGTATTGAAAATCCTTACTTCCTGCGGATGAGGTTAGGGCCAATAAAATAATCCATTTATCAGGATATTTTAAATAGGGCGTCACCGCGTCATGGCCCATATAAGGCGAAACGGTAATAGCGTCAAAATTCATCCCCGATGCCGCTTCATCAAAAAACGTTTTTGCATACATTTCGGAGGTATTGCCCATATCGCCACGCTTGGCATCAATAATACTCAAGCAGTTTTTAGGTAGATATTTGCAGGTATCAATTAAACTTTGCAATCCGCTTATTCCTCTACATTCATAAAACGCGGAATTTGGCTTATAGGCTATGCATAAATCCTCCGTAGCATCTATAATGCGCTTGTTGAATTCAAGAACCGGGTCGGGATAATCCAGCAAAAAGGAAGGTATTTTCTCTATATCTGTATCAAGACCAACACAGAGAAACGATTTTTTAAGCTTTATTTGTTCAATTAATTGCTGACGAGAAATCATAAAAAGCACCCATTTTTTGTTCGGTCAAAAAAACAAAAAATAAACCAATAAAATGTTTTTGAACTATATTTTTTAAAATAGTTTGTATTTTTAAAATAATTGAGTACAATTGCATGTTTTCTGATGGATTTTTTCTTGCACTAAAGAAATAATTTGAAACCCCAGTTTTTTATTAAATTTTAACCTGATGGTTGTTGCATAAATAAGATTGCAAATAAGTTTTTTTAAATCACACTACTTTATTAAATACAAATTTTAACACATTAGCTATTATCTCATCATTCAGGCATGATATTTCAACTAACAATGATGCAATCCTTTTGTACTATTGAGAAAACAAATAACCTACAAAAAAATAGAATATTCTAACTAAAATATCTTTTTGAACCATAATACATCATATGTTTGATATAAATGATTTGAACGACAAGCTCGTATCAGAGTTGCGCGAAATTGCCAGAAATTTAGGGATAGCCGAAGCTGACGAACTTAGAAAGGCGCAATTAATAACCAAGATTGTTGAACAAGAACAACTGATTGAAGCCGCCAGATTACAGCAAAATATTGTCAATAGCATTTATGCACCCGCTGAAGCTGAGGCCCCTGTAGAAAAGGTGCGTAAAAGGATACGGACTGTAAAAAGTTCGAACGAGCGGAGGGTAGATGTACCTTTGGATGATACCAATTTATTTGATATACCGGACGATGAAATTACAACCGATGAAGGCGAAGTAACCGCGCCCGTTTTAGAAGCCAGTTTATCACCTGAGCAAGCCGCTGAAATTACCAGTAAGTTGAACGAACAAAATGTGGAGGCTACGCATCAAAAGGTTGAAAGACGTGTTGCAAACCATGGCAATCAGCAAAAAAACCAGGAACCAGCTATCAACCTTGATTTTGATAATGTGATTGTAAACGAAGGCGTATTAGAGATTATGCCCGATGGCTATGGCTTTTTACGTTCATCTGATTATAATTATCTAACCTCTCCCGATGATATTTATGTTTCTCAGTCGCAAATTAAGTTATTTGGATTGAAAACAGGCGATACCGTCAGAGGAAGCATTCGTCCGCCAAAAGAAGGTGAAAAATATTTCCCATTGGTAAGGGTTGAAGCTATAAATGGTAGGGTACCAGCCGAGGTGCGTGACCGGGTTCCATTCGACCACCTTACGCCTTTGTTCCCTTCCGAAAAATTGAGCCTCTTTACCGACCCCAATAATTACTCAACCCGCATCATGGACCTTTTCTCACCGATAGGTAAAGGCCAGCGTGGTTTAATAGTGGCACAGCCAAAAACAGGTAAAACCATGTTATTGAAGGATGTGGCAAACGCCATTGCCAAAAACCATCCGGAAGTTTATTTAATTATATTGTTAATTGACGAACGCCCGGAAGAGGTGACCGATATGGCCAGAAGTGTAAGAGCCGAAGTTGTTTCCTCTACCTTTGATGAGCCTGCAGAACGACATGTAAAAATTGCCAATATTGTGTTGGAAAAAGCAAAGCGTATGGTTGAATGCGGTCACGACGTAGTGATCTTATTGGATTCAATCACACGTTTGGCGCGTGCTTATAATACAGTTGCACCAGCATCGGGTAAAATATTATCGGGTGGTGTGGATGCCAATGCCTTGCACAAGCCGAAACGCTTTTTTGGCGCGGCACGTAATATTGAAGATGGTGGTTCATTAACCATTATCGCTACAGCCTTAACCGAAACAGGTTCCAAAATGGATGAGGTTATTTTTGAGGAGTTTAAAGGTACCGGTAATATGGAACTGCAATTGGATCGTAAGCTATCAAACAAACGCATATTCCCTGCTATTGATATTACCGCCTCCAGCACCAGGCGTGATGACTTGTTGCTTGATCGCGAAACGTTGCAAAGAATTTGGATTTTACGTAACCATTTGGCCGATATGAATTCGCAGGAATCAATGGAGTTTTTGCAATCGCAAATTAAGGGTACAAAAACCAACGAGGAGTTTTTAATATCTATGAATTCATAGTTATTGTTGCCTATGATTTGGAATGACTTGAGGCGTATTTACAAGTAGTTTAATTAGGTTATTTCTAAAAATATTGAGCATTGCATGCCCATTATGCCAAACTTTATAAGTAAAAACATACCCAATGCCATTACCTGTGCAAACCTGTTTTGTGGGTGCATAGGTATTGTTTTTGCTTTTAAGGGAGATTTAAATACCGCCGCCGCCGCTATATTTTTATGCGCGGTTTTTGATTTTTTTGATGGCTTTGCCGCAAGGTTATTACGCGCATACTCGGCCATTGGTAAAGAACTTGATTCATTGGCCGATATGGTAAGCTTTGGCTTGTTGCCGGGTGTAATTATCTATGAGTTTTTTTTAAAGGCAGTTCAATTGTCAAATTCAGACGGCAGACTGGTTTATTTCGCCTTTATAATTCCCGTTTTTTCGGCATTGCGTTTAGCTAAATTTAATATTGATGAACGGCAAACAGATAATTTTATAGGCTTGCCCACTCCGGCATGCGCTATTTTAATTGCCTCCTTTCCGTTTATATTGCATAGGTATGCCAGCATATTTAATTTGGTGTTTTATAATCCTTATATTTTGGTATGTTTTACCCTATTAATCAGTTTATTAATGGTGGTCGAAATACCCATGTTATCACTCAAATTCAAGAATTACCATTTTGCCCCCAATATTTTTAGGTATTTATTGTTATTGATTTCGGCAATTATGATAGTATTTCTTAATTTTGCCGCCATACCGTTAATCATTTTTATATACATCATATTATCAATTATCCAGTTTAAATTTGTTACCGCTAATTAGTAACTTGGTTTAGCTTACAAACAAATCGAATTTTTTAGAAAATTTATCCCAATTAAATATAATTACAGCAATGAAAAAATTCCACGCCGAGATAGACATCATGCCAAAAAAAGAAATATTGGATCCACAAGGTAAGGCTGTAACCGGAAGCATGAAAAACCTCGGTCTTTCTGAAATTGAAAATGTAAGGATAGGGAAACATATCACCCTACAGCTAGAAGCCGAAACCAAAGAAATTGCCCATACAAAGGTTGATACCGCTTGTAAAAACCTATTGGCTAATTTAATTATGGAAAGCTATAGCTTTAACCTGTTAGAGGTTTAGGTGTAGTTTTACTATTTTTTTTTGAAATTAAATCAGGCTTCTTTTTCCTTTTTTATTAGCACAAGCGCGCTCATATTTTCCGTAATATAAGCCTTTGCTTCTACAAGTTTTGGAGCAATGGTATCATAATCAGGTGATTCTCCTTTCGAGGCAAATTCAATTTCACGAAACAATTCCTGACTCCTCAGCATACCAAAAATACCCAAGTTTGGCTTTAATTTATGAGCATAATTTGCAGCGGTTGGCCAATCGCGGTTTTCAATGGCAGTACCTAAAATGTCTATAATCTCTGGTGCTTGTTCCAAAAACATCGCGATGGTTTCAACGATGAATTCGTCACTTCCATCAGCCACTTCGTTCAAATAGGTTAAGTCTAAATCCCTTTTAGGATGTATAGTTGACATGAAATTAATGTTTAATTCAAAGTTATAATTTTTTTACATCTAAAGTGTCAACTAGCTCATTTTTTATAGTCAAAATACTTTTATTCAATACCGGGTGTATCCAATCGGGAGCAATCTCGGCTAAGGGCTCAATGGTAAACCTTCTATTATGTAATTCAGGGTGTGGTATTTGCAGGTTTTGCTCCTTGATGATCATATCTCCGTAAAATAAAATATCGATATCAATAATTCTGGAGCCCCATTTCTCTTCTCGTACACGGCCTAAATCAAGTTCAATATTTAAAATCTTCTCTAAAACAATGTTGGCTGGTAAAGCTGTTTGCAGCAGGATAACCTGGTTTAAATAGCTTGGCGTATCAGTTTTACCCCATGCGGCGGTTTCATAAATTGAGGATGATTTGATGATGGTACTAATTTGCTTTTCAATACCAATTATTGCTTTTTTCAGTTGCAATTCGCGATTACCAAGATTACTTCCTAATAACAAAAATACGTTTATCATGTTGTAACAAATAATTATAATGAAGCTCTTAATGTATAACAGTATTGAATTAGTAAATTAGCACCAAAATTATCTTAATATTTTAATGAAACAATTTTTCAAGTTTATGTTCGCCAGTATGGTGGGCTTTATTTTAGCGAGTATAGTAATAGTAATTGTATTTTTTATAGCAATTGTAGGTATTGTTAGTGTTGCCCAAAGCGATAAAACGGTGGATGTTGCCTCCAATTCGGTTTTAAAAATTACATTAAATACTACCATTCCCGAACGTACACCAAACAACCCATTTGCCGGTTTGAGCTTTTTGGGTTTTGATAATGATAAGTCAATTGGATTGAATGATATTTTAGCGAACATAAAAAAGGCTAAAACCGATGCCAATATAAAAGGAATTTATCTGGATGAGAGCTATTTGCCAGCCGGACAAGCAACTATCGAGGAAATCCGCGGGGCGCTGATTGATTTTAAAAAATCGGGTAAATTTGTCATTGCCTATTCCGAAATATATACACAATCCTTTTATTATTTAGCCTCCGTAGCCGATAAAGTATATATCAATCCAAAGGGTATTTTCATGTTTCATGGCTTTAGCTCAAACATTACCTTTTTAAAGGGAGCCTTGGATAAATTAGGCGTTGAGGCCCAAATTATTAAAGTAGGTACTTATAAAAGTGCGGTGGAACCCTTCTTCCTCACTAAAATGAGCGATGCTAACAGGCAACAAGTAACCTCGTATTTAGGCTCCATGTACGACCATTTTTTGGTTGGCATAGCCGAAAGCAGGCATATTAATAAAGATGTTTTGTTTAACACCGCCAATGAATTGAAAGTAAGGTTTCCGGAAGATGCCTTGAAGTATAAATTGGTGGATGGTTTGAAATATAAAGATGAAATTTTAACCGAGCTAAAAACGCTGACAGGCATCGGCAAAAAGGATAATTTAAAATCTGTTGATTTAGGCGACTATACCAAAAGCACAGCCAGTACAGATGAGGAGGATGTAAAAGTTTCAAAAAATCGCATAGCGGTTGTTTACGCGTCGGGAGAGATAAGCGGAGGCGAAGGTGATGATAACACCATTGGTTCCGAAAATATATCAAAGGCCTTAAGGCAAGTAAGGTTGGATGATAAGGTGAAAGCGGTAGTATTGCGTGTAAACTCACCAGGTGGCAGCTCCTTAGCGTCGGATGTTATTTGGCGCGAAGTAATGCTCACCAAAAAGGTAAAACCCATCATTGTTTCTATGGGCGATTTAGCTGCCTCTGGCGGTTATTATATAGCCTGCGCCGCCGATTCAATTTACGCGCAACCCAATACCATAACAGGCTCTATCGGTATTTTTGCCATTCTGCCGAATATGCAGAAGTTATTTAATGATAAACTAGGTATTACTTTTGATGGGGTGAAAACTGGCAAATATGCCGATTTAGGCTCCATCGACCGACCACTAACCCCGGAAGAAAGGGCGATATTGCAAAGTCAGGTTGACCATGGTTATAACGATTTTACCTTGGCAGTAGCCAATGGCCGCCACAAAACCCAGGAATACATTAATAGCATTGGACAAGGTCGAGTATGGACAGGCGAGCAGGCGCTAAAAATTGGACTGGTTGATAAACTAGGCAATATCAATGATGCCATTAAATCGGCAGCCAAAAAAGCGAACCTTAAAGGGTACAAAATTGTAAACTACCCGGAGCAAAAAAGCATATTCAGTAAGCTGGAATCGGGTTTATCTTCCCATATAAAGGCTCATTTCATACAATCGGAGCTCGGCGAGGAGTATAAATATTACCAACAAGTAAAAGCTGTAAGTAAAATGGCACGTACCCCGCAAGCCAGGTTGCCTTATGATATAGAGGTGCAGTAAGGATTTATTGTCCCGATAGCTATCGGGATATTGAATTTTTAGGTCGATATATCCATTGGCAATTAATACGTATATGCGTATTTTTTGTAACATCCCAATCATTTTAACATCTAAATTATAAAATAACAAAGTATATAGTTATGCGTTTTTAAAAAGCGTGTTGTAACTTTACACCACCAATTAACATTTAAGAATTAATTTAAAACAATCATGAAAAGAATATATATAGCAGTCATAGCTTTTATGGTTTTTGCTGTAGCATGTCAAAATCAACCGCAGCAAAATAATGTAACCATCGAAAACAATACCACCTCGGGTTTTGATGTGAACAAGCTGGCGCAATTTGTAAAAACCAGTACCGACCCGCAGGTTTTGGAAAAAGCCATTAACGACCCAAAAAATCAAATCAACAACCTGGATTTGGATAAGGATGGCAATATCGACTACCTAAAGGTAGAAGAACCCGGACAAAACCAACTGAAAGTGGTGGATGATGTTAGTTCGTCCGAGTCGGTTACGGTAGCATCTGTAAACATTACGCCAAATGGCAATACCAATGCCGATTTAAGCATACAAGGTAACCCTAGCTATGTAGGTTATAACAACTACTACCATTCATCGTTCACCTTTACCGATTTCTTGCTGTTGAGTTATATGTTACATCCGCATAGCTATTATGTGCCTATGTACCATTATGGCTATTATCCGCCATACTACTCACATGTACGTACAGTCACAACATTCCGCCCTACCAGTTCTCCATCTATGTCGAGCCGTGCACCTAGCAGGAGCAGTTTGGGTTCTCCGACCGGATCACAAAGATCATTTAGTACTCGTAACCCATCCAATGGCGTACGCAGTGGTGGTTTCGGTAACAGTAGCTCTCACAGTAGCGGCTTTGGCCGAAGCTCGGGCAGTAGCAGAAGCTTTGGGCGTAGCAGTGGTGGTTTTGGAAGAAGAAGATAATTTACAGACACTTAAATTTTAATATACATAACATGAGCATATTTGATAGATTATTCCGCATAGGCAAAGCAGAAGCGAATGCCGCGGTTGATAAATTAGAAGATCCGGCTAAAATGGCCGATCAAATACTACGTGAACTAAGGGCGAATTACCAGCAAGCCATCACAGGCGAAGCCGAAATTAAAGCCTTGGCTCTGCAACATCGCGCCAGCGAACTACAAAACCGAAATGCTGCCGATGATTGGGAGCGCAAAGCCAATGAATTGCTTGACCGCGTAGAAAGCAAGCAACTGGACGAAGCCAAAGGAAATGAATTGGCAATGAAAGCCGCCGAAGCACATCAAAACGCCTTGGTGCAAGCTGAGCAATTTGCTAAGATGGCCGAGAAAGAGGAAGCTGCAGTCGCGGTAATGGATGCAAAAATAAAACAAATTAAAGAACAAATTTCGGAAACTGAAAGTCGTGCGCAATTGATAAGCTCAAGGGCTAAAACTGCGGAGGTAACCGAGAAAATAAACAAAACCCTATCAAACGTGGATACCGATGGTTTGATGGCTACCTTGAACAGGATGGACCAGAAAGCTACCGCTGCCGAGTTTAGGTCGGCTGCTTACGCGCAAATTGAGGATTCCACTATGTCTTCCGAACAGGAGATTAATAAGGTGTTGGGTTCAAATTCGGCCTCAAATGCTTTGGAAGCCATTAAGGCAAAACGTACCAAACTGTTAAACTAAATTTTAGGATTATGTTTTTAACAGATAATAATAAAAAATCGTTCAAGGCCATTATACTTTTGAACGAAATGATAAATGGTAACCATAAGTTTAAAACTATTGACAATGGCGATGATAAGGTGTTAGAACCTTTATTCATTGATTTGATGGCTAAAGGCTATGTTAAAACCGCGGGTATTAATTACGAGGTGGCGCCTAAAGGGCAGGAGGTATTTGATACCTTTATGAAACGCTATACCGAATACCTAAAGGTTTATGATATATTCTCGTTTGTGGATTTGGAAAAGGGGGAATTTGCGTTTGCACGTTTCTTTGATTTTGATACCGACGAACAATGGGCCAGCTTTACAAACGACCAACGTTTTGACGATCTGAGAATAGCGGTGGCGATATTTAAAAAGATTGACCCTGGCGAAATTGTTTTCATGTCGTTCATCAACGAGAACAGGTTTGATACCACCGCCAACGGTTGGCAAATGGATTTGGCATCAGACAATAATTGGAAAGAGATTGAAGAGATATGCCGCACCGCCATTAAGCCCGAAGAAGTAGGCGAAGACGCGATGGTTGACATGATTGGTCAGGGTTCGGAGTTGATGATAAAATTGCTGGAAGAAGAGCAAAAAAACAACCAGCAAAACAATACGGTAAATTACGAAGAAACCATCGTAGAAGAACAAACCGTAACCTACTACGAACCTTATTACGACCCATATTATGTGTCGCCAATATGGTTGGTACCATTGTTTTTGTGGTAATAAAAAATAATTTTAAAAATAATGGCAAGCTCCAATTCCGAAAGAATTTGGGGCTTGTTTTTTTTAAGTTCAATTTTTATATTTAGTCGTTCTCAAAAGAAATAAACGATAAGATAAATTGAGATCATCCCACAATTTTATAAAAATTGGGACTATATATGATTTGGGACAAAAAATGAAAATTTAATCAATAGTAATAGATTCATTTAATGTTTGTGTAACTTTATAATATCAAACTATTGCAAGCGTTTTATGAATTTTGATAAGGAAGCAATTAAAAAAGAGTATTTAAAACTGAAACTCCACTTAGGAAGACAGCCCGGAAGTAAAGAATTTTATAAGGAAACGGGAATTTCTGAATACCAAGTCGTACAAAACTTCCATAAATACACATCCCTTATTGCTGAAATGGGTGATAGTCAAAAATCGTTCGGTGATAAATATTATGACGTAGAAGAATATTGGAATAATTATGGCGATTTGGCAAGGAAACTCAATAAGGTACCAAGTAGTTCAGAATGGTTATTTCATAAATGTAAACCATTAAAAACGTCCTTTTTAAAAAAATTTGGAAAAAATTGGTCTGAACTACCCCCATTGTTTTATAACTATGCAATAAACAAACCGGAATGGAGTGATATAATTCATTTTTTTTCATCAGAGAAAGAAAGTGAATTAGTTGCCTCTATCGACAATAATCCACATATAGAATTTAAGTATCTTCAATTTCTACCTCCTATACTAAATAATTTTTTAACCTTTTCTACGCAAGAAGGGAAGAATAACGAATTTGAAAAACAAGTAAACTTAGTATTTCAAATGTTGGGATTTGATACTAATTATTTTGGACAAGGAACAGGGAGGAACCCTGATAGTATAGCAAAAGCATCCCAATTTGGTTATGCATTATTAATTGATGCTAAAGCAAGAAAAGAGGCCTATCAAATAGGCACGGAAGATCGAAAGTTTATAGAATATATCAAAACACATAGTAGTAATTTAAATAGAACAGGGCATAGTATTATATATTTTGTAATTGTTTCAAGTGAATTTAAATCTATTACGGAATCTTCTTTAAAAAATATCATGACGGAGACTAATGTTGTTACAACACTTTTTAAGGCATCTACCTTACTCAAATTACTATCGAAGAAAATAGAATATCCGTCAACTTTGAATTTAGAAAGTATAAAGGGGCTATTCCTGAATTCTGGAATAATAACAGATAAAGAGGTTGATAGGCTGTTAATTAAATTAAAAGTGTAGTAACAGACAAATTTTATACGGCAAGTTTTTTATGGATTACGGTTCTGAGCGAAGGTAAGGCAGTTGTGTTATGAGGAACGAATTTCACTCCTGCCAGCGGCAGCGATGCTGGCGGCGGAATGAAACCCGCCGCGATAGTGTGCATGGCGTAATGAAGCCGCTTGCCGCAACTGTAGGGAATGCTTTGTACCACCATGTAAGGACTTTCTATTTGTGTCTCTTCGTCGATTTTTTACTCCGCTTGCCATCTGATATATCATTGGCTTTATTTTTCGTAATCTATACCTGATGCAAAGGTGGTAACCGATGTTTACAGGTCTTACAATGGTTTAAATGCCATATATAAACATGTATCAATCAAACATACAGAGGGTAATTATATTACTATTGGTGATGACCAAACAAACAATATCGAGGGTTATTGGTCATTACTTAAAAGAGGTATTATAGGAATTTACCATTTTGTAAGCCCTAAGCATCTTCATAGATATTGTAATGAGTTTGGTTACCGTTATAATACTCGCAAAGTTTCTGATGTTGCAAGGTTTGAAAATTGCTTTAACGAAGTAAATAACTTAGGTTTAACTTATGTCAATCTAATAGCCAAATAATGGCAAAGAAAAAAGAAACAAAACCACGTCCGAAAACCTACGGAAAAAGTGCCCTTTAAATTAACAGCACTTTTGAGCAGGTTATTAAGGCTTCTTTTTGGGGGAAACCAAAAGAAGATAAAAAAGTTGAAGATGGTGCAGGAAGTTCTTGAGGTGGAAAATAATTTCTATATTGTAAGGCTAAAACCAAACCTCAATGAACGACGATATTTATTTTGAGATACTAAAAAGACTGGCAAAATCAGGTTTAAATCAGAAGACTGACATTTCAGATTTATTAAGAATTTATTTATCAAATAATATTGATTTAGGGGAGAGCATTAAAAACGGTATTTACACATATCTCCAAAATATGGAATTATACAGCCATATCGGATTTAAAAATAACACTGTAGTTTTTGAAGAAAATAATTTAAATGAGATTTCAGTATCAGCATGGATTTTACCAGCTGGATTGATATTTTATCAACAAAAAATACAAATAGACGTTATTACAAATTCAAATAATTTAAGCAGGTGGAATATATTTGCCACTTTATGTTTAGCATTATTATCATTATTAATTAGTGCATTCGGGGCTTACAAGCAAATTACAGATATGTCCTCCAAACAAGAGATAGAAACTTTAAAACTGAAAATTTTCCAGCAAGATAAAATATTATTACAACAGCATATACAAAAAAATCAAACCAATCATTAATTTTAATGAGTTTTTTAATCTTGTCTCAACTAATATATAGTTACCTAAAAAATTACTGAAATGAGTAAGGAACCTGATTTAACTGTTTCAATCTTAGTTGACAATTCGGCAGAGGAAGTATTTAAGGCTATCAATAATCCGCGCGAATGGTGGCAGGGTGAATTTATGGGTAATACCGATGTCTTGAATGAAGAGTTTGCATATCGTGTTGAAGATGTGCATTTTTCAAAACAAAAAGTGATAACACTAGTGCCCAATAAAAAAGTAGTTTGGCTGATAACCGATAGCAATTTGACTTTTGTTGATGTAAAAGATGAGTGGACAGGGACTAAAATACATTTTGATATCACCACCGAAAACGGAAAAACTAAACTAACTTTTACGCACGAAGGTTTGGTGCCTAGTTTTCAATGCTATGCGGCTTGCTCGGGCGCATGGGGTGGATTGATTGCTAAAAGTTTATTCAGCTATATTACTACTGGTAAAGGTGTTAAACTATTTTAATACCTTCTTTATTCAGCCAATTCTCAAAATCAATCATCGGTTGCTCCGCATTCAACCAAACAATTTCGGCATCCTTCCTAAACCAGGTGAGTTGCCTTTTTGCAAAACGGCGGGTATTTTGTTTGATGAGTGAGATTGCTTCTTCAAGCGTTTGCTTTCCTGCTAAAAAATCAAAAAGTTCGGTATAGCCTACTGTATTTAAGGGGTTTAAATGTTGGTAGGGTAAAAATTGTTTTACCTCCTCCAACAAGCCCTCTGCCATCATGTTATCTACCCGTTGGTTTATGCGTTGGTATAGTTGTTCTCGTGGCAGGTTTAGCCCTAATTTAATGATATTGAACGGTCGCGCCTTCGCGTTTGCCTTGCGGAAACTGGAATAAGGGATGCCTGTGCTTTCAATTACCTCCAAAGCTCTGATCACCCGCTGCGGGTTATTGCTATCCACGGTATTAAAATAGCTTGGGTCTGCCTGCTTAAGTCTTTCCTGCAGCGGTGCTAGTCCATTAGCTGCATACTCTTCATTAAGTTTATTTCTGATAGCTGGCGCTATGTCCGGAAATTCATCAAAACCTTCGCAAACCGCTTTGATAAACAAGCCGGAGCCGCCAACCAAAACAACCAAATTATACTGAGCAAAAAGTTGATTTAAGAGATGTAAGGCCTCCTTTTCGTAATCGCCAGCGGTAAAAGTATCAACAATGGAGTGGGAGTTTATAAAATGGTGTTTGGCCTCGCTTAATTCGGCTAGGCTTGGCTTAGCTGTACCAATCGCCATTTCGCGGTAAAACTGCCTCGAATCGGCAGATACAATTTCGGTATGGTAACGCTTGGCAAGTTCAATAGCAAAGGCTGTTTTGCCGATGGCGGTTGGCCCTGCAACTACGAGTAATGTTTTTGTGTGTAGGCCAATATCCATTAAATGCCCGATTTAATGAATGCTAATAGTCATCATCGTTTGAAAGGTGGTCGTCCATGCCATATTCCTCTTCCTCGTCATCAAAACCACCACCAAATTCATCGTCTTCATCCTCCGGGTCGGCTTTTTTTATGGGGGTATCGTCTACTAAGGAATCACTTACGTCCGATAAATCCTCGGTATCTTCCTCATTCAAGGCCATTTCATTCAAAAAGTCAAAATCATCATTTTCGGTTGCAGTGGAAGGAGCCACCACCACATTGATGAATTGCTTAGGCGCGTCCCCAACCGACTTGATTACAGCCGGATAAGTAACCCCCTTGGCCTCATCCAATATGATGTTCAACAACTCAACATGGAAATCAAACGGCCTATCGAAGTTAAAGGTGTAATAAAACTTTTGATGCGGGTCGTCAATATATTTGGATAATTTAACATTGGTCATTAAGGCAATGCCACGGTCAATTCGTTTTTGGTTTGGCAGATAGGTAATTTCTTCGCCCTTTATCCATTGGTCGTTACTGATATAAAACGACGAAGGGAACTCCGGGTTATAACCTGTTGATTTATGTATCGCGTAGTGTAGGTCTTCAAAAGTTTGGTTTGATTTTATGTCTATCACCCTGGTCACATCATCATAATCCTCAAAAGAAACCCGAAATCTGTATACTGCCATTTTTTATTTATTTATGCAAAAATAAGAATGTTTTAATTTATTTAAATGCCTACTTGGATTAAATCAACTTGAATTTTATGATAATTGTTGATAAATAAAGGTATTAGTCATTTATAATCAGTTGGTTGCGACAGTATTCAAGCCCAATTCTTTCCCCTTTAATATCGCGAAATTTAAGGCTTCCTCTCTCAAATTTGGTATCTCACCCTCCAAAATAGCTTCCCTTATCTGGTTTTTAATAATGCCTACTTCACGACCTTCTTTTAGGCCAAAAAGCTGCATAATATCATTCCCGGTAACAGGCGGTTGCCAGTTGCGTATGCTATCGCGCTCCTCCACATCCTTCAGCTTTTGCTGCACCAATTCAAAGTTTTGACGGTATTTTTTTACCTTGTATTCGTTTTTGGTGGTGATGTCGGCATTGCAAAGCAACATCAGGCTCTCTATATCATCGCCTGCATCAAAAAGTAACCTTCGCACCGCCGAATCGGTTACTATAGACTGCGCCAATACGATGGGTCTTAAATGCAATTGCACCATTTTTTGCACAAACTTCATTTTTTCGTTGAGCGGAAGTTTTAGCTGCGCGAATATTTTAGGCACCATACGCGCGCCCTTATCCTCGTGCCCGTGGAAGGTCCAGCCGTGGTTGGGTTCAAACCTTTTGGTATCGGGTTTGGCTATATCATGCAATATGGCCGCCCAACGCAACCAAAGGTCGTTTGTAGTATGGCAAATATTATCCAGTACCTGCAGGGTATGATAAAAATTATCCTTGTGTCCTTTGCCATCAATCATTTCCACCCCATACAGCTTAGCCATTTGCGGGAAAATGAGGTGCAGCAAACCCGTATCAAATAAATGGTTAAAACCAATGGATGGCACGGGCGACAGGATAATTTTATTCAACTCATCAATTACCCGCTCTTTAGATACAATGTCAATCCGCTGTTTGTTGTTTTTGATGGCCTCGAGGGCAACCGCGTCAGTCTTAAAATTAAGTTGTGAGGCAAACCTAATGGCGCGCATCATCCGCAGTGGGTCGTCCGAAAAAGTCTCAATCGGGTTAAGCGGGGTTTTAATCAGCTTGTTTTCCAAATCCGTCATCCCATTAAATGGGTCAATCAATTCCCCATAACTTGCCGGATGTAAGGAGATGGCAAGGGCGTTGATGGTAAAATCCCTTCGTTTTTGGTCATCCTCCAAAGTGCCATCCTCTACAATGGGCTTGCGCGAATCTAAGCGGTACGATTCTTTCCGGGCTCCTACAAACTCCACCTCTAAATCATGGTATTTAAGTGAGGCGGTGCCAAAGTTTTTATAAACGGTTACTTTAACTTTTAACTTTTTAGCCACCGTTTCAGCAAATTGAATGCCATTGCCGATAATTACAATATCAATATCCTTTGAGGGGCGATTTAAAAAAATATCGCGCACAAAACCACCTATGGCATAAGCCTGCACGTCCATTTCGGCTGCTATTTGCGAAATGATAGAAAATATGCGGTGCTGTAGGTGTTCTTTCATTGATTATGCCCCTAAATTATACTGTATTTAAGGTTGTTTGAATAAATGCTAAAAATAATGAGCTGTGACTATCTGCGTATAAACTGAAATTTACCATCGGGCTCTAAGCGCATAATGGTTGATGGATTTTTTATTTCCATATCCTGCTGTTCAAGGTCGACCACATAATCCACCCCGTTAATAATCTCATCATTCACCTGCGCGAAATATTGCGGCGAGGCCTTACCACTTATATTGGCAGATGTAGAAACCAATGGCTTACGCAAACGCTGGATAAGCTGCTCGCAAAATGGATGTTTTACCACCCTAATGCCAATGCTACCATCCTTGTTAATAATAGCAGGCGAAAGGTTTTTGGCACCCGGCATTACCAGGGTTAAGGGGTTTTCGGCGTAGGCTATCAAATCATAAGCCAAGGGGTTTACATCGCTTATATAGCTTTCCAACTTGTTTTCGGTATCAATCAAAACAATCATGCTTTTGGCTTCATCACGTTGCTTTAACTTGAAAATTCTTTTGATTGCCTCGGTATTGGTGGCATCGCAGCCTATACCCCAAATGGTATCGGTTGGGTAAAGTATAATGCCGCCTTCGGTTATTATCTTTAAAGCTTTTGCAACTTCGTCCTTAATCATGCTGCAAATATAAGCCCATCGCGCTTATTATCTGCAATTCCGATAACATCTCCATGCATTTTGGCTTATCATACAGTTTACAAGTGTTTTTTACACAAGGTTCGCAGTTTAATTGACCGTAGCGAAATACCGTAAGGTTTTGTTTATTAAAAGGTGCCGTGTTCAGCTCATTGCCTGCCCCAAATAAAACAATGACAGGCAAGCCAAGGGCATTTGCCAAATGCGCAGGACCAGAATCGGTACTTAACATTAAAGTACTATCCGACATTAAATGGCATAAATTAAGCAAGTTGGTTTTACCTGCCAAGTTTTCAAAATTAGGGTTGGGGTTTGCCATGCTTATAATTTGCGCTATAAAATCAGCCTCTTTAGGCGCGCCAATAAAACTAAATGTTTGGGTAGGAAACGCCGCGGTACAGGCATTCAATATGGCAACCGCTTTTTCAGCAGGCATCCTGCGTGAGGAAGCTTCGGAATTAAAATTGAGGAGGATTTTTTTGTTTGGTTGGGAGGTCTGCTTTTCAATTTTTAGCCTAACCTCCTTATTGATAGCTTTTTTATGGTTGAATTGCTCCAATAGGTAAAGATATTCCTCCACCCGGTGCAGGTTTTTTGGCTTTTTATAAGTTTTTGTTAGAAAAATCAGACTGCCTTCTTTTTTAAACCCGATGCTCTTTTTTGCACCAACCCCCAGAGCCATCAAACTGGATGATATGGAATGAGGCAGGTTAAACATGAAATCATATTTTTCGGCCTTAAGTGTTTTCCCGAATTGATAGGCGCCGTTTATTCCTTTAAAGCTTTGCTTATCAAAGGGGTAACATTTGTTGATGTTTGGGATAAGTTCCGCAATGGCAATCAACTCTTTTTTTACAATGACATCAATAATACAATCGGGATAATATTGCGGTAAGGCATTGATAAAGGCGGAGGCCATTACCACATCGCCCAGCCAATTGGGTAACCTTACTAATATTTTCATGCGGTGTTTGGGGGGAGATTTTAATAAGGATTTGCAAACAAATGTATGTATGGCTAAATGAAAATGCCAAGCTTTTCATTTAGCCATAAGTTGGACCTATACAGCCACGTTGTTTTCCCTTAAAGCATCGTTGAGGGAAGTTTTTTTATCGGTCGATTCTTTACGTCTGCCAATAATCAAGGCACAAGGCACCTGATAATCACCAGCCGGGAATTTTTTGGTATATGAACCAGGTATCACCACCGAGCGTGCCGGAACTATGCCCTTGTATTCAACAGGTTCATCTTTGGTCACATCAATTATTTTGGTAGACGCGGTTAAAACCACATTTGCACCTAGAACCACTTCCGATTCCAGATGTACACCCTCAACCACAATGGCACGGGAGCCTATAAAGCAATTATCCTCAATAATAACCGGCGAAGCCTGTACAGGTTCCAACACGCCACCGATGCCCACACCACCACTCAGGTGCACATGCTTGCCAATTTGCGCGCATGAGCCTACGGTGGCCCAGGTATCAACCATGGTACCTTCATCAACAAAAGCGCCTATGTTTACATACGACGGCATCATGATGACCCCTTTGGCCAAATACGCGCCATAACGGGCTATGGCATGTGGTACCACCCTAACGCCGGTTTTTTTATAGTCGGTTTTCAGTTTCATTTTATCATGAAAAACAAAGGGTCCAACCACAATTTCCTGCATTTGCCTGATAGGGAAATATAAAATCACAGCTTTTTTTATCCATTCATACGTGTGCCAAATGCCACCAACAGGCTCGGCTACTCGTAAAGTTCCTTTATCTAATTTTTCAATAACGGTTTCAATAGCGGTAATGTATTCATTATATTGCAACAGTGTCCTGTCCTCCCAGGCATTTTCAATAAGTTTTTTTAGTTCGAGCATGCTTAATAATTTTCAACAAATAAAAGCAAAATATAGGAATTTGTTAAATGGGAAATGTGCTTCTTATTAATGGTTACCAATTAAAACACTCCTACTAATATTTGCCATACTAGTTAAATAGCCATATTTTTGATTTGATTATGGCTGAGAAAGAAAAATTAAGGATTGATAAATACCTATGGGCAATCCGGATGTTTAAAACCCGCACACTTGCTTCGGATGCGTGTAAGGCGGGCAGGGTAAAGCTGGAAGGGCAAAACATCAAACCATCGCATGAGGTACGGGTTGGCGAAAATTACCAGGTATCAAAAGGGATTGAGCGTAAAGTAATTATAGTAACCGCCTTACTCGAAAACAGGGTAGATGCCAAAACAGCCATCAACTTTTATCAAGATATTACCCCCGTTGAGCAGACACAGGCCTTTAAATCAATGTTCCATGCCCCGATTTTAAAACGAGATAGGGGAACAGGCCGACCAACCAAAAAAGACCGCCGTGAGATTGATGATTTGAAGGATGACTTTTTTATAAAGGTGGATGAGGAGAAAAAGTAGAGAAGCTTCAATAAATCCTTTTCAATTCCGAACTATGCCAACTTTTAAACGCTTTTTGTGCTTCATCCCTTAGTAATTGTTCGCATGGTATTTTACGATTTTGCATGTCGCAATTCATTTCTTCGTAGATAAAATAATCGTCGAAGCCAATTTCGGCGGCGTCGGCTTTGGTATTGGCATAATATATTTTATCAATCCGGGCCCAGTAAATAGCGCCCAGGCACATGGGGCAAGGCTCGCAACTGGTATAAATTTCGCAACCCGATAAATTGAAGGTGCCCAGCTTTTGGCATGCCAGCCGGATAGCCGAAATTTCAGCATGTGCGGTTGGATCGTTCTCGGGTATTACTTTATTGGCACAGCCAGCAACAAGCACCCCATCCTTAACTATTACAGCACCAAAAGGGCCCCCTAAACCATTGGTAATATTATATTCGGCATATTCAATTGCCAGTTTCATAAAATCTTGATTCATACCCATCCGCTTGTTCCAAATGTAGGTAAACAAAAAACCCCAAAGCAAATTTGGGGTTTTTGTATTAAATTAAATTACCAATAAATTGGTGTTTGTAATTATTTTTTGTCTTTCGCGTAAGCGTCGTTCAAACGCTTTAATAATTCGGCAGTAATATCTAATGATTTATCGCCATACATTACCACCGGATTAGCTCTTGAGTAGGTAAGTACTAATTTATAGCCTTTTTCTTTAGCAAGGCTCTTAACCTGATCTGATAATTTATCAAATACTTTTCCTGCTTCAGATGCTTGCATATTTTGAAACTCGGCAGAGGCGTTGTCAGACCGTGATTTCAAATCCTGCTGTTCGCGTTGTAGGCGTTGTTCGGTTGTTTGGCGCTGATCGGCAGATAATGTACTTGCGCTTTTCTGATAATCAGTAACTTCGCGCTGCCAAGCCTGACCGCGCGAAGCTAAATCACTTTGCGCTGATTTACCTTTATCAGATAAAGATTTTTGAACATCTTTGGCATACTCATATTTGTTTAATATAGTATCTTGATTATAGTAAACATAAGGCTCTTTATTTTCAACCGCCGGGGTTGTTGTTGCAGCCGCCTTATCATCAGTTTTAGCGTTGTTACAGGCTGCCATGCTTCCTGCAAGTAATATTCCTAAAGTAATTTTTGTAAAAATAGAAGCCGTAGTTTTCATTTTATTGGGTTTTTCCTGTATAAGATATACAAATAATTGTTTTAATTGGATTGTAAAAAATTTTGACAAATATAGGCTTTAGCAACTATAATCCTAATGTTTTGCACAGCAAGTTTGCCAAGCCCCTTATTTATCAACAATAGCGATATTTTGCCGCAAAATGCTTACTTTTGAAGGTTGTTGTTTTAACCAAATATGAGCGAAGAAAAAGAAGACAAATCAAATTATTCAGCAGATAATATACAGGTTTTAGAAGGTTTAGAGGCGGTACGTAAACGTCCGTCAATGTATATAGGTGATACAGGTTTTAAAGGGCTTCACCATTTAGTTTATGAGGTTGTTGATAATTCGATAGATGAGGCTTTAGCCGGCCATTGCGATACCATAAAAGTTACCATTTTAAAAGATAATTCCATTAAAGTAGTGGATAATGGTAGGGGTATACCAACTGCCATACACACCAAAGAAAAACGTTCGGCATTGGAAGTGGTAATGACCGTTTTGCACGCCGGTGGTAAGTTTGATAAGGATACCTACAAAGTATCGGGTGGTTTGCACGGTGTGGGTGTAAGTTGCGTTAACGCACTTTCCATACACCTTACAGCTTTGGTTTACCGGGATGGCAAAATCTGGACACAGGAATACGAAAAAGGTAAACCCCTGTTTGATGTAAAAACCATAGGCGATACCGACCAACGCGGCACTACTATTATTTTTAAACCAGATGCCGAAATATTTACCATTGGTACCGAATATAAATACGAAACCCTAGCCGCACGTTTACGCGAGCTGGCCTTTTTAAATAAAGGCATCCGTTTAAGTTTAACTGATGAGCGTGACGTAAATGAAGATGGCACCTTCCCTTGCGAAGAGTTTTACTCGGAAGGTGGTTTAAGGGAGTTTGTGAAATATCTGGATGGCACCCGTGTAGCCTTGATACCCGAACCAATTTATCTGGATGGTAACAAACAAGGTATTCCTGTTGAGCTTGCCCTACAGTACAATGATACCTATTCGGAAAACGTACACTCGTACGTAAATAATATCAATACCATTGAAGGTGGTACCCACGTAGCAGGTTTCCGTAGAGGATTGACCCGCACCTTGAAGGCTTATGCCGATAAGGAAGGTTTGCTAAAAAATATGAAAATTGAAATAACAGGTGACGATTTCCGTGAGGGACTGACCGCCGTTATTTCGGTAAAAGTAGCCGAGCCACAATTTGAAGGCCAAACCAAAACCAAACTGGGCAACAATGAGGTAATGGGCGCAGTGGATATGGCCGTTGGCGAAATTTTAGGCAATTATTTGGAAGAGCACCCAAAAGAAGCTAAGATGATTGTGAACAAGGTGATTTTGGCAGCCACCGCACGTGCCGCAGCCCGAAAAGCCCGCGAAATGGTACAACGGAAAAGCGTTATGGGTGGCTCTGGCTTACCAGGCAAGCTATCTGATTGCGCCAACAGCGACCCATCCTTATGCGAGATTTACCTGGTGGAAGGTGACTCGGCAGGTGGTACCGCCAAACAGGGTCGCGACCGTGAGTTTCAGGCTATTTTACCATTGCGGGGAAAAATCCTGAATGTGGAGAAAGCCATGGAGCATAAAATTTATGAAAACGAGGAGATCAAGAATATGTTTACCGGCCTTGGTGTGAGTATTGGAACTCCCGAAGATGCCAAAGCTTTGAACATAGCCAAGCTGCGTTACCATAAAATAGTAATCATGACGGATGCCGATGTGGATGGCTCGCACATTACTACCTTGATTTTAACCTTCTTCTTCAGGTATATGAAGGAGTTGATTGAATACGGGTATGTATATGTTGCCTCGCCACCACTGTATCTTGTTAAAAAAGGCAAAGAGCAGGAATATTGCTGGACGGAAGAGCAACGTGACGCCGCGGTACAAAAGCTAAAAGGCGCGGGCAAGGAAGATAGCGTGCACATACAACGTTACAAAGGTTTGGGTGAGATGAATGCCGAGCAATTATGGGAAACTACCATGAACCCTGCTACCCGTACCCTAAAACGTGCCAGCATAGAAAATGCTGCCGAATGCGACCATACCTTCTCCATGCTAATGGGCGATGAAGTGGCCCCTCGCCGTGAGTTTATTGAGAAAAACGCTAAATACGCCAGGATAGATACCTAGTAGATTTAGTTCACCAACATATAAAAGTCCCTGAAATTGTTTTGGGGACTTTTTTTGTTTTGGATGAATCGCCTTTTCAAGTGCCAAGCTAAAAATATTAAACCAATTATTTTCAGCGTGCTTGTTTAGATAGACACGAGAATGAATTTAGATGATATTACATGTCTTCAATTTTTGGTTTTTTCAAGTAATTAGTTATGATTTTATCAATTTCTGGTTGGTAGTGTCCGAAACAATTAACGACTTTACTATCTTTTATTTCAGAGATGTCTCCATATTTACACCCACTACAATCTTCATAAACATTTGCATAAATCTTGCCTTTAAAAGATCCTCCTTGCCAAACCTTTTTATTTAAAGGACAATCATTTACAAATGTCAAATAGAATGGAGATCCCAAAGTATTAACATTTCTATGTATTGAATTAGATTTCATTTTTTCTATGAAATCATTTAGTTTTACGTTATTAATCCAACGTTTACCATTTACGTCTTCTATTAATCTTTTTTCAAAATCTTTAAATCCAAATATTTTATATAATGGATTAAAAAGATTCTTAACATCAATTTCAATTGCAGAATAGCCACTTAAAAAAATCTTCTGTTTTTTTGACCAATCAACCATATGGGTCACACTTATTTCGATTAATAATGGCTTACCCTTAACATGAATAATAATATCTGGAATTATGTTATTCAATCTTTTTTCAAGTAAAACGTTATTATACTGAACTATTGTATCAGGATGTAGTATTCTATTATCAAAGTAAACGGGTGGCAAGACTATGGAAGTATTATTTATTAAAATATCTTTTGTTTTTATATGAAGTGCAGTTTCAACTCCTCTATTGCAATCTTCACTATGATAATGAGCAAAATGGTGCTCATTAATATTACCTTTTTTTGCAATCAGTTGTTTTCCGCAGCTTGGGCAAAAACAATTACAAGCCAATCCACTTTCCACCGACATGATATCTACCAACTTACCTTGCTGCATGCCGAATGGTAATTTAATATTCATTTTACTTGTGTTTATTCCTGAAAATAAATTTAATTATTTTAATTAATTGACATAATAATTTTACTATATTAAGAAAGCAGGTGCTAAACAGAATTTATAGTATTTATTTTATATACATTATAAAAAACCCTCTTTTTAGTTGCTTCTTCAATTTAGATACCAAAAATATATTAAGAACCAAATAATTTCCAAATAGCTAAAAATTAGTTAAATTTAACAGAGACTTAATGTACTGTGGAAAATAAAATTAGTCTTTCCCTTCTGTATTTTCCTTTTCTATTAATTTTTCCAGCAGTTGGTTTTGAATCTCTAAAAAATAATTAGTGCGTTGTTGCTCATAAATTTGGGTATTCTGATTTTGTATTATATCATATACCTTCCACTACCATAACAACACACTTCTCACCAATAAAAAAATACCAAAAAAAACCGCAATTACAAGTATGATTTTTGGTATTGAAAATGAAAATGGATTTGAATCTTGGGCGAATATTAGAATTGGGCTAAGAAATAACAGCTTCAATAGGATAATTTTTTTCATGTTTTCAATTTTATGACAACATATTAATAAAGCAAATAGGTTAAAATTAATTCTTAAACTTAATTAATTAAAACTACTTCCGAAAATTCAAAAGAATCAAAAATGTTGTTAATAAAGTATGACACTTGAACTGGTGAAGTGATTTCTAAAATTCTAGCTGTTAATTTTTATTTATTAATAGAGTTTATCAAACTATACCCCGCAATTTCTTCCCATCTAGCACCAAAGGGGCGGTAGTAAACCAGTAATTGGTAATCGTTTTCGGTTTCGTAATAATTGCCTTCCAACGCGGTATAATCTGTTTTTTTTGACTGGCTATCAAACCAAACATATTTATAATCGTATACGCCTTGCTTCAACAGTTGCCTGATATAATAATTTCCGCTTCTTTTATCGTACAATAGTTTGTAAGCGTCATTAATTTCGAACTGGTTGAATTGGCCTATCAAATAAATATCGCCCTCTGTGCTTGGCTTATTTGTATGCAGGCTAAATATTGTGTGCGTGTAATCAGCATCCACCCTTGGGTCGGTACCATCCTGATTAAGCGGATAAAAACTACCATTTAAATCGTATTGAAAAGAATAGTTTATTTGATTTCTGTTAGCATCGGTTAATAAATAAATAGTGGTAGCACTATCTTTCAAAATGCGTGCAGTCCCTATAGAATTTAACTTTAAACTACGGGTATCAAAATGCCGGAATTCATTGCCTCCGTCAAAATCGTTGGTAAAAGTATCGTTAAATATCAGTTGATTCCCGCTAATGGTTACCGGTTGGTTATTGCTAATGGCGGTTTCCGCTATGCCATTTTGCATAACGAGGGTATGCACCTCTGCCGATGGGTTTTGTAGTCGGAGGTTGCCCGTATTGAGGGTGAAATTTATTTTTTGGTTTCGTTGCCTATCTGTGTTTGAAGGTGCCACTTCGGCAGTGATACCTATTTGAGCGTTAACTACATAGAATCTGCGGGTGATGATAATTTTATCCGGACTATCTTCTTCATACACTTTCAATATATAATTTCCCGCAATTTTAGGGGCGATGTTTTCATTTGGGAGACTAAGCTCGTAATGGGTATATTTTTGAAAAGTATTGGTAGAGTAGCTATAGCTGGTGATTTTATCGTCGCTAAAGTTTTGGAGATAATCGGTAGTGATAAGTCCGGATGATTCCCAATCGCGGTTGCAGTGTTCAATGGTATAGCTGTACCTTTTACTGCCGCCATCCAAATCATCAAAAGCTAAAAGCAATTTTTCGGTTGAGTTTAACGGGATGACAGGAAAAGAGGTTTGTTTTTTGGTATTATAAAACTCCACCGTTTTAATTTGTGGAGCGTACACCCTATTATCAAAACCTGATTGTGCCAAAGCTTTAAAAATAGGGGAACAAAAAATAAACAGTATCAACAAAAAAAATACCTTGTTCAACTTTTTTATTTGGTAGCAACCTGCAAAATTGTACAAGGTATTTTTCATCAGCTATTTTAAAATATCCACTAAAATAGGGAACAAAAGTTTATGCCTCCAGTTCCATTATTTGTTCGGCCAAGGCATCCCACTTTTGTTGGATAACGCCTAAATCCAATTTCTTTTTCTGATAAGTATTATTAATCTCCTTCAGTTTAGCGGCATCATTATATAGCTTATCATCCGCCAGTTGGGCCTCCAGCTGTTTAATGGTTTTCTCTAATTCGGCCATATCATCCTCCATTTTGGTCAAATCCTGATTAAGCTTCTTTAAAGTTTGATGCTTGTTTTCGGTAGACTTCCCATTGGTTTGCGCAATGGGAGCCTGTTCTTTTTTCTCTTCCTTTTTTGGTTGAGGGGCTGGTGCAGGGTTTAATTTTGCCTGTAATTTACGTTTAGCATACCATTCGTCAAACTCAGCATAGGTGCCGGGGTATTGCTTAATTTTTTTATCTTCAATAAACCAAATTTTGTTGGCGATATTATCCAGGAAGAATCGATCGTGCGATACCACTATAAAAGTACCCTCAAATTGATCCAATGCCTGAATCAGGATATTTACCGAAGCGATATCAAGGTGATTGGTAGGCTCATCCAGAATTAAAAAGTTGGCATCGGCAGTCAATGCCTTGGCCAACGCCACACGCGATTTCTCGCCACCCGATAATACCTTTATTTTTTTAAATACATCATCGCCGGTAAACAAAAACGAACCTAAAATGGTACGCAATTCGGTTTCCGAATGCTTTGGGGCGAATGATTGTAATTCTTGTAAAGCCGTATTTTCCAAGTGCAAAGCCTCCAACTGGTGCTGCGCGAAAAACGTTTGCGATACATTGTGTCCGGTTTCGCATTTGCCTTTAAACTCTTTATCGGCTCCGGCTATGATTCTCAATAAGGTCGATTTTCCTTTACCGTTGGCACCAATCAAGGCAATTTTATCACCTTTTTCAATTACCGCTTCGCCGCCTTCTAAAATATCAATAGTGGGGTATTTTTTTTCAACATCCTCCAAGGTAACCACATGCCTGCCCGATTGCTTTGAAAATCGAAAACTAAAGTTTACCGAAGGGTTATCATCATCCACATCGTCCACACGTTCCAATTTATCCAATGCCTTGATACGCGATTGTGCCATTTTTGCCTTGGATGCTTTGGCTCTGAAACGTTCAATTAAACGTTCCTCTTGTTTTATTTTTGACTGCTGGTTTTTAAATTCCCCACGTTGAATTTCCTCACGTTGGGCTTTCTCTTCCAAATAAAAAGAATAGTTACCCGCATAAACGGTCAGCTTTCCTTTTCGGGATTCTACCGTGCGGTTTATCACCTTATCTAAAAACCACCTATCGTGCGATACGATAATGACCGCGCCTTCAAAGGCTTTTAAATAATCCTCTAACCATTGAATAGAAGGTAAATCCAAGTGGTTGGTAGGCTCATCCAGCAATAAAATATCGGGGGCTTGCAATAATATTTTAGCCAGCATTACCCGCATGCGCCAGCCTCCCGAAAACTCGCTTAGTTTACGGTGCGTATCGGCCTCGCTAAAACCCAAACCCGCTAAAATTTCGTGCGCCTTGTATTCAATATTATAGCCATCTAAGGCTTCAAATTCATGCTGCCTGTCGCTTAGCTTGTGCAATAGGTCTTCTGTATATTCTGTTTCCAGTTTTTGAAGTAGAATTTCAATTTCATCATGCAGTTGGTTTTGGCGTTCAAAGGCCTCCATGGCTACATGCAGAATGTTTTTATCGGATGAGTAAGAAAGTAAATCCTGATTCAAATAACCTATGGTCAAGTCCTTCGCCATGGATATGGTACCCGAAGTGGGTTTATAGTCGCCTACAATAATTTTAAGCAAGGTGGTTTTTCCGGTACCGTTAGCACCAATCAGACCAATTTTTTCGCCCGGTTTTATATGCCAGTTAGCTTCATCGTATAGGGCGCGTGCACCAATCTCAAACGTAAGGTTATTTATCGCAATCATTTGGGCGCAAAGGTACGCATTTACAAGGAAAGGTTAAAAGGCAAATGCCCTTTTTGACTGTTGGCTTAATAAAGCTGATAATGATGAATGCCGAAAAGCTATTTTGGGCTATAGTGAAGCAATATTTATCCTTCAATTCGTTTTACATCCACGCTTACAATCATTTTTTGTCCGCCGCCGCTGTACACAATTCCTTTTAGGGGAACCACATCAGCAAAATCCCTGCCATTGGCTACCCTAATATGCCTATCGTTCACCAGTAAATTATTGGTAGCGTCAAACTCTACCCAACCAATTTCGGGGATATACAATGCCATCCAAGCATGCGAGGCATCGGCACCAACCAACCGGGGCTTGCCGGGTGGGGGCAGGGTTTCAATATAGCCGCTCACATATCTGCCAGCCAAGCCAATCGACCGTACACAGGCAATGGCAAAATGCGCGAAATCCTGACAAACGCCTTTCTTGTAAGTAAAAACATCCGCCAAGGGGGTGCTGTTATCGGTAAAGCCGGGGGTGAATTTAAAATCTTTATTAATGCGTTCGTTCAAATCCAACATAGCCTGCATAATAGGTCTACCGGGTGTAAATGAGGTAAGCGCATATTCCCTTATGCCATCTATAAACGTGATATGTTTGGATTCCAAATAAAACTGACGAATTTCATTACTGGCTTCAATGGTATGTAACCAGGCAACTACTTCTTCCCAAGGTTTTGTGTTTTGTGGTAAAAAATCGGTCCAAACGGGTTTTATTATTTCTACTTCGCTTTTAATTTCCACATTTAGTTTTTGGTGCGATTTTTGGACCGAGAAGTAGATATAATCGTTATCAAAAAAATCCTTACGGTTTGCCAAATAATTAGGTTCGGGCGTTATTTGCCAACCGAATTTATGAACCTGCTGAAAATCATACACACCCGGAACCTGGTAAACTATGTTATGGCATAGCGACGCTGGAAGGGGATATTCGTACCGGGTATTATGTGTTATTTGAAATTTCATAAATCAATATTTGTTCATACCTCGGGCATAGTATTGCGGTTAACAAAACTAAACTGACTTTGGGTATGGCTAAAAAATGTTTCGTAAATCAGGGTAGACGATTGGCTTAATTTAGCAATCAACTGCTCCAAGAAATTACTCAACTCTTTCTTGCTTGGGTCGTCTTTTTGTAGGGTAACCAAATAGTTTACATCGCAAAGCCTCACCATGGTCAAGGCCTCCAATAGCTTTTTACGTGCTGGACTCAAACTGCCTTCATCGGTATGGTTTGATGGCAGATGAGCCAGGTTTTCATCAATTTTATCAATTAAAAAAGCGACCGATTTTGGATTGTTTTCATAAACCAACAGCAAATTCAGTACCTCGGGCAGTTGCAAGGTGGAACGGTATAAGTAACGATAGGTAATTAAACTTTCATTGCATACCAGGGCCAGTTCCATTAATTGCCTATCCACATCCAACTTAACATTGTTTGATAGCATGGCATTCAGGATGGTACAGGTATTGATGGACGATTCAATAAATCGGCCAATGTTCAATAAGCGCCAACTGGAGGCCCTGGTCATGTTATTGCTGTTGAGCCCTACAAAGGCCATCATTTTTATAATAAACTGGTCGAGGTTATGGTAGGTTTTTTGCAAATCGTTTCCGTTTGCCTTCATCAGCTCCAACTCTTCCTGTATGCTATCCAGTATCCGCCAAGTATCCAGGCTCAATCGGTCGCGCACGGCATAACCGTTTGATAGGAACAATTGTAAACTATGCGCCAACGAACCCTGTTTGCTGCTATCGGTAGTTACGGAGATTAATTCCTTCTCCAGGTTTTTTTTCAGGTCCTTTTTATCAATCAAACTCAAATCAGATATGGCTCCGGTAAGCATACCCAAGCTTTTAAACAGGATGATGGAAGTTTGGTCGCTTTCCTCGTTCGGGTCGTTCAATCTTTCATTATACATCCTAAAAACAATGCGTAATAGGCGTACGGTATTTACGGTTCTATCCAAATATCTACCCAGCCAAAACAAACTTTCGCCGGTACGGCTTGGTAGCACGTTTTTAACCTGTTGCAGGATGATAGGAGCCGCTTTTGCGCCATTAGTTTCGGCAGGCGCGGGGCCAAGCACCCAGGTATCTTTACTGATGCCGCCCGACTGATTGGAGATGATAAATACCCCTTGTATGGAGGAACTGCGCGACAGGCCTCCGGGCATCACATAATATGAGCCTTTTTCGGTATCAGCTACAATATAGCTGCGGAATACGGAGTTGCGGGCTTCTAGGTTATTATCTATCAATGATGGGGTGGTTGATGAGTTGATCATCTCTTGCCCGGCATATAAGTAAGGGTGAGCGTTAATTTTATCCTTTAATTGCTCCAATTCTTTTTTGCTCAATTCGCCACCATAAACCGAAGGATTTTCATTGCTGCGGTAGATGGAGCGGATTACGAGCGTGGACAGATTATCGAGCACGTACTGTTTTTCTTTCTTCTGCCCGCACCACCAAGAGGCAACCGATGGAAGGATTAATTCTTCGCCCAATAAATGCCTGCTTAAAAGCGGTAAAAAGGGCATTAAACCTGGGTTTTCGAGTATGCGACTACCCAATGGGTTAATAACTATTACCTTTTTTTGTCGGATAGATTCCATTAAGCCAACCACGCCCAATTGCGAGGAACCCATAAACTCCAATGGGTCGCAAAAAACATCATCTACTCGGCGCACTATTACATCCACCTTTTCAAGTCCGCGTAGCGTTTTTAGCCAAACATAGCCATCGCTTACGGTAAGGTCCTGCCCCAGCACCAAGGTAAAACCCATGGAAGATGCTAGGTAAGCATGCTCAAAATAAGTTTCGTTTGCCGCGCCGGGCGATAACAATACCACCCGTGGATTTTCCTTGTTATGGATGGAAAGCTTGGTAAGGGTTGTTTTAAGACGTTGGTAATAAGCCGAAATTTTACGCACTTCGTTTTCCCGAATCATATCAGGGAAAACACGGGTCATGGCGGCCCTGTTTTCTAGGGTATAGCCAGCACCCGAGGGCGCATCCGTCCTATCATGCAAGACCCACATTTTACCATTGGGGCCACGCGCCAAATCGGCCGAGTATTGAATTAATTGGTATTCGCCATCAATTTTGATTTTATCGGCCTGCCTAAAAAATCCTTTATGGTTAAAAATAAGCTCGAATGGGATAAGCCCTTTGCTGATTAGCTTACGTTCCGAATAAATATCGGTTAATATCAGGTTTAAAAGTTCGGCACGCTGTATAAGCCCCTTTTCCATCAATTGCCAATCATCGTGATTGAATATCATGGGGATAGGATCCAGCTGCCAGGGGCGGTTTATGCCATCCGGGTCGCCGTAAATATTATAGGTAACACCGTTTTCTCTTAGTTCCCGGCTAACCTCGCCTTTGAGCTCCTCCATTTTTTGGAGACCAAGCGCTTCGTAACTTTGGGAAAGCTTTTTCCAGTGCTCCCTAATGGTACCATCCGGTGCAGCCAATTCATCAAAAAAAGTTACTTTGTTTTTAAGACGCTCCGAAAGATAGCCGTTAATCATTTTTCAAATCTCTTATTTTTCATTGAAAAACCAAGTTTTTATTAAAATCTCTGTGATTAAGAATTGCTAATTATTTTGAAAACAAGTATTTATATGTAGTATTAAATTTCTGATCAAATATTCTTAAAGGTTATAATTTAAAAGCTTAATTTAGTATATTTGATAGTCACCATTGTCTTAGATAGTTTTTACAAAATCAACATGAATTTTCAATTGAATATCAACAACTAATATTAAAATAAAAGTAACAGAAAAATGAAATAAATCATTTTACCTGTTTGATTTATATTTTTTTTTAACTTTATTAAAACTTCATTAACTTTATTTTTTTGTGCTATTCAATTAACACTAATAAATCCTAAAACCAGATTATTCCAAATGAAAAAGCAATTCAATTTAGCCATGAGCCAAACAAAAATTATGAATAAAGTATTTATAGCCTTTTTGTTTTTGTTCATCACCATGGTTGCACATGGACAGAACAAACAATCCGACTCCACCTCTAGCTTAAAAAGTACCGAGTGGAAAACACTTGATGTGGCCACTTATTCAATTCTGTACCCCTCAACTTGGGAATTGAATCAAAGCGGACAAATGGGAACCGCCTTTATTATTCTTTCACCGCAAGAGACAAGCCAAGATCAATTTAGAGAAAATGTAAATTTGATAATTCAAGACATATCAGCATATAATATTGATTTTGATGAATATGTAAGGATATCGGAGGATCAATTAAAGAAAGTAATCACGAATTCAACGATTATTGAAAGTAAAAGGATAAAAATTGGTCAAATAGAGTACCACCGACTGATTCATACAGGTGACCAAGGAATTTTTCATTTAAAGTTTGAGCAGCATTTATGGATTAAGAACAAAAAAGCATATGTATTAACATTGACTTGCGAACAAGATAGGTTTGCTGATTATAAAGAGATTGGAGATAAAATTTTAAATTCTTTTACCTTAAAACAATGAGTCGACTATTGCTAACACATAAGGTATAATGATGAATGAGCAATAAACTTTGGCAACTTCCTACTATTTAATTTTGTAAAAAGATCCTCTCAAATTTGTTAAACATAGGGACTTAAGCTATTGTTTGCTTTTTTATAAATTAAATTCAATAAATCTAAAGTTTTCTCAGTCTTTGATAAGCTCGAGTTTAAGATATTATCTAAATAAATTGAACCAAATTAACCAATTGCAATGAAGTTTAGCTTTATAATTTTTGCATTCATTATCCTTTTTTCCAAATCATGGGGGCAGGCTTCAAAGCCTATTAAAATAAAATGGGTAAACGGTTTATCGGGTGATTTTTCATTTTCAAAAAAATGGAGTTATCAATTGGGTGTAGAAAGGAAGAAAGATGGTAAGGCAGGCTGTGCCGACGGTGGTTTTTGTCCTGAACGCTGCTATAAAATGCTTGATAGTAATGGTATTGTTCTCAAAGATTCTTCACGAATATTTTATCAGCTGTTAGATACCACTCATCAATTTCATAATATAAAATGTGAAGCACGGTGCTATGAATGGGCAGGAACCGACTTCATGGAAGTTACCCGAACAAAAAAAGGTAAGATATTTTGTTCAACCTTAATCAATGAAGCTACTCATTGCAGTTTACAACTTAATATTAATAGTAATATTTGTACCGCCGCCATTCGTTTAAATAGTATTGTGCAGGGTGGAGGGGCTACCTACTATTGCACAAGCGGCTTTATAACAATTGATGAGCAACTTTGGAAAAAAGGAAAAATGAAAACAAAGTTTAATTTCATTTTTAAAAACAAAGATGACATACAAAAGCCTTTTTATTGGAAAGGTAAAATATTCGCGAAAATTAAAACAGCTTAATACTGATGTAGCAATTCGAACTGTTAACAAAGAATTGACCTACCATTTTTGACCGCTATTTTCTATCTTTTTTTATACCTCCTTAAATCCATGGTGTAAGGATATTCCGGGTTTATCTGTTCGGTCACCATTTCGTAAGTTGGCAATATGTTCATTTTGGTAACAAACCTTCCTCCGGCACTAGGTTGTGATACCGTTGGCTCCACTAAATTTACGGTATGGCCAAAGTCAAAGAAACGGGATATTACCCTCGATTCGGCCTCATAGCTGTTGATTGGGAACGAATTATAACTTCGGCCACCCGGATGCGATACATGATACTGACAAGCCGCAACCGATTTTTGCGACCAGGTATCGAACAAATCAAAAACCAGCGGAGTATCGGTACCTATGGTAGGGTGCAAGGCGGAAGGTGGTTGCCATGCCCGGTACCTTATACCAGCCACGTATTCGCCTTGTGTGCCTGTATTTTTTAGGGGGATACGCAGGCCGTTACATAATAAATGGTAGCGCGAATCGGTAAGGCCGCTTACTTTTACTTGCACACGCTCCAACGATGAATCGACAAATCGGGAAGTACCCGTACCCGACATTTCTTCACCCAACACATGCCAAGGCTCAATGGCCATTTTTATTTCTATATGGATATCATCCACCTGCAATTCGCCCAAGAATGGAAAGCGGAAGCTAAAGAAAGGCTCGAACCAAGCCATCTCTAGCGGATAGCCGTTTTCCCTTAGGTTTTCAACTACCTCGCTCAAATCTTTATAGCAGTAATGCGGCAGTAAAAAGCGGTCGTGCAGCTCGGTGCCCCAACGCACGAGTTTATGGTTATAGGGTTTTTTCCAGAACCATGCCAGTAGCGAGCGGATTAATAAAAATTGCACCATGCTCATCCTAAAATGTGGAGGCATATCAAAACCTCGAAGTTCCAGAATACCCAGTCGGCCGCTGGAAGAATCGGGCGAGTACAATTTGTCTATACAAAACTCCGAGCGGTGGGTGTTTCCGGTAATATCGGTGAGTAAATGCCTGAAAATCCGGTCAACCAACCAAAACGGTACATCGTTTTCCTTATAATCGGGTATTTGTTGGAACGCTATTTCAAGCTCGTACAAAGTCTCTACCCTGCCTTCATCAACCCTGGGTGCCTGACTGGTTGGCCCGATAAACTGGGTGCTGAACAAGTAGGATAGCGAAGGATGATGTTGCCAAAAGGTGATAAAGCTTTTTAAAATATCCGGTCGTCGCAGTAACGGACTTTCCTCAGGTGTTTGTCCGCCTAAAGTAACGTGGTTGCCCCCACCAGTACCCGTATGCCTGCCATCGAGGTTAAATTTTTCGGTAGCCAGGCGCGATTCAGCCGCTTTGGCGTATAAAATTTCGTAGTTATACAACAACTCCCGCCAGCTTTTGGCAGGTTGGATATTTACCTCAATTACCCCTGGGTCGGGGGTAACCATCATTTTGGTGATCCTGTTATCGGCTGGTGGGTCGTAACCTTCAATCAGTACAGGAATATTTAAGGCTTCTGCTGTGCGCTCCACCGCGTTTACCAGGTACAAATAATGCTCCAAATAACTCAATGGCGGGAAAAACACGAAGAGTTTGCCCTGACGAATTTCGACTACGATGGCAGTTTTAAAAATAATATCGCTGTTATTATGTTTGGCACTTTCTTCTGAAGTGGAATTTTTTCTGCTCGTTTTTGGAAGCGGACCAACATCCTCGAAAAGACTACGTTCTGGGATTACCTCCTGACTTTCGGGGTCGAAGTATTCAATAGCGTTCAGCGGCAATCTTAAGCCCACCGGCGAATTACCGGGTATCAGAAACAAGTTTTTACGGCGGAAATGCCATTTACAACTTTGCCAGTTATTTTGATGAAAATCCCATTTTAAAGGCAAAACAAAACCAACCGGACTGTTCAGGCCTTCGGTCAGTAATTCAGCCAGTTTTTGGCGCTCCAGCGGAGATTTTAAATCCATTTTAAGTGGGTCGATATTGACGGGCACATTGCCCTCTTCCCAAATAAAATAAAGCGGATCCTCGTACGTGGCCCTTATATTTTTAGGGTCGGTACAAAGCTCCTGATTAAGCAGGTAGATGAAACTTTTGGCATCCTCAGTTTTTAGCTCATAATCCTTTGATAAATCGGCCATCAAGGCATCATTGTGCCATATAGGTTGGTTATCCTTTCGCCAGTAGCAAGCCAGTTTCCAGCGTGGCAAACGCTCGCCAGGATACCATTTTCCTTGTCCGTATTGCATTAGGGCTCCGCTGCCGTATTCGTCCTTTAATTTATGGAACAGGATGTTTGAGAGGTGCCTTTTATGTTCCCCATCGGCCGTCGTGTTCCATTCGGGCGCGTCGGGGTTATCAATCGAAACAAAGGTAGGTTCGCCACCCATGGTTAGCTTAACATTGTTGGCTTCAAACTCGGCATCTACCTTATCGCCTAAATCCATAATCCTTCGCCATTGCGCATCCGAATAAGGTTTGGTTACCCTAGGGCCCTCCTCAATACGGGTAATGGTGTTTTCAAAAAAGAATTCCGTTTCGCAATTCTCAGCAGTACCACTTATGGGTGCAGCGCTTTGCGGGTCGGGGGTACAAGCCAATGGAATATGCCCTTCACCAGCAAATAAGCCCGAAGTTGGGTCGAGCCCAACCCAACCCGCGCCCGGCAGGTAAACCTCTGTCCAAGCATGTAAATCGGTAAAATCCTCCTCAGGGCCAGATGGGCCATCCAAGGCCTTTATATCAGGTTTCAATTGCACCAAATAGCCCGACGCGAAACGAGCCGCCAAACCTAAGTGACGAAGAATTTGCACAAAAAGCCAAGCCGAATCCCGGCAGGAGCCAGAGGCTAGCTCCAAGGTTTCCTCGCAAGTTTGTACACCTGTTTCTAAACGTATTTTATAGCTAATTTCTTGGTTAAGCAACTGGTTTACCAAAACCAGCATGTCAATCACTCGTATTTTTTTATCGAGCAGGAGTTTTACCTTTTCAATCCATTTTGATAAAAGCGGCCCCTTTTCGGTTACTTCTAAATAAGGGATGAGTTGTTTTTTCAGGTCCTCTTCATAGGCAAATGGAAAATATTCCGCGTATTCTTCAATAAAAAAGTCGAAGGGGTTTATCACCACCATATCGGCAATCACCTCCACATCCACCACAAACTCCTTAATTTTATCGGGAAAAACGATACGTGCCAAGTAATTGCCAAAGGGATCCTGTTGCCAGTTTATAAAATGCTTTTCGGGTTTTATATTTAACGAGTAGCCTTTTATACTGGTACGCGAGTGCGCTGCAGGGCGCAAACGGATTACTTGGGGCGATACCTCAATAAAACGCTCGTACTTGTAACTGGTAAAATGACGAATGGCAACTTTGATAGACATATTTGTATAATTTCTATAAAAATATTCTATTTGTTTTAATATTGATAATAAATTTTATGTTTTTTAGTGAAAAATATAAAATAAATAAGCAATTGGTGAAATTGCCATTGTTAAATCAGCTAATAAAATAAAAAAGCCAATAATGATAGTATAAACCTTGTATACACCAATATTGGCTTTTTACAATTTTAATTGACTGTGTTTAATTTATGGTAGGTAATATAAGAGGTTGCAAGGACGGCAAAAACCACCACCGCCATAATAACATTAGAGCCAAAGCCATCCATTGCCCAATTTGATACGGCTGCGCCAATGAGTGATATGCCAAAGCCCGCGTATGCCCATTCTTTAAACCTGCCTTTTAATTGTGGTATAATCAAAACCAGGGCACCTGTTACCTTAAATACAGTGAGCATCACCCTAAAATAATCGGGGTAGCCTAAATGCCTGATGGCATCAACTGCCATTTTTGTATGTGATGTAAAGGCTGGCATTACCCCATCAAACAGGAAAAAGATAATGGTGGTGGTCCAGTAAATAATTTTGATAGTCTTCATGATTTATTGTTTTTATGGTTAATTGATTGGTTTATAGTTTATTGGCTAAAAGCTTGAGCAGTTTCCCCCCTTTTGATTGTATGCCCGGCGAACCATTACGCATTAAAAATTGAATTTGATTGGCTAGTTCATCCTTTACCCATGTATATCGATTGCACAAATTATACAAACTTTCCAAGGCGAAAACTTTAACCGCGATTTTTACCTCAGGGTCAATGGCCCAGTCGAAGCATTGCTCCACAATGGGTTCCATATCCAATTTTTGCAATAGCTTTTTAATTGCTGAGGCTGCGTTTTTATCGGTTAAGTTCAGTATAATTTTAGCATAATGCCTTTTGCAAGCCGGGTTTACAATATTTTTTACTTTCGATAGCAGGTAGGGGATATCCTCTAAATAGTATTGAGGGGCTGATAAAAACAAGTTCTCCAAAACCCACGCGGCTCTAAAGCCAATACCCATATCAGGATGAAAGGTAAGATTTATCAAATCAGCTAAATCGAATTGGTTTTCCTTCAAAACCTTGCATAGGGATAAAACCTTTGTTTTACCTATTGATGGGCTTATTTGCTCAATTAGCTGTTCTACAGTTACCATTAATATATAAACGTACAATAAAAGTATCACTTCTGTTTACCAAAAACAAGTACCTATTAAATTATCAGTGGAGTGTTAAAACCCAAATAAGCCCTCCAACAAGCTAAAAAAATTCTACATTTGCTGTCCTGTTAAAAAATTAATATTGATACATGGTTAAATTCAACCGTTTTACTTTAGCTAATGGCCTGCGGGTTATTGTTCATGAAGACCATACCACCCCTATGGCAGTACTTAATATTTTGTATGATGTAGGTGCCCGTGATGAGGACGCTGATAAAACAGGCTTCGCCCATTTGTTTGAGCACTTGATGTTTGGTGGCTCGGTAAATATACCCGATTACGATCAGCCCTTGCAACGGGTAGGGGGCGAAAACAATGCCTTTACCAGTAATGATATCACTAATTATTATATCACCCTACCATCCTCTAACTTGGAAACCGCATTTTGGTTGGAGAGCGACCGTATGCTCAGCTTAGCATTCAGCAAAAAAAGTTTGGAGGTACAGCGCAATGTGGTGATTGAAGAATTTAAGCAAAGATACTTGAACCAGCCTTACGGCGATGTTTGGTTAAAGTTAAGGCCAATGGTATATAAAAAACATCCTTACCAATGGGCAACCATAGGCAAAAACATACAGCATATTGAGGAAGCTAAGATGGAGGATGTGAAGGCATTCTTCAAAAAGCATTATAATCCCCAAAATGCCATAATGGTGGTTGGCGGTAATGTTAATACCGATGACATTAAATTAATGGCTGAAAAGTGGTTTGGCAGCATTCCGGCAGGCGAAAAGTACCACAGGAATTTACCACAGGAGCCAGAACAACAAGAGGAAAGAAGGCTAACCACCACCGCGAATGTACCGCTGAATGATATTTATATAGCCTTCCAGATGGGGGCGAGGTTGGATGAGAGTTATTATGCAGCGGAGTTGTTATCCGACATACTTTCGAGAGGAAACTCCTCAAGGCTATACCGAAGGCTGGTGAAGGAAAAGCAATTATTTAGCGAGGTGCATGCTTACATGACGGGTAGTATTGACAAGGGCATGTTTGTATTTGAAGGTAAACCTACCAAAAATGTAAGTATTGAAACTGCGGAAGCCGCTATTTGGGAAGAGCTTGAATTGTTGAAAAATAGCGAAGTAACGGTAGAGGAGCTTACCAAGGTGAAGAACAAGGTAGAATCGACCATGATATTTTCGGAAATGTCGTTATTGGATAAGGCCATGAATTTGGCATTTTTTGAGCTATTGAGCGATGCCGAGATGATGAATGCTGAAACCGATAAGTATAGCAAGGTAACTGCCGAAGAAATTTTGGAATTATCGCGCAAAATGTTTGTAAAAGAAAATTCATCTACCCTGATATATTTGGCTGAAAAGGCTACTGCAGATTTGACTTAAACAGTTTGTACAGCTACATAAAATTAAAGAATGACATTAAATAGAAAAATAGCCCCGGAATTTAAGGGGATTGATAATATAAGCCTGATACATCCCGAAAAGCTGCAGCTAAAAAACGGTTGCCAAATGTTTAGCTTTAACTCGGGCGATCAGGATTTGGTACGCATTGAATGGATATTTGCCAACCAACGTTTTAATCCGGAAAAGCCTTTATTGAATGTTGCTGTAAATACCATGTTGACGGATGGTACCGGCACTTTATCGGCAGCGCAAATTGCGGATAAGATAGATTTTTATGGCGCATTTTTGCAGGTTGATTATGGGTACGACCATTCAACTGTTACTTTGTTTAGCTTAACAAAACACCTGAAGCATACCTTGCCGGTGGTAAAGGATATTTTGACTAATTCTAACTTCCCCGAAAAGGAAATAGAGACTTATATCCGTAACCAACAGCAAAAATTACAGGTGAGCTTGCAAAAAAACGATGTGGTGGCGCGTCGCTTGTTTAATAAGGCCCTGTTTGGGAATACCTTGTACGGCTTAGGCGCCAACCCAGAAGATTACAGGACTTTACAGCGAGATGATTTGTTGCAGCATTTTAGGCAAATGTATCAGCCTAAAAATTGTGTACTGATAGCTGCAGGTAAACTGGGTGCTGATGTAACCGATTTGATTTCAACAACTTTTGAGGGGGATTGGGGCGCCGAAAAAGTGCAAAATGATACTACCCAACCTGCTATTGAAGCCGCTCAAGAACATTTTTATTTTGAGGAAAAACCCGAAGCCTTACAATCGGCAATTAGGATGGGGATACCGGCTATTAACCGTTCACATCAGCATTTTCCGGCATTGCAAGTACTTAATACCGTTTTAGGGGGCTATTTTGGCTCAAGATTGATGGCTAATATCCGCGAAGATAAGGGTTATACCTATGGCATAGGTTCGGGCTTAAGTTCATTAAAAAATGGCGGAGCCTTATTTATAGCTACCGAAGTAGGTGCTGATGTTTGTAAAGCCGCCATCACAGAAATTGAAAAGGAGATAGATATTTTAAAAACAACGCTTATCCCAATCGAAGAGTTAGCCTTGGTGCGTAACTATTTGCTAGGTTCATTACTTGGCAGCCTAGAAAATGTATTCTCGCACGCCGATAAGTTTAAGAATTTATACTTTGCCGGGTTAGATTATAGCTATTACGATAATTACGTACATATTGTAAAAACGGTTAGTCCGGATGAGTTGAAGGATTTGGCCAATGTGTACTTAAATTTGGATGGATTTTATAAAGTGATAGTGGGGAAGTATTAGGGGTTGGTGAGTTGTTGTTCTTTAGTGAATGGTTGATTGAGTTAGATTTAGTGAATGGTAGGTTGAATGTTTAAATTTTGTGACTGAAATGCCTTAAAAAATAAATGGTCGGTTCCTCATCGCGAGGGGCCGACCATTTTGGTTAGTGTATAGGGCAAACTATGTTAAGGAGGTAGGTTTATTTTGTTATAAGTTGTTGCTTAATTGCCAGTTTTATTATAAACAGTACGGGCAAAATCGGGCATCAAGGGGGCAAGTGTCAGTTGGTTGCTATTTATGGTAATAATTGAACTTGCAAAAAGTGAATTATCATTGTTGAAGTAAATAACATTATAAGCTACCGTATCAAATTTTATTGCGCTTTTAACTATATGGAAGACACCGTTATCGTTCAAGGCACCATCTTGGTAATGCTTGTAAGTACTGTCGCTATTAAATTGATAAGTATTACCATTTCCGGCAGGGAAGTCGGCTGGTAAAATATTGCCGCCGTAGCGTTTGGTTAATTCCCATTTACCAAAGAGGCTGCTTGTTAAGCTATCGCTTTTCTTTAAACCGGCAAACGTGTTTTTAACATTGCTATAATTCGGATTATTTGCATTGGAATTATTCATGTCCACTTTTTTGCAAGCCACAAATCCTATTGCTACTAATAAGGTAAAAATTAATACTGCTCTTTTCATTTTTTAAGGTTGTTTTATAAATACATTACGAGCGGTAAAAATGAAATGATACAGGGGGGGAGAAAAAAATTAACAAATCTAGTATTGTTATTTGGGGATTAGGATATAGTAAAAAATTTAAAAGTACTTTTAAATACAAAGTAAATAGTTAATTTTGTTTTTACTTATTCTAAAATCATTTATGAAAATAATCAGGATATTAACGCCCATTATTTTATTGCTTCTTTCCATATTTTATTTTTTAGATAAGCAGCTTTTTTTCGTTGGAAGGAATGATCTAAAAATTTATAATTTATTGCCATTCAATATCAAAACCGACTACAACCCGGATTATGGAGGTGGTTTTTCTTTAACCGATGAAAAAGGTTTCTCTATTTCCAAAGGAGATACTTATCATGTTAAAGGAAAATATATCAAAATCAATAAGATTATTAAATATGGATATAATGAGAGTCAATTTGTAATACAAATTGAAGATACAACGGCAGCCAAGCATTATTTAAAACTTTCCTTAATAAACAAAATTTCTACTTATATAAGCGAAATATTTATTACTAAAGATGAACTTCGGTTTTATAATTCAATAATTTGGGTAGATATTGACAATGAAAGTAATTATAAAAATGAGATGTATCATACTGCCCTAAAGTTTATTTTACTTCCACTAATTTTAATTGTTGTTTATAAACTCATAAAACAGATTTGGGCTTTATTTATAAACTCAAAGTTTTTTAACAAAATATTGCTTTTTTTTGAATAACTATTTTAACAATATGTTCAATTCATGAAAAATTACTTAGATGAAAAGTAGAAAACTTTATGCCAAATAGTGTAAAAAAATTAGTTAATGGAGTGTAATAGACATTTTGGGGGATTTTAGGGGGTCAAAAAGTTCAAGTGGACATTTTAAGATTATGAGCCAAATTACAAGTAGTAAAACAATTATCAATAAAACTTTTGTTGATTACTTAAATGGTAAATGGCATTCAAAAAAGTCTCCTTTGTTATTATTTCATATTCAATAACCGGAAGGGTATTTCTAAACATCCATTTATGTTTTTTACTATAAACAATTGATATGGTATTATTTGGCCCAATCATATCAATACGGTTATACCTTTTTTGTTTGTACTTTCCAATTGGCTCCAAAATGATAGATACCGATGAGTCAATTTGTAAAATAATTCTTTTAGTGTTTTCAGAATTGTAAAAAAAGGTTTCATTGGCAGCCATCTTTTCTTCCTTAATTGTTAATAACCCTTTTTCCTCAAATGGAGTAAGCCAATCCCTAATATTTGTTATAAATTCAATAACTTTCAGTGGCCAGTCATCATTCGTATCAACCAATAAATTCTTTGTTTTCCTTCTTTTTAAAAAAGCCTCGAATGTTTTGGAATCCATAAATATGATACTGCAAAAATAAAACCATTCCCCAGTTTAAGACAATTAAAAATTAAAAAGGATGTAATTGTTACACTTTTTAATTAATGGAATAAGATTGCCTTTTTCATAGTACTTATTAAGGTTTTTATGAAATATTTGGTGGCTTTTTTTCCGTAAAATGGAAATTGTAAATCCTGAATTTGGAACTATTGCTTTTAATTTGGGGCATACTATTATAAAAGAATATTCATTTTTAATTTATATCATCAAAAAAAATTTGTTTAAATTTTTATAAATAGATCTATAGGTTATTTATTCCTTTTTGATAGTCAATTCCCCTGAAGTTTTATCAGAGCTAAGGTCATCAGAAATAAAACTTACTAAAATCTCTATATGATAAGTTCCTTTATGATCAAAAGCTTTTTTAATGTAATTGGTGTTTTTATCCAATAAAATAAAATCAGCTCGATCATTATTATTAATTAGAATGGTAATTTTACCTGTAACTTCTGGTGGGTGGGCTATTGTTACATACAAATCATTTATTGATTTGTATGTATGACGAGTTTGTAATAATATTATGGAATCCTTTACTTTTGTATAGGTTTGAGCACTAAACATGTACCCTAGTCTCTTTGTTACATTTCCAAATGAATCATATCTGATTAGATAAAATCTATTACCAAAAATGTCATAGGTTTGATAAAGACTAATTATTTTGTTCTTAAAGTAATAATAAAAATCTCCATAAGGTTTACTATTCAACCAATTTCTGGTATATTTTAAATTTCCATCCTCATAGTATGCATGTTCTATTCCATTGGCGTTGTTGTTTTTATAAAATAAAGTTCGGTCAACTTTTCCATTTCGATAATATATTATTTCAGAGCCTTCCTTTTTCCCGTCTTTATAGGTTCGCTTCATATTGATTTTTCCATCCTCAAAATAGCTATATTCAATACCATTCTTTATATCGTTTTTAGCAAAATATTTTCTCTTTATTAAGCCATTAGGATAATAATAAATTGCCCAACCATTTATGAGTCCATTTTTAAAAGTTGCCTTACGGGTTATTTTACCATTTTCATAAAGTTCAATTTCTCCATTTAGTTTACCATTCTTATAATAGGTACCTACTAGACCACTTCTATGAAATGCAATCATATACTTTTTTTGTATAAAAGTAAATTCAGTTGCCATAAATATTGAAATTATGGCTATAGATACTGCGATGATAGAAAGGAAGTATATGGATTTCTTCTGTGTCATATCAGGTTCTATTTCGGCTTTTCCATACATAAATTATGGTTTGTAGTTAAGGTAGCTTATTTTTGCCATCCGATTCCTATGACCCTAAAATAAAAGATTAGAACGAAAATTTTTTAGAAAATAGGTTCATTTATTACCTAATCAAACTACTTAACCCCATTCTTAACTCCTACTCTCTAATTACACGCTCCCGAAATACTACCTGTAAAAAACAGGGTATTTACATGGTTGGCACTTGCCGGGTCGGGTTTATACTCAACATTAAAGCTAAAGTCGCTTCCTGTTATTGGTGGGATGGTATTTCGGGATGCTGTAAATTGTCCGCTTGAGTAGGTGCTGCCATTATAAATGGTATTTACAATGTAGGTATGCCCGTTTATTAAATATCCTGATAATTTTCCATCCGTCACGTATAAGTTGGTACTTAGCGTTGGATCGGTTACATCATTAAACTGCACCCACATATTAGGGTAAACCACTAAATTTTTATCGGTACAATTTATACTGATATTGCCTTGTGCCGGTATATAATCAGGATTTGGTACCGTATATAACAATGCCCAGTTAGAGAGGTGGGTAATTTTAAAGCTTGCTGCCAAGTTACCATCGGTGTTTTTTACCACATTGGCTACACCTTCATATTTCCATTGCCCCGTATTTTCGTTTTGGCTCCAAAGAGGTATGGTATCGCCAGCCACTACTAATTTTCCGGTGGTATAATTGGTTTGTGTTTTGGCTAACTCTAAATTGGCTGTTAAAGGCTTTGAAAATGATTTTACAGTTGTGTTGCCAGCCGTCATGTTTATGTTAAGTAAAGCGGCCGACTTAAAGTTCACCATACCGTTTATCAGTGTTCCATTTGTACCAATGGCATTATTGGTTTGCAAACCAGCACTACTTAAAATAGCCGAAATATTATTTAATAAACCAGCATACGCCAAGTTGGTTTGTAGCGAACTGGCATTGATGCTATTGGCCGAAATATCAAAAAATTGTGTGCCCGCATCAATAGTAATGGAAGCAGGTTTGCTACTAGCATCGGATAGAATTGTAGAGAGTAAGGTGCTAATATTAGTAATATTGCTACTTAAATTAGTAGTTGCGCTAAGCGAGCTTAGGCCTTGAACCGGGTTATTAATATCAAATACAGGTATGGTTTGCACATAAAGGCTATCATAACTAATAGTAATGGTTCTTGACACAGGGGCATAACCCGGGATATTTGCATTGATTGAAAAGGTAACTGGCTTACTTACTGATGGTGCAGCATCTTTACTAAGTGAAATAGCTAAAAGCCCGTTGCTGACTACAAAATTATGTTTACCAATATCAGTTTGTACCAATTCGGCATCTGGTCCACCAATGGTAACAGCAAAACTTGAAGGCAATGAAGAACCTGCTTTACCGCTGGCATTAATAAAGGCAACCAAAGTTGGCGCTTTTACCAATGATTTGAGATTGATAATTAAACTTACCCCATCGGTAGGTTTTTTACAAGTACTAAATAAAACAACCCCAGCCAACATGCATATCATCAAGGCTTTAAACGGATTGTTTATTAAGTTAGTAATCCTATTCATTTTTAATATTTTATTTAATTCTGAAATTAAAATTTAGTTGTAAAACGGGCACCCATCTATAATCTTTTAAATTATCGTTTACTTTGGGTTCTAGTAGATAATTATCGCTCAATAAGTTAGTCCCGGATATTTTAACTGTTGGCGCGTTTACGTAATAGGCACCCAAATCCAAATTTATATTAAAAAAATGATTTGGAAAACTTTTCCCAAATCCTAGACCCATATATGGCGCAAAACCTTTTAGGGTAAGACCAATATTTAGCTGCCCAATATCGGCTCCGGTAATTACATAATTGCCTTGCGTATAACTACCTGATGGTATAATATTGGTGTTTAGCAGGCCTCGGTAGGTATAAGCCATACCACCAACCATTCTGAAACCTTGGGCATGATTAAAAGGTGCAAAGTCTAACCAGGAATGAAAGTTTAAAAAATTAGCTTTTATACTATAATTAACCACTAGCCCGGAGGCATGTATGTTGCCAAGGTAAGTTAAAGGGGTATAGGCCGAACCCACGCGCAATGATAATTTACGTACTAAACCCAATCGTAAATCTCCACCAAGACCTTGAGTTCCTCCAAATACTTGTAAGGCAATTTTAAAAGAGTTGGTATCGGTTTCTTTTACAGGAATAATGGTTGGTCGGAATTTGGGAATCTTTTTCTTGTTTTTTGGAACAACATCATAAGGAATTGAGGGAATGGTATCGTGCTTTAAAACAGCAGCTGCCGAAATAAACGGAAATAAAATAAATGAAATGAGTAAATATTTTTTCAATGGTTTATTTTATAAGTTTAGGTTTTTAGGCTGTTGCTCAAAAAATTATAATTTTTTTTTAGGCAATAAATTCTAAAGTCGCTATTGTAACATATTGATATTATGTACATCACGCTTGTAAAGATAGTACATAACCTCAAAAAATCAAAAAAAATATCCAAAATTAAAATACAAAAAAATGGAGATTTTTAGCAATAACCACTATTGCACATGTTATGGATTGTTAATGTATTACTGTATGTGATATTTTTGAATCTTTATTAATTTGAGAGTAAGGTTATAATTTTCAAACTGTTACAGGCTCCATCATTTTCAATATAGTGTCCAAATACTCCCGGTTATTAGCCAACCTAGGTACCTTATGCTGACCGCCAATTTTACCCCTTTCTTTCATCCAATTAAAAAATGTGCCTCTAGATGCCATTCGTACAATGGGTCTTTTTAAGGCGAGGTCTTTAAATCGTTTAGCATCATAATCAGAATTGATGCGTCTTAAAGTTTCATCTAAAATATCAACGAAGCGTTCAAATTCGGCAGGCTTTTTCTCAAATTCTATGATCCACTCGTGGGCGCCGCTTTCGTTATCCTTTATGTAAACAGGGCCTGCTGTATATTCGTGTAAAATAGCACCAGTTTGCTGACAGGCTTCCTCAAGTGCACGTTCGGCATTGTCAATAATTACTTCCTCGCCAAAGGCATTGATGAAGTGTTTGGTTCGCCCGGTAATTTGGATACGGAAAGGGGAGAGGCAGGTAAAGCGAATGGTGTCGCCAATCATGTAACGCCAAAGTCCGGCATTAGTGCTGATAATGAGGGCATAGTTTTTACCCAGTTCTACTTCATCCAAAGTGAGTGTTTTGGGGTTTTCTAAGCCGATGTCTTCCAATGGCAAAAATTCATAAAAAATACCATAATCAAGCATCAGCAACATTTCGCCTGGTTCTCGGGTATCCTGTATGCCAAAAAATCCTTCCGAAGCATTGTAGTTTTCAAGGTAATACATCTCCTCATTAGGAATCAACTTCTTAAATTGCTCCCTGTATGGGGTAAAATTTACTGCACCGTGAAAATACATCTCTAGGTTTGGCCAAATTTCCAGCAGGTTCTTTTTGCCAGTAATCTCTAATATTCTCTTAAATAAAATGAGGTTCCAGGTGGGTACACCGCTAAGGCTGGTTACGTTTACATCCTTGGTTATTTGGGCAATTTTTTCAATTTTTTCTTCAAAATTTTCTAAAAGCGCAATATCCAAATGCGGGGTGCGGTGAAACTCGGCCCACAAAGGCAGGTTTTTCATCAACACTGCCGATAAATCGCCATAGCTGGTATCGGCGCCAAGCTGACTAATTTGATGACTACCCCCTAACGTCAATATTTTGCCCGTAAACATTTTTGAATCGGGCTGGTTATTAAAGTATATGGTTAGTAAATCCTTACCACCTTTAAAATGGCATTCCTCCAACGCTTCTTCACTTACCGGGATAAATTTGCTGCGGTCATTAGTAGTGCCTGATGATTTTGCAAACCAGCGAATTTCTGAAGGCCATAAAATATTTTGCTCACCTTTGAGCATGCGTTCAATATAAGGTTTTAGGGAATCATAATTTTGGATGGGTACCCTTTCTTTAAACTGGTGAAGGTTTACAATGCTTTTGTAGCCATATTTTTTACCCCACTCGGTATTTTCAGCACCCGATACGAGTTGCTCAAACCATTCTTCTTGTACCTCGTTAGGGTATTTCATAAAAAGCTCAATTTGATGGATTCGCTTTTTCATAAACCAAGTGAAAACGGAGTTAAAGATGGTCACGGGTGTTTACTTTTGTTATTTATTTGGTTGTATTTGGAAATACTTTTCTTTTTAGCACGAAATTATTACCAAGGTAAACTTTTCGTACCATTTCATTTTCGGCCAAAACTTCGGGTACACCCGATTCGAGTATTTTACCTTCAAACAGCAAATATGCTCTATCAGTAATTGAAAGTGTTTCTTGTACGTTATGGTCGGTAATCAAAATACCAATATTACGATGTCTTAACTTAGCTACCATTGCCTGAATTTCTTCCACAGCGATAGGGTCAACACCTGCAAACGGTTCGTCTAATAAAATAAAATTGGGTTCGGCTGCAAGTGCACGGGCAATTTCAGTTCGGCGACGTTCTCCTCCCGAAAGCAAATCACCTCGGTTTCTGCGTACCTTGTGTAAACTAAACTCATCAATCAGCTGTTCTAATTTTTCGGCTTGCTTGTCTTTGGGCATCGTGCCCATTTCTAAAACCGCCTTGATGTTATCCTCCACCGTGAGTTTCCTGAAAACAGAGGCTTCCTGAGCCAGGTAGCCTATGCCTTTTTGAGCCCGGCGATACATTGGGTCGCCTGTAATATCTTCATCATCTAAAAATATTTTACCCTCATTGGGTTTTATCAGCCCAACTATCATATAAAAAGAGGTGGTTTTACCAGCTCCATTAGGTCCAAGTAAACCCACAATCTCGCCTTGTGCCACATTGAACGAAACATCGTTTACAACGGTGCGTTGTTTATATTTTTTTAATAAGTTATCGGCCCTTAATATCACTTCTAATCAGTTTAATGGTATGTATAAAATTTAATTCAATACGAGTCTAGTCGACAAATTAAATTTCTTCAAATCTAATCCCTTTTATGTTTAGTTGTATGGTTCTTTTTTCTTGCCAAACATTTTCTTCAATGGTATAACAAATATCAAAATGAACATCTTTTTTAATTTTTGTGATGTATTCGGCCTGATTAAACGCTATACAACTAAAACCCGGCGCATCTTCTTGTATAACTGTCATTTTTAGGTGGTTTAACCCAACAATACTTGCTGTGCCAACTAGGTAAACATTTTTGGTAATAAATACCGGAGCCATATTGCCTGGCCCAAATGGTGCAAATTGGTTTAAAACCCGGTAAAACTTGGGTGTTATTTGGCTTAAACGTAATTCGGCATCAATAAGTACTTGGGGTATCAATTGTTCGGGCAATATGGTGTTGCTTACCACTTCCTCAAAACGGTTGGCAAAGGCTTCCATGTTTTCGGGTTCAAGGGTAAGTCCGGCCGCGTACTTATGTCCCCCAAATTGTACCATAAGTTCAGTGCATTCGCAAAGTGCCGCATACAAATCAAAGCCAACCACGCTACGAGCCGACCCGGCAATCAATCCGTTCGATTTGGTGAGTACAATGGTAGGACGGTAATATTTTTCGGTAAGGCGCGATGCTACAATGCCTACAACTCCTTTATGCCAGTTTTCGTTGTAAACTACCGTGGTTTTGCGGTCAATCAGTATTTGATTGCTATCAATCATGCCTAAGGCCTCATCGGTAATTTGCAAGTCGTGCCCTTTGCGTTCGGTATTTTTTACATTTATCAGCCAACTTTTTTCGGTTGCTTCGGCCTCATCGGTTGCAATTAATAGCGCAACGGAATGTTTGGCATCATCAATACGACCAGCGGCGTTGATGCGAGGCCCCAATAAAAAAACCACATCGCTAATGGTGTATGTTGAGCCCTTACCAGCAACTTCCATTAAGGTTTTTACGCCTACACAAGGGTTGTTATTAATTTTGGTTAAACCCATGGAAGCCAGCACACGGTTTTCGCCGGTTATTTGTACAATATCGCAAGCTATACTAATGGCAACCAAATCAATATAATGACTAACTTCCTCAAATCTGATGTCGTTTTTTTCGGCATAAGCCTGAATCAGTTTAAATCCTATTCCGCATCCTGATAATTCTTTATAAGGGTATTCGCAATCGGGTCTTTTAGGGTCTAATACCGCTACAGCGGCGGGTAGTTGGTCGCTAGGTAAATGGTGGTCGCAAATAATAAAATCTACACCTAAAGCATTGGCATAGTCAATCTTATCAACCGATTTGATACCGCAATCGAGCGCTATTATAAGTTTGAAATCATTTTCAGCGGCATAATCAATCCCTTTTGTGGATATTCCATAACCCTCGGAATAGCGGTCGGGGATGTAATACTCCAAAAAGGGGCAATATTTTTTAAAGAAGCTATAAACCAAAGCAACTGCGGTGGTACCATCCACATCATAATCACCATAAATCAAAACCTTTTCGTTGTTATTGATTGCTTGTTCAACACGTAATACCGCTTTCTCCATATCGGCCATCAAAAAAGGGTCATGTAGGTGCAGCTCGTCGGGTCGAAAAAATAGGCGAGCCTCTTCAAAAGTATTGATACCCCTACTTATCAATAAATTACTTAAAACAAGGTCAATACTTAAATCAGATGCTAATTGTTCGCTTGTAATAATATCAACAGGGGGGCTCACCAACCAGCGTTTATTCATATCTTTATTGCTTTAACTGGTAAATATATAGCAAATAATATTTTGTTTGATAAGAAGGTTTTAAAATGCAGGATACCAGAATTTTAGCCGTTTAACAGGAAAAACCGCATTTTAAAAATTAAAGTTTTGAAAAAATAATAAATGGAAATTTATGTACTGGGCGAAGGCTCTTATTCTGTTGACGCCACAAAAAAATTCATTCCCTTTAACCCTGAAATTGATAGTCCTAAGGATCGACCAGCCTCTATTTTTATTCATGTTAGTCCATTTTTAGTAAAAACCAGTTCCGATTTGATTTTGTTTGATACAGGGTTGGGATACCAAAATACTTCGGGCGAATTGATTATACACCAGCACATACGTAATGCTGGGTTTGAGCCTGAGGAGGTAAGTTTGGTACTCATGTCTCACCTCCATTACGATCATTCGGGAGGTTTAGTGATGGAGCATAACGGAAAACTGCAAGCCAGTTTTATACGAGCCGAGCATGTAATACAGAAAAAGGAATGGGAGGTAGCAATGCAAGGAAAATCATCATCATACCATAAAGAAATTTTTGAAGCATTAGATAAAACAGCCAATATCAATTTTGTAGATGGGGATGGCGTTTTGAAAGATGGTATCAAGTTTGAACTATCCGGAGGCCATTCTATATACCATCAGGTATTTTATTTAGAGGATGGGGATGATAAATGCTTTTTTGGGGGAGATGAATTGCCAGAGCCAGAGCAATTGATTAGGAAATTTGTTGCCAAATATGATTTTGACGGCCGGAAGGCAATGGCTTTAAGGGAACAGTATGGAAAAATGGCTGCCGAAGAAGGGTATACATGCTTATTTTACCATGCCAAAAAGTTGAGTGTTGGAAACGTTATTTATGTTGATAACGCCTTTAAGGTTGAACCTTTAGTTTGAGTATTCGTGCTTAAACAAATGTCGTAACTTTTCAACATTAAGTGGCTTGGATATAAAATCAGTCACCAATTCAAATAACCTTGATTTATTGATATCATTACTAAATACGGAAGAAGAAACGATGTAAATTTTTATTTTACCTTCAGGGTCAATTTTTAATCGCTCAAATTCTTCCAAAAATTCCCAGCCATTCATTACCGGCATATTAATATCGAGCAAAATATAGTCAGGCAACAAATCTGGCTGCTTGTTATGAATTTCGCTTAGCTGATTGATTGCAAATTTGCCATTGAGGCAAGCCTTAATATCTGTATTGAGGAGTGTTTTTTTTATCAGTTTGATGGAGATGAAATTGTTTATCTCATCATCATCAACCAGTAAAACACTAATAGATTTGTCTGCTTGTCCCATTATATTTAGTCTATAAGTTTTAAACAAACAATTAAATTAAGTTTCAGAATAGTTAGTATTCTGTCTTTCACTTGATATAAATTCACCCTTGAAATATGTCTAAAGTTAAACAAAAATATTTATACAAATTGCTCTTTTTAGATTATTCATAAATATAAATATTAAAATGCGTTGTACATAATTTAGTTCATAATATTGTTGAAATTGTTACAAAACAAACTTTTTTAGTTATAACAACAATAAAAGAGTAAGTAATTACCATGCTTTTTTTTGGAAGTACGTATATAGGTTTTATAGTGAAATATCAATAAAATAGCTTGGTTTTGTTATTAAGAAATAAAAAACACTTCGGGTTTTGTAAAATTTAGCTAGCTTTATAGTAAAATTTAATTTCTGAAGGAATTTAACTAAGTAAAAACAAGATTGTATTTATGACTGAGATGTCAAAGCCAATAATAACTGGTATTTTATCGTATGGTATGTCGGGAAGGATATTTCACGCCCCCTTTATAAGTACCAACCCACATTTTAAATTTAGGGCCATCGTTGAAAGGCATGAAAAGAAAGCCAATGCCAGATACCCCGAAGTTATAAGCTATCAAGCGGTTGATGATTTAATTGCGGATAATGAAATTGAATTGGTAATAGTTAATACACCAAATAATACCCATTTTGATTATACGATGCAGGCTTTAAATGCTGGCAAGCATGTATTGCTTGAGAAACCTGCCGCTGCCACCGTTGCGGAAGTAAAAAAAATTTTCGAATTGGCTCGAAAAGTAAACAGAAATGTAATGGTATACCATAACCGACGTTGGGACAGCGGTTTTTTGTTGATGAAAGAGGTAATTGAAAGCGGCAAACTGGGCCAACTGATTGAAGTTAGCTTAAGATTTGACAGATATAAACGTGAAATTGGGCCTAAAAAATTTAAAGAAACAGCCAGCACTCCTGCCAACGGTTTGGTTTACGATTTGGGTTCGCATTTAATTGATAACGCTATTTGTTTATTTGGCAAGCCACTTAGTTTTACCAAAACCGTTGGTATTTACAGAGAAAATTCGGAAGTTGCCGATTATTTTAATTTTCATATAAAGTTTCCTAATCAACTAAATGTATATTTAACATCGAGCTTACTTACTGCCGAAAATTTACCAGGTTTTGTTGTACATGGCACAAACGGGAGTTTTGTAAAAGACCGATCAGATGTGCAGGAAAAGCAATTGGATGGCGGTATGATGCCTAATGAGCCCGGTTATGGGGTTGAACCTGATGGAAGTGAAGGGAAATTAACCATTATAGATCAATATAACCATAAAATTATAGAATGGTTGAAAGCCCCGTTGGGCAATTATCCGGGTTTATTTGAAGATGTATATAATACCATACGTTACGCTGCGTTATACCCGGTAACAGAAGAACAGATAACATGGCAATTGGAATTGTTGGAAGCTTAATATAATTTATAAAATATAAAATAGAACTTGTGAAAAAATTACTTTTATTATTTGTAGCACTGATTATGTTTGGTTGCAGTAATGCTCAAAACTTTACACCACCAGCTACCATACCTCCCTACAAAATTTTAAATACCGATAGTGTAAATATTGGATCGGCTAACTTAAAGAAAAACAAGCCCGTAATGATTATTTACTTCTCGCCCGATTGTAGCCATTGCCAGCATCTAATGGATGAGATGAAGCCTCACTTTGAAAAATTAAAAGGGGTGCAGGTGGTAATGATATCCTTCGTGCAACTAAAGTCTATCCAAGCTTTTTATAAGACATATGGGTTAAAAAAATATCCTAACTTTATAGTGGGTACAGAAGGTTATACCTATGCTATGCAAAAATTTTATCAAATTAAAACAACCCCCTATATAGCTATTTATGATAAAAAAGGAATCCTAACCAAAACTTTTGAAAAAGCGCCTTCCATGGATGACTTGATGGCCGTGGTTAGTAAAATTTAATTATTGCTGTTGCTGCTGTTGTTGGATAATTTCCATATACCGCTGGTAACTGTTTTTAGTAAAATCAGTTACCTTGGTGGTGGCATGTGCCTCGTTAATAATGGTTTCGTTGTTGTTGTTTAATGCATTTTCATGGTCAACAGAAACAGCCACTTCCAATTTATGGTTTGATGAGCCTTTATATACCCCTTTAACAGGCGAACAATCGGAAAAATTACGACCTACTGCCAAACGTACATGGTTTTCATTAGCTACGCAGTTATTGGTAGGGTCAATGCCTAACCAACCATATTCGGGTATGTAGGCTTCGGTCCAGGCATGGGTAGCCCCTTCGCCGCGCATTTCGCTTTTGCTTGAGCATATATAACCGCTCACATATCGTGCAGGGATTTGCACCATTCGTAGCATTTCCATCAAAATATGGGCAAAATCCTGACAAACACCCGCTTTTAATTTCCAAATTTCATCAAGCGTTGTTTCAACAGTAGTAACTCCCTTTATATAATTAAAATTTTCGTAAACATATTTACAAAAGCGCAAAGCAACTTGATAAGGGCCATCATTTTCTACCCAAATCTGGTTTACAATAGCTCTTAGTTCATCAATGCCTTGAAAATATTCTTGCCGCAAAAAATCAATATAAGGAACAACAAACTGCAGCCTTTTAAGGTCTTCCCATTGTTGAGAGGGGAATATTTCAGTTTCGGGCAGGCTGCGGTGTTTGGTAGTAACCCATATTTTCGAGTTGATGGTTAAAACTAAATGAGGCTCTCGGATGGTAAAACTACCAACTTCATTGCCATAATAATCAATATAAGTATCAACCACAGGGTTGCCGCTTATAGTGAGTTCTTGCTTTTGCAATTCCTGATATTCGTCCTTTATCGGGAAGAGTATGATTTGGTTGGCACTATCACGTACCGGGCTTTCATAACTATATCTGGTAATATGTTGTATTTCAAATTCGGGCATCTTGTTGTTTTGCGGTTATGATTGCAAATATATTTTTACTATGCTAATACCAATAATATTTATTTATAAAGGTAGATTTATGAATGGGCAAAGTAATGTTCATTCAGCGAATTGCCAATTCCGTAAAGCTCTTTTCTGATTTGACTTAAAAAGATATTAATACCTTCTTGCTCAATACTACTTACCGAACTGTATTTAATTCGGCTTTGCAGGCGACCAATCTTGAACGACATGTCTCTGAAATCATCATGGTTACTTTCGTTCTTTAGTCTTTCAAAATAACGTTGAATGTTGTTGACCGAATAGATAACGGAGCGCGGAAAATCGGTATTGAGCACCACTTGCTCTAAAATATTTGAAGCCTCAAAACCTTCACGATAAGTTTTTAAATACAATTCATACCCACCTAATGATAGCAATAAATGTTTCCAATAAGTAGTATCTGTCAATAAATCGGGGTTGTCATTAACCGAGCCAAACTTGGTATCCAAAATATCAACTGATTGTATGGCTCGTTCCAGGTATTTACCTATATTCATAAAGCTACGTCCTTCGCCACGTTCCATGGTAATTTCGGCGGTACCATAATAAAGCATAACTTGTTTTATCAGAACATCCAATACACCAATCGGGTCTTCGCGCAGCAAGGCTTTTTCAAGTCGGGCATCTTTTACAGTATGATAATATTCATTTAAACATTGCCATAAATCTTTCGGAATATGCTCTTGTACCCCCCGGGCATTTTCGCGCGCAAGGGTAATGATGTTGAGGATGGAGTTTGAATTGCTTTTACCAACCACCATATACTTTAAAACCGATCTGCTGTTGTTTTCGAGCTTTGTAGCTTCCTCCTCGTCCGATCCTGCAAAAATTCGAATCACGGGTTCCCAAGTAAATTCCTTAATGGTATCCTGCGATGAGGCATAATTTATTTTTAGCATTCGGAGCATACCGTCGCTACGTTCAATGTATCTGCTTAACCAATAAAAACTTGCTGCTACCCTACTTAACATGCCTTTAAATTACAATTTACTAAATTTCAATATTTTTGTCTGATAAAATGAGCTAGACGAACTTCTAATTTTTCCTAATTAAGCTAGCACCCAGGTGTCTTTACTGCCACCGCCTTGCGAACTATTTACCACTAGCGAGCCCTCTTTCAAAGCTACCCTTGTAAGTCCGCCGGGAACAATTTCAATACCATCAGGCCCGAAAAGCGCGTAAGGTCTTAAATCAACCCGGCGTGGATGCAAGCCGCCTTGCATGTAGCAAGGTGCCGCCGAAAGACTGATAGTTGGCTGTGCAATAAAATTACGCGGATCTTTTAACACTTCCAGTTTGTAATCCTCCATTTCCTTTTCGGTTGCCGCATGCCCCATTAGCATACCATACCCTCCGCTTCCATTAGTTTTTTTAATCACCATTTTATTCAGGTTGGCAAAAACTTCCTCACGCTCGTCAGTATTTCCTAACTGATAGGTGGGTACATTTTTTAGGAGGGGCTCCTCATTTAAGTAATAACGTATCATATCTGGCACATAAGTGTAAATAGCCTTATCATCGGCAACACCTGTTCCTACAGCGTTTACTATGGCCACATTGCCTTTTCTATAAGCACCCATTATACCAGCAACACCTAACATACTGCTAGGATTAAACACCAGTGGGTCGAGGTATTCATCGTCAACCCTTCTGTAAATTACATCCACCTGTTGCAGGCCAGTGGTGGTTTTCATATACACTTTGTGGTTATTTACCACTAAGTCGGTCCCTTCTACCAATTCAACACCCATTAACCTGGCTAGTGTAGTATGCTCAAAATAGGCTGAATTGTAAATACCCGGAGTTAATAGTACAATGGTTGGGTTTGATATTTGCCTTGGCGATAAGGCCAAAAGGTTTTTGTACAAAATGGTAGGATATTCCGTTACGCTCCTAACCCCACATTTTGGCAATAAATCTGGAAATAATCGTTTTGTAATTTCCCGATTCTCAAGCATATAACTTACGCCCGAAGGGGTACGCAGGTTATCTTCTAATACATAGAATGTGCCATCGAAGTCACGTATAAGGTCGATACCCGAAATATGCACATAAATATCATAAGGTACCTGCAATTGATACATCTCCCGTAAAAAGTGCGGGCAGGAGTAAATCATATCAATAGGTACGATACCATCTTTTACGATGAACTGGTTGTTGTAAACATCCTTTAAAAAGAGGTTGAGGGCAGTAAGACGTTGTTTAATCCCTTTTTCAACAAATTCCCACTCGGGCGCGGTGATAATTCTGGGGATAATATCGAAGGGGAATATTTTTTCAATGCCTTCGCCACTATTATATACGGTGAAGGTAATACCCTGACTCATGAACAGGCGTTTCGCCAGCTCCTCTTTTTTGTTGAGGTCATCGGCCGATTCGCCAGAAATATATTCAATCACCTTACGATAATGATCGCGAACCTTTGAATCGGCCCCATACATTTCGTCCCAAACGCCATTTATGGCCTTATATTTATCAAAATAAGCTGATTCCTGCATAAATAAACCTCTTCATTAATAAAATAGATAATCAGTTAATTTAAAAAACGTAATTTAGGAAGTGTTTTTATATATTAAAGAATATTTTGTTATTTTTTTTGATAAAATTATAAATAAATGCGACTAAACTATTAAATATTGTAATTTAATTATAGAAAGCTACTCATTTTTAGCTACTATTTTATAAATAGAACAAAAAACACATTTATTTGTAATTTTTATTAAAACTAATAACTAAAATATAATCATTCTTAAAAATATCTATTAAAAATTGATTTTTTTATTCAAATTTTATCCTGAAATCCTAGATATATCCATGTAAATGTATTAAATTTTGGTATTTTTAAATTAGAATTGACTATTTATTTGCTCAAATAACTGATCGCCTTTGGTTCGTAAGCCAACTGCCATGCCTATGGGTGCTTCAAATTGGTCGTTTTTAATGGCTAACATCGCGCCCTCTATAAACTCGGCTACCGGGATGCCTCCGTGCGATTGGTTTTTGTCTTCCCGACGATCATGACCAAGTTCGGTATCAACAGCAGGTGGAGCAATCTCAAAAACTTTAACTCCTAGGTTTTTTAATTGATGACGTAAGGAAAGGGTTAATGAATGCATGGCTGCTTTGGTGGCACAATAAACAGGCATAAAAGCGATGGGAACAAAAGCTAAACCTGAGGTTATGTTAATTATCGCTGCATTATTGTTTTTAGCCACAATTGGTGCAAAAAGGCTTGCTAAATGTACCGGAGCTATAAAATTGGTTTCAACCTCCAAACTTACCCTATCAGTATCGCAAGGTTTGGTTAAATCTGTTGTTAACTGGATTCCCGCATTATTTATAAACAGGTTTAGGTGCGGATAATTTTCATGCACCCAAGAAGCCAATTCGAGTCTTTGATTGTTGTTTCCAACATCTGAATGTTTAATAATCATTTCAGGAAATCTTTTTTTGATTGCTTCTAACCTATTAAGACGCCGGCCAGTAATGATTACCGTATTATTATTTTTTATAAACTCTTCGGCAAAGGCTAAACCTATACCTGAAGTGCCCCCGGTAATTAAAATGGTATTTTCTGAAATATTCATTATTAAGTTTTTAACGATTTTTTTAAACACCTAATTTAAAACAAAGTTTGTTTTGAATAGCATTTTAAAAAAGAAAAACTGGTATAAAAAGATAAGCTAAAACCTATGCTTGTTGAATATTTTGACTGTGTTTTTATGGCTGGAATTGACAAGCATTTTTTTGACCCTAGCAAGCATTTTACCATTATGAGCCCCCTGATGCCCGTTACCAGCAACTGTTGAAACTGTACCATCAGGTGTGATTTTTCTTATCAGGTTGTTATTGGTATCAGCTACATAAACATTTCCCGCGGCGTCAACAGCTAATCCGGAGGGGCCATTAAAACTCGCGTTAGTACCTTTACCATTGGCTATAATATCAGCCCTGCCACTACCAGCAAAGGTACTCACCATACCATCGGGTGTAATTTCGCGTATCAAATTATTTACCCCATCTGCTACATAAATAATGTTTCGCTTATTATCAACGGCTACGCTATTAGGGTAATAAAAACTTGCAGTAGCTAGAGAACCATTCGAATTGCCAAAACTTCCACTCCCTGCAAATACGTTGATATTGCCTAAATTATCGCTTATTAAAATATTGTTGCTTAAGTAATTGGCTATATAAACATTCCCCTTATTGTCGACAGCCACACCAGTAGGGTTATTTATTAAATTGGCAAATCCGGAGGGACTAGTAGCAAACGTTGTAACAGTGCTATCAGGTGCTATTTTTCTTATTAAATTATTTCCTGCATCGGCAACAAATAAGTTTCCACCTGCATCAATTGTTATCCCTATTGGTGATGAGAAGGAGGAATGACGCCCAATGCCATTTTCGGCAACAATAGTATCGCCTCCGGCAAAATTTAACACATTGCCCGAACTGGTAATCTGACGAATCAAATCATTACCTGAATCAGCCACATATAAATTTCCGGCACCATCTATAGCAATTCCGGTAGGCGAATTAAATGAGGCAAGATTATTTGTACCATTGCTATTCCCCTCATTTCCATTTCCGGCATAAGTACTTACAACACCTCCGGAAGTAATCTTTCGAATCAGGTTATTTCCGTAATCTGCCACATATATATTTCCTACACCGTCAACAGCAAGACCAACCGGGCTGTTGAACGATGGCAATGAATCAACCAAACGCAAGCTATCTATTTTTGATGTATCAACAGGAATTCTTGTAATTTCAGTCGGTTTTGGCAAAATCTCTTTGCATGAATTAAATAGTCCTGCAAGTAGCAAAAGACAGGCAAATTGGTATAAGGATTGCTTGGTTAAATGCGGCATTTAAATGTTTTTTAACATCATTACTTCATGTGATATGGTACTAATAACGAAGTAAATTAAAATTATTTATAAAAGTAGGTGTTATTGATCAAAAAAAATATTTTTTGATTTTAAACCTCATTTGTTTATTTGAACCTAATTGCCTTTACCGGAGTAATTTTTGTTACCAGCATAGAGGGACCTAGCATTACAAGCGTACAAATAATTGCGGTTCCTATATTTACATATAACCAATCAAATAAATCAAATTGTATAGGTACAAAGTTCATATAATAAGAAGCTTCTGACAAAGTTAGAAAATGAGTTTGTTGTTGTAAAAAACCTATTCCTAAACCAAATATATTCCCAAATAGCATTCCTAATGCAATTAAATAAATCGCGTTATATAAAAATATTTTTTGAATAACCCAGTTACTTGCACCCATGGCCTTGATAATTCCGATTAGATTGGTGCGTTCAAGTATCATGATGAGGAGAGCTGAAATCATATTTATTACGGCAACAATAATCATCAATCCTAATACCACATTTACATTCCCATCCAGCAAATCGAGCCATGAAAAAATAGCCGGATAAGTATCAATAACAGTATAAGCTTTTAGTTTGTTTGGTAATAGCCCATTAACAGTTTCTTCTGTTTGGGATAACTGATTAAAATTGTTGGTTTTTATTTCATAACCTCCAATTTCATCAGAATTCCAATTATTCAATCGGGTAATAAGCGACATATCGCCAATAACATATGATTTGTCGACATCCTCAATACCAAAGCTAAATATACCTTTAATAACAAATGGTCTTCTGCGTAAAGGTTCCTGAACAAAGTACATGATTATTTTATCGCCTACTTTTAATTTTAAACTATTAGCGATTGTTTGCGAAATTAATAATTGCTTTTTTACATCGGTTGAGTCTGTAAAATTTAGCACATTGCCTGATAATAAGCTTTTTTTGAAAAATGTCCAGTCGTAAGTTTTATCAACACCTTTTAGCAGTACTCCCTCAATTTCGCTATTCGCTTTTATAATGCCGGGTTTTGTGGCAAATGGCATTACTTTTAAAATTGATGAATTGCTTAAGGCTTTTTTTAAAAAAACGCTATCATTTTTAAATGGAGAATTTTCATATGAATTATTCAAATCATATTTAACAACCATCATATCGCCCGAAAAGCCCCTTATCTTCTCACGGATTTCTTGTTTAAAGCCTCGGATAATTGCTAGTGTTAAAATCATAATACCCAAACCGAGCGCAATACCAATAATAGCGATACGGACTATCAGCTTTGAGAAAGTGCGTTTGGATTTAAATGATATCCTTCTGGCTAAAAAGTATGATAAATTCAATGCTAAGTATTTTTTGTACCTTCGCAAATATGCGTGTTTTGTCGTTAAAACTTGTACTTTTATAAATAAGCAAATTCAATTTTATGCGAAATTTTTTTTTGGCTTTCGGATTTATACTAAGCCTCCATATATTTTATAACAAAACAACGGCGCAAAAGAACCATTTTGTAAAATATTCAAATAGTATTTACCAATACAAGGCCGAAATTATAACAGGTGCTGAGCAAACCAATTTATATATATCTTACCTGCAAGGTAAGCGCATTGGGATGGTGGTTAATCAAACCTCCATCATCGGAAAAAATAAAACAATAAGTGTGGATAGTTTGTTGAGCTTGGGTATAAGAATAAAAAAAATTTTTGGACCCGAGCATGGTTTTAGAGGAAATGCAAGTGATGGAACGGAAATAAATAATGCCATTGATACAAAAAGCGGTCTGCCTGTAATTTCGCTATACGGAAGCAAGCATTATAAACCAACTGCTGCCGATATGGAAGGGCTAGACTTGATGATTTTTGATATACAGGATGTGGGAGCCCGTTTTTACACTTACTTATCAACTTTGCAATTTGTAATGGAAGCCTGTGCCGAAAATAATGTGGAATTGATGATATTGGACAGGCCAAACCCCAATGGTTATTATGTTGATGGCCCTGTTTTGGATACCAGTTACAAATCTTTCATAGGACTGAATCCTATCCCAATAGTTCACGGATTAACTATAGCCGAATATGCAAGCATGCTGAATGGCGAAGGCTGGCTTAAAAACCATGAGCAGTGCAAATTGAAAGTAATAAAAGTTGCAAATTATAACCACAGCATGCGTTATAAACTACCGATAAACCCTTCACCAAATTTAAATACCGAAAAATCAATATTGCTTTATCCATCGGTGTGCTTGTTTGAAGGTACTGTGTTTAGTTTAGGCAGAGGTACGCAGTATCCATTTTTGCAAATTGGTCATCCGGCTTTGGAAAATAAATACAATTATTCATTTACACCTGTTGCCATACCAGGGATGAGCGACGACCCACCATTAAAAAATAAAGTGTGTTTTGGGATTGATTTAAAAGATTATGAGATACCCGAACGTGGTGTCATAAATTTAAATTGGCTAATAGAAATGTACAAGGTATTCCCAGAGAAGGCGCACTTTTTTACTTCATATTTTACCAAATTGGTAGGTGGTAAACAATTACAAAAACAAATAGAAGAAGGTAAAACCGAACAGGAAATAAAAGCTAGTTGGGAGACCCGGCTTTCTCAATATAAGGTGATGAGAAAAAAATATTTATTATATCAATAAATTGTTACTTTAACCCATTATTTACTTAAATTAAATTATTAGGTTTAAAAATTTGATTAAAATAGTGTTAATTTGATATGAATTTGTTAAAAATAGTAACAGAATTATGAAAATAATATTTATGGGAACACCGCAGTTTGCAGTTGCCTCGCTTGATGCTCTGTTAACTGCAGGCTGTGATATAGTTGCTGTTGTAACCGCGCCCGACAAGCCGGCGGGTAGGGGACAAAAAATTGGTGAATCGGCGGTGAAGCAATACGCGCATGAAAAAGGCTTAAAGGTATTACAACCTGAAAAGTTGAAAAGCCCTGAATTTTTGGATGAATTAAAAGCCTTAAATGCCGATTTGCAGGTGGTTGTTGCTTTTAGGATGTTGCCCGAGGTGGTTTGGTCTATGCCAGCAAAAGGTACCCTTAATCTGCATGCTTCCTTGTTACCTCAATATCGCGGGGCAGCGCCTATTAATTGGGTTCTCATAAATGGCGAAAAAGAAAGCGGTGTTACCACTTTCTTTTTAAAGCACGAAATTGATACCGGCGATATATTATTTACCGAAAAAATTACCCTTACCGGGCATGAAACCGCTGGTGAGTTGCATGATAGGTTGATGGATAAAGGCGCGGGCTTGTTGGTTAAAACAGTAAAAGGCATTGAAAGTGGTAGGTATAATGAACACCCGCAGTCGCAATTATTAACAGGCGAGGTATTAAAACATGCCCCTAAAATATTTAAAGAAGATTGTTTGATTGACTGGAATCAACCTGCCGAATCAATTTATAATAAAATTAGGGGTTTAAGTCCAATTCCAACCGCTTATACCCATTTAAATGGAAAAGTATTGAAAATTTTTAACGCTAGTTATGAAGTAGCTAGTACCAATATGAAGCCCGGAGCATATATAACAGACCATAAAACCTATTTAAAATTTGCTGCCAACAACGGCTTTATAAGCCTAATGCAAATACAGCAAGAGGGGAAAAAGGCGTTGGGCATTGAAGAGTTTTTGAGAGGAGTTAAATTATAATTTTGACCAATTTTATAGTTAATAATCAATTATGCCAAATATTTGCCTTGTTGAAGATGAGCCAAAAGTTGCCGCATTTATAAGTAAGGGCCTGGAAGAACAAGGGTACGACGTAACTTTAGCTAACGATGCCGCATCAGCATTAAGAAATATACAAACCTCTACATTTGATTTGTTGATATTAGACGTAATGTTGCCCGATATGAACGGCATTGAATTATGTCAAAAAATACGCGTCAAAAATAATACTGTTCCCATTTTAATGCTTACCGCGCTTGACGAGGTACAAAATAAGGTAGCTGGTTTAAAGGCCGGAGCCGATGATTACTTAGTAAAGCCATTTCATTTTACAGAATTGCTTGCCCGCTTAGAAGCATTATTGCGCAGACAAGCAGCCATACCCCCTGAAAATAATTCCCTTGTTTTTGAAGATTTAAAACTTGATTTATGGAGTAGCACAGTGGAAAGGGGAGGAAAAGAAATAATGTTAACTGCCAAGGAATTTACTTTGCTGGAGTTATTTATGCGGCATCCAAATAAAGTATTATCGCGAGAGTTTATTGCCGAACGTGTTTGGAACATTGATTTTGATACGGGTACTAATTTTATTGATGTGTATGTAAATTACCTCAGAAACAAAATTGAAAAAGGTTTTAAGGGTAAATTGATACATACGGTAATAGGTATGGGCTATGTTTTAAAATCCGTAAACGGCAAATGAAAATAAAGAATAGGCTATCACTTTACTTTACAGCAGTTAGCGCGTTGGTGTTGTTGATTGTTGAGGTGGTGATATGTGTTACCTTTAACTCTTTTGTTAAATCCGACTTTTATGGGCATCTAATGGATAGGGCAAATGTGGCTGCCCAGCTTTACTTGGAAGCGGATGAAATTACCCCAGATTCTCTAAGCCATGTGCGCGACCGATACTTGCAAAAGCTGCCTGCCGAGGTGGTAAGGTTTTATAATGATAAAAACTCCGCGTCATTTATCAAAGATCAAAACCAATTTTGGACGGGCGATGTCATAAACGCGGTTCGTAAAGGAAAACTTGCTGAATTTAGAGAAGGTTCAAGGCAATCTGTAGGTCTTTACTACAAGGATAATCAGGGTGATTTTGTAATTTTAGTTTCGGCCATTGATTATCAGGGAAATAAAAGGGTAAAAGACCTCATTGAAAGCATGGCGTTTTTATTGTTATTTGTCACTATCCTACTATTTATTATAAGCCGTTGGTTTGCACAAAAAGCTCTGCAACCTATGGATAAGGTAATAAAGCAAATGCAACAAGTTAGGGCCAGTAACCTTAGCTTGAGGGTTGATGAAGGAAATGGAAAGGACGAGATAAGCGCGCTGGCGCAGAATTTTAATAAGCTGTTAGAACATCTTGAAAATGCGTTTGAGCTGCAACAAACCTTTATTATAAACGCTTCGCACGAATTGAGGACACCGATAACCACCATTATTGGAGAGATTGAAATAGCCAGAAATAAGGTTAGGACAAACGCCGAATATGATGAATTATTGGCTTCCGTTTTAAACGACGCTGTAAAATTAAAGGAAACCATTACCAGTTTGCTTGAATTGGCCAATGTGGATATGAATTATACCCAGCCCGCTTATTTACCTGTAGATATAAACGAATTGGTGTGGGAATTGAGTGATTATTGGAATAATATGAAGGGTAAAGGAATGTTCAATTTAAAAATACTTCACCTACCCGAAGATGAATCCTATTTGCAAGTGTTGGCTAACAAAGCACTTTTAATTATAGCTTTCAATAATATTATAAATAACGCGTTCAAGTTTTCGGGCAATAAGCCTGTTCAATGCGATTTTTATGCCGGGAATGATTTTATTAGGATAGAAATTACGGATTTAGGCATAGGCATACCCGATTATGAAATAGAAAAGATTTTTGAATCTTTTTTCCGTGCCGATAATGTGCGTAGCTATAATGGTAACGGCATAGGCTTATATGTTACCAATAAAATCATTAAGCTTTTTAACGGAACCATTAGGGTTAAATCGTTAAAAAATGATAGTACCACCTTTACAGTAGAATTTATAAGATAAAATTTCTAATTCCTTTCTAATTTGATTTTAATTTGGCTCTAATGCCGCCATGATACCTTTGCCTTACTATTTAAGGCAATGTTAAAAAAAACTTTCATAATACAATTATTTATTGCGGCTAAGGTTTCAGCATCATTCGCTCAAATTCCGCAAAATGATACACTTAAACTATCCTTAAGGCAGGCCGAAACATTATTTCTTAAAAACAATTTACAACTTATTGCTCAACATTATAATATCGGTATTGCCGAAACACAAATAATTACCGCAAAAGTTTTTCCTAATCCTGATTTCTCAATTTCAACTGGTTTTTACAATCCAGATAGGCATAGGTTTTTTGATTATAGCAATGGTCAGGATGAATTTGCTGGTAACTTATCTCAATTGTTTACTACGGCAGGTAAGCGCAATAAAAACATTATGATTGCCAATATAGGTGTTGAACAAGCGAAATTTCAATTCTTTGATTTACTAAGAACCTTAAAATCAACATTACGAAATGATTTTTTCACACTTTATTTTCAACAACAATCATTAAAAGTTTACAATCTTGAAATTACAACGCTTCAAAAGTTATTTAAAGCCTATCAGGAACAAAATTTAAAGGGTAATATTTCCGAAAAAGATGTTTTAGCAATTCAATCCCAGCTATATACTTTACAGGCAGAGCTTGAGGGCTTACAAGTAAATATAGATAACGTTATCGGCCAGCTTCAATTGCTAATTGGTGCCAAGCCAGGCATATACATAACAACTGATTACACGTACAATCTTGATGGTAAAGACATTTTAATAAAAATACCATATCAAAAATTGCTTGATTCGGCCTACGCCAACAGATTCGACTTAAGGTTGGCAAAGTCAACTGTTGAACTAAATGATTTAAACTTAAAATTTCAAAAATCACTGGCTGTTCCCGACTTTAATCTATCAATGGGTTATGATAGGCGAGGAAGTTATTTAGTAAACTTTAATTCATTAGGTATTGAATTTAACCTACCTTTTTTTAATCGCAATCAAGGAGGCATAAAACAGGCACAATTAAATATTGACCAAGCAAAAGTGCAATTGCAAAATCAACAAAATCAGGTTGATAATGACATTTCGGTAAGCTATCTGGCCGCCTCTAGGTTCGAAAAGCTAAATAATAGTTTCGACCCTAATTTTAAAGGCAATTTCAATCATTTAATTGAGGAAGTAGTTAAGAATTATGAAATGAGAAATATTGGACTTATAGAATTTCTGTATCTATATGATTCATACAAAGTTAACGCAATACAAATAAACAATATTCAACTTAATAGGGTAGCCTCGTTGGAGCAACTTAATTATGTTACGGGGACTTCTTTTTTTAATCAACAGTAGCAATTTAATTTAAAAGGCAAATAATGATTTACAAGTGTATATTAAAAAGTAAAATAGTTGTATTAATCTGCTTTATTGCAGCTTTAATGACATCATGTTCGGGCGAGAAAAATGAGGATACCAGAGTTCCTTATCGCATTCCCGATTCATTAATGAAAACCCTTTTAATTGATACTGTAAAAATTGAAAATGTAACCGAAGCAGTTAAGTTTAATGGGATAGTTGATTATAATACCGACAAGGTTGCAAATATCTATCCAATGATAAGCGGTGTTGTCCAGGATGTTCATGTTATGCCTGGTGATTATGTAAAGGCAGGACAAACTTTGGGGGTTATTAAAAGTCCGGAAATGGCTAATTACAACGCCGCCTTAATTACTGCGGAAGCAAATGTTAGGTTGAATGCTAAATTACTTGAACAGCAAAGAGATTTATTTAAAAGTGGTTTGGCCTCACAAATTGACATTACCAACGCGGAGGTAAATTACGAACAAGCGATTGCCGCTAAAGTAGCAGCCGAAAGAGTTTTGAAAATAAATGGGAATAACAAAAACGGCGACTTCTATATCAAATCGCCTGTTGATGGTTTTATTGTTCAAAAAAATATTACCAACGGAATGGCTGTACGGACGGACAACGGAGGCAATATGTTTACCATATCTGATTTAAAAGATGTTTGGGTACAGGCAAATGTTTATGAAGAAAGTATATCAAAGGTACAGGAAGGTGATGATGCAAATATAACAACCATTTCGTACCCGGATAAGATTTTTAAAGGTAAAGTGGCTAAATTATTGAATGTGCTTGACCCAACTAATAAAGTATTAAAAATGCGAATTGTTTTGAATAATCCGGGTTTTATTTTAAAGCCACAGATGTTTACCACTGTAACAATTAGTAACAACCAACATAGGAAAGCAATAGCGATTTCGAGCAACGATTTGGTTTTTGACCATAGCCAGTATTATGTAATTACATTAAACGGTAAAAAGGATGTTCAAATAAGGCCGGTTGAAGTAATGGGTATTAATTCAAAAATTGCCTATATAAAAAGCGGTTTACAGCCCGGTGAAAAGCTGATAGGATCGCAGGCCTTATTAATATATGGGTCTTTAAATAGCTAAAGTATACATGTTTGGCTTTTAAAAAACTTAAAACGGTTTTACTAAATTTTAAATTATAAAGAATGATTAAGTTCCTACGGGGTATCATAGGGTTCTCTTTAAAAAATAAATATTTTATATTATTTCTGGCAGTTGTGCTTATAATTACCGGAGTAATTACCTTTTTACAAATGCCTATTGAAGCATTTCCCGATGTAACCAATACGGAAATTGATATCATAACCCAATGGCCGGGTCAGAGTGCTGAAGAGGTAGAAAAGTTAGTTACCATACCAATTGAAATTGCCTTAAACCCAGTTCAAAATAAAACAAGCTTACGTTCAACCACTATTTTTGGATTAAGCTATGTAAAGGTAATATTTGAAGACCATGTAAAAGATCCTGAAGCACGACAACAGGTAATGTTTTTGTTAAATAATGCTGCCCTTCCGGCTGGTATTACACCGGCCGTACAGCCGCCAACCGGCCCAACTGGCGAAATTTTCAGATATACGCTAAAAAGTACATTTAGAGATGTACGTGAATTAAAGACGATACAGGATTGGGTTATTGACAGAAGGTTAAGAGCCATTCCGGGAATTGGTGACATAAATAGCTTTGGCGGTAAAACTAAAACATATGAAATAACGGTAAACCCCGGAAAACTTGCCAACCTTGGCATAACCCCGCTCGATGTTTTTGCGGCTGTTCAAAAAACTAATATTAACGTAGGTGGCGATATGATTATCCAAAATAACCAGGCTTTTGCGGTAAGAGGCATTGGTTTAATTAATGACATCAACGAAATACAAAATGTAATTGTTAGCAATAACAACGGTGTGCCTGTGCTTGTTAAGGATGTTGCAACAGTATCAATTTCAAACCTTCCTAGGCTAGGATGGGTTGGTAGGAGCGATGCCATTGTTGATAAAAAAGGCAGCAGGAAAGTTAGTGACGTGGATGACGCTGTTGAAGCAATCATCGTTATGCGGAAAGGGGAAAACCCAACCGAAGTGGTAAGCGCCTTAAAAAATGAAATTAATAAATTAAATAATGAAATATTACCAGCCGATACAAAAATTGTTCCCTATTATGATAGGTCGGATTTGATTGGATTTGCTACCCATACGGTACTGCATAATTTAATTGAAGGTATTTTATTGGTTACTTTCTTGGTTTCATTATTCATGTTTAACTGGCGAACTACACTCATCGTTTCTATCATCATTCCAATGGCACTTTTGTTTGCCTTTATTTGTTTGCATTTAATGGGTATGTCTGCCAATTTGCTTTCATTAGGCGCGGTCGATTTTGGAATTATCATTGATGGCGCGGTAGTAATGGTAGAAGGTATGTTCGTAATACTAGATACCAAGGCTATTGAAATGGGCATGGAACGCTTTAACAAAATAGCAAAGCTAGGGTTAATAAAAAATAGTGGGGCACAATTGGGTAAGGCTATTTTTTTTGCTAAGCTCATAATCATAACTGGTTTGCTTCCGGTTTTTGCATTTCAAAAAGTAGAGGGTAAATTATTTTCACCGTTAGCCTATACCCTTGGCTTTGCATTGCTCGGCGCGTTAATTACAACGCTTACTTTAGTTCCGGTATTAATCAGCCTATTATTAAAAAGAGATGTTCATGAAAAGCATAATCCATTTGTGCACCATTTATCGGGCTTTATGCTCAATGGTTTTAAAAAGGCTTATAAACATAAATTTAGTGTAATAATTATAGCGTTAGTTTTGATGGGAGCTGGGTTATATTCATTTAAGTTTTTAGGTAGTGAATTTTTACCTGAGCTAGATGAAGGCGCTATTTGGCTAAGGGTTCAATTACCCTACAGTGTGTCACTTGATAAATCGGTAGAAACGGCTAAACAAGTACGCCAAAAATTAATGACATTTCCACAAGTTCAATATGTTGTTTCGCAAACAGGCCGACCAGATGATGGTACTGATGTTGCCGGTTTTTATAATAATGAATTTGATGTTTTGATGTACCCCGAGGATGACTGGAAACCAAAAATAAGCAAAGAGGAATTGATAGAGCAAATGAATAAGAAATTATCGGTTTTACCCGGTGCGGACTTGAATTTTTCTCAACCCATCAGCGATAACGTTGAGGAAGCTGTATCAGGGGTTAAAGGTTCAATTGTTGTAAAGGTTTATGGAGATTCACTCGATTATATGGAACAAAAAACCAATGAAGTTTATAATATTTTAAAAAATGTTAAAGGTATAAATGACCTTGGCATTTTGAAAAGTGTTGGTTTACCAGAACTCGACATTAACCTCGATCAACAAAAAATGGCGCAATATGGGGTTGCTACCGCCGATGCTAATTCTGTAATCTCTATGGCTATAGGTGGTCATGCTGCATCAACACTCTATGAAGGTGTACGCACCTTTGATATTAGAATTAGGTTTCCGGAGGAATTTAGGAAAACCCCAGCCGATATTGGCAATTTATTGGTGCCTACCCAAAATGGCTCAAAAGTACCTGTAAAGGAAATTGCTTCCATAAAGCAAAAAACCGGACCATGTTTAATTTTTAGAGACGAAAATGAAAGGTTCGCGACGCTTAAATTTTCTATTCGAGGGCGCGATATGGGTAGCACTATTGCCGAGGCACAAGAAAAAGTAAAAGAGAAAGTTAAATTTAAAAGAGGATATCATATTGCATGGCAAGGCGATTTTGAGAACCAGCAAAGGGCACAAAAAAGGCTATCTCAAGTTGTTCCAATAAGTTTAGCATTGATTTTTTTGTTACTTTTTGTAATGTTTGGAAATTTTAAAGATGCCGGACTGGTTTTTTTGAATGTTCCATTTGCAATTGTTGGTGGTATCATGGCATTGATGATAACGGGCACCAATTTCAGTATCTCAGCAGGTATTGGATTTATAGCGCTATTTGGTATTTGTATTCAGGATGGTGTATTGCTCATCACGGTTTTTAAGCAAAACCTCAACCAAATTAAATACGGAAAACAAACGCTTTATACTTCCATATTGTTAGGTGTTAATTCAAGAATTAGACCAGTTATGATGACGGCACTTATGGCCGCGATTGGTTTATGCCCGGCAGCCATATCCCATGGCATAGGTTCAGAAAGCTCGCGCCCATTGGCTAGGGTGGTAATAGGGGGTATACTTTGCGCTATGGTATTTAGCTTATGGGTATTCCCGCTAATTTTTAGTTGGGTTTACCGAAAGGCTGATAAAGTAGTACAATAATTTTATTAATTAAAACAGCTATAATATTTAATACCCCGACTAACACTATTGTGTTAATCATGAATGCGGCTTAAGCCGCATTTATTTTTTTAAGTAGGTTCAAATTAAAAAAATAAATTGAATAATAAGAATAAGTGTAAAATCCAATACCAGTATCAAGGTCTAATTAAATTCTAATCTCTTTCTAATCTCATTTTAATCTTTCTTAATTTAATCATCATAATTTTGCACCACTAAATAATTATGATAAAAAAATTAGTTCTTGCTTTTTTAGTTTTTGAATTCTCATTGTTTTATTCTGGAACAATATTAGCCCAAAGCAATACCCCTGATACCCTTAAAATAACCCTTAAACAGGCCGAAGGCCTGTTTATTAAAAAGAATCTTCGTTTAATTATTCAACAATATAATATTGACAATGCCAATGCGCAAATAATCACCGCTCACTTATTTAATAATCCTGACTTTAGCTTCTCTAATGGTATTTACACAAGCGGTCAATCAGGAGGGTATAAAGAGCAGGCATTTAGCATTTCGCAACTCTTTACCACGGCCGGCAAACGGAACAAAAATATTCAACTCGCTAAAATAGCAGTAGACCAGGCACAGTACCAATTTTTTGATTTGTTGCGCACCCTTAAATTTACTTTAAGGAATGATTTTTATAGTATTTACTTTCAGCAACAATCTGCTAAGGTTTATAATGAGGAGATTAACTCGCTCACTAAAACCTTAACCGTTTTTAAAGAACAATACCAAAAGGGCAATATATCACAAAAGGAAGTATTGCGCATACAATCGCAATTATACTCGCTACAGGCAGAGTATAATAATTTACAAGTTGGTATAGATACGGTACAAAGCGAGTTTAATATGTTGATAAAGGAAGGCCCATCAACCATTATTGAACCTGAATTTAATTATGATTTAGATGGTAAAGAGATAGTATCAAAAATACCATACCAACAATTGCTCGACTCGGCCTATAATAACCGATATGACTTAAAACTCAGCAAAACAAGTATTGATTATAATACCCTGAACTTGAAACTGCAAAAGGCAACCTCGATACCTGATTTTTCATTGTCGCTTAACTACGATAAGTTGGGCGGTTATGGCACCAACTATTTAGGTGCGGGCATTGAGTTTAATTTGCCGTTTTTTAACCGAAACCAAGGTAATATTAAACAGGCCAAAATTGCCATCGACCAAAGCAAGTTTCAATTTCAAAATCAGCAGGAACAGGTTGAAAGCGATGTAGCTACCAATTACAAGGGAGCTTTAAGGCTAGAAAAACTGTACAACACCTTCGACCCACAATTTAAAACAGACTTTAATCACCTGATACAAGAAGTATTTAAAAACTATGAAAAGCGCAACATTAGTTTATTGGAGTTTCTTGATTTTTATGATGCTTATAAGTCAAATACCCTTCAGTTAAACGCCTTGCAATTGAGTAGAATTACTTCGTTGGAGCAACTTAACTACGTTACCGGGACACCTTTTTTTAATAAATAAAATTCAGCATTGCTATGCCTTATAAATATCATATCATATTATTTGCTCTTGTTGTTGCGGGATTGACCCTGCAAAGCTGCCATCATGCCGAAGAAAATCAGCAAAAAGATGAAAAGTTTCAGGTTACGGATGAATTGTTAAAAACGCTTTTAAAAGATACCGTAAAAGAAGCAAGCGCCACTACGCAACTTACCCTTACCGGTAGTATTGCGCCCGATGAAAATAAAATGGTTAAAATTTACCCAATGGTGAGCGGTGTGGCGCAAAATGTAAGCGTTCAACTTGGTGATGTGGTTAAGAGCGGACAGACCTTGGCTATTTTAAAAAGTGCTGAAATGGCCGGATATACCAAGGATTATGTAGCATCTGAAGCAGATATACGGAATACCAAAAGAGTTTTTGAAACTACACAGGATTTGTATAAAAGCGGACTAGCATCACAAAAAGATTTGGAACAGGCACAATCCGATTATCAAAAAGCGCAAGCAGAAGGAAAACGAGCCAGTGCAGTTGTGGAGATTAACAAAAGCAACGGGAAAGGGTATGAAATAAGATCGCCATTAAGTGGTTTTGTGGTCGAGAGAAATTTGACCAATAATACACAGGTACGTGCTGATAACAGTCAAAACCTATTTACCATTGCCGATTTATCTACTGTTTATGTATTGGTAAATGTTTATGAATCCGATATTTCCAGGATACAAGTAGGTGATAAGGTTAAAATCACTACACTTTCCTATCCCGACAAGGAATTTGATGGTAAAATTGATAAAATTGATAACATGCTCGACCCGGATAATAAGGTAATGCATGCCAGGATAAAGGTAAGCAACCCAGGGAATTTGTTAAAGCCACAAATGTTTGCCAATATAAAAATAAGCGCGAAATCGGGCGAGCAACTGCCGTTTATCTATACAAAATCATTGGTGTTTGATAATGATAAGAATTATGTAATGGTAGCAGATAACAGCAAGGCCAAAGTAAGGATTCAACCAGTACAAGTAGTTAAAACAGTTGAAGACAGAGCTTATATAAGTAATGGTTTAAAGCCAGGCGATGTGGTGATTAGCTCAAGGCAGGTTTATTTATATGAATCATTAAAGGATTGATTTTTAAGAAGTTTGCTAAAAAATTGTCTGTTCCGATAGCTATCGGAACAGACAATTTGTAGTCGCGATAGCTATCGGGATTAGGATTAAAAGAATTATTAGCTGCAGATGATGCCTGATTGACGTATATGTAAAAACTCTTGATACTAGCTATTAGTTACTTGATACTTTAAACAAATCCGACCCCGAAAGCTATCGGGGCGAACATCCGAAATCAGAAATTAAAATGAACCGATTTATAAAAAATATTATTTCTTTCGCCCTAAAAAACAAGTTTTTTATATTTTTTGTAACGGCATTAATGGCTGTTGCGGGGTACATTAGCTTTAAAACCATCAGTATTGACGCGTTTCCGGATGTTACCAATACTTCGGTAACCATAATTACGCAATGGCCAGGCAGAAGTGCCGAAGAAGTGGAGAAGTTTGTTACCCGCCCATTGGAGATTGCCATGAACCCCGCCGAAAAGAAGACCAGTATAAGGTCGTCTTCTTTATTCGGATTGTCGGTGGTAAAAATAACTTTTGAAGATGACGTTGATTATGCCTTTGCCCGATTGCAAGTAAACAATCATTTGGCAGATGCCGATTTGCCTGATGGGGTGAACCCTTCGGTTGAACCACCATATGGGCCAACTGGAGAAATCTACCGTTTTACCTTAACCAGCAACCGTAGAACAGTTCGTGAACTAAAAACCATTGAAGATTGGGTGGTTGACCGCGAAATACGGGCAGTACCCGGAGTAGCAGATGTAAATAGTTTTGGTGGCGAAGTAAAAACGTATCAAATTACGGTTGACCCTAAAAAAGCAGTACAATATAATGTAACCCCATTGCAACTATTTGAAGCTGTTTCAAAAAGTAATGTGAATGTAGGTGGCGATGTAATTGAGCAGGCCGGGCAAGCTTATGTAGTGCGGGGAATTGGTTTATTGAACAACATAGGCGAAATAAAAAACATTGTCATCAATAATATTAAAGGAACCCCAATATATGTAAAAACCATAGCCGAGGTTACTGAATCAGCCTTGCCCCGATTAGGGCAGGTTGGTAGGGATAAAGACCCTGATGTTATTGAAGGCATTGTGGTAATGCGAAAAGGAGAAAACCCTAGCGAGGTAATAAAAAATCTTAAGATTAAAATCAATGAATTGAATAATAAGATATTACCAGATGATGTAAAGCTATCATCGTTTTACGATCGCGAAACCTTGGTGAATTTTGCTACCAATACGGTATTGCATAATATGGCCGAAGGCATACTGTTTGTAACGGTAATCGTTTTCCTATTCATGGCCGATTGGCGTACCACTTTAATCGTTTCGCTCATTATTCCGTTGGCACTTTTATTTGCGTTTGTTTGTTTGAAATTGAAGGGCATGTCGGCAAACCTATTATCAATGGGTGCCATTGATTTTGGGATTATAATTGATGGTGCGGTGGTAATGGTAGAGGGTATTTTTGTGATCCTCGATCAAAAATCGCGAGAAGTTGGGATGGAGCAGTATAATAAACTTAGCAAGTTAGGTCTGATTAAAAAAGCTTGTTTGGTAAATGGGAAGGGCATATTTTTTGCAAAACTCATCATCATAACCGGGTTATTGCCAATATTTAGTTTTCAGAAGGTAGAAGGCAAAATGTTTTCGCCATTAGCTTGGACATTAGGCTTTGCGCTTTTAGGTGCGGTGATTATGACCTTTACCTTTGTACCAGCCTTAGCAAGTGTTTTACTTAAAAAGAATGTAAAAGAAAAACATAACTATTTTGTTGAATTTATAACCCGCAATGCCATGCGTTTTTATGCGATATGTTTTAAAGCACGCAAAATAGTTTTCCCTATCGCCATTGCTTCTTTAGCTATCAGTTTGTTTTGTTTTACTTTATTAGGAACGGAATTTTTGCCTGAGCTAAATGAAGGGGCCATTTATGTAAGGGCAACCGGGCCGTTGAGTATATCATTAAAAGAATCGGTTAAGCTATCGAACGAAATACGTAAAATTTTTTTAAGCTTTGATGAGGTAAAACAGGTTCTATCGCAAACAGGTCGGCCAAATGATGGTACTGATGCCACTGGTTTTTACAATATTGAATTCCATGTTGATATTTATCCGCAGGATGAATGGAAACGCAAGGAAACAAAAGAGCAGTTGATTCAGCGTATGCAAGAAAAGTTGAAATACTTGCCGGGCATTGACATCAACTTTTCGCAACCGATATCCGATAACGTAGAGGAGGCGGTATCAGGGGTAAAAGGCTCGATTGTTGTTAAGTTATTTGGCGAAGATTATAAGTTTATTGAAAGGAAAGAAATAGCAATTGATTCGATTTTGAAAAGTGTAAAAGGGATTGAGGATTTAGGTATACTGCATAATATTGGTCAGCCCGAATTGCAGATAGACCTTAATCAGGATAAAATGGCGCAATACGGTGTGCAAGCGGCAGATGCAAACGCGGTAATAGAAATGGCCATAGGAGGAAAGGCAGCCACCCAGATTTATGAGGGTGAAAAAAAATTCGAGCTTAGGATACGTTACCCCGAAGATTTTAGGAATAACCAGGAAGCAATTGGTGATTTACGAGTGCCAACGTTAAACAACAATACGGTACCATTAAGAGAGATTGCCGATATTAAGCGAATAACGGGGATCAGTATGATTTATAGGGATGATCACCTTCGTTACGGTGCCATTAAATTTTCAATTAGAGGCCGGGATATGGGTAGCACCATTAAGGAAGCGCAGGATAAGGTAAATGCGCAAATAAAACTACCCAAAGGTTATAACCTGCAATGGGCAGGTGATTTTGAGAACCAACAAAGAGCTATCAAAAGGTTAAGTCAGGTAGTGCCCATTAGCTTACTGGTTATTTTCTTTATCCTTTTTATATTGTTCGGTAATTTCCGCGATTCGCTTTTAGTACTAAACAATGTACCATTCGCTATCATGGGTGGAATTTTAGCCTTGCTTATAACCGGGGTTAATTTTAACATTTCAGCAGGGATAGGCTTTATTGCGCTGTTTGGAATTTGCGTACAAAACGGAGTAATATTGATTACCAAGTTTAAATTTAACATCACTCAATTAAAGCACCATACCTCCTGGACGTCTTTTGCTATAGCCATAAAAGAAGGTGTTGCTGATAGGTTAAGACCAGTAGTAATGACCGCAATGATGGCTGCCATAGGCCTTTTACCTGCCGCAATTTCAAACGGTATTGGTTCGGAAGCATCAAAGCCTTTGGCAATTGTTGTTATTGGAGGCTTAATTACTAATACTTTATTTAACCTATTTGTTTTCCCTATAGTATTCTTTTGGTCGTACAATAAGCGGGTAGAGCGTGGTTTGATAAACCGGATTTGATAAAATAATTTTATCGAGCATTTGCAGGCAGTAACACTTTGTTTACTAAAAATAAGTGCTTAATAAAAATAATTATCTTTGCTTTCATGATCCATAAATACGCCTTAAAAAAATGGCAACTTCCTGTTCTTGTATTTATCTGCTGCTTGTTTTACACAAGCGCGTGTTATGGCCAACTAATATATCAACCATACACGTATCAAATTTATCAAAAGCTAAATACAACATTATATTCCCCGGCTACCAACGAACATACTTCGATGAAGCCTTATTTTATTTCGGATTCATCAATCATAAAAAAACAATATGATTCTTTATTTATCATAAAAACTGATTATTCACATAAAAACTGGTTAAAGCGTACCTTTTTACCAAAACATTTAATAGATGTTAAAAATAAGGATTACAACCTATTCTTTGATTTTTTGTGGGATGTTGAACTTGGACATGATTATTTAGGAAATCGAAACACTTGGCTTAACTCTAGAGGATTTCAATTTGGTGCCTCGATTGGTAAAAACTTTTATATCTATACCAGTCTTTATGAAAATCAGGGAAAATTCCCTAATTACGTAAGCGATTATATTAATACTAAAAGGCTTGTTCCCAGCGAATACCCTGTAAATGTTTTACCTTATGATAATGGCTCGACCGATTGGTCTCGGGTAACTTCAATTATAGGATATAAGCCTGCTAAAAATATACTGCTGACGCTAGGTCAGGATAAAATTTTTATCGGCGACGGTTATAGGTCATTATTATTATCAGATAACGCGCCCAATTATCCATTTTTTAAATTTTCGATTGATATCATCAAAAGTATTCAATACAATAGTATTTGGGCCTACTTTCAGGACCGTAATGCGCCAAACTTTAATGTGTTTACCAACAACAGGCGCAAATTTGGGGTATTTCATTATATTGATTGGAATATTAATAAAAGAGCATCAGTTGCATTTTTTAATGCTTTAATTAGTGAAGAGGCCGATAATAGTGGTAATCTGCATGGTTTTGATTTCAACTTCTTAAACCCGATATTGTTTTCCCCATCTTTAGGGCCTTCAGCCCAAGTAGCAGACCATACCTTGGCAGGTTTAAATGCCAAGTATAAAGTGTTTGATAAGACCGCTATTTATGGGCAGTTTGTAATGGATCAAACAATAAATAAAGGGTTAAGTAATTCAACTGGTTATCAAATTGGGGTAAGAGGGTCGGACCTATTTTCAATGCAGCATTTAAATTACCTTTTTGAATACAATACAGTTTCTCCATCAGTTTATTACGGTCAGAATGCCATTGTTAATTACACCCACTTTAGTGATCCTCTTGGTGATCCTTTCGGTGCTAACTTTAAGGAATTATTGGGTATTGTAAACTATTCAATCAGTAAGTTCGATTTACAATTTGAAGGTTATTTTGTAAATCTGGCTAATAACTCGGGTTATAATAACTACGGTTCAGGTATACCAAGCACCACCTATGTAAACCTTCCTCAAATTATCAATAATTCGGGAGTGGGCGTACCAGCTACCATAAAATTTGCCGAAGGAACATTAGGTTATATCCTAAACCCTAAGTATAATTTAAAAATTGAGGTTGGTGGTTTGTTAAGGCAGGAAAAAAGTAGCCTTGCCGATACCAAAACGGCCATGATAACATTAGGATTTAAATGCGGTTTCAGGAATTTATACCGCGATTTTTAATGCAGCTCTATTATTCATTTTAAAGCAATTATGAACAATTTATACCAATATAAAGTAGGCAAATATTATTTACTGATAATTTTAAGTTTATTTGGTAGCATCGTAAATGGACAGGAGTTAAATCAGTCCTATTCGTATCAATTCTATCAAAAACTGAATCCTATTTTATATTCAACAACCTTTGGTGGGCACACGGCTTTAAAGCCTTATATTTTAGAAGATACAATGCTTTATAAATCTTTTGAGAGTTTATTGTACGGCGAACAGCTATATAGTAATCAAAAGGCCTATAATAAAATATTTAATGGGCATTTAGTTAGCTATAGTGTAAGCAACGCATCATTTTATGCCGATATTTTGCCTGATTTTGATATAGGTAACGATATTACGGGTAAACGTACTACCAGCTTAGCTAATTTAGGCTTACAATTTGGGGGTAAGTTGGGTAATCAATTCAGCTACTATATAAACGCTTACTACAATGACCAAGCAAGCCCCGAATATTTAACTACCTACATACAACAGGTTGGTATAATACCTAGTCAGGGTGTAGCTCGCGATAATGGAAACGAAAATTATCAAAGCACCGTGATAAGTGGCGTGCTTTCCTATACGCCATCAAAGTATTTAAACATCAGTGCCGGGCGCGATAAAGTATTTATTGGTGATGGTTACCGCTCCTTATTGCTTTCTGATTATTCATCCCCTTATAAATTTTTCAGGTTAACAGGTTCATTAGGCAGATTGAAATACATGGCCATGTGGACTTTTATGAACGACCCTGCCAAAACCTCGCAATATGGCATTGATAGAAATAAATTTGGTGTATTTCATTATTTGGATTGGAGTGTGAATAATCGACTATCTCTTGGTTTTTTTGAAAACCTGATAGGCTTTTTTACGGATGATAATGGAGTGAGCCGACCATTCGATTTTAATTATATTAATCCGGTTATTTTTTTGAAATCAATTGATAATGCCGCCAATGACCCAGACAAGGCATTGTTAGGTTTGACTAGCAAATACAAAATAAGTAATGGAGTAACTATATATGGTCAGTTCAGTTTGAATGAATTTCATGCTGCCGACTTTTTTTCAAGCGATGGTGCAAATACTAATAAATACGGTTGGCAAATTGGTTTGCGTGGAACTAATTTGTTAGCTATTAAAAACCTGAATTTTTTATTGGAGACGAATAATGTAAAACCTTATACCTATTCAGCAAGGTCGGCAATTGAAAATTATTCAAATAATAGCGAACCATTGGCACACCCATGGGGGGCGAATTTTAGAGAGTTGGTTGGGTTATTTAATTACACTTATAAAAAGTTTGATTTTAGCTTGGAGGCTGATTTTGGGCGATATGGGTTAGATGAGAATGGCATTAACTACGGTAAAGACATATTTTTGTTATACAACAACCCCAAAACCAAAAGTGGCCTAGGCAATTATACCACACAAGGATTAATAACCAATTTAAGTTTTTTTGAAAGTAAAATTGCCTATGTAATTAACCCCAAAACTAATCTTCGGATTGAATTAGGTGGTATATACAGAGTTGAGAAAAATACTAAATTTACTGATAATACCAAGCTAGTTACATTGGGAATTAGAAGCTCGTTCCGCCAAATTTATAATGATATAGCGAGTTATAAAACACACTGAGATTTTAGAAACAAGGATTGTTGCTTAGTTTTATTTCAATTTCGTCGAAAATATCTGTAAAACTTTCAGTCAACTCTAACCTATAAGTGGCTAAAATTTCATTCATAAGTTGTTCATTTTTGGGTGTAAATGGATTGCTCCATACCCTCATGCAAATTCTTTTAAGGGCATAAGCCACCTGATTAGTATTGGCGTATGAGTGTAGATATTTACTGTTATTAAAATCGTCGAAAAATTTATGAAAGCTTTCAGTTTCTTTTAAACCGGCCAATAATAGAAACTCATTTATTACAGACTTTTCGCAACTCATTAATTGGGTGTAAAATTCATCTACAACTATTTTATCACTTGTAATGAGCAGGTTATCTAACAATAATTCTAAAGCGATATGCCCTAAAAAGAATGGTTTAACAGGCGATTCTAAAATTGCTGGCTTCAAACGGTTTTTTAAATGATGAGCATGTTCTTTAAAAAATTCAGATGAATGGAAATATCTATCAACTTCTAAATGCTTGTTCCAACCGGTTATAATGTGGTTAAACTCCAGTCTTTTTGTTTTAAGTTTTTCAGGATGAAGAACGATGTTTTTATCCGCGTTTTTTAAAAGATCGGGCAATATTGTACCTAAAATATGGTAACAATTATCAGTTTCCCTATCGAAATAAAAATGGGATAAAAAATTCATTTTATATGCTTAGCAAATTGTTTAACACAATTTACGGCTTTTAATTCAAAAGCGGTTTATTTTGATTGATTTTATTGGGTGATATAAGATTATTTATAAACAATCTAAACAAAATGAACTTCAGGGTAGCAAAATTAATTCTACTATATTTGCCACTTTTGAAATGGATATAAAAATGAATTTTGTTGAAGAATTACGCTGGCGCGGTATGCTACATGATATAATGCCCGGTACCGAAGAGCTTTTAAATAAAGGAATGGTTTCTGGCTATATAGGTTTCGACCCTACCGCCGATTCTTTGCATGTGGGTAGCTTGGCTCAAATAATGACCATGATTCATTTTCAACGTGCCGGTCACCAGCCTTTCGCGTTGGTAGGTGGAGCTACAGGCATGGTGGGCGATCCATCAGGAAAATCAGCTGAACGTAATTTGCTTTCAGAAGAGGTTTTGCAGCAAAACTTGGCAGGTATTAAAAGCCAGCTTGAGAAGTTTTTAGATTTTGATTGCGGAAGCAATAGTGCCAAAATGGTGAATAACTATGATTGGTTTAAGGATTTTTCGTTCCTGAATTTTATCCGGGATGTGGGTAAGCATATTACAGTAAACTATATGATGGCCAAAGATTCGGTTAAAAACCGTATTGGAGGCGATACTGGCATGTCATTTACCGAATTCTCTTATCAATTGGTGCAGGGATATGATTTTTACTATTTATGGAAAAATCATAATTGCGCATTACAAATGGGTGGCTCTGACCAATGGGGAAACATAGTTACAGGTACCGAATTAATAAGGCGTAAAGATGGTGGTGAGGCCTTTGCTATTACCACCCAACTAATAAAAAAAGCCGACGGAAGTAAATTTGGCAAAACAGAAGGTGGCAATATATGGTTGGATGCAAAAAAAACATCGCCATACAAATTCTACCAATTTTGGTTAAACACCAGCGATGAAGACGCGAAAACTTACATTAGAATATTTACCTTGTTTGATAAGGTCACTATTGATGGATTGGAAGCAGAGCATGATGTAGCACCTCATCTTCGTGGTTTGCAAAAGGCTTTAGCAAAAGATATTACCATTAGGGTTCATGGAGAAGCAGAGTACGAGAAAGCAATAAAATCAACCGAGTTTTTGTTTGGAAATACTGGGATTGAATTTTTAAATGAATTAAATGAGGCTGAAATTCAAGCTTTATTTGAAGGCGTCCCTAATTTTCAAATAAATAAAGATGAGTTGGTAAATGGAATAAATGTAGTTGATTTGTTGGCATCATCTACTGCTGTATTCCCTTCAAAGGGAGAGGCTAAAAAAATGATATTGGGCGGCGGCACCATGATTAATAGAAATAAAATAGCTACAGCCGAACAGCAGTTTTCGGTAAGCGACCTTATCAACCAAAAATATTTAATTGCACAGAAAGGTAAAAAGAACTACTTTTTAATAATTGCGGAATAGACAAGTATGCTTAGTTGCTAGTTATTATTTATCGCTAACCATTTTTTCAACATTGCCTACTATGCTTCTAATTTTTTGATCTAGGGCTTCAACGGCATGTTCCAGATATTCAAAATATGTTTGTGGGCCTGTATAGTTTTCTTCTTTAATTAGGTTCATTAAACCCATAATGGTGGTTAGTGGCCCTCTAAATTCGTGCGCTTGTATATGAGCTATATTTACTAAAGATTGGTTTTGCTCAATTATTTTTTGCTCCTTTAACTTACGTTCGGTAACATCTCGAACAATATATGACACACCAATAATTTGATTTTCATCATTACGAGCAGGCTCAAATGAGGCTTCCCAAAATATCCTGCCTAAGGGTTCATAATAGGTAGAACCTTCTTCAAGCGTTTTTATACCTCGCAATCCAAGGCTATAATTTTTAGTAAAAGTTTCTAAAACGTGCTCATCAACATATTTAACAAATTGTTCACCTCGTATAAGGTTGTTGCCATATGCTGATTCTATAAAGTTATTCGCAGCTTTATTAAAATCAATTATTTCGCCTTTTTTACCAAGTAAAACTTGAAAATTGGTGGAGCTTTCAAAAAACGAGCGTAGGCGGATGTTGGCATCGCTGTTTATTTTACGTTGTTCGATTAGCTCCTGTTGATGTTGTTTTAGCACTTGAACACCTTCCCTAAATTCTAAAATTTTAACCACCTGATTACCCAGTATTTTCATCACCATTTGTTCCTGGGCAGTCATTTCATGCGCTTTACTATCTAATACGCATAAAGTACCTAGTTTTTCACCATTGTGTGTTATTAAAGGCACGCCGGCATAAAACCTAATATTTTCTTCACCAATTACCCATGGGTTATTGATAAATCTTTCGTCTTTCAATAAATCAGAAACCACCAATAAATTATCTGATTTCATTGCATGGGTACAAAAGCTATTATTACGGGGAACGGTAATTTGACTTATTCCTTTTCGAACTTTAAGATATTGAACTTCATTATCCATGAAGGTAATCATGGCGTACGGGGCATTACTAACTGATGAGGCAAGTTCAACAATTTCAAGTAATTCTGTATCATTTTCAAGTTCTAGGTTATTAAAACGAGCTAAAGCTTGTAAACGTATTTGTTCAACCATTATACTTAAATAGAAACAATTTAATTCTTTAACTTTTCAATAAATAGTAAATCCAGCTTACCCCTCTAAAATAGTCAATTTTTGTACCAAATACTGGTCGTGTAGTTTATTTTTTTGTTAAGAGAAAAGTTTTTATGACAACCATTAATATAGATGGAGAAATTGTATAAAGGATTGGTAATTATTTATTTATAGTATTATTAATATTGCAGTTGTTGTATTTTTATGATGGGTTATTATTACCTTCAGGAGTAAAAAAGAACAAATTATATTCCCCAAATTTACACACCTTGAGTATTTTATTGGGCATTTAAAGTTTGAATTTTTATTATTAATAAAACAATAACTTTACAATATAACATAAATTTATTACTAACTAAATTTACGGCACTAATAAATTGATTTTTTAACACTTCAATATTGGTTTAAAAACTACATATTATTATTAATGCAAAATTTTAAAAACAAGTTCTTTCATTAATCCACCATCGTCGGTAGTTGAGTTTACTCCTTTACTTTTTAAATCATATTCGCGCAGATAACTAATTATTTGCATTGTTTTCGCATAGGGAAAGCTACGTGACGCTTGTTCATAGTCTTTTATAAAATAGGGGTTTACGCCAAGTTCCTTTGCCACATTTTGTTGGTTTCTATCCTTTAGGTAATGGAAATGGAGTACCCGTGTAAAAAACATATTTAAATTACCTAAAGTTACCACCAATGGATTGGCTTTGGGGTTAGCTTCGAAATAGTTGATGATTTGGTTGGCCTTGAATACATCTTTTTTACCTAAAGCCGTTTGTAACTCAAAAACATTATATTCTTTACTGATGCCAATATTATCATGAATATGCTGAAGACTTACCTCCTGCTTGGGAGCAATATTTAACAAAAGTTTTTCTAACTCATTAGCTATTTTTGATAAATCATTACCTAAATATTCGGATAGTAATAGGGAAGCCTGCGGATGTATTTTATGCCCTTTTTCCTCTAAGAAACCCTCAATCCAATTAGGGATTTTATTTTCATAAAGGGGTAATGATTCAAAAATAATTCCGCTTTTTTCAATGGCTTTGTAAGTTTTTTTCCTTTTATCAAACTTTCCGTATTTGTAGCAAAATGCCAAAATAGTGCTAGGCAATGGGTTTTCCAGATAGCTGATTAATGGGTTAATCCCTTTTTTATCAATATCATCGTTGCCCCATTTTAAATCCTGCGCTTCTTTCACCAACACCACCTGATAATCGGCCATCATAGGGTATCGTTTGGCGGCATTTAAAACCGTCATCATGTCGGTATCTTTACCATAAAATACAGTTTGATTGAATCCTTTTTCAGCGTCAGGCAATAATTGGTGCTCTATATAATTGCTAATCAAGTCAATAAAATAGGGCTCATCACCATGTAAAAGGTAGATAGGTTTATATTTTTTGTTTTTTAAATCTTTTAAAATCTCGGGAGCAGTCATCACAAGTGTAAAAATACTATTATTTGGGTATTTACTTCAAGGGTAATAAACAATCGCAATAAACAACAATATTTGTTTTGATGTTGAATAAAAATACCTAATTTTAGCTAACCAATTATAATTCATCATGCCTATTTATATTCTCAATTGAATAACAGGGCAATATTTATTCGCTTAAATCCAAAAAAATGATTAAAAAAAATGTTTTAATTGCCCTTTTAATGGGCGGTATTTTATCAATTTTTATTGGTTGTACCTCATCTAACAAAACCACTGATGCTGAAAAGCAAACTTCCTCTCCTTCTACAAAAATTGATACTGGCTGGCGACAGCTTTTTAATGGCAAGGATTTGGATGGCTGGAAACAAGTTGGTCCAGGCAGCCGCTATGTTAAAGATGGGCTAACTGGCAGTCATGGTGGCATGGGTTTATTATACTGGACCAAGGAAAAATTTAGCAATTGTATTATTAGGGTGGTGTATAAGATGGAAAAAAGCAATAGCAATTCAGGAGTTTTTATCAGGATACCGATAGAGCCACGCGAGCCTTGGATGCCCGTATTTTATGGATACGAAGTGCAAATAGATAACCATCCGGAAACATCTAATGAGGATGAATACCATGTTACCGGAACTTTGTATTCGCTTACCAAGCCATTGGCAAAACCAGGAAAACCTGGTCCTGAATGGAACACCATGGAAATTACCCTTGATAGCACACGTACCATTGTAACCGTAAACGGACAAAAGGTAACTGATTATACAGAAGGAGCACCCACACCGGAACGTAAATTTGATTTTGAACCTTTTAGAGGCCCACGCCCGGTTGAGGGTTATATAGGTTTACAAAACCATGGAAATGATGATGTAGTGTTTTTTAAGGAAGTTGCCGTAAAACCACTTGTAAAAAAATAGCGCTTTATGGAAAACAAGGAGAACACAAAAAATTCAAAAAATATTTCGAGGGCTGATTTTATTAAAAAATCGGCCATGGCTACCGCTGGTTTTTATATAGTGCCTCGTTTTGTTTTAGGAGGTAAAGGATATACCGCCCCGAGCGATAAATTATACATAGCTGCCGTTGGTTGTGGGGGAGAGGCGGAGAATGATATACATCATTACGCAAGTGCTCCTAAAAAGAATGCGGTGGTTGCTTTTTTATGCGATGTGGATGAACGTATGGCCGCCCCACGTAGAAAGGAATTTCCCAACGCACCTTTTTACCATGATTGGCGCGAAATGTTTGATAAGGAAAGTAAACACTTTGACGCGGTTACGGTTGCTATACCCGACCATAACCACGCAATTGTTGGGTTGAGTGCCATGCAATTAAACAAGCATCTTTATTTACAAAAACCATTAACACATGATATTTATGAGGCTCGAATATTAACCGAAGCCGCCCAAAAGTATAAAGTAGTAACCCAAATGGGCGATCAGGGTGCATCATGTGAGGGTATGCGCACCATGCGCGAATGGTTTGAGGCTGGCTTGATTGGTGATATTGAAAAAGTATACTGTTGGACAGATAGACCAGTTTGGCCGCAGGGAATTTCTTGGCCTAAAACTTCACCGGCAATTCCAAAGGAACTGAATTGGGATTTATGGCTTGGAACGGCTAAGCAAACTAATTATATTGATAACCTTGTTCCGTTTAATTGGAGGGGCTGGTGGGATTTTGGTACAGGTGCTCTTGGCGATATGGGTTGTCATATTATGGGACCTCCGTTTAAATTATTGGAATTGGGTTATCCCGATGAAATATCAGGCAGTGCGAGTACTGTTTATAGTGGAATTTTTAAGGAAGGAATTTATCCGGAAAGTGGTCCGGTATCTAGCTCCATTAAATTCAAGTTTAAACTGAAGAATGGCAAACCGCTCGATTTGCATTGGATGGATGGAGGAATAACCCCTGAAAGGCTTAACGAATTAGATTCTTCTCTTAACCAAAATGATGCCTTGGGCGATTGGCCGGGCGAAAATGATTTTGAAGGTTGTACTTTATTTATTGGTACTAAGGGCAAAGTATCATGCGGGTGGGGTGGTAGTCACCCCCGACTATTACCTTTATCCTTAAATAAAGATGTAAACATTCCTAAAAAATACCCTAGGATAACAGGCGATATGGATGGGCATTGGTGGCAATGGGTTGATGCTTGCCTTGCGGGTTTTGGCAATGCCGAGGTAGATTCGCCTTTTATAGGTTATGCCGGGCCGCTTACCGAAACCGTTTTGCTTGGTAACTTATTGTTGCGCAGCTTTAATATTCAGGAAAAAATAAAACGTGTTGACCCTGTATATGGCAATATGGAAGGCTATAAATTTAGTGGTCGATACACTAGCTTAAAATGGGATGGTGCAAATATGCGGGTTACTAATTACGAACCAGCCAATCAATTTATCAGAAGAGCCTACCGCGAAGGTTGGGGCGATTTAAAATTATAACAGGGCAGGTTGTTAGGATTTAAGCAATAAATCCATGATGTTTGTAGCATGGATTTATTGCTTCCGCTTAATTTACCACCTTTCCCATTTAAAATTACTGATAATGATGGTAAATTAACATTATTCGATCCTATCCGCAAAAAGGACATCGTGATAACCCCGGAGGAATGGGTGCGCCAGCATTTTATTCAATTCCTTATCAACAAAAAAAAATATCCAAAATCATTAATAAAATTAGAAGGTGGCCATAAATTGGCAGGTATGAGCAGGCGTACTGATATTTTAGTTTACAACAAACATGGCGATAAATTATTATTGGTTGAATGCAAAGCGCCTTCTGTAACCATTAACCAAAAAACATTCGACCAAATTACACGCTATAATATGGTGCATAAGGTAAGTTTATTGGCTGTAACTAATGGCTTGCAACACTACTATTGTAGTATTGATTTCGAAAACAATTGTTACAGTTTTTTGGATGATTTACCCAGTTACCAATAATTGGTAAATAAACCGGGAATTAGCTAAAATACGGTTCAATCAATTCCCCGGATTTTTGTTAATTATCAAAAGCGGATAAATTATCGTTAATGATTTTAAGTTTTGCCTCCGCATCGGCTTTCTTTTTCAGTTCAATATCAATAATTTCGGATTTGGCATTGCTCATAAACCTTTCATTATTTAATTTCATATTTACTGAATTTAAAAAGCCAATTAGGTAGTCTTTTTCTTTGAGTAATCTTTTACGCTCTTCAAGGGGGTCGATATTTTCGTTTAATGGAATAAAGAACTCATCCGTCGTTACTAAAAAATTAGCGGCACCAACTATTTTTTCATCTGTGTAATTAACCTTACTTAAATTAGCGAGTTTTTGTAAAATTGATTTATAGTTTTTGTATCCTAGACCTGAACCTTCTTTTATTATAAGTTCTAACGCTTCTTTCGGCGAAAGCTGTTTTGTATTTCTTACCCCCCTTATTTGCGCAATAACTTGTTTTATATTTTCTATATCAGCTAATAATGCCGAATTAATCTCGCCAATTGCGGGTATTTGCGCAACTATGCAACAATCAAGCTCACTACGTGTTCCAAATAAATCCTCATGCCATAATTCTTCGGTAATAAATGGCATAAAGGGGTGCAGTAATATTAACAGCTGCTCAAAAAACGCGACTGTTTTATTATAAGTCTCCCTATCAATAGGTTGTTGATAAGCAGGCTTTATCATTTCAAGATACCAGGCGCAAAAATCGTCCCATACCAGTTTATAGGTGGTCATTAACGCGTCGGAAAGGCGGTATTCTAAAAAATATCCCTCTATCTCAACTTGCGCTTGGTTAAATTTGCTCTCGAACCAATCAATCGCTACCTGATTATTGTTGGCTAGGCTATCATCAACTTCCCAACCATTTACCAATTTAAAGGCATTCCATATTTTATTGGCGAAGTTTCGTCCTTGTTCGCAATAGCTTTCATCAAACATAAGGTCGTTGCCAGCCGGCGAACAAAGTAACATGCCAACCCTAACACCATCTGCCCCAAATTTTTCAATTAAATCAAGTGGATCGGGTGAATTACCTAATGATTTTGACATTTTGCGACCGAGCTTATCGCGTACTATGCCGGTTAAGTAGACATTTTTGAATGGTACTTGCCCTCTAAATTCATGCCCTGCCATAATCATCCTGGCTACCCAAAAAAACAAAATTTCGGGTGCGGTAACCAAATCATTAGTAGGATAATAATAATTTATATCGGCGTTGTTAGGGTCTTTAAATCCATCAAATACAGATATCGGCCAAAGCCATGACGAAAACCAAGTGTCTAACACATCTTCATCCTGTTTTAAATCGGCATAGGAGAGGCGAGTGATTTGAGACTCGGCTCCTTCATTATTTTGTATCAAGTTTTGCGCTTGTTCAAATGCTTCTTCACGGCTTTTGGCAATTACATATTGCCCGTCGGGCAGGTACCAAGCTGGTATTTGCTGCCCCCACCAAAGCTGGCGGCTAATACACCAATCCTTTATATTTTCCATCCAATTGCGGTAGGTATTTATAAACTTATCAGGTATTAGTTTAATTTCACCATTTATTACATAATCTAATGCAGGTTTCGCTAGTTCATCCATTTTGCAAAACCATTGCATGGATAGTTTAGGTTCAATTGCTGCATCGGTACGTTCAGAAAATCCAATTTGTGAAGTATAATCTTCTACCTTATCTAATAATCCGGCAGTATCTAATAAAAGTGCTACTTTTTTACGGGCCGCAAAACGGTCTTCACCAACTAAAATTTTTGCGTTTTTATTTAAGGTACCATCTTCATCTAAAATATCAATAACTGGTAAATGATGCTTTTGGGCTAATTCATAATCATTCAAATCGTGGGCTGGTGTTACCTTTAAACACCCTGTCCCAAAATCCATTGATACATATTCATCAAAAAGAACAGGAATTTCACGATTAACCAGTGGTACTATTACTTTTTTTCCACGTAAATGCGAATAACGTTTATCGCTAGGATTTATAAAAATAGCCACATCAGCCATAATTGTTTCAGGTCTTGTGGTTGCTACTGTAACAAACTCCTCTTCCTCAATTTCTTGATTTTTAGAATTTTTTCCTTTTTCAACTATTTTTGCACCGCTATCCTTCACCCTATATCTAACGTAATAAAGCTTTTGGTTTACTTCTTTACGTATTACTTCTTCGTCTGACACTGCCGTTTTTCCTTGCGGATCCCAGTTTACCATTCTGACGCCACGGTAAATTAAACCTTGGTTATATAAATGGATAAAAGTATCAATAACAGCTTCTGAGAGGTCATCATCCATTGTAAACCTAGTGCGATCCCAATCGCAAGAAGCACCTAGTTTTTTTAATTGTTCAAGAATAATACCGCCATATTTTTCTTTCCACTCCCAGGCATACTCCATAAATTCCGCCCTAGTTAAATCGCTTTTTGCAATACCTCGTTCTTTTAGCATGGCAACTACTTTTGCCTCGGTGGCTATGCTGGCATGGTCGGTACCAGGTACCCAGCAGGCGTTTTTTCCTTTCATTCGCGCACGACGAATCAATACATCCTGTATGGTGTTATTTAGCATATGCCCCATATGTAATACGCCGGTTACATTAGGAGGTGGTATTACAATGGTATATGGTTCTCTATGGTCAGGAACTGATTTAAAAAAATTATTTTCAAGCCAATAAGAGTACCATTTTTGTTCGGCTTCTTTAGGTAGATATGTTTTAGAAATATTCATTTTACAACAAAAGTACAATAGTTAATAGGTTGTAGTTAAACTGTAACGGCTTTTTTGTTCACCTTGTTCAATTTATACCTAACAAATTTAAAATTTATGCAAATAAAGTATTAATCTGATGGTTTTTAAATTCATTATGATAAAATATCTGTTACTTCGTACCACATAGCTCGCAAACCTAATAGAATAGTACTTTAATATTCAATTTTGATAAAAAAATGTTGCTAGCTCCTATTAATTTTTTACATTCGAAATTTGTTTAAACTATGAAATCAGGAATTAAAATTATTGTTTTAGTATTGGCTCTCGCGTTGCCATTTAGTGTTTTAATAGCTAAGCCAATAAAAAGTGGTAAGCTAAAATCGAAAAATAACACTATCCCTCCCAAAAAATTTATTGATCCCGCAAATATGGATTTATCAATAAAGCCCGGAGATGATTTTTTTGGATATGCTAATGGGAATTGGATAAAACAAAACAGTATCCCGTCAAAAGAATCGCGTTGGGGAAGTTTTAATATCTTAAAACAAGAAAATACGGATAGGCTACTTGGCATTTTAAAGGATGTTAGCAAACAATCAAATCCAAAAGGAAGTTTGGAGCAAAGAGTGGGTGATTTATTTGCTAGCGGAATGGATAGCCTTGCAATAGAAAAGTTAGGTTTTGAACCCCTTAAACAAGATTTTGCAAGAATTGATAAAATAGCTTCCCTTGACGATGTAATGGATGAAGCAGTTTTTGAGCGGGTAAATGGCAGAGGTAATCCATTATTTGGCTTTAGTGTCAGTCAGGATGCTAAACATGTTACCCGGCATATAGTACAAATTACCCAGGGTGGAACTACTTTACCAGATAGGGATTATTATATCAAGAGTTATTCAAATACATTAAAAATACAAGCAGCTTACAAGCAATATATCATTACTTTATTTTCACTAACCGGAAGTAGTAACGAGGATGCAACTAAAAATGCGAATACAATTTTTAATATTGAAGCAGAACTCGCCAAAGCACAGTTAAGTCGTGTAGCATTGCGGGATCCAAAAATTACTTATAATAAATTTGCAGTAACTGATTTGAGTACAATTACGCCTAATTTAAATTGGTCTTCATTATTGCCAAAGTTTAATTTACAAAAACAAGATAGTTTAATAGTTGGATCTACAGGATTTATCAGAGCTGAAAATGAATTATTGGGTACAATATCAACCGAAGATTGGAAAGTTTACCTTAAATGGAATATTTTAAAAACCGCCGCTTCTTCATTAAGTTCACCTTTTGTAAATGCAAACTTTACATTTAATAGTTTATTAAGCGGACAAAAAGTGCAGGCACCTCGTAACGAGCGCATAGCAGACTTGGTTGATGGTAGTTTAGGCGAATTATTAGGGCAATTATATGTTGCCAAATATTTTACCCCTGCCGCTAAGGCTTATATGGTTGACTTGGTAAATAATTTAAAAGTAACCTTGGCAAATCGAATTCAGGGTCTTACGTGGATGAGTGATGCTACAAAGGCCAAAGCTTTAAAAAAGCTAAACGCCTTTACTGTAAAAATTGGGTACCCTGATAAATGGCAAAATTATGATGGTTTAAGTATAGATAGAAATAACTATTTAGGTAATTTAAGGAATATTTCGGCATGGAAATTCAAATATATGGTGAGCCAAATTGATAAACCTGTGGATAAAACACGCTGGAGCATGTCTCCACCAACTGTTAACGCTTATTATAGTCCGATTAACAACGAGATTGTTTTTCCGGCTGGCATTCTACAATTTCCTTTTTTTGATTTTGGTGCAGATGATGCTGTTAATTACGGAGGGATAGGTGCAGTAATTGGTCATGAAATGACGCATGGTTTTGACGATCAGGGAAGGCAATATGATGCCGATGGTACTTTAAGAAACTGGTGGACTGATGACGATGCCAATAAATTTAAAAGCAAAGCCGATCAGGTTGTTGAACAATACAATAAGCTAATTGTTTTAGATACTCTGCATGTTAATGGAAGCCTAACCTTAGGTGAAAATTTGGCGGATTTAGGAGGCTTAAATATAGCTTATGAAGCTTTTAAAAAGACTCAGCAAGGTCAATCAACAAAAAAGATAGACGGTTTTACACCTGATCAAAGATTTTTTCTTTCATGGGCCCAAGTATGGAGAGGTTCACAACGCCCTGAGGCAGCTGCGCAACGAATATTAACTGATCCGCATTCACCTGAACAATACCGTTCTAACGCTCCCTTAACAAATATTGATGCTTGGTACAATGCTTTTGATATAAAACCAGGTGATAAAATGTATAAGAAGGTTGAAGATAGGATAAAAGTTTGGTAACCTGTTGCATATGTAAACCTATTGAAAGTGTAGGGTCAAATTACTAGTATATCGTATTATTAATTTATGATTTACGATTAAGTGAAATATTATTGATTTAATTTTGACCGAATTAAGATAAAATAGGAATAATGACATTCGAAATTCGAATGCATTTAAACTATCTTTATCCACGAAATATTATGGGTAAAATTATCATTCCGTATACCGAAGAAAAAGGTACCAAAAAAGAACAAGTAGCCGATATGTTTAACAACATATCAAAGACTTACGACTTTCTAAATCATTTTTTATCCCTTGGGATTGATATTATATGGCGGAAAAAAGCCATCAATCAATTAAAAAACGAACAGCCAAAATTAATACTGGATGTTGCAACTGGTACTGGCGATTTTGCTTTTGAGGCCTTAAAAATTTTGAAGCCCGATAAAATAATTGGAGTTGATATATCACAAGGAATGCTAAATATTGCTGATGAAAAAATAATTGATAGACAGTTAAGCGGGCAGTTTGAAGTTAAATTGGGCGATTCCGAAAAGTTACAATTTGAGGATAATAAGTTTGATGCAATTACTGTGGCTTATGGTGTTCGAAATTTTGAAAACCTTGAAATGGGCTTGGCTGATATGCTCAGAGTACTAAAATTTGGCGGTAAGGCGGTTGTGCTTGAATTTTCAAAACCTAAAAATTTTCCGATAAAACAGTTGTATAATTTTTATTTTAATTATATTACGCCGAGTATTGGTAAAATATTTTCAAAAGATGCAAGGGCATATACATATTTACCCGAGTCTGTTGCTGCTTTTCCTGATGGTGTTGCATTTACTTTGTTAATGCAGAAAGTAGGATTTAAAAATACCAAATGCATACCATTAGCGTTTGGAATATGTTCAATTTATACTGGTATTAAATGATAAAAAAGCATTACTTTATTTTGTTTGTACTACTATTTTGCAAACTAAATTTATTTGCACAAGACTATGATGAAGCACCGGCTTGGGGCGGTGGAGCCGACCAGTATAAATTTAGCCCGGGTTTTTCATTAGGGTATGTAAGCAATTCATACAAAATTTTAAAAAATGCTAATTGGCGTACACCATTTATTGATCCTGTCACAAATAAGGCAGTAACTTCTCCGTTAAATAGCATCACCTCAAGCAATTTACCTGGTTTTTCATTAGGATTTTTAGCTAGGTATAGCTTAACACCAAATATAGAAGCGAGGTTTTCACCATCTTTGATTTTTGCAGACAAGCAGGTGATTTATACTTACACCGATGCTTCTCAAAACGTAACCAAGCAAATTCAAACTACCACTTTTGATTTTCCATTACTATTGAAATTGAAATCAGATAGGGTTGGAAACTATAGAGGATATGCCGTTGGTGGTCTTAAATATTCATTGGCAATTGGGAAAGGTAATTCAAATGATGCTAATGATGTAAACCCACTTGATAAACAATTAAAAAATAATTTGGGTTATGCTTCATACGAAGTAGGGTTAGGATGCGATATTTATTTTGAGTATTTTAAATTATCGCCCGAAATCAAATTATCAAATTCATTCGGTAATATTTTAGTACAGGACAATACCAATTATTCAAGTCCTTTAAGTAAATTATTTTTGCACACCTTTACTGTTACTCTATATTTCGAATAGTTATTAAAACCAAGTTTAAAAGGCTAATTTTGCGAAATTAACTTCGTATAACAATGAGTAAAATCGCTTTGATAACTGGTGCTACATCTGGAATAGGAAAAGCCTGCGCAAAATTATTTGCAAAAGAGGGGTATAACCTTGTTATAACTGGCAGAAGAGCTGATAGGCTGGAAGCACTTTCACAGTTTTTAGCAACTGAATTCAATATTCAGGTTTTTTGTTTATCCTTTGATGTAAAGAACCACGAAGCAGTAATTAATAATCTTGAAAACCTGCCCGTTACTTGGAAAAAAGTAGATGTATTAATCAATAATGCCGGTTTAAGCCAAGGTCTTGACCCTATAAACAAGGGAAACTTTGATGATTGGAATAATATGATTGATACCAACATTAAAGGTTTGCTTTATATTACTAAAATTGTCTCCAATTGGATGATCAACAATAATAAGGGGCACATTATCAATATCGGTTCAATTGCAGGTAAAGAAGTTTATACTAACGGGAATGTTTATTGTGCAACCAAGCACGCTGTCGATGCTTTAAATAAGGCCATGAGGGTTGATTTATTACCACATGGAATAAAAGTTACTGGTATTCATCCGGGAGCCGTAGAGACAGAATTTTCGGAGGTTAGATTTCATGGTGATAAGGAACGTGCTAAAAAAGTTTATGATGGTTTTGAACCTTTAAATGCCGATGATGTTGCTGAAACAATTTGGTTTGCAGTTTCACGCCCTGCTCATGTAAATATTAATGATTTAGTTGTGATGCCTACTGCTCAGGCAAGTGCTTCGGTAATTCTTAGAAAATAAACGAGTAGAAATATCACCTTCTAAGTGCATTCTAAAAAAATCAATTTAAAATTAAAACTCAAATTACATGTCGCTAATTAATAAAATAGATCAAGATATAAAACAAGCCATGTTAGCTAAAGATGCTGATAAGCTACGCGGTTTGCGTGCCATTAAATCCGCATTGCTGCTAGCTAAAACTGAAAAGGGCGCATCGGAAGATTTAAGCAGTGAGGCCGAGGTAAAGGTGTTGCAAAAACTGGTTAAACAACGCAAAGAATCGGCAGAGATTTATAAAACTCAAAACCGTGATGACTTATATCAAATAGAAATGGATGAATTAAGGGTGATTGAAGTTTATTTGCCGCAACAAATGACCCGGTTTGAAATAGAGGGTTATATTCAGGAATTAATTATAAGATTGGGAGTAACTTCCATAAGCGAAATGGGTAAAGTTATTGGTACGGCAAATAAGGAATTAGCTGGTCAGGCTGACGGGCGTACCGTATCCGAAGTTGTTAAACAACTATTAGGTTAATCATCAATATTTTTCTTAAGCAACAAAAAAACAGGTCTCATTAAAATTATTTGTTAATAACTGTCACAAATAATTGCTTTATTTGTTGCTATAGAATTGCAATAGTGATTTATAAATTTGGTTTTTATACGTCCTGATTATTAAAATTTAAACTTTACAAACTTGTATGGATTTCGAGCTTAAAGAGGAAAACGGTTTTAGCTACATTGAAGAGGGCGAAGGAAATGTTTTGCTTTTATTGCACGGCCTCATGGGCGCATTGAGTAATTGGGATGAGGTAATTGATACTTTTAAATCAAACTATAAGGTAATTATTCCAATTTTGCCAATTTATGATTTACCATTAATTACAACAGGCGTAAAAAGTTTAGCTAAATTTGTACATAAATTCGTTCAATATAAAGGATTAAATAATATTACCCTGTTGGGGAACTCATTAGGTGGGCATGTGGCATTGATATACGTTTTATCGCATCCCGAAAAGGTAAAGGCTTTGGTTTTAACAGGCAGCTCAGGATTATATGAAAATGCCTTTGGTGGTTCATTTCCACGAAGGGGTAGTTATGATTTTGTAAAAGAGAAAGTAGAATATACTTTTTACGATCCAAAAATTGCAACTAAAGAATTAGTAGACGATGTTTTTAGGATAATAAATGATAGGCATAGTGTTATCCGCATATTAGCTATGGCCAAATCAGCCATCAGGCATAATATGAACAAAGACCTGCATAAAATTGATATTCCCGTTTCATTGATATGGGGGAAAAATGATAAAATTACCCCACCTGAAGTTGCTGTTGAATTTAAAGAATTATTACCAAATGCCGAGTTGCACTGGATTGACAAATGTGGGCACGCACCAATGATGGAGCAGCCTACCGAATTTAACATCATTTTAAAAAGCTTTTTAGATAAAATTAAAGTATAAAAAATATGCTTGCAATTGAGCTAGTTGCCGATGTTATACCACCTGTCCATACTTCTGATACCATTCAGAAAGTTATTGATAGAATGTATGAATTTAGGATTAAGCATTTGCCAATTGTTAATGAAAATCAATTCTTAGGTCTTATCAGTGAAGATGATTTAGTAAAAGAAACCAACTTTCAATTACCTATTGGTGCTTTGAGTCTATCATTGGTCAATCCATTTGTTTTAGAAGATCAGCATATTTATGATGTAATCAGAATTTTTCATGAGCAACAACTCTCCGTTGTTCCGGTGCTTGATATCAAAAATAATTACCTTGGATTAATTTCTATTAATAGCCTTAATGATTATTTTGCAACCATAACTTCGATTGAACAGCCAGGAGGTATCATTGTGCTCGAAATTTACAATAATAGTAACACGCTTGCCCAAATGGCTCAAATTGTGGAATCTGATAATGCGCAGGTTCTAAGTTCATATGTTCGTACCTTTCCGGATTCTTCAAAAATGGAGGTTACACTAAAGGTAAATAAGCAGGATATCTCCGCAATCATAGCTACATTTTTGCGTTATGAGTACGAAATAAAAGCTACCTTTAACTATAAAAGTAATAACGATAATGTTAAAGACAGATACAATTCGTTAATGAATTATTTAAACCTTTAACTGACTATATTGAATTTAAGATATAGAATTTTGGTTGTTTTTAAGCTTGTTTACAAAAATCAAAATACTGTAGGAAATTATTTACTTTGAAAACTAAAGTTCATGAACATTAACACATGAGAATAGCAATTTACGGTAGGGTATTTAATGATCCGGCAGTTTTGCCTTATATACAACTGGTATTTAATAACCTCCATCAAAATAATGTAGAAATTTACATCCATCATCAGCTTCATAATTATTTAAAAGGGAATTTAGATACGAGTAATTGTAAAGTACTTCATAATAACGACGAAATAAGGGGATTTATTGACTTATTTATAACCTTAGGAGGTGATGGTACTTTGCTGGATATGGTATCAGTAATTGGCGATTCGGGTATACCAATTATTGGTATAAATTTTGGTAGGCTAGGCTTTTTGGCAAGTGTTAACAAAAGTGATATTGCAAATGCCATTAATGCGGTTGTAAATAAAAAGTTTACATTGGAGAGCAGGGAATTATTAAGTATTGATTCTGATTCTGAGATTTTTGGAAAAGATAATTTCGCCCTCAATGATATTACTATACATAAACGTGACGATTCTGCAATGATCACTACTCACGTTTTTTTGAATGAAGAATTTTTAAACTCCTATTGGGGCGATGGTATCATTATTTCAACTTCAACCGGTTCAACCGCTTATTCATTAAGTTGTGGGGGGCCTATTATTTTTCCGCAATCAAACAGCGTGGTATTAACCCCAATTGCCCCGCACAATCTGAATGTTAGGCCGATAGTTTTACCTGATACTTGTACACTTTCTTTTGAAGTTGAGCTCAGAAGTTCAAATTATTTGATAACTTGTGACTCAAGAACAGCAATAATTGATAAAACTATTAGATTTAAAGTAAAAAAAGCTAATTTTAGGCTCAACTTAATAAGGTTAGATAATGAAAGTTATTTATCAACGTTAAGAAAAAAGCTATTATGGGGGCTTGATGCACGTAATTATTAATTTTAAAGGATGACCAAGTTTTACTTTTTTTTAATCTTTATTTTTTTTACCACACAATTAATGGCTCAAACCTGGGAGGTAGGTGGTGGTATTGGTGGTTCAGGTTATATTGGCGATTTTAACGAGCATAATGTAGTTCAAATTAGTGGTGTTTCGTTAGGTGCTTATGTGAAAAGAAATTATAATGGTTTTTTTTCAACCAAATTAAATTATAATTATGGAGTAATTACAGGTAATGACAGTACTTCGAGTTCTCAGCAGTTTCGTAACCGCAATTTAAGTTTTGTAACCAGTTTAGTTGAATTAAGCGTTATTAATGAGTTTAACTTTTTCGATTATATACCGCAGGTAGGCAAAAATAAATTTACCCCATTTATTTACTTAGGTTTGGCAGCGGTAAAATATAACCCAATGGCCGATTATAATGGGTATAGATATGGTTTACGTGGGTATAAAACTGAAGGGGAGGCTACCCCATATTCTAAATTAGCTTTCTCAATACCATATGGCGGTGGTATAAAGTATAATTTTTCGGGAGCTTTTACACTAACTGCTGATATTGGTTATAGAAATACAACTACGGGTTATCTTGATGATGTAAAAGGAAATTATCCTAATTTAAGTTCAAGTCCGGTAATAACCAAAGCACTTTCTGATCGGTCTGGAGAGAAAACGGGGGTATATATAGGTACCGCTGGCTCGCAAAGAGGTAATGGTGGAAATGATACCTATTTTTTTACTCAGGTTGGTATAGCCTATACCTTTAATACTGAAACTTGTTTTATTCCTAGTTATGAAAGAATAAAAGTTGAAAAGGCTGAAAAACCTAAGAAAGAGAAAAAGAAGAAAGAAGATAAGAAACAAAAACCGGCATCTCCTGCAAAGGAAACCAAGCCTAAAAAAGATAAATCAAAAAAGAAAGACCTTACACCCGCGGTAAACACAAATCCAAATTCTGATAGCAATAAAGGTATTCCAAAAGATACAATTCGGACAGGTAATTAGGCAGCATTTGGTTTAAGAAAAAACATATTTTATTGCAACATTGATGCAATAAAATATGTTTTTCATCGTTTCAATAATAATAAAGCATTAAAATGTTACCAATTGTTGAACCTTAAACTATAAAGTCATGGCCGAATTAAATGTACAAGCAGGTAAAACTAATAGCAGGCGCCGCGTAAAAAAAATGCCACCCAAGGTTGATTTAACTGCAATGGTTGACTTGGCTTTTTTGTTGATTACCTTTTTTATGCTTACCACTTCGCTAATTAAACCTAGGGTAATGCCCTTGGCTATGCCTGATAGAGATAATGCTCGGCAGTCGGTATCCGAAAAAACCACCCTCACGTTGGTTTTAGGAAGCCATAATTCCATATTATGGTACTTAGGTACACCAGAAAAACCACTAACTGCTCCATCAATCACTACCTATGGGAAGAATTTAAATCATACTATTTTAGGGATTTCTAAAAAAGTATTTAAAAAAGAAGGTAAAGAATTAATGGTTTTAATTAAACCTGCAAATCATTCAATATATGCTAATTTAGTTGAGGCCTTAGATGAAGTAAATAATGATGATATTAACCGGTATGCCATAGTTACGATTGCAAAATCAGATGTTATAAACCTCCAAAAATTTGGAATTAATTAATTCTAAATTTTACAATTTCTTCCATCAAAATAATTTTTCTTTAAGCTTTTTAACTTGGGGCGGTAAAATTGTTTCGTTCAATAAATCAAAATATTATAATTAAAACCTAAACCTTATCACATAAAAACCAGCATATTTTTATCTGAATATCTTTTCACTAACCATGCCAAAAAAAATATAATTAAGTTTTACCTTTGTCCCCTGAAAAAAGAAGCATTGTTTAACAATTATACTAAAACAGTCTCATTTTTTAAATACAGTTAAATGCAATAAAAAAGCTTTGTAATTGTTTAAGATGTGTATTATAAATGCCTTTTTTGAAGCTTTTGTAGCTTTAAACTATTTTAAGTATGGGATATAGGGATAAAATTAATTTGTTAAAATTGCCCAGACATATTGCTATTATAATGGATGGCAACGGTCGTTGGGCAAAAGATAAAGGCAAATTAAGAATATTTGGGCACCATAATGGTGTACTATCTGTAAGAGACGTGGTGGAAGGTGCTGTTGATTTAAATATTGAATATCTTACATTATATACCTTCTCAACCGAAAATTGGAACAGACCTAAATTGGAAGTTACTGCCATAATGGAACTAATGGTGAGCACTATTCATAAAGAAATTGATAATTTTATGAAGAAGAATGTTAAGCTGAATGCCATAGGCGATTTAGATAAGCTTCCGCCCAAATGCCACAAGGAATTAAATAATGCCATTGAGGTTACTGCAAATAATACCGGTATGGTACTAACACTGGCATTAAGTTATAGCTCAAGGCTGGAAATTTTACATGCGGTAAAAATTATTGCGAGTAAAGTTAACAATGGCGAATTAAATGTAGATGATATAAACGAAGATATTTTTGAAGAAAATTTATTTACAAATGGGATGCCTAATCCTGAATTATTGATCAGGACAAGTGGCGAATTTAGAATTAGTAACTATTTATTATGGCAAATAGCCTATGCCGAATTATATTTCACCACTAAACTTTGGCCCGATTTTAGAAAGGAAGATTTTTTTGAAGCAATACTTGATTTTCAGAAAAGAGAACGCCGTTTTGGGATGACAAGCGAGCAAGTAAACTAAATTTTTCCTTTTAACACTTTTTAACAACTGTATAAATTATTTTAGCCCACCAAAATATTCGAATGAATAAATTTCTTTTTGCTATTCTTTTTTCAATGTTGAGCACAGGATTACTGGCCCAGGTTTCAAACCAGCCACGTTATTCGCTGTTAAAATCATCAATCCCGGCTGATAGTTTAAGTTACCTTGAACCCAAAGATTACATTATTGGCGGTGTTACCATTGCCGGCACTAAAAACCTGGATAAAGAAGTATTGTTAACAATTTCAAAACTTAATAAGGGCGATAGAATAAATTTACCTGGAGAAGCCAATGCAAATGTTATTAAAAACATGTATTCTCAAGGCTTATTTGATGACGTTAAACTTAATGTTACAAAAATCAATCTTGATACTATTTATTTGGAAATTGCGGTAGTTGAGCGCCCTCGTTTATCTCGCCTAAGATTAAGAGGAATTAGGAAAGGTGAGATTGAAGATGTTCAAAAAAAACTGGCAGATAAAAGTGGAAAGATTGTAAATGAGAATTTATTGAGTACAACAACTGCTATCATTAAGAAACACTTTAACGAAAAAGGTTTTTTAAATGCCACTGTAGAGATTAAGCAAAGAAAAGATCCCGGAGATGCTAACAGTGTAATTTTAGATGTTACAATTGATAAAAAGCGGAAAGTGATGATATCGGAAGTTGAGTTTGATGGAAATAAAGATTTCAGAGCTTCAACACTTCGAAAATATCTTAAAAAAACCCGCACACGTAAATTCTACAATATATTTGGATCAAGAAAATTTAAGCAAGATAAGTTTGACGAGGATAAACAAAATCTTGTTGAAAAGATGCAGGCTAAAGGATATAGGGATGCTGAAGTTTTAAAGGATACAGTTTATAAAACAGGTGACAATACTGTAGGTATAAAAATAAAAATTTTTGAAGGACATAAATATTATTTCGGTAACATTAAGTGGTCTGGCAATGCCAAGTATCCTACAGAAATTTTGAACAGGATATTACGTGTTAAAAAAGGAGATGTTTTTAGCGAAGAAGAACTTAATAAAAGATTAAGCGGTCCTACTCCAAACAGCGATGATGTTTCCTCATTTTATTTGAACGATGGTTATTTGACCTATACAGCCGACCCGGTACAGACAAAAATATATAAAGATACTATTGATTTAGATATTAGGGTTTATGAAGGACCTCAATACACTATAAACCGGGTAATTTTAAAAGGCAATGATGTAACTAACGATAAAGTAGTTATGCGTGAAATTAGAACTAAGCCTGGTCAAAAATTCAATAAGGAATTATTAATACGTAGTACACGTGAAATCGGTCAGCTTGGCAACTTTGATGAACAAAAAACAGAACCAAAACCAACCAATATTAACCCACAAGATGGTACTGTAGATATTATTTATAATGTAGTTGAAAAGCCATCCGATCAAATAGAGCTTTCTGGTGGTTTTGGTGGTGGTCAATTGGTAGGCACGCTAGGATTAACTTTTAATAATTTCTCTATCCGTAACATATTCAACTTAAAAGCTTATAAACCCTTGCCAAAAGGCGATGGTCAAAAGCTTAGTTTAAGAGGTCAATCAAGCGGAAGGACTTATCAAAACTTCTCCCTTACTTTCTCAGAACCATGGTTAGGCGGTAAAAAGCCTATATATTTTGCGGTTTCGGCATATACTCAATTAAGCTCAACTGGTCAATATTATCCAACAAGTAGCCCTTATTATAATTATTTGCGTATTAATGGTGTAGGAGTAACTTTAGGTAAAAAGCTAAATTGGCCCGATAACTATTTCCAAATAAATTACTCACTAAATTTCGACCATTATTTTCTTGATAACTATACCGGTTATTTGTTTTCAAATGGTAGCTCATTTAATATTAAGCTAACACAGGATATTACCCGTAACTCGTTAGATGCACCAATTTATCCTACAACTGGTTCAAATTTAAAACTTACTTTGCAAGGAACCCCGCCTTACTCTTTATTTAATAATATTAACTACGGCATTGCTACTCAACAAGATATTTATCATTTTGTTGAATACTATAAATTTAAATATGATGCGCAATGGTTTCAACGAATTACAGGCAAGCTTGTTTTTATGTCGCAAGTACGTTTCGGATTTTTGGGTGAATATACCCATCAAGTTCTTTATAATGGTACTGTACTTACTTCACCATTTGAGCGTTTTAAATTGGGTGGCGACGGTATGCAGAGTTATCAGTTTTTACAAGGTAGCGATATAGTAGGATTAAGGGGATATCAAAATTTTTCAATTGTTCCGTTTGGTTCAACAGAAAACGCAACCACAAATAGAGGTAGTTCCATTTACGATAAATTTACTTTTGAACTTCGCCATCCGATTATTCAAAGCCAATCGGCAACAATATTTATGCTGGCATTTGCTGAGGGTGGCAACGTTTGGAATTCATTTGATACCTTTAGTCCTTTTAATGTAAGGCGTTCTCTTGGTTTTGGAGCAAGAATATTTTTACCTATATTTGGTTTACTGGGTTTAGATTATGGATATGGCTTTGATGCGATTCCTGGAATTCCTACAGCCAATAAGGGTCAATTTAGTTTTTCGATTTCACAGAGTTTAAGTGGCGGATTTAATTAAATTTGTGCCAAAATAAAAATGAAAGGATTTATATTACTTTTAGTTATTTCATTTGCATCGATCAGCTCTTTGTTTGCGCAACGATTGGGATACGTTGATTCGGATTACATATTAAAAAATTTGCCCGAATACACATCAGTAAAAAGACAATTAGATGCACTTGCAGTACAATGGCAAGCTGATGTTGATGCTAAATATCAGGAAATTGATCGCTTGTTAAAAGCGTATCAGGCAGATCAGGTTTTGCTTACTCCGGATATGAAACGCAGAAGAGAAGCTGAAATTGATGATAAAGAGAAATCGGCTAAGGATTTTCAAAATAAAAAATTTGGTCCCGATGGTGATATGATTCAAAAAAGTAGTATGTTAATTAAACCAATTCAGGATAAAATAACAAAAGCTATCCAGGCGGTTGCTGAAGATGAAAATCTTGATATTATATTTGACAAAAATAGTGAGCTAATAATGCTTTTTGCGAGGCCAAGATTAGACATGAGCAAAGAGGTTTTGGCAAAATTAGGTATAAAACCTGCTTCATCTTCAAAATAAAAAATTTATAATTGCAAAAAATTTAAAAATTAAAACTCAGAAAATAAAAAAATGAAAAATCTATTAAAGGTTGCTTTAGTTGCTGTAAGCATGTTATTTGTGGGCAACTTTGCCAATGCTCAGGCTAAAATTGGCTATATTAATTTTCAAGCGCTGCTTGGACAACTTCCTGAAGCTAAAACTGTAAAATCTCAGCTGGATATTTATTCTAAACAATTTACCGACCAATTGGCAGCTATGCAAAATGAGTTACAAGCCAAAGGTCAGGAATATCAAAAAAATAGCGCAACTTATACTGACGCCATTAGATTAACTAAACAAACTGAATTACAAGACCTACAAAAAAGGTTACAAGATTATAATACAACCGCTCAACAAAAATTTGAAGAAAAATCAAATGAGTTGATTAAGCCATTGTCTGACAAAGAAAAAGCCGCTGTTGCAGCTGTTGCCAAAGAAAAAGGTTATACCTATGTATTTGACTCCGGGCAAACAGTATTTATTGTTGCACCTGATGGGGATGATTTGACCGAAGCCGTTAAAGCCAAATTAGGGTTAAAATAAAATCGTATTAAAATAAAATAAAAAGCGTTCCCTACAAGGAGCGCTTTTTATATTTTTGACCAAATGAACACTAAAAAGCCAATTGGTATTTTTGATTCGGGCTATGGAGGATTGACAGTTTTTAAGTCGATTTTCAAGCTATTGCCCGAATATGATTATTTATACCTTGGCGATACTGCTCGAGCACCTTATGGCAACCGTTCCTTTCAAACCATACACCAGTACACGCTTGAATGTGTGAGATGGCTTTTTAAACAAGGCTGCCCATTGGTTGTTTTAGCATGTAATACAGCTTCGGCTAAGGCCTTGAGAACCATCCAACAAATTGATCTTAAAACCGAAAGCCCCAATAAGCGTGTATTAGGGGTTATTAGACCAACTGCCGAGGTGATAGGCAATTATACCAAATCAAAAGAAATTGGTGTTTTAGGCACCAAGGGAACTGTTAATTCAGGCTCTTATCTGATAGAAATCAATCGCTTTTTTCCTGATGTTAAAGTTTACCAGCAGGCTTGTCCGCTTTGGGTGCCTTTAATTGAAAATGGTGAGTTTGATAAACCCGGTGCCGATTATTTTGTTGAACGGTATATTGATGAAATATTAAGTCAGTCGCCTAAAATCGACGCGCTTTTATTAGCCTGTACCCATTATCCATTGTTGTATAGCAAAATCAGGGCTTATTTACCATCTCATATTCAAATAATTTCGCAAGGAGACATAGTGGCGAATAGTTTACAAGACTATTTAGCAAGGCATGTTGAAATGGACAAAGACCTTAGCAAAGGCCGTACCCATGAGTTTTTTACGACCACCGATGATACTATGGACTTTGATTTTTATGCCGAATTATTTTTCTCGGGTAAAGTAAAATCCTCCTTTGCCGAAATTATCTGACAACTTCTCTTTTTCCGGCTTCTAATCGCCTTTTGATTTATCTTCCTAAAGTATAATATTAAACATCACAACAACAAATCCCTACTAAATACATCAATTTTGCTAAGTTTGCATTTTAGGTAATTAGTTTGGATTTTTATTTACTATATATAATTGTTGGTATTGGGCTTTTTGCCTTTTCGGCCTTATTCGCGCTTTTTGGGGTTTATGCCGAGCGTAAGGTTTCTGCATTTATACAGGATAGGCTGGGCCCTACTGAAACAGGTAAATATGGGACTTTGCAAACCTTTGCCGATATCCTAAAAATGGTTCAAAAGGAACTGATTACCCCCGCGGCTACCGATAAAATATTGTTTATTTTAGCCCCTGCCATCATATTTATAGGGGTTTATTTAGGCTTTGCCGCTATGCCTTGGGCACCGGGTGTTATACCCGTAAAATTAAATATCGGATTATATTATACCTTCGCCATCATATCCATCGAGACCTTGGGCATTTTAATGGCAGGTTGGGGCTCCAACAATAAATTTGCCATTTTAGGTGCCATGCGCTCCGCAGCTCAAATTATATCGTATGAGATTCCTGCCGGTTTTGCCATTATTGCTGTGGTGATGATTTGCCAATCGCTCAACCTCCAAGATATCGCATTACAGCAAGGCATATTATCGCCCGAAAAAGTAAAATTTGCAGGTTTCTGGGATGTAAGCTCAATGGGAGGCTTTTTCGCTTGGAATATTTTTAAAGCCCCCCACCTTATTATTGCTTTTGTAATATATTTTATAGCATCATTGGCTGAAAGTAACCGAGCTCCTTTTGATATACCTGAAGCTGAGAGCGAATTGGTGGCGGGTTTCCATACAGAATATACGGGTTTAAGGTTTGCTTTTGTGTTTTTGGCGGAGTATTCCATGATGTTTTTGGTGTCAATGATTGCTGTAACTTTGTTTTTGGGTGCCTGGAATACCCCATTACCCAATATTGGTTCGGTAAAGTTGGCTGATTGGAGCACAGGTGCTATTTGGGGCATTTTATGGATGATGTTAAAGAGCCTGGCTTTAGTAGGCTTACAAATGTGGATACGATGGACCTTACCAAGGTTTAGAGTAGACCAGCTAATGGCTTTTTGCTGGAAAGTGTTAACCCCGGTCGCTTTTGCTTGTATGCTGTTATCAGGTATATGGCGCCTTTGGCTCATGTAATTTTAGTTTGGATTTGAAAATGAAGAGGGTTATAAAATCAATTGTAAAAGGGATGTCGCTCACGCTAAAGCATCTGTTTTCTTCTCATAAAAGAAGGGTGATTTTACCTGCAAGCGATTATAATTATTTTAAAAATTTAGAAGGCACCAATACCATCCAATACCCTAAACAACAACTACCCATCCCCGAAGTTGGACGATACCAGTTGGATGTGGAGATGGATGATTGCATTGTATGCGACCTTTGCGCAAAGGTTTGTCCGGTTGATTGTATTGATATTGAAGCCATAAAAGCAACATCGGCCATAGGCCAAACATCCGATGGCACCACCAAAAGATTATATGCTGCCAAGTTTGATATTGACATGGCTAAATGCATGTATTGCGGCTTATGCACCATTGTTTGCCCTACCGAATGCATCATCATGACCAATACTTACGATAGGAGTGTTGTGGAGTTAAAGGATTTGACTTATGAGTTTTCGGACATGACACCAGAAATGGCAGCCCAAAAACGAGCTGAGTTTGAACAACAACAAGCAGAAAAACAAGCAGCTAAGCTAGCAGCTATGCAAAATAAAGATACAACAGCGTAAACATGGTTCAATTTTTATTTTACTTAATGGCATTTATTACACTTGGTTCAGCTGTTTTTGTAGCGGTTACTAAAAATTTGGTACGCAGTATTTTTATGTTCTTTATTACCTTGTTTGGCTTAGCAGGCTTATATGTTTTGTGCCTAGCGGATTTTGTTGCCATTACCCAAATTGTAATTTATATAGGTGGTATTTTGGTGCTCATGTTGTTTGCCTTTATGCTATCAGGCAGAGATAATTTGAATAATTTTTTGGCACAACGCAAACCATTTATCAGCATACAAAACTTGCCTGCAATTATATTGGTACTGGTATTTTTAGTGGTTTTACTCAATATGGTTTTTAGGATGGATGCCGATAATTTTGAATGGATAAAAAAAGCCATCGTCAATAAAACCACGCTATTGCCAAGCGAAAACACCACCGAGAACATTGGCGTTAATTTAATGACCAAATACTTATTACCTTTTGAGGCTATTTCGGTTTTGCTAATGGTATCATTAGTAGGTGCAGCGCATTTATCAAGAAAGGAGAAAAAGGCATGATACCCTTAATCAATTATCTGGTGGTAAGTGTTACCTTGTTTTGCATAGGCATGTATATGGTACTATCAAAACACAATGCCATACAAATACTGATAGGTATTGAACTGATGCTCAATGCCGCGAACCTAAATTTGGTAGCTTTCGGGAAATATGATAGCGCCAATAATGCCGGACAAATATTTACCTTGTTCACCATTGTAATGGCAGCGGCTACTACGGCAGTGGCATTGGCCATTATATTAAACGTTTACAAACAATACAAAACCATTGACCCTGATAAAATTGATAAATTGGGAGATTGAATAACAGGCTAAGACTGCTATTGGATTTCTAAATAGTGGCAATGCGATTAATGACAAAAGAAGATTGGAAACTAATTTAATAACAGATACTTCAACAACCAACCTAACACTGCTTGCTGTGTTATTGCCCTTGCTTGCTTTTGTTATTAATTTCCTGTTGCCTAAACATCAATTCAAATGGGCGGGGTTGGTTGCTACCTCCGCTATTTTTTTAAGTTTAATTTTTTCTGCGATTATATTTTCAAGAGTTTGGGAAAGTAGTCATATCCTGCACCAACACTTGGTATGGTTTACCATTGGCGATACCCATGTTTATGCCGGGTTATTATTAAATAACCTATCGGTATTGATGTTATTGCTGGTAAATTTGATAGCCTTACCTGTGCATATTTATTCAATCGCTTATATGAAGGGCGATGAAAATTATAACCGATATTTTGCCTACCTCAGCTTTTTTTGCTTCAGCATGTTGGCCTTAGTAGTTGTTGATAATTTAGTACTTTTTTATAGCTTTTGGGAATTGGTTGGTTTCTCCTCTTATTTGTTGATAGGTTTTTGGTATAAAAAAGAAAAAGCGGTAAAAGCAAACAAAAAAGCCTTTATCATGAACCGAATTGGGGATATAGGCTTGCTAACCGCCATCATCATTATATTTACCCAGTTCCATACTTTTGATATTGAGCAGCTTTTTAGTGCCAAAGGCTTGGTAGTTGAAACCATCCTAAAAAATGGCTTATGGGGAGCATTGCCTGCAAGCTACCAATACTTGGCATGCGCAGGTATATTTATGGCTGTATTCGCAAAATCGGCACAGTTCCCGCTACACACTTGGTTACCTGATGCCATGGAGGGGCCAACAGCTGTTTCGGCATTGATACATGCTGCTACCATGGTGGCTGCGGGGGTATTTTTATTGGGAAGGGTTTATTCCTTTTTTACCCCATCAGAGCTGGATATATTAGCAATTATAGGTTGTTTTACCTCCTTTATGGCCGCAACCATCGCCCTCACTCAAAACGATTTGAAACGTATTTTGGCGTACTCCACCATATCGCAATTGGGTTATATGGTAATGGCAATGGGGGTAGGGGCTTATAGTCAGTCGCTTTTCCATTTGGTTACCCATGCCTTTTTTAAATGCTTGCTGTTTTTAGTGGCCGGAATGGTCATCCACCAAATGCAGCACCTAAAAGAAGAACAACAGTTGGATACCGACCCTCAAAACATCCAAAATATGGGTGGTTTAGGCAAACAAATGCCATTGTTGTTTTTGGTTGCCATTATTGGAGGTTTAGCTTTAGTAGGCTTTCCGTTCACCTCCGGCTTTTTATCTAAGGATAGTATTTTAGTTCAAACCGCTTCTTGGTCATGGGCTAAAGGCGGTGCTTTTTATTTGGTACCTATCGTGTCCGTAATTACCACCTTGCTTACAGCGTTTTACGTAACCAGATTGATTGTAAAGGTCTTTTTGGGTAAATCTAAATTAGGTATTGATTTAGCAAATCAACACCCGGCTAAAATTAACCTTGCCTATAGTATACCATTGGTATTTTTAGCGGCATGCAGTTTGTTTCTGGTATTTTCGCTCAATCCATTCTCCTATTTAAACTCTTGGGTTATAAAAGGCTTTAGCTTATATCCAGTTGGGGAGGGAAATATATGGCTGCCAATTGTGATTAGTTTATTAAGTACCTTATTTGTGGTTTTTGCTTACTTGATTTATAGCAGACCCAATAAAAATATTATCCCGCAACAAGGGTTCTTCTATAAATTATCATACCATGAATGGTATTTTGATCTTTATTACCAAAAGCTGATTGTAACCCCAATACTATTATTAGCCAATGGCTTGTTTTGGTTTGATAGGGTTATTATTGATGGCTTTGTAAACCTATTGGCTAAAATAACCATTACCCTATCTAAAGTAGCTGCTTGGACTGATAGAAATATAGTGGATGGTTTCTTGAATTTTATAGTGGCCTTAGCCGAAGCAATAGCTAATTTTACGCGCAAATTTCAGGGAGGTAAGGTACAATACTACCTTTTTAGCATGTTGGTTATTTTGCTTGTTTTATTTATTTTAAAAACAGTTTTTTAAACAATGGAATTATTGATAAAGACAATTATTACCAGGGCCTTTAATTTTACAAAGAGCTTGATTTTTGTTTTCAATATTTCGCCTATAAAAACCCTATCCTAAACATGCTTAGTCTACTTATATTTTCCCCTTTATTGTTTGGCTTTATCATCGCGGTGATGCCTTCAAGGCTACGGACTAGCTTTAAGTATATTACCCTATTGGCTACCTTGCTGCAATTGGGGTTAAGCATTTGGATTTATCTGAATTTTAAAACAGGAGCAGCTTTTGGAGGCATTAACCACGAAGCGCAGTTTCAGTTTATGCAAAAACTCCCTTGGATAAATCTGGATTTAGGCACCCTAGGCAAAATGCAGGTCGATTATTTTGTGGGGATTGATGGCTTATCAGTTACCTTATTGGTCATGACCTCCCTAGTAATGGTGATTGCCGCCTTGGCCAGTTGGGAAATTACTAGTAATTTAAAGGGCTTTTTTATACTCTTCCTGATATTGGATATGGCTGTAACAGGCGTGTTCTGCTCGCTCGATTTCTTCCTGTTCTACATTTTTTACGAATTAATGCTGTTGCCTTTGTACTTTTTAATAGGCATGTGGGGTGGTGCAAGACGTGAATACGCGGCTATCAAATTCTTTCTGTACACCTTGTTTGGTTCGGTATTTATGTTGCTGGTGATGGTTGGCTTATACCTATCGGTAACCGACCCTGCAACCGGTAACCATACCTTTAACATGGTACAAATGATGAACCCTGCCAATTATCAACATGGTTCGGTATTTTCGGTATTGAGTCACCAAACCATTTTTGGTTTCTCGGCCAGGTCGGTTGGTTTTGTGGTGCTATTTATAGCTTTTGCAATCAAGGTACCAGTCGTGCCACTGCATACCTGGTTGCCCGATGCGCACGTAGAGGCACCAACCCCGGTATCTATCATACTGGCAGGTATCCTGTTAAAAATAGGGGGATATGGCATTATCCGTATATGTTTAGGCATTTTTCCCGAAGTGGCTACCATGGGGGCTTATTGGTTGGGTTTATTAGGCGTTATCTCTATTCTTTACGGTGCCATGAATGCCTTGGCGCAACAAGATTTAAAACGAATGATAGCCTATTCATCCGTATCGCACATGGGTTTTGTTCTATTAGGCATTGCTTCCCAAACTACCGAGGGCATTAGCGGCGCGGTTATGCAAATGGTGAGTCATGGATTTTTATCAACCATGCTTTTCTTTTTGGTAGGGATAATTTATAACAGGGTGCATGACCGTAGTATCAATAACTTTAAAGGCTTGGCTACCATTATGCCAAAATACACCCTTTTTGTGATGATCGCGTTTTTTGCTTCTTTAGGCTTACCGGGCTTTTCGGCTTTCATAGGGGAAGCGTTTTCATTAACAGGCGCATTCAAATCATCCTCCACCAACGGGCTATTGCCTTACTGGCTATCAGTTTGTGGTTCATTAGGCATATTACTTGGAGCCGCCTATTTTTTATGGACCTTGCAGCGCATGTTTTTTGGCGAAGTAAACCTAAAAGGTGGCGCGGTATGGCAAACCGCCTTAAGCGACTTAAACCTTCGCGAAAAGCTAACCCTCATACCAATTGCCATCATGGTATTGGTTTTAGGCTTAATGCCATCCTTGGTATTCAGTAAAATAAACGATTCTGTTTTGGCACTAATATCGTATCTGCAAACAAAATAATTTTTTTCTGCTAATAAATAGCCCTCAGTTTTAAACCATTTGATTTAAAACTGAGGGCTGATTTTTATTTTCTTCAACTTACAAAGTTGCCATGTCAATTACAAAGCGGTAACGTACATCACCCTTTATCATGCGCTCATAGGCATCATTAATATAGTTGATGTTGATTACCTCTACATCCGATACAATGTTATGTTCGGCACAGTAATCCAACATTTCCTGTGTTTCTTGTATACCACCAATTAAAGAACCGGCTAGGCGGCGACGTTTAAATATCAAGTTAAAGGCAGCAACAGTTGGGGCTTCTGGTGGCACACCCAATAAAATCATGGTGCCATCCAATTTTAGCATTTGCAAATAAAAATTATACTCATGCTGTGCCGATATGGTATTGATGATAAAATCAAAACTATTAAATGCTTTTTTAACGTCTTCCGGGTCGGATGTTACTACAAAATGATGCGCGCCCAGTTTTTCTGAGTCCACCTTTTTGGAGGCTGAAGTACTTAATACGGTTACTTCGGCACCTAATGAGGCGGCCAGTTTAACTGCCATGTGACCTAAACCACCAAGACCAACCACGCCAACCCTATGGCCTTTGCCAACTTTCCATTGTTTTAACGGAGAGTAGGTGGTAATGCCAGCGCATAAAAGCGGGGCTACACCAGCCAATGGCAATTTATCTGATACATGCAAGGTATAATTTTCATCAACCACTATTTGGTTCGAGTAACCTCCATAAGTTGGCGCTCCTTCTTTATCTCGGGCGTTGTAAGTGCCTACCATACCTACTTCGCAATATTGCTCCAATCCGGCCTCGCAGCTAGGGCAAACACGGCAGGAGTCTACAAAGCAGCCAACACCAGCAGTTTCGCCTACTTTAAATTTGGTTACATGCGCGCCAACTTTTGTTATTTTACCAACAATTTCGTGTCCGGGCACCATCGGGAATATCGACCCTCCCCACTCATCACGTACCTGATGGATGTCGGAATGGCAAACACCACAATACAAAATTTCTATTTGTACATCGTGCGGACCAACGTCGCGGCGTTCAAAATTAAAAGGAGCTAGAGGAATTTTAACGTCTGGAGCGGCATAGCCTTTTACTGGTATCATATGGTTTTTATGGATTTTAAATTATGTTCAAATATATATAAGCAACTTGTGTTTTGTGTTAATACCCAAAATTTTGGATGATTTTGAAATTCAAATGATGAATGAAAGACAAACAGCCTTCTCATTTTGTTTTCAATAATTTTAAAATAATTAATAAACCTATGAGTTATAATAAACAGTACGCAAGGCAGGTTTAAATGAATAGAAATATTTATTTTTGACCCTTATTCAGCTGATGAAAAACAAAAGGACACTTTTATTTATACCCATAATAATAACCGCGTTTATTATTAATTCCTGTAAAAAAGATAATCAAACTACCATAAAAGCATTGTTTAGCTATGGCAGCTGGGAATTGGCTTCAGTGATAGTTACTAAATATACAGGAAATACCATTGACACCACTTACCAATTAAATACCAATTGCAATTTAACACAAAAGTTTACTTTTAATAGTAATGGCACTTGCAGTTACACTAACTTTGATTGCATACCACAAACCAGTGCTCCTGCTTCTTGGTCACTGACCACTAATCAACTTTATTTGCAAACCAATATAACCTGTACTGATACGGTAAAAAAAGATAATTCTCAACCTTTTTCATACGCTCAAATTTATACCTTAGGTCAGTTTTCTATGGTATTGATTACCGGCGATGTTACTCCAAATTATTCTTTAACTCAGCCCCGAACACAATACACTTATGGCTTTATTCGCCGTACTGGAAATTAAGCTTCGGTAATTTTAAAGCCATACTAACTAAATTATTAATTTCATTTTATCCACCTAACCATTTGTTATTTGGAAAGTTTTATATTTGAGATGTTTTGACAGAATGGCTAAAATAAAACACTAAAAAAGTTAAATGAAAAAAAGGATTGCAATTTTTGCTTCAGGTTCAGGTTCAAATGCTCAAAAAATAATGGAGCATTTTAAACGGAACACGGAGGCAGAAGTGGTACTAGTCTTAACTAATAATCCGCAGGCCTACGTTTTACAAAGAGCTGATAATTTTGAAATTCCCACCCACATTTTCACCAAGCGCGAGTTTTATCAAACCGATGATGTAATTAGGTTGTTAAAAAATCTACAAGTTGATTTGATTGTACTCGCAGGCTTTTTATGGCTGGTACCGTCCGCTCTTCTTACCGCATTTCCAAATAAAATCATCAACCTGCATCCTGCCTTGCTTCCAAAATTTGGAGGAAAAGGAATGTATGGCGACCATGTTCATAAAGCAGTATTAGCTGCTAAAGAAGAAGAATCGGGTATTACCATCCATTTCGCCAGTGAGGAATTTGACGAGGGAGAAATTATCCACCAATCGAAATTTAAAATTGAACCCGAGGATAATTTGGAGGTCATAAAATTTAAAGGACAGCAATTGGAGCATCAGAATTTCCCTAAAGTAATTGAAGGTTTGTTAAAAAAAATGAAGAGCTAAGGGTTGGTAAAAATTTTCACAATATCCATATATATGATTGTTAAAAAGCCAAAACAATTCATCGGCAATCAATAATTTAACCTTAATTTTCTTTCTATTTTTTGTATTAAAAAACTCCTTAGTTTATAACTAATCAGCCACATACATTTATTACCTTTGCGGCTTAAATTTTTAATGTTGATGAACCAACCTGTTCAAATAAAAAACGCGCTCATATCTGTTTATTATAAAGATAACCTGGAATCAATTATCAAGGAGCTACATCACCTTGGTGTAAATATATTTTCAACCGGTGGCACCGAGACTTTTATACGCGATTTAGGGGTAGAGGTTATCCCTGTTGAGGATTTAACTTCTTATCCTTCAATTTTAGGTGGACGTGTAAAGACCTTACATCCAAAGGTATTTGGTGGCATATTAGCCCGAAGAGATTTTGACGGAGATCAGCAACAGTTGGCCGAATATCAAATCCCGGAAATTGATTTGGTGATTGTTGATTTATACCCGTTCGAAGAAACAGTAAAATCAAACGCGTCCGAAGAAGAAATTATTGAAAAGATTGATATCGGAGGCATTTCATTAATTCGCGCGGCGGCAAAAAACTTTAAAGATGTGGTCATCATTGCTTCTAAAAATGATTATCAGGAACTCGAAAATATATTAAAAACCCAACAAGGTAAAACTACCATCGAGCAACGCCGCTCCTTCGCGCACAAGGCATTCAATATTTCTTCTCATTACGATACCGGGATATTCCAGTATTTTAACAGAGAGAACCCAATGTCGGTATTTAAAGAAAGTATACAAACAAGTCAGGTTTTGCGTTATGGCGAAAATCCGCATCAAAAAGGCGTTTTTTATGGCGATATGGAAGCCATGTTTACCAAATTACATGGTAAAGAGTTATCGTACAATAACCTGGTTGATGTAGATGCGGCCGTTGCATTGATTGATGAGTTTACCGAGCCTACCATCGCTATTTTAAAGCATACCAATGCTTGCGGGGTAGCTTCTCGCTCATTTATTAAAGACGCTTGGATTGACGCCCTTGCTTGCGACCCGGTATCTGCTTTTGGTGGGGTAATTATTGCCAACGATGAAATAAATGCTGAAACTGCCACCGAAATAAGTAAAATATTTTACGAAGTGTTAATTGCTCCGGCCTATACCGATGAAGCTGTTGAAATACTATTAGCAAAGAAAAACCGTATTATATTATTACGTCAGCATGTTGAGTTGCCTGTTAAGCAGTTTAAAACGCTTTTAAACGGTGTAATTGAGCAGGATAAGGATTTGGTGGTGGAAGGTCCTGACCAAATGAAAGTGGTAACCAACAGGCAACCTACAGAGCATGAGTTGCATGATTTATACTTTGCCAATAAGATTGTAAAACATACCAAATCAAATACCATTGTATTTGCTAAAAACAACCAATTGATGGCGAGCGGAGTAGGACAAACATCTAGAGTTGATTCACTAAAACAAGCCGTAATAAAGGCTGAAAGTTTTGGCTTTGACCTAAAAGGAGCTGTGATGGCTTCGGACGCGTTTTTCCCTTTTCCTGATTGCGTTGAACTAGCAGCCGAAGCGGGTATCTTAGCGGTTTTACAGCCTGGAGGTTCTATAAAAGACCAAGAATCAATCGACATGTGCAACCAAAAAAACATCTCGATGGTGGTAACCGGGGTTAGGCATTTTAAACACTAGCAAACTATTTATAAATAAATAGCTTGTATTATTTAATTAACACACATTGATAAAACTTGTGCTGTTATAGTTAACTTTACAAATTATATTCTGAAATAATACCAAATGGGTCTATTTAATTTTTTCACACAAGAAATAGCAATTGATTTAGGTACCGCCAATACCTTAATTATACATAATGATAAAGTAGTAGTTGATGAGCCTTCTATTGTAGCTTTTGATAGGCAAACAAACAAGGTAATTGCCATTGGCAGACAGGCCATGCAAATGGAAGGCAAGACCCACGACAATATACGTACCGTTAGGCCTTTAAAAGACGGTGTAATAGCCGATTTTAACGCAGCCGAGCATATGATACGAGGGATGATAAAAATGATAAACCATGGCAAGGGTTGGTTTTTTCCTTCACTGAGAATGGTTATTTGCATTCCATCAGGTATTACAGAGGTAGAAAAACGTGCAGTGCGCGACTCTGCCGAGATTGCCGGAGCTAAAGAGGTTTATTTAATTCACGAACCAATGGCTGCGGCGGTAGGAATTGGTATTGATGTAGAGGAGCCAATGGGTAATATGATAATTGATATTGGTGGCGGTACTACAGAAATTGCAGTAATCGCGTTATCAGGCATTGTATGCGATCAATCGATCAGGGTAGCGGGTGATAATTTCGATTCAGATATTGTACAATACATCCGTAGACATCATAATATCATGATAGGCGACCGTACTGCTGAAAAAATTAAGTTGGAAGTAGGTTCGGCGTTGCCGGAATTGGCCGACCCACCCGTAGATTTTGCGGTTCAAGGTCGTGATTTAATGACTGGCGTACCTAAGCAAATAATGGTATCTTACTCAGAGATTGCCCATTGTTTGGATAAATCCATCTCCAAAATTGAAGAAGCGATATTAAAGGCATTGGAAATTACCCCACCCGAGTTATCCGCCGATATTTACCAAACAGGCATCTATCTGACAGGTGGTGGCGCATTATTAAGGGGCTTAGATAAGCGTATTGCAGCCAAAACTAAACTGCCAGTTCATATTGCCGAAGACCCATTGCGAGCCGTTGTACGTGGAACCGGAACAGCACTAAAAAATATTGGTAATTTTAAATTTTTAATGCAATAGAGTCGTAGAATTTGCATACTTAACCCATTCAAAAGTTTGTAAATTACTACTTCAGAAAAATAATTATTATGCGTAACTTACTTGTATTTTTTTCAAAATATAACGCATTTTTTTTATTTCTAGTGTTTGAAATTTTATCAATAGTTATCTATATCAACTATAATTCATTTCAAAAGGCTTCCTTTATTAATTCTTCAAACGAGATAACAGGAAACCTTTATTCACGTATAAATAATTTTTACAGTTATTTGTCTTTACAAGAAGTAAATGATAGCCTTGCGACCGAAAACGCTAGATTACGAAATAAATTAAAATCCTCCTTCTATGTTGATACCATTGCCAAGCATAAAGTAAATGATACTGTATTTAAACAACAATATGAATATATTGTTGCTCGTGTTGTCAATAATTCTATCAACAAGGTTAATAACTACATTACCATAAACAAGGGTGCTAAATATGGTATTGCTAAGGGAATGGGGGTTATTTGTAACTCTGGCATTGTAGGTAAGGTTGTAAATGTATCCGAAGATTTTTCTATTATACAATCGTTATTGCATAAAGATTCCCAATTTAGTGCCATGTTGGCCGACAATAAAGAAATTGGCTATGTTGAATGGGGCGAAGATTTTGACCCTCAACAAGCAGTGCTAAAAGAGGTTTCAAATAATGCGCTTCCAAAGTTGGGCGAAGCGGTCATTACATCTGGTTTTTCGCTTTTCCCATCAGGTATCCCAATCGGTAAAATAAGTAACCTGCATACTAAAACAGGTGGTTATGCTTTGAATATGGAGGTAACCTTATCTGTTGATTTTGGTAAGCTTCAGTACGTTAATGTTGTAATAAATAAAAAAGCGAAGCAACAAATGGAGTTGGAGGCTCAGCAAAAAAAGAATGAATAGAGCTTTAATTGTTAATGTTTTAAGATTTATCGTGCTGGTATTTTTACAAGTTTTCTTGTTGAAAAACATTTCTATTTATAACCTTTCGATTCCCTATCCTTACATTCTAATTATTTTATTGCTACCGTTTGAAACCAATAACTTTATATTGTTTTTACTTTCTTTTGCCGTAGGCTTAACTATCGACGCTTTTTATGATAGTCCGGGTCTTCATGCGGCAGCTTGCGTTTTATTAGCCTTCGTTCGGATTATTTTTATCAATCTAACAGTACATAAAGATGGTTTTGATAATGAGCCCGAACCATCATTAAGTTTAATGGGCATCAGGTGGTTTTTTACCTATGTTTTGGTATTAACTTTTGCCCATCATTTTTTTCTTTTTACCTTAGAGAGCTTTAGTTTTTCGCGATTGCCTTATACACTTGGTCGATTGTTCTTTAGCTGGATTTTCACTGTTTTCTTAATTTTGTTATCAGGATTATTGTTTTTTAGGAGTAAAGATCGTAAATGAACAGTTATTTTGAACGGCGGTACACCATCGCAGGCATATTTATCGTAATAGTCATCATACTACTTGCAAGGCTGTTTTACATACAGATAATTGATAATAGATATGCCATTTATGCCAGCAATAATGTTCGCAGGCAAACCATCATTTTTCCTGCCAGAGGCCCAATTCTTGATCGTAATGGAAAAATTTTGGTTCAAAACCAAACCTTTTACGATATTATGGTTACCCCAAAACAAGTTAAACCGTTTGATACCCTTGAGTTTTGTAAACTGTTAGGGATTGATAAGGCAGGTTTTGATAAACGATGGATGAAGGCCATGAAGTATTCTCCTACATTGCCATCTGCATTCGAAAAACAATTAACAGGCGAAGCGTTTGCATCATTACAGGAACGCCTTTCAGAATTTCCCGGTTTCGATTATTCACCTAGGTATCTTCGCGTGTATCCCGATTCAATAGCCGCGCAATTTCTTGGTTTTATAGGTGAGGTGTCTGACAGAGATATCGAACGTTCGGGCGGGTATTATCATTTGGGTGATTATATCGGTGAAACAGGTGTCGAAAAATCATATGAGACAGTTTTAAGGGGACAAAGGGGGGTGCAAAATTGGTTAATCGATTCTAAGAACAAGCGAAAAGGCCGATTTGCCAATGGATTATTTGACACAGCCGCGGTTGCCGGTCAGCGATTAAAATCTTCCTTAGATATAAATATTCAGCGACTGGGCGAGCAATTAATGAAAAACAAATTGGGAAGTATTGTAGCTATTGAACCTTCAACCGGCGAAATACTCTGTTATGTAAGCAGCCCTACTTACGACCCAAACTTAATGGTTGGCCGTCAGCGTGGAAATAATGCAGCCGAATTATATAAAAATCCTTATAAACCCTTTTTTATTAGACCAATCCAAGCATATTACCCTCCGGGGTCATCATTTAAACCATTGAGTGCCCTAATAGCTTTGCAGAACGGAATTATTACGCCCGAAACTACCTATAATTGTCCGGGCTATTATTGGGCTGGCAATACAAAAATAAGGTGCACCCATGTGCATGGTATTGTTAATTTGAGCAGTGCGGTTTCAGGTTCGTGCAATGGTTATTTTTCAATGGTTTTTCAAAAAATAATTGATCTGAACGGATCAAAAAAAACAGAAACAACCTTTACCCAATGGCGACAAAACGTGAATAAATTTGGTTTGGGAAGCCGTTTGGGTCTTGATATGCCTAACGAAGGAAAAGGAAATTTGCCTACATCGGCCTATTACAACAAAGTTTACAGACCCGGAGGCTGGAGATCAAGCACTGTTGTTTCGTTAGCTATTGGTCAGGGCGAGTTGGAGGCAACACCGCTACAGCTGGCAAATATTGAATGCACAATTGCTAATCATGGCTTTTATTATAGGCCACACCTTATTAAATCAATAGGGGCTGATGAAATTATTAAAAAAGAATATACCGAAAGAAATTTTGTAGGCATTGATTCACAATATTTTGAGCCTGTAATCAATGGTATGCAAGCAGTTGTTGACCATGGTACCGCCATTCAATCAAAAATACCTGGAATAATAATGTGCGGAAAAACGGGCACCGCTCAAAACCCGCATGGCGAAAACCACTCTGTATTTGTTGCTTATGCACCTCGCGAAAATCCTAAAATCGCCATCGCTGTTGTAGTCGAGAACTCCGGTGAGGGGGCACGTTGGGCAGCCCCTATTGCCAGTTTCATAGTCGAAAAATACTTAAAGGGAAGTATCTCAAAACGTGAATCGGGTATTACACCAGAGTATTTTATGAATGCGAATAAGCTACCAAATATTGAAAATTATACCGCCAAAGGGAAAAGAAGGGCAGCGTTTTTGGCCGACAGTTTAAAGAAGGCCAAGCCAGATTCTGTTTTTAAACAAAAGCGAAAAAAAGCGGTCAATCAGATAAAGAATAACCAGCTACAAAATATAACACCAGAATCAGAAAATAAAAAAAATGAATAATCAGCGTAATTTCTTTTTTAATGTTGATTGGATAACCGTGTTTATTTTCATGGCTTTGTGCATTATTGGCTGGTTTAATATACATGCCGCGGTGTTTGATGAAAGGCATCCTTTTATTTTTGATTTTGCCACAAACTATGGAAAACAGTTCTTATTTATTATGATAGCCTTTATTCTAGCAATTGTTATACTATTGTTAGAGAGTAGGATGATCACCACATTGGCACCAGCATTCTACGGAATTACCATATTTTTATTAATAATTGTTTTGGTAATAGGGAAAAATGTTGGGGGTAATCAAGCGTGGCTATCACTTGGTGGTGGTTTTAGGTTGCAGCCTTCTGAATTTGCAAAGTTTGCTACCTGTTTATTGCTAGCAAGGTACTTGAGTCAAAGCAATATTAAAATAACCGATACCAAATCGTTTTTAACTGCTTTAGCCATTATTGGGTTACCGATGTTCTTAATTTTAAGACAACCGGATATGGGGTCTACTTTGGTATTCTACTCCCTTATTTTTGTTTTATATCGCGAAGGGTTATCGGCAAATTATTTAATTATCAGCATATTATTCATAGTTCTTTTTCTTGCTTCAATTTTGTACCCACCGCTCTATGTAATTGCAGCTATTTCGGTATTAACATTTTTACTCATTATTATTTTGAGAAAAAATAAAAGATTAATAACTACCCTTTTATTGGGTTTGGTAATTTGCGTAGCCTTTATTTTTAGTGTAAAGTTTATTTACAATAAGGTTTTACAACCTCACCAAAAAGTTCGGATTGATATTGTTTTGGGTATTAAGTCGGATTTAAGAGGCAAGGGATATAATGTTAACCAGTCAAAAATTGCTATTGGCTCGGGCAAACTTTGGGGAAAAGGCTATTTGCATGGTACGCAAACAAAATATTCATTTGTACCAGCCCAAAGCACCGATTTTATTTTTTGTACTATAGGCGAAGAGTGGGGCTTTGCCGGATCTGTTATAGTTTTAGGTCTATATTTATTTTTGGTATTGCGTATTATATTTATCGCCGAAAGGCAACGATCGTCACTATCACGAATTTATGGATATGGGGTAGCATCTGTTCTGTTTTTTCACGTTGCTATCAACATTGCCACCACAATAGGTTTAGCACCCGTTATTGGCATTCCACTCCCATTTATAAGTTATGGGGGTTCTTCGCTTATCAATTTTACAATGTTACTTTTTGTCCTTTTAAAATTCGATTCAAACAGGTTGGGGATTGTATGATGACCATCACTTAAAGATATCGTCTTTTTAAAACCGAATAAAATTTTTCAACAGTATCAGGTTTACTCATCCAATTATTTTTTGTAACATAATTAGTGTTTAAAAATCTGGATGCTTCTTCAAAATTCGAAAACCTGTTCAATATCTCAATCGCTTCACTGTAGGCTAAGTTATAACCATTAAATAGGTCTTTTACATACAATAACTTATCGTTTAATGTTATGCCTTGCTTCAATTCCTTTAAAGGTAATCCTATGGTTTGATCATTATTAAGATCTGGTAATTGGGTTGATATTTTTTGGTTTACGGTTAAAGGTTCACTTATTTCCTCGTTTGTTAAGTTAAAATACTCATTATCATTTAAATAATGGTCTAAAAAACCATTTTCATGCTCATTTATAGTTGGATCATTATTTACAATGTTTTGAGACGGAATAGCTGTATTCCAGTCGGAAGAATTTTCTATTGTATTCCGCTGTAGAATAGGTTCTTCTTCATCAAAAATCTCCTCTTTCTTAACTATTGCTTCCGTATGTTCATCCGGTTTGTGTTTTGCATCATTTTCCTCGGTTTGTTCATGTAAAACCTCAGCCGTTGGTTCAATTACAACCTCTGGTTCTTCCAATTTATTGATGGTTAGAGGTAAATCTTCTTCTGAAGGCTCCGTTATTTCTTCCTCTTCATAAATAACATGCTGCACTAATGGTTCAAAAAACTTTTGTTCGTTTTCGTAATCATTTTTTGCTAGTAAAAGCTTAGCATTTTGTAAGTTTAATTTATATAAAATCTCCACATGGTTTGTCAGGAAATTTGAGTTAGCTAACAACAATTCAAGCTCAAGGCTATTTAAATGGTTATCTTCTTCCTGCAAATAATCGTATTGTTCAATCAATTCTGATAAAATAACACCAATTTTTTTAAATATTTCCTGCTGTCTCATAAAGCATTCCATTAAGTTATTATCAAAAATAAGATTAAATTCTGATATTTGGCTTTGAGCAGTTTTTAAAGTTTTGGTTATTTATTTTTATTACTTAAAGGCTCATTATAAAACCCAGAAGCCAATAATAAATTGTAAACCAAGCAGTTTTGGCCTCATTAAATTGATTATTTAAATAATTAGTAATTTGAGTTACCACGAAGAAGTATTTAAGCGCAAATCGGAATTTGGCGGAAGCATAGAGGTGGTTTGTGGTTCCATGTTTTCAGGCAAAACGGAGGAATTGATTCGTCGCTTAAATAGGGCAAGAATAGCAAAATTGAAAGTAGAGATATTTAGTCCAAAGGCTGATACCCGTTTTGCTGATAACGCCATTATTACCCATAATGCGAATTCGATCCCCTCAACTCCAGTTGAAAATGCCTCCTCTATTTTTTTATTGGGCAGCGATGTTGATGTAATTGGGATTGACGAGGCGCAGTTTTTTGATGAAGAATTGCCAGATATCTGTAATATGTTGGCTAACAAAGGAATTCGAGTAATTGTTGCAGGCTTAGATATGGATTTTAAAGGAAACCCTTTTGGCCCAATGCCAGCCATTATGGCTATTGCTGAATCAGTTACCAAACTACAGGCCGTTTGTGTTTGCTGTGGTAGTCCTGCTTTATATTCCTATCGGTTGGTTGCAGATGATAGCAGGTTTTTACTTGGAGAAAAAGAAAGTTATGAGCCGCGTTGTAGGGTTTGCTACCATAAATAGTATTTGTTTTTAAAAAATCAAATATTGATGATACTGCCAGCTCATAACTTATTATATGTATGTTTTGTTAATGATTACATTGTTTGATGATTTTATATACCATTATTTTACTTGCAAATAACGTTTTTGTAACCATTTTCTAACTGGTTCGTCATACCATTTAAGGCAAGCATAGGCTAATAAAATACTAGTAATAATTAATAGTAAACCAACTGTAAGTCCGTAAACCCCCAATGGTACTTTCTTTTCCACAACCCAAGCCGTATATAGGTATATTAAGGGGTAATGGGTAATGTACATAGGATATGAAATTTTACCCAAAAAACCGCAAATCTTCTTGGTGTATTGCCCTGTCATGTTTCCACCAGCGCCAATCGCTACTATTAATGGGAATATTACTATAATGGCGAAAGATTCATACAAACCATTCATCCATAAATGTTTGTCGCCCCCTAACCTTGGTACTAACATCACTAGTAAAATAAGCAAGCTACAAATAGTAAATGCATTTTTAATATGTATCAGTTTACCAACTCTCATCAATAATACACCTGCAAAAAATGGATAAAGCAAGCGGGTAAAGCCAACATTTAATTGCTCTGCATTAAGGCTCCACCCACCAATAACATCGCCTTGCGGACCAAAAACGCTATAGTTTATAAGCATCCCCGCGAAAATAACTACAACTAAAGCCAATAACCATTGTGGAAATTTACGGATTAGGGAAGCATACAATATGTTAGCAATGTATTCAAAAAATAACGACCATGCAGGGCCATTCAATGGATGCATTTCTTGCCAGCCTCGTATATCCATAGATAGCGGTAGCGGAATTAAGGTACAACCTACAAACATAACAAATAGGGTAGTTAAAACTGTAGTTTGATGAATATTAGGAAATACCGACCCGGCCTGAAAGTAAAATAACGCGGCACCAACAACAGACCCCATAACAACCATAGGCTGTAAACGAATTAAGCGGCGTTTATAAAAATCCCATTGGCTCATTTTACCCCATCTGTCATCATATGCATACGCTACCACAAAACCCGATAAAAGGAAAAAGAAATCAACCGCCAGATAGCCATGGTTTATCTTATTGATAAATCTGTTTCCACCGGTAAAAGTTTCAAAAATGTGAAATGTAACCACTAAAACAGAGGCTACGCCTCGTAAACCATCCAAAATTTCATAATGGCTTTTGGGTTCAATATATCCGGTAGAAGTACTCATTTTATTTGCTATAGTTTATAATTGGTAAAACTTAAATTCAATAACGGTTCAAAATAGGGGAGGAGAACTAGTGTCAAACATACATTTTTATTTAAATTATTCAATAAAAAATGTTTGGACTATTTGGGTTGGTTTAAAAATAAAACAGCTCAGACTAGATGTAGCCTGAGCTGTAGATATTCGTTATTAGGAATTATTAAGCCTTATCCTCGTTTATTTTTGTAACTTCAATTGAATCGCTTGTTATTTTACCTTCAACCGTTACATTCTTTCCAGCAAATTTTAACACAAAGTTTTGGTTTGATATTTTGTAAACTTTTTTGCCCACAACCAATACCGCTTTTGAACCCGATTTGATACACTTTTGAGCGCAATTAACACGGGTGGCGGGTGTACAATAAGGTGTTTTACTCGAAGCGCACATGGAGTCGTCAATATAACCTTTTAATTGGCCTGAACTTGTTGTTTTAGCGAATGCATTACTTAATGAAAAAATAATGGCAATAAAAAATAAACACTTTTTCATGTTGTTACCTAGTTGAATAATTGATAATCAAATATATAAAAACAATTACAAATTTTATAACAATTATAGCCTGATTTTATCTTTCATTTGTTGATTACTATTATACCCTCTTTTTTCTTAGGTTCTGATAATCAACATAATAAAGTACTTTGATTGAAAAATTATTATTTTGTGGCTCCTTGTAGGTATTTCTTAAATTTTGAACATAATCTCCTAAGGCTATATTCGAATCATTATAGGACGAACTTTTATAAGCAATACTTAGCTGACTACCTGGTGAAAATTCCCAAACATAAATCATATCTATATTCCAAGCATTATAATTTTGATCAACATTGGGGTCAAAATGTTTTGAAGCAATTGTTATTAAATCACCTGTTTTATTTAAGTCGAAAAAGGTCTTATTGTTCAATTTTGACCAATAATGTCTTGCACGAAATGTTAAACCCATAACATTATTAAACGTATACTTTAGGTTGAAAATATTTTCAACCGTTTTAACATCCCGTAAGGCGAAAATCGGTGCTCCACTAACAGAATCAGTAGTTGCATATCCCCTATAGTTTGTTTGCGGGTTGTAGGTTAAATCTTGCCCAAATGAGAATTTATTACTTAAGCGTAGGTTATAATAAGGTTCGAGAAATAAGCCATAACCATGGTAGGCGTTCAACCAGTTATTGGCACAAAACAAGCCACCAGAAAGTGCTTTTGCCCTATTGGTATTAATGTTGATATTTGCCTGAAATGATTGCGGTTTCTTATAAAAATACCCAGCTACCCTTGGTTCATAAAAATCATTGCCTTGTTGTCTTAAATGGCCGTTTATGTTAATGTTCCAGAAATTTTTCAAGCTAAAATAAGCACCAAAATTTTCATTTAGGTATTGATAATCAGATGGTAAAACCCTCCTTGAATAGTAGGTATTTGACCAAACTCCCCATTGGGTAAAATATTTTGTTGGTTTATAATAAGCGTATTGAAAATTGATATTGTGGTCTAAAAAGTTATTATTATCTAATATTCCTAAGTCATTTTGAAAATAACTTGAATCAATTCTGTCTTCAGTAACATTCCAAGTAAAATTTCCGGATGTTTTGCCAGCACTTATTTCGTAATTATAACCGCTTGAGGTTGCTTGGTTCGGATAAAATTTATCACTCCTAAAAACAAAGCCACTAAGGTTATAAGTGTTTTTCTTATTATTCAGGTTGAGTACAAATCCACCTACATTAGAAGCATAATCTTTACCAAACCTATTTACATTGGTATTGATAAAAGTTACCGCCGAATTATTTTTCAAGTTTTGGTCTAATACAATGATATTGTAATTGGTAAGTGGGGCAGTTTCATACAACCTTTTTGTTCCGGTTACGGAGTCTTGTATGGTAGCGAATGATGGCCTGGATAGGGCATTGAAAAAGCCAATACCTAAGCCATTGGCCAGCCTGCCAGTAAGCTTGGTTGCATTTATAAGCTTTGATTCGGTTGGGTTGCTTATTACGCTTTCATGCGCACCTAAATTGTTGTAAGCGTTTTCATAATTTATTGGTTGCCCACCAACTCGTCGCGAATAAAATAGATTTCCCTTTTTAAATAGCTCGGTACCTTCGGTAAAAAATTGTCTGTTTTCATTGTATTTTACCTCAAATGGGGTGAGGTTTAAAATTTTATTATCTGATTGTACCTGCCCAAAATCTGGTATCAAGGTAACATCCAGTGTAAAACTTTGGTTTATACCATATTTTACATCCATTCCGCCACTAAACTGCGCGCTTGTATTATCAAGACCCGGCGTATTATAAGGGTAATGGTTTACATAAGTAGCCAGATACGGGTAAAAAGCAAGCCTTAATGGTGGATTTACATTTTTAATGCCCAATAACTGGCCTTCTTGATTAATAAAACCATTTTTTTTAGGGTCAATCTCATTCCAAAAAAGTATTTTCTGTTCAATTTGACGCTTTCTCAGTAGGTTAATTCCCCAGGTTTGTATGTCTTTTTTAGGAAACCTCAAGGCAGAATAAGGAATCCTGAATTCAGCTGTCCAACCTTGTTTGTCAATCTTAACCTTCGTTTCGTAAACCGCGTTCCATGAAGCGTCTTCATTATTACCATTATTGTCGGGCGGGCCATATTTGGCATCAAATTGCACCCCGGCCGCGGTAACATAAAACCCCGAGCCATTGATGCCATCCAAATAGGTATCAAAAATTATTCCTATAAAGTCGTCATTACCAATATTATCGCGGGTAGTTAATTCGTGCGCTACTTTTGATGCCGATGTTTCATACATTCTGGCAGCTATATAAACGGCATTGTCATCGTAAGCTATCTTTACTTCTGTTCGCTCTTCATTTTTTTCATGCCTGCCGGCAACGGGGTCAAGTTCCACAAAATCCGTAGCGATTTTAGCGTTCTTCCAAACCTCATCATCCAAAACACCATCAATTTTCGGGGCTTTTTCAATTTTAACGATTTCGAGTTTTTTAATTGCCGTTTGCGAAAAGCCAACAAAAGTGATTAAACTTAATGCAACAAGGTAAAGAAACTTCATATATATTGTTTTTACAATATATGACGCAGGTCACTTTTATTTGTTGCAGCATTTTTTGTTAAATTTAGTTAAAGCGATTTTTTTAGTGAAATTAATAATTAGAATTGAATATGACCTTCTTTTGGATTGAATTAATATACCTTTAATTTATTCAATAAGAAGTTGTTTTGATAGTTTGAAGGCACAGTATTTAATCTATCATCTTCAAAAGTATTTTTGAAAACTTTTGAAGCTATTTTAGTTTACAACCTGAACTTGATTGCTAATTAGGTAATTTTGTATATATGCTGATACTAGGGCTTTTTTTATAGGATCTGATATTAATTCATAAATTGGTAAAATACCACCATTTGTATTGCCTATATCAATAAATGCTGTTTCTTTTGATTTTAAGCTTTGAGACCAAGCCCTCCAGTTAACAGTTGTTATTTTCCCATTTGAAGTTAATTTCATATTGCTTTGGTCACCACCCATACTCTCAACGTACATTTTAGGTGATGAAATATCTGCTAAGTTCATGTAATTATAGGGGTCTAAAGCACCGGTTGAAATCCCAAAAACCTTTGCTAAGCCAAATCTCAAGCCTTCTTCAGTAGCGAAATATCGGTTGTTTCCTTTCACCTCAGCTTGGTAATATATGCTTAACTTTGCTCCGGTTATTACATTTATTAATATATGAGTACCATATTTTTTCACAAGGTCGGCCGGACTTAATAGGATTAAATCTTGCTTAAATGAAGTAGTTAAAAATGAACTCCACAATTCAGAAGGAGCAAAACAGTAATTTGTTGAATATATTGCATAAATATCAAACTTACCATAACCGTATTTTGATGACAAACCATTTTCATTAAAAACAGAAACTATTGAACCTTTAAATTGCTGTTGTCCGTTTAATGATGTCAAATTAGAGGATAAATCTTTTGAAAAAGCGATACAATTTCCACTGGCTAGGTTATGAGTGCCAGTAGAAGTACCATTATTTAAATATATAAGAGTAGGATTTGCTTTATCAAATGAAACTATATCAATAACTTGCTCCCTCACTGCACTAGTGTCTGCATATTTTCCAGTTACATCATAACCATAACCAAGTAAATTAAAAGTTGTATCAATATGACTAAACCTATTTGATATATTATTAGGTTTTATGGATACAACAAAATTTGTGTCTGGTAAATTATTGACTTTATTATTATTAACTTTTTGGACATCGTTTTTTTTACACGATGCAAGTACAAGTATTAGAGAAATAATAAGAAATGACTTTTTCATGGTTAAGGCGGTTTTTATCATAAAATTAATAAATGTTCTACAATTTTGGAAATTGTTTAGATTTTAATTTTATAAATATTCTTATCTAACGGCCCATGCCAAACCATCTGCACCTGTTATGGCAATGTGTCCTGTTATTTCATAAGTTTTCAAATCAATAATGGCTACATACCCATCTCCGGTACAGCCAATAAAGGCTCGTGAGTTATCAGTATCTATCAGTATTCCCGCAGCACCATGCCCGGTACTAAGGTGATTAATTTCCTGGTGGGTTGCCGCGTCATAAATAAAAACATCGCCAGTGCGCAAACTCGATACCAAAACCCTTTTTCCATCGGGGGTAAATTTTAGGCGGTTGGCACCTATTGCCTTGGCATTGATAGTGGCTCCTTGTTTTTTGCCAACCAAATCAACAATGCTGATGCTTCCATCTTCGCCCGATGCGGTCCACAATTCTTTACCATCAGGCGATACGTCAAAACCTTCGGAGCCTTTTGAAACAGGCACAACGGTTTGAAACCAATCATGATGGGGCTTTGCACCCGGTGGGGCAAAGTTTCCGGGTTGCACTAAACTATCAACCAAGATACTCACTGTGCCCGATGATACATTGGTGGTATATACCTTCCTACCATCGTTGCTCACAAATATCATATGGGTACGATCCTGACCTGTACCCATCAACCAATCTATTTTACCACTTAATGCATCATACCTGCCAACAGCCTTTGAGCCTTCGGCAGTAAACCAAGCGGCGCCATTGGCAAAAGTAAGACCATGAAGCCCCATTAGTGGTTTGGTATCAACAACAGCAAGTGGTTTTTGAGCAACTAAATCAATTAAATCCAATTCGTGCAAACTGCCACCGCCATATATGGTTACATAAGCCGTTTTACCATCGGCCGAAGCAATTACCTCGTGCGGGTCTGAACCCACGGGTACAGTACCTAATACTTTCAGCGTTATTGGGTTAATGATTGATAAAGTATGGTCGTTTTTTGAAAGAGCCAATAAGGTTTTTACTGAAGCTTGCTGGGCTAAACAAATTTCAAATGGATAAAATATGATGGCGCCAATTAACAGCAACTTAACAAAATTTTGTTTTTTAGAGTTTGCTTTTTGGACTGTTTGAATTTTTTTCATCGTTTTTTGAATCGAATTTAAAGTTAGCAAAGCTATTTAGCCCCTATTTTAATAGTACAAATATAAGGGGTAAAAAACTTAAATATAGGCAATTAAGATCAATAACAGATATAGGAGCAGATCAAATAGATAAGAGGATATTTTTTATCGATCGAGGAAGAGGATGGGAAAGTTATAGTGTATTGAACTGACCCAATTTAAGTTTATTTAATCATCCAATCCTTTGCCTTCCATAATTAATGGAATACATTTTTCTATCCTCGCTTCGCGGGTTTTAGCCTGTTTAGGTGCCGAAAAATATAGATTATAAGCTTTTTGTCTACCAGGGGTTAAAGCAATAAAGGCAGTCTTAATCTCAGGGTTCTCGGCAATTACCGCTTCAAATTCCGCTGGATAAACAATTTCGGTACTTTTTTTAAACGCCACTTTTAAACCAGCTTTTTCCACTTCTATGGCTTCAAATATGCAAGCTTTAATAATGGCCTCTTGGTAAATAATTTGTTGTAAATTAGTAAAACGTATTTGGCGTGCCGACTGTACATTTTCTGTTTGCTGTATTAGCAAGCCGTGGTCATTACTTAATAAAGCTCCTTTAAAAAACAATAGCGCGCAATACTCCTTAAATTCATGAATCAGCACAATATTTGCTTTTTGGTTAGTGTAGCAGGGGCAACCCCATTTCAATTCCTCATTTAAACCGCAAGCAAGTACTATTTCCCGCATTCGCTCAGTTTCGCGTTGCCATTGTTTTGATTTGATAAAGAAAAAATTGACACTCGGGTTCATGCTGTGTAGCTCTTGTCTTAAATAATTCAGCTAAAATCCTAAAAAATTATGAATTTATAGTTATGTGTTTATTTTGAAATTACTTAACTAGTGGTAATTAACTAAGGTCAAAGCTGTTAAAAGGCCTCGCCTAAAGCAAATTGAACAGAGTTATATCCTTTACTAAAGCCATAATCTATACATAAGTTAGTGGCAGAGCCTTTATAGAATTTTATCCTTAAACCAGTTCCGACCGCCGGATGCCAGGTGGTAAATAAAGTACCAGACCCACTCACAGTATTGATGTTACTGAATACTACAAATCCAAACAGTCCATTGTTGGTGATATCGCGTCTGTATTCTGTTTCAAAATAAAATAACGTTTTGCCACGGTAGCGGTTTTGATCAATACCTCTACCCGATCGGTTATAGGCATCCCAACCTATGCTTGGTAGATCAAGATAGGGTGCCTTGTCATTAAACGCTGTCCATAAATACGACCAAAAGGCTAGCGTGTTTTGCTGTAAATGTTTTGTTGGATTTAAGGAAGTATATTTTCTTACATCCACATACATTGAGTTCCAATTATTATCTCTTCTTAAAAGGGCAGGATTTACTCGATAAACAATATTGGTATACAAACCAGGTAACGGATTCATAGAATTATTACGGGTATCATACAATAAATTAAAGGTAATGCCAGAAGATACCGAACTACCTGCTGTACCATAGATATAATTTGCAAACTGTTTTAAGGCAATATTATGCTCGTAGCTATGAATGTTAGCATGAAAATCAAGGTCGTAGCCAAGTCCGGCAAAGAAATTAGGGGATATGCGTTTTAATATACTTTGGTAGAAGCGGATATAATTATAATCAACCAATGATTTTTCATCGTAATTATTTTTACTGCCTAAACCCCATGTATATTGCGGATACCGAAGAAACCTAATATCGCCCTGAATGGTATAGGTATTATTTGGAAACCAAATGCTTGTTCGGATGGGTATACCAAACTTATTACTAAAATCCCAATATGGGGCAAAAGTAGCGTTCGACTTGTTGGTGGTTTTTCTTGGACCCAAGTAGGTACCAATAGTAGTGCTGGTAATTAAAACCCTGCCATTGCCGCCTGGTACATTACCAAAAGGAAGTATAGAGAAGTAAAGCTTTTTATCCTTCTCTATCTTAATTTTTGGGGGATTGATATGAAATAATGATCGGGCAACATCAATCATATCCTTTTGCTTCGCCGTATCTTTTCTAACAACCTTATCAGGAATAATGGAAGGAGCAGTTTGGGCAAAAACAGTAAAGGGCAAAAAAAAAAGAGGAAAGCTTTTAACATAGAAATATTTGAAACTATAGCAATTGCCTACCCTAATAATTAAAGTTAGTAAATAGGCTGCTATACGTTTTAATGTTATAAACTTTTTAACCAGCTAACTAGCTGGTCTCTGGTTTTACCTGTTTTTTGTTGCAGCTTTCCTAAAAGCTCATCATCTTTTCCATCCTCATAGGTTAAGTCGTCTTCGGTTAAGCTACTATAAGCTTGTTTAACTTTTCCTTTAATCTCGTTCCACTTTCCTTCTAATTCTAATTTATCCATGATTATTATTTTTAATAAATATTTTATTCTACAAAAAAACAAGAAATTAGGCCCGCCTAATTATACCAAGGATAACCGATATAACAGCTATGACCAATAATACGTGAATTAAGCCTCCGGCGGCATAACCAAAAAAACTAATTGCCCAACCCAAAATTAGGAGTACGGCAATAATGTATAATAAATTCGACATGTTATATAACTTTAGTGTATAAGAATAACCCAAAATATACCTAAATGTTTTATAATTTTTATTTTTTAAGCATACTCGTTTCAAATTATAATTTCACTACAATTTGATGCTTTTTAATTATAGTTTCTGCGGTTCTAATTATAGTTTTTACGGTTTCGATTATAGTTTCAACGGTCGAAATGATAGTTTTAAAGAATATAGGTAAACTGGCTTAAGTATTGTTTTGCTTATACTGTTGCACACTATATGAATAAAAAAGCCCCTCGGAAAACCGAAGGGCTGGTATAATTTTGATAACAGGTGTAAATTATAATTTACCTAATTCTTCAACCAAGTCAATCAGTTTGTTTGAGTAGCCCCATTCGTTATCGTACCATGATACTACTTTTACAAAGTTATCATTCAAAGCGATACCAGCTTTGGCATCAAAAATAGAGGTACGTGCATCTCCTTTAAAATCTTGTGATACTACTTCTTCGTCGGTATAACCTAAAATACCTTTTAATTCGCCTTCTGAGGCATCTTTCATCGCTTTTTTAATGGTTTCGTACGATGCTGGTTTTTCCAAGCGTACAGTTAAGTCAACTACCGATACGTCGGCCACAGGAACACGGAAAGCCATACCTGTTAGTTTACCTTTTAACGCAGGTATAACTAAGGTAACAGCTTTAGCAGCGCCGGTTGATGAAGGAATGATGTTTTGGTAAGCCCCACGGCCACCACGCCAATCTTTATGCGATGGGCCGTCAACTGTTTTTTGTGTAGCAGTTACGGCGTGCACAGTGCTCATTAAACCCTCTAAAATACCAAAGTTATCGTTCAAAACCTTCGCGATAGGTGCAAGGCAATTGGTTGTACATGAAGCATTTGATACAATGGTATGAGCCGATGTTAAGCTTTTATGGTTTACACCCATTACAAATGTTGGGGTATCATCTTTAGCTGGCGCGCTCATTACTACTTTTTTAGCACCTGCGTCAATATGTTTTTGGGCTGTATCTAAAGTAAGAAACAAACCTGTTGATTCAATAATAATTTCGGCACCAACTTCTCCCCATTTAAGGTTAGCCGGATCCTTTTCGGCAGTAACCCTGATGGTTTTACCGTTAACTACTAAATGACCACCTTCTACAGCAACGGTGCCTTTAAAAGGCCCGTGGGTCGAGTCGTATTTTAGCATATAAGCCATATAATCAGGCTCTACCAAGTCGTTTATACCAACAACTTCAATGTCGCCTCTTTCAATTGCGGCTCTGAATGCCAAGCGACCAATACGGCCGAAACCGTTAATTCCTATTTTCATGATTTCTAATTTTTGTTTGAATAATATGTTAATAAATTGTTTATTGGGTCTTTTATAATCTCGGCAATGCCAAGGTTAAATCGAGATGCAGTTTCTTTTAAGTTGTTTTGAAAACCAGCGGCTATTGAGCCCGCAAAATACAACAAAGCTTCGGGATGTTGTTCATGCAAAGGTAATAAATAGGTGGTCATTAATTGCTCAAATCCCTTATTTACAGTTTGTACCACATAGGGTTCCTCCCTGTTTTCCATAAAAAAATCGCTAAATGAGCTTAAAAATAAGGCCGGATGCTTTTGCCGGTAAATTTTTTCGAGTAATGATTTTCGGTCGAAATCGTACCTGCGGGTAAACTTTTTTTGAATGGCTTCGGGTAAAGTTTTACTCATAAACCCCTTCAAAAGCTGTCTGCCCAACCAATTGGCCGAGCCTTCATCGGCCAAAATATAACCTAAGCCATAGTTATTGGGCTTTACTTTTTTACCGTCGTACCATGCAGCGTTTGATCCCGAACCGCAAATACATACAATACCAGGTGTATTTTTACAGCAAGCGATGGCAGCCGCGACAATATCATGCTCCACAATAATTTTACCAAATTTGAAAAACTCGGAGAATGAATTATGTACTACTTCCTTCAACGCAGGTGATGACGCCCCGGCACCAAAGAAATAAATATGGCGAATTTCTTCGGCATGGTGTATCAGGTTTATATTTTTACTTAATACACTGATTATCTGCTTATGGTCGTCGAAATAGGGGTTAATAGCATTTGTTTTGAAGGATGCTACCGTCCGGTTTTTATCGGCTAGCCTCCATTCAGCATAATTTGAACCACTATAAACAACCGCGATCATTATTATATGGATAGGATATCGGCCATCTGCATCAAATCTTCTTCCAGTTTAAATTCATGTTGATTAAGCGCTTCTTCCAAGCCGGTAAGTATAATTGAATTGGCTTCCAAGCCTACCATCATTTGCGATTTTCCGTTTATTAAGGCATTTACAGCAGCAAAACCTAGACGGCTACCCAATATCCTATCAAAAGCCGAAGGACTGCCGCCACGTTGTAGATGCCCCAAAATGGTTACCTTTACATCGTAAAACTTTACTTCTTTTTGCACTTTTTGAGCAATATCATAAGCTCCGCCATTTTTATCGCCTTCGGCAACAATTACAATGCTCGATGATTTTTTGTTATACTGACCCGCTTTCAGGTTTTCAATCAAATTCTCGATGGCAGTAGCCTTTTCCGGCAATAAAATAGCCTCGGCACCGCATGAGATACCTGCTCTTAAGGCAATAGCACCCGAATCACGCCCCATTACCTCTATAAAAAACAGCCTGTCGTGCGCGTCGGCGGTGTCTCTTATTTTATCAATAGCTTCAATTACCGTATTTGTTGCGGTGTCAAAGCCTAGGGTATAAGTAGAGCCATATAAATCATTATCAATAGTACCCGGAACACCTATAACAGAAACATCAGGATATTTTTTTGAGAAGCGAAGAGCTCCGGTAAAAGTACCATCGCCACCTATTACTACTAAACCGTCAATATCATGTTTTTTCAGGTTTTGATAGGCAACTTCCATGCCCTCATCTGTACGGAAGGGTAAACAACGGGCAGTTTTTAATATGGTACCACCCAAATTTAAAATATTACTAACCGAGCGTGGCTCCATATCGTACATGTCATTGTCTATTAAACCTTGATAGCCACGCTTTATACCAACCACGCTTAAGCCATTATATATTGCTGTTCGAACAACAGAACGGATGCAGGGGTTCATGCCTGGCGCATCGCCACCAGAAGTAAGAACTGCAATTTTAGAAATTTTACGCATTATTAACCGCTAATTTTGAGCTACGAATATAGTGTGTGAAAATTACACTACTAAATTTAATTTTTTTTTTTAATTTCGCAATAACCAATTGTCAATTTTTAACCTATATTATTTTCGGTTTGGAATCAAAATTACCTTCGATAGACTCTGTTTTTTCGGTTGACTGTGTGATTTTTGGCTTTGACGCGGGCGAACTCAAAATTTTATTGATTGAACGTAACGAAGAACCATTTAAGGATTGGCTAGCACTGCCAGGCTATTTTGTGGAACAAAATGAAAGCATTGATGACGCGGCCTCCCGTATTTTGTATGAGCTTACAGGTTTGAACGATTTGCACATGGAGCAGTTTCATACCTTTGGCGAGCTTAACAGGCACCCGCAAGGTAGGGTAATTACTGTTGCCTATTACGCCTTGATACGCACCAGTGGCAAAAAAGAGTTAAGACCCATATCGGCATACGCTAAAAAGGCTTTTTGGCATCCGGTGAACGATTTGCCTAAGCTGGCGTTTGACCATACCAAGATTTTTGAAACCGGTTTTAGTAAAATACGACGCCGATTAAATACCCAACCAATTGCTTTTGAGCTACTTCCCGAAAAATTCACCCTCACCCAGTTGCAATCATTATATGAGGCGATTGAGAACCGTAAGTTTGATAAGCGCAATTTTAGGAAGAAAATGCTTGGATTTGGTTTTTTGAAGGAATTGAACGAGAAAGAGAAAGATGTATCGTACCGTGCCGCCAAATTATACAGGTTTGATAAACGCCGATATATGAAAGTTTTGAGCGATGAAGGCGGATTGGAAAATCAGGCAGTTAATGGCTAGTAAAATCAAGTTTCAGTTTTAATACCCTGTTTATCAAATTTTTAATACAAACTCCCCGTTATTATTAAAACCACCTGTATATAATTCTGTTATTCAACGAATTAAACAAAAGTGCCCATCTTATATTTTAATTAATTAAAAAAATCCCTTATGAATTAAACCTTTGTAGAATTTATGATATAGGTATTTTTACATGGCTTTGCCGTGCTACCCTATATCCGATTTTAAGGTAAATAGGTCGTTGAATATTTAATAACGCCCTAAGCGAGGTGGTTTAGGGTAGACCGCCAAAGGCGGGCATTAAGAACCATTTGTTTATTTTTACTACAAAGGTTTTGACCCTATGGGTCATGTTACTTAAAGGAGCAAATTGGTGCTATAATTTTTATAGTCTCAATTCGTTGTTTTATCAAATAGACCGCATAAAAACTAAGATATCAATCCTACTTAAATTTACCTATCTAGTTGTAAAGAAAAGAGCTGTTAATTTTTTAGCATTGCTCTATTTAATTTGTTTCACTTCCCTCAATCATCCGACTAAAAAAACACTCCATCATTTTAAGCCCTTGTTTCAACTTATTTTTAACAAGCCGCCCTGTTGTATTCCTAAAATCGTTAAAAGCGATTATACGAGCGTTTAAACGGAATTTAAACGGTTTTAAAATTAACAAACAAGCCCCGCCAAATAATGAGCAGGGCTTGTTTGTTAATTATGGTATTAAATAGCTAGTTGATGGCTAGTTTATCACTATCCTAATACTATGTCTATCTTGAAGTAGCAACTTATAAAGCACCGGCTTCCAAGTGGAACTTAACCAAATTATCTATAGGCGAGCGGATGATATTACCTACCACCATGCCATTTTCTGTTACTACTTCTTCCAACACATTACGGAAGTTATAACCTACTGAGCCTATGCAATTAAAGGTATAGCGCTGATAATTAGGATAATGCGTTACCAAATTTTTGAAAAAATCCTCGAACGAGGTTTTTACCAAATTTCTTGAATACTCTAAATGCACATTGTTATCGTACACAAATTTGCTAAAGCTTGCGCAAAAGCGGTTGGCACGTGGTTGGGTGTATACCTGTTCGTTTACATCATCGGGAGTTAATTTATAGGTATCCCAAAAGTTTTTACGCACAGCTTCGGGCATATAACCTCTTAAATAATCGGTTAATAGTTTTTTGCCTATATAACAGCCAGAACCCTCATCGCCTAATATATAAGCACCAGAATCAATATTTTGGGCGATGTCTTTACCATCATAAATACAAGTATTGGTGCCTGTACCTAAAATAGCGGCAAAACCCGCGCTATGACCTAACAAAGCCCTTGCGGCTGCTAATAAATCGTGACCGATGTAAATTTTCGATTTGTTGAAAACCACTTTCATGGCATCTTCAACAATCTTGCGCATTTCGGGTGTGGAGCAGCCTGCACCGTAGTAATTTACCTCTGTAATTTTATCAATTTCCAAGTCGGTAGGCAGGTTTTCCTGTAACGATTGAATAATGTAGGTAGTTGGGGCAAAATAAGGGTTGTAACCTTCGGTATTAAAATACACCTTATTACCTTCTTCGGTAACCAAACACCAGTTTGTTTTTGTTGAGCCACCGTCAGCAATTATGATCATAATTAAAGTTAATTAAAGAATTTGTTTATAAAATTTTATCTGCAACTTATTGTAATTAAGGCAAATGCTGTTTTACAATAAATTTTTATTACTACCATTGTTCAACTTTTATGAAGCAATTATCTAAAAACCAAAGCCAAACTCAACCACGAACGAACCTAAATTAAAATAGATAAATTAACTTGCAGAATAAAACGTAAATAATGGTGTACAATAATATGTATTCATTTTTACAAAAAATAATTTCTTAACATATTTCCAAAAAAAAAGCTTTGAGGGGAAGTGTTTAATTCATTAATAGATGATAGCTATTAATATTGGGTACAATAAAAGTGAAAAATATCGATATGCAATATATAAAATTACGCAATATTTTGCATCTTTGCGGAACATTCGGTATTTAAAAATAGGTCTCATAGCTCAGCTGGATAGAGCAACAGATTTCTAATCTGTCGGTCTCAGGTTCGAATCCTGATGAGATCACAAAAACGAAAAGCATAAAAAAGCGGTATTATAAATATCGCTTTTTTTATGATTATTTTAAAAATCTAACCCCTCTCAAATTATAATTTCGACCCTTGAAATTATAATCGAAACCTTACAAATTGTAGTGAAATTATAATTTGGAATTAAAAAATGGCTACTTTTTCGGTTTTTTGAAGCTTTTTTTCAGCAAATTTTAGCCATTTACTTCAAACTATTTTGTTGTTATTGGGTTGATTAGTTTAAGTTAATCAATTCTTTTTTTAATGCCAGTTTTTTTGGTGGAAATGCAATCTCCGGGCATAGTCGTCTGAAGTTTATAAACTTCCCACAGCGGGGATATCAGAATTTAAAAATCAGTATCTCAAGTCAAAACACTTCTAACGTTAAGGTTTTGGCTCAAAATAAGGCGAACCATGTCTACTGGTTCAGCAGTTTGCGTATTAGGCTTATGTTTATTCATTAATAAGTATTTGCATTGTTAAAATCGCCTTTTATCAGAATTTAACCTTAAAACCATTACTTCAAATGCTTTCAAGCCAAATTGTTGGCTGGTATCGTTTAAATAATTGGTAATATCAGAGTTAAAGGTAGTAATATATTTTCATTTTTTTTTGTTTACTATCTGGTAAAGCCAAGGCAAGTAATATCATTTTAACAAAATGAATGACAAGTAGTTGTAAAAATCAATCTTAAAGGATCAAAGAATAGAAAATAAGCAATTCAAAAGGAACGCTTTTTTTATCGGCCGTTTTTCTAAAATCTTATCAACCGAGACTTCATAAATCTCCCTAAGACTTTAATTTAAGCCACATTACCATTTTTTTGCTAATTCTTTTACTTTGCATTAAATATTAAAAAGGTATTGAAAGCTAATGTTTTTTAAATTCACATTTATTTACTTAACTTTAGTTGCTTTATATTTTATGCTGAGGAAGTTATATTTAATATCGCTATTATCTATTACAGGATTTTTTTGTATCCTGCAATCATGCACCCATGTTTCAACAAATATGGATGAACAAATTCCAGATACAATAAGCTACAATTTCAATATCCGTCCCATTCTTTCCGACAAGTGCTATAAATGCCATGGCCCCGATGCTGGTAAAAGGCAAGCAGGTTTAAGGTTGGATATTCCTGAAAGTGCATTTAAGGCGCTAAAAGATAACCCCGACGCGCATGTTTTGGTACCAGGCAATACAGATTTATCTGAATTATACCGAAGAGTAACCACTAAGGATACTTCCGAAATAATGCCTCCGGCCAATTCAAACCTAAAGCCCTTAACAGCGCATGAGGTGGCTTTGATTGAAAAATGGATTAAACAAGGTGCTAAATTTGAAAAGCACTGGGCATTTGTTCCTCCAAAATTATCTCCTATTCCAGAGGTGAAGGATAGGTCTTGGCCAAAAAATCCGATTGATAATTTTATTCTGCATAAACAAGAACAACTTGGTTTAACGCCGAATCCCGAAGCTGACAAGGAACGTTTGTTAAAGCGCTTATGTTTTGACTTGAATGGCTTGCCGCCCGATATCGCTACCATGGATAGGTTTTTGGCTGATAATAGCGCTAATGCCTACGAAAAAATGGTGGATGAGCTGATGAGCAAACCAAGCTATGGCGAAAAAATGACCCTTCATTGGCTGGATGTGGCTCGTTATGCCGATTCGCATGGTTACCAAGACGATAATTACAGAACGCAATGGCCTTGGCGCGATTGGGTGATACATGCCTTTAACGATAATTTACCCTATGATAAATTTATAACATGGCAACTAGCAGGCGACTTGATACCAAATACCACTAAGGAACAGTTATTGGCAACAGGCTTTAACCGTAATCACAAAATTACTGAAGAGGGGGGCGTTATAAACGAGGAGTATAGGGTGGCCTATGTAACAGACCGTACCAATACCTTTGGTAAAGCATTGATAGGTGTTACCATGGAATGCGCCCATTGCCACGACCATAAGTACGACCCGTTTTCGCAAAAAGAATATTACCAATTGTACGCTTTTTTTAATAGCGTTAAAGAACCAGGTTTACAGTCGACAGTTGGTGGGCCGGAAACTTATGCCAAGCGACCATTGATGCAAATAACCAATGAGGATATTAAAGGCATCCTCAAGTTTATAAATAAAAAAGATACCGGAAAGGTAATTGTTTCGGTAATGGGTGATAGTGAGGTTTATCGAAAAACATATATCCTGAAACGTGGTAATTATGACGCGCATGGCGATGAAGTAATGCCCGGCACACCAAAATCAATATTACCATTTGATAATTCATTACCTCAAAACAGGCTAGGTTTAGCTAAATGGTTGTTTGATAAACGGAATCCGCTAACTGCAAGGGTATTTGTAAACCAACTTTGGCAGGAATTTTTTGGCAAAGGCTTTGTAAAAAGTGCCGGCGATTTTGGTATGCAAGGCGATTTACCCACCAACCCCGAATTGCTGGATTGGCTATCAGTCGATTTTGTAAACCATGGCTGGGATATGAAGCGTTTGGTAAAACAAATGGTGATGTCGGCAACTTACCGGCAATCAGCGGTTATCAGTCCTGAAAAGCTGAAAGCCGACCCTGATAATACCTATTTGGCTCGAAGTTCCCGCTACCGTTTCCCTGCCGAATTTGTGCGGGATATGGTATTGGCAAGCAGTGGCCTATTAACTCGCACCATTGGTGGGCCAAGCGTAAACCCTTACCAACCGCCGGGCTTATGGGAAAACGCTACATCGGGCAGAGGCATTTTGGCTAATTATAAACAAGTGCATGGTGCCGACTTGTACCGCCGTGGTATGTATACGCTGATAAAGCGTACCGTTCCACCTGTTGAAATGGCCATTTTTGATGCCAGCAACCGCGACCAATGCGAAGTAAAGCGGCTACGGACAAACACTCCTTTGCAAGCCCTGTTGATGGAGAACGACCCAACTGTGCTTGAGGCTGCAAGGGTATTGGCTGCAAAATTATTGCAAGAGCAAAGTGTTTCAAATGATAAAATAGTTAAAGCTTTTAGGCAGATAATTTGCAGAAAACCGAATGAAAAAGAGCTGCAAGTTTTAACTGATTATTATCGGGATGAATTAAAGGCTATGGATAAGGAAACCGCCCAAAAAGTACTGAATGTAGGCGAGTATCCTATACCACAACATATTGATAAAGTAAAATTGGCGGCATTAATGAAAGTAGTGGATGCCATTTATAACCTGGAAGAAGCGATAGTAAAAACCTGATTATTATGGAGAAAGATATTTTAGAACACCGTTTGCAAATAAACAGGCGTCACTTTTTATCAAAGCTTAGCTTAGGGTTGGGTAGTGTGGCATTGGGTTCATTGCTTATTCCAAATCTGTTTAATGGCATTGGTACTGGAAGCGATGAGGATTTTATACCGGGTATACCCAACTTTGCCCCTAAAGCCAAGCGGGTAATATATCTTTTTCAAGATGGCGCGCCATCTCAACTCGAGTCGTTCGATTATAAACCAAAGCTTCGTGAAATGATGGGGCAGGAGCTACCCCCTTCGGTACGCGGTAACCAGATTTTAACCGGGATGACGGCTCAACAAAAGTCATTCCCCTTAATTGGCTCTTATTATGATTTTAAACAATATGGCGAATCAAAAGCTTGGGTGAGCGATTTATTTCCCCATATAGGCAAAATAGCCGATGATATTTGCATTATCCGCTCCATGAATACCGATGCCATTAACCACGACCCTGCATTGACTTTTTTTCAAACCGGGGCACAGCAAGGTAACAGGCCAAGCATGGGTGCTTGGGTAAGCTATGGTTTAGGTAGCGAAAATAAAAATTTACCAGCCTTTACCGTGTTGCTTTCCAAAGGGAAGGGTAATGGACAGGGGGTATATTCAAAATTATGGAGTAACGGCTTTTTAGATTCAATACACCAAGGGGTTCAGTTTAGTAGCAGTGAAAATCCGGTGCTTTACTTGAACGATCAGGATGGCATTGACAAACGCGACCGCCGCAAAATGTTGGATAAACTAGCCGAATTGAATGAAATGTCGGCAAAGGAGTTCGGCGACCCTGAAATTAATGCTAAAATTCAGCAATATGAAATGGCCTATCGCATGCAATCGGCCGTGCCCGATATTATGGATGTATCAAAAGAACCAGACGATATTGTTAAAATGTATGGCCCTGATTGTTTAGTGCCCGGAACCTATGCCGCTAATTGTTTGCTGGCTCGTAAACTATCGGAAAACGGTGTTCGGTTTATACAACTGTACCACCAAGGATGGGATCAACATAGCAATTTACCAAAAGAAATGGCCGGGCAAGCAAAAGATGTTGACCAAGCATCTGCAGCTTTAGTTACCGATTTAAAACAACGTGGATTATTGGATGAAACCTTGGTTATTTGGGGAGGCGAATTTGGGCGAACAAATTATAGTCAGGGTAAATTAAATGTGGATAATTATGGTCGCGACCATCACCCTCGTTGCTTTAGTGCATGGATGGCAGGTGGAGGTATTAAACCCGGATTGGTTTATGGCGAATCGGATGAGTTTGGTTATAATATTATAAAAGACCCCGTGCATGTGCATGATTTTCATGCCACTATATTGAATCAATTGGGTATTGATCATAAAAAACTAACCTTTAAAAGTCAGGGCCGTAGGTATAGGCTTACCGACGTAGCTGGTAATGTTGTAAAAGGGATCATAGCTTAACTAAAAGAAGGCTAAATATTATTAATTTACATAGGTTATAACAACCTGTTTTATGGAAAGAAGAAAATTTTTACAGCAAACAAGCATTTTTACAGCTGGCTTTTTTATATCAAAAAATATGATTAAGCATAATGAAGAACCAATTTATGGGCACAATAACATGCGTTATCGGATGGATAAGGCTTGGAGCAAAGCCGACCCATTGAAAAACCCGGTGAATGATTGTCATGAAATGGTTCAGGATTCAAAAGGTCGTATTTTGCTGTTAACCAATGAGACAAAAAACAATGTCTTGATTTTTAATAAGTCGGGGAAATTGTTGGATACTTGGGGGCATGATTTTCCGGGCGCGCATGGTTTAACATTGGTAAATGAGGGTGGCACGGAGTTTCTTTTTATAACCGATACAAATAAACATCAGGTATATAAAACTACTATGGATGGCAGGGTCTTATTGACCATTGATGTTCCCCTTGAAACAGGGGTTTATAAAAAGGCGGAAGAGTTTGTACCTACTGAAACAACTATTGATTACAATGGCGATATTTTTATTGCCGATGGCTATGGCGCGCAATACATTATGCAATATGATAAAACAGGTAAGTTAAAACATTTTTTTGGCGGAAAAGGAGAAGGCGACGAGCATTTAGACAACGCCCATGGTATTTTGATTGATAGGAGAAAAGGAACACCTACCTTGGTTATAACCGACCGTACCCGTAATTGCTTTAAGCGCTTTAGCATGGATGGTAAATTGTTGAGCATCATAAAGCTACCCGGAGCTTGCGTTTGCCGACCAGTAATTAAAGGTAAATACTTATATGCCGCTGTATTACGCACACATGATCTGGGTAATGCCGATTCGGGATTTGTAACCATATTGGATAGCGAGGATAAAGTAGTATCAAATATTGGAGGAACAGAGCCAATTTATAAAGATGGCCTATTGCAACCCATGGCACAAAGCGAAAAAATATTTTTAAACCCCCACGATGTTTGTGTTGACGATGATGAGAATCTGTATGTAGCACAATGGGCATCGGGTAAGGTTTACCCTTATAAATTTACCAGGGTTTAAAAACATTAACTAATTAATGATTAAACGCGACTACCAAGTTCTTGCCGAGAACTTTTTGTTTTTTCTGAATATATTCATCCTGTTTCTGCTCATTTTTAGCAGTAGTTTGGCAATTCCGCAATGGCTGCAACCCTTTGGCAGGCTGCATCCTTTACTATTGCACTTTCCAATAGTACTATTGTTAATGGCTATTTTGTTAGAACTTTTCAGGTTTAATAAAAAATTTATAAACGAACCATTATACCAAAACTTTACCAATTGGGTATGGCTTATAGCTGCCATATTTGCCGCTATAACGGTAATGATGGGGCTGTTTTTATCAAATGAACCCGGTTATGAGGGTGGTACTTTGCAATGGCACAAATGGTTGGGCGTTGGTATAGCGTTTAATGCGACAGCTATTTATTGGTTTAGGAATAAACATTGGTACACTATTAAAATAGTAAGGGGAAGTTTAGGGTTATTAATGGCATTGTTGATTGTAGGAGGCGATTATGGAGCCAATCTTACGCATGGCGAAAATTTTGTGTTAGCTCCGGTTTGGCATCCCGAAAAGAAAAAGGTAGCGATTGATAAAGCTTTGGTTTTTAATGATTTGATTGAGCCTATTTTTCAAGAGAAATGTACCAGCTGCCATAACCCAAATAAATCAAAAGGTGGGTTGATTTTAGTTGATGAAAAGTCGGTTTTAAAAGGTGGCAAAAATGGTAAATTCTATGCAGGCGGACAGCCACAACTTAGTTTGTTATTAAAACGCGTACATGAGCCAGAGCAAGAAAAAGAGCATATGCCTCCAACAGGTAAACCACAATTAACTACGCAGGAAATGCTTTTGCTTTATTTATGGGTAAAAGAAAACGCCGCTTTTAATAAAAAAGTGGTTGATTTACCCCAAAATGATTCATTACGAATTATTGCCACTAATTTTTTAAAACCTAATGACGAAAAAGAAATTCATTTTGATTTTGGAGCGGCTGATGAAAAAGTTATCAAAAAACTAAATAACAACTATAGAACAATTTATCCTATTGGACAAGGCTTGCCTGCACTTGGTGTAAATATTTATAATAAAAAAACATATGAGCCTAAAGTTTTAGAAGAACTCCTCGACCTAAAAAAACAGATTGTTACGCTCGATTTAAATAGAATGCCTGTGAAGGATGCGGAGCTTAAAACCATCGCTAAATTTGAGAATCTGCAAACCTTGATACTTAATTTTACAGATATAACAGGTAATACACTCAAAGAATTAGCTCCGTTAAAGCATTTGAATACTTTGGCACTGTCGGGTGTAAGGCTGAATAGCGATGGTCTAGCTCAAATTGCATTATTAAAAAGCATTACCAAACTAACCATATGGAATACCGGATTAACTGACAAAGACATTGCCAGTCTAAAAGCCAATAACAAAAACCTGGCAATTATTACAGGGTATAAAGATGATGGTAAACCAATTAAACTAAATAACCCGCAAATTGGTAATACCAACTTTATTTTTGCGGATAAGGTGGAGTTACAATTAAAACATCCGATAAAGGGAGTGGAGTTACGTTATACTACTGACGGAACTGACCCTGATAGTATCAAATCGGCAATTTTTAAACCGGGTACTTATATCAATAACAATGAGTTTATAAAAGCCAAAGCATTTAAAGCGGGTTGGCTAAGCAGTGATGTGGTAAGCTTCAACTTTTATAAAAATGCTTTTACACCTGATAGCATTGGTTACCTAGCCGGGCCAAATGATAAATATAGTGGCGATGGGGCTAAAACATTAATAGATAAAGACCTTGGGGGAACTAATTTTGGAAATGGCAAATGGATAGGTTCGCAAAAAGATCTTGTTATTTATATGCAATTTAGCAGTCCGAAAAATTTGAATACTGTTACTTTAAATTGTATGCGCAATATAGGTAGTCAAATTTTTCTCCCAATAGGTGTAGAGGTATGGGGTGGTATCGATAAAAATCACCTGAAATTATTAAGTAGTATAAAAACGCCTATTCCATTAAAAGATGATCCCCTTTTATTAAAGGGCATGGAATGTAAACTGAACGCTGGAAAAACTATTTCCTACCTAAAAATAATCGCGAAGCCTATTCAAAAATTACCATCATGGGATCCGGTGAAAAACCAACCCGGTTGGGTTTTTGTTGATGAAATATTTTTGAATTAAAAGCGCTGCATATCATACATATCTATTATTTGATTATAATTTAATTGTTCATTCTTATGAGAAAAACTATCCTACTACTTTTTGCCTTTTTATTGTTGTTGGTGTATTGTAAATCAATGGCGCAAACCCTGCCATTAATACCATTGCCTACTCATTTAACAATGAGCGAAGGAAATTTTACAATTACAGAAAACACGGTGATTGTTAAACCTAAGGGATATTTTGCAAGCGAGACACAACAGTTGAACAACTTGTTAGCTAAAGGATTAGGTAAAAAACTTAGGGAGGAAAGCACATTTAGTGGTATGGCAATTCAGCTAATACATGACGCGTCCATAACCAATGTGGAGGGCTATACGCTTGAAATAAACGCGTCAAAAATAACGATAGCAGCTTCCGAACCCGCAGGTATTTTTCATGCTGTTGAAACCATAAGGCAGTTGCTACCACCTGCCATAGAGCGTGGTGCCAAATTCAAAAAGTTTGTTTTACCGGCTCTTAAAATAAACGATGCCCCAGCTTTTGCCTGGCGAGGAATGCACTTGGATGTATCAAGACATTTCTTTTCCATTGATTATCTTAAAACATTTTTAGATAGGATGGCATTGTATAAAATGAATAAACTCCACCTGCACTTAACTGATGATGAGGGCTGGAGGATAGAAATAAAGAAATATCCTAAGCTAACCGAACAAGGAGCATGGCGTGTTTTTGATAAAAATGATAGTGCTTGCATGAAAAGGGCAAAAGATAACCCCGACTTTGCGATAGATAAAGAGCATATTATACAACGCGACGGTAAAACACTATACGGCGGCTTTTACACGCAAACCGAAATGAAAGCTTTGGTTGCCTATGCCGCTGCTAAACATATTGATATCATACCCGAGATTGATATGCCGGGTCATATGATGGCCGCAATTACGGCTTATCCGTTTTTAACTTGCAATGGGGAAAATAAAAGGGGCGAACTGTTTACCAAACCAATATGCCCTTGCAATGAAACTACTTTTGAATTTGCTGAAAATATTTTTAGTGAGATTATGGATATTTTCCCCTCTAAATTTATCCACATAGGAGGAGATGAGGTAGACAGGTCAGACTGGGCGAAATCTGCTGCCTGCAAAGCTTTAATGGAGCGTGAAGGGATTAAAGATTTGCCAGCTTTGCAAAGCTATTTTATAAATAGGATGGAGCGTTTTTTTAATTCGAAGGGAAGGAAGCTGATAGGTTGGGATGAAATTATTGAAGGAGGTATTAGTAATACAGCCATTGTAATGTATTGGCGTACTTGGGTACCCGAAGCACCAATTAAGGCGGCTAAGAATGGCAATCAAGTAATTATGACACCGGGCGAACCATTGTATTTTGATAACCCGGCCGACCAGTATTCAATTTATAAAATTTATCATTTCAACACCATTCCAAAAGCAATTTCGGGCGAGCAAACCAAGCAATTTATTGGTGCTCAGGCGAATATTTGGGCCGAAAACATACCGTCGGAAAAACGTGCAGATTATATGGCTATGCCCAGAATGACGGCACTTGCCGAAATGTTGTGGACAAACCAAGCCGACGAATATGAATCGTACACCAAAAGACTATTACTGCAATATAAACGGTTGGATGCTTTGCATGTAAATTATCGCCTACCCGACTTACCCGGAATGATTAACGAAAATGTATTCACTGATGCCGATACCCTTGCCATAAAAAAGCCTTTAGATGATATGCGCATTTTTTATACCACCGATGGCAGCATACCTACAACTAAAGCGAATGAATTAAAAAAATATTTAATTATAAATACCACCCAAAGTTTAAAGCTTGCGGCATTTATGCCAAATGGTTTACGGGGCGATATTTACCAATTAAACTTCAAGAAAAAAAGTTACATAGAGGCGGTACAAAATACCAGCACAAAACCAGGCTTATTATGTAGTTATTATAAAGATTTCTTTAAGAAAGTAGGTTTTATGAATGGTAAAACCGCCGATAGTACCTTTACAGCCGAAAATATAATTGTACCATCCACAGTAAAAGCACCTTCCTTTGGCTTACAATATAGGGGGTATATTGATATCCCTGCTGATGGAATATATAGTTTTTACCTTACCTGCGATGATGGTGGTATTTTAAGAATCGCCAATGAAGAAACGGTAAATAATGATGGATTGCATTCGGCAGCCGAAAAGAATGGTCAGGTAGCGTTGCGTAAGGGATTACAATCATTCGCGCTCGATTTTATTGAGGGAGGTGGTGGCTTTACACTCAAACTGAAGTATAGCGTTAATGGTTCAACACCAACAGAAGTACCTTCTTCATGGTTTAAAAACTAGCCATAATTTTATGCTAATTCTATTTACCAATTTGACATAATACTTCTAATAAATTATAGAATGTCCATACTAGAATTTAAAAAACATAGAGTTTAAATCTAAATACGAAATAATGAAGAAGCTGGTTATTATACCTTTATGATTTGTTTGTATGATGAATATGTAGGTGGTTAGATTACTTTTGGAGATTTAATTGTTGTTCCAAAAAAGGGTATGGCACTCATTTTTTTATACCAAGTGGAACATGAAGGTAGTATGGTAAAGAAAGGTGTGAAATATGTTTACAGACCGATATCATGTTTAGGTTTGAAGAATAGTCTAAATAATTAGTAATAATGGCTAAAAGGTTGTTTTAGATATTGATTGTTAATTAATTATTATTCCCCACCACCCCAAAACTCAATGTAAACGCAGAGCCAACCCCAATAGAACTTTGCACTTGGATATTGCCTTGATGCAAGAGCATAATCTGCTTACACAAACTCAGACCAATACCGCTACCGTTTTTGCGGGTACTGAAGAATGGAATAAATATTTTTTCAATCAACTCAGGAGGCATGCCGGGGCCATTGTCTGCAACTTTTACAGCAATTTTTTGGTTGTTCAATACCTCCGAACTTAAAATAATACGTGGGTTAGGGCTTTCTTTCACTGCCTCTATGGCATTCACCAACAAATTAATGAGCACTTGCTCCACTAAGTGTAAATCCGCTTCAAGCGTAAGTCTGGGGTCGCGAAGGATGATTTCAAGCTCAATATTCTTCTTTTCAAGCGTGGGTCGCATCAAATTATAAAGGTTCTCAAATAGGTCGAGCACCAATACTTTTTCCAGATTGAGTTTGGTTATTTTGTTTAGGTTACGATAGTTTTCGGTAAATTTTAGTAAACCATCACTACGCCTTTTGATGGTTTCAATACCTAGTTCTAAATCTTCAAACAAACCGACGTTCACATTTTTGGCAATTTCATCACCTTGTAATCGATGAGTTAAGGTATCCGCAAGCGAAGCAATAGGGGCAACAGAGTTCATGATTTCATGCGTCATTACATTCAAGAGTTTTTGCCATGCTTTTGATTCTGTTTCATCCAGCGCCTCGTTTACATTTTGAAAGGCAACCAGCTTGTATAATTTATCTTCGCTGCGCATTACACTGGCCGAAACCAGAATTTTTATCAACTGTTGATTGCGTGTGATGGCTACAATTTTTGCCTCCCCCGGTTTTAGTTTTACAATTTCTTGGTATAGTGCTTCTTCACGCTTTTGTAATGAGCTTATTGATTTTAAATAGGGAATGCCCAACAATTTTTTAAAGGCTTCGTTTATCCAACCTGTTTCACCAGTCTCAATTTCGTAGGATAGTAAGCCGGTATCAACCAGTTCCAGTATTTTTTGCAGGTATTGGTATTGCGTTTCCCGCTCACGGCTGATCAGTTTAAAGGTGGAGTTTATTTCGTTAAAGCCTTTGCGTAAGGGCTTTAACTCATTAGGTGCCTTACGTTCATCAAAATGGCGAGAAAAATCACGATAATGGATAGATTCAACAAACTGACCAACCTCATCCTGCGCCTTTTTTTGAAAGAGCACCATATCAGCCACCTCAAAAATTATAAGGGGGATGGTAAGAATTAAAAAGTAATATAATTGCCTCTCAATGATGATGACAGTAGCCAGCAAACTAACAAACAGTATCAACACGCGCAATACCAATCGCCATTCGTATCGTTTAAATATCATATTTGCTTAATCTTCGGTAAAGTGCTGTACGGGTGAGGCCAAGTTCTTTAGCTGCACGGGTTATATTGCCATTATGCTTCTCAATTACTTTTAAAATGGCATTTTTCTCTAGGGTTCCCAATTGAATTTGCTCTTCTTGAATCAATGCCGCAGGTTGTGTTTCAAGAATAGAAAATATCAAATCATCGGCACCTAAAACACCCGTATCAGCCATAATTACTGCTCTTTCAATGGTGTATTGTAATTCACGCACATTACCGGGAAAATGGTAGGTTTTTAACTTTTGTATGGCGGCAGCATCAAAATCAATAGCAGGTTTTAAATATTTGGAGGCATAAAGTTTTGCAAAGTATCGCGCTAACACAATAATATCCTCCTCCCGCTTACGTAAGGGAGGCATGTTGATTTCTACCGTATTTATTCTGTAAATCAAATCTTTCCTAAAGCGTTGCTCGTTTGCTAATTCAGATAATGGTAAATTAGTAGCGCATATCAACCTGATATCAATATCAACCGCTTTGTTGGTACCCAGGCGGGTTACTTGTCTGTTTTGTAGCACGGTTAATAACTTGGCCTGTTGTTGTAAACTGATATTACCAATTTCATCCAAAAACAAAGTACCGCCTTGGGCATCCTCAAACCTGCCTTGCCTGTCATCACGGGCATCGGTAAATGCTCCTTTTTTATGACCGAATAGTTCGCTCTCAAATAGGGTTTCGGTTAGCGCGCCAACATCTACCTTTATAAAGGGTTTATTGTTTCTTAATGAGCGTTCATGGATGGCCTTTGCCATCAAATCCTTACCAGTTCCATTCTCGCCCAACAGCAAAATATTCGCATCGGTCGGGGCAATTTTATTTACTTTTTGAAATACATCCTGCATCATGGCACTATCGCCCAAAATAGCAGTTTCACCTTGGCTTTTAACTGTTACGGTCTTTGATTGTTTTATACCATCTTTTTTATCAAGAACCTCCTTAATGGTATCAATCAGCTTTTCGTTGTTCCAGGGTTTTACTATAAAGTCATCCGCGCCTTCTTTTAATGAGCGTACTGCCAGGTCTATATCGCCATAGGCTGTTATCATAATAACACTTACCCAGGGCTTCCACTCTTTTATTTTTTTCAGCCAATACAAACCTTCATTACCGGTGTTAATGGCACTGTTAAAATTCATATCCAACAAAATCAAGTCAACCTGATTGCGTTGCAACAGCGAGTTCAAATTCTCCGGATTTTTTTCGGTGATCACCTCCTTCAACTCAGGTTTAAGCAAAAGCCTTACCGCCGTTAATACATCCGGGTCGTCATCAACAATTAAAACAATCGCTTTTTTTAAATTCATATTTTATTTATTCGGCTTTGGCATTTACTATAGGTAAGCTTTAACAAATATGATGCTAAAAACTATCTACCAATAATTCAATTAGGGTTTTGTGCAATTTCGGAATAAATAAAATGATATAAAAGCTTGAATTTTTGTAATTTAAATTGGAATTAAAAGCCGAGCTGTGGGCAAAAAATAATTTAAAATGTATAGGCTAGTATTACAATAATTTATAAACTGTATCATAACCGAACACCTGCTGTAACAATACCGTACGGCTAGTTTTATAAATAATTATAAATGCATTGATAATCAGCATTTTAAATTTTGGCATGTGTTTGTATGAGGTTTAATAAAATAATAGAATTAAGTGGACAGAAAAATTGAGAAAAAGACTTGGAACGCAAAACGGATTTTAACCATTGCCGGTATCGCCGCTTTGGTATTGCTGATTGCCTTTAGTATATATTTTACCAGTGGTAAATCAAAACTCGACGTGGAGGTTGACCGACTTACCATCAGTGAAATAAAAAAGGGCCCTTTTCAGGAATTTATACCTGTTAATGGCGTAGTAATGCCATTATCTACCATTTATTTGGATGCTATTGAAGGTGGAAGGGTGGAGGAAAAATATGCCGAAGATGGTGCCAAACTTAAAAAAGGCGACCCTATTTTAAAACTATCAAACACTGATTTGGAATTAAGCTTGGCCAACCAGCAAACCGCCGTATTTAATGTGTTTACGCAAATGCAAATCTCGCACGACCAAGCACAACAAAACACCAATGGTAGGCTGCAAACTAAGGCCGAGGTAGAGAATGCTTTGAAAGAAGCTACCCGAGTTTATCAGCTTGATAAAAGTTTGTACGCGCAAAAGGCTATCGGTTTACAGGAATACCAAGCCGCTGCCAATGCTTACGAATATGCGCAGCGCAGAAAAGTTTTAACCTACGAAATTTTAAAGCAAGATACCTTATCGACCAGGAAGCAGGAGCAACAATCGAAAGAATCATACGCCAAGATGAACAGTATTTTGGAACTGATGAAAAAGAAAGTGGCCGATTTAGTGGTACGTGCACCTGTCGACGGTCAGCTTACCTCACTCGACGCCGAGATTGGGCAAAACAAAAACAAAGGCGAGCACTTGGGGCAAATTGACGTTTTATCGGGCTTTAAGGTGAGGGTTGGGGTTGAGGAACATTATATATCCCGCGTATTTACCGGTTTAATGGGTGATTGCCAAATAGGGGAAAAGACCTATAAATTGGTGATAAAAAAAGTATTTACCCAAGTAACCGCAGGGCAATTTCAGGTAGATATGGCTTTTGTGGGCGAAGTGCCTAGTGGGATTAGAAAGGGACAAACCCTACAAGTACGCTTAGCCTTAAGCGACCAAACCACCGCCCTCTTATTGCCCAAGGGTGGCTTTTACCAGCAAACAGGTGGCAATTGGATATTCAAGGTGAGTGAAGACGGCAAGCGGGCTTATAAAGTAAACATTCAAATAAATAGACAAAGTCCTGATTATTATGAACTGACAACAGGTTTAATTGAAGGTGACAAAGTAATTACTTCTAGCTATGAAAACTTCGGGGATATTCAGGAATTGATATTGAAGAAATAAGAAAATAAAAAATAATATAGAAAGTAAAAAAATAACCCATTACCATGGAGCCAAATATGATAAAGATAACAAACCTGGAGAAATTTTACCGTACCGAAGAGGTAGAAACAATCGCCTTGAACAAACTATCAATGGAAGTTAAAAAGGGAGAATTTGTGGCCATTATGGGGCCATCGGGCTGCGGAAAATCGACCTTGCTAAATATACTGGGCATGCTGGACGATCCGGATAACGGCAGCTACCTTTTTAATGACATAGAGGTAGCCCATTTTAACGAGCGCAAACGTGCCGACTTGCGCAAGCATAACATCGGGTTTGTTTTCCAGAGTTTTAATTTGATTGATGAACTCACTGTTTTTGAAAACGTGGAGTTACCGCTAATTTATACCGGGGTACCTACTGCCGAGCGTAAAAAGCGCGTTGAGGCTGTTTTGGATAAAATGCAGATTATGCACCGCCGTAACCACTATCCGCAGCAATTATCGGGTGGGCAGCAACAGCGTGTAGCCATTTCAAGAGCAGTGGTAAACAACCCTAAACTCATTTTGGCGGATGAGCCCACCGGTAACCTTGATAGTAGCAACGGCAACGAGGTAATGGAACTGCTAACCGACCTGAACGAACAAGGCACCACCATAGTAATGGTAACCCACTCGGAGCATGATGCAAGGTACAGTCACCGTATTATCCGATTGTTGGATGGGCAAACGGTTTTGGAAAATATCATGATATAAGGTTTGCCAAGGGGTAAGCCTGTTTAGAAAATTTTAATAGTTAGTTTTTAGTTTATAATGAAGGTACTTGTCCCTCCATAAAAGGAGGGGCATGCTTACTATACAAATTGAGGTTTAAAATTTAATAATATATGTTTAGGAATTATTTAAATACCGCTTTTCAAGCCATTTGGAAACATAAGGGCTTTTCATTAATAAATATAAGTGGATTGGCTATTGGACTTACCAGTTGCTTATTGCTTCTGTTATACATTAATTATCATTTAAATTTTGATAGGCATTTTAAAAACATTGATAATATTTATCTAATAGAAAGTAATCAGGTTGGCGATGGGAAAATATTTACCTTCCCGGTTACCCCCGAACCGATGGCAAAGGCAATTATAGCGCAAGTGCCTGGTGTTGAAAGAGCTATTAGGAATGTAGATGCTAAAGCATTGTTAATGTACAATGGTAATACTTTTAAAAAAAGTATAATTTATGCTGATGCGGGATACTTCTTCATGTTTTCATTCCGATTTATTAATGGTAATGCTGAAAAATCCCTTTTACAACCTAATTCAATTGTGATTACCGAAAACACAGCTAAGACTATTTTTGGAAATTCAAATCCTATTGGTAAAATTATAAAATTCAATAAAACAAACGATTTGATTGTAAGTGGAGTTATTTCAAATATCCCTTTGAATAGTTCACAACAATTTGATTGTGTAATACCTTGGAGTTTTTACGAAACTATTAACTCGGGTATTAAAAATGCCGGTTGGTCTAGCAATATATGCCAAACATATGTTGAGCTTAAAAATGGTGTCGATTTTGCAAAGGCGGATAAAATTATACGCCAAATGATGAACAAAAATCAAAAATATTTTAAGGCGGAAGATATGCTTTTTCCATTGGCAAAAAGTCATTTATATACTGAGTTTGAAAACGGAAAGCCTAAAGGTGGTTTAATAGATCAAATATACTTATTTATTTATTTGGCAATATGCCTTTTATTAGTAGCCTGCGCCAATTTCATCAACCTTTCAACCGCTAGGTCGGCAGAGCGAGCAAAAGAAATTGGGGTTCGAAAAGTAATAGGGGCTTCAAAAACCAATTTAATAATACAATTTATTACCGAATCATTTTTGTTAACCCTAGTTTCTTTAGTATTGGCTCTAGTACTTACGTGGCAAATGCTCCCGGTTTTCAATAATTTATTGAACATTTCGTTGATAATACCTTTTAGCAATATTTATTTTTTTGGTTCTATCATTTTAGGGTTTATTATCATTAGCCTATTGACCGGTTGTTATCCAGCCTTTTATTTATCGTCAATTAAACCGGTAAAAGTTTTAAAAGGTTTATTTAAGGGTGGAAAGAGATCAATGTCTGTTCGAAAGGTTTTTGTTGTTATACAATTTACTTTTGCTATTTTTTTAATTACAGCAACCATTTGTATTTATAAACAAATAAAATATGTTCAAAACCGATCACTAGGATTTGATACATCAAATATGGTTGAAATTAATTTAGAAGATAATCTGGTAAACAAAGTTGATTTATTAACAAATGAGTTGAAAAAAGCCAATTTTATAACAGCTGCAAGCCCTCTTTCGCAAAGCCTAACCACGACTTATTGGAATACATGGGGTTTTACATGGCCCGGTAAGCTAATAAACCAACGCACGCTAATAGAACAGATGGTAATTGGTTATGATTTCATAAAAACCTCTGGAGCAAAATTATTAGCAGGCCGTGAGTTTTCAAGTACATATCCAATTGATACGGCTGGTAAAACTTTATTAATAAACGAGGCTGCCGTAAAGGTGATGAATTTGAAACAACCAATAGGAGCTATAATTAGGTCAGGTAATGATGCTTTTACTGTTGTTGGTGTATTAAACGATCTTAACATGGGTTCGCCATATCAAAAAGTAAGCCCAACTGTTTTTTATTGCTCCGTTGTGAATAATGTATTGGCCATGCGAACCAATCCTAATAAAAACATTGGAGAGTGTGTAAAGGGAATAAATACTATTCTAAAAAAAATAAACCCATCCTATCAACCAGATGTAAAATTTGTTGATAAAGGAATAGAAAGAAAATATAAAGACCAACAAATATTAGGAAAACTAGCCAGTTTATTCGGTTCGCTAGCAATTTTTATATCATGCTTAGGTTTATTAGGCCTTGTTACCTATGCCGCTGAGCAACGCACCAAAGAGATCGGTATACGCAAGGTTTTGGGCGCAAGCGTTTTAAAATTAACGTATTTACTTTCGTTTGATTTTTTAAGTCTTGTCGTTTTAGCATTCATCATAGCAATACCGATATCAATAATTGCACTTAATAAATGGTTAATCAATTTTGAGTATCGAATTGCGTTGAGTTGGTGGATATTCATTTTTGCGGGCTTAATAGCCTCAGCTATAGCATTGTTGACAATAAGTTACAAAGCTATCAAAACCTCAATGATAAATCCGGTAAAAAGTTTGAGAAGTGAGTAAATAGTTTGAATCAGGATTTAAAGAATTCTAAGTTTTGCAGAATTATACTTATAATAAATCCTGAAAATATTAGAATCCTGTTAATCCTGATTAAGACAAATAATAATAATATAAAGGCATATGATCAAAAACTACCTTAAAGTTGCATGGCGTAACCTGGTTGGTAACCCTATGTATAGTTTAATAAATATTGGTGGACTAGCCATTGGCATGGCGGTAAGTTTTATGCTGATGCTGTATGTATACAACGAATTTAGTTTTGACCAACATAACATCAATATTAAACGTGTTTACGAGGTTTTTAGAAACCAGCCAAGTAATGGTGAAATATTCACGAATACCGCGACACCTGTACCGCTGGCACCTGCCTTAAAAAAAGATTTTCCGGAGGTTGATAAAGTTTGCAGGGTTAATTGGGGTGATGATGTTTTGATAAATTACAAAAATAAAGCCTTGAAAATAAATACAATGGCGTCTGATATCGACATTTTGGATATGTTTACCTTTCATTACATATATGGAAGTAAAAAAACTGCTTTTCCTAATCAATCGTCTATCGTTTTAACCCAATCAGCAGCAAAGGCTTTATTTGGAAGTGGCAATCCAATAGGACAGATTGTAAAACTTTATAATCAATTTCCTTTAAGGGTGAGTGCGGTAATTGCCGATAATCCAAATAATTCTTCATTTTGGTTTAGGGCTCTCATTTCATGGGACGAAATTTGCGCCCAGCAAAATTGGATAAAACAATCAGGATGGGGTAATTATTCATTCCGTACCTTTTTAATGCTTAAGGCTAATGCTAACCTAAATCTTGTACAAGCTAAAATTAAAAATATAGTTGCTAAGTATAATCCTGAAAATAAGGAAAATACTATGTTTTTATACCCTCTTGAAAAGCTCCATTTGTATGGGGAATTTAAAAATGGGGTAGAGGTAGGTGGCAAAATTGATACGGTAAATTTATTTCTGATGTTGGCAATAGGCATATTGTTGATAGCATGCATTAACTTTATGAACTTATCAACCGCACGTTCAGAGCATAGGGCCAAGGAAGTAGGTGTGCGTAAAACCATAGGAGCCAGCAGGTTTACCCTAATATGGCAATTTATGGGCGAATCATTATTTATGGCGTTTTTTGCCATGTTGATAGCCATTATTTTAATGGTGTTGCTTATACCCCGGTTCAATGATTTAATAAATCTACAACTTAAGCTACCTTATAATAATCCACTGGCATGGTTGGGTATTACATTGGTTACTCTTTTTACTGGCTTGGTTGCCGGGAGTTACCCGGCTATATTTTTATCATCATTTAAACCGGTTAAAGTATTAAAAGGACTTAAATTAAATAAAAAATCGGGGGTAAAACCTCGACAAGTATTGGTAGTTGTCCAGTTTTCGTTTGCCATTATTTTAATTTTAAGCAGCCTTTTCATTTTTAAACAGATACAATACATCAAAAACCAACCAATTGGCTATGACAAGAATGGTTTAGTTGATTTACCCTCTGAGGGAAGTTTAGATAATAGATTTGAAAATTTTAGGCTAGATGCTATTAATGCTGGTGCCATAACAGATGGTGCCATTACTTCTTCAAGTATTGTAAACAACGGAAGTAATTCGTGGGGCATTGTTTGGGATGGGCAATTACCCGGCGAGGATAAATTACCAATTGATATCATGGCAGTAACCTATCATTTTGTAAAAACCTTTGGTGTTAAATTGATTGAAGGTCGTGATTTTTCTGAGGCTTATCCTTCAGATTCGGTTGGTATCATTTTAAATCAAGCTGCTGTTAAATTAATGAAGTTTAAGCATCCTATAGGCCAGTTGGTAACCTATCAAAGTAAAAAATGTAAAGTTGTAGGGGTTATTGAAAATTTTGTTTGGGGTTCGCCATATGAACCAGTTACCCCTGCTATTATAGGATTTGCTAAGGGATGGACTGGCAATATAGCCCTTAGGCTTAATCCAAATAAGTCGATTTCGGCAAGTTTAGATATATTAAAAGTAATTTATAAAAAATATAATCCTGAATACCCCTTTACTTACAAATTTGCCGATGAAGAATTTAAGAATAAATTTTATTCTGAGCAATTATTGGGTACCATGTCAGTTCTATTTACATGTTTAGCCATCATCATTTCCAGCTTAGGCTTATTTGGTTTGGCTTCATTTTCGGCGGAGCAACGTAAAAAAGAAATAGGAATACGAAAGGTATTAGGTGCCAGCATACAAAACCTTTGGGTAAAGCTTTCGCGCGAGTTTTTAATATTGGTCATTATTTCCTTCGCTATTGGTGCCATTATAAGCTATAACATCATCCATAAATGGTTGTTAAAATTTACCTATCATACACAACTAAGCCCATGGGTGTTTTTATTAACACTGATAATTAGTCTGTTAATATGTTTATTGACAGTTAGTTGGCAGGCCGTAAAAGCATCTATGACTAATCCGGTAAAGAATTTAAGAAGTGAATAATTGTCTGAATCAGGATTAACGGAATTTTAGGATTAACAGAATTTTGAATTAATCTAATCCTGAAAATTAACAAATCCTGAAAATCCTGATTCAGACAAATAATAAAAGTAGAAACAAAAATGTTAAAAAATTATTTCAAAATAGGTTGGCCCAACCTGCGGCGTAATAAGGCTTATGCCGGTATCAGCATTGTAGGCTTGGCATTAGGCATAGCTTGTGGAATATTGATTTTCACATTAATAAGTTATCACCTAAGTTTTGATAATTTTCATAAAAACCCTGATAGGATTTTCCGTTTTTATACCGAATGGGATGATCAGGGGGTTAGTAAATCGGTTGGTTTACCCCAACCTTTTGGAAAAACCTTTAGGAATGATTACTCCCTTGGGGAGAAAACTGCGAGGATTATTGATTTTCATCAGTCGTTGATAACCATTCATGAAGGTAACCAGGTTAAAAAATTCAGGGAAGAAAATGGTGTCGCCTTTACCGAGCCTGAGTTTTTTGATATCATGAATTATCCCTTAATAAAAGGGGACAAGAAATCTGTATTACAACAACCTAATGAAGCCTTAATAACTGAGACAGCAGCTATCAAGTTTTTTGGCAATACCAATGTAATTGGCAAAGTTTTCAGACTTGATAATAAACTAAATTTTACCATAACCGGCTTATTGAAGGATTTACCTGATAATACCGATCGAAACCAAAATATATATGTATCCTATAGCAGTTTGGATGATTTTACCAATAAGAAACGTGAATCAAATTGGCAAGGAGTTTATAGTGGTAGTCAGGCCTATACTTTATTAAAAGCCAGCGTTAGCGTAAATCAAGCGGAGGCAGCATTGGCTTCTATTGTAAAGAAAGTTTATAAAGGCAGAGATTTAAAAGTTTGGCATTTTCACCTGCAACCATTAAATGATATACACTTTAATCCCGAACTAAACGGATTTGCCGATAAAAAATACCTGTGGGCCCTGTTTTTTATTGGGGTGTTTTTAATACTAACCGCCTGTGTAAATTTTGTGAATTTGGCAACGGCCCAAGCACTGAACCGGGCCAAGGAGGTAGGCATACGCAAAGTTTTAGGCAGTTTACCCTTCCAATTATTTTGGCAGTTTATTGCCGAGACTGCTATCATCACCCTATTCGCGGTTGTTATTTCAATCGTACTGGCCGCACTTACCTTGCCGTTATTGAATGATTTATTTGAATCGCAGATGACTTTCCAATGGCTGCCGCTGGGTATTTTTATTGTAGGAATTTCCATATTGGTGGTTTTTCTTTCGGGTAGCTACCCTGGCTTGGTATTGGCTCGTTTTCAACCAATTTTGGCACTGAAAAGTAAGCTGTCCCAAAAGCATATCGGGGGTTTTTCGTTGCGAAGGATATTGATAGTAACCCAATTTAGCATCGCACAATTATTAATTATTGGTGCCATTATTGTGGTTTCTCAACTCCATTATTCCCAAAATTCCGATTTAGGCTTTAATAAACAGGCGGTGGTATTGTTGCCAGTGCCTGATAACAATAAGGCCAAACTGCAAACCATGCTCAATCAACTAAACCAAGTGCCGGGGGTAACAAGTACTTCCTTGTGTTATCAAGCACCTGCCTCGCAATCTAATAATACAACTGGTTTAGTTTATGATAACAGGGCAGAAGAAGAACATTGGGGAGTTAATACCAAAAACGGCGATCAAAACTACCTTAAAACATTCGGTTTAAAATTAGTTGCAGGGCGTAATTTAAACCCCGCTGATACCGCTACTGAATTTTTAGTTAATGAGACCTTCGCTAAAAAACTTAATTTAAAATCGGCCGATGTAATTGGTAAAATGTTGGCCATCAACGGTAAAACAACAAAAGCGCCCATAGTTGGTGTGGTAAAGGATTTTTATACCTATTCTTTTCATGAAGAAATAGATGCCATTTGCATCATGTCCGACTACCGGGGATTTTCAACCTGCGCCATCAAAATGAATATGAAAAATGCCAGTACCGCGCTTGCCTCCTTCGAAAAAATATGGAACAATACTTTCCCACAGGAGCTTTATTCCTACGCTTTTTTTGATGATAATATTAAAAAGTTTTACGAGTTGGATAACATCCTGCTAAAACTGGTTGAAGGCTTTGCTCTCATCGCCATATTTATAAGCTGTTTGGGTTTGTATGGCATGGTATCATTCATGGCGGTGCGCAAAACCAAGGAGATAGGGGTGCGCAAAGTATTAGGTGCAGGTATACAAAGCATCTTATGGCTGTTTGGTAAGGAGTTTTGCCGATTACTGCTCATCGCCTTTGGCATAGCTGCCCCTTTGGCCTGGCTCACCATGAACAATTACCTGCAAGGCTTTAAATACCGAATTACCATAGGTCCCGAAATATTTTTAATGGCCATAGCCATCACCTTTATAATAACTACCATAACGGTAGGCTACAGGGCAATAAGGGCAGCATTGGATAATCCTGTGAGGAGTTTAAGGAGTGAATAAATTGGTCATTGTTTCATTGTTCATCAGTCATTAAACTAAGATCAGTATAATAATTTATATAAATGACTGAATGACCAATTCAATAAATCAATATCCCGATAGCTATCGGGACAATAAATCCATAATTGAAACAAAATGATTAAAAATTACCTAACCATAGCCCTGCGCAATTTTTGGCGTAATAAATTGTTTACACTAATTAATGTTACTGGTCTTTCGATTGGTTTAGCAACATGTCTAGTTATTTATTCACTGGTAAATTACGACTTTAATTTCGATAAGTTTGAAAAAGAAGGTGATAGAATTTACCGGGTTGTAACAATTTTTACCTTCTCTGGCGAAAAGGAACACAATCCCGGTGTATGCGGACCATTACCTTGGTCGATTAAAAACAAGGTTACCGGAATGGAAGTATCCGCTCCTGTGTTTCGCTTGTTGATGCCAGATGTATATATTCCTAAAGATGGCGAAGCTCCGATTAAATTTAAACAACAACAGAAAATTGCTTTCGCCGATAGTAGTTATTTTCAATTACTTCAATATAAATGGTTGGCTGGCTCACCAAAAACCGCATTAAATGAGGCAGACAGAGTAGTGCTTACCTCAGACCAGGCATCGATTTATTTTCCGGGCTTACCTTTCGACAAGGTTATGGGGAAAACGGTTATCTATGATACCATTAAAACCACCGTATCGGGTATAATTCAGCCCATAAAGGAGAATACTGATTTCAGCTTCCATGATTTGGTTTCTTATCAAACGGCTTTTACCCATTTGAGCTGGCGCATGCAACTAGGTTTGAACAATTGGGGCGGTACCAATGTAATGCGCCAGCTTTTTATAAAACTTTCACCGGGTACTCATACTGAACAAATAGAAAAGCAGCTGAATAACATCCTTAAAATGGAAAGTAATTCTCGACCTGGAAGAACCCAAGTATTTTCATTACAGCCTTTGAGTCAAATTCATTTCGATGTCAGATATGGCGCAATTGCCAATTGGAATACTGCTAACCTTACCACGCTCTATTATTTGCTTTTAATAGCACTTTTTTTGCTTTTATGCGGTTGTATTAATTTTGTAAACCTCGCCACTGCCCAGGCTACTAAGCGCGCTCGCGAAATAGGTGTGCGTAAAACGATGGGGAGCACAAGAACGCAATTAATTGGACAGTTCTTTATAGAAACATGGTTGACAACCATGTTTGCAGTAATATTAGCTGTTTCTCTTATCCCGATTATACTTCGCCTTTTTCAAGGGTTTATTCCGCAAGGCATTAAATTCGATTTGATAGCCCAACCTAGTATTCTTTTATTCTTGTTTTTACTTTCGATCCTCGTAAGTATTTTATCAGGATTTTACCCAGCGATAATTTTGTCAGGGTATAAACCGGTTGATGTACTTAAAAATCAGGTAGTTGTTGGTAATGGGCAGTCACGTAACCAGTGGATGCGAAAATCATTGATAGTTACACAATTTGTTATTGCCCAGTTTTTTATCATCGCTACCATTATGCTGAGTAAACAAATAAATTATGCGGTAACAAAAGATCTTGGGTTTAAAAAAGAAGGAATTTTAACCGTTGCTTCGCCATTTAAAAAAGTTAACGCAGAAGGAAATCGTGTACTATTAAACAAGCTTAAGTCAATACCAGAAGTTGAAATGGTAAGTATGGGAAATGATGAGCCATCTTCCGAAAATACAAGCAGCACTGAAGCTCATTACCTCGATGGTAAAAAGGAAATAAAAACTGACGGACTTGACGAAAAATTTGGTGATGAAAACTATATCAAGCTTTATCATATACCATTAATCGCTGGTCGGAATCTAAAACCCGGTGATGCCGGCAAGGCATTCCTTATCAATCAAACTTATGCTAAAATGCTTGGCTTTAGAAACTTAAACGAGGCAATTGGTAAGAATATAGATAATTTTAATGGAGATACCCGTATGCAAATCATCGGGGTAGTAGCTGATTTTCATCAGGAATCATTACATAGCCCGATTGCTCCTCTTGCGATCCTTACAAGCACCAACGAAAATTTCAAAAGTGTATTTCACATAAGTTTGAAATCTGCAAACAATAATAAATGGCATAATGCGATCGCCACCATGCAAAAGTATTGGAAACAGGTTTACCCCAATGATGATTTTGAATATCATTTTGTAGATGAAACTATAGCAAACTTGTACGAAAAAGAAGAAAATACTGTCACTTTGCTTAAATGGGCAACAGGCTTATCTGTATTAATCAGTTGTTTAGGCCTGTTAGGGTTAGCAATTTATACAACTAACCTAAGAACTAAGGAGATTGGGGTTCGTAAAATATTAGGTGCTTCAGTTACTCAAATTGTGAGGCTATTAACTAAAGAATTGATTTTGCTTATTTTATTAGCCTTTGCCATAGTTACACCAATTGTATGGTACGCTATTTACAAATGGATGCAAGGCTTTGCCGATCGTACTGCTATTAGCTGGTGGATTTTTGCTTTAAGTGGTGGATTCATGTTGTTAATAGCTTTAATAACATCGGGTTTTCAAACGGTGAAGGCAGCTATTGCAAATCCTGTAAAAAGTTTAAGAAGTGAATAAATCGTCTGAATCAGGATTAACAGAAATTTAGGATTACCAGGATTTAATTTGAATGACCTTATAGAAATCCTGAAAATTGTGGAATCCTGGAAATTCTGATTCAGACAAAATTGAATGGTTCAGGATCGAATTATTGATGAATTATAAAGGATATTCAAAAAATTGACCTATAAAAACTAGCAATAACATGTTTAAAATTAACATAAAATTAGCCATCAGAAACTTGTTTAAGAACAAATTGTATTCCACCATTAACATTATTGGTCTAAGTACGGCAAGTGCTTTTTGCATACTTGTTTACTTATACATTGTTAATGAGCAATCCTTTGATTCATTTCATAAAGATGGCAGTCAGCTTTTTAGGGTTGAACAAACCGATATTTTTGGTTCAGCTTCAAGGTTAAATAAACCTAATAAAAGCTTTTTTTCATTTTTAGATAAAGATGCCGGGCAACTAAACATGATACAAACCCCAACAGTTTTGGCATTGGATTTAAAATCAAATTTCCCGGAAATTGAAAATGCTATTAGAATAACAGGTTTAGGAGCCGAAATAATTAGGGCCGAAAACAAAAGTTTTAAAGAAAAGGAAAATAATTTAGTTTATGCTGATGGTGATTTTTTTAAGGTTTTTAATTATCCATTGATTACAGGAAATGCGAATTCGGTACTTTCAGGAAGAAATCAAGCTGCAATAAGTGAACGATTAGCACTAAAATATTTTGGTACAGTTAACGCCGTTGGTAAAACTTTTACAATGCCCAATCAGACTAACCTGCCTCCAACAACAGTTAGCGGAGTTTTTAAGAATTTTCCCCTCAATTCTAGCTTTCAATATGACATGATTGTGCCGTTTGAATCAAATCCGGATTACAAGGATAATTTGGCCAGAGGCACCGATAGTTTTAGCGATTTGCTGATTGTAAAATTAAAAAAAGGAACTGATTACTTTAAATTTAGCCAAAAGCTAAAGACGTTTTCGTGGAAATATTTTAGCAATGTGGTTAAGGTAATGAATAAAAATCAGCCGGATAAAAAATATGCCAAAATGGATATGTACCTCCGGCCTTTTGCGGATGCCCATTATAACCAATCGGCTGGATGGGATCATTTTACCGATTTAAGTAGTATTTACCAATTAGCTGGCATAGCGGGTATTATTTTATTTATTGCCTGTCTCAATTATATTTTACTTTCATTAACTAATACCGTAGCCCGATCTCAGGATGTAGGTATCCGTAAAACCATAGGCTCGGGCAAGTTTAACATTATTTTTCAATATTATACCGAAACACAATTATTAGCCTGTGCCTCCGTATTACTTGGCTTATTAATGGCAATTATTTGCTTACCTGTTTTCAACTCCATCTCTAATACAAATATCCAAATAACCACATTTTCATTAGGTTCAATATTTATTGGACTTATAATTTTATCAATGGTTTTAGGTTTATTGGCAGGTATTTATCCCGCTTTGGCAATGGCAGGTTTAAAGCCGCTTAGTAGCATGCGTAGTTTTTCCACCTATCGGGTTAGTCCGCTATTATCCAAGTTTTTGGTGGTATTGCAATTTTCAATTTGTACTATTTTGATTATTTCGACACTAACAATCAATAAGCAACTATTATTTATGGATAGCGCCGACCTAGGGTTTAACAAAGACCAGGTATTAATTCTTCAATCGCCTTATGGGTGGCAAGACAAAAAAGCACCTAAAATTTTAAAGGAGCGACTATACAACTATTCCCTTACTGATCCGGGTATCCAAGATTTCACCAGTGTTAGTATTTATTATGGTGGCTACAATAATAATGCCTTTTTGATAAATAATAATAAAGTGTATTTACAGGCCTTAGATGTAGATTATAATTACTTTAATTTTCTAAAAATCCCGATCATCAAAGGGCGAAACTTTTCAAAAGAATTAGGTACTGATACTATTAAGATAAATACGGAGTCAATTCGTACTGCCAAAACTTTCTCTTTGGCATCAAGAGCGGTTATTGTAAATGAAACCCTTTATAACTTGTTAGGTAAGCCAAAACTGAACGAAATGAATTTGCAAATGGGTGGACCTATTGTTGGGGTTTGTAAGGATTACCACGCTGAAGATCTCACAAAAAAAATTGAACCAGCTTACCATACTGTCGAAAGATATGCCCCTTTTAGCTACTGGGTAAAAATAAAGGGAGGAACCAATCTGCCAGCTGAAATAGAAAGAATACATGCTAATTGGAATAAATTAACCAATTCGGCACCATTTGATTATACCTTTTTAGATCAGGAAGTTGCAAAAAACTACGAAGCCTATCAACGTTGGTTAAAAACAATTACTGCAGCATGCTTTGTAGCCATTATTATTGCATGCCTTGGTTTGTTTGGTTTATCGGGCTTAGCTACCCTTAACCGAACCAAAGAAATTGGCATTCGTAAGGTATTAGGTGCCAGTATCAGCAATTTGTTTTTATTATTAAATAAAAGCACCATCATGCTGATTACGCTCTCTTTCCTAATTGCTATACCTTTTTCTTGGCTATTAGTGAACGAATGGTTAGAAAACTTTGCCTACAAAATAAAACCCACCCCCGAACTTTTTATTGTGGCAGGAATTATCGCGGTTGTTACAGCACTTGGAGCGGTTAGTTACCATACTATAAAGGCGGCAGTTGCTAACCCGGTGAAGAGTTTAAGGAGTGAATAAATTGTCTGAATCAGGATTTACAGGATTAAAGGATTAACAGAATTTAATTTGAATGACCTTATAAAAATCCTGAAGATTGTGGAATCCTGGAAATTCTGATTCAGACGAATGATAAAAATAACGATATGATAAAAAATTACCTAATCATAGCCTTGCGCAATTTTTGGCGCAATAAGCTATTTACCTTTATCAATATAATTGGTCTTTCAATCGGCATTAGTGCTGCTATTGTTATATACCTAATTGTAAATTACGATTTTACGTTTGATAAATTCCATAAAGATGGCGATAGGATTTACCGGGTGGTGAGTAACTTTACTTATCAAAGTGAAATTGGCTATAACAGTGGTGTTTGCGGACCTTTGGCAGGAGCCATAAAAAATCAGGTTCCTGGTGTTGAAATAACTGTGCCATTTTTTGGCATTTACGGCCCTGATGTTATTATTCCCGAAAAGGAAAAGGTGTCAGAAAAGTATAAAAAACAAGACGGTGTAATTTTAGCTGGCCCTGATTATTTCAAATTATTTAAGTATGAGTGGGTAATTGGTTCGCCCAAAACCGCTTTAACCGAACCCAACAATGTTGTATTAACTACCGACCAAGCAAAAAGGTATTTCCCTAGTCTGCAATACCATGAAATGATTGGTAAGGTAATTATTTATGATACACTAAAAGTAACATTAACCGGATTAATAAAACCATTCAAGCAAAAAAGTGATTTAACTTTTCATGATTTTATATCATTAAGCACGGCAACTAATGGTTCAAATAAGGCCTTGTTTAGTTATGTTAATTTAACATCCTGGGATCATACCAATTCTGTATCACAATTGTTTATTAAACTATTGCCGGATGTTTCACCAAAATTGGTTGAAAAACAACTCAAGCAAATCCTGCTAAAAAACAATCCACCTACACCTGATAGGAAAGGCAGTTCGCATAGCTTTGTACTGCAACCTTTAAATGATTTACACTTTAACGAAAGATTCGGAATTTTTGATTTTACTGCTAATAGCTCTGTGGCAAGCAAAACCACGCTATTTGGTTTGCTTGTTATTGCCATATTTCTACTATTACTAGCCTGTATTAATTTTATAAACTTAACTACCGCACAAGCATCTAAAAGAGCCAAAGAAATAGGGGTACGCAAAACGATGGGCAGTAGCAGGTGGCAATTAATAATTCAATTTTTAACCGAAACTTTTTTACTAACTTTAATAGCAGTTTTAATATCAATAGTAATTACACCAAACTTATTAAAGCTTTTTTCGAATTTTATTTCAAGCGGAATAAAGTTCAATCTTCCCCACCAACCAAACATTGTTTTATTCTTGGTGCTACTTACTTTGTTGGTAACATTTATAGCAGGTTTTTATCCGGCAATAATTTTGTCTGCAAGTAAATCAGTTACAGTATTAAAAAACCAATCTCTTTCAAATAACAGGAAAACACGTAGCACAATATTGCGCAAAACATTAACAGTTGCCCAATTTATAATTGCACTATTTTTTTTAATGGGTACTATTTTGGTAGCAAAGCAGATACATTATGTTTTAAATAAGGATTTAGGCTTTAAAAAAGATGCTATTGTTACGATTTCAACCCCTTGGAAAAACAATAACCAAGCTAAAAGGCAGGTTTTATTAAATAAACTTTATTCATTGCCTCAAATACAATTAATAAGTGTTGGCGAGGATCCTCCTTTAACGGGTGGCGAAAGATTTACAGAAGTCTCATATCTAGATGGTAAAAAAGAAATCAAAAGTAATTTACTGTTGAAATATGGCGATAAAAATTATTTGAAAGTTTTTCAAATCAAATTATTGGCTGGACGAGATTTACTTTCGAGCGATACGCTTCAACAAATGATAATCAATGATACCTATGCAAAGATTATTGGTTGTAGGTATGCTCAAGATGCCATTGGAAAATATATCGATATGGATGGAAAAAAGAGTGAAGTTATTGGCGTTACGGCCGACTTTCACGAGCACTCGGCTCATTCCATAATAAAGCCATTGGCTTTACTAAGTATAGGGATTGATAAAAATAACAGTGAATTTCACCTTGCATTAAAGCCACAAAGTGCAGACGGGCATGAATGGAAAACGGCAATTGCAGGCATGCGAAACGCATGGAAAGAGGTTTATCCCGACAATGATTTTGATTATGAATTTTTTGATGAAGCCATAGCAAGACAATATTATCGGGAACAAAATACCTCCACCTTACTTACCTGGGCTACAAGTTTGTCGATATTAATTAGTTGTCTTGGCTTATTGGGTTTAACTATTTATACCACCAACCAACGCACCAAAGAAATTGGGGTGCGTAAAGTATTAGGCGCATCAGTTACACAACTGGTAACCTTGTTATCAAAGGAATTAAGCTTATTGATTTTATTGGCATTTGTAATTACTACCCCGTTTGCTTGGATAGCCATGAACAAGTGGATGCAATCCTTCGCCGACCGTACCGCTATTAGCTGGTGGATATTTGCATTAAGTGGTGGTGGAATGTTTATAATAGCCTTGATAACATCAGGCTTTCAAACGGTGAAGGCGGCAATTGCTAATCCGGTAAAGAGTTTGAGGAGTGAGTAAACTGTCTGAATCAGGATTTACAGGATTTAAGGATTAACAGAATTTTCAATTAATCTAATCCTGAAAATTAACAAATCCTTAAATCCTGTAAATCCTGATTCAGACAAAATTAAAAATAACGATATGATAAAAAATTACCTAACCATAGCCCTGCGCAATTTTAGGCGCAACAAACTATTTACCTTTATTAATATAATTGGTCTTTCAATAGGCATTAGTGCCACTATTGTTATATACCTGATTGTAAATTACGATTTTACGTTTGATAAATTCCATAAAGATGGCGACCGAATTTATAGGGTATCGAGTGTTTTTTCATGGCAAGGGGAAAAAGGTTACAATGGGGGTGTTTGCGGACCTTTAGCCGGTGCTATTAAAAGTCAGGTGCCAAGTGTAGAGGTTGTTTCACCTTTCTTTACCATGTCGTCACCTGATATTTTTGTAACCAATAAAGTCGGCGCGCACATTCGGTTTAAAAGGCAGGATAATGTTGTATTAGCAGGTAATGAATATTTCAAAATATTTAATTATAAATGGTTGGTTGGCAATCCTGCAACTGCTTTGACTTCACCTAACCAAGTTGTTTTAACCTCTAAACAAGCGCAAAAATATTTTTCTGATATTCCTTACAACCAAATGGTGGGCAAAATTATCAGCTATGATACCATAAAAACTACCGTTACCGGAGTGGTTGAAACCTTGAGTGAAAATACTGATTTTACCTTTACTGATTTTATTTCTTATCCTACTGCATTGGTAACCGCCAACAAAGGGCTTAATGGCGATTTACAATTAAAAGAGTGGGGAAGCACTAATTCTGCCTCTCAATTATTTATAAAGTTATCTGCTCAAACCTCTCCTCAAAAAATAGAGAAACAATTAAATGATATTTTAAAGAAAGCAAATCCGCCACGTCCTGAGGATAAAGGTACTACCAGTGGATTTGTATTACAGCCTTTAAATGAACTCCATTTTAACGAAAACCTGGGTATATTTGATTTTTCGCCAAGAGTTGCCAATAAAACCACACTTTATTTTTTGCTGGCCATCGCAGTTTTCCTTTTATTATTGGGTTGTATCAATTTTATTAACTTAACTACTGCCCAAGCCACCCAAAGGGCGAAAGAAATAGGGATTCGTAAAACCATTGGTAGCAATAGGAGGCAACTGATTTTACAGTTTTTGAGTGAGACTTTTTTTATTACCCTCATCGCGGTTATAATCTCCATCTCAATTACCCCCTTGATCCTTAAATTATTTGCAGATTTTATACCCGGTACTTTAAAACCAAATCTATTTCAACCTAACCTTTTATTATTTTTTGTTTTGATTACTCTCGTTGTGAGTATTACCTCAGGCTTTTATCCGGCTATTTTGTTATCGTCCTATAATCCGGCTCAAGTACTTAAAAATCAGACGTCAAACAACAGCAGCAAAACTCGAAATGCCTGGTTGCGAAAATCATTAACATTAACACAGTTTATGATTGCTCAGTTTTTTATAATGGCTACTATTTTGGTAAGTAAGCAAATATATTATGCGCTTCATAAGGACCTTGGTTTTAAGAAAGATGCCATTATTGTAATAAACACGCCATGGAAAAACAGAACACGGTCAAAAAGTCAAGTGTTTTTAAACAATATTCAATCTTTGCCTCAAATTAATTTAATAAGTGTAGGTGGGGCAGCACCGTCATCCGATGCCACTAATTCAACTTTAGTAACTTATATGGATGGTAAAAAAGAAATCAGAACGGATGTACAATTGAAATTTGCCGACAAAAACTACCTGAAACTTTATAATTTAAAAATACTAGCTGGTCGTGAACTTAATGAAGCAGATACAGCAAAGGCTGTGATAATAAATGCAAACTATGCCAAAGTACTTGGTTTTAAAAATCCAAGTGAAGCAATTGGTAAAATCCTTAACCATTTTAATGGACGCACAACTTTACAAGTAATTGGGGTAGTGGCTGATTTTCATCAAAGGTCATTACATGAGCCAATTAAACCAATCGCAATTTATAGCGGCACTACTTTATGGCAAACAGGAACTTTTCATATCGCCCTAAAACCTGAAACTCCAGGAGGTAATGAGTGGAAAACAGCTATTGCCGCTATAGGGAAATCATGGAAGCAAGCATATCCTGATGACGATTTTGAGTATCACTTTTTTGATGAAAGTATTGCCAAATTTTATGAAAGTGAACAACATACCTCGACGCTATTAGGTTGGGCTACCGGCCTATCAATTTTGATTAGCTGCCTGGGCTTATTGGGTTTAACCATTTATACCACCAACCAACGCACCAAAGAAATTGGGGTACGAAAAGTACTAGGTGCATCGGTAACACAAATGGTGACCTTATTATCAAAGGAATTAAGCTTATTGATTTTATTGGCATTTGTAATTACCACACCGCTTGCTTGGCTTGCTATGAACAAATGGATGCAATCCTTCGCCGACCGTACCTCCATTAGCTGGTGGATATTCGCATTAAGTGGCGGAGGCATGTTTTTAATAGCGTTGATAACCTCTGCTTTTCAAACAATTAAAGCGGCAATTGCAAACCCAGTAAAGAGTTTGAGGAGTGAGTAAACTGTCTGAATCAGGGTTTACAGGATTTAAGAATTAACAGAATTTTGACTTAATCTAATCCTGAAAATTAACAAATCCTGTAAATTCTGATCCCGACAAAATATTAAACTAAACTAATATGATACGAAACTATTTTAAAACAGCTTTCAGAAACCTTTGGATGAATAAGGCTTTTTCTGTTATTAACATTGTTGGGCTCAGTGTGGCGCTTGCCTGTTGTATGCTCATTCTTTTGTATAATATGGATGAAATTAGCTATGATAGGTTTAATGCTAATGCCAATAATATATATCGGTTAGTAGTTAATGAGACCAGCCCAACCGGGGTTGAGAATAAAATGTCGATCACAGGGTCAATATCAGGGCCTACTTTTAAACAACAAATTCCGGAATTGGAGGAATTTGTCAGGATAAAAAATGATTATTTGACGGTTAAACATGGTAATGATGTGTTTAATGAGGATGTTTTATTTGCCGATAGCAATTTCTTTTCGGTCTTCACAGCACCATTAAAATCAGGAAGTTATAAAAATATATTGAATGGGGTAAATTCAATTGTACTTTCTGAAGATATAGCAAAGAAATATTTCGGAGAACAAAATCCGATTGGTAAGTCGCTGGAAATTAAGGTTGAAAATATATTCAAACCTTTCATGGTTACCGCGGTAACTAAAGCATCCCCTCAAAATTCCTCTATAAAAATTAAGATGTTATTGCCATATAAGGCATCAGGCTCTTATAATGAAACACAATGGCTCAATTTTCATTTAAACACTTTTTTTAAGATTAGGTATGGAGCCGATTTAAACAGGTTAGAAGCCAAAATGGCTACCGTTTATAATAATGAGGCAAAAAGTCAAATTCAAGAAGCAGCGGAAAAATATGGCAATAAAGATAAAATTCATTATATATTACAACCATTGCTAGCTATCCATAACAGTATGGAATACCCTGCTGTAAATGGCTTGGCTTCCTCCATAAATCCAATATTTTCATACATCTTAGGCGGAATGGCTTTGTTTATTTTAATAATAGCCTGCATAAATTTTGTGAATCTAACTTTAGCTCAGTCGCTCAAACGGGTCAAGGAAATTGGCATTCGAAAGGTAGTTGGAGGCGGTCGTATGCAGTTAGTAGTTCAGTTTCTTGGTGAATCATATATTTTAACATTTATAGCATTTTTACTTGGTATTATTTTGGTTCAATTAGTACTGCCAATTTTTAACAGCCTATCAAACAAAGCACTTTCTTTTTCGTATTTATTAAGTGTTAAACTTATAGTATCCTATACTTTGGTAATGCTATTTACCGGCCTTTTTGCTGGTTTTTATCCTGCATTACTACTTTCGGGTTTTAATCCGGTTCAAGCACTTTACCAACGTCAAAAATTTACCGGGAAGAATTATTTGTCCAAAAGTTTGGTGGTATTACAATTTACATTGGCTACCTTTTTTATCATTTCAACCATTACTATTTATTATCAATTCGATTTTTTGACTCATTTTGATCTCGGTTACAATGATAAAAATGTGGTATCTATCAAGACATTTAATACTGATAAAAAGCTTTATCAGGTGTTTAAGACCGAACTCTTGAAAAACCCAAATATAAAAATGGTTACTGCCGACCAAGGCGGGAGAGAGAGCATGATTGCCAAGATAAATAATGGCGAACAAATAGATTTTGACGTTAAGCAGGTTGATGAGGATTATTTGCCTTTATTCCAAATACCAGTTGTTAAAGGCAGAAATTTTTCAAAAATCATGGTTACTGATAGCTTAAATTCTATTATGGTAAACGAAACCTTTGCTAATATGGCCGGCTGGAAAAACCCTATAGGAAAAGTGGTTGATTTTTTTTATATCCACAAAAAGTTTACGGTTATAGGCGTGGTTAAAGATTATCACTTGGGCGATCTGAACCAAAAAATTCCTTCAGAATTATTAAGGATGAAGCCTGATAATGATTGGGGAAATCTTTTTGTAAAAATTAATGAACAAAATAAAACCGCCTCACTCAATTATATTGAAGGTACCTTTAAACGATTATTTGTATTCAAGCCCTATGAACATAGCTTTAAGGATGCAGAGAATGCAGACCAATATGAAGCGGAGGCAAAATGGAAGCAGATTATTACAATTAGTGCAACACTTACCATATTTATTTCATGTATTGGTCTGTTCGGGTTGGCAACCTTATCTGCCGAAAAGCGAAAAAAGGAAATAGGTATTAGAAAAGTGCTGGGTGCATCTGTTGAGCTAATCATTAGAAAATTATCGGTCGACTTTTTAAAACTGGTAATGCTTGCCACTATAATTGCCACACCAATTGCCTGGTGGGCTATGCACAGTTGGCTCGAAAATTATCCTTATCGAATTAGCATAAACTCTTGGATATTCCTATTCGCTATCGGCTTTGTGCTATTGATAGCTTTCTTAACAGTTTGTTACCATGCCGTTAAAGCGGCAATTGCAAACCCAGTAAATAGTTTGAGGAGTGAGTAAACTGTCTGAATCAGGGTTTACAGGATTTGAGAATTAACAGAATTTTGACTTAATCTAATCCTGAAAATTAACAAATCCTGTAAATGCTGATTCCGACAAATAATAAACAGTATCAAAACCGTACACCACTGTTTCAAAAATGAACACAACCATTAAATAAAAAATATTTAATTCGCTAAAAATCAAATATTTATATAATTGGTACAGTTTTGATACTAGATAAAGAGTAATAAAACAATTTAACAATCCAACAATAGCATTCAAGCAACATGTTATCATTAAAAAATATTTCGAAGTATTACCAAATAGGGGGCAATAAAAGCTTTGTGCTCAACAATGTAAGTTTGGAGGTAGAGGAGGGCGAATTTGTATCCATCATGGGGCCTTCAGGTTCGGGTAAATCAACTCTGTTAAATATCATTGGCATGTTGGATGAACCTTCCGAAGGATACCATTATTTTGCGGGTAACGCGGTGCATCAACTTAAAGAAAAACAAAGGGCTGCTCTGTATAAACAATACGTGGGTTTTGTTTTTCAGGCCTACCATTTAATTGATGAATTAACGGTTTATGAAAACATTGAAACACCGCTCATATACCAAAACTATAGCGGCAGTGACCGTAAAGCCATTGTTGCCGATATGTTAGACAGGTTTCAAATAGTAGGCAAAAAAGATTTGTTTCCGGCACAACTTTCAGGCGGGCAGCAACAGTTGGTAGGCATTGCCAGGGCACTCATTACCAAACCCAAGCTTATTTTGGCTGATGAACCTACCGGTAATCTTAATTCAAAACAAGGCATAGAAATTATGGAGCTTTTTGCTAAGCTCAACAAGGAGGATAAGGTTACCATTATACAAGTAACCCATTCCGAAAAAAATGCGGGTTATGGTTCCCGAATTATCAACCTATTGGATGGAAAAATTGATTCGTCTATAAAATTATAAGCATAGCTAATGAGATTTTTGAAATACGTTTTTGTAATACTTATTATATCAATTTCGCAATTTGTCGCTGCTCAGCAAAATAATACCTATACCCTACAGGATTGTTTGGCTATAGCTGTAAAAAATAATTTGCAGGTAAAACAAAGCTCCCTAAATGCCGAAAGCAATCATCTTGCCTATCTGCAAGCAAAAGAAAACCTACTACCAGCTGTGAGTGGTAGTGCTGGTCGAACTTTAAGCCAGGGTAGGGCTATCAATTCGGTTACTAATACCTATGTAAACCAGTCGCTCACTTCTGATAATTACGGACTAAATGGTAGCCTAACCCTGTTTAATGGTTTGGCATTGCAAAACGCTATCAAACAAGCCTCCCTAGCCTACGAAGCCGGTAAAATGGACTTTCAGGCAGCTAAAGATATTGTAACCCTAAACCTTATCAGCAATTATCTAAGCATTTTAAACAACCTCGAAATTATTGAACAGGTAAAAAGCCAGTTAGAAGTATCAAAACAAACAGTAGCCAGGGCCGAAATTTATGAAAAGGAAGGTGCCAACAAGGCCGCTTCTGATATTTATGATTTCAAAGGTCAACAGGCCTCAAACGAGGTGGCGGTAGTAACCGCGCAAAACTCGTTGAACGCGGCAAAGTTGAGTTTGTTCCAAATTATGAATATGCCCTACAACCCCGATGCCACTTTTGAACCCATACCTGCCGATGCCATTTTGCCCCAACAAATGAACACAAGCACCGAACAAATTTACCAAAATGCGCTGAACGAATTGCCTGCGGTAAAAGCAGCCAGATTAAGAACAGAAAGCTATGAAAAGGCCTTAAAGGTTTCCAAAGGATATTTGTATCCTAACTTGAATATCAGTGGCGGCTTATCAACCACTTACTCAAGTGCCGGACAAAAATCTGTTTTTACGGATTCAACAACGAGCGCGGTGCCGGGCATGTATGTAAATTCGGTTGGGGGTAAGCAAGCTGTTTTCAGCACCCAAGCCAATTACGCGACTCAAAATATCAGCTATGCCGATCAGTTTAAAAACAACTACGGGACTTATTTGGCCCTTAATTTAAACATCCCTATCTTCTCCAACTTTACAAAGCGGAACGCCATTTCGCAAGCAAAAATTAATTTGCAGATCTATCAAAACCTGGAGGATAATGTAAAGGTACAGCTTCGTCAAAATATTGAGCAGGCCTACTATAACATGAGTTCGGCTTATAACCGCTATCAAGCTATACAAGGGCAGGTAAATGTATATTCAGAAAGTTTCAGGATCAATAAACTACGTTATGAGGCTGGGGTAATTACCTCGGTTGATTATATCATCGCGAAAAACAACCTTGATAATGCCAAGCTAAACCTTATTAGCGCCAAATACGATTATTATACTAGCAACAAGCTTTTGGATTATTACCAAGGAAAGCTGTCTTTTTAAATTTGGGAAAATGTAAGTTAGTGTTTTTTGGTACCTTAAAATTGGAGAGAATTTTAAAAAAAAGCCAAATTTTAATTAATCTATTACATGTTGCGGGATTAAAAAAAAGATAAAAAATGGGAGAAAAAGTTATGCATTATATTAAAAATCAACATATTATATAATATTTAACGCCAATTAAATCATCCTTTATGCACAATCTTTCTGTAATTTCTGTTTATTTTTGGACATTGCCAAATCTGTTTTTAAATCATCTGTTGATGCCTTGCTAAAAGCGTTTTCAAATAAACATGGAAGCGAGCAAAGTGCAATATATGAATTTGTACATCTTTTGGATAGTTCGGATGGTAACGCCGATGGCTTGCCTGAAAATTTGCTGGCTCACCCCTATATTATTCTCTGGTTACACTTAATGCATGTAGAAATGCACAAAATTGCCGATGGAAAATCAGATATTAACCATTATGCCTTAACCAATGAGACGAAATTTTTTGCAGTAGCATCAGATTACTTTTTTGAGAAACCCGAACAACTGCAAACGAAGCACCCTAATCTTTTTAATTTGATGAGTAAGATTTTTAAGCAGGATTTATTAGTCTAATTTTTATATCAAATCCAATTTTGTTGACGAATGGGATAATTAACTTCTTATTATTTAAATCGGTTATTTAATAGGAGTATGAGCAAAACTTCGCCAACAAGCTTTGCATGGGCGAAGCATATATTGATTTAATATGAATAAGATGAATTAGGTGTTTTTGAAAACCTTAGGCAAAGTAGGGTACAAAAATCGTTATACACCTTTAATTATTATCGGTTAAACACGCCTAATTCTTACTTGAAGATTAAATATCGCTGCTTTGCTATTTCAACTAAATATGCTCACACTTGCAGCATAAATAGGTATCCATCCATGAATATTCGTTTTTAATTTTCAAATTGTACTTTCGTATAATAATTTTAAATATCTGTAATTAAGGTCGTTTGTTTAGTTCACACTATGTTTAAACCGATAAAGTTTTTAGCGCTATTTTTTTTATTAATTAGGGTACATGCGTTTTGTGCTCAAATAAAGAATATTGGCGTGCCATACATACAAAATTATACCAAGGCACAATACCAATCGGGTAATCAGAATTGGTCAGTCACTCGGGATGAACAAGGTATAATGTATTTTGGTAACGCGGAGGGTATGTTATCGTTTGACGGAAAGTACTGGCAATTGTACAGAATGCCTAATGGTTTAATAGTGCGAACCGTAGCAGCCGATGGGCATGGTAAAATTTATGCTGGTGGTTTTGGTGAATTTGGTTTTTGGGAGTATGATAGCAAGGGCTTTTTAAAATATAATTCACTTATTAATTTGGTACCTAAAGCCAATTTACCAAACGAAGAAATATGGAAAATATATGTTGATGTGGATAAGGTAATTTTTCAATCCTTCGGGTCTATTTATATTTATCAGCACCATAAAATTACTATTGTACGTGCGCCTAATCCGTTTTTGTTTTTGTTTAAAGTAGGTAAAAAGTATTTTGTGGAGCAGGTAAATGCTGGTTTGTTTGAACTTAAAAATAATCAACTCAACTATATTAACGGTAGTGATGTTTTGGGGAAAAGTGGTGTATTATCCATCCTGCCATTCTCAAACAATAGATATTTAATTGGTACCTCCAACAAGGGGCTATTTATTTTTGATGGATCCACGATAAAACAATGGCAAAACCAGGCAAACGATTTTTTTAAAACCTATCAGCTCAACAATGGTGCGGTTATTCCTGGAAAGTACTTCGCATTTGGCACTATTTTGAATGGCATTTTAATTTTAGATACAGCTGGCAATGTAGTGCAGCACATAAATAAATCTAGCGGGTTACAAAACAATACTGTATTAAGTTTATATACCGATAATGAACAGAACCTTTGGGCTGGTTTGGATAATGGAATAGATAGGGTAGAGGTAAACTCGCCTCTTTATTTTTACTTTGATAAAACCGGAAAATTTGGTACCGTTTACTCAAGCATTATTTTTAATAATAAAATTTATTTGGGTACCAATCAGGGTTTGTTTTATAGTAATTGGTTTACCAAAAGTAACAACCAATGGCTACAAACTTTTGACTTTAAATTAATCACAGGCTCGCAAGGTCAAGTTTGGGATTTGTCCTTACAGGATGGACACCTGTTATGTGGCCATAATGATGGCACCTATCAGGTTAATGGTAGCAGTATTACAAAAATATCATCCATTAATGGTGGGTGGACTATTAAAAAACTGAACAATAATTTACTGATACAGGGAACCTATACTGGGCTGGTTATTTTTAAAAAAGACAGTAAAGACAATTGGGTATTTGACCATAAAATTGAAGGTTTTGGTGAGCCCTCAAGATATGTAGAGCAGGATGCCAAAGGACAAATTTGGGTAAGCCATGCATACAAAGGGATTTATAAAATTATTTTGAGTAGCGATTATAAAAAAGCTATCTCGATTAAGTATTATGATAAGTCTTTTGGATTGCCTGATAGCTACAATGTAAGTGTTTTTAACTTGGACAATCGCATTGTATTTTCCTCGGATTCGGGTTTTTGTATTTACGATGATATTAGTGATCGGTTTTTTAAATATCAACAATTAAACAAAAAACTAGGGACTTTTGCATCTTCAAACAAAATAATAACGGCCATAGGTAAAAAATATTGGTTTATTAATAATGGTTTGGTTGCTATAGCCGATTTATCAAACCCAGGAAAGTTACTGATCGATTCCAATCGGTTTAATTCGCTCAACGGTCAAATGGTGCAGCATTATGAAAACATCAACTTAATTAACAACCGTATTTACCTCATCAGCCTCGACGATGGTTTTGTAATTTTAAATGATGATGACGCACTTTTGCAAAACGGGGTAAAACTACCCAAAGTTTTAATAAGAAGAATAGAGAATATTACTGATAAGGTGACTTTATTAAGCGAATATGGAGAAAGCTTGCCATCACTCGAAATTCCATTCTCAAAAAATAATATCCGTATTTCGTATACCTTACCATATTATAAACAATCAAAAATCAAGTTTCAATATTATCTGGAAGGATATTCAAAGCAATGGGCGGATTGGAGTAACCAGAGTCAGAAAGAATTTACCAACCTTGCACAAGGCAATTATGTTTTTAAAATAAGGGCCAAAATTAGTGAGGAAAATATTTCGCCAATAACACAGTTTTCCTTTACCATATTAGCACCTTGGTATGCAAATAGCTTTGCTATCTCTATTTATATCCTAATATTAATTGCCGCTTATTATATAATAAGGTACTATTACAGGCTAAAGCTAAAACTCCATCAATATCTAATACATCAAAAGTTAGAGAACGAAAAAGCAGAGTTTTTGAAACAGGAAGCCATTGCCAACGAACAGCAAATTGTAAAAATACGAAATGAACAACTACAAGCAGATTTAGCAGGAAAAAGTCGGGAGTTAGCCAATTCGGCAATGAATATTGTTTACAAGAATGAATTACTTCAAAAAATAAGCGATGAAATTGGTCATTTAAAAGATAGCAGCGGTAAACCATTGTCGGACGAGCAATTAAAGCGTTTACAAAAGGTTATTAACGAAGGGATGACGGATGAGCGTGATTGGAACGTTTTTGAAAGTAGTTTTAATGAGGCCCACGAAAACTTTTTTAAGAAACTCAAAATAGACCACCCTGACTTGGTGCCAAACGACTTAAAATTATGTGCTTATCTGCGTATGAATATGAGCAGTAAAGAAATGGCATCGCTCTTAAACATATCGTTAAGGGGAGTGGAAATTAGACGTTATAGGCTTCGTAAAAAACTGAATCTTCCTCACGATAAAAACTTGGTTGAGTTTTTGATTGAATTGTAAAAGCTCTTAACCTTCTTATTAAAATAAATAATGATCCTTCCTTATTATCAAAATTTTAGGTATATTAAATCGATAAAATTTTTGCCGTTCAAACTATTACTCATTTTATTACCTAAAACCTCACAAAAAATTTGTAATAACACCATTACAAATTGCTCAAATTACTAATTTACTACATCATTACCTCTCATGTCTCCTTTTTCATGATGTATTGCTCATAATAGGAGTGTAGTATGTATCATGTACACTATGTGGGTTTATTATGCTGATTATTAATTAATTAAATTTTATAGCACAACAAAGTGAGAAACTGTTTGTTTAATGATGTAATAATGTAGAGTTTAATTATTTGCAATTAGACCTACAACTCAACAACTTCGTACAATTAATAAAACCAATTTTTTAATCCAATTATCTATTAATTTTTAATTAACGCTATGAAGAGAATTTTTACAATCTCAGGGTTGGTACTATTCTGTTTCTTTTTTATTAACGTGGCCTTTGCGCAAAACAATACCATAAAAGGTAAAGTTACAGATGCGGCAACTGGCGAATTACTCGCAGGGGTAAGCGTTGCTGTTAAAGGAACAACAAATGGTACACAAACCGATGTAAATGGTGCATATACAATTACTGCGCCATCTACTGCAACAATAACATTTAGCTATATAGGGTATGCTACCCAAAGTATTGCTATAAATGGAAAAACTATCATTGATATAAAACTTGCACCACAAATTAATGATTTGCAACAGGTGGTTGTAATAGGATATGGTACCCAAAAGAAAATTGACAACACAGGTTCAGTTGCCACTATAAAAGGTGCAGATGTTGCCAAGGAATCGTCTCAAAATGCACTTTCATCACTACAAGGTAAAGTAGCCGGTTTAAGCATTATTAATAACGGGTCGCCAGGTGCATCTCCTGAAGTAACTATTCGCGGTTTAGGAACCATAGGCGGAAGTTCAAGTCCTTTATACGTAGTTGATGATGTTTGGTACGATGACATTAGCTTTTTGAATACCGCCGACATTGATAATATTTCTGTTTTAAAGGACGCATCTAGTACCGCGATTTTTGGTATTCGAGGTGCTAACGGTGTTGTCTTAATTACAACTAAACGTGGTGGAAAAGGTAAGCCAGTTATCAATTTCAATGGCTATGTAGGCTGGCAAAAAGCAACAAACTTGGTAAAAATGGCTGATGCTACACAATATGCAACAGCAATAAATGAACTTTATCAGTATAATAATATTACGCCACTATTATTTTCTAATCCTTCAAGCTTCGGTACAGGTACCAACTGGTACAATCAGATTCTTAGAAATGCGCTTGTAACCAATCATGAACTTTCAATAGGTGGTGGTAGTGAGCACAACGTTTATAATGTATCTTTTGGATTTCTTGATCAAGATGGTTTAGTAAAAACAAATAATTACAAGAGGTACACTATGCACGTATCGGATGATTGGACTGTTGTTAAGCCATTAAAAATTGGATTTACACTGAGCGGACTTTCAAGTGAATCAAGTGATATAAATGGTGGGATTTTTCACCAGTTATATGGAGCGGCACCAACTCTTCCAGTTTATTATTCAAACGGAAAATATGGCGATCCTAACGATTATAATACAGGTGACGGAAATAATTATAATCCGCAAGCAACCATTGATTTTTATAACCAGCATTCAAAAAACATACGTTTAACAGGAAATGTTTATGGAGTGCTTACCTTACTTAAAGACCTTAAATTTAAAACAAGTTATGGCATGGATCTGGGTCAAGCTGAAGTAAGGAATTATACTCCGGTCTATTACGCTACACTTGCTCAACAAAGCACCACAAGTAGTTTTGATATACAGCATACTCAAACAGCCAATTGGATTTGGGAAAACACATTTACCTATGATAAAACAATAGGCGGACATAAAATTACTGCTTTAGCAGGTATGACGGCGCAGGACTATACCACGTACTACGCCCATGGCTATGCTAAAAATGTACCATATGTATCAAGCGGAAGTCTAACTAGCTCATTCCCTGATACCGCAAAAAACGTTTTACAAACAGTATTACCTTCGCAGCAACCTCATATCCGCGATCTTTCATATTTTGTACGCGCAAACTATTCATATAAGGATAAATATTTGTTAAACGCTTCCATACGGCAAGATGGTTCTTCTCCATATTATGATCCTAAAACAAATGGAGCTAATGCATTCGGATACTTTCCATCAATAGGTGCAGGCTGGGTTATCAGTAATGAATCGTTTTTAAAAGACCAGCATATTTTTGATAATTTAAAATTGAAAGCAAGTTGGGGTAAAGTTGGTAACAGGAATGTTCCGATAAACGTTGCCAACAAGGTTGTTACTGCTGATCCTTCCTATCTAACTGCTATTTTTGGAAATCCTCAAACTTATGTACAAGGTGCTAGTATAAATACTGTTGTGCCACCACTCACTGTTTGGGAAAATGCTGAATCGATAGATGCAGGTTTAGAGGCTTCCTTCTTAAATAATAGGCTATCATTTGAATTAGGTTACTATAATAGGATAACTGAAAATGCAATTTTTGCTATTCCTATCCCATCAGATGTAGGTACTGTAGGTAGTAATATTGAAGGTAATCAGGCAAAGATCAGAAATAGGGGCGTTGAATTGCTTCTTACCTGGAAAGATCATCCTTCCAGTAACTTTTCTTATTCTGTTAGTGCAAATGTTGGTATCAATAATAACATTGTTTTAAATGTTTTGTCAGGTAAAAATCCTATATATTCTGGAGGTAATGGTATTGCCAACGGCGCACTAGCTACTCGTACGGTTGAAGGTGAGCCAATTGGCGAATTCTATGGATATCAGGTAGCAGGTATATTTCAACAAGATCAAACTTCAGGGGCACAACCCACCGCTAAAGCGGGCGACTTTCAATATGTTGATGTAAACAAAGACGGTGTAATTGATTCACGAGATCGAGTTGTTTTAGGCAACCCAAATCCTAAAATTAACTACGGAATAAATACATCATTTACCTATAAGCATTTTGATCTTGCTCTTGATTTTCAAGGTGTTTCTGATGTAAGTATTTATAACGCCGATATTGCCTATCGTTATGGTAATGAAAATTTCACAGAAGATTTTTATATAAACAGGTGGCATGGAACCGGTACATCAAATACTTACCCATCCGTAAATGTTGGCTCAAATGCTAATGCCGCTCCAAATTCTTTTTACGTTGAAAGTGGTGCATATTTCAGGGTGCGTAATGCTCAATTAGGATATACATTTTCCCAATTGGCCCTTCAAAAAGTAGGAATCCATAAATTAAGGATTTTTGCCAATGCTCAAAACCCTATTAACATATTTGGTTATAAAGGATTTAACCCTGAAGTTGGTAATAGCGGAAACCCATTGGGGCAGGGTTTGGACGCCAATGTTTACCCACTTTATGCAACCTATAACTTTGGTGTTAACTTAACATTTTAACAAAACTAACAATAACGAACATGGAAAAATATTTAAAAACAGCTGTAGGGTTATTTTTGTTAATTGCCCTGGTAACAGTTCAAAGCTGTAAAAAAAGTTTTCTGGATGTAACAGCAAAGGGTACGGTTGCCGCTACTCAATTTTGGGTTACCCAGGCCGATGCAACATCCGCAGTTAGCGCGATGTATGCCAATTTACACGAATGGAAAAACATTGCTTTTGCTCCAATAGCCGTTGAAAGTATGGGATCTGATGATGTGAACAAAGGAAGTTCACCTACCGATGCCAGTTTTATGAACGATTTTCAAAATTTTACTGCCAACTCTGGCGAAGGTCAAATAGCCGACTTTTGGGCTGGTCAATATCAAAATATAAATTTTGCGAACCAAATTCTTGACAATGTTCCGGCAATAAACATGGATGTGGCCTTAAGGGCTAGGTATTTGGCCGAGGCAAAGTTTATTAGGGCTTATTCTTATTTCAGATTAGTTAGGGCTTTTGGTGGTGTACCTTTACGTTTGCATGTACCTAATACAGCAGGCGAATATAATATACCTCGAAGTACCGCGGCTCAAATTTGGGCAGCTATTGAAACTGATTTAACAGATGCTGCAGTTGTATTACCGCAAACATATAGTGCAGCCGATATCGGTCATGCAACAAAGGGGGCGGCACTTGCTTTACATGCCAAGGCTGCTTTGTATCAGAAAAAATGGGCCGATGTTTTAACCTATACCAATCAGGTAATGCAACTAGGTTATTCATTGTTTCCTAATTATGAGCAAATGTTCCGTACCAATAATAAAAATAATTCAGAATCAATTTTTGAGATACAATGTATGTTGATACCTAATAACTCAAATGCATCAAATTCTCAGTATTCCCAAGTACAAGGTGTAAGAGGTTCAACAGGTGGTGGTTGGGGATTTAATGTGCCTAGTGCTGATTTAGCCGCCGCTTACGAAGCAGGCGATCCACGCAGAGATGCTACCATTATATTTAGAGGTGAAACAACACCCGAAGGTGATTTAATACCTGCAAATGGTGATAACCCAATGTACAACCAAAAGTCGTATGTGCCATTTAGCCTTTATGTATCGGGTTTTAATGAGGGTTGTCAGCAAAATAAAATTGTTTTACGTTATGCGGATGTATTGTTGATGAATGCCGAAGCCAATAATGAATTAGGCAATACAGCGCCAGCCTTAGCATCTTTAGAATTAGTAAGAGCACGCGCTAGAGCCGGCAACAACGCTATTCTACCAAAAGTAACCACTACCGATCAAACCGCTTTACGTAACGCTATTTATTTTGAGCGCCGTGTTGAATTAGCTATGGAGTTCGATCGTTATTTTGATGTTATCCGTCAGGGTAGGGGTACAGCTGTATTTGGCTCACGTGGTTGGAAAGCCGGTAAAAATGAAGTATGGCCAATTCCACAAAACGAAATTGATTTAAGCGTAGGTGTTTTAACTCAAAACCCTGGTTATTAATAGTATAATTAAAGAAAAAATGATGAAAACAATTAAAAATATACTTGGCGTAGCCTTTTTGGGTACGGCTTTAGTTTTCTCCATATCCTCTTGTCAAAAAAGCTTCGACCCCAAAACCTATGCGCCTACAAAGCCATTGCCGACTTTTGGCGGGTACAGCAGCTCGAAGGATATTGAACCAACTAATTTGGTTGCTTATTGGCCTTTTAATGGCAGTTTAGCCGATAGCTTATCAACTACAACAGGTGTAGCAACAGGTACAAGTTTTACAACTGGAGTTAAAGGGCAAGGACTGCAAGGGGCCAATAATGGTTATGTAGTTTCTGATGTGCCTGCGGCAGTACAGAATTTGCATAGCTTTACAGTAAGTACTTGGGTTAATATGCCTCAAAATACAACCGGAGCAATTGGAATAATCGGGATTGCTCATACACAAAATTTTTGGGGAAACCTTGATGTCTTTTTCGATAATGGCTCAACACCAACAACTGGTATATTAAAAGTACATGCTTTTAACAATAGCACCAGCGGTTCAGGTTCTGATGCATGGGAAGGTGGTTATAAAGTTGCTAACCCATGGAATACTTGGATAAATGTAACAGTAACTTATGACGAGTCGACCGGAACGGTTACAGTTTATTATAATGGCGCGGTGGCTGGTACAAATAATACTACTGGTTTTGCACCTATTAACTGGACAGGGGCTAAGAAAATGGTTTTTGGAACTTTGCAGTTTCAAACTAATCCATCACTTACCTCCGCAACAACCTCACAAGGTTGGGCTGGTTATTTAACAGGTACGCTTGACCAGGTTCGGATTTATAATAAAGTATTATCTGCTTCTGAAGCATCTGCTTTATACAATCTCGAAAAATTAGGAAGATAATTGGTTGATTTGATTTAGTTATGAGGTTGCCCAAGGTTTGTTTGTTGACAAACAGATGGACAGGGCAACCTTTTTTGTAAACTTATTTTTAATATTGACTGAGTTTTTGCTGAATGAGAAGTTTTAATAATGGAATTTTACTTTTATTAATTGCATTATTTTCTGCTTGCGGAAAAGATGGTAGCCAAAATAACCTACCCTCGGCAGCCTTATTTAGCCTTAATTCATTTAAAGTGAATGGAACCTATGTTGGGTTAACTTATAAAGGCTTAAATACCAGTCCTATAATAAAGCTTTCCTTTTCAACAGCTATTAATCATAATTCAGTTAGTGCCAATATTGCCTTGACAAATTCGGCTGGAAACATTGCACCTTTTAATACTACCTATGAAAACCATGATAGTACGGTCGTTATTATTCCGAACGGGTTGCAACCTATTACGAATTATAATTTCAGTGTATCAACAGGTCTGCAATCTGTAGCCGGAGGTAGTTTACAATCGGCCTTAAAAATAAGTTTAACTACCGCGATCGATTCAACTGATAAATTCCCAACAATAACCGACGATCAATTGCTCGACTTGGTACAAAAACAAACCCTCAAATATTTTTACGATTTCGGTCACCCCACAAGTGGTTTGGCCAGAGAGCGAAATACTTCTGGCGATATTGTTACCACCGGAGGTTCGGGCTTTGGCATCATGGCTTTGGTAACCGGGGTTAGCCGGCAGTTTATTACAAGGGCACAAGGCTTGGCTCGTTTGCAAACCATTGTCGCTTTTTTAAAAAACAACGCGCAAACTTTTCATGGCGCTTATCCGCACTGGATGAATGGGCAAACAGGTGCTGTAGTTCCATTTAGCACGCAAGATGATGGAGCCGATTTGGTGGAGACCGGGTTTTTGATGGAAGGCCTACTTACCGCCCGTCAGTTTTTTAACGGTGCAGGTAGCGATGAAAGCAATTTACGAAGCGATATCACCAACTTATACAATAAGGTAGAATGGAGTTGGTTTCAAAATGGGCAAAATACTTTGTTTTGGCATTGGAGCCCAAACTATGGTTGGAGCAGCAATATGCAAATTAATGGCTGGAACGAGGCATTGGTTGTATATGTACTTGCTGCATCATCGCCAACTTACCCTATACAAAAGGCTGTTTATGATAATGGTTGGGCCTTAAATGGGAGTATCAAAAATGGCAATAGCTTTTACGGTGTTCAATTACCTTTAGGGCCAGCAATTGGCGGGCCTCTTTTTTTTGCACATTATTCTTTTATGGGCATTAACCCGAATGGATTATCGGATGCTTATGCTAGTTATGATGTGCAGAACAAAGCGCAGGCATTAATCAACTATAATTATTGTGTTGCCAATCCTCAAAATAATTATGGGTATAGCAGCAACTGTTGGGGACTTACCCCAAGCGATATTGCAAATGGCTATACTGCAAGTTCGCCAACTAACGATGTGGGTGTAATCGCGCCTACCGCTGCTATTGCTTCTTTGCCTTATACACCAACACAATCAATGCAAGCGTTGCGATTTTTTTACTATAAGCTAGGCGATAAAGTTTGGGGTAATTACGGCTTTTACGATGCCTTTAACCTAAATAATCCCTGGTTTGCCACTTCAACCTTGGCAATTGACGAAGGGCCTATTATCGATATGATTGAGAATTACCGTACTGGCCTATTATGGAACCTTTTTATGAGTTGCACAGAGGTAAAAACCGGTATGAAATCATTGGGTTTTAAAGGACCCAATTTATAAAACCTACAAATTGATAGGCCAATGTGAACGGCATAATCAGTTTGTTTTTAAACATTTAAACGAATGAAAAAATATATACTTTACCTTTTTTTGATGCTTATTGGCGGCCTCGCCATAGCTCAAAAATCAGGAATCAATGCAAACACCGAGGGAATTAAGCCAGTAGGAGTGATTAAAAACCTGAGCGACAGTGCCTTGTTGGATGTAGTGCAACGCCAAACTTTCCGGTATTTTTGGGATTATGCCCACCCGGTATCGGGCTTGGCACGCGAGCGTAGCAATGCTACCTTTGGTTATGGCAATGAGGTAGTTACCATAGGTGGCTCGGGTTTTGGCATTATGAGCATTATTGTGGCTGACCATCGCAAATGGATTACCCACGAACAGGCAGTAAACCGCATTGGCAAAATTGTTGAATTTTTATTTAAGGCAAATGCTTATCATGGTGTATTTCCGCATTGGCTAAATGGCGAAACAGGGGTCACCATTCCGTTTGGACGAAAAGATGATGGGGGCGATTTGGTGGAGACCTCGTACCTGTTTCAAGGTCTGCTTTGCGCAAGACAATATTTTACTGCCGATAACCCCAAGGAACAACGCATAAGGGATGTAATAGGCTGGATGTGGGGCGAGGTGGAATGGGATTGGTATACCCGCGAGGGAAGGGATAATTTGTACTGGCATTGGTCGCCTAATAATGGTTGGGCAATGAATTTCCCCATCAGAGGTTTTAATGAATGCCTTATTACCTATGTGCTGGCTGCCTCTGGCGAGCGATACCCGGTAAGTGCCGACGTTTATCACCGTGGTTGGGCACAAAGCGACTTTTTTAATAATGGCAAAACTTTTTACGGGCATAAGTTACCCCTGGGTTTTGACTATGGCGGTCCATTGTTTTTTTCGCAATACTCATTCTTAGGGCTTAACCCTAAGGGCTTGAAGGATCGATATGCCGATTATTGGGAACAAAATCAAAACCATACCCTGATTAACCACGACTATTGCGTGGATAACCCCCAAAAATTTAAAGGATATGGCGAAAATTGTTGGGGACTAACCGCCAGCGACAATTTTGAAGGCTACAATGCCCATTCGCCAACGAATGATTTGGGAGTAATTACACCTACGGCGGCATTATCCGCATTTCCGTATACGCCGGAATATTCCATGAAGGCATTGCGCCATTTTTATGAAGATTTGGGCGATAAAACCTGGGGCGAATATGGCTTTGTGGATTCGTTTAGCGAACAGCGCGACTGGTACGCCAAATCGTACCTAGCTATTGACGAGGGCCCTATTGTGGTTATGATAGAAAACTACCGAAGTGGCCTACTATGGAAACTATTTATGAGTTGCCCCGAAGTAAAAAAAGGACTGAAAAAACTCGACTTTGAAAGCCCGACTTTGAAGTAGGAATAGCTATTTGTAAGAATTTTTAAGAGGCTGCTTTTTTGAAGCGGCCTTTTTTGTGGGGAGTAAATTTAGGTTTTGAAAATAAAATAAAAAGCTAAATAAATGACTACCGCTATAGGCAAAGCTAAAAAGCCAATGGCAATAGCCCCGGCATAACTAAAAATAAACTCCTTAACTTTTTCTTTGGTACTAATTATACCCCTCATAAAAATCTGTTTTAATTTAGGAAAATAAATTTCATTAAGTAAATATAGTGTATTTTGGATTAATTATTATTTTTAGGTTTAAAAAATTACGTTATTCTTTTCATTAGTTAAATAATTGAGTAGTTTTAGGACAGTAAATGTTTAATATTTTTATACTTATCTGTTAATTGGAAGATTATTTTAACGATTGTTTTATGAATGATAAGGTTTTTGTTTGAGACTCAATTTTCAGTCAAAATAATTTTTAGTTTGGAAATTGTAAAAGGAAGAGTTTGTTGTTTTGAAAGAAACAATTAGTAAAAGATATAATATTTAGCTACCGTAACTATATAATGCAAAATTACTTATGATTAGAATCGAGTATTTGAAATTACGTCATCATCCACAATTAGGTGACATTGAATTATTTTTTTCTCCACCTTCCGAATCAAAAAAATCTGAAAGACCTTATACATCAATTATTATAGGACCTAATGGGACTGGGAAAAGCTTTATACTAAGAACAATAGCTGAAATTTTGAGACAATTTAATTCCTTTTTGCTTGCTGATAAAAGGGATTTTAGTTTGCCTTATGGCATTCATTTACGTTATCAAATGGATAATAACATATATGAGATTGTATCAAGTAACTATTTGATATTTGGCAAAAATGGTACTAGAAGAAATTTTATATATTTAAAAAATCGTCCATTTGATTTTGAGTTATTGTCGGAAATATCATCATACAATCAGATTACCAGATATGAGATTCTTCCCAAAGATTTGGAATTTCCAAATAAATTATTAGTGAATTCGTTGATGTTAACTGATCGTTTTGTTTTTCAAGAAAGTAAAAGTAATGACTTCTACCAATATTTAGGTGTTCGAAGTTCAAGTGGGTCAAGCAGTACGAGAGCGTCATCAAGAAGAACAATAAGACATTTATTTAGCGCTACTGATTTTATAGTTGATTTTAATAAAAATTTAAAAGAATTGTTATTTTTTTTGGAGTTTGAACCTTCTTTGGAAATAAACTACTCAACAAAAATAAATAAACTTTTTTTTTCTGGAAATCTTACGATTGCAGATTTTAAGAAATACTTTGAATACTGGTGGGATGAGAATTTCAAATATTCATCTAGAAAACAAGAAAATCCGCTTTGGAGCATACCTTACTACAATAGAAATTTTAAAGAAAATCCGAGTAAGGTAATATCAATAGTTGACTATCTGAATAAGTTAACAATTTCAGGTCGCCTTATCCATAAAAAAAACGCATCTTCTAAATTATTATCAATTGATTTACTTGATGTTAATTTATCTAAGGATGAAATGGGCTTGATTAATGAATTAGAAAATCTTGATATATTAAACTTAGATGGCATCAAATTGAAAAAGAAGGATTCTAAGCTATCAATAGCTGACCTTAGTTCAGGTGAATATCACCTAATAATTTCACTGATAGGTATTTTTTCTAATATTACAGAGAATAGTGTTGTTTTAATTGACGAGCCAGAAATAAGCCTTCACCCAAATTGGCAAATGCGTTATATAACTTTTTTAAAAAAGGTATTCTCAAAATTCCCAAGTTGCCATTTTATTATAACCACACATTCACATTTTTTAGTTTCAGATTTAGAAGGTGAAAGTTCATCCATAACCGCATTATCTCGAAATGCAAATAATGATCAATTAAAAGCTGAATTATTGGAAAATAACACCTTCGGTTGGTCAGCTGAGGAGGTATTATATTCAGTTTTTGGAGTAAAATCAACTCGAAATTTTTTTATAGAGTATGACTTGGTGAAGTTGGTTTCGTTATTAAACAGAAATTCAGATGACTATGTAGAAATTAGAAGAATAGTTAATAAACTTTATCAACTTCCTTTAAGTGAAAATGATCCTTTAAAAATAATTATAGAAAAAAGCAATAAATATCTAAAATTAAACAATGCTTAATATTCAAAATAGAATTTCATTTTCAAAAAATTCTAAAAAAATAATAAAAAAATTTACTAGAGAAATAAATGGTGCTTTAGATGCTCATTCATGGTCTAAAATCAAAAAAGAATTAAAAAGTGAGATTTCTAGGAAACTATTAGCAAACCAAAATTATAAATGTGTTTATTGCAAAAGATATTTATTAGGTCTTGGGCATGAAATTGACCATTTTGCAAATAAAGCACATCACCCCAAATTTTGTTTTAATCCAACCAACCTTTTTTACTCTTGCCACTTCTGTAATTCTTCAAGTAGAAAAGGTTCCAAGAATACTGTATCGATAGTGTCAGCATTTTACCGTAATTGTGTATTTAATATTGTCCATCCTTATTTTAATGATGTTGATAATGAAATAATCTATAAGGATGCAGATAAAATTTACTTTGATTGGGCAAGCTGTACTAATTTAGGGCGACAAACTATTGTTTTTTTCGGTTACGATGATCTTGAAATGACTTTAATAAGGTCGAAGACTATTGTATTTGAGCGACAGAATCCACTAACAACGCAAGAGGAGAGAAAATTAATTGATCTAGCCATTTCCTATAAATAGAACAAGTCTTTGAATTGCTTAAATGAAGTTAAATTTCAATGCAATACATTTATTATTGATAAATAATTTCTGATTTGAAATGTTGAGTAACACTTGTTTTCATAAAACTTTTTTTAATAAAATACTCTATTCTCCCCTACACCGTCAATTTCTTATACTTAATCCTTTTTGGTGCTACATCGCCTAGGCGTTTTTTACGGTTTTCTTCATAGTCGGAGTAGTTGCCTTCAAAAAAATAAACCTGACTGTTGCCTTCAAAAGCCAGAATATGGGTGCAAATACGGTCTAAAAACCAGCGGTCGTGGCTAATCACCACCGCGCAACCTGCAAAGTTTTCCATGCCTTCTTCCAAAGCCCTTAAGGTATTTACGTCAATATCATTAGTAGGTTCATCCAGCAATAATACGTTGGAACCTTTTTTAAGCGTGATGGATAAATGCACCCTGTTACGCTCACCACCCGAAAGTACCCCCACCTTTTTTTGCTGGTCGGCACCGTTAAAGTTAAATTTTGAAACATAGGCACGTGAGTTAATAGGTTTGTTACCCACCAAAATGGTTTCTAAGCCATCGGTAATGTTTTCCCAAACAGATTTATTAGGGTCAAGGTCATCATGCATTTGGTCAACATAACCCAAGGCAACCGTTTCGCCAACACGGAAGGTGCCCGCATCCGGTTTGTCTTGTCCGGTTATGAGGCGGAACAAGGTAGTTTTACCGGCACCGTTTGGTCCGATAATACCCACAATACCGGCAGGAGGGAGGGAGAAGTTCAAATTATCAAACAATACCTTTTCGCCGTACGATTTGCTTACGCCAATGGCCTCTATCACCACATTACCCAAACGCGGGCCGGGTGGGATAAACAACTCCAGCTTTTCTTCCCTCTCCTTAGTTTCCTCGGAAGCCAGTTTTTCATAGTTTGATAAACGAGCCTTTGATTTGGCATGCCTACCCTTTGGCCCCATGCGTACCCATTCCAACTCGCGCTCCAAAGTTTTTTGGCGCTTACTTTCCGATTTATCTTCCTGTGCGAGGCGTTTAGCCTTTTGGTCTAACCATGAGGAATAATTACCCTTCCAAGGAATACCCTCGCCACGGTCGAGCTCTAATATCCATCCGGCAACGTTATCCAAAAAGTAGCGGTCGTGCGTTACCGCTATTACGGTCCCTTTATATTGTTTCAGGTGTTGCTCCAACCAATCAATTGATTCGGCATCCAAGTGGTTGGTAGGCTCATCCAGCAATAATACATCAGGTTCCTGCAATAATAAGCGGCATAGCGCTACCCGCCTGCGCTCACCACCCGATAATACCGAAACTTTCGCGTCCGGATCAGGGCAACGCAAGGCATCCATCGCTCTTTCCAACTTAACATCCAGTTCCCAGGCGTTTACCGCGTCAATCTTGTCTTGCAATTCACCTTGGCGAGCCATGAGCTTGTCCATCTTATCGCCATCCTCATAATATTCGGGCAGGCCAAATTTTTCGTTAATGTCTTCGTATTCCTTTAAAAGGGCGGTTATTTCGGCAACCCCTTCTTCTACTATTTCTTTAACCGTTTTATTAGGGTCCAACTCTGGTTCCTGACTCAGGTAACCAACCGTATATCCCGGCGAAAAAACAACCTCGCCTATATTGGTTTTATCAATACCGGCTATAATTTTAAGCAACGACGACTTACCCGAACCATTCAGACCAATTACCCCAATTTTGGCACCATAAAAAAAGGAGAGGTATATGTTTTTTAACACTGTTTTTTGCGGGGGATACACTTTGCTTACCCCGGCCATTGAAAATATGATTTTGTCGTCAGCCATTATTATAGATTTTTAAAATCGGTTATAGATAGCAAATATGGTAAAATTTGAGATTTCAAAACCCAATTGCTGTAAAATTTCGTATACAGTTGTAAAAAGAGTTAAAATGTTGTACACGGTATTACATTTTTAGTATTTTTACTTTGCCTAAGGGACATCATCAAACTAATACAAAGCTAGCCCAATGCCTTAATGGCATATTCTTATAAATTATATGTTCATTTGTCATATTGGTTTGGGTTTATAAGTAGTTAGGATAAACCATTTTGATTTTTTTATGTCAAAATGTAAAAATATCGCATTTCTTTACCAAAATGTTTGCAAATGCGGGTTTTATTTATAAAATTGCTAAAAAAACGTCGGCATAGGAGTGGTTAATATCATAACAATGTCTGTTTATTACCAAATTTAATATTTGGCAATAATATTGTTCATAAGTGTAAAACGTACTGCTTTGATTTAATAAAGTAATTTATAAATTCGAGCGGTTTTAAAATGTAAAAGATATATGGAAGCTAAATTTTCGCCCCGGGTAAAAGACGTTATTCAGTACAGCAGGGAAGAGGCATTGCGCCTGGGCCATGATTATATCGGAACAGAGCACCTTTTATTAGGGCTTATTCGCGATGGCGATGGCGTTGCCATTAAATTATTAAAGGAGCTAACAGTTGATATTGTTAAGCTTAGAAGATCGGTAGAGGACGCTGTGAAGGGGACTATTGGTACCAATGTAAATATTAGTAGCATTCCATTAACAAAGCAGGCCGAAAAAGTATTGAAGATTACTTATTTGGAGGCCAAGATATTTAAGAGCGATATTATAGGTACTGAGCATTTGTTATTATCAATTCTACGTGATGAAGACAATATAGCTTCACAAATTTTGATGCAGTTTAATATTAACTACGAAATTTTTAAAGGAGAAGTGGAATCGCACAAAAACAACATCACCGACGAGATGCCGGGATCACCAACAGGTGGAGATGATGATTTTAAAGAAGAAGAATCATTTAGTCAGCCTAAAAAAGTTTCCGATATCAAATCAAAAACACCGGTACTGGATAATTTCGGTAGGGATTTAACCAAAGCCGCGGAAGATGGTAAGTTAGACCCGATTGTTGGTCGTGAAAAAGAAATTGAGCGGGTATCGCAAATATTATCACGTCGTAAAAAGAACAACCCCATATTAATTGGTGAGCCCGGCGTAGGTAAATCGGCCATTGCCGAAGGTTTGGCATTGCGTATTGTACAACGCAAAGTATCAAGGGTATTGTTTAACAAAAGGGTAGTAACGCTCGATTTAGCTTCCTTGGTGGCAGGTACAAAATACCGCGGTCAGTTTGAAGAGCGAATGAAGGCGGTGATGAATGAATTAGAAAAATCGCCTGATGTTATCTTGTTTATAGATGAAATACATACGATAGTTGGAGCGGGTGGTGCTTCAGGCTCCTTGGATGCCTCGAACATGTTTAAGCCGGCCCTAGCACGTGGTGAAATACAATGCATTGGTGCTACTACCTTGGATGAGTATCGTCAGTATATAGAAAAGGATGGCGCATTGGATCGTCGTTTCCAAAAGGTAATGATAGAGCCTGCAACTCCTGATGAAACGGTAGAAATTTTAAATCGTATCAAAGAAAAATACGAAGACCACCACGGCGTTACTTATACCCCCGAAGCCATCAATGCTTGCGTAACTTTAACCACCCGGTATATTACCGACAGGTTTTTACCAGATAAGGCTATTGATGCGCTGGATGAATCGGGTTCAAGGGTTCACTTGACCAATATTCATGTTCCGCAAAATATTTTGACCATTGAGCAAAATATTGAGCAGATTAAGATAGAGAAAAATAAGGTTGTTCGCAGTCAGAAATATGAGGAAGCAGCCAAATTACGTGATACCGAAAAACACTTATTAGAAGAACTGGAACAAGCCAAAGCTATTTGGGAACAGGAAACAAAATCAAAACGCTATACCGTAACCGAGGATAATGTAGCCGAAGTAGTTTCGATGATGACTGGCATACCGGTACAAAGGGTTGGTCAGGCTGATAGCTTAAAGCTATTGAACATGGCCGAAACAGTAGGTAGCAAAATAATTGGTCAGGATGATGCTATCAAGAAGCTAACCCGTGCCATACAACGTACCCGTGCAGGATTAAAAGACCCTAAAAAACCAATCGGCTCGTTCATATTTTTAGGTCCTACAGGGGTAGGTAAAACGGAGCTGGCAAAAGAACTTGCAAGGTTTATGTTCGATACCGCCGATGCCTTGATACAAATTGATATGAGCGAATACATGGAGAAATTCGCGGTATCAAGATTGGTAGGCGCGCCTCCGGGCTATGTTGGCTATGAAGAAGGCGGACAACTAACCGAAAAAGTAAGGCGCAAACCTTATGCGGTAGTTTTGTTGGATGAGATTGAAAAAGCGCACCCTGATGTTTTCAATATATTGTTACAGGTATTGGATGAAGGACAATTAACCGACTCGCTTGGGCGTAAGGTTGATTTTAGGAATACCATTATCATTATGACCTCCAATATTGGTGCAAGGCAATTAAAAGATTTCGGACAAGGCGTTGGTTTTACCACTTTAGCTAAAACCAATCAGGTTGATTCGCACTCAAGAGGGGTGATTGAAAATGCTTTGAAACGTGCTTTCGCGCCTGAGTTTTTGAACCGAATTGACGATGTAATTGTATTTAATTCGCTTGGTAAAGACGAAATATTTAAAATTATTGATATCGAGCTAGGCTATTTATTTGGAAGGGTGCACACATTAGGTTATAAAATTGACCTTACCCTTGCAGCCAAAGAATTTATTGCCGAAAAAGGATACGACTCGCAATTTGGTGCCCGTCCGTTAAAGCGTGCCATCCAAAAATATTTGGAAGACCCAATTGCTGAAGAAATTTTGAAAGGTGAATTAGTGGAGGGTGATATTATGGAAGTTGACTATGATAAGGAAAGTGGGGAGATAAAGATTGTAGCAAAAAACAAACCCGAAGACAAAGAGCCTGAGGAAGAGCAACAAAAGTAATCTCGATAATTTGATAGATAATCCCTGATTTAGAGTTCTAAATCAGGGATTTTTTGTTGATAATAAAATTGCCTATATTTAGTTTTAAATAAATCACTATCAATCTTTATCTCAAATTTTATTAATGCTTGTTCAGTATTTATGAAAGCCCTTTATTATACATTTTTATTTTGTTTGATTGCCAGCTTTGCCTTTTCTCAATCTATATTAAAAAAGCAAGTATTTATCCCTTTCAATAATGATACAGGTGTTCCGTATACTACCGATGAAGAATTAAACGATATGGTAGTTAGCGGTTTTGATGTTGATAGCAAGGGAAATTATTACTTTTTTGGAGGTGCTAAATCGGGTTGTTTAGCGGTTTTTAGCATTACCACCCAAAAGTTTCGGAAAGTATATACAGATGTTCCGGCGAGTAGCCTTTTTGTTTTTAAGGATAGTTTATACACCTATTACAAAAGCGACGGAGGCGAAAATAGCCTGTTAAAAATTGATATAGCCAATGGAACCATCTTGAAGAAATACCCAAACCTCAGTAATAAATATGTGCATACTTCGCAGTTTATAGATAGCAGTTTGGTAATTGGTTACTATGGCAGTCAGAGCGACTCGTTAAAAGAACAATATGCAGCCTATACCTTACTTGGTAAGTATAAAGGAGAGGCGGTTAGTTTGTATAATGTACCTAAATCTATTTTCCCAGATAAAAGTTTACATTCCTTTTGCGAATTGGTAGGCTATTATAATGGTAATTATGTATTTTGGAGCATACCCGATGGTAAATTCAATTTAGAGCGTTTATGGTTGGTTAAGAAAGATGGAGCAGTTTTAGCCAGTGTTAACCTTCCGGGCGACTTTGCCGGTGATGCCTATGCTGATAATCCCAGAGAAAACAGGAAAGTTCGAAACGGCAATTTTTATATAATGGGTAAAAAGGGAAGATCCTGCATTATTACCGAAATACCTTTAAATAATTTGTTTAAGGGAGCAAACTAAATCCGTTAAATTCAATACTATATATGCGCGTTTCCGCGGAATAGCTTAATAGCGATGGCTAAGAGAATGATGCCAAAGGCCTTTCGTAAAATATTCAAGCCATTTTTACCAAGCAGTTTTTCAATCCATTTTACATTTTTCAAAACGGCATAAACAACAATGGTATTCAGAATAATACCTATCACTATGTTTTGTGTTTGATATTGAGTTTTTAATGATAGCAGGGTAGTCATGGTGCCAGCGCCAGCTATTAGCGGGAAGGCTATGGGTACTATGGAAACCGTTTCGGGCATTTCTTCCCTAAAAAGCTTTATCCCTAATACCATTTCCATGGCAATGATAAATATTACAACAGAGCCTGCAATGGCAAATGAAGAAACATCTAAACCAATGATAGCCAACAATTCATCGCCACCAAATAAAAAGGCAATCATAATCACCAATACAGCTAGCGTAGCTTTTTCTGATTCAATATGCCCAACACGCTGTCTCATCTCAATAATTACAGGTACGTTGCCTACCATATCAATAATGGCAAAAAGAATCAACGTAACCGATAAAACCTCCCTGAAAATTATTGGATGCATGGTTAAATATTTTAGTTCCTAAATTTTGGCAAAGGTGCAACTAAATTACTAGATGGGTGTAAAAAATATGTCAATAAAAAAAGCCCCTGATTGCTCAGAGGCTTTAAGTATAAGAATTGATTAATCGATAAATTCCGGGTTAGGTGGATCGATAGGTAATTCTACCTTACCATGCCTTACGTGCGATTTTTTGATGGAATAGCCAAAATAAATAATGAAGCCTATCAATAACCATACAATTAATCGTATCCAATTATCTTCCTTCTCTCCAACCATCATTGCAAAACAAACAATGGCTCCTAAAGGACAAACAATATAATACAAAGGGGTTTTAAACGGACGCACTATGGATGGATCGGTTCTCCGTAAAATAAAGATGCCAATTGAAACCAATACAAAGGCAAATAGCGTACCAATACTTACCATATCGCCAACTACATCGCCTGGAATAAACCCTGCAAAAAGGGAAACGAACACAAAAAATAGCATTTGTGACTTATATGGTGTACGGAATTTAGGATGTAATTCAGAAAATGCCCGAGGAACCAAACCGTCAATACTCATGGTATAAAATACCCTGGTCTGTCCTAAAAGCATTACCAATATTACGGACGAGAAACCAGCTAAAATGGCTATTGTTACAAACTTAGCCAACCAACCATAGCCAGGCATTGAATGATTGATAGCATAGGTAACAGATGCTTCCTTGCCTTGTTTCAAAAAGTCAGAGAATGGTGCCAAGCCGGTTAATACATGCGAAAACAAGATATATAGAGCAGTGCAAATAACTAATGAAATTAATATACCCTTAGGCATATCTTTTTGCGGATTTTTAGCTTCCTGAGCAGCGGTTGAAACCGCGTCAAAACCTATAAACGCAAAAAATACTACACCTGCCCCTCGTAAAACCCCTAACCATCCATGATTCATTAAATCGGAATACTTATGAATGATACCAGTACTTAATTTAACATCTGGTTGTGTAGCTGGAATCAAATACGGGTTATGGTATTCGCTATGTATAAATTGCCATCCGAAACCTATAATTAACAGAACAATGCTAAGTTTTACAATTACTATGACGTTATTTACCACTGCTGATTCTGCAGTACCTTTTATAAGTAATAATGTTAAAAGAAGAAGTATAAAAACAGAAGGTAAATTCATAATACCATGAACGCCATATTCAGCACCATACATGCCAGTTTTTAAATCGCATGTTTGAAAAGGTGAATGTGAAAGGGCATAGGGTATATGCGTATGAAAAAAGGTATCCAAGAAGTTATTAAAGTACTCCGACCAACCAATGGCAACGGTAGCCGCACCAAGCGCATATTCTAATACCAAATCCCAACCTATAATCCAAGCAATTAATTCGCCCATGGTAGCGTATGAATAGGTATAGGCCGAACCTGCAATTGGAATCATACTGGCAAATTCAGCATAACATAAACCTGCAAGCGCGCAACCCGCTGCTGCCACAATAAATGAAATGGTTACTGCTGGACCTGCCGATTCACCTGCGGCTTGCGCAGTTCGAACAAATAAACCAGCACCAATAATGGCACCAATTCCAAGTGCAATAAGTGAACTAACACCCAGGGTTCTTTTAAGGGTTTTTTCCGTCTCTTTCGAGGCAGCCATTAGCTGAGCTATGGGCTTTTTAATAAATAAATTCATTTGTTATTTTAAGATCAGTTTAAAGTTTAATCAAGTTTCCCAAACGTACTTAATTTTTTTTAATTCTAAAAGCTCGGAAGGTAAATAGGTGAATTGATTATAATTCCAAATATAAATGGGTAGTTTTAATGTAAACAAAAAACCTCCAAAGCTTTCAAGCTTTGAAGGTTTTGTATGTGCATAATTGCTTAATTATGCTTTATTTTCAACTTTATAGAGGTTGCTTTTTAAAGCTTGTACCTTAATTGTTTTTTGTATTGGATGATCAAGGCTAACGGCTTTTGGTTTGTGGCTGTTTAAATGCGGGGCGATAACCAATGAAACGATTGACATTAGCTTAATCAAGATATTCATGGAAGGACCTGAGGTATCTTTAAAAGGGTCACCTACGGTGTCGCCGGTTACAGATGCCTTATGTGGTTCTGATTTTTTGTAATAGATTTCTCCATTAATTTCCACTCCTTTTTCGAATGATTTTTTGGCATTATCCCAAGCACCACCAGCGTTACTTTGGAAAATTCCCATCAAAACACCTGATACAGTTACACCAGCTAATAAACCACCCAGCACTTCGGGACCGAAAACAAAACCTATAATTACCGGAGTAATCAAGGCAATTAAACCGGGAGCAACCATTTCGCGAATGGAAGCGGTTGTCGAAATAGCCACACATTTTTCATATTCTGGTTTTCCGGTATATTCCATAATGCCCGGTATTTCGCGGAATTGGCGTCTTACTTCTTCCACCATCGCCATAGCAGCACGACCAACGGCCGAAATTGCCAATGCCGAAAAGATAAAAGGAACCATGCCTCCTACAAATAGTCCTGCCAATACATCGGCCTTGTAAATATCAATATGCTCAATACCAGCTACACCCACAAAGGCAGCAAATAAAGCCAATGAGGTAAGCGCGGCAGAGGCTATTGCAAAACCCTTACCGGTGGCCGCGGTAGTGTTACCTACAGCATCTAAATTATCAGTACGGTGCCTAACTTCTTCTGGTAAACGGCTCATTTCAGCAATACCACCCGCATTATCAGCAATTGGTCCAAACGCGTCAATTGATAATTGCATGGCAGTAGTAGCCATCATACCAGCTGCTGCAATAGCAACACCATATAAACCAGCAAAATGATAAGAACCAAAAATGCCAGCTGCTAAAACCAAAATAGGTAAAACGGTTGATTCCATACCTACTGCCAAGCCCGCTATAATATTGGTAGCATGCCCGGTTGATGATTGACGGATAATACCTAATACAGGGCGTTTACCCATGGCGGTATAATATTCAGTAATCATTGACATAAGGGTACCTACAACCAAGCCTACTACTATGGCCATAAATACGCCATCGCGTGTAAAATGAGATGCACCTTCTTTTAAGGCACCACCTAATTTGCCATCTACCAAATCGCGCGACATGTGGAATTCGCCTGTAGGCAACATCCACTGCACCAAAAAGTAGGTAGCCACCGCGGTTAACGCGATAGAAACCCAATTACCTATATTTAATGCATTTTGTACGCTATCGGTTTCATTTTTAATTTTTACAAAGGTTGCACCAACCAACGAGAATATGATGCCTAAACCTGCAATTACCATCGGTAATAAAACAGGAGCTATGCCACCAAATTTATCAGGTGATACAATTTCGCGTCCCAGAACCATGGTAGCAAGCATTGTAGCCACGTACGAGCCAAATAAATCGGCACCCATACCAGCAACGTCGCCTACGTTATCACCTACGTTATCTGCAATGGTTGCAGGGTTACGTACGTCATCTTCCGGTATTCCCGCTTCTACTTTACCAACCAGGTCGGCACCTACGTCTGCAGCTTTGGTATAGATACCTCCACCAACTCGGGCAAACAAAGCGATTGATTCGGCACCTAATGAAAAACCAGCCAATACATCCAAGGCACGAGCCATATCTTCACCATTTACATTGCCACCTTTATTAACCACATACATGGTATAAAAAACAATGAATAAGGAGCCTAAACCAACCACCGCTAAACCCGCTACGCCTAAACCCATCACGGTTCCGCCTGTAAATGATACTTTGAGTGCTTTTGCTAAACTTGTTTTAGCTGCCTGTGTGGTACGAACGTTTGCCTTGGTTGCAATTTTCATTCCTAAATATCCGGCAAAAGCCGATAAAAAAGCGCCACATAAAAACGATATGGCAATAACAGGACTCGAGGTAGCTACCGTCATTCCAGACCAGGCAAGCAAAATACCTGCAACTACCACAAAGTAGGCTAATATTTTCCATTCGGCACGTAAAAATGCCATGGCACCATCAGCAATATAACCTGCAAGCTGGTTCATGCTGGCATCGCCTGTTTCTTGTTTGGTAACCCAAGCGGCTTTTATAGCCATGGCTACAATACCAATTAACCCAAAAACAGGTATTAAATAAATTAAGTAATTGTTTAAAAGATCCATTTTAATTTAGATTGTTAATTCGATTGTCCGATAATTTTAGTTCATATAATTGGATGGTGCAAAATAGCAAATTAATTTCTTTACAATAGCCTGTCATTATTAAAGTTTTTTGAATATTTTAGATGTTTCAACTAAAAAATAATTGATGGATCAAAAAACAGGGTCAACTAAATTAAAACATGAGCTTGGTTTGCTTGATGGCACCATGCTGGTAGCAGGTTCCATGATAGGCTCAGGAATCTTTATAGTAAGTGCTGATATCGTGCGAAATGTAGGTTCGGCAGGTTGGTTAATCGCTGTATGGTTAATTACGGGTTTCATGACTTTAACAGCAGCCATTAGTTATGGCGAGTTAAGTGCCATGTATCCAAAAGCAGGCGGGCAATACATCTACCTAAAAGAAGCTTATAATAAACTAACTGGCTTTTTATATGGCTGGAGCTTTTTCGCGGTCATTCAAACTGGCACTATTGCCGCGGTAGGTGTCGCTTTTTCAAAATTTGCCGCCTACATTTTTAAACCAGTAAGTGAGGACAATATTATTTTCCAATCGCAAACATTTTTTGGCCATTTTCAAATAAGCGCGGCGCAACTGGTTTCAATAGGTGTAATCCTAGTTTTAACCTTTATAAATTCGCGTGGGGTTAAGAATGGAAAACTGATTCAAAACGTTTTCACTCTCACCAAACTGGGCAGTTTGTTCGGGTTAATCATATTTGGTTTTTTTGCCTTGAAAGCAACCGTATGGCATTCCAACTGGAGCAATGCATGGAGCTTGCGCAATTTACACGCCGATGGAAGCTTTGGTAATTTGACAATGGCTGCAGCATTAGGTGCAATCGCTTCGGCCATGGTAGGCTCCATATTTAGTAGTGACTCATGGAACAATGTCACTTTTATTGCTGGCGAAATGAACAACCCCAAACGCAATGTAGGGTTAAGTTTGTTTTTAGGAACATTGATAGTTACTATTATTTATGTTTCGGCTAATGTAATGTATACCGGGGTATTACCCCTGCATGATATCGCAACAGCAAGTAAGGATAGGGTAGGAGTTGCCGCATCGCAAGCTATTTTTGGAGATATTGGCACCTATATTATTTCAATAATGATTATGATTTCAACTTTTGGTTGTAATAATGGCTTAATTATGTCGGGTGCAAGGGTATATTATACCATGGCAAAGGATGGTTTGTTTTTTAAACGTACAGGCAACCTTAATAAATTTGCGGTACCTGAGTTTGGTTTATGGATACAAGCCTTAGTAGCCTCTTTACTATGTTTAAGCGGTAAATACGGCGATTTGTTGGATATGATTTCGCTCGTTGTGGTGATTTTTTATGTGCTAACCATTTTTGGAATTTATATTTTAAGGGTTAAACAACCCAATTTAGAACGACCTTATAAAGCATTTGGTTATCCTGTATTGCCCGCAATCTATATCTTAATGGGTATTAGTTTTTGTGTTTTATTGCTGGTATATAAACGTTCGTTCGCGTTATATGGTTTAGGCATTGTTTTAATTGGAATCCCAATTTATTATATCACAAAATATTTTTCGAAAGATAATGGTGAAGCGGATTTGGCTGATTAGTTTTTTATTTATTTCAACACTTGGCTTTGGGCAAACGCTCGACCAAAAACTGCAAACCGCGTTTAACAGGTTACAGGCAGATAGTCAGTTTAAATATGCTTCGGTATCATTAACCGTTTTAGATGCTAAAACCGGTGAAAAGGTTTTTGCCATGAATCCATATATGGGTTTGGCTACTGCCTCCACTTTAAAAACTATTACAAGCATTACAGCTTTTTATTTGTTGGGAAAGGATTTTCAATACCAAACTCAAATTGCATATAACGGGAACATTGGTACTGATGGTGTTTTGAATGGAGATATTATTATTAAAGGTGCAGGCGACCCAACCTTGGGAAGCTGGCGCTATGAGCATACTAAAGAAAATTATGTGCTTACCTTAATGGTAACGGCCCTTCAACAAGCTGGCATAAAAAAAATAAATGGAAGGATTATTGGGGATGATAGCTTGTTTGGTTCACAATCTATACCCGATGGTTGGATATGGCAGGATATTGGTAATTATTATGGAGCCGGTACTTCCGGACTTTGCTGGCGCGAAAATCAGTTTGATTTGAAGCTTAAAACGGGGGATGTTGATAGTCCGATAAATTCTTTTACTGCCATACCCAAAATGGACTACTTAAATTTTAAAAGTGAATTGGTAAACGCCCCCGCAAATACCGGAGATAATGCCTATGCCTATCTGCCCATAGGTGGGAAAACAGTTTTTGTAAGAGGAACTTATGCCATCGACCAAACAAAAAAAAGTATTTCGGTAGCCATACCCGACCCGGCTTTTGATTTGGCTTACAGGTTGAATGATACCTTGGCACGACTTGGCATTTTAGTAAGTAATCCGCCCGAATCGGCCAATACTTTGAGAGAAAAAGGATTGGCAATCCCGACAATTACAAAAAACTTAACCAGCATTTCATCCCCAACCTTGAGCCAAATAGTTTATTGGTTGAATAAGAAAAGCATTAACCTTTACGCCGAGCAATTATTAAAAACATTGGCCTGGAAAGCTGGTAAACCCGTAAACACGCAAAATGGGGTTGAGGTGGTACAAGAATTTTGGAAAGCCAAAGGGATAGATCCACATTCATTAAATATAGCAGACGGTAGCGGACTTTCGCCCGGTGATAGGGTGACCACCTTAACATTGGCTACTATTTTGCAAAACGCGAAAAAGGAACCTTGGTTTAATGATTTTTATGAAAGTTTGCCTATTTACAATAACATGCGTATGAAAAGTGGTAGTATACAAAACGTACTTACGTATGCTGGTTACCAAACTAATAATGGTCGTGAACTATGCTTTTCCATCATGGTAAACAATTTCAATGGATCAAGCAGGCAGGTAAAGGAGAAGATGTTTAGGGTGTTGGATGAGTTGAAATGATATTGCTAATCCGCAGTTTTATATTAGGATTAATAATTTGCGTTGATATCCTATTTAAGGTTAAAGGGAACTATAAAAAAGAGACGTGAAGAAAAACTATCTGGATTTATTGGATAAAGTTCGCAGTATTGCCCAACTTGGTCTCAATTATACCAAAAACCATTATGATATTGAAAATTATAACAATCTATTAAACCTTACAGTAAAGGAGTATGCTGAATTTACAGGTTTGCCTACAGCCGAGATAACGGAACGCTTTAAAAGTGAATTAGGTTATATCACCCCAAAAATTGGCGTAAATGGTGCAATTTTTAATGATTTAGGGCAAATATTACTTGAATTGCGTAGCGATGATAAATTATGGGGAGTTCCCGGTGGTTGGGTTGATGTTTTGGAAGGCCCGGAAGCGGCTATTGTTAGGGAATTTATGGAGGAGGCTCAGATTGTTGTAGAACCAGTAGAAATCATCAAATTTATCACTCGTTTACCTGGCGATTTTAATCAGCCACATACCACTGTCCATATCCTGTATTATTGTAAATACATAAGTGGAGCGATCGTAAAATCGCACGAAAGTCTGGAATTAAGCTTTAAGAATATGGATGAAATAATTAATTGGCACAGAGACCATAAAGCAATGGCAGCGGCGGCTTTGAATTATTATAAAACACATTTTGAAGGCCAAAATAACCTATAATGCCATAGTAGCGCATTCTTCAATCAATAAATTTTAATAAGATTTGATAATTTGGAACAGTAAAGATTAATAGCCAGCTTTGATACTATTAAATGGTACCCCTAAACCATCGGCAGCAAACTGAGCTAATATTTTATTTTTCAAGGTAATATAATCGCCATTTTGGGTAACAAGGTATTTTTCCTCCCCGTTGGTCGTTGCTTTTAATGTCACCGTAGCCGATACTATTTTAGCGGTAGAGTCAAGCTCAATTACGTATAAATTACCTTTTTTATCAAGGCTATCCTTAAACGGGATGATTACCGTATGGTTATAATCATCAATAAACTTACCTACAATGGTTTTACCATTTAATGCATCATTTTTTAATTCGAATAATTTTTTTGCTTTTTCGGCAGTCAAGCCTAAAACTTTTATTCTGTATAAATTTTCGGCCTCATCCTTTAAGGTATCTGCTGGTTTAACTTCATTAGGTTTTAAAAGTCTGGCTAAGGCGTAATAACTATGATCGCCAGCACTTATATCTGTATTACCGGGTAGCAAATAATGAATTTCTAGATTTGTGATTTGCGCACTATCTGCCTTTATTTTACTGGCTATTGATAAAAGTTGTTTTAATTTAAGCCGTGCGTTAATATGAACATTAAGGGTAGTAGCAGAATCAGTTTTAAATTCCTTTGAGATGGTGAAAGGGGGCGTATTTATAGCTTTTTTTCCACATGAAAAAATGGAAAATATCAAAAAAACAATGAAGGAATTAAGTATATTTTTTTTCATCTAAAACTTAGTATATCCCGATTAAATTATTCCGTAAAGCGAACCGCCTTTTTCACCCATTTTGTCTACCGTTTTTTCAACCAAGGGGTCTTTTTCTAAAACAGGGGCATGGTGAGGTTTTATTCGGGCGTCAATAATGAGCGGACCGTTGCAGCCCCAATGCTTATGTTCTGTAAAACTGTTTATGCCGTAAATATCATGAGATGGGTTGCTTCGAGTAAAAGTTACCCAAACAAAATTATTGAGGTTTTGGGCGGTAAATTCGGCGTCATCACACAAAACCATTAAAGGTAAGCCGTTTAATTCTTCCTCCCTTAAATGTTCATCCAATATTTCAAGTATGATTGGTAAATCACTTGTTTTAATATTTTGGGGAACTTCGATTGCCAAAACGCCTGGCATTACCATTTTATACTTTTCAAACGGACGAGGTAGGCTAAAACTAGTAGGTAATTCTGTCCATAATTCTCTTTTTATATCTCCTGCAATGGTAAAGGCAACTTTACTTCCTGCGTTTAAATCAACCCCGCTATAGTCGAGCGTATCTATGGTGGTTTTGGTATAAAAATGTAAATCGCGAGTCAGATCAACTCTTTGAAGAATATGTATTAAGAAAGCACCTATATCATTCACATTCAGATTTGGATCATCTTCCTTTGCCGCTATGAATAGGTATTTTGCCAAACTTAACTGACTTTTGCCTAAAATATGGTTGGCAATGGTTAATATTTCCTGTGGTTTACGGTCGTTAATATAAGGGGTATAGCGTTCGCTACCTATGGCAAATAGTAATGGATGAACACCAGCCGCATCAACAGCATTAACGGCATGAAGACCTGGAATTTCTTTAGGAATGGCTTTCCCTGTTATTTCATGTATCAGGGCACCAAAGCTGGTGTCTTCCTGTGGAGGGCGACCTACCACGGTAAACGACCAAACCGCATCTTTACGATGGTAAATATTGTGTATTTTTAATAGTGGGAATGGATGTTTGAGGCTATAATATCCTAAATGATCTCCAAAAGGGCCTTCTGGTTTATTTTCATGTGGCATTACTGTACCAGTAATTACAAAATCAGCATCTGATGAAATACAAAACCCTTCTTGATCATAAAAATAGCGGAAACGACGGTTGCCTAAGGCACCAGCAAAAGTCATTTCAGACAAACCTTCGGGCAAAGGCATAACTGCCGCAACAGGGTGCGAAGGAGGGCCACCAACAAAAATACTTACCTTTAACGGTTGTCCTTTGGCATTGGCCTTGGTTTGGTGCACGCCAATACCCCTGTGTAATTGATAATGTAAACCCATCTCTTTTTCAGGAATATATTCATTTCCGGCAATTTGAATACGATACATGCCCAAATTAGCATTCATGATGCCTTGCTTATCAATATCCTCAGTATAAACTTGCGGCATGGTAACAAATGGACCACCATCATTTGGCCAGTTTATAATTGGAGGTAAATCGCTTATCTGGCATCGTCCCCAATTAACCGGTACATTTTTTCCAGTTCTCAATGGTAGAGCAGTTAAAGCAGTTAGTGCGACATGGGCATATTTAAGAGGATTTTTAATGGCCTTTATAGGGTCTGATTTTAAATCGACCAGAACCTTAATATTGTCAAGCGTATCTCTAAAGATGAAACGCGAACGGTCTATAGTACCAAATAAATTCGAAACAGCAGGAAATTTACTACCTTTTATGTTTTCAAACAAAAGGGCTGGTCCTTCGTTTTCAAACACGCGTAAATGTATGGCAGCCATTTGTAAATATGGATCTACTTCCTCCTTAATGCGAATTAAATGGCCGTTTTTTTCGAGATCTAAAATGCAGGCATTTAAGCTTTGGTAACCCATATATTGTAAAATACTAGGCCGTAAAAATACTTAAAAAAGAATTATTGCATTAATAAGCCTATTGTAATTATTTAGAACATTCTTGTCATAAAAACCAACATTAATTAAAATTGATCTGTTTAAATGGTAGCCAGCTTCATAAATGAATAGTTCGAAGCAAACAAAAACAAAAGCGGTCTACAAAAATTTATGTCTACTTTTGAATTTTAAAAACTGCAGTTTGCATGACAGTAATAGTATTTACACTTATAGTTTTATTTGGTTCATATTTTGCAGGTTTATTAGGCTCATTAACTGGTTTAGGCGGTGGGGTTGTTATTATTCCATTGCTTACCTTGGCGTTGAATGTTGATATACATTATGCTATTGGCGCATCTTTGGTGTCGGTCATCGCAACCTCTTCTGGGTCGGCTGCTACCTTTGTAAAAGAAGGTATTACCAATATGCGTTTGGGTATGTTTTTAGAAATAGCCACCACAATTGGTGCTTTAACTGGGGCTATGTTGGCAACACATATTCCAACTCATTATATTGCCATTTTGTTTGGTGTTATTTTAATTTTTTCGGCGCTCATATCACTAAAAAATAAAGTTGCTTACACGGTAAAAGAGAAAACTTATTTGGGTGAGAAACTACGATTGGATGGGGTTTATCCAACTGCCGACGGACCAGTTACCTATGGAATAGATAACATAAGCGGTGGTTTTTTTATGATGGTTTTTGCTGGTATTATTTCAGGTTTATTGGGGATTGGCTCGGGCGCGCTAAAAGTAATTGCAATGGATACCATTATGAGGGTACCCTTTAAAGTTTCAACCACTACCAGCAATTTTATGATTGGAGTTACAGCATCGGCTAGCGCGGTTGTTTATTTACAAAGAGGATATATTAGCCCCGGTTTGTCAATGCCAGTAGTAATTGGGGTATTGTTCGGTGCCATTACAGGTTCGAAAATATTGGTAAATACCACCTCATCAAAATGGCTTAGATATACTTTCGCTTTAGTGGTTTCTTTTTTGGCTATTCAAATGATTAATAATGGAATAAAAGGTGTCCTTTAATAGGTTTAAGAAATGATTATGACACCCTAATACAAATATGAAAAAATTCAAAGACACTGATATGCAAGCTTTGTTAGGTAAAGTACTTCGAACAGGTACTATTCTCTCTATTGGTATTGTTTTGTTTGGTGGAGTGATATTTTTATACAGGCATGGAAATTCAATTGTAAATTATGGAAGGTTTACAGGAATACCTGATTTTGTGCATTATACCAAACAATTAATTCCTGCTGCATTAGCTTTTAAAGGGCAGGCAATTATTCAAATAGGTATTATTTTATTGATAGGTACTCCAATAATGCGAGTTTTGTTTTCGGCTATTGGTTTTGCTCTTGAAAGAGATTATTTTTATGTTTTTATAAGTTTGTTGGTGTTTTTTATAATAGTAATGAGCCTGATAAGTGGGTATTCCGGTTGATTAATTAAAGTTATTAATTGGTTCCCCCTATCCTTTTTAATTCTTCTTGACTTCCGGTATCATATTTTTTTGTAGTCTTCACAGTTGATTTTCCGAATTTGTAGCTAAACGAAAGCCGTACAATTTGAGATTCCCTTTTATCAACATCTTTAAAATTTACATTTCCATAATTTACCGTAAACCTGTCCCGATAAGTATTAAATACATCCCCTATATTTAATTTTAAGCTACCTAAGTTGTTAAATAGCTTTTTCGAAATGGCTATGTTTGTGTAATAGTATGACTGAAAATTTTTAAGGCCATAAAACGAAGGAGATTCATAAAAATTGGTTATTTCGGCATTCATTGTTTTTGAAATAGTAAAACGTTGAATTAAATTAACTTTTATATCTTGAGTTCCTTTGTTAAGATTGCCAAATTGTGGGTAAACCACATAGCGCTGATAAGAACCATCAAAATCAACATTCATTTCCCACCATTTTTTTAAATTAAATGAGTTATTTAAATGTACACCGTTATTATATACTACACCAAAATTAGGAATCTCACTAATTAATAATCCAGTGTTATTATCAACAACGTAGAAGGGAAAGTCGAACGAATTATGGGTATTATTACTATATAGTGTTATTTCAAAGGATTGTTTATAATTATAAGATAGTTCAAAATTGTTTGTATATGAAGGTTTTAGATTTGGATTACCAATGTCGTAAGAGTAAAGGTTATTAAAAGTTTTAAACGGATTGAGTAAAGCGTAACTGGGTCGTTCAATACTTTTATGATAACTAATTGAAAATGAGTTGTTTTCATTACCTGAGTAATTAACCCTGATTTGAGGAAACAAATCAGTAAAGTTATCTTTTTGAATGGTATTGTTAGTTTTGAAATTACTTATCAGATTGCTTTCTTCAACCCTCAAGCCTGTAGTAATTTCAAATTTGCCCAAATTGGTTATAAAATTTACATAGGCCGCGTTTACCTTCTCGGTGTAGATAAAATTATTACTAAAATTAGTATCAATTTTAAATATGTTATTGTCCAGAGAGCTAAAAATTATGCGATTGTTACTTTCAATGTAGCTATATTTTACTCCTGTTTCAAATCTAGTTGTCTTTGAAAAAGGTGTCGAGAAATCTGTCGTCGCTATCCAAACATTTATTTTGGATGGTGTTAAATTTTGAAGAATGGAGTCTGGCTTGAGTGGTTGAATCTTTGTTGGATAATTAAAGCTATTATCAATAATTTCTTTTGATGAACGGTTGTGGTAAGTGTAATTTAAGTCGGCTGTCAATAGCATTCCCTTATTATTAAGTTTAGCGCTATAGTTTAGATTGTATGTAAGGTTGGTAAAATATCTGTTCGCATTTGAATTTGTATAGATAGTTGAATCAATATGCGGGGGAAGTCCTGCATTTAGTATATTTTTTTTATCAATATAGATTTCATTATTAAATCCATTTATTAAAAAGCCGATGGTTTGATTGCTGGAAATAAAGTAATCGGCACCGAAATTGAAAGAATTATTATGGTTTTTAATTTTTGCGTTGTAAAAGGAGTTATACTCATTGAGAATAGTACGCTGATTAATAAAAAGATCTTGACTAAAATCATGAAAGCTAAGGTTATTGGTTAGGTTGTAGCCACCAAATAAATTAAATCTTTTTTCTCGGTCATTAAAACTTAAACCAATATTGCTTTTATAATAAGCACCGTAACCAGTGTTCAAAGTTGCTGTTCCATTAAAACCTAGTGCTTTATCTTTTTTCAACACAATATTCACAATCCCTGCACCTGAAGCGTCATATTTAGCTGAACCGCTTGTTATTAATTCAATTTTTTCTATTGAGTTTGATTGCATGCCCTTTAATAAACTGGCGAGATCTTCTCCTGAAATTCCGGTTGCTTTTCCATTGATGGTTATTAGAGCAGCTTGTCTGCCAATTACACTAATTGTACTTCCATCCACTTTTACCCCTGGAGATTGCTGTAATATTTCATATGCTGAATTACCTTCGGAAGCAATACTGTTTTGTACATTTAAAATAACTTTACCAGATTGAGTTTCTATATATGGTTTTTTACTTGTAATAGTAATCTCCTTTAAAACTTGGTTATTTTTATTTAAAATTACAGAGTTTAAGGTTAAATTTTGACTGGCCGATATTTGGAAAATACTAGTAAATAATTTTTTATATCCGATTTGTTTTAGTAAAATCAAGTAATTTCCAGCTTCAACATTTTTAAATTGAATAATTCCATTTTTATTTGCTACGCCTGATTTATAAATACTAGTGTCTGCTGATTTTAATAGTAAACCGGTTGCCCCTTCTGCTGGCTTGTTTGTGTCGAACAATACAGTTATTGAGATTGTAGAAGTAATTTGTTGGCTAAATAAATAAGTAGGAAATAATAGAATAAAAGCCCCAAGTAAAAACTTCATGAAAATTTAAAAAAATGATTATATTAAATAATATGGGTTAAATATATAGATTAAAGTACTAAACTTGTATTGAAAATTAAAAATTTCTTATATATTTAATTATTAATCTGTTTTAACTATAGAAAGTAAAGTACAAACACTTTTTTTGTAATTTATTTTTGTGATATTTATTTTTATGCTTAAATATAAAATTTATGTTCAAAATATATTTTTTTATCCGGTTTTAAGCAAATTATAATTGATGTTAATGTTACGAAAAGCTTTATCAATAAGTTCTAAAAAGGAGTAATTTTTTATGCAAATCTCAAAGAATATAAGAACAGTTAACGTTATTCGTTATGTAACGCCGCTTCGCGAAGGTGGTTCATTGCCTGCCATAGCCGAAGCAGATGATGGTTTTTTATATGTTTTAAAATTTAAAGGAGCTGGTCAGGGTCCAAAAGCACTCATCTCAGAGCTTATTGGTGGAGAAATTGCCCGAGTTATTGGGTTAAAGGTTCCTGAAATTGTTTTTGCAAATTTAGATGAGGCATTTGGTAGGACTGAACCTGATGAAGAAATTCAGGATTTACTCAAGGCTAGTACCGGACTAAACTTGGCTTTACATTATTTAAGCGGTGCTATTACCTTTGACCCAACGGTAACAATAATTCCACCTAAATTAGCTTCTATGATAGTTTGGCTTGATTGTTTGCTGATGAATGTTGATAGAACGGCTAGAAATACAAATATGCTTACTTGGAATAAGGAACTATGGTTAATTGACCATGGCGCAGCATTATACTTTCATCATTCGTGGCATAATTGGGAAGAACAAGCAAAAAAGCCATTTTTACAAGTAAAGGATCATGTTTTATTACAATATGCAACACAGCTTGATTTTGTTGATTCAGAAATCCGTAGATTATTAACTCCAGAAGTACTTAATCACATTGTAGCATTAATTCCTAATGCATGGCTGGATGATGAAGATATTTTTAGCTCCAAAGAGGAGCATAAAAAAGCTTATTACCAATTTTTATTAACCAGAATTACAAACTCAGCAATTTTTATTAAAGAAGCCCAATATGCAGCATCATTTATTTGAATATGCGGTTATCCGTTATGTACCGAGGGTAGAACGGGAAGAGTTTTTGAATATTGGTGTGATTTTATTTTGTGCCAAAGAGAAATTTCTAGGCTTAGAATATATTTTAGACGAGGATCGTATTTTATCATTTTCAACATCTGCCAATACTCTTGAATTACGAGAGTATTTATGTGCGATGGAACAAATTTGCAAGGGTGATGTCGATGCGGGTGTAATTGGTAAATTTGATATTGCATCCCGTTTTCGATGGCTTACCGCAACAAGAAGCACTATAATTCAAACGTCAAAAGTACACCCTGGTTTATGCGAAAATGCGAATGAAACCCTAAAGAATCTATTTAATTCATTGGTTTTATAAAATACAAAATAACCTTAATTTGAATGCCATTTATAAAATCGTATGCAGTTTTTATTTTGTAGAATCGATTTTACCTTTAAACATTAAATCTTCAAAAGGTTATTTTAGGCTTAAATTTTTAATATTTCATAATTAGTATTCATAAGTTGTTTTTTATTAATTTCGAACCTTATTACAAGAACAATTGAGTTATGGCCATATGAAGAAGACTTTATTTTTTTTTGTTATACTATTTATTACCTTTAAAGCAGAAGCTCAAGCCGAACCCACAAATTACGCAATAGCTATCAATAACTTTAGGCATTTTTATAATAGAATCGAAATAGATAGCATATTTAACCAATTTAGCCAAGTCCTAAAAGATGCGTTGCCGTTAGATAAATTTAAGCCAACCACCCTTCAATTAAAGGCACAATTGGGTAATTTGTTAAAAACCGATTTTGTAAGATATGCAAATTCATTGGCAGTTTATAAAGCAACTTTTGAGCACAATATTTTTCTTTTAAATATTTCTCTCAACAATAATAATAAATACAATGGCTTATTATTAAGTCCTTACAAAGAAGAAACTATACAACAAGAACCAATTGATCCTAATTTGTTTGAATCACCAATCAATATAAAGACATTATCAGGAAATATATCTGGTTCATTGGTGATGCCTAAAAATGTTTCTGGCAAAATTCCATTGGTTTTGATTATTGGAGATGCCGGACTAACCGACCGTGATGGTAATAACGCTAAAGCTGGAATTAAAGGCAATACTTATAAATTACTTGCATTTGAGTTGGGGAAAAAAGGAATAGCAACAATTAGATATGATAAGCGTTCTGTCGGGGAAAGTTTAAGTTCAACTAAGGAATCGCAACTTCGCATTGATGATTACGCCGATGATGTAGTCAGTGTTATTAATTCACTTAGTGATGACCAACGATTTTCAAAAATTATCTTCTTAGGACATGGAGAGGGCACACTAGTTGGAATGATTGCTATAGCCGACCAGCCAGTGAGCGCTTTTATTTCAGTTGAGGGTCCAAGCGAACAGGCCGATAAAATGCTAATTGAGCAAATGAAACAAAAACCTAAGTTTATTGCAGATGAGTTTAAAACTATTTTAGACAGCTTGCGAAAGGGCAAAACCACCGACAATGTTGACCCTGCTTTATATTATATTGCTAGACCAAGCTATCAGCATTTTTTAATGTCGTGGTGTCGACTTGTACCTCAAAAGGGGATTAAAGCAATAAAAAAACCTGTTTTAATTATTCAAGGGACTACCGACTTGCAAATTACAACCGAGAATGGACAGAAACTAAAAAAAGCAAAATCGGAAGCTGTTTATCTGGAAATAAAAGGGATGAACCATATTTTAAAAGATGCTCCGGCTGATGAAGAACAAAATATGGATACTTTCTCCAAGCCTGATTTGCCTATAAAACCTGATTTGGTAAGTGGTATTGTTGATTTTGTGAATAAGTTGAAATAAGTGTTATTCGGGGTGCCATCAATGCCTGGTATTGGAAAAATAAAGTTGAATATTAATTCATCAAAATATCCTTCAAAAGGATATCGAATTTTTCTTTTTCATTATATTTCATAAACCGACCTACCCTAGACCGAAAGCATATCAAAGGCATATTAATTTATTTTAACCCAGAAAATTAATTATTGGGGATTTTTAAATCAGTTTTTTCAAATTATCTATCTAGATATGAAAGAATTAATCAAATATATCAATGAAACAATTGTTTATCAAACATAGCCTGTACTTCATTTGTTTTTTATTTTCATGTTCTCCATCATTAGGATGGAGTCAGGTTAAACCTATCTATTTAAAATTTGAAAATGGGCAAATCAAGGCATTTTTTAAAAGCAAAAGTGGTTTAAATTCATTTTCTCTCGATGCATCTATACCCTCTACTGATGGAAATAATGATAACCAATTAATAGCAAAGGATAGTAATAGCATCTCCACCCGCAAGCAAATCAAATACTTTAACCATGCTTGTAACATAACAACACGAGTTAAACAAACTATTTATGGTTTACAATGGGATATTTATATTAAAGGGCAAGATAGTGATTGGACTGTGCCTATTGAAAGCAAGTTACAATGGGTGGAGGTTAATAAAATGCAGTTTTGGACTACTTGGGCCAACAATCATTCAAGCCATGCCAAAAATGAGTGGCAAGATCCTTTTATGCCTTCCAACTTTGCCAATCTTGCATTAGTTTATGGTGGAGAGAATCATCTTTCGCAGGAAGCTTTTGTTACACCAATTGCCACTAGCTTTTTAAAGGACGATGACGTAGGATTAAGTTTTATTCAATCTTTAAAAGATACTATTCTTGATTTGGAAATGCATACTTCTTCCGAAGGAGGAATTTCCTATCGTCACCTAAATCATAGGATAGGAGCAGGGCAAACCATTCATATTTGTCATCAATTAGTATTACATCAGGCTGATTGGAGAGATGGAATGGCTTGGATGGTGGCAAATTACCCTAATTATTTTTATCCAGTTGAGCCATTAGTTAATCAGCTAGCTGGTTGCGGCGCCTACTCTTCCTATGAAGGAGAGTTGGATACTACTAAATATCGCCAAATGGCCTTCAGCCTGAATTGGAAAGCCTCACTTGACTTTCCATATATGGGATTGTTTATACCCCCTGTAAAAAATGACAATGAATTATGGGTTAAATATCAGCAACAAGGGGTTAAAGTAGGCGATGGTTATGCTTCCATAAACCGCCTCAACCAATATTCAGAAAATCTTGGTAAGCTAGGTTTTCATACAATCAGCTATTTTAATTTAAACGAATTTGGTAATGGAATGGTTTATCCTTACCAAAATAAACCCATACCCGAAAATGAGCTTTGGAAAAATCCTAATGATTTTGCTTATAGTAAGTTAAAGGTTGCTTTCTTGAAACCCGCTGGCATTTTACCTGATTGGGATGATAGACCATTGTTTTCAAACTGGGAAAATTGTATTGTACTTGATCCTGATAATCCAATATACAAGGAATTTTTATTGGAACAGGCAAGGCTACATATCACTAAGATTCCATCATCTTCGGGTATTTGTATTGACCGAATGGATTGGCTACGATTTTATAATAGTAATGCTGATGATGGCATTAGTATGGTACAGCTGCAAAAAACACGTTCATTAGTTTCCTCTTGGAAAGAAGTTATGGAACAGCTTGGGCCATTATTTCATAAAAGCCAAAAAGTTATTTTTTGCAACCCACTTTGTAGGCGCACCGATTTAATGGAACAAATTGATGGTATTTATGATGAATTTGGCTACCTGCCTACAAGCCTTAACTTATGTGCCCAAATGGCACTTTTTAAACCAATTATTGCTTGGACGGCATCAAAAGATAATCTTTTTCCAGATCCAGATGCATATTTTCAACGGCACTTATATCTTGGAGCATTCCTCACAGTTCCATTCCCCGGAAATGACCATTGCATTACCACTGATACACTATCGGAGCGATATTACTTGGACTATGGCAAACTTTTAGATGCGATTAAAGGCAGAGAATGGGTGCTTTATCCCCATGTTTTAGAAGTAGAAGATGAAGTAGCAAAAGCTAACATTTTTAAAGTTAATGGAAAATTTATTATTCCAGTGGTATTTGGAGGTAATAAAAACAATGTTCGGGTAATTATTAAATTGCCCTCTTCAGCTTTTTTAAATCAAAGACATATTATTAAAGTATTGTATCCTGGTGAAAAAAACTGGCAAACTCTTAAAATAAACAAGTACACTGACGTAATACGGCTTACAGTTCAATTAAAAAGGGGATGCGCATTAATAAGTATAAGTTAGGTATTTTTTAATACTTTAAAGGGTTGAATTTTATACCTCTGATTTTTTTAATGGAATTCAAGTTAGAAGAATCGGTACTGATAATTCCAATAATCAACGCATCAAATAATAAACATCAAAGAAATTGAAATTTAACAAAATTTAACAAATACAACCATTGCTTACCCACTGAAAAAAAAAGTGTTCTTATTAAGTTTGCACCCTGGAAACAAAATAATTTATGGAAGGATTAGATAGTAACAATACAACAATTACACCTGCCTCAGCGGGCACATCATCGTATTCAACAGATATCAGGGCCATTAATGAAATGATCCAGAGGGAAAGTGCATTTGTTGACCTCTTGAAAATGGAAATGGACAAGGTAATTGTTGGTCAGAAATACATGGTTGAACGTTTGCTGATTGGTTTACTAGCCGATGGGCATATTTTATTGGAAGGGGTTCCGGGCTTGGCAAAAACCTTGGCCATTAATACCCTTTCGAAGGCCATACAAGCCGATTTTAGCCGAATACAATTTACACCCGACTTGCTCCCTGCCGATTTAGTAGGCACCATGATCTACAACCAAAAAAAGGAAGAATTTATAGTACGGAAGGGGCCAATTTTTTCGAATTTTATTTTGGCCGATGAGATAAACCGTGCGCCTGCGAAAGTACAAAGTGCATTGCTGGAAGCCATGCAGGAACGTCAAGTTACAATTGGTGATAATACTTTCCCACTCCCAAATCCATTTTTGGTATTGGCTACACAAAACCCAATTGAACAAGAAGGTACCTATCCACTGCCAGAAGCACAAGTTGACCGCTTTATGTTAAAAGTGGTGATTGGATACCCAACCAAAGAGGACGAAAAACGCATAGTGCGTGCGAACATTGCCCCTCTGGGCATGCTTAAGCCTACCGCCATTGTGCACCCTGATGACATTATTAAAGCACGGAAGGTAGTCAGGGAAGTTTATATGGACGAGAAAATTGAACAATATATTATTGACATTGTTTTCGCGACTCGTTTCCCTGAGCAATATAAACTGGCTAATTATAAAAATTTAATAAGCTATGGAGCATCTCCAAGGGCAAGTATAAACCTTGCGTTGGCAGCAAAAGCCTATGCATTTATAAAACGCAGAGGATATGTAATACCAGAAGATGTTAGGGCAATTTGTCACGATGTATTGCGTCATCGTATAGGCTTAACCTATGAGGCAGAAGCCGAAAACATGACCACCGAAAATATAATTACTGGTATATTAAATGCAGTTGAAGTACCGTAAACTATAAGGTATTAAACAAATGTTTAATGGATTAAAGTTAAAGTCATTCCTCCAAAAGGCGGAAGCTATTTACATGTTTTAAGGTAATTATGGCAAAAGACACCAAAGAACTGCTAAAAAAAGTTAGGAAGATTGAGATAAAAACCAGGGGGTTAAGTAACCACTTGTTTTCGGGCGAATACCATTCTGCTTTTAAGGGTAGGGGAATGGCCTTTAGTGAAGTAAGAGAATATCAGGTTGGCGACGAAATTAGGACTATAGATTGGAACGTTACAGCGCGTTTTAACCACCCTTATGTAAAGGTTTTTGATGAAGAGCGTGAGCTTACCGTGATGTTGTTGATGGATGTAAGTGGGTCAGAAAATTTTGGAACCTTTAACCAACAAAAGCAAGATTTAGCCACTGAGCTTTGCGCGGTATTAGCATTTTCGGCCATCCAAAATAATGATAAGGTGGGGGTTATATTTTTTAGCGATAAAATTGAGAAGTTCATACCACCAAAAAAAGGTCGTAGCCATATTCTAATGATTATTAGGGAACTGATTGATTTTGTACCCGAAAATAAAGGTACTGATGTGGCCATGGCGCTAAAGTATTTTACAAGTGCCATTAAAAAGAAATGCACCGCTTTTATCATATCAGATTTTATCAGTCCTGATTTTGAAAAGGAAATAAAAATGGCCAATAAAAAGCACGATATTATCGCTTTAAGATTATTTGATAAACACGAAGAAGAATTTCCGAATCTTGGGCTCATCCCTATAAAAGACGAAGAAACCGGGCAATTGCTTTGGATAAATACCAGTGATAAAGAGGTACGGCAAGCGTATAAATTAGATGCCTTAAAAAGAAATGCGGCATTGAAAGATGTTTTTAGAAAATCGGGCGTTGATAATGCCAAAATTGGTACGCACGAATCATACGTAAAACCATTAATGACCTTATTTAAGGAAAGGGAAAGCAGAAAGTGATCAAAATGAAACATAAAATTTTATATCAGATCCTTACGCTTTTATTTTTTACCATCTGCTTTAATTTCAAATCAGCAGCACAAAGCATAAAAGCCGAGGCTAAATTAGAACAAAGCACTATCCGAATAGGCGAGCAAACCTATTTACACTTTACAGTTAATCAGCCAATAAAAGAAAAAGTAAGCTTTCCGCAACTTGGTGATACTTTAGTTGCTAAAATACAAATTGTAAATGTAGGTAAAACCGATACTGTTGTAGATAAATCAAATCCAAAAGTAATTACTTTAAATAAAGAATATAAAATTACTGGTTTTGATGCGGGCACATATACCATCCCTTCATTTACATTTAGCAACGGTAATGAAACTGCCAAAACAAACGAGCTTATTTTACAAATAGCAACCGTTAAAGTTGATACCACTAAAGGTATATATGATATTAAACAACCAATAGCAGTAAGTTATACCTTTTTGGATTGGCTGAAGGATAATTGGTTATGGATAGTAGGTTTTTACCTAATCTTATTTATTATAGCTGGAATTATATTGTATTTGTATAAAAAACCTACTGATAAAACTATTATTAAAAAAATAGAGGCTCCTGCTTTACCACCTCATATAATAGCTATTAATAACCTTAAAGCGTTGAGAGAGAAAAAGCTATGGCAGCAAAACGATTTTAAATTATTTTATAGTGAGTTAACAGATATTTTGAGAGAATATTTGGAGAAAAGGTACCAAATTAAAACACACGAAAAAACTACCTATGAAATTATAGCGAGTTTAATGCCCCTGGATATTACCGATGATAACAAGGCAATTCTCAAACAAATTTTGGTATTGGCCGATTTGGTAAAATTTGCAAAAGAAAAGCCATTACCTAATGAGAACGAATTGAGTATGGAAAATTCAATGTTATTTGTAATCCAAACCCAACAAGTTGAAACCACCGGATCGTTGAAAGGAGAAAACGAAAATGTTTAATGGTTTGGAATTTGCTCAGCCAGGTTTTTTTTGGTTTCTGATTGTTATTCCTGCCATGATAGCCTGGTATATTTGGCGCGAAAAATTGCTGCAAGGAAGTTTAGCAGTTTCAGCAAGTAAAGGATTTTTGTTACAAGGCAAAAATAGAGTAGCAAATTTTAGACACCTTCCAATTGTTTTAAGATGCATGGCTGTTTGCTTAATTATAGTTGCTCTGGCTCGACCGCAAACTTCATTGAGCTGGCAAAATTCGACTACAGAGGGTATAGATATCATGATTGCTTCAGATATTTCAGGTAGTATGTTGGCCGAAGATTTTGTACCAAACAGATTAGAGGCCGGAAAAAACATTGCTATTAATTTTATTAAAAACCGACCGGATGACCGTATAGGTCTAGTTATTTTTAGTGGTGAAAGTTTTACACAATGCCCCTTAACTATTGACCATGATGTTTTAATTAATTTATTTCAGGATATAAAAAACGGAATGATTGATGATGGAACAGCAATTGGCATGGGCTTGGCAACCGCTGTAAATCGATTAAAAACTAGTGATGCGAAAAGTAAAGTGATTATTTTGCTGACAGATGGCTCAAACAATACTGGTTCAATACCTCCATTAACCGCTGCCGAAATTGCAAAAAAGTTTAACATAAGGGTATATACAGTGGGTATTGGCACCCATGGTTATGCCCGCATCCCGGTTCAAACGCCTTTTGGAGTTCAATATCAAAAAATGCCGGTTGATGTTGATGAAGGTACTTTAAATAAGATAGCTAATATTACGGGTGGTAAGTATTTTAGGGCTACCAATAATGAAACACTGAAAAATATTTATGAGCAAATTGATAGGTTAGAAAAAGCCAAAATTGATGTAACCCAATACCATAAAAAAACCGAATTGTTTTTGCCTTTTGCATTAATCGCTTTTTTCTTTTTATTAGTGGAGTTTATTTTTAAAAATACATTGCTGAAAGGAGCATTAACTTAATATATGTTACGGTTTGAACATATTGAATTTTTATTTGGCATTGTTTTAATACCATTTCTTTTATTGATTTTTATTTTGGTTAATAGATGGAAGAAAAAAGCATTGGCAAGTTTAGGCGATAAAGAGATAGTTACCTTGCTGATACCTGAAGTATCATTATCTAGGCCTTGGCTTAAATTTATAATATTTTTGACAGCAATATTTTTCATAATTATTGGATTGGCCGACCCTCAAATTGGCTCAAAAATGGAAGAAGAAAAACGTAAAGGTGCTGATTTGATGATTTTGCTGGATGTTTCAAACAGTATGTTGGCGCAAGATATGGCACCAAGCAGGTTAGAAAACGCAAAACAAGCCATCGCCCAGTTAATTGATAATTTGCATAATGATCGTATTGGCATCATTGTTTTTGCAGGCGAAGCCTTTGTTCAATTACCTGTAACAACTGATTATTCGGCAGCAAAACTATTTTTAAATACCATCAGCACTACCATGGTGCCTGTGCAAGGTACAGCAATAGGTTCGGCTATTGAGTTGGGCATGAAATCATTTGATTTTAAAAATGGTACAGGTAAAGCCATGATTATTATAACGGATGGCGAAAATCATGAAGACGATGCCATTACTGCTGCCAAATATGCTGCTAATAAAGATGTAATGGTAAATGTTATTGGGATGGGTTCTGAAAACGGTGCGCCGGTGCCAATAATACAAGACGGTAAACAAGCAGGGTTTCATACTGATAGTGCAGGCCACACTGTTATCAGTAAAATGGATGAAACTATGTGTAAAGAAATAAGTGCCGCCGGCATGGGTGCTTATGTGAGGGCTACCAATGCAAATAGTGGTTTAAATATAGTAATGGATCAAATAAATAAAGTACAAAGAAAAACTTATGATAGTAAAACCTTTAAAAACTTTGAAGATAGATTTCAGTTTTTTATAGGGTTTGCGTTTTTATTGTTAATGGTTGAATTTTTTATATCAAACCGTAAGAATTTAAGGTTAAGTAGTTTAAAGTTATTTGAAGTTAAAAACCAATGAAACAACTAACTATTTTATTATTGATGATTCTTTCTTGCTGCTCATTAAGTGCTCAGCAAGAAAAAAGCTATATTAAAAAGGGGAACGACCTCTACGAACAAAAAAAGTATGATGAGGCCGAGGCTAATTATCGTAAAGCAGTTGAAAAAAAGGGTCAAACTTTGGAAGGAAATTTTAACTTAGGTGATGCGCTCTTCCGCCAAAAAAAATTTTCGGATGCTAGTGAGCAGTTTAATAAAATAGCGGAAGCTAATAATAAAAATAAGAATGTTGCTGCCGGAGCCTTACATAATCTTGGTAATTCCTATTTGGTTAATAAAAAAATAGAGGAGGGTATTGAGGCTTATAAAAAATCATTGATGCTCAACCCAAAGGATGAGCAAACCCGTTATAACCTTGCCTATGCGCAAGAAATGCTTAAAAAACAGCAAAATCAAAAAAAGGAAAATAAAAACCAAGATAATAATAAGCAGAATAATAAAAATCAGGATAAGAAAGATCAGCAAAATCAAAAAAAGGATAATAAGAATGCTGATAAAAACAATCAAAAAAGTGAACAACAGCAGCCTGATAAATTATCAAAAGAGGATGCGGAGCGTATGCTGGAAGCATTGAACAATAGCGAAAAACAAACTCAGGATAAATTAAAAAACAAAAAACCTACAGGAACTAAACTTAGTATATCAAAAGATTGGTAATTATAAAAGGTTTGTATTAATGCAATCATTAATTTATTTCAGTATATTAAGACATTTGTTTTACTAAATCAAATTTAGCAATAATGAATAAACGGTTTATTTTATTAGCAATATTACTGTGTTGGTCTGTGTTATTATTTAGCCAGGATAGCAAATTTGTAGCTTCAGTTAATAAAAATACCGTAGGAACCGGCGAGCAATTTGAAGTTACTTTTTCTGCCGAAGGCAATGCAAGTCAATATAGCCCACCAAATTTTAATGGCTTCCAGGTTTTATCTGGTTCTAACGAATCAAATAGCATTACCTCTATAAACGGAAATACCACTGTTAGTGTTTCGGTTAGCTATATTTTAATGGCTGTTAAAGAAGGTGATTTTACAATTGGTTCCGCTTCAATGATAGTAAATGGGCATAAGTTAATTACAAACCCAATTAAAATTAAAGTTGTAAAAGGGCAACCTTTACGTCAAAATAGTCAATCACAAAGCCAGTCGGAAGAAGGTGTAATAGAAGCTAAGGGTGCAGATTTATCCAAACTTTTATTTTTAAAAGCTGAGGTAAATAAACAGAATGTGTACCAAGGTCAACAAATAACTTTAAGATACAGGGTGTACACTAGAGTAGATATAATCCAAAGTCAAGTTGATAAAATTCCAGACATAAACGGCTTTTGGAGCCAGGAAATTAAAAGTTCGCAGCAACAAGCACAATTTCATATAGAAACATACAAAGGAGTTAGGTATAATGTAGCTGATGTTAAACAGGCTATATTGTTCCCTGAACATTCTGGTAACATAACATTGGAGCCATTTTCAATCACCTTTCTCGTAAAGCAACCTATGCCTGCAAAAGACATAATGGATCAGTTTTTTGGAGCATATAGAGAAGTAAAATATCAGGCAAAAAGCCTACCTGTTGTTATTCATGTAAAGCAACTTCCTGAAAATGGCAAGCCAAGTAGTTTTACTGGTGCAGTCGGCAGTTTTAAGGTATCCACATCAGTAGATAAAACATCCTTAAAAGCCAATGAGGCATTAAACTACAAAGTTAAAGTAACAGGTACTGGAAATATTAAATTACTAAAAGATTTAAGTACTTCTTTTCCTGAAGATTTTGAAAAGTACGACCCTAAAATAACCGATTCTGTAAATGAAACTGAAAGCGGAGTATCAGGAACGCGTACCTATAATTATTTGTTAATACCTAGGCATAAAGGTGATTACACAATTAATCCACTAAAATTTTCCTACTTTAATCCTGAAACCAATAAGTACATCTCCCTTTCAACCAAAGCTTTTCAAATACATGTTGAAAAGGGTAATTCAGAGAACAATGTTACTGCTTTGGTTGGAGATAATAAGCAGGATGTAAGAGTTTTAGATAAGGATATTCGATATATTAAAAACGATACAAACAATTTAAGTAACCCTAATGATTTATTTTACGACTCTTTTCTGTATTATTTGCTCCTTTTGTCAGGCCCGTTATCATTTGTAGGAATTTATGCATACCGTAGATGGTATCTTATTAACAATAGTGACATTGTAAAAGTTAAAAACCGACAAGCTGGAAAAGTTGCGGCGAAGCACCTTCAAAATGCTCAAAAACAACTGATGACAAATAATACTAAAGGCTTTTATGAAGATTTGTTTAAGGGCTTGTATGGATATTTAAGTGATAAACTTAATATTTTATACGCAGAACTGAATAGAGATACCCTAACTACTACACTAAATAAAAAAGCGGTAAGTAATGAATTGATAAACAAACTATTAGAAACGCTTGATTTATGCGAAATGGCTAGATACGCGCCGGTAAGTCATATTACAGAACAAGAAGTTTTTGAAAAAGCGAAAGGTATAATTAATGATTTGGAAAATGAAATTAAATAAATTTATAAGTGTTTGCTTAGTTTTTATATCCTTATTGCCAACTGTTGTTTTTGCAGCTCAAAATGCCAAAATTGCCTTTGCTAAAGGTAATTCATTATATGCAAAGGGTAATTATAAAGAGGCATTAGCTGTTTATAAACGCATTAATGAAGATGGCTATCAATCTGCAATCCTCTTTTTTAATATGGGCAATGCTTATTATAGACTTGGAGACCTTGCCTATGCTTTATTATTTTATGAAAAAGCTCATAAACTTTCTCCTGGCGACGATGACATAAACTTTAATATCAAGTTTGCAAATTCAAAAATTAGTGATAAAATTGAGGAAACACCCGAGTTTTTCTTATCAAATTGGATGAAAAAAATTATTCTTAGTTGGCCTATTGATTTATTATCAATTGTCAATATATTATTAATTTTTATAGCCTCTGTTTTAATGGTAATATATTTGTTTGCGAATACTATACTAATAAAAAAGACTACTTTTTTTGTTGGTTTATCATTTTATATTTTGGGATTTATTTTCATTTTTATTTCAAATAGGCAAACTGAGTATTTAGAGTCACATAGACAAGGCATTATTTTTAGCGGAGCAGTTTCTGTAAAAAATGCCCCTATCGAAGGTTCTGGAACCTTACTAATATTGCATGATGGTACCAAAGTAAACATAATTGACAACCAAAATGGTTGGATGAAAATAATGCTTGCAAATGGAAATCAGGGTTGGGTTAAGATAAACGATATAAAAGAGATCTAAACTAATTTTTCTGTAAAGTCTTGTATTTTAAACCGTTTGATGGATCTATTTGGCTTAATAAATTCATTGCCTTTATTTTATCCTGAGGATCTGCTTTAGTAAGAATAGATACTAATTCATCACTTTTTGAAGTAAAAAAAATCAAAGGAAACATTGCCCCTTGGCGTTGCCTATCCAGTTGAGCTAGAACTGGTAAATTATCAATTATAGCTTTTAAGGCTTTAGTACGATTATCTGCCATAACATCTAAACCGTTCCTGTGATAATCATAAATGAAACCTCTCAAAGGTTGGTAAATTTTATTAGTAAGGTTTTCAATTAACCAATACCTATTTGTTGAGCCATCAAAGGCTTTCCAACCTACAAAAGAAGCAGATTGAGCATTGGTGACTAATGTTTGAGCAGCTGTAAAATAAGGGTTACCTCCGTATTTTGAAAATGAATCATAATCCAGACCTACAATAATGTAAGCATAAAACGCTAATATAGAACTAAGGTTATTTTGAAAGTTTTGATCTGAGAATTCTATTGGTTGACCTTCAGTATAAGTAAATGAAATGTCCTTATCATTTATATTTAATAAGGTGGTTGAATAACTGGTATTAAATACCGGTCTTGACGATTGCACTTGTAGCTCACCACCAAATGTACTGCTACCATCCCAACTGGTAATATTCAAAATAAAATTACAATCTATACTTTCTTTAGGTAAAATAATATCTGCACTCCACTTTCTACTATTTAAAAACTCCTTCATGGCAGTTTCAAGTGTTTGAAAAACTTTTTTATTGGTAGATTGTATTTTAGGAGAAACTATTTGAACCCTGGCATTTAAGTCTTGGGCGTTACATATAATTGTAACACATAAAAAAGAAAATGTTATTAAAAATGTCTTCATTTATTCATGGTTTCAATAAGTTTTTGGCAGATATCAATTGCTACTTCCTCTTTACTTTTGGTATTAAAGGTGGTCTTTTTTAAGTCTTTGCCTATGATGGTTATTTTATTAGTGTCTTTCTTAAAACCTGCACCCTCATCGTTTAAAGAATTTAATACAATAAAATCTAAATTTTTATTCTTTAGCTTTTCTAAAGCGAAATGTTCTTCATCGTTAGTTTCAAGTGCAAAGCCTACCAGTATTTGTTTTTTTGATTTAAGTTTACCAAGATTAAATAAGATATCTTCTGTCTTCTTTAGTTCAATATTAAACTTAGCTTCCTTTTTTTTAATTTTAATTGGAGCAATATTTTCAGGAGTGTAATCTGCAACCGCCGCACTCATTATGCATACATCAATTTTTTTAAAATTAATTAAGCAAGCTTCATACATTTCTTTTGCGGATGTAACGTTTATTCTTTCAATTCCTGTATTTTTATTTATTTGATTAGTTGGTCCTGTTACTATAGTTACTTCAGCACCTAATAAAGTGAGTTCATCTGCAATTGCAAAGCCCATTTTACCGGATGAGTGGTTCCCAATAAATCTTACAGGGTCAATAGCCTCATAAGTAGGACCAGCAGTAACCAACACTTTAATACCTTTTAGTGGCAATTGTTTATTAATGTCATTTACTAAAAAGTTAATGATTTCTTCAGGTTCCGCCATTCTACCCTCGCCAACTAACCCGCTTGCTAGTTCACCTTCACCGGGTTGTATCAAGATGTTTGAATAAGAGAGTAGTTTTTTAATATTCGCCTTAGTGGCCTGGTGCTTCCACATGTCAAGATCCATTGCCGGAGCGAAATAAACTTTACTTTTTGCAGATAAATAGGTTGCTAATAATAGGTTATCGCAAATACCATTAGCCATTTTTGCTAACGTATTGGCACTCGTTGGAGCAATTAGAAATAGGTCGGCCCATAATGCCAATTCAACATGGTTATTCCACTCTCCGGTTTCAGGCTTTGAATAATTAACTAATACGGGGTTTTTTGATAAGGTTGAAAGTGTTAATGGAGTAATGAAGTTAACCGCATCGTGGGTCATGATTACCCTCACTGTTGCTCCTTTTTTTACCAATAATCTTATTAAAATTGCCGATTTGTAGGCAGCAATACTACCGCATACTCCCAATAAAATTTTTTTACCAGTTAGCATAGATAATTAATAATCAAAGCAGATAATTTAGGTAAATGTAAAAAAAAATGAACAAAATAGCCTATTTACTTATTACACTCTATTTGGATGAAGTAAAAATTCATAAAAAAATTGAACACTCACCTCATTGAATATTAATTTCAAATATGTGAATGTTCAATTTTTAAATTACACTTAAGATAATTATCAAGTGTTAAAAAAGAGCTTATTGTTCTTTTTGAGGATTTCGATAATAAATTTTATCATCTAAAAATTCTTGAATTGAAACTAAAGTAGGTTTTGGAAGCCTTTCGTAATGCTTAGAAATTTCTATTTGTTCTCTGTTTTCAAAAACCTCTTCCAAATTATCATTTGATGAGGCAAATTCTGAAAGCTTCTGATGTAACTCGTCTTTTATATTATTTGAAATTTGGTTGGCACGTTTAGACATTATGACCAATGATTCATAGATATTATCGGTTTGTGTGTCTAATTCACGTAAATCACGGGTAATTGTGCTAGACGCTACTGCCGGCTTGTTAGAATTATTTAAGTTGTTCAAATCCATGTTAATTTCCTATTTTCTTGTTATTATTTCCTTTTTCTGATGGTGGCTGAGAGGCAACTGTATCCTTTGACGTAATTTTTTTAGTCAATTTAGGATCACCTAATGCTGCTTCCAATAAATTTTTAGTTCTTATAATACCGTTTCTACTGCTCTTTTTGTAATCTTGAACATCTCGGAGATATTTACTCTTGGGATATTTTTCAGAAAACTGATCGGCATAAGTTATTGCAAGCCCGTATCGATTTTCCTGAGTAAATTCTCTGCTATGTTGTGCATAAAGATATTGAGCTTTAACTATTAAAAATTCCAATTCCTCCGCATATTTAGTGTCCGGATAATCACGTAAAGTATTATTAAACGCTATTACTGCTGCTTGATAGTCACCGATGGTTAAATATAGCTTTGAATTTGCAAATGATTTATCCTCTAATTTATCACGCAGTGCTTGTATCAATTTACTCGCTTCCGCAACTCGATCACTTTTAGGATAAAGGTTTATAAATAGTTGAAGTGCTTCAATAGCTTTATTTGTATTTTCTTGATCGAGTGAAAATATAGGTGAATCAAGGTAGTAACAATAAGCGGCCATAAATCTGCACTCTTCAGCACGAGGGCTTGAAGGGTAGGTGTCAGCAAATGTTTTAAAATGATATCTTGCGGAAGTGTAATCTCGTAACTTATAGTTTGTGTAGGCATAATAGTAGAATAAATCCTCTGCTTCTGCTCGCCCGCGATAACGGGTAACAAGGTCATCAAATAACCCTAATGCCTTGGTATACTCCTTTTTATTATAGTATTTAATTGCCTCCGAATATTTTTTAGCATTATCATTACTTGAACGCAATTTCTCATATTTACTTTTACAGCTATTAAATACAATAATGAGCGAGGTAACTGTAATTGCTATTAACAGTTTTAGTTTTTTAAACATTTTGCAAAGATAGGTATATAATATAAATCAGTCAATTATTTATTTTATCGGCTAATATATAACGCTTATGCATATATAGTACCTTTCAATATCCTATTTAACATCTTTTAACAGCTGTTTATGGTATGTTAAAGGTTGGCCAATTTTAATAATGTAAGCTTCTTTAACTAAACTATGTAGTCTTCAGTATCAAATTATATTGGATTAGAAATTTTTTATGTTGATATACAAAGTGTTGCAAATACACTATGCTTTTTTTTCTATTTCTATTTGTTTTATTTAATAAACCGAGTACCTTTGCAGCCCGCAAACGAGGAAGAGTAGGAGATGGTAAGGCGGAGGGATGAGGGAGATAAAGAAGAGGGGAGAAAATAAAAGGAATAAAAAGTTTGCAAAAGTAAAAAAGAAGCGTACCTTTGCAGACCCAAAACGAGGGTAACCCTAGAGCGACTTTAGGGTGATAAAATTTAGAAATTGATTGCGAATAAAATCGCGAAATCGATATAAAGCTTGAGCCGGGATGGTGAAAGCGAAAAGTTCTTATAAGGTATAGATAATCATGTAGAGTAATGGCGAAAGGGAGCGAGAAAGTTTCCGAGTAGTTGTTAAGAATAAAGAGGATAGGATACTGTAAAAAGATAATTATAAACAGATTCTATTATTAATAATAGGGTCAGTGGTTAAACTAAGACATTATACAATGGAGAGTTTGATCCTGGCTCAGGATGAACGCTAGCGGCAGGCCTAATACATGCAAGTCGGACGGGATTGGAGAGCTTGCTTTCCATGAGAGTGGCGCACGGGTGCGTAACACGTATGCAACCTACCCTTGTCAGGGGGATAGCCTCTCGAAAGAGAGATTAAGCCCGCATAACATGTTGAAGTGGCATCATTTTAACATCAAATATTTATAGGACAAGGATGGGCATGCGGAACATTAGCTAGTTGGTAAGGTAACGGCTTACCAAGGCTACGATGTTTAGGGGATCTGAGAGGATGGCCCCCCACACTGGTACTGAGACACGGACCAGACTCCTACGGGAGGCAGCAGTAAGGAATATTGGTCAATGGGCGGAAGCCTGAACCAGCCATGCCGCGTGCAGGAAGACGGCCCTATGGGTTGTAAACTGCTTTTGCAGGGGAATAAATCTTCGTATGTATACGAAGTTGAATGTACTCTGAGAATAAGGATCGGCTAACTCCGTGCCAGCAGCCGCGGTAATACGGAGGATCCGAGCGTTATCCGGATTTATTGGGTTTAAAGGGTGCGTAGGCGGCCTATTAAGTCAGGGGTGAAAGACGGTAGCTTAACTATCGCAGTGCCCTTGATACTGATGGGCTTGAATGTAGTTGAGGTAGGCGGAATGTGACAAGTAGCGGTGAAATGCATAGATATGTCACAGAACACCGATTGCGAAGGCAGCTTACTAAAGTATGATTGACGCTGAGGCACGAAAGCGTGGGGATCAAACAGGATTAGATACCCTGGTAGTCCACGCAGTAAACGATGAATACTAGCTGTATGCGATATACTGTATGTGGCAAAGCGAAAGCGTTAAGTATTCCACCTGGGGAGTACGCCCGCAAGGGTGAAACTCAAAGGAATTGACGGGGGCCCGCACAAGCGGAGGAGCATGTGGTTTAATTCGATGATACGCGAGGAACCTTACCCGGGCTTGAAAGTTAGTGAATGATTCAGAGACGAATCAGTCCTTCGGGACACGAAACTAGGTGCTGCATGGCTGTCGTCAGCTCGTGCCGTGAGGTGTTGGGTTAAGTCCCGCAACGAGCGCAACCCCTGTGTTTAGTTGCCAGCACGTAATGGTGGGGACTCTAAACAGACTGCCTATGCAAATAGAGAGGAAGGAGGGGACGACGTCAAGTCATCATGGCCCTTACGTCCGGGGCTACACACGTGCTACAATGGGCAGTACAGAGGGCAGCTACCTGGCAACAGGATGCCAATCTCAAAAAGCTGTTCACAGTTCGGATCGGGGTCTGCAACTCGACCCCGTGAAGTTGGATTCGCTAGTAATCGCAGATCAGCAATGCTGCGGTGAATACGTTCCCGGGCCTTGTACACACCGCCCGTCAAGCCATGGAAGCTGGGGGTGCCTGAAGTGCGTAACCGCAAGGAGCGTCCTAGGGTAAAACCGGTAACTGGGGCTAAGTCGTAACAAGGTAGCCGTACCGGAAGGTGTGGCTGGAATACCTCCTTTCTGGAGCAGTATCCATAAAAATCACTCTTTAAAGACTAGCAGCGAATCGCTGTTACCTACATGATCTATTCTTATAATTTTTATTTGTTGACTTATTGAATTATTGAATAAGAAAAATCAATAAATCAGTAAATCAATCAATCAAAATTGAAAAAAAGGAAACCCAAAAGATGAAGCCTGAAGTAAGGTGAGATAAGCATCTGGGTTACGAGATTGTAAGAAATTATGGTTACGGTTTACGAGATAAGGTTAAAAAATCCGAAATCGAAAGCCCGAAATCCGAAATCAATGAAAACAGTCCTGTAGCTCAGCTTGGTTAGAGCACTACACTGATAATGTAGGGGTCAGCAGTTCAAATCTGCTCGGGACTACGAGGTTAAGTTGAGCGGTTGAAAGTTGCAAGTTATAGGTTGCAAGTTATAAGTTGATTTGGAGGTAGAAGTACAGGAATAACCTGAAACATGCTACCCACTACGTTCAACCCATAACATACAACCCACAACATACAACCCACAACACAAACGCATCTTAAGGGGGATTAGCTCAGCTGGCTAGAGCACCTGCCTTGCACGCAGGGGGTCAACGGTTCGAATCCGTTATTCTCCACGTTTTGGAAGAAAGTTGAAAAGGAATAAGTTAGGATTGGCAAGACATTGCGCATACAACTTATAACCTGCAACATGTAACCAAGAAAAGTTCTTTGACATATTGGAAGAAGTAAAAAAAGAGAAGACAACAGTAGGGAAGTTGTTTTTTGTTAAGAGTTACAAGTAGTAAGTAGTAGGTGCGAACCTACAACCTGCAACGGGCAACCTAGAACAAAAACAATGGAACAAAAAGCATACATACCGAGCAAAAGGCGGTATAGTAGAAGAAAGTAAGAAAGGGTACACGGGGGATGCCTTGGCTCTCAGAGGCGATGAAGGACGTGATAAGCTGCGATAAGCCGCGGGGATCAGCAAATATGAATTGATCCGCGGATTTCCGAATGGGGAAACCTAACTATTTGAAGAATAGTTGCATAAATGCGCGAACGTGCTGAACTGAAACATCTAAGTAAGCATAGGAAGAGAAAACAACAGTGATTTCCTGAGTAGTGGCGAGCGAAAGGGAAGAAGCCCAAACCTAACCTGTTACGGCAGGTTGGGGGTTATAGGACCACAACATGATAATTAAACAAAACCGGAACGGGGTGGGAAACCCGGCCATAGAGCATGAGAGCTGCGTACGGGTAATGGATAATAGGATAGTGGAATCCTGAGTACCGCGAGGTCGGAGACGCCTTGTGGGAATTTGCCGGCACCATCCGGTAAGGCTAAATACTCCTGAGAGACCGATAGTGAACCAGTACCGTGAGGGAAAGGTGAAAAGAACCCCGAACAGGGGAGTGAAATAGAACCTGAAACCGTGTACTTACAAGCGGTCGGAGCTGCGAAAGTAGTGACGGCGTGCCTTTTGCATAATGAGCCTACGAGTTACTCCTCTCTGGCAAGGTTAAGTGTTTAAGACACGGATCCGAAGCGAAAGCGAGTCTGAATAGGGCGTATAGTCAGAGGGGGTAGACGCGAAACCTTGTGATCTACCCATGGACAGGTTGAAGGTGCCGTAACAGGTACTGGAGGACCGAACCGATAAACGTTGAAAAGTTTCCGGATGATTTGTGGGTAGGGGTGAAAGGCTAATCAAACTGGGAAATAGCTCGTACTCCCCGAAATGTTTTTAGGAACAGCCTGGCGGTAAAGTTATTAAGAGGTAGAGCTACTAATTGGGTGCGGGGGAGTCAAATCCTACCAAATCCAGATAAACTCCGAATGCTTAATAATATACGCTGGAGTGAGGCTCTGGGTGCTAAGGTCCAGGGCCGAGAGGGAAAGAACCCAGACCATCAGCTAAGGTCCCCAAATTACCGCTAAGTTGAACTAACGAGGTCCGATTGCACAGACAGCTAGGATGTTGGCTTGGAAGCAGCCATTCATTTAAAGAGTGCGTAACAGCTCACTAGTCGAGCGATCGGGCATGGATAATAAACGGGCATCAAGCGGTATACCGAAGCTATGGATTGCAGCAATGCACTGGTAGGGGAGCATTCTATTTGTCGGAGAAGCAGGAAGGTAACTGACTGTGGAGGGAATAGAAAAGCAAATGTAGGCATAAGTAACGATAAGGCGGGAGAGAAACCCGCCCACCGAAAGACTAAGGTTTCCTGATCAACGCTAATCGGATCAGGGTTAGTCGGGGCCTAAGGTGAAGCCGAAGGGCGTAGCCGATGGACAACTGGTTAATATTCCAGTACTTTTTATAACTGCGATGCGGTGACGGAGTAGTGACACTGACGCGAACTGACGGAATAGTTCGTTAAAGGCTGTAGGTATAGAGTTGGTTGGAAAGACCGCCGATTCTGCTGAAAGCTGATAGTACATTGAACCTTCGGGGGATGTGATAGTTCAGGTAATCAGACTTCCAAGAAAACCCGCTAAGCTTCAGGTTATAAAAACCCGTACCGTAAACCGACACAGGTAGTCGAGGAGAGAATCCTAAGGTGCTCGAGTGAATCATGGCTAAGGAACTCGGCAAAATGGCCCTGTAACTTCGGGAGAAGGGGCGCCTCGAGCAATCGAGGCCGCAGTGAAAAGGCCCAGGCGACTGTTTAACAAAAACACATGGCTTTGCAAAATCGAAAGATGAAGTATAAGGCCTGACACCTGCCCGGTGCTGGAAGGTTAAGAGGGGATGTTAGGAGCAATTCGAAGCATTGAATCGAAGCCCCAGTAAACGGCGGCCGTAACTATAACGGTCCTAAGGTAGCGAAATTCCTTGTCGGGTAAGTTCCGACCTGCACGAATGGTGTAACGATCTGGGCGCTGTCTCAGCCATGAGCTCGGTGAAATTGTGGTATCGGTGAAGACGCCGGTTACCCGCAACGGGACGGAAAGACCCCATGCACCTTCACTACAACTTAACATTGAAACCGGCTACAGGATGTGTAGGATAGGTGGGAGACTGTGATGTGGCTTCGCTAGGAGTCATTTAGTCAACGTTGAAATACCACCCTTTCTGTATCTGGTTTCTAATCCGTCATTGACGGAGACATTGTTTGGCGGGTAGTTTGACTGGGGTGGTCGCCTCCAAAAAGGTAACGGAGGCTTTCAAAGGTAAGCTCAGTACGCTTGGTAACCGTACGCGGAGTGCAATAGCATAAGCTTGCTTGACTGTGAGGCAGACAAGCCGAGCAGGGTCGAAAGACGGATATAGTGATCCGGTGGTTCTGCATGGAAGGGCCATCGCTCAAAGGATAAAAGGTACGCTGGGGATAACAGGCTGATCTCCCCCAAGAGCTCATATCGACGGGGAGGTTTGGCACCTCGATGTCGGCTCGTCACATCCTGGGGCTGGAGAAGGTCCCAAGGGTTGAGCTGTTCGCTCATTAAAGTGGCACGCGAGCTGGGTTCAGAACGTCGCGAGACAGTTCGGTCCCTATCTGTTGTGGGCGCAGGAAGTTTGAGTGGGGCTGACCTTAGTACGAGAGGACCGGGTTGGACTAACCTCTGGTGAATCTGTTATGGCGCCAGCTGTATTGCAGAGTAGCTACGTTGGGAATAGATAAGCGCTGAAAGCATCTAAGTGCGAAACTAGCCACAAGATGAGACTTCCATTGAGGGTCGTAGCAGACTACTACGTTGATAGGTTACAGGTATAAAGGTGGTAACATCATAGCCGAGTAATACTAATTGCCCGAAGCTTTCTCATAGCAGGTAAATTGGTGAGTGGTGAGCGGTGAAAAGTGAGTGTAACAACTTACTACTAACAACTCATTGCTCACAGAATAAACTAATATTGTTGTTTTCTCTTAAACTTACTTCTTTCAATAATATGTCATTGTTGGATTTTAGTATCAAGTAGCTAGTAACTAGTATCAAGATGATAATCAGGTAATAGAAAGTAGTAAAAAGATACGACAGTTAACAAATAAAATATTGTTAAGTAGAGTAGTTAAAAAGTCAATGAGTAAATAATCTTGCTACTTGATACTAGCTACTAAATACTAACAAAAAATATTCAGGTGCCTATATCGGCGGTGTCCACCTCTTCCCATTCCGAACAGAGAAGTTAAGCCCGCCAGAGCCGATGGTACTGCAGTAAAATGTGGGAGAGTAGGTCGGTGCCAAATCTTATCAATTGCCCGTAATCT
>CAITEP010000022.1 GCA_903891475.1 uncultured Mucilaginibacter sp.
AAAATTATAAAAAATATATAAAAAAATTGGATATATTTTTGATTTATTGAAAAACATTCATAATTTCATCAAAAAAATTACGAAAAGCATATAATAAGCAATTTAAAATTAAAAAAAACATAAAAATAAGTACCGTACACAATATAAAATAAGATCTTCGAACAAATAATAAAAATTAAATCAATCAAACTAAATTAAACTAAACAAACTATGACTGTAAATTTATCAAAATTTGATCTCTTGAGTTCAGTCCGAAAACTGACTCGTGAGAAATGGGTACTAGGTGGAACTATTCTTGCCGGTAAAATGATAGGCCTTGGGCTTGTTGTAATGGCAATGATGACAATACCTGGGTTATTTGGTACCGCCTCTCATGCAGCTGTTGCTGCAAAAGCTGATACTTCGGCTTTAGAAAAATCCATATTAACTTCTTCAACAAATACAATGAATGCAATTAATACCGTTTGGACATTAGTTGCAGCCTTTTTGGTTTTTGCAATGCAGGCAGGCTTTGTTATGCTTGAAGTAGGCTTTGCCCGTAAGCGTGAAACAGTGAATGTTTTGATGGAATGTATTTTTGATACTTGTCTTTGCGGTATTTTATTTTATGCTATAGGTTATGCCTTTATGTTTAGTTATGGAAACGCGTTTATTGGTTTCCATTGGTTCTTTTTACAAGGTACTCCTGACGCTTATTTAACAACCGGTGTTCCGGTTATTGCACATTGGATTTTTCAATACGCATTTGCTGACACTTGTTCAACTGTAGTTTCTGGCGCTATGATTGGTCGTACTGGTTTCCGTGGCGATATCCTTTATAGTATCGGTGTTACTGGGTTTATATATCCAATTATCGGTCACTGGGCTTGGGGTCCTGATGGATGGTTAGCTTTAATGGGTTCAAAAGGAAATTTCTTTGAAAGTTTAGGTCAAGGTTTCCGTGATTTTGCAGGTTCAACAGTTGTTCATACAATAGGTGGTATGGCTTCATTAGCCGGAGCTGTAGTATTAGGGCCTCGCATTGGTCGTGTATTTGCTCGCGATGGTGGAGGTATGCCTGCTGGTCATAATTTACCAATGGCTGCGGTAGGCGGTTTTATTTTATGGTTTGGCTGGTATGGTTTTAACCCTGGAAGTACACTTTCTGCAATGGATGTACAAGGTATAGGTCGTGTTGCAACCAATACCACTTTGGCCGCCTGTGGTGGTGGTTTTACTGCCATGATGGCCGCTTTATGGTGGGGGTCAACTAAAGGGAAATTCGATTTAGGTTTTACTATCAATGGTTTCCTTGCTGGTTTGGTAGCTATTACTTGCCCTTGTTATTGGGTTGATCCACTTGGAGCTACCATTTTGGGTGGCGTAGCAGGTTTCGTTGTATTCGGAGGTGTTAAATTGCTTGAATACTTACGCATTGATGATCCAATTGGTGCTGTTCCTGTTCATGGTTTAGCCGGTATTTGGGGAACGCTGTCATTAGGTTTATTTGCTTGTGGTAAATTTGGTATAACTGGTCCTTATGGTCCTGATAATTCTGCCGCGAACCTTGTAAAAGGAGTATTTTACGGCGGTGATTTTAGCGTATTGAAAGCACAAGCAATAGGTACGTTTACAATAGCTATTGCGGTATTTGTAGTAACTTGGTCAATGATGAAACTTATCATGCTTTTACCACATCCTTGGAAATTAAGGGTTGAAGCTCATGGCGAAACAGGCCCGGGTGGCTTGGATGTATTTGACCACGGTGCTGCTGCCTATGATTTAGAAGATGCAGACGTAGTTGCTGCTTAAATAATAAAATTCTAATACCACTTGTGTAATTGGTTAATTTAAAACCGACAATAGATTAACCAATTGCACAAGTTATTAACAATAATAAAATAATTTTTTTTGGAATAAACTTAAGGATTAAGCAAGTGTTTCAAAATTTTAATCAATCAAACTAATATTACTAAAATAACTTTTCAACATGAAAAAAACATTACTAATGCTAGGTGCACTAGCTTTAACAGCATTTACTTATAGTGCGCAAGCTTCCGTTATGCCAGCCGACACTGGTAAAGCTGCCGCTGCCGCCACTCCTGCTCCAACTCCCGATCCTCCATTGGTTTTTAGCGGTTCTGTTGATACCTACTACAAATATGATTTTTCTGGTAAACCTAGCATTCCAACTAGTTTTGCTAATGAACAAAACTCTTTTTCAATTGGCATGATTGACCTTGGGTTAAAGAAAACTGTGGGAAATGCATCTTTTGTAGGTGAATTATCATTCGGTCCAAGGGGGCAATATGAATCCCTGCCTGACGCCTTAGGTAAAACTCTTGTTGGTTCAAGTTATCATATCCAAAATTTGTATGTTTCATACAACTTGTCAAGTAAGTTTAATCTTTCAATGGGTTACATGGCTACCTATATTGGTTATGAAGTGATTAGCCCAGCTGCCAATTTTAATTATTCTACTTCCTATTTATTTACCAATGGTCCATTCCAAAATGCTGGTTTTAAAGCAACTTATACTTTTTCTGATAAAGTAAGCTTAATGGCAGGTATTTTTAATGACTATTGGAATGTTTATCAATCAGGTTCTAAGGTTAATACTTTTGGTGCCCAACTAACCTTAACTCCAATAAAAGATTGGACTGCCTATATTAATTTAGCAACAGGACCAGCTTCCGGAACTGAAATTGATCTTACAACAAATTATCAAATTACAAGTGCCTTTAAATTAGGTTTAAATGCTGCTGATTTTTCTGCTGGTGAAGGTTATACCGGTGGATTTTCAGGAGTAGCTTTGTACCCTCAGTTGGCAGTTTCAAAAGCAGTAACTTTAGGGTTAAGGGCTGAGTATTTTACTACTAAAACTGGAACATATGCTCCGGTAGGTCCTGGTTCAGGAAATTCTGTTATGGGTTACACATTTACAGCAAATATTAAAGCGGGGCCATTAACAATTATTCCTGAAATTAGGTTAGATAGTAGCTCTAAAAGTGAAATTTTCCCCGGAAGCACATCAGGTTCTTTCACAAGTTCAGCAAGCCAATTTGTATTCGCAGCTGTATACGCTTTTTAAATTTACCTTTAAAAATAATTTTAAAAGCCGCTTCGAATTATCGAAACGGCTTTTATCTTTATAGTATGAATAGAAATTTAATCATCCTACTCCTTATCTTCTTGTCAAAACTATCAAATGCCCAACAGGAGTTGCTATCATTTGATGAGCATAATAAGTATATCTACTATGGGGTTAATGAGATGCAAGGATTAAGTGCTGATACATTACACAACAGAGGGTTATTATTTTTAAAAACCTTATTTCCTCGTGTTGTCTTTAAATCGCCATTAAAAAATATAAATATTTTATGCGATGGTAAATTTTTAACTTATTCAGGTTCTTCTGTTTTTAAGCATGAACAAGGGGAAGTTAATTATTCTTTGAATATTGAATTTAAAGATGAGAAATATAGATTTTGGCTAACAAATTTTACCTATATACCTTATGAGCGTGACCGTTATGGTAATTTTGTTCCAAAATTGGGTAAAGAAATGGCATTAGAATCTATAAACAATGAGCTTTCTAAAAAGGAATCAGATGCTTATTTGAATGAGACTGGCTTGTTTTGTAAACAATTTGCAGAACGACTGAAAATTTATTTACTTAATATTCCTAAAAAAGAGGAAAAGTTGAAAAAAATAGTGACTGATAAATGGTGATTAAAATACACAATGTTGCATTTAATTATTAATATTTAAATAATTCCATCCCTAAATATCAAAATTTAAAACTTCTGTACAATTGATTGATATATTACTAAAAGTTACAAAGTTGCAATAACTAAGTAATATTTAATGTTTGAAAAACGTTAAATATTAAAATTTAATTTCAATCAATATGCTTATCTCAAAATTTGATTTGTACAAGACCGAGTGGCTCGATCTTGTATTTGACCACCGCAACAAAAATTATGGCGCTTATGAATTAAGGCAAAACTACGCTGGTACCATGGTTCGTGCCATGGGAATTACTTTTACGGGCTTAACAGTTCTAATTGGATTATCATTTTTGTTAAAAGGCAAAAATGTTGAATCATCAACCTCTCATGATAAAGGTTTAGTGGTAGTAATTGATCCACATATAAAACCTCCGGTTGATCCGATTAAAAAAAATGTAGTTCCTCTAAAACCATTAAAGCAAAAAACATTGCCACCAGCTGTAGCAACACTCAAAAATCTCCCACCTGTTGCTGCTCCTGACCAAATAAGCCAAAAGCCTGTTGAAACTGCCAAATTAGCTACTGCTACTATTAGCAATGAAACGGTTCAAGGAAAACCAAGGAATGGTAATGAATTACCATCCACTTCAGAGGGAAATGGCACCCAACCTACTGTAGATGAATCAGTTCATATGAATATTGGTTTAGATGTAATGCCCGAACCTGTAGGTGGTGAAAAAGCTTGGAGCAAGTTTTTAAATAAGAACCTGCGTTTTCCCGACGCTGCGCAAGATGAAAAGGTTAGTGGTAAAGTATTTATTAGTTTCATAATTGAAAAAGATGGTAGTCTATCAAATTTGACGGTTGATAGGGCTGCAGGGCATGGCTTTGATGAAGAGGCTTTACGTGTATTAAAGCTAGCAAAAGCGTGGAAGCCAGGTATGCAAAATGGTCAACCAGTAAGGGTAAGGTATACCATACCCATCAATTTCCAACTAAGCGAATAATATTCCTAAATTCTATATCACTTAAGTGCAAAGGTTATATTAATAGCCTTGCACTTTCTTTTCTGCTTCCAGCTTTTTTCCTAATTTTGTAGCTCAATAAAAACACATTAAATGGGGCAACAGGAGCTTACTACCGTTGAAACTGCCAAAAAACTAGGCTTACTTCCGGAAGAGTTTGAAAGAATAAATGAAATATTAGGCCGAGTGCCAAATTTTACCGAACTATCAATTTTTTCGGTAATGTGGAGCGAACATTGCTCTTATAAAAATTCAATTACCTGGCTTAAAAAGTTACCAAAAGACGGCCCTAGAATGCTGGCTAAGGCTGGTGAAGAAAACGCTGGTTTGGTTGATTTAGGTAACGGTATTGGTTGTGCTTTTAAAATAGAATCGCATAACCACCCATCCGCATTAGAACCTTATCAGGGTGCAGCCACTGGTGTTGGCGGTATTAATCGTGATATTTTCACCATGGGTGCCAGACCAATCGCGCAATTAAACTCTTTACGTTTTGGCGATTTAACCTTGGATAGAACCAAATGGTTAGTGAAAGGGGTAGTTAAAGGGATTAGTCATTACGGCAACGCCTTTGGCATACCAACCGTAGGAGGCGAATTGTTTTTTGATGATTGCTTTAATGTAAACCCTTTGGTGAACGCTTTTTCGGCAGGTATAGTTAAAGCTGGCGAAACCGCTTCAGCAACGTCTTACGGAGTAGGTAACCCCGTTTATATTGTTGGTTCAGCTACTGGAAAAGATGGTATCCATGGCGCCGCATTTGCCTCTAAAGACATTACCGAAGATTCAATTAATGATTTACCTGCGGTACAGGTTGGTGACCCTTTTCAAGAGAAACTATTATTAGAAGCTTCGCTTGAGGTGATAAAAACCGGTGCAGTAATTGGTATGCAGGATATGGGCGCTGCTGGTATTATCTGTTCAAATTCAGAGATGTCGGCCAAGGGCGAACATGGAATGCGAATTGATTTGGATAAAGTACCAATGCGTCAGGAAAACATGAAGCCTTTTGAGATTTTACTCTCCGAATCGCAAGAGCGTATGTTGATTGTTGTTAAAAAAGGAAGGGAAAAAGAAGTTGAGGCCGTATTTAATAAATGGGATTTAAACTGCGCCATTATTGGTGAAGTTACCGATACCAAACGTCTGCAATATTTTATGAATGGCGAATTGGTAGCTGATGTTCCCGCGGACGACCTTGTATTAGGTGGTGGTGCTCCTGTTTATGAGCGTGAATACCGTGAACCTGCCTATTTCCGCTTAAACCAGCATTTTCAAATTGATAGTGTACCCGAACCTGAAAGTTTAATAGATGTAGCAGAGCATTTAATTGCTCACCCTAATATCGCTTCAAAACGGTGGGTGACCGACCAATATGATTCCATGATAGGAACTTCTACCATGACTACCAATCGCCCATGTGATGCTGCTGTGGTAGCCGTGAAGGATACTGATAAGGCCATTGTACTAACGTTGGATTGCAATTCGCGCTACGTATACGCCGACCCTCAAAAGGGTTGCGCTATTGCCGTAGCGGAAGCTGCTCGTAATATAACCTGTGCAGGTGGCGAGCCTGTGGCCATCACCAATTGCCTTAATTTTGGCAACCCTTATAAGCCCGAAGTTTATTGGCAGTTTGTAAGTGCCATTAAAGGCATGAGCAAAGCTTGCCTTAAATTTGAAACACCAGTTACTGGTGGAAATGTAAGCTTTTACAATCAATCATCAGACGAAGGACCTGTTTTTCCTACCCCTACCATTGGTATGCTTGGCGTTATGGATGACTTGGATAACTTGATGACTACCGATTTTAAAAATCCAGGTGATTTAATTTATATGATTGGGGAAACGGTAAATGATATTGCCTCCTCACAATACTTGGCATCATACCATAAAATCATAACTGCTCCTGCACCTTATTTTGATTTGGATAAGGAATATGCCATGCATCAAGTATTAAAGGAACTAATAAAACACAAAGTTGTATTGTCTGCACATGATGTTTCCGATGGTGGCCTTTATATAGCCTTGGTAGAATCATCATTAAGTAATGGATTAGGATTTGAAATAGAAACTGATAATTCAATCCGTAAGGATGCTTTCTTATTTGGAGAAGCTCAAGGCAGAGTGGTAGTAAGCGTGGCAAAAGAAGACCAAGAACGATTTATTGAAATGATGGCTACAAGTGAGGTTGATTTTACCTTATTGGGCACTGTTACCAATGGATTTTTAAATATTGACGAGGAATTATTTGGCCATATAAATGATGTGAAGATGGTGTATGATAACGTGCTCCATGAAATTTTGGGCGAATAATGCTGAAGCTAAACCAAATTCATCATATTGCTATAATTTGAGCCGATTACGAAAAATCAAAACACTTTTATACTGATGTACTTGGTTTAAAAATAGTACGAGAAGTTTATAGGAAAGAAAGGCTTTCCTATAAACTTGATTTAGAAGTGGGCAATCAATACCAAATTGAACTTTTCTCGTTTCCAAACCCACCTGCTCGACCATCACAGCCTGAGGCTTGCGGTCTGCGACATTTAGCTTTTGAGGTTGATGATATTGAACAAACCATTAATCATCTAAAGATCAAAGGGATATCAGTAGAACCCATAAGGATAGATGAATATACTGGCAAACGTTTTACTTTTTTTGCTGATCCGGACGGCTTACCTATTGAGCTTGTTGAGAAATAGAAAGAATTTAGCAGGACTACTCATAGATTTAAATGATTTTCATTGCTTCTAATTCCTAAAATTGTCTGAACTAAAATATTTCTCAAATTCGCGTATGTTCCGCTTTAAACAATTTTCCGTCGATCAAAGCAATTGTGCCATGAAAATTAATACCGATGGTGTTTTATTAGGTGCTTTGGTTGAAATGAATAATCCTAAGAGTATTTTAGATATAGGTACCGGAACAGGTGTAATTGCTTTAATGTTAGCACAAAAATACAACAATGCAGTAATTGACGCAGTTGAAATTGATAAAGACGCCTCTGAAACAGCGCAACATAATTTTAACAATTCAATATTTAAAAAGCAGTTAAGAGTTTACCAAACTAATATCAAACTTTTTTTCAAGGCGGATCCACCAAAAAAATATGATTTAATTATTTCCAATCCGCCATTTTATATCAATTCTTTGTTATCGCCAGCCGAAAAGAAATCATTAGCCAAGCACGCCGACCTATTATTTTTTGAAACTTTACTTCAAAATATTCCAAGTCATTTATCTGCAAATGGATGCTTTTGGTTAATATTGCCAGTTGAGGTAGCACAAATTACAAGGGAATTGGCACTTCAAAATAGACTATACTGTATAAAGTTGATTAAAATAAAATCATTCAAAGATTCTGAAGTACACAGAGAAATTATTTGTTTTGGATTAGAGGAAGTATTTTTTGATACTGAGGACTTTATTATTTATGACAGCATAGGAGTGTATTCAGAAGGTTACCGAACAATATTACAACCTTATTTTTTAGCTTTTTAATAATAAATGACAAAGATAGGTTTACTCTCCGATACGCATAGCTACCTTGATGATGCAGTATTTAAGCATTTTGAAAATGTTGATGAAATTTGGCATGCTGGCGATATTGGGGATATAGCTATTGCAGATAAATTAACTGATTTTAAACCCTTAAAAGCTGTTTTTGGAAATATAGATAGCGGTGAAGTAAGAATAAGTTACCCAGAAAACTTACGGTTTGAATGTGAAAATATAGATGTATGGCTTACCCATATTGGAGGATATCCTGATAAATATAGTCCATTGGTTAGAGAAGAAATTTACAGAAACCCACCTAAACTATTTATATGTGGACATTCGCATATACTAAAAATAATTTACGACAAAAAAATAAAGTGCCTTCATATAAACCCGGGTGCTGCAGGAAAACATGGATGGCAAAAGGTTAGAACTCTAGTTAGGTTTAATATTTCGGGTGATAAAATTCATGATTTGCAAATAATTGAATTAGTCTAGCTTTTTAATTTCAGAGTTTTAATTTAAACCTTTAATAAACCCATTAATCAAATTAACAACTCAAATCTCACTATTAACTATTCGCCACTCACCACTCAACCATTCACCAATATAACTTAAAACATTTCTCCTTTAGCAGCCTCGGTTTCAAACACCGTATCAATCAATAAGTCTTTTTGTTTCGAAGCTGCTACCGCAAGTTCATCACAACGTTCATTTTCAGGATGCCCGTTATGGCCTCTTACCCAATTAAAACTTATTTGATGTAATTTGCTGATTTCTAGGTATCTTAGCCAAAGGTCTTTATTCTTTTTGTCTTTAAATCCTTTGGCAAGCCAGCCCTGTACCCATTTTTTTTCGATGGCATCAATTACATATTTTGAGTCGGAGTAGATGGTGACGGCTTGGTTGGGATTTTTTAAAGCCTCCAAAGCTTTTATTACCGCCAAAAGCTCCATGCGGTTATTGGTTGTTTTACGAAAGCCTTCCGACAATTCTTTATAATACTTACCTGAACGTAGTATTACACCATAACCTCCGGGGCCAGGGTTCCCGCTCGAGGCACCGTCAGTAAAAATTTCAATCATCATAAAAACACTTGAACTTTAGCTCATAAAGGTAGTAAATCATCAAATCGATAGCACTTAAATCGCTAAATTTAACTACTTTAGATAAGTATGAAATAATGAACTAGTTAAGCTTTTTCTTTTTTAAGCGGAGTGAATTACCAATTACCACGACATCCGAAAATGCCATTGCGAATGCGCCAACCATAGGGTTTAGAAAACCAAATGCAGCTAAGGGTATGGCGACAAAATTATAGGCGAATGCCCAAAATAGGTTTTGTTTTATGGTAATTAAAGTATGTTTACTTGTTTGCAAAAACTTTACTACAGAATATAAATCGGTATTTAACAAAACCACACTTGCTGATTGGATAGCTACCTGACTACTACCACTCATCGATACACCCACATCGGCTTGGGTTAGGGCTGGGGCATCATTTATCCCGTCGCCAATCATGATGGTTTTACCTTTTTGCTTGTAAATATCAATAACTTTCAATTTATCATCAGGTAACATTTCGCCATGAACTTCATCAATTCCTATAATTTTGGCAACTTTTTGACAACGACTTATCTTATCGCCACTTAACAAAATTGGGATGATCCCCATTTTTTTAAGTTCGGCTACCAATTGTTTGGCTTCAGGTTTTATTTCATCATCAATGGCAATATGGGCTATTAAAATTTGGTTTTTGTAGAGCGATAAATTAAATACATCATCTAAGTCCTTATTACCCGAACCTAAAAAATAATTGTTTCCATCAATATCTTCAGCACGCATACCCAAACCTTTTTCTTCTTTGGCTAGTTTTAATATGATTTTGGTTTGAGGCAGTGCTACTAATCCACTAACTAAAGAAGTTGCAATTGGATGGTTTGAACGCTCTTCAATGGCCGTTATAATGCCTCTAATCTGTTCAATATTTAGATCATCTTCAATTTTTACGTCTTGAATTTTAAATTTACCGGTTGTAAGGGTGCCTGTTTTATCAAAAACAACATATTTTGTATTGGCAACCGCCTCAATGGTATCTCCGCCTTTAATTAAAATGCCATTTTTTGCAGCCCTGCCTAGTCCAACCATTACCGCGGTAGGAGTGGCCAATCCCATTGCGCAAGGGCATGAAATTACTAAAACAGCAATCGCATTCATAATGGCCGTTTGCGCACTGGTATGTATCGCAAAATAGGTAATCCCGAATGTTATAAGAGCGATAATAATTACAATTGGGACAAAAATACCTGCTACCTTATCGCCCAATTTTTGTATAGGGGGCTTAGCACCCTGCGCTTTTTTCATCAGGTCGATTATTTGTGAAAGCACGGTGTTTGAACCCACTTTGGTGGCAATCATTTTTATATTGCCATTTATAACTATAGTTCCACCAATTACTTTATCATACTTTTCCTTATCAACTGGCATGCTTTCACCAGTTAGCATTGCTTCATCAAGCGATGCATTGCCTGAAAGTACCTCTCCATCAACAGGAATTTTATCGCCTTGGTTTACCAATAGTGTGTCACCTGGACGTACCTCTTTGGCATTAATCACTTCAATTTTACCATCAACAACTTTATTTGCAGTTACATGCTGAATTTTAACCAAATCCTTTATAGCGGAGGTTGTTTGGGTGACTGACCTTTTTTCGAGTACATTGCCAAGCAGTACCAATGAAATAATGGTGGCACAAGTTTCATAAAATTGATAGTGTTCACCCAAGTTTTGTATGGTACCTATCAAACTATAAAAATACGCGGCTGTGGAGCCAGTAAATATCAAAACATCCATATTTGGCATGCTACCCCTAATGGAGTTGATGGCACTTTTACCAAAATGAAACAAGCCTACCAAATATACAGGCGTACAAATAATTAATTGAACAAGAGGTTGGTGTAAAAAATGCCAAGGCAAAACCATGTGCAATAGCAATGGAGCCGAAAGTAAGGAACAGAAAATAAATTTATTTTCTACCTTATCATAAAATGGTATTATCTGGTTGGCGGGGTCATCTACAATTTTGTATCCAAGACCTTCTATATCTTTTTTTATTAAATCAAGGTCTGCATGTTTTTGGTTGGTAAACTTAACCTCTTCGCTAGCAAAATCGACATGGATATTTTGCAGACCTTTTTTTTCGAGAAGTTTATGAACCGATAGGGCACAATTATTACAATGCATCCCTGTTACGTTTAATTCTATTATTTGCTCTGCCATGCACAAATTTACTATTTTATGTTTGCTCGTTTGTTTTAATAGCGTAAGGTTACCGTAATTTACAAGTAATATAAGAAGCTATGACCATTATTGTATGTTGTTGTTAACTAATTAGTTTCAATAACTTGGAGGTGGCAAAGTTAATACGCTATAAACCCAAAAATATGAATCATCACAATAATCAAAAAAAGACTTTGTAAATCGGCCGAAGATTTCTATTTTTGTGCCCTACAAAACGGTAGATGTAGCTCAGTTGGTTAGAGCATCGGTTTGTGGTACCGAGGGTCGTGGGTTCGAGCCCCATCATTTACCCCAAAAATACCAATGAACTTACAAGGTTTTAAACTTTGTAAGTTTTTTTGTTTATTTACTTACCGTATCAAAAATCATTAAAATCTAGAAACCTTATGGCAGAAGTTAATTTAAATACTTACCTCGGAGCACTTTTTGGCGTAGGCATTGGCGATGCAATAGGTGTTCCCGTTGAATTTAAGAGTAGGGAGGAAATTAAGAAATCACCTGTTGTTGATATGATTGGTTATGGAACCTATAATCTTCCTCCCGGAACGTTTTCTGACGACGGCTCATTAACTTTTTGCTTGGCTGAAGCACTGACTAAAGATTATGACCTTAATATAATTGCTGATAATTTTATTTTTTGGCGATATTCCAATTATTGGGCTGCAAGGGGTAAGGTATTTGATATTGGAAATACAACTCAACGTGCAATTGATAGGCTATTAAAAGGAATCGAACCTACTTTAGCAGGAGATTTTGACGAAGACAGCAATGGTAACGGTGCATTGATGCGTATTTTGCCCATAATTTTTTATGTAAAAGATAAACCAATACATGAGCGTTTTAAAATTATAAAAGAGGTTGCATCAATAACACATGGACATATTAGGTCTACAATTGCTTGCTTTTATTATATTGAGTTTGGCTTGGGGATAATTAATGGACTAGATAAATTTCAAGTTTATGCTAATTTACAAAAATCGGCCCCAGAATTTTTAGCATCGATTTCAATTAATCAAAAGGAGATTGAACTATTTAATAGATTATTTAGCAACCAAATAAACTTGCTTAATGAAGCTGAAATTTCAAGCAGTGGTTACGTGATACACTCTTTAGAGGCAAGCATTTGGTGCTTATTACAATCTGAAAATTATAAGGATGCTGTTTTAAAAGCTACCAATTTAGGAAAGGATACAGATACTGTTGCAGCTATTACAGGCGGTTTGGCAGGTCTGTATTATGGTTATAATAATATTCCCAAAAACTGGATTAGTACCTTAGCTCGCAATAAAGATATTGAAACTTTAGCTTTAAGGATGTTTCAGCATTTAAAGTAAAATGAGTTTAAATTTATTATAAAGTAATTATAAAAAATAAAAGTTTAATTATTGCCTTGTAAAGATTTGAATTCTTTCCCAATTAAATACTATAAATTGCAATCTATGGCCTAAAGTAAGACAGTTGTATCTTATACATATTTATAAATTCACGCCGGGCTTGCAAGTAATAACCTTTGTAATCAATTTTATAATAGGTTCAACCTGTATTACAGTAATCTATAGATTATTATTACCGCAAAATTTACAAAATAAGGCTGGTACAGATATTTGAATTTTTATATTTGGAAAGTATTTTAATTACCATTTGTATTCCTAGCATTTGGACCGCATGCCTGCTCTTATTATTAAACAATTGTTAGAATTCCTTAGGCTACTTAGTTGCCTATTGCATAAATATTTTCTCTAGAAAAAGTAAAATATCACATTTGCGTTTGCTTGAGTGAGCTTTAAACTGTTAATTTGCCTTCGGAAAAGTAAGATACCTTTTTTAATATCTTTATTAATTTTGATTTAATAGACAAAAATAGTTGGTAAAACCTTTGTAATAATCTGTTTTACAACAAGATATAAGGAGCAAATTGAAATTGATTTCAATTTGCTTTTTTTGTTATATGAAATCGTCAAAAAAAGGCGTGTTTGAACTGT
>CAITEP010000023.1 GCA_903891475.1 uncultured Mucilaginibacter sp.
TTCAAACACGCCTTTTTTTGACGATTTCATATAACAAAAAAAGCAAATTGAAATCAATTTCAATTTGCTCCTTATATCTTGTTGTAAAACAGATTATTACAAAGGTTTTACCAACTATTTTTGTCTATTAAATCTTTTAAAATATTTTGCGAAAAAAAACTTCAATTTGTGATTGAAAGTGGAAGAAAATAAAGGCCAAGAATTTAATTAATACTCTCCAATCGAGAGCAGAACCAGCGTGCATGCATTTTCAGTTTCAATGCCATTACTGCTAGCAAGTTGCTGTAGTTCAGCATTTTCAGTACCCGGGTTAAAAATAATCCTTTTTGGATGGGTGTTTAGTATGTAATTGTATAGTGGCGCCTGATGGTTTGGGCCAATATATAAAGTAACTGTATCAATATCGGGGTGTATGGTTTCTGCTTTTTCAATAGGTACACCAGCTACCATTCCCTCTTTAAGGCCAACATTTACAATGCTATGCCCATGCATAATTAACTTATTTGCAGCCAAATAGGCATATCTAGCAGCATTTGTGGTAGCACCTAATATCAAAGTTTTCTTGTTAGCCATTGTTTAATTTTTGAAGTATGCTTATTTGCCCCGCGTGGTAAACCTGGTATTTTATAAAACCTTCAACCAATTGTTTGTGGGTGTTTATTTGCTCATTTTGTCTATCATCATGTACTAAATTATCCCATTCCCCCACAGCAAAGTTATGAATAACTTGAATTAAATTTACGTTAACCAAGCTTAAATCATTGACATATGTTTGCAATTTATGTTCGGCGGGTTAACCTTCCTCAGGCCAATCACCGCTTTAAGGGGTTTGGGCATTCAATCCATTAAGCCTATCCATCACCCCCTCTGTTCATGATAACATATGCAAAACTATTTTAGCAATACTATGCGAAGCACATGTTGGCTTTTCAAAAGCGGTCTCAAAATTTACACATTCAATTATGGTAAAAATAGCATCTCCATACCAAGGGTTACCCAATAAAACTTGCTCCGGGTTTTGTTTTAAAGCTTCGGTTGTATTTATAATAATAATTTTGATGTTGCAATAGCGCAATTTATACCATCAATTGCAGCAGATATGATACCGCCGGCATAACCGGCCCCCTCGCCACAAGGAAATAGGCCATGAATTTGAGGATGCTGTAAACTTTCTTTATCGCGAGGTATTTTTACTGGCGATGAAGTTCTTGATTCAACACCAACTAAAATTGCCTCATTGGTATAATATCCTTTCATTTTTTTCCCAAAAACAGGTAGCGCTTTTTTAAGTCTTGTATTTATCCAATTAGGTAAAACCTCATTGAGTACAACACTCTTAACCCCGGGTATATAGGAGTTTAAAGGTAAATTATTTGATAGACGGTTCTCCACAAAATCAATCATACGCTGTGCAGGGGCTACCAATTTGCCACCTCCAGCATTAAAAGCGATTCGCTCAATATTTTGTTGAAACTCTAGCATCTTTAGTGGATTATCCCCTATCCCTTTTACATCCTCCAAATTTACCTGCACTACCGTACCTGAATTGGCAAAGGGATTATTCCTTTTTGAAGGGCTCCAACCATTTACCACAATTTCACTATCGGCAGTAGCACATGGTGCAATGATACCCCCTGGACACATACAAAAAGAAAACACGCCACGATTTTCAACTTGTTCCACCAAATTATAATATGCTGGTGGTAAATTGGGGTCGCGCAATTGGCAATGATATTGAGCATTATCAATTATATATTGGGGATGCTCTATCCTTACTCCTAAAGCAAATGGTTTGGGCTCAATCAAAATATGTTGTCTATGCAGCATCTCAAAAATATCATTTGCCGAATGTCCTGTTGCCAAAATAACTGCTTCGGCATTCCATTCATTGTTTAAATTTGTTTTAACTCCTCTTATTTTTCCAAAAGCAATCAAAAGATTGGTTACCTTGGTTTCAAAATGTATTTCTCCACCAACATTGATGATGCTTTGGGATATGGAAGAAATTATTTGCGGCAATTTATTTGTACCAATATGCGGACGGGCATCAATCAAAATATCCTCGGTTGCACCATGGGCTACAAATGTTTTTAATACTGAATTTATATCCCCTCTTTTGGTTGACCGTGTATAGAGCTTACCATCCGAATAAGTGCCAGCACCTCCCTCACCAAAACAATAGTTTGATTCGGGGTTAACTGTACCCTGCTTATTAACATTAGCTAAATCACGTCTTCTTTTTTTAACATCTTTACCTCGCTCCAAAATAATAGGTTTAAAGCCTAATTCAATGCACTTTAAGGCTGCAAAAAGCCCTGCCGGGCCAGCGCCTACAATTATAATAGGCTTTGCGTCCTTTACATTCTTAAAATTAATGGTAAAAACTTCAGGAATAAAAATCTCCTCAATAAAAACCATCACTAGCATACGATAAACAACATTACGCCCGCGAGCGTCAATTGATCGTTTTATTATTTTTAATGAAGTAATTTTATTCTCTGGAATGTTTGTTACCGAAGCGACAATTTGTTTTAACGCAATAAGGTTGTTATGTTGCACAGGCTGGCAAACTATCTCAATTTCTTTTATCATTTATATGGCGGATTTCTACTCCGAATATTTAATTGAAATAAAAATATTTCTTTTAAAAAGCATAAATTAAATTAATAGAAACAATTAAATTTTATTCTGTATATTACCTTGATTTTTACTACCTTGACCTACTTTTAAAAAGTAAAATTTTATTAGAATAGAATTTTTTGAATGGTTACCTTAGCCATCAAAAAAACAAAATTAAAACTATTTTTGAGTAACTTTATTTGTTTTAAATTATAAAAACTTTTTCAATAAACGGAATTTTTATTATGCGAAAAATTTTACCAGTTATCATTTTATTATTGGCATGCATAAAATGCTTAGCGCAAATAAAGCCACAACCTCAACCGCCTTTTAATTCGCGCGATATAACCATAACCTGGGAGGCTATTCAAAATAATTATAAAAGTGCCGGAAATTCCTTGAATGCACTCGTTATTTCAAATAATGGAAAAATCCCCTTTCCAGTTACAGGTTGGACAATGTATTTTAGTTCGTCGCGAATGGTAGATTCTAATACTGTGACTGAAAATGCTAAAATAAAATTTTTAAATGGCGACTTTTTTAGCTTAACCCCACTTAGTAATTTTTCAGAAATTAAACCTGGAACCTCAGTAAGGATTGAATATGTTGCTAAAGAACCTATCTTAAATATAACCGATGCTCCAGATGGTTTTTATTTAGTTTGGGATATACTTCCAGATAAAGGATATAATGTAGGTAATTTAAACTTAAAATCACTTGATTTAAGTTCAAAATACACTATAAAACCATCTGTCATCTACGAACAAAATAAATCAATTAAGGATATTCCTGAAAGTCAACTTGTAAAAGTATTCCCAACACCACTTCAATATAAAGAAACAGGAGATGTTTTAAACTTAAATAGGTTCTCCTTAATAGAAACTGTGTCAGTTAATTTAAGGTTTGATAAGGAGGGGAACGATTTAAAAAATTACCTAAATAGCTTAATTGGGAGTAGGGCGGATGTGAATCCAAAACTAACCGTTACAAAACCCATTTCAATTATTTATGTAGATTCTTTGAAAAAAGATGCTTATGAATTAATTGTGACAACCAAAGGAATTAATATTAAAGCCTCAACGGCTTCTGGTGCCTTTTACGCTGTTCAAACAATCAAATCCTTAATTAAACCATTTCTGTTTAGCGTGCAAGAAAAGGAGTTTAATATTCCTTGTGTTGAAATAAAGGACGAGCCGAGGTTTCCATATCGTGCATTTATGCTTGATGTTAGCCGTAACTTCCAAACTAAGGGCGAAGTTTTGAAAATACTTGATTTGATGGCGCAATACAAACTGAATGTGTTTCACTTTCATTTAACTGACGATGAAGGCTGGAGGCTTGAAATACCATACCTTCCCGATTTAACTAAAGTTGGAGGCAAAAGAAGTCATACGCTTGATTCAAAGCTTTCTCTTCCTCCTTCGTATGGTTCCGGCGGAACAGGTGGCGAAAAAGATGCACGTGTAGGATCTGGTTTTTATACAAGAAACGACTTTATTGACATTATTAAATATGCCAATAATTTACATATACAAGTAGTACCAGAAATTGAAGCTCCAGGTCATGCGCGTGCTGCGATAGTTGCTATGAAGGCCCGGTACAACCGCTTAATGGCCGAAGGGTTAAAGATTGAGGCTGAAAAATATCTATTAACTGACCCTGATGATAAATCTGTATACAGTTCCGCTCAGAATTGGAATGATAATGTAATGGATATTTCCAGACCATCAACTCTTAATTTTGTTGAAGCCATTATTAATAATATTGTTAGCATGTACAAAGATGCCGACGTACCCCTAACTAGTATACATTGGGGGGGTGATGAAGTGCCTTTAGGTGCATGGGAAAAATCGCCATCATTTGCAGCCATAAAACTAAACCATACTGAAATAAAAGATACGCAGGATCTTTGGAATTATTTTTATGATTCAATAAATGAGTTTTTAAAAGACAAAGGTGTTACCCTTTCTGGTTGGGAAGAAATGGCTCTTCATAAAACTAAATTGGATGGCAAACCTTATTATTTACCTAATCCTGAATTTGTAAATGAAAACTTGCAGGCCGAGGTTTGGAACAATACAATTGGCGATGGAAATGAGGATCTGGCATATAAACTAGCTAATGCTGGTTATAAGGTTGTATTAAGTTGCGTTTCTAACTTTTATTTTGATTTGGCTTATAATAATTCATTTGATGAGCCTGGTTATTATTGGGGCGGATATATCGATATTGAAAAACCATATTCATTTATTCCATACGATTATGTTAAAAACGTAAAAGTTGATAAAAATGGAGCACCGGTTAATCCGAATATATTTGTTGGAAAACAACGCTTAACAGATTATGGCAAAACTAACATTGTTGGTTTGCAAAGCGCTTTATGGGGCGAAAATATTAGAACGGTACAGCGACTTGAATACATGCTTTTACCTCGATTATTAGCTTTTTCTGAAAGAGCATGGAGCAAAGATCCTGATTGGGTAAACGCTCCAAATACTGTAGCTAGTGATACATTATATACGAATGCCTATAATTCTTTTCTAAATGTTTTGGGTAAAAGAGAATTACCTCGATTAAGTTATTTTGATGGCGGGTTTAGCTACCGAATACCTAAACCTGGCGTGGTTTATAAAGATGGAAAATATTTTGCCAATGTGCAATTTCCAGGTTTAATTATTAAATATACTGTAAATGGCGATACCCCAGAATTTTCAAGTAAAACTTATTCTGAACCGATTGCCAGTGAATCGGCCGTTGTTAAGTTCCGTACTTTCGATGTAAAGGGTAGAGGAAGTGAAGTAATAACCGTTACAAAGTAAGAGCAATTATATTATCTGCAAATATCTGAAATTGATATTTGCAGATAATTATAAGATTATAGTAAATCCTAAATAATAATTCCGTAACGGAGCCGCGTTATAATAACGGCCACCCACCGCATTTAAATCATTACCTAAGCTATATTTTTGATTTAAAGCATTATTTATTCCACCATAAATTTCATAGTGACTTTTCGATGTTAAATTATGTTTCCAACCAGACTTAAGCTGTAATATGTTGTATGCCGGGGCAAATGCTATGTTGGCATCGTTTAGAGGGATTTTAGCTGTATAATTATGCTCAATAAATAAATAAAAAGAGTTTGGTAACTTTGTTTGAAGACTACTTATAATAACCTGTCCGGGCACACCCGTTAGTTGGTTTCCTGAATAGTTGGTAGTCGCATCGTGATAGTTATCGGCAAACTTAAACCTGTCAATTGTTATGGATTCGTTTATTTGTAAACCCCTAATAAATGAAGAATTATTTTGATGAATTATCCAGCCCATAAATGTTAATTCTAAACCTGGTTGGTTGGTTGCCCCAGCATTTATATAATATTGGGTTCCATCTGCATTAAATCTGGGTACTATCGCATTTTGTAGATGATAATAAAAAACGGAGACATCCAAATAAATACTTTCATCCGAATTTCGCAAGCGAAAGCCTGATTCATAATTCACGCCGTACTGTGCGGATAGATTGGGATTGATGGTATGGTCGGTTGGTCTTATTTCGCTTGTTGTAGGAGTAGAGTAACCGCGACTGATTGATGACCGCCAATAAGTGTTTTGGCTTATTTGATAGCTAACAGCTACTCGAGGCATTAGCTGAGGAGTAAAATTTCGATTATTGTAGTTTAACTCATCATTTGGATATATGTTTTTGAATTCATAATTGTAAAAATTTAAACTTAGCGCGGCTTCTATGTTTAATTTTTTAAATATAGAAGCTATATATCTTGCAAAAATAAAATGTTGGCGAGTGTTAATTTTATCAAATGTTTGTGCCGTATCTCTAGCTCCCAACTTATTTCCATAGTTATTTATGATAGAATTGGTTTGCTGCCACTCAATTCCTAAATTAAACTTTGTATTAAAATTTAAGCTACTAAATGAACTTAATTCAAAATAAGTTCTCAAGCCAAAGGTTGACTCATACCGTTGTCCGTAATTAGTTATAAAAGGGTTTGTAAAATCAACATAGGTACCAAAAACAGATAATACGTTTCTTAAATTTTTATTAAAATGATATTCATTGGTAAATCCAGTTAAAAATACTTTTTGGTATACTCCGGCTTTTTGTTGAATGGCACCAGGAATAGTTTTGGTTGGAGGCCTGGCCCATTGTGGATTTGTTTGAAATTGACTCAATGTTAACCCTCCTGGTGTTTCATACCCAAGGTTTGAAAACAAGCTAGTTATTCGTAAATCATCGTTTTTAAAAGCCCATCTGTTAACAGCTTGCAGATAATTGCGTTGCATGTAACTGTGTTCTCGATACCCACCATAGCTCTCATATGCTTGCGCTAAATTAAGTGAATAGTTTTTTATACTTTCCTGTAATCTAGTACTTTCATGTAAAAGCCCATAAGTCCCCCCGTTTAGCCCTATCGAAATAAAGTTATTATTATTACGCTGGTTTAAGGTATTTAATATAACAACACCACCCGAATTTGCGCCAAATAAACTGCCATCAGGACCTTTTAAAACCTCCATGCTGTTAATACCATTATAGTCAATTGCATTTAAATAAGTATTACCACCGGCATCTGTTAATGGTATTTCATCCAAATATACTTTAACATCCCTAACTCCAAATGGCGACCGTAACAGACTTCCTCTAATTGAAAGCCTATAACTTCCTGGCGAGCGTTCCTCTGCCCTTACCCCTGCCACGGTATTGAGTACTGAAATAAATGAATTATCAGGTTGTAAAGCCAATTGAGCCTGACTTACAACACCAATAGATGCAGGGATACTTAAAACAGGTTGTTGGCGTAAATATCCTCTTACGGTTACTTGGTTTAACAGTTTGGAACTATCTGTTTTAAGCGAATCAGATTTTAATTGGGATTTTGCACCTTGTATAGAAAAAAGAATGAACGGGAATATTAAAAAAAATTTCAAAGCCTTATAATTAGAAAAACAAAAGTAGTGCTTAAAGACTTTGAATAACTAAACTTTATAAAAAAAGGGGTGTGTAAATAATTTAAATGAGCAAGGATTAATATAGTATTGATATATTTTTGAGAAATACCTTGTTTTAAGTTACCTTTAGCCATGCATCACGAACATCATTTAAAAAGCTCCGATACAATAAAAGATATTGTTATTGGTATGTCTGATGGTTTAACGGTACCTTTTGCTTTGGCAGCTGGCTTAAGTGGGGCTGTAAATTCATCGGGAATAATAGTAACTGCAGGTATAGCTGAAATTGTGGCGGGCTCCATTGCGATGGGCTTAGGTGGTTTTTTGGCTGGCAGGACCGAAGTTGATCATTATAATTCTGAATTAAAAAGGGAATATGACGAGATTGAACGAATTCCCGAACAAGAGAAAATGGAAGTAAAGGAAGTTTTCGCCGATTTTGGTTTATCTGTAGCCCTTCAAGATCAAATTGCCGATGAGATGGCAAAAGACAAAGACAAATGGGTTGATTTTATGATGCGCTTTGAATTGGGCCTTGAAAAACCACAAGCCAACAGAGCCACACAGAGCGCGTTAACCATTGGCGCTTCTTATATTGTAGGAGGTATTATACCATTGTCGCCATATGTATTTGTACCAAACTCGCAGGTTGCCTTAATGTATTCAGTAATAATTACTTTGATTTGCCTTTTTATTTTTGGCTACTTAAAAAGTAAAGTAACCGGGCAACCAGCATTTTCAGGCGCGTTAAAAGTACTGGTTATTGGGGCATTAGCAGCCGGAGCGGCATTTTTAATGGCGAAATTGATAAACGGATAATAAACACAAATTTAAAACCAATAATAGCTGGTAAAACGAATCATTTTGCCAGCTATTAGCTAATATCAAAACCTGGAAATATCGCCACTGCCGCTTTTTGATTTAGAAATCATTTTTGCATCACCGATATAATGAATATCACCCGAACCATTTACCGAAGCTTCAATTTTTTCACTCGCATTTATTTCCGCATCACCCGATCCGCTTACATGAACACTTGAATTTACGGTTAATAAGTGTTTTGCTGTAAAATCACCAGAACCAACTACCCTTACTTTTGAATTTTCAGCCTTTCCGTTAAGTTTCATATCACCCGAGCCCGAAATGCTACATTCAAGGTTTTTAGCCTCCAATTGTCCTTCCATATCACCCGAGCCCGAAATGCTTAATTTCAAATTATCTGTTGTAATGCCTTCCTTAAACTTAATATCGCCCGAGCCTGAAATGTTAATACTATTTACATTTTTTACCTTTACATAAATCATAATTTTTTTATAATTTCCCCACCAGTTACCCCAGTTCCAATTATCATGTTTACTGTATATTTTTAGAACGCCTTCATTTACCTCTGTAACAATTCGTTCCATAACATCATTTGGAGCTTCTACTTTTACCTCATCTTGCGAACCTTGTGTTATCATCACATCAAAAGGACCAGCCAGGTTAATAGCGTTAAAACCTGAAAGATGACGATCTACAATATCTGAAGTATTGGTGGATATTTTATTGGAGGGTTTTCCATTTAAATTACTGGTTATAACACCCAGAAAAAGGATTGATAATAAAGTATTTATTGCTTTCATATTATTTGTTTCCTATTAGACGTCACTTTTAAATAATATGTTGCAAATTTTTCCAAATTTTTTAGGGTAACTAAGCTATTAGGAATATATTGTATCTTTATTACATTCTTAAAGTCAACTATAAACTCAATAAATTTAAATGAAAAGACGTTCTTTTGTTAAAGCATCACTCTTAACAACCGCTATTGGTGCCATTATTCCACAAGCAGGCATGGCATCTAAAAATAAAAACAATCTTGATTTTTATGAATTACGGGTTTACACCTTGAAAAATGAGGCGCAACAAACATTAGTTGAAGATTTTTATAAGAATGCCGCAATTCCGGCAATGAACAGGATTTCAGCTAACCCGATAGGTGTTTTTAAAGAATTGCAACTAAATGGACAAACAAAAATTTATGTTTTAATACCTCACAAATCACCTGAAGATTTTACATTGATGTATAATAAATTGGTTGAGGATAAAGCTTATCAACAGCAAGGTTCCGATTATTTAAATGCGCCGGCAACAGCTCCGGCGTATGAAAGGATTGAGAGCTCATTTTTAAAGGCATTTACCCATTTCCCAAAAATTGATGTCCCTGAAAATAAGCCAAGGATATTTGAACTGCGCCGTTATGAGCACGCTACTGAGAACGCTGGCAAAAAGAAAGTGGAAATGTTTAACGGTGCTGGTGAGATTGATATTTTTAAGCGTTTAGGCTTCAAGCCTGTTTTTTTTGGTGAAACTTTAATAGGGCCCATGCGGCCGAACTTAATTTATATGGTCACTTTTGATGATATGGAAAGCCATGATAATCATTGGAAATCATTTGTGGAAGATGCTGAGTGGAAGAAAATTAGTGTAATACCTGATTATGCCGATGCTAAATTAGTTTCTCATATTACTAGCACGCTTTTAGCACCGTTATCTTTTTCGCAAATTTAATTTTTAAAAAAAAACAGGCTCTTTGCAAAATTTGTTTATTGTGTTATATTTACACAACCAAATATAAATTTTTATGACTAACAGACGTTCGTTCCTCAAAACTTCGGCTTTGCTTTCAGCCGGTATTTTATTTGCCCCACAAGTTTTTGCTTACGATAAGAAGTATATAGGTCTACAATTGTATACCCTAAGAGACGCGATGGGGGTTAACCCGGCCGAAACACTAAGTAAAGTTGCCAAATTGGGATTCAACTCGGTAGAAGGTGCAACCTATACCGGTAGCCAGAAGTTTTATGGAATGGATGCTAAAGCCTTTGCCAGTTTATTAAAAGACAATGGTTTAATTATACCAAGTAGTCATTACCGTTTGGGCGAGGAAAAAACAAATGGAGAAATACCAAAAGGAACAATACTGAATGATTGGCAACGAGCTGTTGATGATGCAGCCGAAGTAGGTATAAAATACATGGTTTGCGCCTATCTTTCAGAAGCTGAACGTGGCGATTTAGATCATTTCAAAAAAGTATCGAGCTATTTGAATACAGCTGGAGAAATTTGTAAAAAAGCCGGCATTCAGCTTTGCTATCATAACCATGATTTTGAATTTATTAAACAAGACGGGAAAACGCCATATGAATTGATCCTCACTCATACCGATGAAAATTTAGTAAAAATGGAAATGGATTTATATTGGATGAATAGGGCCGGTCAAGATCCCGTTGACTTTTTTAACGTTTATGCTGGTAGATTCCCGCTTTGGCACGTAAAGGACATGAGCAGTAAGCCTGATAAAATGTTTACCGAGGTTGGTAATGGTGTAATTGATTTTAAAAGGATTTTTGAACATGCAAAAAAGGCTGGTTTAAAATATTTCTTTGTAGAGCAAGATGTTTGTCCGGGCGATCCTTTTGATAGTATAACTCAAAGCATAGGATATATCAAAAAGAACTTAATTTAATAAGATTTTTCAACCTTTTATATAATTGGGGTCCTCTTGGTAGGGCCCTTTTTTAATATACGACAAATCAGATAGCATGAAAAATATTCGCCTGAGTTTAATTTTATTGTTTGCACTTTTTCTTACTGCAAGCTTTGATAATCCTAGGATTGCTAAGGTTGATAAACAAATTATTGTAGGCGATGCAGCACCCAACTTTACCTTACTTGATCAGGATGGTAAAGTATTTAATAGTGCTGATTATGTAGGGAAGAAAATAATGGTGATATATTTTTACCCGAAAGATGAAAGCATGGTATGCACCAAAGAAGCGTGCTCATTTAGAGATAGCTTTGATGAGTTTGCCAGAAATGGAGCCATAGTTGTTGGTATAAATGGTGGCTCAGTTGCAAGTCATAAAAGTTTTAGAGATCATTATAAATTGCCCTTTACCTTGCTTAGCGACCCAAACGACAAAGTTTATCACTTATTTGGAATAAGCAATGTATTATTTATGACTGGTAGAAAAACCTTTGTTATTGATTTAAAAGGGAAAGTAGTATTTATTTATGAAGGAATAATGCAAGGCAAACAACATGTTGATGGGGCATTAAATTTCATCAAGAAAAATCAGGTTAAATAATATTCATATTTATAATGCGTAATTAAATCTTCATATTAATTGCAGAAGTTTAAATTTGCACTATGCTTTTGACAGATACACACACCCATTTGTATTATGAAACTAATGATGCAAAAAGGGCGGGTTTAATAGAAAGATGCCTAAAGAATAATATTAAGCGACTTTTTTTACCTAATGTTGATAGCGCCTCAATTCCCTTAGTTTTATCGTTAACTGAAGAATTTCCTGATTTATGTTATCCAATGTTAGGTCTCCATCCATGTTCAGTTAAGGAAAATTGGGCTGATGAATTGGATTTCATCTATAAATCAATTGAGGAAAATAAAATTTTCGCGATAGGAGAAATAGGCATTGACCTTTATTGGGACAAAACTTATCTGTCACAACAAAAGGAGGCTTTTAAAACACAAATTGCTTGGGCCAAAAAACTTAAACTACCCATTATAATTCATTGTCGCGATGCTTTTGATGAAGTTTACCAAATTTTGCAAGAAGAACAAAACGATGATTTAAAGGGAATTTTTCATTGCTTTGGTGGAACTTTAGAACAGGCAAATAAAATTATTGAGGTGGGTTTTTACCTAGGTATTGGTGGGGTTGTTACTTATAAAAATTCGGGGCTGGATAAGGTGGTTGAAAAGCTGAGTTTGGACCACCTTGTTTTAGAGACCGATGCTCCTTACCTTGCTCCTATACCCTATAGAGGAAAACCGAACGAGAGTTCATATCTTTTAGTTATAGCTCAAAAAATAGCGGAATTGCACAACACGGATATTGAAAAAGTAGCCGAAATTACAACCAGAAACTCGAAACTAGTTTTTGGTGTTTAATTAATTTATTGATAAATTTATGTTTTCCATAACCAAAAATAATCCATGAGCCAAATTTTGATCATTTATACCGGAGGTACCATTGGTATGATGAGCGACCCCCAAACAAAGGTGCTCAAACCAATTAATTTTGATCAGATAATGGACAATGTTCCTGAACTGGAAAAATTAAATTGTAAAATCAAAATTCATTCATTTGATGAAATTATTGATTCATCTAACATGAACCCGGCAATTTGGAGCCAAATGGCTGGATTAATTGAATCTAATTATGATAGTGTTGATGGTTTTGTAATTCTTCATGGTTCTGATACCATGGCCTTTACTGCCTCGGCTTTGAGCTTTATGCTCGAAAATTTGAACAAGCCAGTTATTTTTACCGGTTCACAATTGCCCATTAGCGCGGTACGTACGGATGCTAAGGAAAATTTAATGACCTCGATTGAAATTGCCAAGGCTAAAAAAAATGATCTGGCACGAGTGCCCGAAGTATGTATTTATTTTGATTATAAACTGTTTAGAGGGAATCGTTCCTTTAAGTATAACTCTTCAAAGTTTGAAGCCTTTCGATCACCAAATTATCCCATTTTAGCTGAGTCGGGCGTACACCTCAGATTTAGTCAGAATGATATCCGCCATCCTAAAGAAAATAGCGAACTTATTGTTCATAAAAATTTGGTAAATGAGGTAGGTGTATTAAAACTATATCCAGGCATAAGCCCTAAAGTGGTGGAAGCGATACTTAAGGCTGATGTTAGGGGCATTGTAATGGAAACATTTGGAGCAGGCAATACTACTACCGACCAATGGTTTATTGATATGATAAAAGCGGCTATTGATAGTGGTAAAGTGATATTAGATATCTCCCAATGTAAGGTAGGTACTGTGGAATTAGGTAGATACGATACCAGCCGCCAGTTGAAGGAAATTGGTGTTGCTAATGGTTACGATATGACCTATGAATCGGCAGTTACAAAAATGATGTTCCTGTTGGGTCAAAACCGTGATCCATTAATCGTTAAACAGCTTTTAGAAACCGATTTAAGAGGCGAAATAACCGTTTCTTAAATAATTTTAGCATAAAAATTTCCTGCTTTTTAAACAAATAATCAACCAAGTATGAGGATAATGGCTTTTGATTACGGAACAAAGCGTATAGGTATTGCCGTTACTGACCCTTTGAAAATAATCGCGACAGGTTTAGATACTGTTCATCCAAACCAAATAATAGCCTATTTAACAAAATATTTATTGACAGAGCAGATAGAAAGGTTTGTGGTGGGCGAACCTAAGCAAATGGACAATACTCCGTCCCAATCAGCTTTTCATGTCCTTGGATTCGTAAATCTGTTAAAAAAGTCATTCCCAAATATTCCAATCGAAATGATTGATGAGCGCTTTACCTCAAAAATGGCAGCAGCTACCATAGCACAAAGCGGCATGAATAAAAAAAATCGTCAGAACAAAGAATTGGTAGATACAATTTCGGCTACCATTATTTTACAATTTTGGATGCAGGTCAATAACCAGTAACTAATAAGTCTAAGCCTTAAAATTTAGTTGTGTTGGTTGTTAAGGGTGGTAAATAATAAGCAGATGAATCAACTAAATAGCTTTGGTAATTACTTTTTATTATAGAAGCAAATTCATAATCGTTCGTACTAGTGGCAGTATAAAACTCAGGGCGATATTTGCTCATAAAAGAGCTTAACTTTTCATCTTTTAATCCGGTAAGTTTTGCTACTAAACTTTTATTAAATCTAAAATCTATTACGTTTTGCTCATAGTCGCTTTCAATAGTTTCACGTAATTTTTCGGCATTACGACCACTCCTGCTAAAGGCATTCCAGATGGCATCAATACTTATGCCTACTCCACCTGTTGATGGTGTTACCAAAAAATCGCGGTAACCTAATGAGCCATAAATTTTTGTGAAATCGTTTTTAGTTGCATCAAGCTGCTTTTCGGGATTTAAACTGGAGCTTTGTATAGATACCTCTTTTAATAGTATAGATTTTCTAGACATATAAATTGCTACCGGTTCATTACTTTTTATAGTCAATGTATCGGCTTTATAATCAGCTTTTGATAAAATTAAACGATCGCCAGTTTTCGCGATAATTTTAAATTCACCCTTAAAATTATCGTATACTTGCATGCCTGTTGTAACATTCCTAATATTTACACAGGCCATCCTTTCTTTATTATCCTTATCGCAAACATATCCCGAAATCGATGTCTCTTGCGAATAGGATTGTAGACATAGCAACCAGAAGGAAATAAAGAGGGCGAATTTTATCATTTGAACAAAAATAGGGGTTCAACCATTCATGTCCATACCCTTTAACACTATTTAACAGGCTTAGGGTGCAATCATAATTTTTTGGCCAATTTTAATAGTATTATCTGTCATGTTATTGAGTGCCCTTAGTTGGTCGACAGTAAGGTTGAAACGTTTAGAGATATTGTAGAGGGTGTCTCCTTGTTTTATGGTATAATATTTATCGGGCAGTGAAATATTTTGGGGTATTACTATTTTACTACTATCTGGCTTTTTATTTCCGATAGCTACCAAACTATCTGGTTTAGTGGTGGTTTTTACCTCATCCTCAGTTACATTATATTGAGTTAAATTATATTTTTCAATAATGTTGATAAGCATGGTTGGGTAATTTGGATTGGTAGCGTAACCGGCCTTCTTTAAACCATATGCCCAACCTTTATAGTCTTTTTTATCGAGGGTATAAAGGCTTAAATAGTTTTTACGCTTCAAAAATAAAGAGTGGTCGCGGTATGAATCTTCATCTTTATCATAAACCCTAAAACAATCATTCGGGTGGTCATCATCCTTAAAATAACTTTTCCCTTTCCAGTCGGAGGTGCATTTAATACCAAAATGATTTTTAGCATACCTGGCCAGTTCGCCATTACCACTACCCGATTCAAATAAGCCTTGGGCAATGGTTATACTTGCGGGTATACCGTATGTTTTCATTTCCTGAATAGCAATATCCTTGTATCGGGCTATGTATTGCAGAGAAGTAATGGGAGTAAATTGTATGTTAACCTGAGTGTTATTAGTAGGTGCGGCCTGACTTGCCCTTTTTATTTCCTCATTGTTTTTATGATAATCGGGTACGTTTTGTGGTACTACCTGAGGTATGTTTTGTAGTGCTTGTGGATTTGTTACTATAGTTTTTCTACGTGGAAAACAAGCGCTTAAAGCTAGAAATAAGAAAAGAGGAATAAGGTTTTTATTCATAAAAGGCTTAAAATTGCCGCCAGATTTATGTTTATTCAAAGTTGATTTTTAATTATTTTGGGTTATTTCGGTTTGTTGGGTTGGGTTTTCGTCAAAATCATATAAATGGTATTTTTCAATAATTCTTAAAACCGATTTCGACCATTTTCTGTCACTAGCATAACCATTTTTTTGAATACTATGTGCCCATGCTTTATAGTCAAAATGAGGAATTTTTTCAATCAAACTATTAAATTCTTTACGCTCCGTCATGATTCGGGCAAAATCTTCAAACGAATCAAAAATAGAGCTGTAACGCTTGTAGGCGGTGGTTATTTTTCTCTTCCGTTTGTAATAGAATATTTTTTTTTCGCCTTTTACCCCAAATTGATTATTTAAATTCTTTGCCAATGCGCTATTTCCACACCCCGATTCGTGCATGGCCACCCCCAATACTATGCTTGCAGGCACCCCGGTTTCGTGCATTATTTTTATTGCACTGGTTTTAAATGAATCGATATATGATTTTGGGGTGTTTTTTTGTGCCAATGTCATAAAGCAGGCACAACTTAAAAGGCAAATAAGAACGGTTTTTTTCATCATCATTTTTTTCTTACAACCAACAGGCCATCCCTAACGGGGAGTATGAGTTTTTCTACCAGCTCATTTTGGGCTATCAAGTTATTGAGTTCACGAAAACTATTTGTATCCGCATCAGTTTCGGGGCCATAAACTTTGCCCTTCCATAAAACATTGTCGATAATGATGAGTCCGCCACGTCTCACCTTATCAATAACTAGGCAAAAGTAGGCATAATTATTTTTTTTATCGGCATCAATAAAAACCAGGTCGATATTTTGGAGGTTTAAGTTTGGGATTAATTGGAGCGCCTCACCAAAATGCAACCTTATTTTATCGCCAAACCCTGATTTTTCAAAGTTCAGCAATAGCATTTCCTCCTGCTCGCGGTTTACCTCTATGGTGTGTATAAGTCCATCTTGACTAAGCCCCTCGGCTAGGCAAATGGTAGCATAGCCAGTAAAAGTGCCTATTTCAAGAATAAGAAATGGCTTTGTCAGCTTACTAAGCATGCTCAACAATCTACCTTGGTAATGACCCGACAGCATATTGGGTTTTAAAACCTTTAAATGTGTTTCGCGGTTGATGGCTTGTAAAATTGGCGGCTCAGACTCGCAATGAGTTTCCAGGTATTGCTGTAAGTTATCCGACAGAATTTCCATTTTGCAAAGGTAGGGAAATATTGCCACCCACATAAAATGTAAAAAATGATGTGCGCGAAAACTCAATTTTTTGTTGAGTGTCCTGAATTATTTTAAAAGTATTAATGTAGTTGTAGAAAACAATAATTAACGCATAGAAGTATCACTTTGGAGGCAAAAATTTGTATTCTTTCAATTAAGAAGCATTATTTATATTATATAGACTTCTATCAATGGCATTATTCCGGTGGCTTATTGAATAAATAACCTGGTTTTTTTAATTTTGATTGGGATGATAAAAATAAAAGATGTGAAGGAAATCAGGTTTTATTTTTAGGCATGAGTAGTTAACTAAGTTTAACTCCTTAAAGTAAATATATCCCCCCAATCAATACTGATACTTTAAAAGACTTGGTAGGAAATAAACTACTATACTTTAATCAAGCAATTCATCACTAATAAGATCTTTAGGTTTTATTTGCAAAGCTTTGGCTATTTGCATTATTTTTTGTTCATCAATACGGGTTTTACCATTTTCGAGTAAACTATATGCATTTTGGCTCATATTAAGTTTTGTAGCCATTGCCTCTTGTGTTAAATTCTGGAGAATTCTTTTTAATTTTAATTTTTCGTGTGATTTCATGGGTTGATAGGTATTTAATCTAAACGTATTAAATATTGTTTTGCAATTATAATATTTATAATTGCAAAACAAAAAAATATTATCATAATTATTGATAAAATATAGATAAATCGGTTAGGCAAATAAATTAACTCATCAAACATTAGCTATATCAGTTTTTGGCCAAAAATGATGATGGGATTAACCATCCTGAAACCCATGCACATTGAGAATAAGTAAGGAGAAACTTTATTATTTAACAATTTTATGAAAAATAACTTAGATTTAAAAAGCATGAATTTGGTAGAAATGAGCCAAACAGAAATAAAAGAAGTTGTTGGTGGAAGCTTTTTCGGGAGGATTATTGCGAATGTTATAGCTTTTTTAGGTGATTGTGCTACAATTGCTGGCGCCACAGAAACAGCCTCACTACTTTATTCTGCTGCCAATTGGTATGCCAATAACTAATTACTATTAATACACCAATCCATCTGCTTCTTAATTAAATACAAAGGCTGTGCCGAATGATTATTCAAAAATCTCAAACCATAATTTCATGAAAAATAACTTAGACTCAAGTAACATGAGGTTGGTAAAAATTAACCAAATTGTATTATAAAAGGTAATTGGAGGCTCTTTGTTGACCAAAATTATAAATGCTATTATTTATACTTATGGTGCTATTAAGCATAGTCTAGAGCGTGAGGCTACTGGTGAATTAATTATTGCTGTATGCTGATTATTGTAATACTCCATTAAATATTGTTTTATCAATATTATTGATAAAATATAGATAAAATGGTTAGGTAATTAAATTAACTCAATATAAGTTTATATTATCGAACTTTTGGCCAATAAACGATAATGGGCTTAACCTTCCCGAAACCCATGCATATTGCAAATAAGTAAGGAAAACTTTATTATTAAAATTAATGAAAAATAATTTAGACTTTGAAAAAATGGGCTTGGTTGAAATGAACCAAGCAGAAATGGAAGAAACAAAAGGTGGTGGCTTATTTGGAGCTATTATTGGCGCAATTGTTGGCGCTGTAGTTGGAGTATATGTGGCGGTGTGTACTTCACCACCGCCGTCACCGGGCCTGAACCCAAGTAGCACTTCTAGCTTTTGGGGAACAGTAGCTTATTACACAGGCGTTGGAGCATATATAGGCAGCATGTTGTAATTTAAATTCTATTAAAGTTAGAGTCACAAGACTCATAATCTTATTCTAAAAAAGTAAATTACATTATTAATCTTAAAAATTTATATAATTTACAACATGGGTTTATTTTATGATAAGCCCATGCTTTTGTAAAATTTTTAAGTATTGTAAAATACCATTTATTAGCACAGGATTATATTCATAAACCACATTATTTTCTAAAGCTATCTCTATAAATAAGGCTTGTAAATTTTATTTAGATGCATTTAACAATTCGAAATTCCCTTATTTTATACAACCTAAATTATACATTTTACAAACCTTTTCTTCATACTAAGTTTTTTGAAATCATCCCTTTTTAAGTTTTATTTATAGTTATTAACGTCAATTTTTATATTTGAACATCGTTATTTAATAATTGTTTTCTTACATTAAATATATTAATAGTTACGGAGACTTTTTTCGTTATTATAAGCTCGTAAATTAATTATCATAATTATTGATAAAATATAGATAAAATGGTTAGGTAAATAAATAAACTCATATTAAATTTACAAAATCAGCATTTGGCCAAATAACGATGATGGGCTTAACCTTCCTGAAACCCATACATATTGTAAAAAAGTAAGGAGAAACTTTATTTATAATTTTATGATAAATCAATTAAATTTAGATGACATGGGTTTGGTTGAAATGAACCAGACTGAAATTGAAGAAATAAAAGGAGGAGGTTTTTTTGGTGCTCTTCTTGGTGCCGTTGTTGGTGCAATAGTTGGGCTTTTTACTGATGTGACTTATGATCCACCAGGTGGAGGGGGAGCATCTTTTGCAGCCGGTTCTTCTAATGCAGTGCTCCTTTGCGCTGCTATCGGAGCGTACTTTGGTGGTAAATACCTGCCATTTTAACATAATAGTTTTATTTACTTTGAAAGATGGATAATTATCCATCTTTCTTTATTGATTTTATATGCTTTTAAGATTTAATTTTTTTATACCATTCTTAATTTTTTCAAATTTTTTAATTGCTCAGAATGTTGTTATACAAGGTAAAGTTTTTAACAAAAATAATGATCAGAAGATTTCTGGGGTAACTATTAAGGTGGGTACAATTATTACTATTAGCGACAATGATGGCAACTTTAAGCTAACAACACGATTAGATATTGTTACCGAAAATGGTATTAAATTTAGTTGTATAGGTTATCAATCAATTCGTTTAATTTATCAACCAAACCATTTTTACGAAGTTGGTCTTACCGAAAGCAATGCACAACTAAAAGAAGTAGTAATAGGAGCAGGGGATGACATTATTAAAAGAGCAATAAAACAAATACCTCAAAATTATCCTAATAACCCAATTATGCTTGATGGGTTAATTAGAACTCAATTCTCGCGAAACAAATCGCACTATTTTAAATCCGATGCCATAGTAAAAGCCTATGTTCCTCCATATAATAGTAACGATAAAACAACAATAACAATATTGAATAACCATATTGACTCTATTTATGATAAAACCATACGTTATCTTAGGATAATAGATCATTACAATGTGGTTGATTTTCAGGATATCGCACATAACAAATTCTTGCTCAATAGAATTTCAAAAAAAAGAAAGTTTGATTACTTACTCACAGCCAAACAATGGTACAATGGGCATAAAGTATTTGTTATAAATACGTCATTAAAAGACACAGGTAAGGTTTTTGATAAATTGGATGCTACTTTTTATATAGACACGGCAAGCTATGCCTTTGTGGCGGCAAACGTAACTTTCAATAATTGGGTATCCCCAGGGTATGTAAAAGTTAAAAGGGAAAATTATACGGTTGATTATGAAAAAATTGGACTTAAATGGTACTTAGCATCTACTCATTGCGATGTAGCTTATGAATATCAAAATGAAAACCCAACCTCCAAAATAGACTTTATTCGTACACAAATTGATAGCACAAACATACAACCTTTTTTATATAAGGATATTGTACAAAAGACAGACAATGTATATTTAATTGATAAACCAGCAAAAAAAGAAGAATTGGGTGTAATTGATAGTCTTTTCAAAAAAGCCGAAAGTGAAGGTAAGATTGAACCCGTGTCAACGCTATTAATTGATACCATTAAGAAGAACAATGTTATTACCAACCCACCTAATCAAAAAGTAAAAAGAAAATTCTTTGTATCGTTATTTGACTATCTCAATAAAGATAATATTAGAAGTTTTCCTGAAATAACCAGGTTGCCAATTACAATAAATAGCACAAACTATAATGTTTCAGGTAGTGTTAATTATGGTTGGACTATATCCTCTACAGGTTACAGACTATATAAAAACCTATTCCTTGAATATCATATAAATTATAATTTTTGGAACAATAAACATATTGATGCTTCAGAATTTACCTTAAACTTAGCAAACAACTTTTCCTTTAATAAAAAGGTGAGAGAAGCTATTTTAACGCCTTATTTTGGTTATGAAAGACTGGTTGTTAGCTATAAAAAAAATGAAGTTGATTATAATTCATTTAACTTAGGTTTGCGGGCTTCGCTTGAGCTAACTCATCGCAAAGCATTATTCATTTCATCTAGCTATAACTTAGCAGATGGAATGCGTACATTGAATGGGTTGAATATTTCCCCAAATCATTATGGAGTTGCTTTTGGTATAATATTTAAAAGATAACCTTATATTTTCATGTTCCCAAATACCACAATTACACAAAATACAACAAATATTTATCTACCCGCATTCCAAAGGTTTAACCCAACCTTATACCTGTTTATTTTATTATTTATAATCCTTTCTTTAATTGCTTTACCCTTTGTTCATATATCAATTGGGGTAAGTTCGCAAGGTATTACCCGCCCATTGAGCGAGCGTACAGAGGTAAAACCAATTATTAGCGGCATTATTGATAGTCTTTATTATCATGAGGGTAGTTTTATTAACAAGGGTTCGGTTTTATTACGTTTAAAAGATCCGGTAACCAAAAGCAAAAAGCTTGTTAATAATTACCAAATAACCCAGCATAAGGCCTACATTGCCGACCTTAAACTACTTACTGCTAGTATGCCAGATGAACAACTTTTAAAAAAAATACAAACCGCTGTTTACAAGCAGCAGTTAAGCCGCTATCTGCACCAAAAAGCCGACCAAGAAGCAACCTTAAAAAAGGCCACCAAAGAATTGACCACCAATACCACCTTACTTAAAGGCAAAGTGATAACCAACAAAGAGTTTTTTGATACCCAGGTACAATTTGATAAAGCAGATGCCGCTACTAAAGCCTTTAATGTTGAACAGCAAAGCACTTGGCAGCAAGATTTGGCGCGTTACCAACTTGAACTTTCGCAATATACAGAAGAAGCAAATCAGGTTAATACGGACGCTTCCTACTATGAGGTCAAGGCCCCAATTTCTGGAATTATACAAGGAATAAATACCCGCTATACAGGAAGTTTGTTACAGGCCAATGAAGTGGTTTGTAATATTTCGCCCAATGGAAGCCTCGTTGCCGAGTGCTACGTAACTACTAAAGATATTGGCTTGATTAAACCCGAACAAAAGGTAAGGTTTCAGGTAGACGCTTTTGATTATAACTATTTTGGGGTTTTGACGGGGAAGGTAAGTAGTATTGATAATGATTTTACTGTAATAAATAATAACACAGTTTTTAAAGTGCGTTGCTTATTTGATAATGAACAACTGCATTTAAAAAATGGTTATACAGGTCACCTTCAAAAAGGACTTACCTTTCAGGCACGCTTTATTATAGGCGAACGTACCCTTTGGCAATTATTATGGGATAAAATTGACGATTGGCTTAATCCTGCTGCACCTAAAGGCACTACTTAATTGGCCTATTAGCAAATAATTAACTTACCTACAATCTTTTATACTTAAACCAAAATGCACCAAGGCACTAAAGTAAAGCAACGTGATATTACCGATTGTGGGGCTGCTTGTATAGCTTCAATAGCGGCCCATTATAATTTACAAATACCTGTTAGTCGCATACGGCAATATGCTGGGACCGACAAAAGAGGCACCAATGTTTTAGGACTAATTGAAGCTTCTGAACGCTTAGGCTTTCAAGCAAAGGGCGCTAAAGGTACTATTGAGAGTTTGACCAAAATACCACTGCCTGCTATTGCCCACCTAGTTTTAAAAAATGGCTTACACCATTTTGTAGTGATTTATAAAGTTACGGCCAAGGTAATTGAAATAATGGATCCTGCCGATGGTTTTATCCATAAAAAAACCATTGAAGAATTTAAAGCTGATTGGAGCGGAGTAATTGTATTGCTATTGCCCGATGAAGGCTTTGTTACTGGCTCAGAAAAAACATCCAATATAAAACGATTTTGGGAGTTACTCGCACCACATAAAAGCATGATGTTGGAAGCTTTGATTGGTGCAATTGTTTACACCATATTAGGCTTAAGTTCAGCTATTTATGTTCAAAAAATAATTGACTTCGTATTGGTTGATGGCAATTTGCGCTTGCTAAATGTGATGAGTGTGGCTATGATAGTCATACTGGTTTTTCAAATCATTATAAATTACTATAAATCATTAATTGGTATGCGCACCGGCCAACTGATGGATGCACGGCTAATATTGGGCTATTATAAGCATTTATTACAATTACCTCAACGTTTTTTTGATACCATGCGGGTAGGCGAAATTATAAGTAGGGTAAACGATGCGGTAAAAATAAGGGCATTCATAAATGATATTGCCCTATCAATGGTTGTAAACGTAATGATAATTGGTTTTTCCATAGCCATTATGTTTTTATACTATTGGAAATTGGCACTTATCATGTTATGTATAGTTCCAATTTATTTGATTATTTATTGGATTAGCAACCGAATAAATAAAAAATGGCAACGTAAATTAATGGAAAACAGCGCCGAACTTGAAACACAATTGGTAGAGAGCATAAACGCGGCTGGAACCATCAAGCGTTTTGGGCTTGAAAGCTATGCCAACCTAAAAACCGAAAACCATTTTATTGTTTTGCTAAAATCAATATATACCAGCTCAATAAAGGGCTTACATTTGGGTAATAGTGCCGATTTTTTTACAAGGCTATTTACCATTCTGATTTTGTGGGCTGGGGGGTATTTTGTAGTTCAACGTGAACTATCTCCCGGTGAGTTATTATCGTTTTATGCCCTCATAGGGTATTTTACCGGACCTGCGGCATCTTTAATTGGTGCCAATAAAAGTATTCAGGATGCAATGATTGCCGCTGATAGGCTTTTCGAAATTATTGATTTAGAAATTGAACGTACCGACGAAAATAAAGCGGTATTAACCCCTGACTTGATAGGCGACATCCAGTTTCACAATGTACATTTTAGGTATGGAACTAGGGCAATGGTTTTTGAAGGGTTGGATTTATTAATTAAAAAAAATCATAGTACGGCAATTGTTGGCGAAAGTGGTAGTGGAAAATCTACCTTATTATCTTTGCTTCAAAATCTATATCCGTTAAGTGAAGGAAATATTACTATAGGTGGGCTCGATATTAATTACCTCAGCAATAAAAGCTTACGAAAAGAAATTGGAGTTGTGCCACAACAAATTGACTTATTTGCGGGCTCTGTTATTGAAAATATTGCCATTGGTGATTACGAACCCGATATTCAAAGAATAATTAAACTTAGTTATTTATTAGGCATCAATGAATTTATTGAAAAATTGCCAAATAATTATTATTCAATTATTAACGAGCAGGGAGCAAATTTATCTGGTGGACAAAAACAGCGAATAGCTATAGCAAGAGCCTTGTATAGAAATCCTGAAATACTCATTTTAGATGAAGCTACCTCATCACTCGATCCGGTTAGCGAGCAAAAAGTGCAAGACACATTGGTGTGGTTTAAAGCTCAAGGCAAAACTATTATAATAATTGCGCACAGGCTTACCACCATTAAAAATTGTGACGAAATATTAGTCCTAAAAAACGGGAAATTAATTGAGCAAGGGGAACACCAAAATCTTATTTCTAATAATGGCCATTATGCCTCATTATGGCAATATCATCTTGGGGGTATTTAAAACTTTACTCCGCATCCGTAAACTTCAAACAAACCGGGTTCCCTAATGAAATGGTATTGCCAGTTAAGTCGAGCATGCCGGTGTCTTTATTTATCCTAAAAACTACAATATTGTCGCTGCTTTGGTTGGCTACCAATAGGAATCTTCCGGTAGGGTCTATCGTAAAATCACGTGGGTTTTTGCCGTAGGTAGGTACATGTTGCAATAAGGTAAGTTTACCGTTATCTTGGTCTATAGTATATACTATAATCTCATTGGTTTCCAATCGGTTAGATGCATACAAAAACCTGCCATCTGGTGATATCTTGATGGCAGCCCCGGCAGTTTTACCAACAAAGTCTTTTTTTAATATGCTAATGGTTTGCTTTTCGGTTAGTTTGCCGCTGCTATAATCGTATACATAAATATTCGAACCCATTTCGGTTAGCAAGTAAGCATATTTTTTATTGTTCGAGAAAGCAAGATGCCTTGGCCCTTCGCCCGGCTTTACACTTACAGATGGAATACTTGCAGGGCTAAGCACTTGTACTTCTGATGGTCGGTACCTTTCAATGTTTAATTTATCGGTACCCAAATCGGTATACAGCAAATATTTTTCATCGGGCGATAGCATACTGATATGCACATGCGGACTATTTTGCCTGGCCGTATCAATGCTATGCCCTTCGTCCTTTATCAATTGCGAAACCGCGGCTACCGAGCCATCGGCATTCAAAGGTAAAACAGCTAAACTGCCGCTGGAGTAATTGGCAACAAACAGATTTTTCTTATCCTTATCAATCGCGATATAACATGGGTCGGCTCCGCCTGATGATTGTTTATTGATGAACACCAACTTACCCTGTTTAGGCTCAAAACTAAAGGCACTTACCTCACCATTTTTACCTGTTTCGTTTACCGCGTAAACATATTTTTTATCAGGCGCTATACATAGATAGCTAGGGTTGGCCACATCATCAATTTCATTCAAAAAAGCCAACCGCCCGGTTTCAGGGTAAAACCGATATACGTATATTCCCTTACTACTGCCTGTGGTATAGGTGCCAACAACCAAATCATAACTGGTTGCAAAGCCCTTTTTATGTTGGGCAAAGGTAATTGCCGGCAAAACCAGCATCAGGAATATCAGGCCTTTTTTCATTTGTTTATTTTATTGGATATATGGGGCAATATAGCAATTGGCTGCAAAAAAATAACGCTTATTTTGCAAAACGTTTTTTGCAGCTAAATGTTACTGTAACTATATTAAATGTTTTAGCTGTATAACTTCGCTTTCTTCCAAATAGCGCCAACGGCCACGTGGCAAATCTTTTTTGGTAAGGTTGGCATATACTACCCTATCAAGCTTAACCACCTCATAACCCAAATGTTCGAAAATACGGCGTACAATGCGATTTTTACCACTGTGTATCTGTATGCCTACCTCGCGTTTGGTGCCACCGGCAACATATGATATGGAATCGGGTTTTATAAAACCATCTTCCAACTCCAAACCAAAACCAATTTTGTTTAAATCGCCTTGGGTAAGACTTTTACTCAACTCCACTTGGTACAGTTTAGAAATATTATTTTTTGGGTGCGATAACTTGTCGGCCAAATCGCCATCATTGGTCATCAAAAGCAAGCCTGTAGTGTTTCTGTCTAAACGGCCAATAGGGTATATGCGTTCTTTGCTTGCTTTTTCAACCAAGTGCATTACAGTGCGTCGTTCGTGCGGGTCTTCGGTGGTGGTAATATAATCTTTAGGCTTATTCAACAAAACATAAACCATTTTCTCCCTTTTCAGTAGTTCACCATTGTAGCGAATTTCATCTTTCTGCGGGTCAACCTTATGCCCCAATTCCGAAATTACTACACCATTAACAGAAACCACTCCTGCGGCAATTAGCTCATCGGCTTTACGCCTCGAACATATTCCAGCATTTGATATATACCTGTTTAACCTAATTAAGCCTGTTTCCTTAGGTTCTGAGCCCTTTTTACGGCCTCTTATGGTTTTTGCCGGGGCATCTAAATCAGGACTAATGCGATCGTATGAAGTTTTAGCCTTGTCGGTTTTGAAAGGCTTGTCGTTAAATTGCTTTTTAAACCCGCCTCTTTCGGGTCTGTCAGAACCACTAGAAGAGGAGCGTGGACTTGTTTTTTTATCAAATGATGAAAATGGTCTTTTACCTTCCGACGAGCTTTCGCCAAAACGTTTTTTTGGTTGTGAGTCTCCTTCGGTAAACCTGCCTGAGTATGGCTTTTTCTTTTCGCCAAAACTTCTTTTCTCACCTCCACCTGCACTGCTATCCGTAGCGCGACCTGTATAAGGCGTTTTTCGTCCTTTAAATCCGCCTCTATCACTTGCGCTAAAACTACTGGCTGGTTTATCGCCGCCTTCCCCCCGGCTTTGGTAAGGTGGTTTGCTTCCTGTTAACGAAAAGCGTTTTTTTTCGCCAGTATCTTCGGTAGTCCCTGGTCGGGCTTGGCGTTTGCCTGCTGCCGAACCGGTGCTGGATGTAGAGGAAGTTTTGTTTGTTGAGGATGACCTTCTTGGCCTTTCGCTTGAATTGGAGGACCTGTTTGATGATCGGCTTTGGCCTTCATCTTTATTGCTCCTTGGTCGTTTAAATACCATAGTTTTAATTTTGCGCTTTCGCAGCGTGAGGGTCAAAGTTAGTGATTTTTTAAGGATTTTACCTTTTTATACCTATTTTTTTTTATGCCGATAAAACCGCCTCTAAACGCTTTAAACCTAGTTTTTGAACCCGATTGTCGGATGGTTAATCCGTGGTTATGGTTAACAATTTGATTATGTAGATTATATGGATTACCTTTGGCGAACATTCGGTATTAATGTTTAACTTATGTATAAAAAAGGAATGAAAAAAAATCACCTCTTTACGTGCTCCGTAATTGTGATAATGGTTATCATTTCGGGGATTAAAATTTTTAGTACACCTGTTAAAGCAGTCAATATTACCAGCGTTGACACCACTAAAAATATTTCGAAATACCTACTTCAAAGTGCCGATACCCTTTACAATTACAGCTTTGCCAACGAACTATTACCGCTCGACAACGCTAGGGTTAATAAGAAAATGCAATGGTCTTTAACTAGGCACAGTTTTAAATCGGTACAATCAAACTTATTACAGAACAAGGCCGAAAAGATTTTCCCAATTATTGAACCTATTTTAAAAGCCTACGGTATTCCTGATGATTTTAAATATGTTCCATTGGTAGAAGCTGGTTTTAGCGAAGGAACTTCCGCCAAAGGCGCAAAAGGTTTATGGCAGTTTATGCCGGGCACCGCTCGTACTTATGGATTAAAAGTAGGTAAAGGAGTTGATGAACGTACTAATATTAAAAAATCAACTGTAGCCGCTTGTAAATACATCCGTAGCTTGTACAATCAGTTTAACAGTTGGACTTTGGCCGCCGCCGCCTACAACAATGGCGAGATTAAATTGCTGAAAGCCATTAACAGGCAAAATGAAGACAATTACTTCCGTATGCATTTAAATACCGAAACTGGTAATTATGTTTACAATTTGATTGCCATGAAAGCCATTATTAGCGAGCCTTACCGATATGGTTATAAAAACTATATCAAACTAACGCCTGCTAATTTGTTGGCCTATAATTAATATTTATGTAATAAAACCATATTACGGAGCACCAGACCGGTACCTTAAAAGGTTACCGGTCTTTTTTTTAGCTATCTTTGCAACTTCGAAAATAGGGTTCCTACAAAAAAAGTTTGTAATAACATTTGTTTGTAAAAATTGAAATGTTGCGGTAATTAAATGAATTAATAAGGGTAGCAAGATGACAGAAACTATTGACCTGGGCGAACAAAAAGATGTTGAAGTTTATGGCGCAAGGGTACATAATTTAAAAAATATTGATGTTTCGTTTCCGCGTAATAAGCTCACTGTTATAACTGGTTTAAGCGGTAGCGGAAAGTCTTCCCTAGCTTTCGATACTATTTACGCTGAGGGGCAGCGTAGGTATATGGAAACCTTCTCGGCCTATTCACGCCAATTTATGGGTGGGATGGAACGACCGGATGTAGATAAGGTTTCGGGTTTGAGTCCGGTGATTGCCATCGAACAAAAAACAACCAGTAAAAACCCACGCTCAACCGTTGGTACCATTACCGAGATATATGATTTTATGCGTCTGCTTTTTGCCAGGGCGGGTGAGGCATACTCCTATATAAGTGGTGAAAAAATGGAGCGCATGTCGGAAGACCAAATATTGAAAACAATATTTGAGAAATTCGACGGACAACCTATCAGTATTTTAGCACCCGTAGTGAAAGCACGCAAGGGGCATTACCGCGAGCTGTTTGAGCAAATACGCAAGCAAGGCTATTTAAAGGTTTGGGTTGATGGCGAAATAATGGATGTAAGCGCCAAAATGCAGGTGGATAGGTATAAAATTCACGATATTGATATTGTGGTGGATAGATTGGCAGTATCAGAAGGTGATCATAAACGACTTTATACCTCTATCCAAACAGCCCTTAAAATAGCCAAAGGCATAATCCGGATAGTGGATAAAGGTGGTAACCTCTTTTATTATAGCAAATATTTAATGGATCCCATTTCGGGGATATCCTATGACGAGCCACAACCTAATTCATTTTCGTTCAACTCGCCTTATGGAGCTTGCGAAAAATGTGGCGGTTTGGGTTATATTTTTGTGGTAGATGAAGCCTCCGTAATCCCTAACCCAAAACTAAGTATACAAGCAGGTGGTTTAGCCCCATTAGGTGAATACCGTGAAACCTGGATTTTTCAGGTTTTAAAGGCATTGTCCAAAAAGTTTGAATTTTCATTAACCGTACCTATCGAAAAATTATCAAGAGAACACCTTGATTTAATTTTGAACGGTACCGAAGAAATGGTAAGCGTTGCGGTAGAGTATAACAAATGGAACGTTCAAAATTACCAGATAAGTTTTGATGGCATTATCCGTATGTTGGAGGAGCAGCAAGAGCGCCGCAACGATGAGGGTATGGACGATATGGAAAACTATCGGGTATTAAAAACTTGTCCGGTTTGTGAAGGCGCACGATTAAAAAAAGAATCCCTCCATATAAAAGTCGACAACAAAAATATTTTTGAACTGGCGAGTATGGACATCCGGGCCCTGCAAGAATGGTTTGACGATATTGAAACACGTTTAAGCGAGCGTCAGAATGTAATTGCCAAAGAAATATTAAAAGAGATACGTGCCCGCATTGTTTTTTTATTGGATGTGGGTTTAAGTTACCTAACGCTCGACCGTACCGCCAAAACCTTATCAGGCGGCGAGGCACAACGGATCAGGTTGGCTACCCAAATAGGCTCGCAGTTGATGAATGTGATGTACATTTTGGATGAACCGAGCATAGGCTTGCACCAACGGGATAACGAAAGATTAATCAATGCACTAAAAAACCTGCGCGACTTAGGGAATACGGTTTTAGTAGTAGAGCATGATAAGGATATGATATTGCATGCCGACCATGTAATTGATATGGGGCCGGCAGCGGGGGTGCATGGAGGTGAAGTAGTTGCACAGGGCACTCCGCAAGAATTGATGAAAGCACATACGCTTACCACCAGCTACATAAACGGTGAACGTGAAATCGCGGTACCCGAAAAACGCAGAGAGGGAAATGGCAAAAATTTAACGTTACATAATGCTACAGGGCATAACCTAAAAAATGTGACCATTCAATTCCCATTAGGTAAGCTGATTGGGATAACAGGTGTTTCGGGAAGTGGCAAATCGAGCTTAATTGCCGAGACTTTATACCCTATTTTAAATCATCATTTTTTTAGGGCGAAAAAAGTACCGCTAGCCTATAAAAAAATTGAAGGTTTGGAAGATATTGACAAGGTGATTGAAATTGACCAAACCCCCATCGGTCGCACACCTCGTTCCAATCCAGCTACTTATACAGGGGTATTCTCGGATATCAGGAATTTGTATGTGATGCTGCCCGAATCGAGAATCAGGGGATATAAACCGGGTCGATTCTCCTTCAATGTTAAAGGAGGAAGATGCGAAACTTGTCAAGGAGCAGGCTTAAAAGTAATAGAGATGAACTTTTTGCCAGATGTACAAGTACCTTGCGAAGAATGCGGAGGCAGACGCTATAATAGGGAAACGTTAGAGGTACGTTATCGCGGAAAATCAATAAGTGATGTGTTGGATATGAGCATTGAAGATGCGACTCCGTTTTTTGAACATATCCCGGCTATTTACCGTAAGGTAAAAACACTGAACGATGTTGGCTTGGGTTATATTACCTTGGGGCAATCATCCACCACATTATCAGGTGGGGAAGCACAAAGGGTAAAATTAGCAACTGAACTCTCGAAAAAAGATACCGGAAATACCTTTTACATATTGGATGAGCCTACAACTGGATTGCATTTTGAGGACATAAACGTTTTGCTGGGTGTTTTAAACCAATTGGTTGATAAAGGCAATACCGTTTTAGTAATTGAGCATAACTTGGATGTTATTAAAGTAGTTGACCATGTGATAGACCTAGGCCCGGAAGGCGGCAGCGGTGGCGGAAAAATTTTGTTTAGCGGTACCCCCGAAGGTTTATGCAAGGTAAAGGAAAGTTTTACTGGTCAGTTTTTGAAAAAGGAAATGGATGTAAAAAAGGTGGAACACTCCTTTTCAAAATAAAACAAAAACAGCATAACCCAACTTTAGTATAGCATGATCCCATTGTTAACCTCCAAACAAATTCATGAAGCAGATGCTTATACCATTACGCACGAGCCTATTGCCGATATTGATTTAATGGAGCGTGCCGCCTATGCTTTTGTGAATTGTTTTATTAGCCGCTACCAGGATATGGCTGCTGCAATATCCATTTACTGCGGTACCGGGAATAATGGTGGCGATGGTTTGGCAATTGCCAGAATATTGACCCAAATAGGTTATAGCCAAATAAATGTTAAAATTGCCCGATTCTCGCATAGGGAAAGCGATAATTTTAAAATAAATTTTCAACGGCTTATAACATTGGGCATTCCTGTTCTGGAGTTAAAGGCTGATTTTGAAAATCCAAAAGAAGAAGGCGTTTTAATTATTGATGCCTTATTAGGTTCAGGATTAAACAAACCACTTGAAGGGGCTTATAAAAAGCTGGTAAATTATATAAATGAATTAAAAAAAGCTACCATAGCGGTTGATGTGCCGACTGGTTTCTTCTGCGAGGGTGAAATACCTAGAAATGTGGAAGCCATAAAGGCCGATTTGGTTATTACTTTTCAGCAGCCTAAAATAAATTTCTTGTTGCCCGAATCGGCTCCATTTATAAGCGATTGGGTAGCGGTTGATATTGGGATTGACCAAGCTTTCTTAAAAAGCCTACATGCTGATTGTCAATTTATTGAGGAGACAGATATTATACAAATACTAAAACCCCGACATCGATTTAGCAATAAGGGAACTTACGGGCATGCGCTCATTATTGCCGGACAACCGGAAACCATGGGGGCAGCCTTGTTATCAGCTACTGCTTGTTGCCAAACAGGTGCTGGCTTAACCACGGCATGTATTCCATCTGCAGGACTTACCGCCCTGAATACCCGCATGCCCGAAGTGATGGCAGTATTACGGACGGAAGCGCAAACCCCTGCCATTAATTGGGATGCTTATAATGCTGTTGGAATTGGCCCAGGTTTAGGTAAAGGTGCTGAAAGTTTGGCCTTATTAAAAGATGCCCTGACTAATTTTAAAAAGCCAATGGTGATAGATGCCGATGCCTTGAACCTGTTAGCCGAAAATGAAAAACTTTGGGCTCAAATACCTGCAAATAGCATCATTACCCCGCATATGAAAGAGTTCGATCGTTTGTTTGGACTGCATAGCAACTGGTGGCAACGTATTCAAACCGGGTTAAAAATGGCAGTGGCACATAAAATCACCATCCTGCTAAAAAATGATTATACCATCATCATCAGCCCAAATGGTAAAGTATTTTTTAATTCGACCGGAAACCCGGCCATGGCGATTGGTGGCATGGGCGATGTGCTAACAGGAATAATAACCTCACTCTTAGCGCAAGGTTATCCATCAGAAGAGGCAGCTATTTTAGCCGCTTATATTCATGGAAAAGCAGGAGATGATTTGACAGCCGGAGGTTTATATGTTACCCTACCTTCAAAAGTAAGTGATTATGTCCCCCGAATAATGAAACTACTACTAAACAAAAAACGGCCGTAAGTATTATACAACCGTTTTTAAATTCAAACTAACTATAAACTGATCTCAAATAAAGAACTAATACTCAAACTTTGACTCAAAAAAACTTAAGGGGTTTAGTTTTTTAAAAGAACTTATTTTTATTCTCAACATTTAGACGTAAAATAACAACAATTAGTTACAAAATTTATTCATCAAACTTGTAAAAATATTGTTCTTTTTTTTGTTAAAGTTATAGCTTATGGCTTCGCAAAAAAACAGTAGAAATACGTAATTTTAAAATAAGTAATTCTACTATTTAGATAGGGTGGAAAAGCAGCTTAAAAGAGCTACCCATAATCGTATAATTTAAACCTTAAACACCTTTATGAGTGCCGGTAAAAGGGGTTAATTGGTATACAGGGCTGTTAAAACTTACCAATCACCATCATCTGATCCATAGTTGGTACAACACTTCCACCTTGAGGTTCTAAAGTTACAGCAAATGCTTCAGCAAGCTCAACAGATTTCATCTCCTTCATGTCGGAAGTGCTATCCGCAGTTTTATTAAACACTCCTAGGCTAATCGGTTTACCTTTTACCAAGGCCCATAATTGGTATTGGTGGTTTTTGTCATTTACTGGCATTTGTACCGATTTTAAATCAATCCAAACCTTTCTTTTTAAAGGGCTCCAGGCTATGGTTAACTTAGCATTAGGTACTTTAGGAGTACCTTGCAAGTTCAGGAATCTAAAGGATGCATCTTGAAAAACTTCCAGCTCACCATTTTTAAAACTTACAGTTTTGGCAAATTGTTGTTTTTCTGATTGTAGGGATGCTATTTGCGCATTAGTTTGTTGTAGCTTGCTATTTAAGCTAATTAATAAGTAAATGCTTAGTAGCAATAAAGCCAAACAAGCGGCAAAAGCGAATTTGTAAAAATTATATTGTTTAAGATTTACTACTTTTTTATTGCTCGACTCGTTTATGCTTGAATTATCGGATAATTCGTGATCTAAACTACCTAAAATTCTATCACGCATATAAGTGGGCGGCTCAACGGCTGTTTTTTCCGCATAGGATGCCAAAGCATCTTCAATCGCATTTAATTCAACCTTTAATTCGGGATATTTAACCAACATATTTTCAACCTCCGCTCTCTCCTCATGATTCAAATCACCAAGAACGTAAAGTTCCAATATGCCAGACTCAATATATGCCTTAATGTCTTCCACTTTAATTAAAATATTTTCTGAGTTCAATAATAGCCAATCTTAACCTTGTTTTTATAGTGCCTAAAGGAATTCCCAATTCATCCGAAGCCTCCACATGCGTATAACCCTTAAAATAAATAAGGTCGAGTATCTGTTTTTGCTCAGGCCTTAACTTTTCGGTCAACTCCCTAACACCCATCAATTCAGGCTTATAAACGGAACTATTTTGCTCATCAATAATAGTTACGTTATTTTCAATGTCTTGGTTTTTATTATTGTTTTTAAAATCCTTTGAACGGGTTTTATCGATAGAAAGGTTGCGGGCAATGTTTACCATCCAAGTAAATAAGCGTCCCTTTTCGGCATCATATCCTGAAAATGAATGCCAAATTTTAACAAAGGTTTCCTGCAAAACATCCTCTGCCAAGGTAGTGTCGGTAATGATTCTCGAAATTACACCAAAAAGGGAGTCACTATACATATCGTATAATGCTTCCATAGCAATTTTGTCCTTGTTCTTTAGAGCTAGGATTAATTCATCTTCGGTTAACGTTATCTTTCGTTTTTTGATCAAATGATGGATTATATTTCGAAAAGGTGTTTTTCCGCATGATAAGAAGAACGAACCAGAGGACCGCTCTCCACATATTTAAAACCCATTTCTAAACCAATTGTTTTGTATTTGGCAAACTGGTCGGGGTGTATCCAATCAACAACAGGATGGTGGTTTTTTGTAGGTTGTAAATACTGACCTAATGTTAAAATATGTGTACCTACTTGCAACAAATCATTCATCGCCTCTAAAACATCTTCTTCTGTTTCACCCAATCCAAGCATGATGCCCGATTTTGTGCGTAAGCCAGCTTTTGAAACATGTTGTAAACATTCCAAACTACGGTCGTATTTTGCCTGTATACGTACTTCTTTGGTCAAGCGCCTTACAGTTTCAAGGTTATGAGAAACTACCTCAGGTCGGGTTTCTAAAACACGTTCCAGATTTTCCCAAATACCCCTAAAATCTGGCAATAAGGTTTCAAGCGTTGTATTCGGGCTTTCTTTTCTAATGGCATTAATGGTTTCGGCCCAGATAATGGAACCGCCGTCTTTTAAATCATCACGATCAACCGAAGTAATTACACAATGCTTTACACGCATTAACTTTACCGAATTGGCTACACGGTTTGGTTCATCCAAATCAACAGCCAATGGCTTTCCGGTTGCTACCGCGCAAAAAGAACATGAACGGGTACAAATATTACCTAAAATCATGAAAGTTGCTGTACCGGCTCCCCAGCATTCGCCCATGTTGGGGCAATTGCCACTTTCGCAAATGGTATGTAATTTGTGGGTATCAACCAAACCACGTACTTCGGCGTACTCTTTACCAACCGGTAATTTAACCCTTAGCCAATCGGGCTTGCGTTGTATTTGATTTGCTTGTACAACAGGAAGTTCAATCATACCAACAAAAATAAATAAAAACTATCTAACACCATACGTAACACCCAATAAGTTGTATTTAAATTGTCATAAATTGGTAATTGCTCACATTTTCATGTTAGCCATAGCGTTGCCATGCTTAAATATAAACTCGCTGTTTAGCAAATAGACCCCTCCTGAAACTACAACTTCGCCTTTGGCAATCCCGCCAAGCACTTCGGTATAAAGGTTATTGGTAACACCTAAAGTAACCATCCTTGGCGAAAAACTGCCATTGGGGTTTTTTACCCAAACCATGCTTCCATTACCATCAAGCAATACCGAACCTACAGGCAAGGCCAACTTTCTTTGCTCATGGCTTGCCGTGCTAACATAAGCTTGCATGCCAGGTTTAATAGTGCCGTGTAGGTTAGATATTCTTACCCTTACCAAATTTATTTTGGTTCCTTCTGCCAATTCCGGGTTTATCAGTTCAACTATACCCTCAAGCTCCAGGTTGTTTAGGTCGCTAATAATTACCTTTACTTTGTCGTTTGGTGTAAATGGGTTCGCCTCATTGCTGTATAGTTGCGCTTGTACCCATAAGTTTCCGAGTTCCTGAGTTTTTAATATGGTAGTGCCTTCGGCAACATAATCACCCTCGTGTATATAAATATCGCTCACATTACCACTTACGGTGCTATATGTGGTAACCAACGGCGAAGCATTTTCCGATTTATTCAAATTGTTGATTTGCGCTTGACTTAATCCCCAAAGCTTCAACTTGTTTTGTGCGGCCTCCATTAGTTTGGTATAATCAATTGTTGCATTGGGTAAATGCTTTAGTTGTTGTTTTGCCAAAAGATATTCCTTTTCGGTCTCCTGCAAATCTTCACTGTAAATGGTGTAAACTGGCTGACCTATGTGTATAATTTCCCCTTGTACCCTTACAAAAAGTTGTTGCACCCTACCTGCAAGGCGCGAATTAAGGCTTTGGCTGTTTCTTTCATCCACCGTTACTGTAGCCGCCCATTGTTTTTGATTACTTATTTCGGCCTCTTTAACCGTATCAGTTTTTATTTGCGCCAATTGTAACTGCAAGGGTGTAAGCCTAATTTCGTTATCAGCATAATTGTTTTTTGATACTTCAACTTTTACAAGCTTCATGCCACATATGGGGCAATCTCCCGGCAGTTCCTTATGGATTTGATTGTGCATGGTGCAGGTATAATATGCCCTGCTTTCTGCATTTGTTACTTGTTTAGGCTTTTGTTTGCAAGCAATAAAACCTATCATCATAAAGCCTAATAAAAATACAAGTAGTAAAGCTGATTTATTGTTTTTCATGACTGTTTATTTTTATAAAACTTTCGCTATCAGTTAAATATTGGGCATTGGCAGCTAAACTATCAGACTTTGTAATTCCGCGTTTTATTTGGATTTCGTTGCCGCTACTAATTCCTGTAAATACTTCATGTGTTTGGAAGATGGTTCCATTTTTTAGGTATACCAAATTATGCTTGCCTAAATTTATAACTGCCTGTTTAGGTAACCATAAACCCCTTATTTTTCCTGATGAAATATTGGCATTGATTATACTGTTCACCTTTAAGCTATGGTCGGCATGGTTGAGGTAGACCCTAACGGTTAGGTTTTTATCATCCGGACGATAAACAGGTTCAATAAAATTTACCTTGCCCAATATGGTTTTTTCAGGATTATCCTGCAGTGTGATTTTTACCGGTTGATTAAGATGCCTAGACGTTGCCGAATTTTTATCCACTTTTAAAATAGCCCATAATTTATGCGGATAGGTAACATTAAATAAGGTTTGTCCTTTTTCAATGTACATGCCCTCTTTAATCAGGAGTGGTAATTCTGTCTCATATCCTCTATTCTGATTGTCGTTTTTGGTACCATCCATTTGTGTATGTTGTACATCGTGTATATGCCCGCTATAAGGGCTATAAATTGGCAATTTGTATAAGGCCTTGCCCAATTTTATAATCCCTTCAATTTGAGGTTCGCTTAGGCCTAGCAACAGCAATTTTTTTTTAGCTGAATTGATAAGTTCGGCTTCGTTGGCTGAGTTTTTAGTGAGGTAGATTAAATCTTGCTGGGCCGAAACCATATCGGCACTGTAAACCTCCATCAAGAGCTGCCCCTTTTCAATCTCTTGCAATGCCGATTTAACATACAATCGTTCAATCCTGCCGGAAAACCGTGCCGAAATATTGTTGAAGGCTGTGGCGTCAAAATCAATATAACCAGTAGCGCTTATACTATCTGCTATTTCCTTTTCAACCGGAGTAATAACCGAAACGGAGGATATGACATTTGAGCTAACAGCTTTTAAAACATCATTCAAACCAATGGCGGTTATCTGACCATTTTGCCCTGCCTTTTTAATTAAACGCATATTGCAAATTGGGCAATTACCGGGCTGGTATTCAATTACCTGCGGATGCATTGAACAGGTGTAAGCAATGGTATCCGCCTGTTTAGCTGTTGCTATTTTGGTCGATTTACCGCCGCATGCTGCTAATACCAGCATGGCCAACAATGGAGCCAACAACAAATAATCAGTTAGTTTCTTTTTCATAATCAACCTGTAATTGCGCGATTTCTTGTAGCTTATCCAAGTCTTCCATTTGCGCGGTTTGTAATTCTTTTATGCTATCCAACACAGCGGCTAAATCGCCGGTATTTTGCTCGTAGGCCAATAGCTGTGTTTTATAGCTATTATAATATGTCGGGATGATATTCATTTGGTAATTTTCAAATTGCTTTTTTTTGCTTTTTAAATCGGTTTTTATACCTGCCAATTTTCCTTGTGCCTGGTTTAAAATGGCCCATTTTTTAAATTGTAAAGCTATGACTTCCTGCTTCATTCCCTGTAAATTTGCCCTGGTTTCTTTGGCTGCCCATGTTACCAAGGGTAGCGTGATGGAGCCCATTAAAATGTATTGATTCGGGTAGCCACCATAGCTAAACATGTGCCCGGCCTGTAAACCAAAATCGGGTTTGCGTTTGGTATATTCCATTTGGGTATTTAAAGTTTGCAGGGCTATACTTTGGTTCAGGCTGGCTATATCTGTGCGCTTATTGGCTAGTGTAGCAGTATCGGTAATGGTGGCTTCATAATCTTTGATTATGATATTGGTATCAACACTAAAATCGGCGCTTTGATTTTTATTCATCAAGGTATTCAGCATAATTTTACGTTGGTTTATGCTGTTCATGGTTTGCTCTTGAATATTTTCCAGCTCATATAAAGCAGCTTTCGCCTTGTATATATTGCCCAATTTTTCTTTACCATAAGTTAGGCGCAGGTTGGCGTCTTTTATCATGTATTCAAAAAGTTCGCGGTTTTTTGCAAGTACCAACAGTTTCTTTTCAAAAACCACGGCTTCAAAATAATATTGCTTCGCTTCCGCTATCAATTGGTTTTTTGAATAGACCATTTCGCTGGCGGTTACTTTTGATTGCCCTTTCAAATAGTTTTCCTTTGCCCTCAATTTAGCCGGGTTGGTAAACATTTGCTCGCCAGTAATCATGAACGAACCCATATTCGGACTGAAAGCATAAGGGGTTTGGTATTGCCCGGCACTTATTTTAGGTGGGTCAAAATTTCTGGCTCCTTTGGCAAAGGCATCCTGTGCGGCTATTTGGGCATTGTATACCTGTAGTTGCGGGTTGTTGTTAATATTGGCAATTACACTATCCAAACTTAAACGCGGTTGTTGGGCCTTGGTTATTGATATACCGATAAAGAAAATCAATCCAATTAGGTGTATTTTGTGCATGGTTTTCATGTTGTTATTCTTTCACCTCCAATACTTGTAGCTTTCCATATTTTTTTAACTCATACTCCTTTACCATTAAAAATATCAACGGTGTAACTAATAATATATGGGTTGATGAGGTAATAACCCCACCTATCATAGGTAAAACAATGGGTAACATCACATCGCTACCTGTACCAGTAGCCCATAAAACAGGGACCAAGCCAAATAGGGCAACACAAACAGTCATGAGTTTTGGCCGCAGGCGTTTAACCGCGCCATTCATTACATAGGTTTTTAAATCGGAATGAGTTATACTTTCACGGCTGTTGCCTTTTAGGGCGACTAATTGTTGCATGGCATCATTTAGGTAAATTACCATCACTATCCCTGTTTCAACCGCTATCCCGAAAAGCGCGATAAAACCCACCGCTACCGCTACCGATAAGTGTACTCCGTAAAAATAAACCATGTAGGCACCACCAATAAGCGCGAATGGGATACTGATGAGGCTAAAAAAAGCCTCGCGTAAGGAATGGAATGCAAAATAGAGGCAGATAAAAATTATGATAAGCACTATTGGCACAATGAGTAATAAGGTATGTTGCGCTCGTACCATATTTTCATATTGTCCGCTCCATTCTACATAATAACCTTTGGGTAGGCTCTTTACCAAGCCGCTAATTTTGTTTTGAGCTTCCTGCACGGTACTGCCTAAATCGCGGTTACGTATGTTGAACAATACCGTGCCTCGTAGCAAGGCGTTTTCCGAAGGAATCATGGCTGGCCCATCGCTTATTTTGATATTAGCTATTGCCGATAAGGGCAGCGGACCATCATTCGGGCTTTGTATCAATAATTCTTTTATTTTATCGATGCTGTTTCTGAAATCACTGGCCAGGCGGACATTCACACTAAAACGGCGTCGACCTTCCACGGTGTTGGTGAGCGTGGTTCCGCCCAGGGCACTTTCTATCACCTCGTTTACATCGTCAACATTCAAACCATAGCGGCCAATGGCCTCTTTGTTTATTTCAATATCAAGGTACTTGCCACCGGTAATTGGGTCTACATATAAATCGTTTATCCCGTTTACACCCTGCAAGGCTTGTTTCATTTGGCTTGATAAGGTGTAAATGGTATCCAAATTTTGTCCGTATACCTTCAAACCAACGTCGGTGCGTATACCAGTCGAAAGCATATTAATGCGGTTGATGATGGGCTGTGTAAACCCATTCACCACTCCGGGTATTTGCAGCTTGTTGTTTAATTCATTAACAATATCCTCTTTTTTAATGCCTTTGCGCCATTCGCTGCATGGTTTTAATAGGATGATAGTCTCCACCATGTTGATTGGCGAATTATCGGTAGCAGTATTAGCTCGCCCTGCTTTACCCAAAACATTTTTTACTTCTGGAACGCTTTTTATAATCTTATCCTGCAACTGCAAAAGTTGCTTAGCTTGCTCGTTTGATATATCGGGCATGGTTACCGGCATAAACAGGATGGAGCCTTCATCCAAAGGGGGCATAAATTCCGAACCTAAACTTATTAACAAGGGCACACTTACAAGGAGTGCTATTATATTGATAAACAGGGTGGTTTTGCGCCATTTTATACAGCCAGCCAAAATCGGTCTGTACAAATTTTGTAAAAAGGTATTCAGCGGATTATGATGATCGGTACGGAGTTTGCCCTTTAAAAAGAAGGATATGAGTACAGGGGCTAAAGTAACAGCCAAAATGGCATCAATAGCTAAAATAAAGGTTTTGGTATAGGCTAATGGGCCAAATAGTTTAGCTTCTTGTCCCTCCAGCAAAAAAACAGGCAAAAAAGACGCGACGATGATAAGGGTGGAGAAAAACACCCCACGACCAACCTGTTTGCAGGAGGCTTCAATAATTTTTATTCTTTCTGCTACGTTCATGGTGTTTTATTTTCTTGGGCGATAGCCAGGTTTCGGTGAGAATTTTCGACCATTACAATACCATTATCAACTATAACCCCTATGGCTAAGGCAATACCTGTTAACGACATGATGTTTGATGAAATACCAAAAGCATTGAGCAAAATAAAGCTGCAAGCAATGGTAATTGGTATTTGAATGATGATACTCAGCGTGCTCCGCCAACTAAACAGAAACAGGATCACGATGATTGATACCGTTACCATTTCCTCAATCAGGGTATGTTTTACCGAGTTAAGGGCTTGTTCTATCAGCTCGCTACGGTCGTACGCTATTTTAAATTTTACGCCGCGCGGAAAGCCGTGCTCCATATCGGCCATTTTATCCTTAACGGCATGTATTACACGGTCGGCGTTTTCCCCATAGTGCATTACCACAATGCCACCAACAGCCTCACCCTCTCCATTCTGGTCAAAGATGCCTAAACGTAAATCGCCTCCCATTTGAACGTTAGCCACATCCCACATACGCACAGTTACCGTGTTAATGTTGGCTATGGCAATGTTTTCAACGTCGGCAATGGTTTTTATATAGCCTAGTCCGCGTATCATATACCCGGTGCCATTCATTTCAAATTTTCGTCCACCTACATCGTTATTATTGCTTTTTACGGCCTTTAAAACCTGCGAAAGGGGGATATGGTAATAGTTTAACTTACCAGGGTCTATGTTAATCTGGTATTGTTTCTCGAAACCTCCAAAAGAGGCTACTTCACTAACGCCGGGTACTGTTTGCAAGCCAAGTTTTACATACCAATCTTGCAGCGCGCGTTGTTCGCCTAAATCAAGCCCTTTGGCATCTAAAGTATACCATAAAATATGACCTACACCTGTACCATCGGGGCCAAGGGTGGGTGTAATGCCTTGCGGTAATAATCGCTGGGCATAATTCAAACGTTCCAGCACCCGACTACGAGCCCAATAAATATCCGTTTTATCGTTAAAAACCAAATACACAAAACTCATCCCAAACATGGAATTTGCCCTGATTGATTTTACATTCGGAATGCCTTGCAAGTTGCTAACCAGTGGATAAGTAACTTGATCCTCCATGAGCTGTGGACTACGGCCAGCCCATTCGGTAAATACAATTACCTGATTTTCGGATAAATCTGGAATGGCATCAATGGGGTTTTGCCGCATGGCATAAATACCCCATGTAAAAAGCAAGGCAGCTATGAGCAAAACGATATACCTGTTTTTTAACGACAGGCTAATAAGTTGATTAATCATTTTATTGTTTTAAAAGGCTCGGAGCAATGGCTCCAATCCAATTCATTTTACATTTTCATTTTTTCGGCTTTTTTACCGGGGGCTTTCTTCACCAATGCCATTCCGCATTTGGTGCATTTGCCGGGTTTATCGCTTAAAACTTCGGGGTGCATGGTACAGGTGTATTGTACTTTTGCTGGTTTTACTTTTTTTGTTTTGGCGGTATCAGTCAACAAGGATTTTGTGCCAGTAGCGAATGCTCCTGTTGCTAGAAAAATAAAAGCAAGGGCTAATAATGTTACTTTTTTCATGTTTTAAAAAATTTGAGGTTAATAAATGGCATCAGATTTTATAAAATCCGGTACAAGGGTTATAAATAAATGATTAATTTAAAATGGAAAATATAGACTGAAAATTGCTAGTAATACAAGCAAATAATCAATTAAAGAAATCCGCAATTAAGGCCAGCCTAATGCAGGGATTAAATAAGGTAAGTGCAGTTTAATTTATAAATAGGGGGCGGAGTGATTCCCGGCGGTTGTTTAGTATAAACAGCTAATGGTTTGCTTAAAGCAATTTCGCTTTCTGAAGTGTTGTTTAGAATAAGAGGCTGAAAGGCAGCCTGACTAATTGCCTTTATTTGTACAGACGGTGCGTTAAAATGCGCGTCTTTTATTTTAAAGCTTGTTTTTTCGTGTTTGCAGCAGCTTTCTTTTTTGCTTTTGTTTACATCAGTATTTTCAAAAGCTCCATATTGTACAGTAACAGAAGCCAACTTGCCACAACAAAAAAAACGGTTTACCCCTAACCCTATACAGGATAAGGAATAAGTTACCATTAAAAAGAGTATGACTACACGCTTCATTATCACAAAATTAAACTAATATTTTATTAAAAAAGTATTTTAGAGCATAAATTTATGTGATTTGGATAAAGGCATGATAAATTGTATTGTAAGCATCTTTAACATTATTGATTATTACATAATTACTTTATTCATTACTTATTACAAATCAATCATAACTTCCATCAACAAAAAAATTATAAATAATCCTATTTTTACCGCATGGCAAAAGTAAAGTCGTTTTTAAACAACCCCTATTTAGAACATACTTATATAATGTATGATGAAAGTGGCGAATGCGCCATTATTGATCCGGGTATGGATACCGCTTTCGACCAAAACAGCGTTGTCAATTTTATTAAAATCCACGATTTAAAACCTGTTTTACTTTTAAATACTCATTGCCATATCGACCATGTTTTGGGTAATAAATTCGTGTTCGATCAATACGGCCTGAAACCAAAATTCCATAAGGGCGAATTGGCGCAATTGGAACGCATCGTTTCTTACGCGCCTGCTATAGGAATACGATATGAAGTATCCCCACTGCCAGATGAATATTTGCCTGAAACCGGTATCATACAATTTGGCAATACAACCTTCGAATTGATTTTTGCACCAGGTCACTCACCAGCGCATCTATGTTTTTATGATAAAGATTCAAAAATATTGATGGGTGGCGATGTTTTGTTTAAGGGAACCATTGGCCGAACAGATCTACCAGGTGGCGATCATGATTTACTGATTAAGAATATTAAGGAAAAGCTGTTTATCCTACCTGATGAATGTGTAGTTTACCCCGGTCACGGTGCAGAAACAACCATTGGATTGGAGAAAAAAACAAACCCATATTTTAATAGATAACAATTACCGTAAAAAGTAGTTTTATAACGTACATTCACCAATAAAGTAAAATTTGAACACCTCCGCTTATATTGCCAAAAGGTATCTGTTTTCCCGCAAGAAAATGAATGCTATTAATATCATATCGGGTATTTCTATTGTAGGGGTGTTAATTGGTAGCGCGGCCTTAATTATTATTTTATCAGGCTTTAATGGCTTAGAACAAACCATTGTTTCACTCTACAGCAATTTTACACCTGAAATAAAAATTGAGCCTAAATTTGGTAAAACCTTTAACCCTGATACTGGATATTTCAACACGCTAAAAAATGATTCTCGCGTTTTTTCGTACACCAAAGTATTAAGAGAAAAGGTGTTGATAAAATATGATGATAAACCCATTATCGGCACTATAATGGGCGTAGGTAAAGATTTTACTAAAAATAAACAATTAGACAGCATCATAGTAAATGGGGCCTTTATCTTAAAAAATGATAAGGAGAATTATGCGGTAATTGGCGCCACCATTCAAAGTAGTTTGGGGGTAAGCGTGCGCGACCAGCTGCGTTACCTTGAAATATACTCGCCAAGGGCTGATGCGAGCAATGGAGCCAATCCCTTGAATGAATTTGTAGTTAAAACAATTACTCCTTCGGGAGTTTTTGCCACTACGCCCGATTTTGACAATCTGGTAATTACCCCCATTGATTTTGTTAGAGATTTGTTAAACCAACCTAAAAATGTTTCCTCCATTGATATTAACTTTAAAAGAGGCACTGATATTGAACCTATCAAAGATTTAATAAAGGAAAAGCTTGGCAATAAGTTTACCGTAAAAAACCGTGGCGAACAAGATGCCAACCTTTATAAAACCCTAAATTACGAGCATTGGATTATTTTTTTAATCCTCACTTTTGTACTTATTATTGCCATCTTTAATATTATTGGATCTTTAACCATGCTGGTAATTGACAAACGGGCAGATATTGCTATTTTAACCAGTTTGGGTGCCAATAAAACCCTCATCCAACGAATCTTCTTTTTCGAGGGTATGATGATTTCAATGATAGGATGCATTTCGGGAATTTTTCTGGGTTTTATTTTTTGTATACTGCAAAAAAAATTCGGACTCGTTAAAATGGGAACCAATATTACCGGTGTTGATGCTTATCCAGTTGCAATTAAGGGTACTGATTTTATATTGGTTTTTTTAACCGTATTGATTATAGCCACAACAGCGTCATTTATCAGCTCGAGGTTAAGCATTAAAGGATTAAGCAATATTAAAGACGAGCTTTAATAATCGCATTGTTTTGAAATTGATTTTAAAATAATAGATTTATATTTTTAACAAGGGCTTTAAGTTTTACATCATGGAATCGAAAAGACAACAAAAATTTGCGGGCGTAATACAACAGGACCTTGCCGCCATTTTTCAACGCGAGGGTATTAATTACCTACCAAATACCCTTATAACCATTACCAAGGTTAGGGTTACTCCCGATTTAGCCATTGCCCGCGTTTTTTTAAGTTTTTTTAATAACAATAACGGTCACCAAGCCTTGCAAACCATTAAATCGCACGCTTCCGAAATACGGTATAAACTAGGTGCCAGAATAAAAGACCAAGTGCGCATTATACCTCAGCTAGAGTTTTTTGTAGATGATACCAGCGAATATGTAGAGCGCATGGACAAAATCTTCGAAAAAATTAGCAAGGAAGATCGCCAGCCAGAAACAGAGTAAATCATTACCATGACAGCTAACCAACAATTAATAACCTATTTAAACCGGCATGTGGAGTTGATTGGTAAGGTAGTAGATTTTGACCCTGCGACCGACAGGTTATACCATCTTGATTTTACTGAAGGCAATAAGAGCTTAAAGGAGGATATATTTAGGGATACCGAAAAATTTTCGGACTGGATTACCAAGCGCCTTCAAATTAACAATGCCAGGTATGGCATAGGCGGGTATTTTGAACACCGAACCATATATGCCCGCAGTGAACATTTTGACACTATCGATGAGCCCAGGCGGTTGCATTTGGGCATGGATATTTGGGCCGAGGCCGGGACCAAGGTGTACGTACCCTTAGGCGGAACCATTCACAGCTTTAAAAACAACAATCACTTTGGCGATTATGGTCCTACCATTATTTTACAACATAATTTGGATGGCTTAGCTCTTTACAGTCTTTACGGGCACTTAAGTAAAGCAAGTTTATCTGGTTTGGAAGTAGGAGCCATCCTAGCGCCAAACCAAATGCTGGCTACCTTTGGCAATAGTACCGAAAATGGGCATTGGCCGTCGCATCTGCATTTTCAATTGATGTTTGATTTAGAAGGTAATGAGGGCGATTATCCCGGAGTATGCCGTTTTTCCGAAATGGAAAGGTACAAACCCAATATACCTGATCCGCAACTTGTTTTGAGGTTTCCGGATGCGGTAAATAAATCTTTTTAGTTACAAGCTACTGGCTCTTTAAAAATTTGGATTACCTTCAAAAATAATTCGAATAAACCCAATCAGGTAATCCGATTTTTATTTAGCTTAGAATGTTTATAAACCAATAAATAAATCATACTCCAATGAAAATTAAAGTTTTGTGGTTGCCAGTAATGGTATTAGCATTTTCAACGACCTTTGGTCAGGCTGTAAAAACTTATCAAATAAAATCGCCTGATGGCAAATTGGTTTTAAGCGTAGCTGCGGGTAAAAATATCACTTGGGCAGTGAAGCATATGGGTACTGATGTAATTATGCCTTCCGAAATATCCTTAACTACCATTAACAATGAAATTTTAGGCAAAAATGCAATTCTTAAAAAGGCTGACAAGGATACTGTTTACGAAATTTTTGATACGTGGGTGTATAAAAAAAATAGTGTAACCGATAATTATAACCAACTTACCCTCACCTTCAAAGGCGATTATGGCCTGGTATTTAGGGTATTTAACAATGGGGTGGCTTATCGGTTTTTTATTCGCCGAAAAGGCGAAATAACCATTTTGAATGAGGAAGCCAATTTTAATTTTAAGGACGATTACAAAGCTTATTTGCCTTTTGTAAACGACCCGCGCAATAAAGATAAGTTTAACAATTCCTTTGAAGCGCATTATGATTTGCTCAACCTATCAAAAATTAAAAAAGACACCCTTGCCTTTTTACCAGTGTTGGTGGATGCAGGCTCGCCAATTAAAGCAGCTATTTTAGAGGCTGATTTACAAGACTACCCTGGAATGTATGTAACACCAGGTGACCGAAACAACCTGCATGGCGTATTCCCGGCATACCCATCAGAAGAAGCTTTAGGTGGCTATAATAATATCAATTTTGTAGTAACCAAGCGTGAAAACTATATTGCAAAAACTAGCGGCTCGCGTAATTTTCCGTGGAGATTAGTGGTAATTAGCGACGAAGACAAGCAACTTGCTGATAATGATTTGGTGCAATGCCTATCAGCGCCATCAAAAATTAAAGAGGATAGCTGGATTAAGCCCGGTAAAGTTGCTTGGGACTGGTGGAATGATTGGAATGTTACCCATGTAAACTTTAAAGCTGGTATAAATGTAGAAACCTATAAATACTATATTGACTTTGCTGTTGCCAATAAGCTAGCCTACCTTATTATTGACGAAGGTTGGAGTGATGACCACGACCTGAACCAAAATAAAATTGACGTTCAACAAATTGTCGACTACGGTAAACAAAAAGGGATTGGTGTTATTTTATGGGCCACTTGGTATTCGATAACAAGGGATACCGAGGGCTTATTTACCAAATTTGAGCAAATGGGAGTAAAGGGTTTTAAAATTGATTTTATTGACCGAGACGATCAAAAGGCAGTAAGCTCGTTATATGAAATTGCCCAAAAAGCGGCTAATCACCATTTACTGGTTGATTATCATGGTATGTATAAGCCAAGTGGCATACAACGTACGTTTCCTAATATTATAAATTGCGAAGGGGTTAAAGGACTAGAAAATATGAAATGGGGAACTGATAACCAACCAGGATATGACGTAAGTATCCCTTTTATCAGGATGCTATCAGGCCCTATGGATTATACGCCGGGTGGTATGCGTAATGCTTCAAAATCAGCTTTCAGGCCAGTAAACGAAAACCCGATGACGCAGGGTACACGTTGCCACCAGTTGGCTATGTACACCATATTTGAAGCACCTTTACAAATGCTAGCGGATAACCCCACTATTTATAAGCAAGAACAAGAAAGTACAGATTTTATTGATTCCATACCTACCACTTTTGATGCTACCACGGCACTTGATGGTAAGGTTGGCGAATATGTAAGCATCGCTCGCAAAAAAGGAACTACTTGGTTTGTTGGTGCCATGACTAACTGGGATGCTCGCGATATTACCATCAACCTTTCGTTTTTAGGCAAAGGAGCATATAAGGCAATTATTTTTGAAGATGGCATTAACGCCAATAAAGACGCGGCTGATTATACAGCAAAAACCTTAACAGTAACCGCCAACGATAAAATAGCTGTTAAAATGGCATCAGGAGGTGGCTGGGCGGCAAGGTTTGAGAAAGTAAATTGAGATTAAAAAACTATTATGCCCTCTAGTAAATAACCAGAGGGCATAACAGTTTTATAGGGCGTTTGCGCTATTTAGGTAAGCAGCTAAATTGTTGATTCTTTTTGCAACTACCAGGATTTGCTCCTGAGCCTCTTTCCAATTTCGTTGCTCAATGGCTTCCCTAATTCCCGGTAGTGTTTTAACACCATATCCGGTATAAAACCCTGGGGCATAAATGGTATGCTTGTACCAAGTACGACGTGGCAAACCTTCGCTTAGTAATTGTTGTTCTGCTTGGTAAAGCATTTTGTTCAATTTATCATGGCTGGTATTTTTTTGTATGGCAGTTGCCCAATTTGCAGATAACCTGTCTGCACTTTTCTTTAATGAATCTAACGAAATTGTTAATGTCGAAAAATCAAGCTGCGGTACATCTGCTTTAACTTCAGGCATTTTTTCATTTTTTGTTGGGTCGGCTGCCAGTTTATAATCATTTGCCTTGATAAGTTGATTGTCAACTTCTGTGTTTTCGCGCATGTTGTTTACCAACTCTTGTACCTCCTTGGCATATTTTTCAATTGTTTTATGCAATGTTCTAAAATCAAAAGGTAATAAGTCAGCATCTGCCATACGTAATATAGCATGTCCAGCTGTTTGAGATAGCGTTATGCCATATTTAAAATCAGGATCTTTAAACCTTACATAGTAATCGTACGAATCATAAATAGAATGGTATTCACCGCCTTCATCTTCGCCACCAAAGCCTATATCAAGTGTAGGTACGCCTAAATGTTGTAAAAACGAAGAAAAGTCGGACCCAGAGCCTAATGCCTCTAATTTCAAACCTTTAGTTTCCAGCATTTCTTTTTTTGATTTAATGGTTTTGCCATCAACCAATTCCTTGGCTCTTTTTCGATCCAATACGCTAACATTTGTTTGTGGGTCGATAACGGTTTTGGTAATTTCATCCATAAAACCTTCCAGTGCCTGTGAACCTCCTGTGTTAATAAAACCACGACCGCTGCCATCTGTGTTTAAATAAATTGCCGCTTTTTGTTGTATCTCCTTATCATGAGCTTCAGCATATTCGGTTGATCCTATTAAGCCCGGTTCTTCTCCATCCCACGAACAAAAAACAATGCTTCGCTTTGGCTTCCAACCTGTTTTAAGCAAGGCGCCTAATGCACGGGCTTCTTCTAGCATAGCTGCTTGTCCGCTTAAAGGGTCGCTGGCTCCATTTACCCAACCATCATGGTGATTGCCACGCATTACCCATTCATCGGGCTGCTCCGAACCTTTAATTTTAGCTATTACATCATAAGCTTGTACCATATCCCAATTAAAGGCCAATTTTAGGTGAACCATTGCCTTTCCCGGGCCAACATGATAGGTTATAGGTAATGAACCTTGCCAAGCCTCAGGGGCAACTGTACCATCAAGGGCACTCAGTAATGGTAGCGCGTCATGGTAACTGATGGGCAATACCGGGATTTTTAAAATGGTTGGCGCATCATTCCTATCCAGTCTTTTGGCGTCCTTGGTGGCACCAACACCCGGGGTAAGTGGGTCGCCCGGGTAAATAACCATATCCATTACCGAGCCACGCTGAACACCATATTCGTTTTTAAAAGATCCTTTCGGATAAACCTCGCCTGCAGTATAACCATCATCCTTAGGATCTGAATAAATAATGCAGCCAATAGCACCATGCTCATAAGCTACTTTAGGTTTTATACCCCGCCATGAATGACCGTATTTTGCAATTACAATTTTGCCTTTTACATCAATGCCCAGCTTTTCAAGCTGTTCATAATCATCCGGTAAGCCATAGTTTACAAAAACCAGTTGTCCATTCACATCTCCATCCGCACTCCAGGCATTATAGGTAGGTAGTTGATTTTCTTGTCCGGAAGTTGCATCCTCAGCCAATGCAGGCTCTTTAAGTACAGCATTATATTGAGTGGGTGAGGTTAACTCGAGCACTCTTGTTTTTGGTGATGGGAATAACACTGTAAAGCTTTCTATGTGCGCATCCAAACCATAGCTCTTATACTTTTGCAGTAGTTTTTCTGCCACAGCTTTGCTACCCGGCGAACCTAAATTATGCGGATAGGCCGACAATTCCTTGATGGTTTCTCCAATTCTTTGCGCACTCAATGACGCGTCGAATTTTTGTTCCGTTTTTAACTCAGCAGCGGCTGAAGTTTCGGTAAACCCCGAAATGGTTTTTTGTTGCGCGATTGCATACCCACAAAAGGTGATAAGAGGGATAATAAGCGTTTTCTTCATACATTACTTTGCTAATGCGTGAAAATAAACAAATAAGCCTTAAATTCAATTCAAAAAAGAATTCGTCTGCAAATTAATAGCATATTTATTATAAATGTCCCACAAATTCCATCATGGCGGAACCCGGATCGGGCTGCTTCATAAAGTTCTCGCCAATTAAAAAACCATTAAAGCCTGCTTTTTTTAACTCCTTAATAATATCGGGGTTGCTAATGGCACTTTCTGATACCTTTAAAAATTCATCGGGTATATGTTTTGCCAATTCAAAGGAAGTTTGAACTGATACAGTAAAATCAGCCAAATTACGGTTGTTTACCCCTATGGCATCCAAATCTGAATGAATACCTTTTTGAAGCTCTGCTAAATTATGTACTTCTAGCAATACACTTAATCCCAAGCTTTTTGCCAATGTGGCCATTTTGTTTATTTCTTCGGCGGTTAATATGGCGGCTATTAATAAGATGATGTCAGCTCCCAACGATTTTGCTTCTATAATTTGATACTCATCAATCATAAAATCCTTACGCAATACGGGGATGGTATTGGCTTGCCTCACCTTTACCAAGTCGAGCTTACGACCCATGAAAAAATTCCGGTCAGTTAACACTGATATAGCCGAAGCTCCAGCAGCAGCATAGCCTTTGGTAACTACCTCAGGTTTTACCTTATCATTAATAATTCCTTTTGAGGGCGATTTGCGTTTAAACTCTGCTATTATCCCTGTTTTTTGAGGGTCAAGTAAAAAATCTTTCAATGAATAGCATTCCCTATGGAAAAAATCAGACTCCTCCAAGCCAGTGTAGGTAGTAGCCAACTTAGCGCGGGCAACCTCTTTGCGTTTATTCAGTACTATTTTATCAAGTATATTCATCTATCAATTAATTTAATGATAGCCAGTTTTGCATCATCTCCTTACCAAATTCGGTCAGCACCGATTCGGGATGGAACTGCACCCCACGCACATCCAATGTTTTATGCCTTAAGGCCATTACTGAATTGTCTGCCTCGTCAATAGCGGTAATTTCCAAAGCATCCGGGATGGCGTTTTCGTCTACCACCCATGAATGGTAGCGGCCAACTTTAAAGCTATCAGGCAAGTTTAAAAATAGCCTTTCTTGCTTGTCTGATACCTTTATGGGGGTGGCTATGCCATGCATGGGTTGTTTTAAATTATACAACTTCCCACCAAAAACCTCGGCAATGGCTTGCTGACCAAGACAGACTCCAAAAATACTTTTACTAGGCGAATATTTTTCAATCACCTCCAACAACAAACCTGCTTCAGAGGGTATGCCGGGGCCCGGCGAAAGAATTATTTTATCAAAATCATCAACCTCCGAAATTTCAAATCTATCATTTCTCCATACCTCACATTGCAAACCGAGCTCATTTACCAAATGCACCAAATTATAGGTGAATGAATCGTAATTATCTATAATTAATATGTTCTTATTTTTCATTTTATATTTGTTTGGCCTAATAAAAGGCTTTATATATTGTTCAATTTGTCTTTTTATATTTCTTCTGCCATTTCAATAGCTTTTCTGAGCGCGGCAATTTTATTATCAACCTCTTTCAATTCATTTTCGGCAACAGAACCTGCAACTATTCCCGCACCAGCCTGATAATACAAAGTATTGTTTTTACTTAAAAACGAGCGAATCATAATAGCATGGTTAAAATCGCCATTGAAACCCATAAAGCCGATAGCGCCACTGTAAAAGCCACGTTTGGTTTTTTCGTTTTCGTCAATAATTTCCATAGCGCGATATTTCGGAGCGCCGCTTAAGGTGCCTGCCGGATAGGTATCAGCCACTACCTTAAAGGAGGGCACGCCTAGTAATAGTTTACCACTTACGTGGGATACCAAATGGATGAGGTGCGAATAGTATTGCACTTCCTTAAATGCTTTTACCTGCACCTGGCCGCAATGACGGCTTAAATCATTCCGCGCTAGGTCAACCAACATCACGTGCTCTGCTGATTCCTTTGGGTCGTTTTCAAGTGCTCGGGCAATTTCTGCGTCTTTTACATCATCACCACTACGTTTGAAGGTGCCTGCTATTGGGAATATACTTGCTTCCCGGTTTTTAATGGTGATTTGCGCCTCGGGAGAGGAGCCAAATATCCTGAAACCGCCATAATCAAAATAAAACAAATAGGGAGATGGATTAATAGACCGTAAGGCCCTGTACACATTAAACTCATCGCCCAAAAACCCTTTAGAAAATGCTCTGGATGGTACTATTTGAAAAACATCTCCTCGGTAAATATGCTGCTTCATTTTTTCAACCACATCCATAAATTCCTGGTTGCTTAAATTTGATTGCTCCTCTTCCTTGCTTTCAAACTTATATTCCGGAAAGTTTTTGTTTCGTATAATGTCGGCAACTTTTTCAAGCCCTAACGGGTCGGCTTCTCCTTCCGGTTGGTTATTAAAAATGTATAGCTCGTTTTTAAAATGGTCGATTGCGATGATATACCGATACATATGGTATTGCATTACCGGTATTTCGCGTTCGGGGTTGGTTACTTCTTTTAGCTTAATGGTTTCAAAATGCTCCACTGCCTCATGGGTAAAATAACCAAACAACCCATTTGCAATTATTTTGGTGTTATTTGGGGTGGTTTCAAATCGGTCAATAAAACTGTTTATTTCGTTTATCAAATCAAAAGTACCCGCTTCGTGGTTTTCTTCAACCTGATTGGGGTATTTTAAATTCAATTTACCTTCATTTAATATTAACCCGGCAAAGGGACTACAGCAAACGTAGCTTACACTATTCTCGCGGCTATGGTAGTCTGAACTTTCGAGCAATAGCGAATTAGGGAAAATATCCCTTAAGCGCAGATAAATACTTACAGGGGTAGTAGTATCGGCCAGTAGCTTTTTGTGTAATGTTGTTATTTTAATTTTCTCCATTTTTAAATTTTCAGTAAATAAAAAAACCCGGCAAGTGAGATTCGCCGGGTTTCAAATAGGTTTATAATTGATTAATCGTTTTGATCAAATACTTATCCGGCTACCAAAATTAATTGGTGCCACCAGAATTTGTTTATAGTAGTTTTGATCATTGCGGTCACAAATTTATAAAGAAAATTGAAATACCAAATTTTTATTGAAAATTTTTATTTCGTAGAACCTAAAAGTGGTAAATGACCGGCTAAAATGGTTATAACTATAAGCACAAAAGCTAAAGTATAGAATATTGAAACGGTTTTAAACTTACCTTCACTAGTTGCCTTCTTTTTCGATTTGCTGTAGCCGATGGTTATCAAAGTAATTGCAACCACCATCATTACCCAATGCTCAACTGTAAAGTAACGAGTGGTGGCATTTTTCATGGTTTCGCTGTTCCATTGCACATATGGACTTAAAAAACATAAAACAATACCAATAAGTAACTGGGTATGCGCTGATATCAGCGTAAATAAATTTACTTTTTGGTTGATGGCTGTAAATGGTTTTTTACCCAACCAACCTAAAATAGATTGAATAATAGCGATAATTAATAGCAGGAAAACAATATACCTGAAGCCCGAGTGTAGGCTCTTGATGATAAAATAAAAGCTCATATTTTAAATTTTATCCGAAGGTACAATAAAAAATAATTGATGAACTATTTGAATTGTTTAAAGCAGGTAAATAAATTAAAAAAAGCGATTAAACGAATAAATTAGGATCCGAAACGGTTAGGTTTTCAGGATTATCAGTACCCTTTATACCTGGTATTATTTTCTTTATCGATTCCCAAACGTTGGCAATCAAGTCTTTATTAATATAATCGGCAGCCTTTTGGGATACCAGGCCAACAATAGTTTTAACAATGCCACTTGATTGTTTAAAGAAAGTATTGTTTAAAATAAATGGGAGTAACAAACTGGATAATATTTGAAAAATATCGCCATCAAACAAACCATTTCTTTTTTCGCCATCAGTCTCCGGTCGTTGAAATACCGAAAAAATAGATGATATAATAGCCGAAGGACTACTAAACCTTTCGCGTATTTTTTCCCTTTGAATGCCTTCCAAGCGTTTAAGTTGGGCAATTTCGTACCTTAAATCATCAATATTTTTTATTTCAGCAGCCATATTTATTTTGCTTTAAATATTTTTTGAATAAAAATATTAATTAGAGGCTTTTCAACATTTTTTCGGTTGAATTTTATAACAAGCACAATGATGAGGTAAAGCAAGGCAATAATTCCGAAGCCTTTCCAGGTACCTTGTAACAAATCGCCTAAAAAATAGGCAAGGGTTAAACTCGCAAAAAAGAAAGTCAACAATGCGCTCATTATTAACACCAAATCGGCAATTATATTCGCTGCAAATGATGAACCACTTTCAATAGCTTGGTATTTTGCCAGTTTTATACGTGTTTCTACATATTCGGCAAATTGGTCGATTATGGGAGGTGGTGTTTCTTTTTTTGAATCCATATGTTTTTATTTCCAACATTAATTTTTGTTGGATCTTTTTATTTACGCGTGTTCCAAATCATCCTGATATTCATGCTCATGAACATTGTTCTTTGATTTTAATGAATCAACCACCTTATTTTTTAGTCCTATTAAATTATCAATTTCAGTAGTCGCGGTTTCTTTTATCGAATTACCCAAATCTTTTAATGATTCGGCCAGTTTATCACGTGTTTCATTTCCTTTATCAGGTGCAAATAAAATGCCCAGCGCCGCTCCGGCTGCAAGTCCAATCAGCAAAGCGGAAAATACTTTTGTGTTGTTGCTCATAAGATGTAAATGTTAATTTAGATTTTGTTTTTATTTTGATTATAAATAGTGTTAAATGTTACCACACCAATTATCATTGGCTAATTTAAATACCTATACAATCAATTGCAAATAGTATTTTAGGTTTTAATTAACAAATATAACTAGTTTTCCGGGCTCGTCCTAATTCTTTCTAATCTATCGGCTGCCATTCTGTTGCTTTCATAAATTTCTAATAATAAAAAAAAGTACGATAATAATAAGGGACCAAAAACCAGTCCCAAAATACCAAATATGGGCAATCCAATTATTACACCTACTATGGATATTAACGGATGTATATTGGCAATTTTTTTATTAATCACCATTCTTAAAAAATTATCAATGTTCCCTATAAATAGCAATCCATATACCAGCATCAAAACTCCACTGAGTGTATGCCCCTCCGAAAATAATATCATACTTGCCGGAATGCTCAAAGTTGGTGCGCCGACAACTGGTAAAAAAGAAATAAATGCACCTATTACACCCCAAAAAATTGGGTCGGGTATGCCAAATATCCAAAACCCGAATGCGAGCAAAAAACCCTGAGTAAGGGCAATAATGCTTTGGCCCAGTACATTTGAATAGGTTGAATCGCGCAAGGCGGCGGCAAACTTTAATGCATGTTCGTCGCGAAAAGGGGCATATTTTAACAAGGTTTTTTCGAAAGCGGCATGCTGCACCAACATAAAATAGAGCAAAAAATATAAAACCAACAGGGTTACAAAACCACCTGCGGCACTACCCAATACCGACGGGAAAAGGTCGGTTACAAATGATCCTAGTTTTTGAACTATTTCTTCGGCAAAATGGGGCTGTTTAAAATTAGTAGCTGTAAAGGCATCAATTTCAGATATATATTGGTGCAGGTTAAATGAATGGATGTTAATTGACGCAATTTTACCCAATACCATTAAACTTAAACCTGTAAATGGAATTACTATTACAATAAGCGAAAATAAAATGATGGATAAAGCTACAACCGTTTGGTTGATTCTCTTTTTTTCAGTCAGATAGATATAAATAGGTCGGAATATAGTATACAATACAATTGCACCAAGTATAGCATTAAATAAACCACTTAGCGCAAATAGTAAAAAGCAACCTAAAATTATAATAGTTGCTAAAATTATATTATTGCGTTGTTTGTAGTTGTATATTGACATGAGATATTTTGAGTACACATACCTAGAACGAAACAAACAGTTTAAAGTTTTGAGATACCTCAAAAATTGAATTCAAATTATAAATATTAGTGGTAAAAACCATTTAAAAAATGTTATAAATAAGCAAAGCCCCTGATGGGCAGGGGCTTTTGCTAACCAATTATAAACCTAAATTATGAGAAGAGGCTGTAGGAGAAGGAGTCGAACCTTCACGAAGTGGTTATTCTCATTGCTGAGAGTTTCCCATGCTCTTCGCCACCGCGACAAGGAGGTGTGTCTGCCAAAAATTTCACCATCCTACAGTATAGTAGTCCAAAATATCAAATTATTAATTTTAAAATTTTGGAACAGCTGTTGGGGAAGGGTTCGAACCTTCACAGAGTAGTTAGTCAGTAAACTGATTTCCCAAAATCTCTGCCACCGCGACAAGGAGGTGTGTCTGCCAAAAATTTCACCACCCAACAATGTTTTATTTTTTTAAAGAACGGACAGCAATTTGTCTATTGCTTGCTACAAATCTAATAGGAGTATCAATTTGTTGCAAATATTTCAATGAAATATTTTTATTTTTATCAGATTTTAATTATTCTTGTATATAAATAAAATTTTTCGAAAATTATGACCCATAGAAAAGCACAAAATTTAGAAATTGATAATCTTGACATACAGATTTTATCAATATTAATGAAAAATGCTACTACACCTTATACCGAAATAGCAAAAGAATTGATAGTTTCTGGCGGAACGATACATGTTAGAATGAAAAAGTTAGAAGAGATGGGCGTAATTAAAGGGGCAAGTTTGGAAGTTGACCCTCAGAAGCTTGGATATGATATCACCGCCTTCCTTGGTATATTTTTGGAAAAGGGTTCGCAGTATAATGAAGCTGTAAAGCAATTAAAAACAGTGAAAGAAATAGTTGAACTTCATTATACTACAGGCAGTTATAGCATTTTCGCCAAAATTGTTTGCCATGATACTACACATTTACGTGAAGTTTTAAACGAACAAATACAGGGCGTTAAAGGAATACAACGTACCGAAACCTTTATTTCATTGGAGGAAAGTATAAGGAGGCAGATATCGCTATAAAAATTTACTCAAACTACTTTATTAATATTCTATTTTTCGGGCAGCTTGTATAGAAGGTTTTTCTATTACCCGATAAAGTAAATATGCCGAACAAATTGATACTAATACCCCTATTAATAACCTTAAATAATCCATATTACTAATTAAATGGATATGACGGGTAAAAGAAACGGCTGTTCTACCCATTTCCCAATGAATAAGATATAAGGAATAGCTAATCATTCCCAGCCAAAGTAGAAACCTACCTAAAAAAACCGGAAAATATTCAAGTTTAGCGTATAAAATAAATATTACCGCAAATAATGCGGCAACTGCTTCTGCAATGTCGTGCGTTTTTATATTTATAAAGGTTAGTACCAAACAGGTTCCCCAAAAAACGTAAGCGTTTAATTTGGTAAACATTAAGTTAAAGATTAGTATACCCATTGCAAAAAATGGTAACCAATTTATAACCGGTAAATTAGGATTATAAAGGTTAATGGCAATTATTAGATATACAAAAGCAAGCGTTTTATTATTGGAGAGTAGTATGTAAGTAAATAGAAGCCCAATGATAATATAAAACACAAATTCAATTTGAAGTGTCCAAAATACTGGTGAAATATTGTCATACCCAAATACGCTATTTAAAAATACCAAATGCAATGAAATTCCGGTAATTGACATAATTGCCCTGCCAGTAGTATAGGCAAGTAATGAACTAATGATGATGGTTATAAAATAAGCCGGAACAATCCTAATAATGCGTTTTAATATAAACTTGAAAAAGTGCTGAATTTGGTAGTTGGATTTATATAAACTGTACGGTAACACAAAGCCACTTATTACAAAGAATATTTCAACACCGGTAAATCCATATTTGGCGTAACCTGCAATTTGTTTTGAATGCAGGCTTCCTACAGAAATGTGAAATATGGTAACCATCAAGGCCGCCAAACCTCTTAATATGTCGATGTGTTTTAACCTCATTTAATGCACGCAATTATTAATTGCCTTTTATAAAGAAACAATAATTTATTGATAAAGTAAAACTTTACTTACCTAAATTTATCTTTCAAGGCGGCTAATTTTATTTGCAAATCGCTTTCTGGTTCCTGTGCTACTACTTTTTTCGTTATAAAAGGTTTTGGCTTAGCCTGATAACTATTTTCCCGTTTTTCCCTTTCAGTAGGTTTCGGGCTATTTTCTTTCATGGAGAGGGCAATCCTTTTCCTATTGGTATCAACTTCGGTTACGGTAACTTCTACTTTTTGGTGCACCTTTAACACTTCATTGGCATCTTTAATAAACCTATTGGTGATCTGGCTCAGGTGTACCAAACCATCCTGATGTACACCGATATCAACAAATGCACCAAAGTTGGTAATGTTAGTTACTATGCCAGGCAGTTTCATACCAACCTTCAAGTCGCCAATACTGTTTACACCTTCGGTAAAGCTAAAAGCTTCAAATTGTTCGCGCGGGTCGCGGCCGGGTTTTGCCAATTCGGCCATAATATCATTTAAGGTAGGTAACCCAATATCATCCGAAATATATTTTTGAAGGGGGATGCTTTTGCGAAGTTTATCATCAGTCATCAACTCTTTTACCGAGCATTTTAAATCCTTAGCCATTTGCTCTACCAAGCCATACCTTTCGGGATGCACCGCGCTGGCATCCAATGGGTTTTCGGCATTATGGATACGTAAAAATCCTGCGGCTTGTTCAAAAGCCTTATCGCCTAAACGGGCTACCTTGCGTAACTGACTGCGTTGTTTAAAAGCACCATTGGCATCTCTAAATTCAACTATATTTTGCGCCAATTGCGGTCCTAGGCCAGATACATAGGCCAATATTTGTTTGGATGCGGTATTTAACTCTACACCTACCGCGTTTACACAACTCATTACAGTGTCGTCCAACGAGGTTTGCAGTTTATTTTGGTCAACATCATGTTGGTACTGGCCAACTCCTATTGATTTCGGGTCGATTTTTACCAATTCGGCCAAGGGATCCATCAAACGCCTGCCAATAGATACAGCACCCCTCACGGTTACATCCTTATCAGGAAATTCCTCACGAGCCACGTCAGAAGCGGAATAAATGGATGCCCCGCTTTCATTTACCATCACAATTACAACTCCCGGAACATTTAGGTTACGCACAAACAATTCGGTTTCGCGGCCTGCGGTTCCATTACCTATTGCAATCGCCTCTATTTGGTATTTTTCAATTAAGTGAATAGTTGCTTTTTCGGCCTCTTTTGCTTGCCCTGCACTTGTATGCGGGAAGATGGCGGTATATTCCAGTAATTTACCTTGCTCGTCCAAACAAACCACCTTGCAGCCTGTACGGAAACCAGGATCGATTGCCATGGTACGTTTTTGACCCAAAGGGGCGCCTAGTAATAGCTGTCTCGCATTTTCGGCAAATACCCTGATGGCTTCTTCATCGGCATTCTTTTTAGTGAAAAGCCTTACTTCGGTTTCCATTGATGGTTTTAGCAAACGTTTATACCCATCGGCAATAGCTTGCTTTACTTGGTCGGCCGAAGGGTTATTACCAGTTATAAATGCTTTTTCGAGTAAATCAACCGCCTCATCCTCATCTGGTTTTATGTCGAGGTATAAAATTTCTTCTTTCTCGCCCCTGCGCATGGCAAGTATCCGGTGTGATGGAGCCGTTTTTACAGGCTCTGTCCAGTCAAAATAGTCTTTATATTTAATGCCAGCTTCCTCTTTGCCCTCAACAACTTTTGATTGAAATACCCCTTTCTCTATAAACAAATTCCGAATCTGGTTGCGTACTTCGGCATTTTCGCTAATAAACTCGGCTATGATATCTCTTGCTCCGGCCAGTGCTTCCTCAAAGGTTTTAACACCTTTTTCTTCATCAATAAATTTAGCGGCTTCCTCCTCTATGTCTATTCGTTTTTGTTCCATTAGTAAATCGGCTAAGGGTTGCAAACCTTTTTCACGTGCGGTAGTGGCACGGGTTTTACGTTTAGGGCGATAAGGCAGATAAATATCTTCCAAAATAACCATCGTTTCGGCCGCATTTATTTTTTCTTCCAATTCGGGGTTAAGCTTACCCATTTCGGTGAGCGATTTTAATATGGCTTCTCTGCGCTTATCCAACTCGCGCAATTGCTGTACCCTATCACGTATGCTGGTTACCTGCACCTCGTCTAGTGTACCTGTTACCTCTTTGCGGTAGCGCGATATAAATGGCACGGTGGCTCCTTCATCAAGCAGGTCGACAGTGGCACTTACTTGTTTTTCGGAAATAGATAGTTCAGCAGCTATTTTTTTATAATGGATATTCATATTAAAAATTGGATTGCGAAAATGGGCAGAATTGCATCAATAATCAAGCAAAGGTTTTCAACAAAAAAGGGGAGTTATTAATTCCGCCATGCGGTTCATTGTGGATTTTAAGAAGCATTAGGCAAATTTTAAGCCAGTTTTCTTGGTCATAATAAACAAATTCTTAATACGCTAAAAGTTTTTTCATCGTTTCTTCCAATCTGGCTTTCGCCAAAAACTGATCCTCCAACGCTTTATTCATCGGGATGGCAGTATCCATACTGGCGCAACGTAAAATAGGCGCGTCTAAATTCAAAAAGCAGTGCTCGGCTAGGTGGGCGGCAATTTCACTGCCAAAACCATTATTCAGGGTATCCTCATGCAAAATCAGCACTCGTCCGGTTTTTATCACGCTTGCTTCTACTGTTTCCTTGTCCCAAGGCTGTAAACTACGCAAGTCTATCACCTCAATTGATTGTTCAGGATGATTGGCGGTATATTCCAAAGCCCAATGCACCCCAAGCCCGTAGCTAACAATAGTGGCGCTTTCACCGGCTTGTACAATTTTGGCTTTGCCTATTTCAACATAATAATCGCCATCGGGTACTTCGCCACTGGTGTTTCGGTACAAATATTTATGCTCAAAGTACAAAACCGGGTTTGGATCGTCGAGAGCAGCCATCAATAAGCCTTTGGCATCATCTGGGAAAGCCGGATAAACAACCTTTAGTCCCGGTGTTTTGGTAAACCAAGCCTCGTTGGTTTGCGAATGAAATGGCCCTGCACCCGTACCAGCTCCGGCAGGCATACGGATCACCACATCAACTGCCTGCCCCCAGCGGTAATGGGTTTTAGCCAGGTTATTTATAATTTGATTAAAGCCACAGGTTACAAAATCGCCAAATTGCATTTCCATAACGGCTTTGTAGCCATTTACAGCCAAGCCCATTGCGGCACCTACCACCCCCGATTCGCAAATTGGGGTGTTGCGTACTCGTTCTTTGCCAAACTCTTCTACAAAGCCCTGGGTTATTTTAAATACGCCACCATATTCGGCAATATCCTGCCCCATTATTACCAGGTTATTGTATTTGCGCATACCTAATAAAAGGCCATCGCTGATGGCATCAATATATCTTTTTTTGGTTTGGGTGAGGGATGGTTCAAATTTGGGGAAGCTGTACGCTTTGTACATATCAGCCAATTCAATCTCAGCATTGGGAATAATATCGGCTTCGCTAAATACCTTTTCAATTTCGGCATCCATCAGGTCGGTATAATCTTGCCGCATTCTGGGTATCCACTCGGGGCGTAATACTTCCTCTTTCAACAAATAATTTTCAAAATTTATCAAAGGGTCCTTTAGCCTCCATTCCTCAAATAAATGAGGCGGAACATATTTTACCCCCGATGCTTCCTCATGCCCGCGCATCCTGAAGGTGGTGCACTCTAACAAAACCGGACGGGGGTTATGCCGAATGCTATTGGCTAGCTCCTGTATAGTATGGTAAACCTCTAAAATATTATTGCCTTCAATCCTTCTGCCTTCCATGCCATAACCAAATGCTTTATCTGATAAATAATTGCATCTATACTGCTCATTATTGGGAGTCGATAATCCGTAGCCATTGTTCTCAATCAAGAAAATAACAGGTAAATCCCAAACAGCCGCGATATTTAGGGCTTCATGAAAATCGCCTTCGCTGGTGGCACCATCGCCGGTAAATACCAGGGTAGCGCACTTACGTTTACTTAATTTATCGGCAAGGGCAATACCATCGGCAAGAGCCAATTGCGGACCAAGGTGCGATATCATGCCTAAAATTTTATATTCTTGCGTACCGAAATGGAAAGAGCGGTCGCGCCCCTTTGTAAAGCCCGATGCCTTACCCTGCCATTGCGCTAACAGACGCGAAAGCGGAATATCGCGGGTAGTAAAAACCCCTAAATTACGATGCATGGGTAGTATATATTCATCAGGGTTCATGGCCAGGGAACTTCCCACTGTAATTGCTTCCTGCCCTATTCCGGCAAACCATTTGCCTATTAGGCCCTGTCGTAAAAGCACCAGCATTTTCTCCTCAATGAGTCTGGGCCAGAGCAATTTTTTATAGAAATCTAGTAATTGGTTGTTACTTAGGTTTTTTCTTTCGAAAATCATAAAACAAAACTAAGGAAGTTTTTGGAATTAGATAGACTATGATATATTGAAACCGGGGATAATTATTTCGAAGTACAAAAATAAGTCATACCGTTTAAAATAAAATGATAATCAATTTGTTTAGTAGTTTTCGAGAGTTTAAGTTAAATTAAGTATTTTAAAATGGTTACTTATATAAATTTAGCTGGTTTATTTAAGTAACCGCCTTTTTAAAGCAATTAGCTATAACTATTTCATTACAACAGGTTTCAACCCGTTGCCGGCAAAGAATGAAAAATTGATTCCATTGGTTAATTTTCACACTTTTTAAATAAACATTCTTACCATAACCTACAATTCTCCTGACAATTGGGATGTAGCAGATGATGAGTTTGTTTTAAACCCACTAGCATCTGGTAGCGTGCCAATTTCAAATCCAAATAAATTTAAGTATTCAGTTAATTATTAAAGCTGCAGGAGAAGTAAAATTCCTGACAGCTTTTTTTTACTTTTATCAATAAACATTGGGTTTAGTTAGATAACAAATATCAATTCTAAATAGCTCCGGCGTAGTATAAAATTAATCAAGGTCCTTAAAACCAATCATACTCCAATATTATTTTTAGCCTTTTTACGTTTATCTATAATATAAATGAAAATTTCTGGATGAACATAGTATCTCCTTTATGGCTTTTTTACAAAAAGTTAATTACTCCTTCGCTGGCCGTTTCAATTTTAATAGCTGTGATATTGGGTGGTGTGACTAATTTTTTTCTGGCATTTGGAATTGCTTATATCCTTTTTGTACCATTATTTCATTTTGCCATCTATGAATTAAACAATCCTAAAGAGTATTATTTTTACTATAACCTTGGTTTAAGCAAATCAATTCTTTGGGCTTTTACTGTTATTCTAAGCCTAGTTGTCGGACTAATCTTTGTTTTTATATGATAGGTTTATATGCTGATAGTATTGCTAAACAATTTGGTAACAAAAATATTTTAAGCGATGTTTTTATTAGCTGCAAGCCCGGTGAAGTGGTTGGCCTTTTAGGAAGAAATGGATCAGGTAAATCAACCTTGTTACAAATAATTTTTGGCTCATCAAATGCCGACCATAAATATGTGAAAGCTGATGGAAAATATTTAAAAAACTTAAAGGACAGTGTTGATATTGTTAGATACTTACCCCAAGATTGCTTTTTACCAAGTCATATAAAAATAAAAAAACTGATAGTTGCTTTTTGTTCCCAAAAACATGCGGAACTTCTATTTAAACTTGATATTTTGAAGCCTTTTTTAAATAAATACTCAAAAGAACTATCGGGAGGTGAAATTAGAATATTACAAATCCTGATGATCATTTATTCTAATGCTAAATATATATTATTAGATGAACCTTTTAATGGTTCATCACCAATTCAAATTGAAACCATAAAAGAAATTATCAACGAACACTCCAATAAGAACAAAGGTTTTATAATAACTGATCATAATTATCGGAACGTAATAGACATTTCATCAAGAATTGTTTTGATGAGAGATGGCGCAACAAAAAGTATTATTGAGTTAACCGATTTGATTGAAATGGGATATTTCCCTCAAGGGACAATGTTAAACCAAACTTAATTACCACCAGCTAATTGCATGCAAATTTCTGTTACGCAAAGTGATAATGGTTTAAAATTTATTCCCGTTGCCCCTTTAATTTTGGCATTATCGTAATTACTTGTTCTGCTTGAGGCTTGCGCCGATGTTTTATCGAGAAAAGGAGGCTTTCCCGTAAAAAATGAAATTATACTGGCTACCCGCCATCCAATTTCAAGCATCCAGCTTCTGGCAAAGATGCTTGGAGGTTTCGTGCCAAATTTTTGGGCTATATCCAAAAATAATTGTTTATAAGTTATATTTTCGGCATTTATTATATAGCGTTCATCATTCAGCTCGGTATTCATCAATATAATCATGCAGCTTGCTACATCAGCTACATCAACAAAACCACAACTACCCGAGGTATAAAATTTCAGCCCATTTCTAACGGTTTCAAATAATTGTCCACTACCCGCCGTGCCGGTATTTTTTCCGATAATGATAGATGGGTTTACAATTATAGCTTCTAATCCTTCGGCAATACCACGCCAAACTTCCATTTCGCCTTCCAGTTTTGAAAGCGCATAACCATCTATTTTGGAGGTAACTTCAAGAAAGTTATTTTCGGTAATAAGTTCTCCCGGTTTTGCATCGCCTATTGCCGCTATAGAGCTTACATGCAATAACCTTATTTGTTGTAGTAAACATAAATTAACCACATTAGCAGTGCCATTAACATTTACCCTGCGCAAAGGTATTTTATCCTCTGGTTTAAAAGAAACCAGTGCAGCGCAATGGTAAACCTGTGTAATGCCTTCAAGCGCGTTTTCGAGCGAAAAAATATCAAGTAAATCGGCTTCTACCCATTCAATTTGTTGTTCAAATGGTTTTAAAATATCAGGAATTACAGAGCTTATCCTTTTGGTACACCTTATTAGCAAACCCTTGCTAGCCAACTGCATTGCGAGTTCCGCCCCTAAAAACCCTGTAGCTCCTGTTATTAAAATCATTTACTTAAATCCACAGATTAGTAATCGTGCAAATGTGCGGATAAATTTTAAAAGTGAGCATCGTAAAGTAATTAAGATAATGCGTAATTTGGTTTAGCATTCAATTTTTTGACATGGCATAGAAAAAAATCCGCACATTTGCATATATTTAAGTGCACTGCTACCATTTTTAATAATTTATAATGTCTCTAGCTGATTTCTTTTCACCACTTTCCGTTGATAAAATTACGCCAAAAAGAGGGTACTTTACCAGTCAGCTAGGTGAAAAAATAACGTTAAATTACGCGCTATTTCCAGAACTAAGTGAAAACGTTGATATAGCCATTATAGGTGTACTCGATGGACGAAATACAATCAATAATGAAGGTTGCGCATCTGGGCCCGATGCCATTCGCGAAAAGCTATACCAACTAAATGAAGGCGCTTTTCAAACTAAAATTGTCGACTTAGGCAATATAGTAAAAGGCAAAACCGTATCGGATACTTATATTGCTCTTAAAGTTGTAGTTGCGGAATTGATTAAAAAAAACATAGTCCCAGTAATTTTAGGTGGAGGTCAAGATCTTACGTATGCCCAATACATGGCTTATGAAGAGCTAGAACAAAATGTAGATTTGGTATGTATTGATCCTTATTTTGATATAGATGTTGATGACGATAGCGAAACAGGAGGCATTGAAACCACCTCGGGTTCCTATTTAAATAGAATTATTTTACATCAACCCAACTACTTGTTTAACTACAGCAATATTGGCTATCAAACCTATTTTGCAAGTCAGGAAAGTTTGAAAGTGATGGATAAGCTCTATTTCGACACGCATCGTCTGGGCGATTTAATGGGTAATATCACCAAGGCCGAACCCATTATAAGGAATGCTAATATGGTTAGTTTTGATATAGGTGCGGTGCGCTCCTCCGATGCATGTGGGAATGCAAACGCGACACCAAATGGTTTTTATGGCGAGGAAGCTTGCCAGCTGATTAGGTATGCTGGTTTCAATGATAAGCTTACTTCTATAGGTTTTTATGAATACAATCCATCATTCGACCAAAATGGACAAACTGCAATGTTGGTTGCACAAATGATTTGGTATTTTATTGATGGCTTTTATAACCGTAAACTTGATATTCCTCTCAATCCAAAATCGCAATACCTTATTTATAAAACAAATTTAAAGCACGAAGGGCATGAACTGGTTTTTGTGAAAAGTAAAAAAACAGACCGATGGTGGATGCAAGTACCCTATCCAAATCGTGGCTCTAAGAATGAGCGTTTTCATTGGGTACCTTGTGATTATGAGGACTATAAAAACTCAGTTGCAGGGGAGATACCTGATATTTGGTGGCGTACCTATCAAAAATTAATTTGATGTATTATAATCAAAAGCGGTATTTTGCGTTATTATCCACATTAGTTTTAAACATGAAAAACATATTTTTTTTAGCTATTTTATTATCTCCATCATTCCTTTTTGGCCAAACTTCCGAAAAGTTTACAATTAATGGCAATATAGGTAAGCTAAGCAAGCTATCAAAAGCATACCTGGTTTACCAACCAGGTGCCAACAGAATGATTGATTCGGCCGAAATCACGGATGGTAAATTTAAATTTACCGGTGAAATTATTTATCCTGTAGGTGCTTTTTTAATTATTGACCATATTGGTGTAGGATTTGATCATTTGGACAATTCGGCGGATGTATTAAATTTTTATCTCGAAAAAGGGGAAATGACCGTAACAAGTGCGGATTCTGCTTCGAAATCCATTATTGGAGGCTCAAAAATTAACGACGACAATAATAAATTGATTGCCAAGTTAAAGCCAATTTTTGAAGATGCTCAAAAGATAAAAGAACAGGAAAAATCACTTTCAGAAGCACAAAAAAACAGCGCAGAATACCAATCGAAAACGGCTGAAAAATTAAAACAGATACAAGTAGCAGAAAAAGCTACTTTAAAAATGTTCATTTTGGCAAACCCAGATAGCTATTTAAGTTTACTGGCGTTGCGCTCGGTAGGTGGGCCATCTCCAGACCCAAATGAATTGGGTGAATTATTTAATACACTATCGCAAAATTTAAAAGACACAGAAACAGGTAAAATGCTTAAACAAAGCATTGATGAGCTTACCACTACCGCAATTGGCGTTACCGCACCTGATTTTACTGAACCTGATGTAAATGGGCAACCAGTTAAACTTTCATCGTTTAAAGGCAAATATGTCTTAATTGATTTTTGGGCATCCTGGTGTGGCCCTTGTCGTCAGGAAAACCCACATGTTGTAAAAGCCTTCAATAAATTTAGGGACAAAAATTTTACTGTTTTGGGCGTATCACTTGATAAAGAGAGCGGAAAAGAAGATTGGTTAAGTGCCATAAAAAACGATGGTTTAACTTGGACGCAAGTTTCGGATCTTAAATTTTGGCAAAACGAGGTAGCATTATTGTATAAAATAACTTCTATACCCTCAAATGTATTAATTGACCCTAACGGTAAAATAATTGCCAAAAATTTGAGAGGAGCTGATTTGGAGAACAAACTTAAAGAACTCTTGGAAAAATAGTTCTATTGCTCTTTAATAAGGGATCTCCCTTATTTATTGGCATTTAAATAAATTTTCTATATTTGGTTGATGAAAAACACTTTTTTACTACTGTTGGCCATATATCCGGCTATACTTTTTGGGCAAGAAAATAAATTTAAGATAATAGGCACAATTGGTACATACAACAAGCCCGCCAAGGTTTATTTGCGATATTACATTAATAAAGCTACGGTTATTGATTCGGTAACGCCAAAAAATGGAGTTTTTTCGTTTTCAAATACCTTTACAGGCGACCCATTAAATGCAGTTTTAGCATTTAGTAAAAAGGGTGATGGCTTTAAGTATGATGACTATAAACAATTATTCCTCGAAAATGGGAATATAACTGTATCAGCAACCGATTCTATATCTAAATCGATTATAAAAGGCACCCCAACCAATGATGATAATAATCGCTATAACGATGCCCTAAAAGTAGTGAATGACGCTTATAATGTATTAGAGGCTAGACAAAAAAACGCTACTCCTGAACAAAAAAATTCGCCTGAATTTGAAAAGGAGAACAATAAAACGGAAAAGAGCATTGAAGCGCAGGAATTGGCCATCAATAAAAAATTTATACAAGAAAATCCTAACTCATACTTAAGTATTGTTGTGATAGAGAGTGTTGCTTATTCTGCCGACTACACGGATTTGGAACAGTTATACAATGGTTTAGCCGCCAACGTAAAAGGTACAGATGCGGGCAAAAAATTTGGTGAACGATTACCAAAACTAAAATTAGTTGCAATTGGTTCATTAGCACCTGATTTTGCGGAAGCTGATACAAGTGGAAAATTAGTTAGCCTATCATCATTTAAAGGCAAATATGTACTGGTTGATTTTTGGGCTTCCTGGTGTGGCCCGTGCAGGCGGGAAAATCCTAACGTGGTAAAAGTATTTAATCGATTTAAAAAACAAAACTTTACCGTGCTTGGCGTATCATTGGATAGACCTGGTAATAAAGAAAAATGGCTAAAAGCTATACATAATGACGGTCTTACTTGGACACACGTTTCTGATTTGAAATTTTGGGATAGTAAAACTGCCGCGTTATACGTGGTAAGAGCAATACCACAGAACTTTTTGATAGACCCCAATGGAAAAATTATAGGTAAAAACCTAAGAGGCGAAGACCTTGAAAATAAAATGGAAGAATTGTTTGGGAAAATATAATTATTTAGTTGTCTTGTTGAATTTTTTTATTTGTAAAACTTACCCTATTTATATTAAATCAAAACCAATATCTCTTCTAAAATACATACCGTCAAAATAGATGCGACTGGCATCCGCGGTTGCTTGTTGGAGGGCTGTAAACATATCCTGTTGTAAAGAGGTTACCGCCAAAACCCGTCCACCGGACGTTTTTATTTCCTCGTTATCCTGATAGGTACCCGCGTGAAATACCTTGGAGTCACGTACGTTTTCAATTCCTGTTATTATCTTGTTTTTTAAATATTCGCCGGGATAGCCACCAGCAACCATCATAACAGTCGCGGCTACTTTGTTTGATATAATAAGCTCCTTTTGGTCGAGGTTCACATGAGCAACGCCTAGCAAAAGGTCAACAAAGTCCGATTCTATTCTTGTCATAACACTTTCTGTCTCCGGGTCGCCCATACGGCAGTTATATTCAATAACCCAAGGCTCGCCATTACAATTCATCAAACCAATAAAAATAAAACCCTTGTATGGAATGTTTTCCTTTTTTAGTCCGCTTACAGTTGGGATAATTATTTTTTGCTCTACTTTATCCATAAATGCCTTGTCAGCAAACGGAACAGGAGATACCGAACCCATACCGCCGGTGTTTAATCCAGTATCGCCCTCGCCAATGCGCTTATAATCCTTGGCCTCGGGCAATATTTTATAATTGGTACCGTCGGTCATTACAAAAACTGAAAGCTCAATTCCCTGCAAAAATTGTTCAACCACCACGCTTGAACTCGCATCACCAAACTTGGCTTCCATTAGCATTTCATTCAGCTCTTGCTTAGCCTCATCAACACTGGCACAAATAAGTACCCCTTTACCTGCAGCCAAACCATCGGCTTTTAAAACAATGGGTAAACCTATGGTAGCAAGGTATTCATAGCCTTCCTCTAAAGTATCTTTTGTAAAAGTTTTGGATGCCGCAGCCGGGATGCCATTACGCACCATAAATTGTTTCGAAAAATCTTTGCTTCCTTCTAATTGGGCTCCTTCCTGTTGCGGACCAATTACAGGTATGTTTTTTATCTCCCCATCAGCCAGGAAAAAATCATGTATCCCTTTTACCAATGGTTCTTCGGGACCAACCAACACCAAATCAATATGGTTATTCAAAACAATTTCTTTAATTGCCTCAAAGTCAGTTACCTTAATATTGATGTTAATACCATATTGCGAGGTGCCTGCATTGCCAGGCGCTATAAAAAGCTTTTCGCAATGGGTACTTTGGCTTATTTTCCAAGCGAAGGCACTTTCCCTTCCGCCAGAACCTAGGAGCAGAATGTTCATTTCGCAAAGATAGTTTATTATGCAAAATAGCATAATGCGTATCATAAACTATTATGAAGATTTAATAATAGCCTGCTTTCATTTTTAATCCCTTATATGTAAAATATGATAGCCAATTTGCACGTTTGGTAAGCAGATAAGGTGATTTTATGCTTCGTATACTTGATAGTAATACTTACCTTTGCCTGTCATATTGGCTCAATTTTGCTGTGGCGCAATTGTTGCGTTTAGGCAATCATATTAAAATAACATGTTAGAATTTATTAGTAAGCTTTTTGGAAGCAAATCAGACAGAGACGTAAAAAGTTTATTGCCTCTTGTTGAAAAGGTAAAGGCTGAATTTGCTAAGCTTGGCGATATTAGCAATGATGAGTTAAGGGAAAAGACGCTGATTTTTAAGGAAACTATAGCCAAAGGCTTAGCCACCATTGATAGTCAGATAGCCGCCATAAAAGAAAGTACCGAAAACAATCCTGATTTGGATGTAAATGAAAAGGTAACACTTTATACCAAGCTCGATAAGCTTGAAAAAGACCGTAATAAAGAACTTGAGGTTATTTTAATGCAAATACTTCCTGAGGCTTTCGCAGTGGTAAAAGAAACAGCCAAACGCTTTAAGGAAAATAAAACCATTGAAGTTACTGCTACGCAGTTTGACCGTAACTTAGCTGCTGTAAAAAAGAATGTGGTTATAAAAGGCGATAAAGCCATTCACCACAATACTTGGCTAGCCGCAGGCAATGAGGTAACCTGGGATATGGTGCACTACGATGTACAGTTGATAGGTGGTATTGTATTGCATCAAGGTAAAATATCGGAAATGGCTACCGGTGAGGGTAAAACTTTGGTTGCTACCTTACCTGCCTACCTAAACGCGCTTGCCGGACAAGGCGTACATATAGTAACTGTAAACGATTATTTGGCACGCCGCGACTCAGAGTGGATGGGGCCATTGTATGAATTTCATGGCTTATCGGTTGATTGTATTGACAAACATGAGCCGAATTCAGAAGAAAGAAGAGCTGCTTACCAATCAGATATCATATTTGGAACCAATAACGAGTTTGGTTTTGATTACCTACGTGACAATATGACACGTAGCCCCGAAGAATTGGTACAAGGCAAATTACATTATGCCATGGTTGATGAGGTTGACTCTGTTTTAATTGACGATGCCCGTACACCATTAATTATATCAGGACCAATTCCTCGTGGCGATGAACATGAGTTTTATGAACTAAAACCACGTATTGAACGTTTGGTAAACGCGCAAAAATCGTACGTTAACGCGGCCTTAAACGAGGCTAAAAAGCTGATTGCCGAAGGTAAAAGCGGTCCGGATGAAGGTGGCTTAGCGCTTTTGCGCGCATTTAGAGGTTTGCCAAAAAGCAAGGCTTTGATCAAGTATTTAAGCGAAGGTGCCAACAGGCAACTTTTATTAAAAACCGAAAACTACTACATGCAGGACCAAAGCAAGGAAATGCCTAAGGTGGATGCGGAGTTGTTTTTTATTATTGATGAAAAAAATAACCAAGTTGAACTTGCGGAAAAAGGAATTGAACTAATTACAGCATCGGGCGAAGACCCGCACTTTTTTGTGATGCCGGATGTAGGAACTGAAATTGCTGAGATTGAGAAATCGACTTTACCGATAGAAGAAAAAATTGCTAGGAAAGATGAATTGATGAGAGACTTTTCGGTAAAGTCTGAACGTATACACTCTGTAAACCAATTATTAAAGGCTTATACCCTATTTGAAAAAGATACGGAGTATATCCTTGATGAAGGCAAGGTTAAAATAGTGGATGAGCAAACGGGCCGTGTATTGGATGGTCGCCGATATTCTGATGGCTTGCACCAGGCTATTGAAGCCAAAGAAAATGTAAAGGTGGAAGACGCGACCCAAACATTTGCTACCATTACCCTCCAAAACTATTTCCGGATGTACCATAAGCTTTGCGGTATGACTGGTACTGCCGTTACGGAAGCTGGAGAGTTTTGGGAAATATACAAATTGGACGTGGTTGAAATACCCACCAATACCCCAACTAGCAGAGAAGACAGGCAAGATTTAGTTTACCGCACCGTACGTGAAAAATATAACGCGGTTGCTGAAGAGATTGTAAAACTTACCCAAGCTGGAAGACCCGTATTGGTTGGTACAACCTCGGTTGAAATATCGGAATTGATAAGCCGAATGCTCAAGCTAAGGGGCATCAAGCATAATGTATTGAACGCCAAATTGCACCAAAAGGAGGCGGATATCGTTGCGGAAGCTGGTAAATCGGGAACGGTTACCATTGCAACCAACATGGCTGGTCGTGGTACAGATATAAAACTAGGTCCAAATGTAAAGGAAGCAGGTGGTTTAGCCATTGTAGGTACCGAAAGACACGAATCCCGCAGGGTCGACCGCCAGTTACGTGGTCGTGCCGGTCGTCAAGGCGACCCTGGCTCGTCACAGTTCTTCGTATCGTTGGAAGATAATTTGATGCGCTTGTTTGGCTCTGAAAGAATATCAAACCTGATGGTGAAGATGGGTATTGAGGAAGGCGAAGTAATACAGCATTCCATGATTTCCAGCTCAATTGAAAGAGCCCAGAAAAAGGTAGAGGAAAATAACTTTGGTATCCGTAAGCGTTTGCTTGAATATGATGATGTGATGAACTCGCAACGTACCGTTATTTATGCTAAACGTAAAAATGCCCTATTTGGCGAACGTTTAGAGGTGGATATTAACAATACCATATTTGATGTGGTAGAAGATGTGGTTACTGAGTACAAAGAAGCCAATAATTACGAAGGTTTAAATTTGGAAATGATTCGTCTTTTCTCGATTGATATTGAAATTTCACAAGATGATTTTGCCAATACTAGTCTTAATAAATTGGTGGATGGCTTGTTTGGCTTGGTAAGCGATTTTTATAAACGCAAACAAGAAGCCATTGCACAGCAGGCATTCCCGGTAATAAAAGATGTTTTTGAAACCCGTGGCGAGCATATTGAAAACATTGTAGTACCATTTACCGATGGAGTACAAGGTATTCAGGTATATGTACCACTTAAAAAAGCTTACAAAAACAATGGCTTGGAAGTGTTTAAATCTTTCGAGAAAAATGTAACCTTAACATTGATTGATGATGCTTGGAAAGAGCATTTAAGAGAAATGGATGAGTTGAAGCAATCGGTTCAAAATGCGGTTTACGAGCAAAAAGACCCATTGTTGGTTTATAAATTTGAGGCATTTGAGCTTTTCCGTCAAATGTTAGCTAGCGTAAATAAAGAGTTGGTGAGTTTCTTGTTTAGAGGTGGAATTGCCTCCCAACAAAATCCGGAACAAGTTCGTGAAGCAAAACCACAACCACGTATGGATTTGAAAAAAATGCGCACTTCAAAACCCGAATTGGTTAGCCAAGGCAGTGCTTTGCCAATGGAAGATACCCGAGAATTGGAAAAACCAACCCCAATAAGAGTGGAGCAAAAAATAGGCAGGAATGACCCTTGCCCTTGTGGCAGTGGCAAAAAATATAAGAGTTGCCATGGCGTAGGGCAGGCATAAATTAAATTTTAACCTGCAAACAATAAAAAGGCAAATAACAATGAATAACAGAATTGTTTATTTAAAAGCGGCTATAAATAAAGCTTTGCAATTGCTTTTTACAATTGCTATGATATTACCCTTATTAGCCAATGCCCAAACCAAAGGTACGGTGGTGATTGTAAAAGACCCTTTAATTGATACAGTAATTGCCCGTTTACCTTTGTTAAACAAAACCATTGGCAATAATGCCGATGATGGCATAAATGGATACCGTGTACAAATATTTTTTGGCTCAAACCGTCAGGCTGCTTATAACGCCTTGGCAAAATTTAGCGCGGCAAATCAGGACAATAAGGCATACATTACGTATACCGAACCGAATTTTAAGGTACGGGCAGGCGATTTCAGGACGCATTTAGAGGCGGAGAAATTACTGAATGATTTATTGCCTACCTTTACGAGCATGTTTATCATCCCCGAAAAAATAAATCTACCAAAAACCGACCAGCAAAATGATTAAAGAAAAGGTAAAGCAGCTATCAAAAACCATTTTTGATGAAGTAGTGGCTACCCGCCGCCATTTACATGCCAACCCTGAACTTTCTTTTCACGAAACGGAAACATCGGCTTTTATAGCAAAAAAACTGGATGAGCTTGGCCTAAGCTATACCCGTATGGCTGGCAATGGTTTAGTAGCCCTTATAACTGGCGAAAAACCATCCGACAAGGTAATTGCACTAAGGGCAGACATGGATGCCTTGCCAATTACGGAAATTAATGATGTTCCCTATAAATCAAAAAATATTGGGGTAATGCATGCCTGTGGGCACGATGTGCATACCTCATCCCTATTGGGTACTGCCAAAATACTCACCCAACTTAAAAGTGAATTTGGCGGAACCGTAAAACTCATTTTTCAGCCTGCAGAAGAAAAATTACCGGGTGGTGCCAATCTTATGATTCAGGAAGGTGTACTAGAAAACCCTAAACCCGATGCTGTTTTAGGTCAGCATGTGATGCCTTTGATAGAGGCAGGTAAAGTAGGTTTTAGAGCTGGTAAATATATGGCCTCTACCGATGAGCTTTATGTAACCATAACAGGTAAAGGTGGACATGGTGCCCAACCACAACAAAACATTGACCCCGTTATAATTACCGCGCATATATTGGTAGCCCTGCAACAAGTGGTAAGCCGCTTTGCCGACCCTAAAAGCCCTACCGTGCTCTCATTTGGTAAGGTGATTGCCAATGGTGCAACTAATGTAATACCCAATGAGGTTTATTTGGAAGGAACTTTTAGAACAATGGATGAAGCTTGGCGAGAAGAGGCTCATATAAAAATGAAGAAGATGGCCGAAGGCATGGCCGAAAGCATGGGTGCCAAATGCGATTTTAATATTGTGAAAGGTTATCCATTCCTGATAAATGAAGAGGTACTAACTGCCAGTGCTCGTGCCTTTGCGGAAGATTATTTAGGTAAGGAAAATGTAGTCGACCTTGATATTTGGATGGCTGCAGAAGATTTTGCTTACTTTTCCCAAGCTGCTGATGCTTGTTTTTACCGCTTGGGTACTCGTAACGAAAGTCGTGGCATCACCTCATCGGTGCATACGCCAACTTTTGATGTAGAGGAATCTTCCTTAGAATTAAGTACTGGCTTGATGGCGTATATGGCTATTAAACAGTTGGGCAATTAAAAACAAAGGGTAAATTTCAATTGATTTTTTAGATTTGATTTGGTTATATTTAACAATAAATAGTAACCCAATTTTCCTTTATTATGAAACAGCAAATCGGCACCAAAGCAAGCCCCACCCTGCTTAAAACACCACCACTATCATCTGAATTTACCATGCATCTTGATGAAAAAGATGGTATGGAAATTTTGGTATGTACCGTTGGCAAAACCGTTCTGCATTATGATTTTCGTTGCCTGAATGATTTGCACCAAATGCTTAAACAACATGGCGATTGGATGGAACTTGGCAGTGCCGATGAGCAAAAACCTGTTAAAGAGGGAACAGTGGAAGCTTGGGGACGTTCAGAAACTAACCCTGTTGGAGGTTGGTATGGCTTAAAAAAAGGCTTAAGGGGCAGGTTTGGCATGTATGTGCCTCCATTAATGGAATTTTTAGGCTTGGCTGAAGTTACCCACGATGCCAAAGGGAATAAAATGAGGGCGATTTAGATTTGGTTTGATTTAAGAGAACAAAAATTCGTTACTCCTAAAATTACTTTCTATCTATATTAACCTGTTGCATAAACGGGCTATTCTTCTCATCTTGTCACAAAAATCCAATTTCCATGTTATTAGAAAACACCTTTGTTCACCATGTACATTTTTGGCTAAAAAATAAAGCCGATAAACAATTATTAATTGATGGGCTAAAAACTCTGATGCCTATTGAGCATATTCGGCAAATACATATTGGGGTACCTGCAGAAACTTTTCGCGATGTGGTTGACCGTAGTTATGATGTATCCCTATTATTGTTATTTGATAGCCCGGCAGCACAGGATGCTTATCAAATTGACCCCACCCATGTGCTATTTGCCGATAATTATGCCAAACCATTATGCAGCAAAGTTGTTGTTGCCGATAGTGTAAATATTTAATAAAAGGCTCCATTTAAGCAGGCTAGGCAATTCTTTATACATCATTGTGTAGTTTTCTATTGCCATTTAACTAATCAAAGCATCATGTCAAATTCAGCAAAGAATATTTTAATAACGGGTGGTACAGGCTTAATAGGGCGCAACCTTACTAAGCAGTTATTGGAACGCGGCCATGTAGTAAGTAACCTGAGCCGTTCGACAGGAAAAGATTCACAGGTAAAAACATTTTTGTGGGATGTGGAAAAAGGTGTTATTGATAGCAACTGTATCAATGGGGTTGATATAATAATTCACCTAGCAGGGGCTGGCATTGCTGATAAACCATGGACGATTCAGCGAAAGCAAGAACTTATTGATAGCAGGGTAAAATCAATCCAGTTAATTTATGGCCTGCTAAAAGCAAACACCCATCAGGTTAGCACGGTAATATCAGCATCGGCCATTGGTTATTATAGCGACCGTGGCGATGAGTTGATGACCGAAGAAAGCAAACCCTCCAACGATTTTATGGCGGAATGTTGTAAAGCTTGGGAAAATGCTGTTGACGAAGGCCATCAACTTGGCTTGCGCATAGTAAAATACCGCACAGGTGTAGTTTTAGATAATGGTGGCGCTTTAGAGAAATTGGCCATGCCTATCAAGTTTTTTGTTGGCTCCCCTTTAGGCAATGGCAAACAATGGATTCCTTGGATTCATTGGAAAGATGTGATAGCCATGTATCTATTCGCTATTGATAACCCTAATTTATCAGGCACTTTTAACATGGTTGCACCAAACCCATTAACAAATAAACAGCTCACCTATGCGGTTGCCAAACAATTGCACAAGCCGATATGGTTGCCTAATGTTCCTGCCATTTTTTTAAAATTATTACTGGGCGAAATGGCAACAATTGTTTTAGGAAGTACCAAAGTTGCGGCCGATAAAATTGAACAAGCTGGTTTTAAATTCACCTACCCCGAAATTGAAGGAGCATTAAAGGAGATTTATGGATAAACAAACACCAATAGCTGTTTTTTGGTTTAGGCGAGATTTAAGGCTGAATGATAATGCCGGGCTATACCATGCGCTAAAATCTGGCAAACCAGTATTACCTATATTTATTTTTGATAAAAGTATTTTAAGCAAACTTACGTTTAAAGACGATGCACGAGTAACATTCATCCACCAAACCATCGAAAATTTAAATAAGGAACTTCAAACATTGGATAGTAGTTTGCTAGTGATTTATGATGAGGTAGAGGAAGCATTTAAACAGTTATTAAATGATTTTAAAATAAGCGCGGTTTATTCAAATCACGACTATGAGCCTTATGCCATTAACCGAGATAAAGCTATCAGCGAGTTATTGAGCAAACATCAGATAGCTTTAAAAAGCTTTAAGGATCAAGTAATATTTGAAAAAGAAGAGGTGGTAAAGGATGATGGTACGCCCTATACCGTATACACCCCATACCAACGTAAATGGTATCAAAAACTCAAATCATATTATTTTAAGGCTTACCCTAACGCTTCTTATTTTGATGCCTTTTACAAAGCAAATTCATTCTCTGTTCCTACCTTATCTCAAATAGGCTTTGAAAAAAGTAATCTTGAGTTTCCAGAGATAAGTTATATCAATTACATAAAGCAATATCCTGAAAATCGAGATTTCCCCGCGGTGGCAGGAACTACGCATATTGGGTTACATTTAAGATTTGGAACGGTTAGCATCAGAGAATTAGCCAGAACAGCTTATGGGTTTGAAGAAAAAACCTGGCTGAACGAATTAATTTGGCGAGAGTTTTATATGATGGTTTTGTACCATTTTCCGCATACACAAAACCAAGCTTTTAAACCTGCTTACGATGCTATAAAATGGGTAAACAATGAAGTTCATTTTGAAGCATGGTGTAAAGGCGAGACTGGCTACCCCTTGGTGGATGCCGGCATGCGCGAACTGAATACTACAGGCTATATGCATAACCGTGTACGTATGGTGGTAGCCAGTTTTTTAACCAAGGACTTGTTGATTGATTGGCGTTGGGGCGAACGGTATTTTGCGAGTAAATTGCTCGATTATGAATTAGCGAGTAATGTGGGCGGTTGGCAATGGTCGGCTGGTTGTGGTACTGATGCTGCTCCATATTTCAGGATATTTAACCCTGATTCACAATTAAAAAAATTCGACCCGCAATTTACCTATATAAAAAAATGGACTCCGGAATATGCCGATTTCAGCAAATATCCAAAACCCATTATTGATCATGCCTATGCGCGCGATAGATGTTTAAAAGTATTTAAAGAAGCATTAACACTATAGTTATTGCGTAATCGCATCAATATAAAAATCAAAACGTAAACAACTGAACGCAGGTATTCCAGTAGAACCACTGAGTTTATAAGCCAAATATGAGGGCACTAAAATTGAAATTTTAGTGTTTAATTTAATAATATTGGGCAATTCAAAAGCCTCCTTGACCCCCTGGGTTAAACTGCCAAGAAACAATGGCGTACCTCCAGATGTTGTATAAGAATCGAATGTTGTCCCATTAAATAACAACCCCGTATAATTTACTGTTACTGTTGAATAATCAGTAATTGTATAACTTCCTGTGCCTGGAGAAATTACCTTATAGTAATAATAATTTTTGGGGCCTCCCGCTACATCCAATTTACTTTCTACCTTGGTGTACCCTGCTAAAGTAGTACTATCTGACATGTATTTTGTAATTGAAAGATCGTCATAATCTGATGTACTTAGCGTTCTAATGTTGTTAATAGGATCATAGGCAGTACTTTGGATTTGAGGAACACTTAAATAAAAATCAAGACTCTCATTACCAGCAATCCGATTATTAGTGATTTTACTACTTCCTGAGCCAGTACCATTATGGCCATAAGCAAGCCTAGAAGGCACCAGTACTCTTATAGTTCCTCCCGCGTATTTTAAATCATTTATTATGGCGTTTTGTATACCAACGGGCAAGCCATCTAATTGTATATGCCCAACATAATCATATATATGGTTCTTTATAGTGTCAGTATTTGTATAAGTACCATCCAGAGTTTGAAAAGAATAAGCTACTGGAATTAAACTTGAGTATTTTAAAGCCGCTCCATTACCCTGAGTAATAATTTTATAGTAAATTCCAGTAGTATCGCCCCCTACGGTATCTTTTAAAAAACCAGTAAGGTTATTTGCAACCATATAATTTTTTATTTGTACGCTATCATATTGCTTTATAGTTTGTTGCAACTGGTCTTTTCGGCATGACATAAACCCAAAAGTACTGATAACTAAAAGCGTAAAAATTGTTTGTTTCATTTTATATATTTGTTTTATGGTATTAAACCATACTCAATTTTATTATTTTTTAATTTTATTATATAAGTGCTAATTGGTTACATTATAAACTGTGATAGTAAAAATTAAAACCGCGTTAGCTGGTAAATTATAATCACTTTGGGGGTAAGGTCCGTAAGCTTGTCGCGAAGGTACAAAAAGTGTTATAGTACCACCTTGTTTAACTTCGGGTATACCTAATTGCCAGCCCCTAATAACTTGCCCCAAAATAAAAGATGGGTGTATATTTCCTGTTTTTGCAAAAGTTGTCCCTGTAGTAAGTAAAACACCAGTATAACCAACAGTTATACTGGTTGAGCTTGTATACAGTGAATTTACAGTACCTGGTGTATCAATGATATAACGGACACCTGTAGTATCAATTGGTATTGCACTTAAGCCATGATCTGATAGATATTTAGTTATAATATTATCATCAATAGAGGCTTGTGCTTTAACCTGAGCAACTACATTATTATTTTTATTACATGCTAAAATTCCTGTTGAAAAAAACAACACTAATAAAAACACTCTATACATTCTGTTTAACTTACTTTTAGTCATATAATTAAAGCTTTGCCTATTGCAAAATTTATAACAACTAAAATATTTATTTATTGTACTAAAACAGTCACTCCCATTCAAAAGGCAAATTTATTCTTTTAAAACTCAAAAACAGCGCATTAACAATTTTTAACACTTATTTTTTTATTTACATTGTTTTTTAATTGGAGAGATAACTAGGGTAGTATTTATCAGCTAAAAATCGCACGCTGAATTAAAATTTCAAACGCTTGCTTATTTGTTCCTAAAGTAGCTTAATAAGCTTCAATCTAAGAATACTTATTTGCTATAGCTAACCTCATAGGAAGCATGAAAGAACATTAGTTGTATTAGATTATCATTTATTTTTAAATCAACTTAGTTATACTTAATTAATTTCAGGTTTAAAATTTAAAGTTAGCTGATTTATTTTTTTTAGCGTTTTTATTAGATATTCTTTTTCATTATCGCTTATATGACTATTTAAATAATTATTGAACTCCCTTACAAGTCCTCTTGCTAAAGAGCGTTTCTCTTTTCCTAGTAGGGTTAAATATATTTTTACCGACCGCTTGTCACCTTCATTTAATTCCCTATAAATTAAACCCATTTGTTCCAATTGTCTTAGCATTCGAGAAAGACTCGTAGATTTTAAACCCAACAATGCAGCAGCTTGAGATACAGTAGTTCCATCGTTTTCATCAATATTTATTAATAAATACCCTATTGATTGAGTAATACCAAAATCTGCAACCAGCTGATTGTATCTGTTTGCAACAGTTTGCCAAACTATTTTTAAAAAATAATCTATCGTTTCCTGATGTTTTACATTCTTTTTCATTGGTTGGTTGTTTTCAATTTCAAAAACAGGTTCAGGATTTATTTATACACCGCAAGTTTATACTATTTTAAACAATATTTAATAACCCTGAAAACAAACCTCAATAAATAATATTACCACCCTAATTTGGTATCATCACCACGAGGGTCGGCACCGCCCTCATAATATCCGTCGTTAGTAACTAAAATAGCGTCAACCCTACCTATAGCACCTTTTTCTTCAATTTTATATCCCTTTCTCTTTAGGCTCGTTTTGCAATTATCATCTAATGCTCCTTTTTCAGTCAACACAACATCAGGCACCCATTGGTGGTGAAACTTCTTAGCATTTACGGCCTGCTGCATATTCTGATTAAATTCAATTACATTTAATATTGTTTGAAATACTGAGGTTATAATTGTTGATCCACCTGGAGTTCCAACAACCATGAATAGCTTACCGTCCTTTTCAACAATAGTTGGCGTCATTGATGATAACATTCGTTTTCCCGGTTGTATACTGTTTGCCTTGCCACCTACCAAGCCGTACATGTTCGGTACACCAGGTTTAATACTAAAATCGTCCATTTCATCGTTCAATAAAAACCCAGCTCCACTTACAAAAACTTTTGATCCGAATGAATCATTTAAAGTCGTGGTAATAGCTACTGCATTTCCTTGGCTATCAACAATTGAATAATGCGTTGTTTGGTCGCTTTCATAGCCTGCTATATTACCAGGCAAAATTGCAGAACTTAAGGTTGCGGTATTCCAATTAAAATTTTCCATCCGCTTTTGATTGTATACTGGATTTATGAGGCTATCCACAGGAACTTTAAAAAAATCAGGATCACCCAAATATTTTGAACGGTCGGCGTATACTCTACGTTCGGCTTCTACCATTACTTGCACTGTTGAATCACTATTAAAGCCCCATTTATTAAGTGGATATTTTTTTACCGATTGTAATAATTGTAATAAGGCAACTCCTCCACTGGAGGGTGGGGGCATGGTGATAATATGATAGTTTTTATAATCGCCTGTAATTGCATTGCGCCAAACCGAGTGGTAATTTTCCAGATCGGCTTTTGTTATGATGCCATTGCCGGTTTTCATCTCGGCTACAATTAAATCAGCAACCGGACCTGTATAAAACCCCTCTCTGCCCTTATCCCTAATCAATTCTAATGTTTTGGCAAGGTCTTCCTGAATTAATAAATCTCCTTCTTTCCAACCATTTTCGTTTATTAAATAGGTGTTTTTAGGGTTGTTTTTTACAAATTCTAATCGGTTACGATTTAAATCGTTTGCCAATCTTTTCGATATTTTGAAACCATTCCGAGCCAATACAATTGCTGGCTGTACTAATTCAGCCCATTTAAGACTACCTAACTTTTTATGGGCAACTACCATACCATCAACAGACCCTGGCACTCCTGATGCTTTTCGGGTATTAACACTCAAATCAGTAATTACTTTACCGGTGCTATCAAGGTACATGTTAGCACTAGCATTACCAGGAGCTTTTTCTCTAAAGTCGAGTGTGCTTGTACTGCCATTTGCGGCTCGGTAAACCATAAGTCCACCTCCTCCAATATTTCCTGCCTCTGGGTGTGTTACCTGAAGCGCAAAATGCACGGCTACAGCAGCATCAATAGCATTACCCCCCTTTTTTAAAATATCAAGCCCAACTTGAGACGCAAGCGGCGTAGCACATACTACCATTCCCTTTTTATATTTCGAATCTATTGCCGAAGATTTATTATCCTGCGATTTTGCAGCTTTAAATAAAAAAAGAAATATGAGAACCTGTATTACTGGAATTACCAAATTTCGGAATGATGGTTTGACATTCATTAACATAATGAGTTTATATTTTCGACTAATTTAAGTTATTTAGTTGCAATATTAGTTTTAGAATGATTAAAACTCATGTAATGTCAAAAATTTATGGTTTTACAAACTCATAAATTTTGCATGTGCACATCATAAAATTATAATTTTGCCGTTTATTAATTAATAATAACTCTAAATGAAAAAAATAATACTCAATTCCACTTTTCTCGTTTTCGCATTATTAATAAACCAGCGTTTGCACGCTCAAGATTATAACATGGCTGCAGGTTTAAAATTTAGTGGTTATGAAAACGGATTTTCATTCAAATATAATTATCAACCAAAGGTGGCTTTAGAGGGTATATTAGGCTTTAGGAATCAAGGTATTGTAATTACTGGCCTTTACGAAATATATTCTAAAGCCTTTGATGTTAGTGGCTTAAGTTTTTATTATGGTGGTGGTGCACATCTTGGCGGAAGCGGTAACGGGGTTTATCATACGTTGAGCGGTAATGATCAATTAACGGTTGGTAGCAAATTTCTTTTAGGTGCCGACGGTGTTGTTGGTTTTGAATATTTGATTCCTCAATCACCAATAGCTATTAGTCTCGACTTAAACCCAAGGATTGAATTGGCTTCAGGACCTTTTTTCGATATTACACCTGGCTTAGGTTTAAAAGATTTAATAGACAAAAATAGTTGGTAAAACCTTTGTAATAATCTGTTTTACAACAAGATATAAGGAGCAAATTGAAATTGATTTCAATTTGCTTTTTTTGTTATATGAAATCGTCAAAAAAAGGCGTGTTTGAA
>CAITEP010000024.1 GCA_903891475.1 uncultured Mucilaginibacter sp.
AATCCAGCTCATGTTTATCGTCGCAAATATTATTGCTGGCAAGTTGCACTCCTGCAGAGCTTGTTTCTCCTTATATCTGCTTGGGCTAGTTAGCAATTTTTCTAATCATTTCCACCAACTATTTTTGTCATCATTACCTTTAAAATATAATGTAAACACCCAAAATTATACTTATAGGTAGGAAACGAAGGTTATATAGGACTAGGGCAGACTAAAAGCGGTAAAACTGAAGAAAAAAGGGAAAAATTTTGATAAATTTAGCCTAGTGAAAATTCAATCTTAACTAATCAACCCCAAAGGTTCTCTAAATAATAAGAGCATTTTACAAAATAATTGAGACCACCTATTTTTTCAAATCTTTCAACAATGTGTTGATGTTGTTTGCACTTTGAAAAATTACATCTAGGTAGAAGTGGCAATCGTCCATGTTTTCGGGGAGTTCGAAGCGGAGTTGGTCGATTGATAGGTAGATGTTTGAAAGCTGGTTAAAAACATCATGTCGCAGCGTTAATTGCTTATCTGATTTTAACCTTTTTGAGCTATTTGCTGATTCTTCCTCTGTTTCCATCCTACTTAACATTTATAGCTTTCATTTTATTGTAAAGGGTTTTTCGGTCAATGTTCAACACTTCGGCTGCCCGTGTTTTATTAAAGTTTACTTCCTTTAATACCTTTATAATGGTTTCGTATTCGGCTTCGAGGGCCGCATTTTTCAGGTTACTCTTATTCTCCTTAGTGGATTCCAATTGCTCAAACTGAACAATGGGTTCGTTTCTCGCAGCTTTAAAGTTCAATAATTCAAGCGGTAAAGCCTTCATGGTTATTTCTTTGCCTTCTGATAATAAAGTAGCCCTGCGTACCACATTCTTTAATTCCCTAATATTGCCTGGCCATTTGTAACTCATAAAACAATCAACCACGTTGTCGCAAAAATCAACTACGCTGCGACCTAGTTCGCGGTTAGCGATTTTTAAAAAATGGTGAGCCAATAGCATGATATCGTCTTCCCTATCCCGTAGGGGGGGTACATATATACTAAACTCATTAAAGCGGTGATACAAATCTTCTCTAAATCTTCCTTTTTGTATACAATCCAAAAGGTTTTCGTTGGTGGCTATAATAATCCTTACATCAAGGTCAATTTCTTTGGTGCTACCAATGCGTTTTACTTTCCGTTCCTGCACCGTACGTAACAAGGCGGCTTGTATTTCGTAAGAAAGGTTGCCTACCTCATCTAAAAATAATGTGCCTCCGTTAGCCATTTCAAAGTGCCCAATTTTTGTATAAAGCGCTCCAGTAAATGAACCTTTTTCATGTCCAAAAAACTCGCTAGCTGCTAATTCTTTGGTTAAGGAACCACAGTCCATGGCTACAAAGGGTTGGTTGTTACGTGTACTTTTTAGGTGAATACTTTTTGCCACCGATTCTTTTCCGGTACCGCTTTCACCAGTAATAATTACACTGTATTTGGTTGGGGCAACCAATTCAATTTGACGAACCAATTCTTTAGAGGTTATGCTTGTTCCAATAACAAACTCTGAATTTGCGCTTTGTACCTTTTTATCCGGATTTGATTTATCTTTTTTATCCTGATTATTCCCCTTGGCATTTTCTTCCACCAAGGCATAATGGGTTTCTATAGCCTTGGTGATGGTATTTAAAATTTCATCAGGGTATAATGGTTTTGAAATATAATCATAGGCCCCTAGTTTGATAAGTTCTACCGCCATCTTTATGTCGGAGTAACCGGTAATTATAATTACTCCGGTATTTGGATATTGTTTTTTAATAATCTTAAGCATTTGCCGCCCATCGGTATCCTCCAGCCTAAAATCGCACAATACCAAATCATAATGTCCGTTTTTGAGGTACTCCATACCAATATTGCCGGATGACGCTGTTGTTACATCAAAGCCATTCCTGACTAAAAATTTCGACAGCAACAAGGCAACATTCACTTCATCATCAATGATGAGTATCTTATTCATATGTAAAATTCTTTTTACTTTTGTTTAATTAACTTAAACCATTAAAACAATTACAAAATTCTATATATATCCGTAATATAACAATTTTAATTTTAAATGTTATAAAGTTTTTACAAAGTCATGCAACTTCCTTAAAAATAAGATCTATATTATTATTAACTACAGACTCCTACAATCAAATAAAGTTTAATTCCCTTTAAAATCAGGCTTTCTTTTACCTAAAAATGCGGCAATTCCCTCCTTAGTATCGTTGGTGTTAAAACACTTGGTAAAAAGGGTAATTTCTTCCTCAAAACCATTTGTTTGCTTTTCGGCAGCGTTAATGGCGGCAATAGCATATCCAATTGCCATTGGAGAACGAATTAATATTTTGTTCAACAAATCTTCTGCATATTTTAATAAATCTTCTTGGGCTACTATTTTATTTACCAAACCAACCTGCAGCGCATCAGTTGCGGTAATCATGTCGGCTGTTAAAATCATTTCCATGGCTTTTCCTTTCCCAACCAGTTTGGTAAGCCTTTGGGTACCACCATAACCGGGTATTAATCCCAAACTAACTTCAGGTAATCCCATTTTAGCAGTTTCGGCAGCAATGCGGATATGGCAAGCCAAAGCCAACTCAAGTCCGCCGCCTAGCGCAAAGCCATTAATGGCGGCTATAACGGGTTTAGTGCCATTTTCAATCATTTCAAAAACCTTGTGCCCTAGCTTGGCAATCTCTGTTGCCTTATCTGTTTCAATGCCATTAAATTCGGCAATATCGGCTCCTGCCGCAAATGCTTTGGTGCCCGCGCCGGTCATAATTATACCGTCAATACTTGGGTTGGCAAATGCCATTTCAAAAGCATGGTATAATTCATTAATTGTTTGATTATTTAAAGCGTTGAGTTTGCTTTCGCGGTTTAGGATGATATATTGTATGCGACCTTTTTGCTCAATTAGCAAGTTGTTAAATATCATTAGCTAAAATTATTAAAAATTGCGATGCTGGTGCACCCATTGAGTAATGTAATTTACAATATCTGATGTTTTGGTACCAGGCGGAAAAAGCTCGCCTACGCCTATTGTATTTAAAGCTTTTCGATCATCTTGAGGGATAATGCCGCCACCAGTAACTAGCACTTCATCCATACCCTTTTCCTTCATCAAATTAATAATTTTCGGGAAAACAGTCATGTGCGCGCCACTTAAAATGGATATCCCTATAGCATCCACATCTTCTTGCAAGGCGGTATTTACCACCATCTCGGGGGTTTGGCGCAAGCCTGTATATATTACCTCCATCCCCGCATCTCGTAATGTAGTGGCAATAATACGTGCGCCACGATCGTGCCCATCCAAACCTACTTTTGCAACCAAAACCCTTATGGGTCGGTTAAAGGGACTGTTCATACAATTTTATAATTTACTTAACGGAGCGTAAAAATAGTAAAGAAAATTTAGCAATTTGACCCAATTTATCTAAAAAATGCAGTTTTTGTAAATTAATTTTCCTAATTTTTAAAATAAAAGATAGGTAATACTTTGATATCTTGATTCACAAATACTTTTTACTGAAAGTGAACAAAAATAAGTTTCAGGGCAATTTGGCTTTTACAAGACCAGATAATCGCAAAAAGGCCGCTTGGTGAAGTATTATATATTGGTCAAACTAAGTTGAATTTCTTACTTTTGCAACTTGTTTTAAACTACAATGGGCGAAGAAAGATCATTAAATTTTATTGAAGAGATTGTTGAAGAGGATATAGCTGCAGGCAAACATGGAGGCAGGGTGCTTACCCGTTTCCCGCCCGAGCCCAATGGTTATTTACATATTGGTCATGCCAAGTCTATTTGCCTTAATTTTGGTTTGGCCCTAAAATATGGCGGTAAAACCAACCTCCGCTTTGATGATACCAACCCAAGTAAAGAAGAAACTGAATATGTTGACAGCATAAAGGCCGATGTAAAATGGCTGGGCTTTGAATGGGCTAATGAACTGTATGCTTCTGACTATTTCGACCAACTTTATGATTTTGCTGTTACATTGATAAAAAAAGGCCTGGCTTATGTAGATGATAGCACCGCCGAAGAGATAGCTGCCCAAAAAGGAACCCCAACCGAACCCGGCACTCCAAATATTTACCGAAGCCGTAGCGTGGAAGAAAACCTGACGCTATTTGCAGAGATGAAAGCCGGCAAATACCCGGATGGCGCAAAAGTATTGCGAGCAAAGGTTGACCTCGCCGCCTCTAATATGCACCTGCGCGACCCATTGATGTATCGCATAAAGCATACCCACCACCACCGCACCGGTGATGCCTGGTGTATTTATCCGATGTATGATTTTGCGCACGGACAATCGGACGCCATTGAAGAAATTACGCATTCAATCTGTACCTTAGAGTTTATACCGCACCGCGACTTATATAATTGGTTTATTGAACAACTTGCTATATTCCCGTCAAAACAATATGAATTTGCCAGGTTGAATCTTAATTATACCGTAATGAGCAAGCGTAAGCTGCTGCAATTGGTGGAAGAGAAGCATGTGGAGGATTGGGACGACCCGCGTATGCCAACCATTAGTGGTTTGCGCAGACGAGGGTATACCCCGGCATCCATCCGCGATTTTTGCGAACGTATTGGGGTTGCCAAACGCGAAAACATGATTGATGTAAGTTTGCTTGAGTTTTGCATACGCGAAGATTTGAACAAAACTGCATGGCGCCGAATGGCGGTGTTGGACCCTATAAAAATGGTGATTACCAACTACCCTGAAAACCAAACAGAATATTTGTTTAGCGAAAACAATCCGGAAGTTGAAGGCGGTGACGGCGGGCGCGAACTGCCATTTAGCAACCAGCTTTGGATAGAGCGTGAAGATTTTATGGAAGAGCCGCCTAAAAAGTTTTTCAGATTGGGGGTTGGTTTGATGGTGCGACTAAAAAGTGCCTACATTGTAAAATGCGATAGTTTTACCAAGGATGCCAATGGCCAAGTAACCGAAATTCAATGCACCTACGTGCCCGAAAGTAAATCGGGTAGCGATACCAGCGGCATTAATGTAAAAGGAACCATCCATTGGGTAAGTGTTGCGCATGCCCATACTGCAGAGGTAAGATTATACGACCGATTATTTAAGGTTGAAGACCCATCAAATGAGGATGGCGATTTTAAAGATTATTTAAACCCCGATAGCTTACATATTTTGCCTCAAGCTTATATTGAGCCTGATTTGGCGAATGCCATCCCCGGTAAGGGTTATCAGTTTATACGCAAAGGCTATTTTACTATCGATAAGCATTCGACAGCCGAAAAATTGGTGTTTAACAGAACCGTTACTTTAAAGGATGGATGGGTTAAGAAATAACCCGTCCGGATTAATACTTTTTATATACGTTATACAACACATTTAAATCTAACTGGGTTAGCTCCGGACTTATAGCTGTTTGTACGAAATGCCTTTTAAAGGCCACAATGGCAGCATTTAAGTCGGAAGTATCATACCCTATGATGCGGAGTGCGGAGGTATAATCAAAATCTTCGGGAGCTAGTTCCAAAATATCATCACTCCAATAGCCAAAACCATGGCTGGCCAATAGCTTCCAGGGGAATAGTGGACCCGGGTCGGGTTTACGTTTAGGCGCATAATCCTGGTGACCTATAAAATTTGCCTGCGGTATATTATAATTTTTCTTTAAGTCGGTAAGCAATAAGAGTAAAGTATTTATTTGCGCATCGGTAAAAGGGTCTTTGCCGTTATTATCAATTTCAATGCCTAATGAGCAGCTGTTCATGTCGGTTACACTTCCCCATTTGCCAACACCAGCCTGGTTGGCGCGCAAATAATCGTTCACCATGTGGTAAAGGGTGCCATTTTTAGCGATCACATAATGCGCACTCACCTGTGTTTTGGTAATGGTAAAGGTACGCAAGGTTTGCTCAACCGAATCTTGCGCGGTATAGTGGATGATGACATAGTTGGGCTTACGAATACCAAAATTTACCGTACCTACCCAGGTTGAAGGGACGGGCTGCCCAATAGTATCTTTCAAGGTATCGGGAATTTGCTTTTTTATGATCTCGGCAAAACTTTTAACCTTCTCTTTATATACCTTATCAGTTAGCCAAAAAGGCCCCTTGGGCGCACAGGATGCCAAACAAAACAGCGTACAAATTACTATAAGGGGTATGGTATGTTTCATTCCAATTGCAATATTACTAATATACGGATAGTATTGTTTGAATGCAAATTGAAAATTTTTAAGGTGAGGATTAATTTATTATATGATTTTAGGGAGTAAATAATTTTCTTTATCAAGTGCTTATTTAGTAAAAAAATTAAACATCTTTCAAATTTTCTTATTATTGTCTATAAATTTTTAAAAATATATAACTATAAGTAATATAAATTTAATAGCACAGCTTTATCGACTAAATTTGCC
>CAITEP010000025.1 GCA_903891475.1 uncultured Mucilaginibacter sp.
ACAGGCCCAACATGCCTTTTTTTAACACTTTTCATAAACAAAAAAAGTCAATTGAAATCACTTTCAATTGACCTATCACATCTCGCTTTTAATCAATAACTTATAAAGGTTTCACCAACCATTTTTGACCACTATATCAAAAAAAGCCTCCTGATTATTTGATAATCAAGAGGCTTTTAAGTACCTGAACTTACTTAATAATAGGCAAAATTAATTTCGATTGGTTTAGGTAAACGTTAATGGTTTCCTTTACAAAATCTTCATCCTTAGCGTGGTAAATATCAATAAATTGCTGTGGGTTACGATCAACCAATGGGAACCAGCTGCTTTGAATTTGTACCATTATTCGATGTCCTTTTTTAAAGGTATGGGCTACATCAGGAAGGGCAAATTTTACTTGGGTTGGTTTGCCCGGTTCAAACGCTTCCGGGTTCGAGTAGCTGTTGCGGTACCTGCCACGCATAATTTCGCCCCGTACCAACATTTGGTAACCACCCTTAGGCGAGTGTAATACAGGATCTTTCTCCGAATAAATATCCACATCGGCATAACCCGCATTGTCGGGGAATACATCTATCAGCTTCACCACAAAATCGGCATCGGTGTTTGATAGGCTCACCAATAAATCAGCAATCACCGGGCCTGCCAAGTTCAAATCCTTGGTTAAGGTATCAGTTTCATAAGCCAATACATCCGTTCTGCGGGCGGCAAAGCGTTGGTCGTCGGTCATATAATTACGGGTACGGTTAAAATGTACCGCTTCGGTATAAGGCACGGGCTTAGCCGGATCGCTGATATAGGTGTCGGCAAGGGGTTTATCGGTAGTAGCCGCGTCAAATGATAGCTTTCCGTTTTTTTGTAAATAAATATCGGTAGCCTGTGCATCCGCTGGCGGCCATTGCGCTAATTGATGCCATTTATTCTCGCCCGAGAAAAACATGGTTACCTTGCTCAAACTGTCAAGCGAGCCCTTGCCGCGTAAATAAAACTCAAAAAACGGAATTTCAACATGGTCGGCATACCATAAGCTGGTGTTACTACCAAACTGCACATTACCTAAATGGGTGCCATCATTACTACGCCATTGCCCATGGTACCAGGGGCCCATTACCAACCTATTATTGGTGGCAGGGCTTTGCTTATCAATTGCCTTATACATGTTCCAGGCACCAAAGCAATCTTCCGCATCAAACAAACCGCCAACTACCAACATGGCAGGTTTTACATCCTTTACACCTACCCTTGCATTGCGAGCCATCCACCAATCGTCGCGGTTGGGGTGTGCCATCATTTGGTTCCAAAACAACATACTATCGCCCACCAATTTGGTTAAATTGGAAACTGCACCTTCGGTTAAAAAGAATTTGTAGCTATCATGTATGGGAGGATCGTATCCGGGTGCAGGCTGCGTAGTTGGGCGTGGGTGTGGCTGTCCAAAACCACCTTGCTTATAAAAACCAAAGGCATCCATCTGGAAAAACGCGCCATTATGATGGAAATCATCGCCCACAAACCAATCGGTTACGGGTGCTTCCGGACTCACGGCCTTTAATGCCGGGTGCCCGCTCAAAGCTGCCATGGTGGAGTAAAAGCCAGGGTATGAGATACCGAAAACGCCAACTTTGCCATTGTTATTTTCCACGTTTTTCACCAACCAATCAATGGTATCATAGGTATCGCTGGCTTCATCTATATCTTGCTTGCCTTTTTTGTTAAAAACAAAGGGACGTACATCGGCAAAAACACCTTCGCTCATCCATCTGCCCCTAACGTCTTGGGTTACCATGATGTACCCTTTTTTACAATATTCAATTAGGTGAGTTGCCCAGTATGGTTGGAATTGTGTTTTGCCATAAGGCCAGCATGAATAAGGCGTACGCTCCATTAATATGGGGTGTTTTTCTGTTTGATCTTTTGGAGCATAAATCGAAACAAAAAGCTTTACCCCATCGCGCATGGGGATGCTCACCTCGCGCTTGGTATAGTTATTTACAAACCAGGTTGAATCGGCATTTTGCGCCGAAACAAAAAATGGCATTAGGAGGGTTAAAAAAAGTACAATTTTTTTCATTTTATGATTTTATTGAGCTTTAAAGCAGTTTATCCAAAACTAAGCAAATAATCAAATTATCAGATGGTAACATAAGTTATAAATACATAAAAAATATAACCATCTAATCAGTTATCCGGTATTTAAATAATAACTAGGTGTTTAATGGTAATGATACCTTAAATACAGTAAACTCACCTTCTTTGCTGTCAATTTCAATGGTTCCCCCATGACCTTTCACTACCATATCATAACTTAAGCTTAAACCCAAACCTGTACCTTCGCCTGTGGGTTTGGTGGTGAAAAATGGTTGCATAATTTTGTCCTTTATATGTTCGGGAATGCCTTGTCCGTTATCTTGTACTTTAATAACTATTTTATCATCGCTCATACTGGTACTTAAGGTAAGCGTAGGCTTATAGTTGGCAATACCCTCTTTTTGCTTTTGATGTACCGCATAAAAGGCATTGGTAAATAGGTTGAGTAATACCCTGCCTATGTCTTGTGGAACAATGGTTGCTTTCGGCAGGTTATCGGCAAAATGAGTAATCAGTTCGGCATTAAAGGTTTTGTCTTTGGCACGCAAGCCATGGTAAGCCAGGCGGAGGTATTCATCGGCTAGTTTATTAATATCGGTAGGTTCTTTTACGCCATTGCTTGCCCGGCTATGTTGTAGCATGCCTTTCACAATTCCATCGGCGCGCTTGCCATGGTGGATGATTTTTTCAAGATTTTGTTTGATATCATTAGCAATTGCAATGGCTTCCTCTGTATCGCCTTTTTGCAGTTCTTCCTCCATCTCGTTCATTAATTCAATACTTACTTCCGAGAAGTTATTGACAAAATTTAGCGGATTTTGAATTTCGTGCGCTATACCGGCAGTAAGTTCGCCCAATGATGCCAGTTTTTCTGATTGTACCAATTGCTGTTGGGTAGTTTGCAGCAATTGTATAGTTTGTTGTAGCTCGTTTTTTTGTTTGGTCAGTTCGGCGGTACGTTCGGTAACCAACTTGTCTAATAATTGGTTTTGTTGGTTTGCAAGTCGTAGTTCTTCCAACTGCTTTTTGGCTCCTGCTAGCTTTGCTAAAGTCCAGAAAAAAGCACCGCCTATAATTGAACTGGATACAGTAATATAGATACCATCATGCTTTTCAACAAAACTTGGAAATATCAGAATAAAAATCCCAAAAAACCCTGTAGCTATTATTAAAGGGTAATGAGAAACAATATATGGTCGTAATGCAATAAAATCATTCTCCTTCATTGTATAGTTAACCACTATAAATAATACCAAAGAACCAATTAAATGCTTTGTCCATTCTTGACCTTCGAAAGTTGAAAATGAAAAAATGGTAACGGTAATTAATGCAGCAGTAGCTATATTGATTGATAAACGCCATTTTGGGTAAAGCGGCGAATACTTAAACGATCTGCGAATACGGTTAATAATTAAAAGCGCAGCGAAGTAGGAGAAAAATTCCATAGTTTTTAAAAATTAAACCAAAATACAAACTATAATTGTTAAAGGTATTAATCAGTCTACATTTATTAATGAAACCAAGTATAAATAAAGCTTTTGATATTTAAGTTGATAGTGTATTTATACTTTTAAAAATTTATGATTAATAACATACGATGCTTTATTTTGTCCTTTTTTAGTGCTTAAATAAATATAAATTAATTTATAATAGTTACAAAAAACAATTTATAAAATCTTATTTAACCAATAGGTGTTTAAATAAGCATATTTAATTATACTGATTAACTTATTTGTAAAACTATACCTTAAAATTTAAAACTTACTTTGAACCTTACTAAAACATTTAATATATTAGCCAGCTAATACTCATGAAAATATGCTATTAGAAGAACTTGGGAAATTTTTTTTAAGAAAGCTTAAAGACGGGCAACCCGGTCAATTGCCCTATCATAATGTGGCGCATACGGTTGATGTTTATATGGCAACCGAACATATATCGCGTCGTGAAGGTGTAGTTGGTCATGATCTTGACCTGCTGTTAACAGCTGCATTATTTCATGATTCTGGTTTTTTAGTAGGGCCAATTGAACATGAACAAGAGTCGTGCAGGATAGCGAGAGAAATCTTGCCCGATTTTGAATACAAACCAGATGAAATTGATATCATATGCGATATGATAATGGCTACGCGCATTCCTCAGAGCCCTAAAAACGACCTTGAGAAAATATTAGCCGATGCTGATTTGGATTACTTGGGCAGACCTGATTTTTTAAAGGTTTCAAAAAGACTCTACGACGAGAATATTCATTTTGGGTTTGTTAAAAACGAACAGGAGTGGGACGAGATGCAAATCAGTTTTTTACAAAGCCATAAATTTTTCACTAAAAGCTCCATTAAGTTACGCGAACCAATTAAATATGTAAATTTACTCCAAGTAAAAGAACGTTTAAAAAAATATTAGGCTTAGATGAAACTATTTCAAATACCAAATTGGGTATCCGAAATTTTGACCACATTGGCTGGAATTCTGTTTTGTAGCTTTGCCTTAAAAAGCTTTTTAATCCCTAATAAATTTTTTGATGGTGGGGTAACAGGCATATCCTTGTTATTGCACGAAATTTATGAGCTCAATATAGCTTGGGTTATTGTATTGGTCAATATTCCATTTATTATTATGGGCGCGTTTCAGGTTAATAAAGCCTTCGCTATAAAAACTTTCCTGGCTGTAATTGGCTTGGGGCTTGCCTTGCATTTTATCCCATTTCACGCGCAAACATCTGATAAGTTGCTGGTTTCTATCTTCGGCGGTGTTTTTATGGGGATCGGAGTAGGCTTGGCCATACGTGGGGGGTGTGCGCTAGATGGTATAGAAGTATTGGCGCTTTATACAGGTAAGCGCATTAGCTTTACCATTAGCGAGATTATTTTAGGGATCAACATCATCATTTTTTTAATTGCCGGTATTGAATTAGGATTGCCAACAGCATTGTACTCTATTTTAACGTATTATACAGCTTCAAAGGCAATCAGCTTTGTTATTGAAGGTTTGGAGGAATATACCGGGGTAACCATTATTTCGGGCGAAAGTGAAAAAATAAAAGAGCAATTGGTAATGGAATTGAATAAAGGCATTACCGTTTACAAAGGCGAACGAGGATTTTTAAAAGATAATTTTGATATCAGCAACCCGGTTGATATAGTCTTTACCGTAGTTACCCGGTTTGAGGTTAGGCGCTTGCGCAATATTATTCATGAAATTGATCCAAAAGCCTTTGTATTTACCAGCACCATTAAAGAAGCTGCCGGTGGTGTTTTGAAAAAAAGAGCTAGGCATTAATATATTCGAAAAACCAGTTTTCTACTGATATCGCTCTGGCGCAAATAGGCTCATATCCATACTGGTTTTTTCACCGTTTATGGATTCGGCAATGAGCTTTCCGGTTGCCGGGCCCAAAGCCAAACCAATCATGGCGTGACCAGTGGCTATGGCCAAATTACTGTATTTTTTAGACATACCGATATAAGGCAAACCATCAGGAGAGCAGGGGCGGAAGCCGTACCAAACATCATTCTCATTGGGTAAAGGCATTTTAAAATCGGGTAGGTATTTCGGGATCGATTCTACAATGCCTTGCACCCGGTTCATATTTATTTGTTTGTTTATTTTTCCAATTTCCATAGTGCCACCAAAACGTATGCTGCCATTCATGGGGGTAACCGCTACCCTAGCCTCGCATAATATGGATGGAATGGTCATTTTCTTTTCCGGATTGGGTACCATAAAGGAGTAACCCTTACCGGGCATTAAAGGTATTTTTAGTCCGGCTAGTTTGCCCATTGCAGGCGACCATGAGCCTGTGGCTATCACATAAGCATCGCCACTATATTCGCTATCCTTAGTTGTAACCGAAGTTATTTTTCCGGCGGCTTCGTTAATTTTTACTACTTGGGTATTTCTAAGGATTTTTACACCCGATTTTTCGAGCTGATTGATCAATCCTGCCATAAGTTTGTTGGGATACATATGCGCGTCGCAACGGTAATGTACCCCGCCCAATACATCCAGTTCAACATCGGATTGTAAACTCCTGCATTCGGTAGGGTTAAGGTATTGGGCATCCAAGCCAAGGGCATGCGCTTTTTCAACCATGTGGATTTCTTCTTCTTCCACTTTGGGCGATTTGAATAGCATCATTATACCCTTATCGGCTAAGCCAAAATCAATAGCCGCATCTTTTTCGAATTGGTGGTATAGTGCCTTACTCAGCAAATTAATGTCCTTTAGCCCCACCGCCGAATTTTCCGCGTGTTTTTTGGTAGCGCTTTTTAAAAATTTGAGTCCCCAAGCAATTAACTCAGGATTGAGGGATGGTTTAACATAAAACGGACTCTTGCTATCAAACATCCAGCGGATGCCCTGCTCCACGATACCGGGTGAGGCAAGCGGTACAAAATGGCTAGGGGTAATCATTCCGGCATTACCGAACGAGCAATTATCGGCCAAGCTGCCTTGTTCCAAAACTTCAACTTCCCAACCCGATTTATGCAGGTAATATGCCGAAAATAAACCTATTACACCGCCACCTATAATAATTGCCTTGCTCATAAATATCAAACACCTATTTATCTCTACCTAAAACAGAGATTATTTTAAACAATTCTTTTTTCTCTCTGGAATATCCCAATATCAGATCACCTGGAAACCAAAGGCATATGGGTCGTCATCATCAATTTTGATGGTATTGTAGCCATAAACTTTTGCCCAACCCTCAATACCAGGTACAATTGCTGGTATATTACCTATCATCACCTCGTCTTCTACCGTACCTATAAACTGACTTCCAATAATGCTTTCATGTATAAACTTGTCACCTTTTTTAAGCTTTCCTTTAGCATGCCATTGCGCCATACGCGCCGAAGTTCCTGTTCCGCATGGAGAACGGTCGATGGCCTTATCACCATAAAAAACAGCATTACGCGCGGTAGCTTCGGGTGAGATGGTTTTGCCTGTCCAAAGTACGTGCGAACAGCCATTAATGGTTGGGTTTTCGGGATGAACAAAGGAGTATTTTTCGTTTATTCGTTGTCTCAAAACCCTGCTCCATGAAATGAGCTGATCGGCTGTATAATCTTCCAGTCCTTTAAAATTTGGTTGTGGGTCAACAATGGCATAAAAATTACCGCCATAGCTTACATCAACCTTTATTAACCCTAAATCAGGGCATTCCACTTCCAAATTTTCGGCAGCGAGGTAGGATGGTACATTTACCAATTTTACTGATTTTACCTTGTTGCCTTCCTGTTTGTAGCTTATTAATACCAAGCCAGCCGGAGCCTCCATGCGTACAATTCCCGGAGTTTTTGGATTGATTAATCCTTCCTCAATGGCAATGGTAATGGTGCCAATGGTTCCGTGACCGCACATAGGCAAACAGCCACTGGTTTCAATAAATAGTACGGCTACATCATTTTCGGGGCTATGTGGTGGGTATAAAATACTGCCCGACATCATATCGTGCCCGCGAGGCTCAAACATGAGGCCTTTGCGTATCCAGTCATATTCCTTTAAAAAATGCTGACGTTTCTCGCTCATGTTAGCACCTTGCAGATTAGGGCCTCCACCAGCCACCAACCTTACCGGGTTACCACAAGTATGCGCGTCGATACAAAAAAAAGTTTTGGTCATTTTTTATACTCGTTATTGAACAGTCGCCAAATTTTCAATGGGTTATTTGTTTTTAATTCATCGGGCAATAGGTCTTCATTCCAATTTTGCCAGCAAACAGGTCGTACAAAACGTTTGATAGATGAGGTGCCAACGGAGGTAAATCTACTATCGGAAGTAGCCGGAAATGGACCGCCATGCATCATGGCATTGCCTACTTCAACACCAGTAGGAGGGTTGTTTAAAATAACCCTACCTGCAAGAATGGCCAACTGATTGGTTATTTGCTTATAATTTGGAAGTTCCTCGGCATCGGCCATTACAGTAGCTGTTAGCTGACCATGCAGTGAGTTGAGTACCTGTTCAAGTTGGTTTACATCATCTGCAACTACCAATAACGAATAAGGGCCGAAAACTTCCTCCTTATACTTTTCATTCGCTAAAAAATCGGCTGCTGAGATTTCTGTAACTGCCGCCAAACCTTGATTTACCTTTTCGGCATTCAATTTATCAGATTGGGAGATGACTGATATTTCGGTCGAGCTAATGCGCTCGTTTACCAACCTTTGATAGTTTGCACAAATGCCCGGAGTTAACATGGTTGCCGAATTGATTTCGGAAATTCCCTCGGCCAGCGCGGTTTTAAATCGGTTAAGGCCTTCCGATTTTATGGCTATAAGCAAGCCGGGATTGGTGCAAAATTGACCAACACTCATGGTAATTGAGTCGGTATAAGTTTTTGCCAGTTCTTCGGAACGCTTTTCGAGTGCCAAAGGCAATAATACAATCGGGTTGATGCTGCCCATTTCGGCAAAAACCGGGATAGGCTCTTCACGTTCGCGGGCCATTTTCATCAAGGCGGTGCCACCTTTTAATGAACCTGTAAAAGTTACTATTTTGGTATTCGGGTGTTTAACTAAAGCCTCTCCAATTACATAGCCATAATCATACAATAAAGAAAATACACCTTCGGGTAACCCTTGTGCTTCGGCTACTTTTTTAATAATGTTAGCTACCAAGGCACTTGTTCCCGGATGTGCAGGATGCGCTTTCACTATTACAGGACAACCAGCTGCCAATGCAGCAGCAGTATCACCCCCGGCAACTGAAAAAGCCAATGGGAAATTACTGGCACCAAATACAACAGCAGGACCAAGTGGAACCATCATTTTCCTAATATCAACTCTCGGTAATGGCTGCCTATCAGGAATAGCGGTATCAATTATAGCTTCCACCCACGAGCCTTCTTCCAACAAATTGGCAAACATATTCAGCTGGTTGGTAGTACGTCCTAGTTCACCCTGTAATCTGGGTGAGGGTAGTCCGCTTTCGCTCATGGCACGTTCAATAATTTCTTGTCCATTCGCTTTTAACTCCTCGGCAATAGCACGTAAAAAAGCGACTTTTTTGTCTTTACCTATATGCTGATATTCGTTGAAAGCCTTCCAGGCCAAAGTCATGGCTTCTTCAACCTCTGCTAAAGTAGCTATGTAAAAATCACCCGGTAAAGAGGTTCCTGATGAGGGGTCAACTGCCTTAAAAGTGATATTGTCCCCTTGCGCGTATCGGTAACCTATAATGTTTCTGGTATCCATTGCAATAGATAAAGTTTGTAATAATTTTAAAAACCAAGCCAAATAACAAAATCCAAGGCAATTTGTTTAAGCGCCCCAACTTCCTTCAGGTAATTGTGGTCTTGTTGCCAATGCTTTGTTTATAACCGCTAAAACCTGTTCTCTTTCGGCGCCTACCAGTGGCAAACGAGGTTTCCTAACGTTCTCTGTACCTAAGCCGGTAGCTGCTTCGGCTAATTTAATGTATTGCACTAATTTTGGGTGGATATCGAGCTCCAATACAGGTAAAAACCAACGGTATATATCCAATGCTTCCTGATGGCGGCCTTGCTTGGCCAGGTTAAATATGGCAACGGTTTCTCTCGGGAAAGCGTCAACCAAACCAGCTATCCAACCATCGGCACCCATAAAAATACTTTCGAGCGCTAAAGGGTCAACACCTGTCATAATTTTAAACCGGTCGCCAAAACGGTTAATCATGCGGGTAACATTACTCACGTCACGGGTCGATTCTTTTACAGCCTGTATATTTTCATATTGGGCCAATTCGGCAAACATATCAAGCGTTACCTCAATTTTATAGTCAACCGGATTGTTATATATCATAATTGGTAGCCTAGTGCTTGTAGCGACTGCCGCAAAGTAAGCCACCGTTTCGGCATCATCAGCCTTGTAGCGCAGTGGTGGCAACATCATCAAACCATCGGCACCATATTCTCCGGCATTTTTAGCGCAAAGCAAGGCCGCTTTGGTAGTTTGCTCGGCAATATTCAAAATTACAAAGGCTCTTTTGTTTACCACCTTAACAGTATGCTTTAACAAATCAATTTTTTCGGCATCGGTTAATACACTGGCTTCGCCAAGGGTACCGCCAATTACTATGCCTTTTACCCCGGCCTCTAGTTGGGCCTCAATATTTTTATCGAAGGCCGCATAATCAATTTCGTCCTGATCATTAAATTTTGTTGTTACCGCCGGGAATATCCCTTTCCAAATTACGCTCATGTTGTTGTGTTAATTTTAAATGCCATGCGTCAAAACGCGGCAATTGTTTTAATTTATATCGAGATTTTGTTTTTACTTATAAAAATATGCCTTCACAAATAACGGAAAATATCCATGCTTTTTCCAGTTGGAGATGTTACAATTAAGGAAAAAATAATAAACTGATTTAAATTACCTAGTAAACTTTATTTGGCAATTAGTTCAATGTCTTTTACCTGCTCCGGAAACCAAACTGTCATTTCGCCCTTACCACGATTCGCCCATGCATAGTAGGGGATGGCGGTCACCGTTTTATCTTCGGTGGTAATAGTTTGCGCCGCCTCATTTATGTTCACAGCTTTGGCATTGCCTTTTAAAACCAATACGCCATTTAGCAAATCAGCCTTATATTCAGTAGTAAAAGTAGTGTTTTTGGGGATGATGATATTGGTTGCCTTACCGTCATTATCCTTCCATTCGGCACAGTACATAATAGGGCCACGTTGCAGGGCAATTTTGCCAATATCATCGGGCAGGTTGCTGTTTGCTATTACACGTTGTACATTCATGGGTAGGGTCAAATCAACCTTATCGCCTTTTTTCCATTTTTTGCTGATGATAGCATAACCGTTTTTTATTTGGTAATCAACCGGTTTGCCATTTACCTTGATTTCTATTTTTTGTGCCGACGGATTTTGGTAGGCATATAAATCCGACGGAATGGCTTGGTTTTGCGCCCAACCCGGAATGCGGATTTTTAGGTTCAAATCCAAAGCTGAAGCCGGATCGATGGCAAAAGACAGGCCACCGTCCCAAGGGTAATTATTTTGCTGGGTTATTTTTAAAACCTTGTTATTTACCATGAGGTTGGCCGTTCCGCTTATAAACAAATTCACATAAACATCATTGGCATTTTGGGCATATATATAACCCGGAACCGAAGGCAATAAACGCACCACATTAGTAGGGCAGCAAGAGCAGGTGAACCAACCCGAGCGTTCCCGCTCAAGGTCGGGGTGCTTGTAGCTATTGCTAACCTGCATGGCATTGGTATAAAAAAACGATTTACCATCTAAGCCAACCCCAGATATGAGTCCGTTATACAAGGTTTTTTCCATCACATCAATATACTTGGCATCGCCATGTAGTAAAAACATGCGTTGATTCCAATAAACGCTCCCAATGGCTGCGCAGGTTTCGTTATATGCGGTAGCATTGGGTAGCTCGTAGTTGTCGCCAAAGCGTTCGCCATCACCCACGGCGCCAATACTACCTTGCACATACATTTTCTTGCTTACCATATTGTTCCAAATCTTGTCAATCGCCTTTATATAAACGCTATCCCCGGTAAGGGCGGCAACATCCGTCATGCCCGAATAGAGGTACATGGCGCGTACCGCATGCCCTTCGGCTTCATCCTGGTTTACCACTGGTTTATCATCTTGAAAATAGGTTCCGTTTTCGTAAACATTTTGGCTTTTTTTGTTGTAGTCCTTTATACCTCGTTGGTCGATAAAAAACTTGGCGAGGTTTAAATAGGCTGCTTTACCCGTAATACGATACAAGCGCACTAAGCCCATCTCCACAATTTCATGACCCGGAGCAACATGCTTTTTACCCGGACCGAATGTGCTTACCAACAAATCGGCATTTTTAAGGGCGATATCCAAAAAGTTGCGTTTGCCGGTTGCTATAAAATGAGCGGCGGCGGCTTCAAACATGTGCCCGCAATTGTATAGCTCGTGGCTCATATTTCCCTCATTGATCCAACGCTCCGGACCAGCCCAACTTTGCGGGTGCAATGGGTCGATGCTGCGGGCCGTGTACAAATAACCATCAGGCTCCTGCGCTTTGCCAACAATTGTCACCAAAGAATCGATATATGCTGATAGCCTGGCATCCGGGTGAACCGCTAACGAAAACGACGCGCCTTCAATGGTTTTATAAATATCGGTATCGTCAAAAGGGTAGGTGGTACAAAATTTGCCTTTATGCTCGGCAGCCATTTCAAAATTCTTTACCCTGCCCGTACTCTCGCAACGGGAAAAAGAAGCCGGAATAGTTGCCGTACGGTTGGTTTCAATACGCGATGACCAAAATTGATCGCTTAATTTCACGCTGGTAAATGGTACCGGTTGTATGGGATAATCTTGCTTTTGCGCGTAGGAGGCAAGGCTGCAACAGCAAATGAGTAGGGAGAAAAGTTTTTTAATCATCTTCAATAAAAATCTCAATTTAGCTATAAATAGCCGAAATTCAAAAGTACGGAGAAATGATTGTTTTGCAAAAAATAAATGTTAAAAATACAGTTATTAAAACAGTAGGGTAGATTTTTCTAATGAAAGAAAAGAAACTAAAAAAGAAAGCCCTACTTATTGAGTAGGGCTTTCTTTTCTATGTGGGAGTTACTGGGTTCGAACCAGTGACCCTCTGCTTGTAAGGCATGTTTTTACCTCTGTTTTTGTTATTTTTTTATTGAGTAAAATTAGTCAAAAGTGCCTTTTTTATATTAAAAACGCAGTTTTCTTGTTTGTTGTTATATGGTTGTTTATCTTTGATTATTATGGTTTGTGTAAACCAGGAGGTAAACCGGAAATTATGTCAACAGAATATACCACTGTAGCGGTCATTTTATTTAAGTCAAAAATATTGGCGAATGGAGAACATCCATTAATGTTGAGAGTATCAAAAAACCGAGTTAGGAAATACATTTCGATTGGTTTATCGTGCCATCCTAAATTTTGGGATGAAAAAAATAAGCTGCCAAAAAAGACTCATCCCTTTAAGGAAAAATTTGATAGTATTATTTCAAAGGCAATTAGTCAATATAAAGATAAAATTATTGACTTTAAATATGAAGGTAAGGATTTTACTCCTGATGTTTTGATATCAGTAACCAATAATCCTTCAAAAAAAATAACCATATTTAAATACTTTGAAATTAAAATAAATACTCTTAAAGAAAGTAAACAAATTGGTAATTCAAAGGTTTACCACGATACCTATAATCAATTAAAAAGTTTTAACCAATCTAAGGATATAACCTTTTCACAACTTGATTTTAATTATTTGAATAGGCTTGAAAATCACTTTAGATCCAAGGGTTTAACTGATACAGCAATGTCAGTAAGGTTTAGAACCATTAGAGCATTATTTAACCAAGCGATATCTGAAAATTATGTTAAAAAAGAATTATACCCCTTTGATAAATTTAAAATATCAGAACGCTTTAATACAAAAACAAAAAAGAAGGCAATTACAAAGGAGGAAATAAAAAGAATAGAAGCAGTGATATTAGATAAAAAATCGGTGGCCTTTGAGGCACAACAATTTTTCTTATTTAGTTATTACGGCCAAGGAATAAACTTTGTAGACATTGCCAAATTACGTTGGAATAACTTAATAAATGGAAGGATATTTTACAAAAGAGCCAAAACTGGAAATGAACTTAGCTTTAAACTTCCTATTCCTGCCTTAAATATAATTGAATATTGGAAACCATTTACATTTAAAACTTCAAATTCTTATATATTCCCAATTTTGGATGATGAAATACACATTACACCAACTCAAATTCATAACCGAGTTCATAAAGTTTTAACGAGGGTTAACAAAGACCTAAAAGAAATAGGAAAGACTGCAAATATTGAAACTCCAATTACCAGTTATGTAGCAAGACATACTTTCGCTACAGTTTTAAAAAGAAGTGGAGTATCAACTGCTATAATTTCGGAATCAATGGGACACCAAACAGAATCAATTACTCAAACTTACTTAAAAAGCTTTGAAAATAGCGTTATTGACGAAGCCATGGAATATTTATTATAAAATTAAAAACAAAATTATGAATCTAAAATTCAAACCTAATCCCAATTTTTTCAATATTAATTCTAGCTATTCATTATACATTTTACTTGAGTATGCTGGGGGATTTGATGAACTAAATCGAGCTAAAAGGCTCAAATTTTTAAATATTGGATACCAAATTTTTAAGAATAAGGAATATTCTAAATATGAGTTTGTAAGATTTCACAAGAAAAAGAAGAGGATATTCAATTTTATAAGTAAAATTTTAATTTCAATAATAACCTCATGTGTAATATTTTGTTCAATCATCGGGTTTAAATACAAACATGATCCTCATATACTAACATTTTTTTTAGATTCTTTGTATTTGATATTTGGTTTGGCATTTTTATATAAATTGTTATTTAAAGGGCGAGTTTTAGCTAACACTAACGATACTAGCGAACTTTTGAGTAAAATGGATAATTTGGAAACTTTGGTGTCTATACCTGTTAATGACGACTTAGGATTTGAGGATTATGGCAGAATTAAATTTGATTGTGGGAGTAAAATTTTCAATGAAATATTAATAGAATCTTCAACACTTGTTGGCTTAGAGGATAAAAAAAATATCATTGAAAGCTTATCAATAAATCAAGATTCAAAAACCTTGATGGAAAAAGAATCAATAATTCTAATTTCAAATAATAATAATTTAGAAGATACACAATTACGAAATAAAAAGTATAATGATTTATTGTTTACAATCCCTATTTTTTCTATAAAGCCTAAATTTGCTGGAAAATTCTTTAATGCGATAAAATTATACTTTGCACTTAATGATCAAATCTCTCTAGAAAAATTAATTTTAGAAAATATTGAACCAAAAAGACCCTTATTATTTAGAGCAAATGCTAATCAATTTGCTGATGCTTTTTTTCAGATTCATGAAAATAATTTAGTTATTACAAAATCAAAAAAAAATATGATCAATTGGATAGTAAAAAACTTCCAATATATGGGACAAAATGATACTCCAACAAGATTTGATTTTGAAAATTTAGAAAATTTAATTTATAGTCGGAGTTCTAAATGCAATTACAAATTATTTACGATTGAAAAAAATAATGAAGAAGTTCGATTTATAAGTGAATAGGTATTTGAAATAAAAAAACTAACAATAAGTAATAAAAATAAACATACAACCAATTTCTAATACTTTTCCTATATATTTCCCACTTGAATCCAATATAAACAAACATGTACCATTGCAGCATAAAAACAAATTAATGCTGCTATGGAAAACCCAACATTCGAACAACTGCCAAATGCTGTAAGTAAAATATTCGATAAATTAACAAGTATCGAATTACTACTAACTCAAAAAAACAACCCTGTTTCTGAAACTGATGAAATCCTTACCATCACGGAAACAGCCAAACTTCTTAATCTTTCTGTTACTACCATTTATGGCAAAGTCAGCCGTAAAGATATTCCAGTAAATAAGCAAGGTAAGCGCCTATATTTTTCTCGATTTGAGCTCAATGAATGGATAAAATCAGGTAAGAAAATGACTGCAACGGAAATAGAAAATTCGGCAGCTTCCTACCTGATGGAAAAGTCTAAAAAAGTAAAATCCATCTAAACAATTAGAAGGATGGAATACAAAGATAAATTTCCAATAACTAACCCGGCTAGTTATATGCGAATTGGTACAAGCTATTATAAAAAGTTACTTAAGCCTTGCGGACTAGATAATTTTGAAGAAACGCTTGTGTCCTGGTCTATTGAAACTATTAAACAGGATTTAACAAAAGACCAATTAGGAAGGATTGAAAAGTTTGAAGGTTTTTGTAATATCCCTAGCCATATCAATTACCAAGCGAAGGTCGGGAAATTTTATAATCAGTACCATGCGCTAGATTTTGAACCAAAATTTGGCGAGTGGAAAAATATAGAATATTTCCTTAGGCATATTTTCACAGATCAATATGAATTAGGGCTTGATTATTTAACGCTTCTTTATACCAGCCCAACCCAAAAGCTACCAGTTTTATGTTTGGTATCAAAGCAGCGAGGTACAGGAAAATCAACATTTCTATTTCTGCTTAAAAAGATGTTCGGCAAGAATGCGACCTACATTACAAATGAAACCTTCAATTCAAATTTTAATAATGATTGGGCAGCTTCCTTATTGGGATTTATTGATGAAGCTTTTTTGAAAAAAGAGAGATTAGTGAGAAAATAAAAAATTTATCTACTGCCAAAACAACAAAAATCGAAGGCAAAGGTAAAGACCGGTATGAAATTGATTTTCATTGTAAATTTATTTTAGCCTCTAATAATGAAGACAACTTTCTATTTATAGAGAATGTTGAAATAAGGTACTGGGTTAAAAAAATATTGCCTTTTAAACAGGAAAATACTTTTCTACTCGAGACAATGATACCCGAAATACCAGCATTTTTTTATTATCTGCTAAATCGTCCTTTAACAGTACCTAAAGCTCTTTCAAGAATGTGGTTTTCATATGATCAAATAAAAACCAATGAATTATTAAGGGTAATGAAAAGCACAAGAAGTCAGGAGGAAATAGAATTACTATTTATCCTTAAAGAATTATTTGATATTACTGAAATTGAAGAGTGTAATTTATCCAATACAGATGCTGTTAACCTAATTCAGCAAGTAAATAAAAAAGTAAATGTGACAAGGAGCAAAATTACCTATTTGTTTAAAGAAGAATGGAAACTCGGTGAACCTTGTAGCCCATCAAATTATGCCACCTATATCTATAATAATTTGGGCAATTTTATTCAGGTTAATAAAAAGAACAGATACTACACAATTTCAAGACTGGCGATTTTCAAAAAGTTTGAAGATAATAATTTTGAATGATTTTTAGCTTTATATATAGTTGATAATAACATAAATAAGTAATAGAATATTGTTACTACATGAATGTAGCAGAATGTAGCGAATGTTGCTTTTTTGCTACATTCTAAAATACAATGTTGCTAGTATGTTACCGATATAAATCATTTATAATCAACAGTATAAGGGCATTTGCTACAATTGCTACGTTGTTTTACATAAAATTAGGGTAGAATTCGGCAAACAATATATATAGATACAAAACCATCATTTTTCGCACCATCCATCAAAAAGAAATGGGTACAGTTAAGAAGTTCATTTGCATAGTAAAGGTTGGCGATAAAAGCTTTTTAAGATACCATGTAAGCGACCTTTTAAAGTTTACTAAGTATTTAGATAATAGCCATCAAGAATGGCGCTGGTACAATGTTTATGGATATGAAGGCGAATATAAAGGTCAGCAGGTTGCCAGCTATACCAAAAACAAAAGACCAATTCAGAAGCATATTTTATTGTGATGAAAGGTGCGAAAAACGGAGGTAAGAAGCGAAAAACGAGGATGTTTTATGGCAGGTGTAATGCCTGCCTTTTTTACCTTTTAGGATTAAATTTTATCTGTCTTGTTTGTTAGGGCAAGCGGTGTTCCGTTACGGCTGAGCCGTATGGAACGCTTGTGGGGGCTTAAGCCCCTCAACCCCTAAGAACAGGAATTAAAAACCAATTTTAAATTATCATGGTCTCCAAAATATTAAAGTCAAGAGCTGGATTTGCCAGCATTATTTTATACGCTACACAAGTCAGTAAAAACCATGAAGTACTAATTAGTAAGGGAGTTTGTGATTATGATAATAATACCACCATTAAAGATTTTTACAGGCAAGCAGCCTTAAATAAAAACATAAAAAAGAATGCCTTTCACATGGTATTAAGCCACCATCCAGAGGACGGTAATAAAATAATAAATAGGGAGGCAGACATATTAAATACCTATTTGGCAAAACTCAAAACTAAGGGAATTGATTTTGAACAAACTCAATATATTATTTACAGGCACAATGACAGAGAACA
>CAITEP010000026.1 GCA_903891475.1 uncultured Mucilaginibacter sp.
AATCCAGCTCATGTTTATCGTCGCAAATATTATTGCTGGCAAGTTGCACTCCTGCAGAGCTTGTTTCTCCTTATATCTGCTTGGGCTAGTTAGCAATTTTTCTAATCATTTCCACCAACTATTTTTGTCATCATTACCTAATTTACCAAAAAGCTCAATAATTGCCTTTTCGCGGAAGTTAAAAATCTTGTCGATTTGCCCTTTTACAAAAACCAAATTAGCAAACTGACCTAGTGGGCCTAGTGGAATGGCATAGTTTAAAATATCGCGCATCACTACGCCACCATCAACTTCTTTAAAATGGTGTTGATGGTGCCATAAGGCGTACGGACCAAAACGTTGTTCATCTACAAAATATTCACCCTCTTTTACATGGGTGATCTCGGTCATCCAATCCATTTTAATACCCAATACCGGCGAAACTTTATAGGTAATAATCATGCCGGGATACATCTTTGTGTCGCCATTGTAGTTGGAGGTAACCACAAAGTCCATCTCTTTGGGGGTAATTTTAGCCAGATTTAAAGGAGAGGAAAAAAAATCCCAAGCTTCGGCCAAACTAATGGGTATTGCTTGTTTGGTAACTAACGCGTATGTTTTCACATTGCAAAGTAAGGCATAAAACAACTAACGGCCTGATATAATGGTATAAATAGCGTATGCCGAATGTCAAATTTTAGGCTTTAAGTAAAGTTTAGTCTCGAATATTTGCCTCAATCTTCTAAACCAAAGCGCATTTCGATCATATGTTTTTTAAAACCAACCTTTTCATAGGCTTTTATGGCAGCCGAGTTTTGGTCGTATACGTCCAAACGCAATTCGGTAATACCTTTTTCTTTACACCAGTTTTTCAGCCCATCAATAATAAGTTTGTTCACCCCAAAACCCCTAAAATCAGCCCTAACAAACATAAAGCCCAAATAAGCATGTTGTTGATGCCTTAAATAACTTTTCGAAGCTTCTATCCGGGCATAGCCACTACCCACTAATTCCGTGCCGGCAACAGCTACCAGCAATTGAACATGATCCGCATCTATCATGCCTTTCAAATCATAATATTGCAAATCATCACCTTCCCTCAAAGTTTTATCAAAAGGGCGTTCGGCTCGTATAACCCCTTGCTCAAATTCCAATAAAATAGGGAGGTCGGTGTGTATGGCTTTTCTTATTATAATTTGTTCCATTTTGGTAATTCGCGCTAAGCTTTTTGCCAAAATTAAATTATTTGTAGCAAGGCACAAGTTAGATTGGAAATAAAATAGTTTCTGAAAAACATTTGGAAAAAAGGGATATCAACCCCTACCTTACCCAATGGTAAAGTTTAAAGCTGCCATCATAAAGGTACTGGCGCACCTTAACACACTAAAGCAGCATTTTTACAAAGCCTACTGAACCATTTTATTGGCGCAGTATGAGCTGGCAAAAGCTTCGGGTTTTGCCTTAAACACAAAGCCCATGCTCAAAATATAACCCATTGCCTCGTGTAAAGCCTGGTTCGATTTAAACATAGGGTTGGTGTTAATGTCGGCATGTACTTCCAAGTCTACATCATACAAATCCAACAAGTCGCAAAGCTTGTAGGCTATGTCGATTGATTTTTGTACTTCGGTTAGCATTCTTTCCTTAATGCTCATTTTTTGTGAAGTACGTTCCTGATGGATAAACATAAAGGCTCCTCGTTTTTCGCGCAAAAAAACAATCACGGTTGCAAAATCAGTTACCGCGCCTTTTACTTGCGAATCTGTACCGATACAAACTTTTAGCTTGTTGCCAAGCGCGGCCTCGCGCTCAATGGCTTTTTCAACTTCTTGCAGAATGGGCGATTGGATTACTTCGCCGCTGAATTTTCTCCAGGTCATAAATTTATTATTAAGGTTAAATTTAGGATGACCTTTTTACGGTCTGTAAAAATAAGCGATTATTATGCGCATTTAAATAAACTGTGTATCATTTATTTGTTAACACTTGGCTTATTATCAACAACTTATTATACCAATATAGGGAGATGCACTCTAGAACTTATTCAAACAATAGCAGCGTTTAAATTCTATTAAAAAAATTCCGGGTATTATTTTATGTTTGGCAATATTTTATTCGCGACAAATTGAATTTTATGGGCAATGTTAACAGTAATGGAAATTCGACCACCAGGGTATTAATGGCCAGTTTGGTAGGTACCACCATCGAATTTTTTGATTTTTATATATTCGCTACCGCGGCAGTATTGGTATTCCCCAAGCTATTTTTTCCATCTGCAGATGCGACTTCGGCTACCCTACAATCTTTAGCAACTTTTGCATTGGCTTTTTTTGCAAGACCATTAGGTGCCGCCTTGTTTGGTCACTTTGGCGATAAAATGGGGCGCAAAGCTACCTTGGTTGCCGCTTTAATGACCATGGGGCCATCAACTGTAGCCATAGGTTTATTGCCGACCTACCAAACCATTGGAGTTGCAGCTCCCATATTATTGGCGCTGTTTCGTTTCGGACAAGGTTTGGGTTTAGGTGGCGAATGGGGCGGCGCGGTATTATTGGCTACAGAGAACGCCCCCGTAAACAAAAAAGCATGGTTTGGTATGTTCCCTCAATTAGGGGCACCCCTTGGCTTGATACTTGCCAATGGCACATTCCTTATTTTAAGCAAAACCATGAGCGACCAACAATTTTTTGATTTCGGTTGGCGAATACCGTTTATTGCTAGCGCGGCTATGGTATTTGTAGGCCTGTATGTAAGGTTAAAAATTACCGAAACACCCGATTTTCAAAAAGTAATAAACGAAAAACAACAAGTGCGCTTACCTATTGCCGATGTGGTAACCAAACATACCAAGGTTTTAATATTAGGAACATTTGCAACCGTTACTACCTTTTTGCTTTTTTATTTAATGACCGTTTTTACCATTAGCTGGGGAACATCCGCTTTGCATTATCCAAAACAAGGCTTTCTGATTGCCGAAATTATTGCCACCCTGTTTTTTGGCTTGGGCATTCCAATATCAGCAGTATTAGCTGATAAATATGGTAGGGTTAATATGCTGATAGTAGCCAGCTTGCTTATTTTAATCTTTGGATTATTCTTTTCTCCACTATTTAGTACCGGTAACTGGAATATAACGGTTGGCTTCCTGATTTTGGGTTTATTTTTAATGGGGTTAACATACGGACCAATTGGTACAGCCTTAGCCGAAATATTCCCTCCGATGGTGCGTTATACAGGGGCTTCATTAGCGTTTACATTTGCCGGAATCTTGGGTGCTTCATTAACCCCATATTTAGCAACTAAACTTGCTAAAAACTATGGTTTGCCGTATGTTGGGTATTTTTTAGCGGCATCGGCCATTATTACCCTAATTGCATTACTCGTCACAAAATTCGACAAAAAAGTAGGAAGTAATATTTTGTAATTCACTACGTTTAGATTGCCACTATGTGTAATTTAGCGATGATTTAAATAAACTTAAATAATCGCTATTGGGCTGTATATTAGACCATTCAATTATTATTTTAAATTGAAACTTGGATAATGCATTAAATTTTACATTTACTACAATTTTGGTTTTCAATTTTATTAAAAAAAACTTTTAATTTCACGACAACTATAATTTGATGAAGTGTGTATGAAGTATACGGTGTTGTTTTTACTATTTCTAATTTCAAGTAATCAATCACTATTTGCTCAGGATTTTGAAGCCATACGGAAACAATATCCTGATGAAAAGGCTGTTTTATTGAACCGATTGTATCAATACAATATATCCTTAAAAGATGGGCAGCCATATATCGAAAGTCATGAAAGCCAGCAAATAGCCTATTTGTCGGGTTCGGCGGCATCATACATGAGCGAGTATGGTTTTTCGCACAGTGATTTTCAAAAATTGATTTCCTACGAAGCTTATACCCGTACCCCCGATGACAAAAAGCTAAAAGTAAGCGAATTTAAAACAAGCACAAATAAGGAGAGTTTTGTTTTTTATGACGATGTAAAGTTCACCTCTTTCAATTTTCCATCCATTGAAGCGGGAGCTGTTGGCAACTTGGAGGTATCATGGCAAAATACCGACCCGCATTTGTTATCGCCCTACTTTTTTTCAGGTTACATGCCCAATTTAAACAGTGAGCTTCAACTAACTGTAGATAAAAACATACAATTAAAATATAAATTGATGGGACTTGATACCAACAATATTTTGGTAACGATTACTTCAAAATCCAAAAATAATATTTACACCTTTCAGTATAAAAACTGCCCGGCTGATAAAAAGTATGGTGATGCCCCGGGGTTTTCATGGTATTCGCCCCATGTAATATTTTATATCGAAAATTATAAAGATGAAACAGGTAACAAGAAAACCTATTTATCAAACCTCAAGGATTTATATAATCTAAATTACAGTTATATAAAGGCGATGGAAAATAAACCTAAGCCCGAATTAAAGCATATAGTTGATTCACTAATTAAAGACATAACCTCGCCTGAGGAAAAAGCCAAAAGGATTTATACTTGGGTACAGCATAATATTAAATATGTAGCTTTCGAAAATGGAATGGAGGGTTTTGTGCCACGCGATGCCGCATTGGTTTGTAACAGGCGCTACGGCGACTGCAAGGATATGGCAAGTATATTGACCGAAATGCTAAATACCGCCGGAGTACCCGCTTATTTTACCTGGATAGGTACCCGCGACCTGCCCTACTCTTTCAGCAATGAACCACTCCCAATGGTAAGTAACCACATGATATGTACCATTAACCTTAATGGACAATATGTTTTTTTAGATGGTACCGACCCTACCTGTGTTTTTGGCCTAACACCTTCGGGCATACAAGATAAAGAGGCCATGGTTGCCATTAACGAGCATGAATACAAATTATTAAAAGTACCTGTAATTGATAAAAGCAAAAACACCATTGTCGACAGTACCTGGCTTGAGCTTACTCCAACTGGGCTAAAAGGAAAAATAAAGAGAACCATGAGAGGATATCAGGCTATGTCATTTTATGGAGATTTGATGTATTGGAGCAAAAAGAACTTGGACGAAAGCATGAAGCGCGAATTTGAAAGAGGATCGAACAAATTTAAGCTTGATACTTTTTACATTGGTAAAGACCCCAGCAATAACGAAATTACCGTATTTGCCGATTTTGAGCTGCCTAATTATTCGAAAAAAGTAGGGAACGATTATTACTTAAATCTTAATCTCTTTAAGTTCTATCAAAATGAACATATTGATTACCCTAAAAGGAAAGTACCTATCGAAAACAACTATTTGTTCCAAAAAAAATATGTCACCCTGCTTAAATTGCCTGATGGTTATAAAGTTAGCTACCTCCCTCAAGGAAAATCGTTCCATAACAAGCTTTGGGGGTTCGATATGCGTTATGAGCAAAACAAAGACAATGTAACCTTGACTCAGGAATTTGAAAACAATAGTTTAATGCTTACTTATGCCGATTTTGAACAATGGAACAAGGTATTGGAAAACCTATTTCCCCTATATAAAGAAACTTTAAGCCTTAGCAAAAATTAAATACATGAAAAGACAGACAATAGGCCTACTTTTTGCCCTACTGGCCTCCCCTTGTTTATATGCACAAAACACTGTCGCTAATATTGAAGTGGAGACTTGGGCCAACAACCCCAAAATAACTATTTTGGACAGCAAATATGCCAAAGACCCGGCAGTGGTTATTTTAGATAAAAGACGAGTAGAATTTACTGACGAGGGAAAAGACCAATTGAATGAATACGTTACACTGCATAAAATAATTCATATAAATGACGACCGAGGTATTGAGAGCCTGAATAAAATTTATTTAGGTATTAGCGAAAAATCAGATATTGTTGATATCAAGGCACGCACCATTTTAGCGGGTGGCAAAGTAGTAGAGCTTGATAAAAATTACATTAAAGATGTGCAGGAGGAAGATGGTAATACCTATAAAATATTTGCCATGGAGGGCCTGGAAAAAGGATGCGATATGGAATACTTTTATACCTTTAAAAGGTCGCCTTCTTTTTTTGGACGCGAAGTAGTACAATCAGTTTATCCTCAATTAGAAACGAATTTTGAATTAATTGCCCCAAAAAGGTTAAAGTTTGATGTGAAGACCTATAACTTTAATGTCCCTATTGTTGATACGGTATTTAGCGAAAAAAGAATAAAGCAAATAACCTTTAAGGGTACGCCTGGTGCCGATGAAGAAAAATATGCGACCTATCATTCAAACTTGCAACGAATTGAATATAAATTATCATATAACTCTTCCAACCCCGATGCAGGGCGGCTTTACACTTGGGATCAATTGGCTAATAGGATTTATGCCATTTATATTTCTACAACGGAAAAAGAAAAGAAACAAATTACGGAACTGGTAAATGCGAACGGCTGGGATAAATTAAATAATGAAGTTGCAAAAATAACCACTGTTGAAAATTTTATAAAAACCAAGTTTGCTTATAATGAAAATCTATCGAGCGATGAAGCCAACAACCTTGATCAGGTACTGAAAAATAAGGTGGGTGGTAACGTAGGTTTATTGCATTTGTATGCGGCGGTTTATGAAAACCTTGGTGTTAATTTTCAGTTTGTATTTACCGGCGATAGGGATAAATACATTATTGATAAAGATTTTGAAAACTGGAATAATTGTGAAAACACTTTATTTTATTTCCCTACCGAGAATAAGTTTTTGACACCCACCCGGCCTGATTTTCGTTACCCTTGGATAATTCCTAGCTGGGGCGCAACAACCGGACTTTTCTGTAAACAAACAACTGCCAGTTCAATAACTACCATAGTTGGGGAAATAAGGAATATTGAACTAGAGCCGTTTAATGATTCACGCCAAGATCTCGATTCAAAAATTGAGTTTACCGCTAATCTTGATTCACTGATTATTGATGCGAAAGAAATTTACAAGGGCTATCCGGCGGTAATTTATCGTGATAATTTAAATTTCACCAACGAAGAACAAAAGGCAAATTTTATAAAAGAACTTGCTAAAAGTTATTCAAGCTCCGAAAATATCGCGTTTTCGGAAGTAATTAATCCAGAATTTGACAAGGCAACTAACAACGAGCCATTGATTATACATATCAAAACTAAATCGGGAGAGTTGATTGAACAAGCCGGAAACAAAATCTTGTTTAAAATAGGCTTGGTCATTGGCCCGCAGGTGGAAATGTATCAGGAAAAAAAGAGGCAGGAGCCGGTTGATGTTGATTATCCGCATGTTGAAGAACGTAAAATTGAGCTTATTATACCCAAAGGTTACAAAATTAGTAACCTGAACGACTTGAAAATTGAACAAACTTACTTAGACAACGGCAAGCTCACCATGGGCTTTACTACTGATTATCAGCTGAAAGGCAATACATTAACGGTGCATATTATGGAACAATATTGCAATGTTACCTATCCGATTACCCAATTTGAGCAATTCAAGAAAATCATTAATGCCTCGTCTGATTTTAATAAGGTCGTGCTGGTTTTAGAGAAGAAGTAGCATCAATGTGCATTGGCTGCAACAGCAAACTTTTGCTCACCAGCATTTATTGCAATAGGTAAACTATTTTCATCAGGTGGTTTTGGGCATTAATAACCACCTTTAAATGCGCAATATGTGTTATAGGCTTTATTAAAATCAATAACCCGTTTTGTATTTAAAGTATTAAAATAGTCTTCCAAAAAAAATCGGAAGACTATTTTAAAGTATTGATTGTTTTTATTTAAAATCCAAATCCCCAATATACACTGCTCCGCCTTGTTCTTTTTTCATTTGCAACACTATTATTTCCTTCTTTTCGGTCGGAGTGCCGTAATTGGTAAATAACTCAGCCATAATGGTGGTTGGCCCCGCTATGGTGGCTTGCCTATCGCCGTAATAGTTGATTTCAATTTTGTAGGTTCCTTTTATCGCTTTTTTCAGCAAAAACTGTTCGGGACCAAAACCTTGGGTCATATCATGCGAGATGCGACCACCAATTTCGGTTCGGTTATGGCTATAATAACATTTCTCGTTATTTGGGTCGGTTACCCATAAATCAATATCAGTATTGTTCATGTTCCAATCCATTACAATGCGCACATCAACCGGCATGGGTTTAATAACTGCCGGGTCAATTCCTTTTAGGTTGAGTTTACCTTTATTTAGTTCAATAATGCGGTTTATTTCGGGTAAAAACACCTCCTGAATACCGCTATAAAGGCTTTCAGCATCAGCAGCATAGCTTTTGGTCATGGCCTCATAAAGTACGTCCAAAGCTTTTTGGTGCTGTCCGGCATCATCCAAAGCCAATCCATAATCCCTAAAGCTTTGCGGATCGAGCGGACGGAGTTCGGTCACCTTTCTAAAGGCAATAACTTCATCCTCAAAATCGCCCAATTGTTTAAACTTATAACCAAGCATTTTATAAAGTTCGTAACTATCCAAATCCAATTCGGCAAGGTTGGTTAATATGCGTATGCCAAGCTCTATGTTGCCTGTTTTTATAAAATAATCGGCCACTTCAAAATAATAAACTGGGTTACCGCTAAATCCTTCCCTCAGCTCTAAATATTTTTGGTATCGGGCAGGTGCTTCCGTTTTTTGTATCAGCTTCAAATATTCGGCATCAGGCTTTTGATAGTTTACTTGAATGCCATTGTTATTATCGGTGTTTTTATTTTCAGTTGGAAAAAAGCCAGTCGTATCGGCGTTGAAACCCATGCGCCGACCTTTACGCTTAGTAGATGTTAGTGAAGCATTTGCCAATCCCCTTAACATAATTGTAGAGCTTGCTCCAGGCGCAACATCTTTTTCCATAACTAAACCTGCAACCTTACCGTTTAACTCATTAGCGGGAGCTTGGGCAGGCGCAATAGCATTTGGCCTAGCAACTACATCTTCGTTTGCCATGGTTGAAACAGATTCAGATATATCGGTTTTTCTTGCCACCCCATAACCAGTAACCACCACTTCATTTAAGCTATTTGATTGCGGGTTCAATTTTATAGTAATATTGGTACTTCTTCTTGGCCTAACTTGTTTGCTTAGGTAACCTATATACTGCACTACCAATACATCTGCTTCATTTATATGCAACCTGAAAATGCCGTTTGCATCTGTAATTGCGGCCAAAGTGGTTCCTTTAATTAAAACAGATGCCCCAATTATTGGCTGCCTTGCTTCGTCAATTACTTTCCCGGTAATAATTGTTGGTCGGGCATCTGTTTGGTGATTGGTTTGGGTATTAGTAGGTGGTGTAACTGTAGTTTGTGGCACTGTTACAATTTTATTTGGCTTGGTTCTTTTTTCATACCAATTGCTTAGCTCTTCCTGCATGCTAATGGCAGTGCTCAGGTTTTCGCGCTCAGGGTGTTGAAATGGGGCTCGTTGCTTCATAATGGCATCGTATTCGGCTCTTAATTCGGCAGGTGGTTCAATCTCGTAGTTGATGTAATCGCTTACATTTTCCAGTACAATAAGCGAGGTATTGCGGGTTACCAGTCCGAAACGCTTTCCCAGACTTTCAATAGCTTGTCGGTTGGCATCATAATTCAAATCAAGTTCCTCTATCTTTTTTTGGGCCCATAATTTTGCTACATCCACCTCTTCCACTAAGTTTTTTGACGCGTCGAGGTGAATGGTTTTTTCAATACTTACCTTATTGCCAAAGCCAAATTGAAGGGTAATACTTTGGTTGGGCTCCCGAGTAATTCCAGCTACTGAGAACGCGCCATTTACAGCTACCGGCAATGAGGGATAATTATCATCAATACCCACACTACCTTTTATCCCTAAAAAGTGGAGTGATTGGGTAGTTAGGTCGGCCAGTGCTTTATCTGTATTGCTATTGTTGAGGTCGATAAATGTGCCATGTGTTTGCAAGGCCACGCGTTTTAAACGACTATAATCGGCCGTAGCGGAGGAGTTGATGCAAAATACAGGGCTATTACCACACTTCATTTTCTTATCGCCAAAGGTTTGGTGTCCATCGCTCAATAATAAAAATTCATCTTCTTGGTATTTGCTCAAGTCCAGCTTGCCAAAATCGGTAGCGCCATCATAAACGGTATGCTCCAACTCGGTTTTTAAGGCATCCCAATTGCCATTGGATACGGTATAAGTTTTGTTACCGATGATGGTATTGCTAAAGCTTATTAAATCAATTTGCGCATTCCCTAGTTTTTTAAAATAGGCATCCAGCAAACTAAATTCTTTCTTCTTGTCGCCATTGGCAGCACTCAGGGAAGCATCCCATAATAAACCTATTTTTTGGGAAGCTGGTCGGGCTACCGTTTGCGCAGCCACCATGGTATTAATAAAATAATAATACTTGTTACCATAAGCTTGCAACATGGCTTCGCTGGCATCATTTGGTTTTGGTATGCTGAACGATAGGGAATGATTTGGCCTATAATTCAGTTTTTGTATACTGGCCGACCATGTATTTTGATGGTTATCAAACTGCAAATTACTGGTCGCCGCACTATCTACCACGGGAGCTTCGGCATTTTGTATCACAGAGGCTTTTAAAGCGAAACTACCAACGGTATCTTTCAGGTTGAGTGGCAAGGTAAATTGCAGGTTGCCATTGGCTACTAGTGGCAATTCCTCCTCGTAAGCTATAATTACGGTGCGGGTACTGTGTGGATTAATAGGGTAAATCCGTGTACGGAAGGTATTGCCTTCCACTTTTTCCAATAGTCCGGGGTCAATGCGACGGCGTTCTACCGCTTCAAAAACTACAGTGCCCTTACCCCTATCCACCGGGACGGCCTCCCGCATATGCCCGTTGATATCCAACGCGTAGCGGCTCACGCTTACACCATCCTTTAGCGGAAACAGGAGGGTACCCTCCAACACACGCTGGGTAGTATTGTAAAAAACCATTTGCCAAGTGGTACGACTGATATTGCCATAAACCGCCACATCAATTTTCAGTTCTTGTAGCTTTACACCATTATTGGTTTTACCATCCACAGTAAGCTGTACATTTTGCGCCCAAACGCTGGTTTGGAGTAGGATGCCTAGCAGGCCAGCTATTATTATTGCCTTTATATTTTCCATAGGTTTTACTTATTTTACTGATAGGATGCAGCAAAACCCCGGATTCCATAAAAGGGTAGAAAAAAAATGTTTTTATTTGCTAAAATATTTTTTACCCCTTTTTTATTCATGACTATTAGCATTTTAGGTTGCGGTTGGTATGGTAAGGCTTTGGCGATAGACTTATTGCAGAATGGTCACCTAGTGAAAGGCTCCACTACACGAACCGAAAAACTGGATGCTTTGGGCAATTTAGGCATCCAACCCTTTTTACTACAGTTTGATGCGGAAAACCAACAAGCCGATGCCGATTTTTTTGATTGCGATGTTTTGGTGATTTGCATCCCCCCGCAATTAAGAGGTGGCGGCGGAGGGGGCTATTTGCAAAAGTTGGACAGTATCATCAACCTGATTTTATTGCATGGGGTTAAAAAGGTAATTTATATCAGCTCCACCGGGGTTTATGGCGAAATAAACCGGGAAGTTACCGAAGCCGATGCACCACAGCCTGATACCGACAGTGGTAAAATTTTATTAGAAGCCGAACAGCTTTTTAGCGTGCAAACCAAATTCGCTACTGCGATTGTTAGGTTTGGTGGGTTGATTGGCCCCAACAGGCACCCGGGTAGTTTTTTTGCCGGGAAAACCGATATTCCAAACGGATTGGCACCTGTTAACCTAGTACATCTATCAGATTGTATAGGCATTACAAAAGCGATAATTGAACAAAATACGTATAGGATAGTGTTTAACGCTTGCTTGCCATTGCACCCTGCAAAGGGAAGCTTTTATACCCTGATGGCGCAAAAGGCTAATCTTCCCCTACCCCAATTTATAAATAACCTGCAAGGCTATAAGGAGGTAAACAGCATCAACCTCAATAAGTACCTTCATTATCAATTTAGGTTTGATAGTTGGGATGATTATAGCTTTTAAGGTTGATTAAAATCATTTGTTGGAGGTGTTAATTTCCCTACCTTTAATCAAAAATTATACTCCCTAAAACACCAACACCATGGTAAAAACAGTGATTATTAACGCGGATGATTATGGCTTAACCAGTGCCGTTTCAAAGGGTATTCGCGAAGCTTTTTTAAATGGGATTTTGACTTCTACCACCGCAATGGCTACCGGACTAACCCTTGAAGCCGACATGCCCCTGCTTTTTAAAGAATGCCCTGCCATTGGCGTTGGCGCGCATTTAACTTTAACTACGCTAAAACCTGTGTTAAATCCTAAACAAATACCCAGCTTAGTAAATGAACATGGGCATTTTAACCAATTAGGCGATTTAATTGCCCTTGCCGACCAAATAAACGAAGAGGAACTTTATGCGGAATGGAAGGCGCAAATTGACAAGCTTTTAACGCTTGGGTTGGAATTAGACCATCTGGACAGTCACCATAGTGCTGGTATCATTTCCCCAAAAACTATTTCGGTAATGATACGTTTAGCCGGGGAATATGGTTTACCCGTTAGGAAACCACAATCATCGCACCAAAACAAGGCGATGGATGCCTTTGCCATAGCGGAGTTGGATAAACATGGCATACCCTACCCAAAGCATTTTAATGGCGATTTTTCGGACAATAAGGGAACGCTAGAAAGTTTAACAACCATCCTAACCGAACTGAAAACAGGAACAACCGAAATAATGAGCCATCCCGGTTATGTGGATGCCGATTTAGAAAACATTAGCAGCATGGTGGCACCCCGAATAACTGAACTCAACTCCTTATGTTCGGCGGAAGCCAAACAACTGGTAATAGACCAGCACCTACAATTGGCCACCTTTGCCGAGGTACTTAAGGGCTGATTATTTGGCGTTTAAATCAACTTGAAACAGGCCAAAAACATTGTTATCAGGGTCCATAAAATAGCCCTGCCAGCAACGCCCCGGTACCGCGAATTTAGGCATGGCTACTTTGCCGCCATTTGCCAAAATTTTTTCGGCAGTAGCATCAAAACTTAGCACCTCCATCGAGCAGGTGTAGGCATTGGTACCATATTCAGCAGGTGGGGTTTTTACCGGGCGTTTTAACAAGCCGCCATTTACTCCATCGGTCTCAATTCTATAATACTCAATGGGCATAAACTCCTGCTTTATAAATTTCCAGTTAAAAACCGTTGTATAAAACGCCACATCCCTTTGCGGATCGGATGATTGAATTTCGAAGTAATTGATCGCGTTCATGAAAATTAATATTAATAATCTGCCTAAAACAACCTAACTATGATTAATAGTTATTCAAATATCAAAAAATAGATTTTAATTTAAAACCATTAAAATTAATAAAAATCTCCACCAGTTAATGCATCGTTAACCGGCAGAGATTATCAACATTATTTATAATAAATACTTTTTAAGTAGGATTAGAGAATATATAATTTCAATTTATGATTTTCCTGATTTTTCAGCTTTTTCTGCTTTTTCGGCAAGGTTATCAATCATATCGGGTACAAACCGTTCAGAAAATCCTGCAATAAAGCACCATACTAACAATTTAGTTAATTCATTTTCATCGGTTAAAGTACTTAACCAGCCATCCATTTTGGGGAAAAGCTGTCCTGCAATTAAATGACTATTAAATATAAAACTCAATACTATTGCAAATACAAAACCTGTTAAAGGGGCGAACTGAATAGCTTTTTCAGAATATTTTAATGCCACAATATTTTGAGCTAACTGATTACCATCCTTCAAACCAAACAACCTTTGCAAAACGCTAATTAATGAACCTGTTGCACCTGCAATTGCTGCGCACGCAATTAATACTAAACCGCAATAACTATTCGACCAGCTTTTTGAAATGCTTGATTGAAGTGGAAAATGGCAACAATTAAATTTAGATGAGCAATAGATACAACATAAAAAAGATAAAACAAATATAAAAGGTGCTATTAAAAGTTGAAAATAGGAACGTCTAACCTTATCCCTTAAATAACCTCTCGTATCTTCGACATGTTTTTCATATAACCGGGCTCTTCTTATCTCATTTACCAAATTTTTGTATTCAAACCTTAATCTTGATTCATATAAGTCTTTTTGTTTATCATCCGTCAAAGAATCGTATTTGTTTTTTAAAAGGAAATCGTGGGCAGGTGAATTGATAAACTCCTGATATGTTTTATCGTCCACATGAGATCGGTATTCTTCGCGAATGTTCCAAATATTTGCCTCCAAATGATAAACAGAAAAAATACCAACCAAAAGCAAATTCAAATTGTGTACATAGTCTCCCATATCTACATTTAAAAAATTCTTAACATCATCGCTATGCAGCTGATTATCAATAAAATTTCTTAACTCCTCAAATTTGACTGCGCTATCAGCATATTTAGGATCAATTTTTATGGCTTGTGGAATAGTATTATAAAACCCCACCAGTCTCAAATACAATTCGCTAGGCAATTCCTTTACATCATCAAGTTCACTCCTAGATTTCCTTGCTCTTTTTTGTTTCTCTTGAGCTACTTGGTCTGCGGTTAATTTGCTTTCGTCAATTGTTTGTTTTTTGCGGAATAGCCTCCAGAAAAAATTCATATCATTTTATGTTTAAGTGAAAAATCACTATAAACCTAAAAATTTGACTTAAAATGGATAAGGGTGTTTAAACCCAATTGAATAGGGTATTTTTACGGAAAAAATTAAATAACCTTGAATTTAGAGCTTATTGAAATTAAACTTGGTAGCTATCTTAAATAATTTCAAAAGCCATGCATTGTTAAATATATGCATTCAATTTGTTTAAATCGGTTAAAGGTTGTCTTTTCTAATGGTCAAAACTAATCACCCTCGATACTTTCCATCCATCGTTTTCATTTTTCCATATCATTACAAACCTAAAGGTGCCTACTTGTAGCTTGCCATCTTCGTAATGTTTAAAACGGTGTTTGCCTATCTCTATAGCCCCAAAACCTTTAATGGGGATTACCTCTAATGTAGCGGGTACCAGCTCCCTGCTTAATTTATCCGGACGGTTAAAAATGGATTGAAAATTGGTAAATACGGTTTCAAAATTCAGCAAACCGCCATTATCCTGGTACCATTCTAAATCTGTGGTGAAATAGGTTTTCATTTTGGCTACGTCTTGCGTGTTGTAAGCGCAAAAAAGCAGACTATCCATTTCGGCTATCTTATTGTACAGGCTCTTATCCGTTTCGGCTACCTTATGCTCTTTGGTAAACAGGTATTCATTCCGTTTTATCCAAATGGCGCTGCCTTTAAACTTCACCTCTTTTTTTATCAGGAATGAATTGCCTTCCAGCTTGTAAATATGCCTAAGGGTGGCAGGTTTATTATCATTACCGTCTACCCCAACCTGCTCGGTAATCAGGGTAAACTCGCCGCTAGGTTTTAAGTCGAAATCGCTTACTTTTTCATCGCCAAAATTGCCATCTTTAAAAAAGGTGGTATCAGTAGCATTAGCCTTTGGCTCGTCGGGGTAAATATGTTTTAAAATATAGCCGTTCTTATCCGCTGTAAAGGCAACCATTAAATTAGCTGGCATGGTATAAGGTTTGCCGCTGGTATAATCCAAATAGGTAAGCGTACCCTTCCATTCGCCAGCCGAGGCCGCTAAATTGGCAATGGTAAAGGTAGTGGTTTTACCTTGCGCGCTTAAACCACTAGCAAGCCCAACATTCAACAATAAAAATAGTAAGGGCAAACGGTAAAACTTCATCCTGATTTTTGTTTTATTTTAATGATAGGACGCAGACCTAACCCATTTGTTGCAACAAGGTCAACAAAACAATGATTTTTATAAAAACAGGAACGTGGTTTTTATTTTACCCTTTCCACATACTCGCCGGTACGGGTATCAACCTTAATTTTATCGCCTTGGTTTACAAAAAGCGGCACTTTTAGCTCGATGCCGTTTTCGGTAGAGGCGGTTTTTAACGCGCCCGATGAGGTATCGCCTTTTACAGCAGGCTCGGCATAGGTAATTTCCAGTTCCACAAAATTAGGTGCGGTGGCCATAATAGGTTCTTCACTCTCGAAAGAAACTATCACGTTCATGCCTTCCTTTAAAAACTTAGCAGATGGGCCAAATAATGATTTCGCGATGTTGTGTTGGTCGTATGTGGTGTTGTCCATTATAACCATATAATCGCCTTCCTCGTACAGGTATTGAAAATCGTTGGTTTCTACACGGCAAATCTCCACTTGCTCGTCGGTTGCCAAGCGGGCTTCCACAATTTTTCCGGTTTTTATATTGCGGAACTTGTCCAGATAAAACGCTCCGCCTTTACCCGGTGTACGGTGCAGCACTTCGGTAACGGTTACCAATTCGCCGTTAAACCTTAATATATTGCCCACTTTAATTTCTGATGCTTTTGCCATGTATGTATGCTGCTAAATTTTGAGCCCAAAGATATATTATTTATGATATGGATTGGGGTTTTTAATTGATTACGCGCTCCAAATTTGAGAAAACAACTTTATCAAGTATTTATAAAAAATTATAATTACTTACAAATAGATTATTTAATATTGAAAGGCTTACACATAATGCTTAAAAGGAAGAATAGATGAAACTACATTTTTGCCAGCAGTTAATATTTCTCCAATTGAATCTGCAAAGCGTAATGTAACAGGTTGTCCATCAGCAAAAATACAAGCGTTGTAATTTAGTTTAGTTAAAGCCAATACATCTTTGCAAACCTGTTCAATATCCGCAGAGCCACGTGTTACCTCAACAACTATTGGATTTGGAGTCTCAAGACCAATTTGAGTCTGTAAACGAGGTATAAAACCCTTTGTCCATAAATATGCTCTTTCAGGTGTAATTTTCATCATCGTACCACGAGGAACACAAAAAGAAAAATCTCTGTAAATTTTGAATTGATCTGTATTTTGAATACGAACTCCAATGATTTTAGACTTCCCTGCTGCCATTTCTGTAAACCCAATCCATTCGTCTTCATCAAATAACGTTTTAGCGTGAATAAAAACCTCCTTTGGATATTTGCCTTTGCCTAACTTTTGCTTAAACGCTTCTAATGATTGATTAATCATTTGAGCGGCATCATCTTTTTTAATATGAAACTCTTTAGTTTCTAAATTGTACCAGTCACCTATATTTCCTCTAAAGACCATTCCATCACCTGAGTCTATAAACATTTGTGCTGCACAACATGCACTTCGATTTTTAGGGTCTCCGTTTAATTTTTTATAAACCAAACCTAAATAACAAACATCTTCCCTTATATCACCAAGTCGCCAGGGCAGGCCTCCATTTTTGTAATATAGGGTTGTTGAAATATTCCATGCTTTCGCACTATCGAATAAACGTTGAAGATCAATTTTTTTTTGATCTGCCCATAATTGCTCATATGCTATTGTGCTTTCTTTTAAAATTTGAGTTACAATTTTATGATTCAAAAGTTTAGCTTTTATTTGATTGTGAAAATTAATTTCATAATCATAGGCTTCTTGAATTTGATTCATAAAATCGAATAAAAAAGGCTCTCCTGTGCTTCTTTTCTTCTTGTCTAACGTAAGATTAACATTTTCTATAGATTTTGGAATTTTAGATTTAGGACGACCGAATTTAAAAATATCATCTTGAATAATCACAAACCATACTGAAACTATCCGTTCCTCTTCATTTTGATATTTAATAAGTTCATCAGCAAAGAGATTAGATAATTTATGTACTCGCTGGTGTCCATCATTATATTTTAAAAATTTCTTTACTTCTTCTTCTTTTATGTTAATCTCAACAACATTTTCAAAGTTTATATGAATACCAAATGCGGCATCTAATCCGGGAAAAAAGGGTCTAGCCACATCGGCTGTGATAGAAGTTATTGGTTGGTGAATTTTTTTTAAGTATTCTTTTAAATATGCTCGTTGATTGTAACAACCAATTATACCAATATTAATTTGACCTTTTATTTTGTTACAATCGTGTGGACCATACAACATTAGTCCGTCTCTAGGATCTGATGTTTTTTGATTATAGCCGAAGGATAATTCTGGTTCATTTAAATAATATAATTCTGGAACAATTTTCATAAATTAATGTTCAATTTCTTCGATTAGTTCTCCACCTTCAATAAACAACTCTTGCCTTTCTAAATTTGAAGGATCATGATATCCAAAATCTGACCAAAACATTTCTAAATTCGGTTTTAAAGTAATATTTCTTTCAACATTTGTAATGAGTGAAATACTTTCATCTGAATTTTTAACACTTGCAATAAAAGCAAGTAATAAGTCTCGCCAATCTTCATTAAACATTCGCCTTCCCTTTTTTCGCCTTAATAAATGTTGAGTATCCTTGTTTTCAATAGCTTGATAACCATTTTTACTAAATATTAAATGGTTCTTCAAATGAAAACCAATGAATGGTGTTAATGCTGGCTTTAAAGAAATCGCAAAATGCCATTTACCTATGTCTAGATGTTTACCAAATAATTGTTTCTTTTTCTTTCGAAAAGTATTTTCTCTATAAGGATAGCTAAAGCTTACTTTGGAAGTAGGCAAACTTTTGAAAGTATGATAATAAGCGATATTTTTATTAGCCAATTCATACCAAAATAAGCCTTTAGATTTAAAATAATTATGCAAAGACCTTTTTAACAATTTTTTAAAATGATTTTCAGCGTCACGAAAAGTAGGAAATAATTCTCTTTCATATCCTTGAATTAAATCACTTAATTTAATTTCAAAGATTTCCACAGGCTTTATTTGTATTGTTCCGAAATTATCTTCTAAATCTGAAATTAAATCTTTTTTAAAAGTGGTTACACAATTGGCATCTCTAACTAATAAAATTTTGTCATTTAAACTAGCAACTTTTCTTGCATGAGTTTCATTTTCATATTTGATTATGTAAAAATTTAAAGGTAAATCATCCACACTCCACCAATTTGTGTAATACAATTCCTTTTTTTCAATAATGGGATTTTTAATGATATAATTATTTAAAAACCAATTACTAGATTGATTTAAATCGCCTGTATTGGATAGAATAACTTCATCTCTTTTTAGCTTCTTTTGCAGGGTATTTAAACCGACTGCCCAATTTTCGCTAAATTGTATTTGATTAAGATCTGCAGCACCAGGAAAAAAGTCAAAAGGAGAATTGTCTATATTTAAAATAATTAAGAAATCTTTAAATTGTGGATTTTCGGACAATAACTTATTAACAAATTCAATTTCCTTTTTAATCCCATTTTTGATTATTCCACCATTAACTAATATATTTTTTGAATAGACAAGTAAAAACTTTATGGTAGTAATGTTTATAACAGATTCAATTGTATTCCAGAATGTTTCGCCTCCTAACAATCCTTCTTTATCAAACCATACTTTGTATCCAAGTAGTTCAAGTCTCGAAGCTAACCAAATTGTAAAATTATTATCCTCTGGAGTTGCATGACTAATAAATAATGTATCTCTCATTTAATAATACTAAAAGTTAAAAACATAAAGGTAGTACTAAACTTTTTAGTAATAACTATTGTGTATAACTTGATTTCTCAACAAAATTTTATTTTATTAAAATTTCGGTTTTTATGATTGAGTACAATAAACAATCTATTTTTATTCACATCTATTAAATTTATAGTTATTTAATTAAATTTTATTGCTTTCTATTTTCTTAATTATGGATTTCAGATAAATCTCCCCCATCAAAAACTAAAACCCAATATGGTTGTTAAGCATTACGCCTTGATGCCATTTTAATGAAATTCAAACATATTTACTTTATCATTAACCCCGCGTCCGAGAAGGGGGTGCCGGTTTTGTATTATATCCACCAGGCATTCATAGGGAACGATAGCAAATGGGACATGTCTGTCACCCATCCGTACCGCAACGCTGCCGATATTGCCCGCTCGCTGATTGGCAAGACCGATTTAATTGCCGTTTATGGTGGCGATGGTTGCGTAACCTCGGTAGCCCGTGCTTTGCATGGCAGCAGCACCCCAATGGCTATCATCCCCGGCGGAACGGCCAATGTAATGGCGCATGAGTTGGACCTGCCTATGGAAACCCGGGCAGCCATTGAAATGTTGCTAAATGATAAATGTAAAATAAAAGCCATTGACATGGGCACCATGAATGGACAACCATTTTTATTAAGGGTGAATTTGGGCATTATGGCCGATATGGTGCTGCAAGCCGACAGAAAGTTTAAAAACCATATTGGCAGGTTAGCCTATTTTATTGCCGGAATTAAAACCATAGCGAACGCGCAACCTATAGCCTACAATTTAGAAATTGACGGCATTGAAATAAACGAGACGGCTTATTCATTAACCGTCACCAATTCGGGAAATATAGGCATCAGCAATTTAATGTTGCAACCCGGAATTAGTATAACAGATGGGTTTTTGGATATCATTTTATTGAAAAGCAACAGCTTGGCTACCATGCTAAAACTTACCGGCGCTACCCTTATGCAAAGTAAAACCGACGCTATTATGCATTGGAAATGCAAAAAAATGGTCATCAGACTAAAAGAAAAGCAAGCATTTATTTGCGACGATTATAAAGAGATAGCGGATGAAATTAGGATAGAGGTTATTCCGGCATCGGTTAATATCGTTGTTCCCGTTATTTAAGCAAATGTTTGCAATAGACCACCCTAAACCTGTTTCAACAAAGGCAAGTACTCCACCGAAAGTAGATAAGGGAATAAAGGTAGTGTGGCAACCATTTCCCTAGCTTTTTGCTCGTCCATCTCCTTAAACATAATTACCGCGCCGTTTCTGGTTTGGCGTAAATATAAATCGTGTATGTAGCCAAGGCTGGTCCACTCTTTAAGTACCTCCCTTTCATGGTTGATAATCTCGGCAATATCCTCAATTTTAACTTCCGGCTTTATGGTGATGATGGCAGCAATAATATTCATAGTTTGATTATTTTGATTTCGTCAAATATAGGGGCTGTGTATCGTTAATTTAAATTGTATAAAATAAAAATTTGACACTTCAATCTTTTTTGGTTCAAGCAAAAAAGTTATAGCTTTTATGAAGCGTTTTCCTGATTTTTAATCTAACAAAAAACAACTCATCAATAAACAAAACTCATTTATCACCCTCTTTCTACAATTAACAAAACGAAGTAGCCAATGTAAGGCTTCACTCACAATTATCAAATCACCAAAACAACGCACAACCTTCAACCCGCAACCAAAAAACCTCACAACCCAAAAAACCTCACAACCTTCAACCAAAAAACACCTTCAATCTACAACATTCAACCTACAACTTACAACAAATAAACACCCACAACCCCAAAAACCTCACAACCTACAACCAAAAAACACCCACAACCTGCAACCTTCAACCTTCAACTTACAACCAAAAAATACCCACAACATTCAACCTTCAACTTACAACTTACAACCAACCACAAGTGACAAAGATCATTATTTAAACTCCTTATCATCAAGTTAAAATTACTTAGCAGGGTTTAAAATTGTATCATGATGAATAAAATAAATATTGAACACTTTAAAAACCTAAACAGCGATTGTTTGCGCGGTATTGAGTTTTACAAACAGGAGCTAGGTATTTTGAATACCCGATTAGAAGAAATTGCCAAAGGCAATACCAGTCGTGAAGCTGCCGAGGGCATTGAACACTTCCAGAACCAGTTTATCATCCACCGTAATCAACTGGATGAGCTGCGGCACAGCTTAAATGCCAATGAGCATGAAATAAGCACGCAGTTGCAAAAGAGTACCGTATTTGTTGACGCGTCTACCGCTACCGAACACCAAATATTATTTGACCATTACCGCACCGAAGAAAAAATATTCAACGACCTTCGGCACGAGTTTAACCAATTTGCCGCCAAGTGGATGTGAAACGTCTGGTACTAAAAACAAAAGCCTGTCAATCGCTTTCAAATAAGTGTAGGGTAGGCTTTTTAATTGTATTACCCCCTACCCTGCTAAAAAACTAAAACCAATCAATATCGCCCAACCTCGAAACCAGTCAACCCCAAAAAAAATATCATCAAACTCCCTCTTCCGTTGGCCAACGGAGCTGGGGGGGGTGAGGCATCACAACCAAGCAACGCTATAAAAACCAACAACACACAACCTACAACCTTCAACCCACAAAAAAAAGGGTATCAAAACCAGCACCTACTTAAAATTATAATTTTTGTTGTTAATTACGGTTTTGCAAACAGGCGATTATAATTTGACGAACGCAACAAGGCATTTAAAATTTATGCTTTTGGTAGGATATTTTTAATGGCTTTGGATTTGAAAAACGAGGTCTTAGCTCAACCAAGACTAAATTTACTAAAATTTGGCCTTTTTTTGGTGATTATTGTCCTTTTTTAAAGGCTAAAAACTCCAAATTACCCTCAAAATTATAAATTCCCCTATTCAAAATTATAATTTCTTCGGTTTCGATTATAATTTCAAAGGCTTCAATTATAATTTCGAAGGTCTGAATTATAATTTGAAGAAGTTTTATAGAAAATTGATTTTTTTGAAAAAAGGTCAGGAATTTCAAAAATGAAGGGACGGTGAAATATAAAATCTAACAAAAAAACCCTAGTAAAAAACTAGGGTTTTTTCAACGCTCCTGAGGCTGGGCTCGAACCAGCGACCCTCTGATTAATCCCGCACATGCGGGACTCGAACCAGCTGATTTTTAATAATTTAAAAGAAAAAACCCTAGCATAAAGCTAAGGTTTTTTTAATGCTCCTGAGGCTGGGCTCGAACCAGCGACCCTCTGATTAATCCCGCACATGCGGGACTCGAACCAGCTGAGCTAATACTCCTTCCAATTCACATCCTGCAATCAACTTTTCTATTAGTCTCCTACTTTTTTGCTTTTTAATAAATTTTTCGATTTTCATTGCCTCTGCCTCGTTTTGTCCACACGAAAAAACTACTTTAAGTTGCCAGGGTCGGTGTTTAGAAGTAAATGTTAGGTTAGTGGAATGGTTATGCTGTTCGAGCCTTTTCACAAAATCGTGCGTATACCCAACATAGTATATATCTGAACTAGAAGAGTATAAGATATAAATGTAAAATTCCATAACAAAAAAACCCCAGCGCAAAGCTAAGGTTTTTTTAATGCTCCTGAGGCTGGGCTCGAACCAGCGACCCTCTGATTAATCCCGCACATGCGGGACTCTAACCAGCTGAT
>CAITEP010000027.1 GCA_903891475.1 uncultured Mucilaginibacter sp.
AACTTATTTTAATACAAAAAACATCTAATATTTTATATATTAAAAACGAAGTATTTATACTAATAAAGGTTATAAATATAGGGAATAATTGTAACAAATGCGTTATAAACAAAAAAGTGCTGGAAAATATGGCAATGCAAAACAAATATTTAGAAATATAAAAATGTTAAAATAAAATAACTTGTTTCAAGTCTTTTGAAGATTTAATATTTATCAAATAAACTAACCTTTGCCTCCTCTAATTTAGTTTTTTCTTCCGATGTTAACATTGGAAAATCTAGATTCAAACTAATTAGTACATTGAATATAACGGTTGAAATTGCGAACCGTGTAAACCATTTTTTATCTGCAGGAATAATATACCAAGGGCAGCACTTTGTTGCGGTTTTTTTTATAGCCATTTCATAAGCCTTCATATATGCGTCCCAATACTGTCTTTCGTTGATATCATCTACAGAAAATTTCCAATTTTTTTCAGGTTCATTAATCCTTTTTAAAAATCGTTCCTTTTGTTCATTTTTTGAGAGGTGCAGAAAAAATTTAATAATAATAGTTCCATTTAAAGTAAGATGATCCTCCACATTTCTAATACTTTTATACCTATTTTCCCAAAAGTCCTTTTTTGTTTTATTATCATTTTTTAAATCTGGTAAATATTCATTTTTTAATAACTCTGGATGAACTTTTGTAATCAAGACGTTTTCGTAATATGACCTATTATGAACGCCAATACGTCCAAATTGTGGGAATGCCTTATAATGTCGCCATAAAAAATCATGATTAATTTCTTCATTATTAGGTTGTTTAAAGCTAAAAACTTCACAACCTTGAGGGTTAAGCCCAGATAAAGAATGTGCTATTGCACTATCTTTTCCGGATGCATCAATCCCTTGAAATAAAATAAGTAAAGCACAACTGTTACTTGCATATAATTTTGCTTGTAACTCCGAAGTCTGCTTTATTAAGTCGGATAAGATTGATTCCGTCTCTTCTTTTTTTAGATTTGCATCGAACGAAGTATCAAATTTTTTCAATGAAAATTTTGAACCACTATTAACTTTAAATTTTTCAATCAACTCAATCATTTATTACTGTGGGCTTATGCTAAGTTAGTTTAAATTTACAATAAAAATTAAGGTTGTTAAATTTTTGATTTAATGATTCATTTTAAACCATATTTTTTCATCTTTACCTTATGTTCAGACGCATAAAAAACAAATTTGTTAGGTTTACAGCCATATTACTATATTCTATTGTTCTATTCTTTTGTTCAATTGAATTAAACTTCTTAGGCTTATTTGGTTATTCACCTGATATGCAAGATATTAAAAAGCCATATCTATCACTTTCATCCGAGGTTTATTACGCTGATGGCACATTAATTGGTAGATATTATAAGGAAAACCGTTCGCCTGTTGATTATAAAGATATTTCTCCAAATATCATTAACGCGTTAGTTTCTACCGAAGACATTAGATTTTATAAGCACCATGGAGTAGATTTTTATTCATTCTTTACAAGTTTAATTTCAACTGCTAAAGGAGGTAAACGCGGAGCAAGCACAATAACCCAGCAACTGGCAAAGAATTTATTCGAGACTCGAAAAAAGAAGTCACAAGGCTTAATTAAACACGTTCCTTTTATTCGACAATTGGTGTATAAATGTAAAGAATGGCTTACTGCACTTAAAATAGAACATGTTTACAACAAGCAACAAATACTTACACTTTATTTAAATACAGTTCCATTTGGAAATAATTCCTTTGGAATAAAAACCGCTTCTCTCAAAATATTTAATAAAGCTCCAAGTAATCTTGACCCTGCTGAAGCTGCAACATTAGTTGGAATGCTTAAAGCAACCTCGACCTATAATCCTATAAGCAATCCTAAACGCTCATTGGAAAGGCGAAATGTAGTTTTAGGACAGATGCTGAAATATGGTCACTTAAAAAAAGGTGATTATAATAAGTATATTGAATTACCAATTAAACTAGATTTGAGCTATGTTGAACATGTTGGTCAAGGCGACTCCTATTTGAGACAGGCGGTTGAAAGATGGCTAAAGAAATGGTGCCATGATAATGATTACGACTTATACCAAGATGGTTTAAAAATATATACTACCATCGATCCGCATTTGCAACAATATGCTGAAGAAGCAGTTGCCGAAAAAATGAAAATGTTGCAAAAACGATTCGATAACCTTTGGGGTAAGAAAAACCCATGGCGCGATTCAAACGGTGATGAAATAAAGGACTTTTTACTAAAAGCAGAACAGCATTTACCAATTTATAGCTTGCTTCAAAAAAAATATAATTACAATGAGCGGCTAATAAACCAATATTTTGAAAAGCCCAAGCGTATGAAAATTTTTACCTGGAACGGTGAAAAAGATACTACATTCTCAAGTGCCGATTCAATTAGGTACTATACTCGTATTTTAAATACTGGAATGATGACTATTGAGCCATCAACTGCTAAAATTAAAGTTTGGATTGGAGGCATCAATCATAATTATTTTAATTACGACCACGTAAATCAGTCGAAACGACAAGCTGGTTCAACCTTTAAGCCTTTTGCATACTTAACTGCTTTAGACAATGGTTTCAGTCCATGCGATAAATTTGTTGATAAGCCAGTATCAATTAAATATATTGACGAAGGAAAAGAACAAGTATGGGAACCTAAAAATGCAGACTTTAAATTTTCGAACCAAGAAATGTCATTAAGATGGGCAATGGGTAAGTCGGTAAATTCAATAACTGCCCAAGTTACAGAAGCTGTAGGTTGGGACAAAATTGTCCAATATGCGCACAAATGTGGAATCGAAAGTCAATTAAAAGCTGTTCCATCAGTATCATTAGGGTCGAATGATGTTTCAGTTTATGAAATGGTACGTGCTTATAGTACCTTTTTAAATAAAGGAGAAAAAATAACGCCATTGCTGGTAACAAAAATAACTGACCAAAATGGGGTTGTACTTGATGAATTTGAGTTAAAAAAGGAAAGAGTAATAAGCGAAGAGACAGCTTGGCTTATGCTTTATATGTTTAGAGGTGGTATGGAAGAACCAGGTGGTACATCACAAGCACTTTGGGAATATCCAGGCCTTTGGAAAAAGGATAATCAAATTGGCGGTAAAACCGGTACTTCATCGGGCTATGTTGATGGTTGGTATATGGGAATAACTAAAGATTTGGTTACAGGCATTTGGGTTGGAGCTGACGATCGTAGTGTACACTTTACCACATCTGAAACAGGAGAAGGTTCACATACTGCTTTACCTATTTTTGGTGCCTTTATGGAAAAAGTTTATGCTGATAAAAACTCAGGATACACCCCAGGTTTGTTTCCAAAACCTTGGGTAAAAATTACCAAAAAATATGATTGTCCTTCCCCACGTGTAAAAACCGATACTCTAGATAAAGATAGTTTATTAGTTCCTCTAGATACCGCTAATAATCAACCAAAAGAAAACCTGGTACCAAATAAATAATTAATAAACCATAGAATATTAAATTATATTATTGAGTGAAGATTGTACATTTAAGCCGAGGTTATAGTGAAGTTTTATTGATAAATTTTATACTAGTTTTGCAACATGAAAAATTGGTTTATATTCTTTTTTTTCTCGATTAATATCGGAATACTTTTCGCTCAAAATCAATCAGAAAAAGTAAATATTGTTGATTCGGTTAAAGCAAAATGGGCTAAAATAAAAATCGTTAACGGGATTTCTATGCTATCATCAAATGATATTATAGAAAATATTTCATCCTCTCCAAAATACTCTATCTTATTAAAAGCAATTGAAAAGGCCGAATTAACAGAAACATTTAAAAGTAAAGGACCTATTACATTTTTTGCCCCTGATAATGATGCTTTTAATAAAATAGGAAGTGCCAAACTTGATAGTTTATTGTTGCCAAAAAATAAATATAATTTAAGTTACTTATTGACATACCACGCATTATCTGGTAGGGTTAGTGTTAGAGAAATTTCTAGAAAAATTAATTCAAATAACGGAGAAGCTTCATTTACTACAATTGCTGGCAGTAAATTAACAGCTAAAATTGATAGTAATAGAAACATAGTTTTGATTGATGAAAATGGCGGTAAAAGTATTATTAATCATTTTGATATTCTTCAAAGTAATGGGATTATACACACTGTAAACGCTGTTTTAGAGCCAAAGGCTAAAGAAATTTAATTATCCATTTTAAAACAAACCCAATTAAAATTTATTTCGTAATTTTTGATGTAAGGAAATAAAGTATCCTACGTCTAATTCATAAAAAAGATATAAAAATGAAAAAATCGATTTTAATACTCATTGCATTATTTTGTTTGATAACATTTGGTTGTCAACAAACTAATGGTCAAACAAAAAACTACGATCCAAAGCGCAAAAAAAGTAAAAGTCCTATTGAATGGAAAAAATTATTAACACCCAATGAATATCATATAATGGTTGAAAGTGGTACCGAACCCCCATACCACAATGAATATTTCAATAACCATGAAAAAGGTGTTTATGTAAGTGCTGCTACGGGAGATGTGCTTTTTACATCAGATGATAAATATGAAAGCGGAACCGGATGGCCCAGTTTTGTTAAACCTGCCGATCCCTCCAAAATTGAAATAGTTCATGACAGTAGCTACGGAATGGATCGTGATGAAGTTATTGAGAAAAGCACCGGATTACATCTTGGACATGTTTTTGACGACGGACCATCAGATAGAGGCGGTAAACGATATTGTATGAATTCAGGCGCTTTTAAATTCATTAAAAAGTAACTGCTCTTCTCAAAGAATTAATTGACGGGCGAATTTGTGGCCTTATCCTAATGCCACTTTCGTAATTTAATCCAATGGTCAGGTCTACCCAATCGGGATTAACAGCCCTGATCATTTTTTCTTTTTGTAATCTAGTAAAAGTACTTATTACTTTAAAACGTTCCATTGCCTGTTCTTCGGTATTAATCTCTTCAAAATAAACCAAACGATTAAGCTGTTGCGAGTTATCAAAAAATAAGGTAGGCATTTTTTTGTAAAAGTCAAGTGTCTTTAAAAGATCGGCACATAAGCCAACATGTAAGTTTTTACGGTTCCTGTCTGTAATGATATAAATAAAGCGTTTCATTTGATAATATTTTTTTGTGATGTGAAAAATAATTACTAATTTTATTGGCATAAAAATACTAATATTTTTAGTAATTCCAAATTTTATGTCAAATATTCCATCAAATATTAAATTTTTACGAAAAAAGAAAGGCTTAACACAGCAGCAATTTGCTGATGAACTAGGCATAAAGCGCTCATTAATAGGTGCTTACGAAGAAGAACGTGCAGATCCTAAATATGATTTGCTAAAAAAAATAGCAACCTATTTTGATATCTCAATTGATGATTTTATTAATGAAAGCATCGATGAAAATTGGTTACCCGGCTCAAAAAATGCGCAAACAAACATCCGGGTGTTGAGTATTTCGGTAGATAAAGATGAAAATGAAAACATTGAATTAGTTCCACTAAAAGCCAGCGCTGGCTACTTAAATGGATATGCCGACCCGGAATATGTGGCGCAATTACCCAAATTTTATCTTCCAATGTTTAAACAAGGCACTTTTAGAGCGTTTGAAATTAAAGGCGATTCAATGTTACCTTTAGTTTCAGGAACTATCATCATTGCTGAATATTTAGAAAACTGGATAGATGTAAAACAAAATGAGACTTATATTATTATTTCAAAAAATGACGGAGTAGTTTACAAGCGTATTGGCAATAAATTCAAAGAAAGTAAAAAATTAAAACTAGTATCAGATAATCCCGTTTATGAACCTTATGAAGTTGGTGGAGAAGATATTTTAGAAATTTGGAAAGCTAAAGGTTACATCTCAACTCATTTACCTACACCAACACCTGAGCCTACTTTAGAAAGCCTAACGGTAATGATGGCACAAATGCAACGTTCTATTTCAAATTTACAACAAAACTAATATGCTTTAAGCATATTTTATATCAACATATTGTGAATATTTTATCTTACAAAATTTACTAACTTTCTTTTAGTTGAAAAATCAATTTAATATATTTGCATTAAATAACTATTATGTTAATTAATAATATAAAATTGCTAATGATGAAAAAAATAATATTAATTTTAGCTCTTATTTCGGGAATTTCGCTTAGTGGACGTACTCAATCACCACTTACTAAGGTAAATCCTGAAGAAAAAGTAAAACAGTTGAAAGACAAACTTGGTTTAACTGATGACCAAGTGACCAAAATAAAAGCTATTTACACACAACAAAATGTAAAAGTTGATAGCTTGAAAAAAGTTACCGCAAGCAATACAAAAGTACAAGAGGTATTAAAATCAAGTGATGATAAAATTAAAAAGGTATTAACCCCTGTTCAAGCTGCAGCTTATAAAAAATTGTCGGACGTGAAAGATTCAAAAATGTTAAAAAGTATTGGCTTTTAACATTCTGTTTATTGATAATTGTTGAAAGCACCAAATTAATTTGGTGCTTTCTTATTTTAAATGAAAATATTATTTGAAAAACGCTCAAAAATATATTTGTAAAAGGCTAGAGGAAAGGCTAATTGAAGGAAATTTAAGACAATTAAAAAACAATTATAATTTAATTGATTTTTGCTCAAATGATTATTTGGGATTTGCTCGCTCACCTTTGTTAAAAAATAGAATTGATAATGAACTCGCCAATATTACAATAATATCAAATGGTTCAACCGGATCAAGGTTACTAACTGGAAACTCGGAATATGTCGAAAGTTTAGAGAATAGTATTGCTTATCTGTATAATTGTGAGGCTGGACTAATTTATAATAGTGGTTATACTGCTAACTTGGGTTTATTTTCGGCTTTACCTCAAAAAGGGGATTCTATTATTATGGATGAACTAATACATGCTTCCATAATTGATGGCACTAGGCTTAGCTTTGCTAATCGTTTTAAATTCAGACACAATGATTTAAACAGTTTAGAGGATAAACTAAAAATAGCTAAGGGAATCTGTTATGTTATCATAGAAGGTGTTTATTCAATGGATGGCGATTCACCTGAAATTGAAGCCACTTTAACGCTTGCTGAAAAGTATGGGGCAAATTTAATTGTTGATGAGGCCCATTCGGTTGGACTTTATGGTCTAGGCATGCTTTATAATAGCCTTAGCGAGCGTATTTTTGCTAGGATAATTACTTTTGGAAAAGCATTAGGTGGCCACGGAGCAATTATACTTGGTAGTACTTACCTCAAAAACTATCTCATAAATTTCTCACGGCCATTTATTTATACAACGGCACTACCATTACACCAAGTAGTGAGCACTAAAATGGCTTTTGAAATGTTGTTGGATTCTGACTTAGAAATTAATGATTTAAAAAACAACATCCAATTATTCAAATCAACTATTTCAAAAATAGAAGCCTTCCCTTTAATTGAAAGCAATAGCATGATACAATGCTTAATTTTAAAAAGTAATAGTTTGGCAAAAGAGTTATCTTCTGTATTACTGAATTTGGGTTTGGATGTAAGGCCAGTACTAAGCCCTACGGTTGAAAAAGGGAGTGAAAGAATTAGGATATGCTTACATGCATTTAATACAAAAAAAGAGATTGAATTATTAACAAATACAATAAATAGCTTTTTGAATGGTAAATGAAAAAATATTTATTACCGGCATAGGTACCGGGGTTGGGAAAACAATAGTATCGGCAATATTGGTTGAAAAATTCAAGGCTGATTATTGGAAACCCATCCAGTCTGGCGATTTAGATACAAGCGATACCATCAATGTTAAAAGTTTGGTATCAAATAATTTTTCTGTATTTCATCCGGAGGCTATAAAGCTTAGTCAACCCTATTCTCCACATAAATCAGCAGCTTTAGATGGTATAGTTATTGATGAATATCAAATTGTTTGTCCGGCAACTAAAAATAATTTATTTATAGAAGGTGCAGGTGGACTTATGGTTCCAATAAATAATCAATTTTTAATGATTGACTTAATTAAAAAACTGAATATGGCAGTTGTGTTGGTTTCGAGTAATTATTTGGGAAGTATCAATCATACTATATTGTCAATTAAAATGCTTATACAATATCAAATCCCAATAAAAGGAATAATATTTAACGGAGTTGAAGATAGTTATACCACTGATTTTATTTTAGCATACACTGGTATTAAATTACTAGGGCACTTACCTGTATTTAATAATATTGACAAAAAAACGATAAGCCAAAGTACAAGCCATATCATAAATGAAATTTTTTGAGCTAACATAGTTTGACTTTTTAACTTTTTAAATTGTTTAGATTTTATATTGTTAGATATTTACATTAAAAATCAGTTTACCACTATGATTAAAAATATTACAGTAGTTGGCGCTGGAACTATGGGTAATGGAATTGCCCATACTTTTGCCCAAAATGGATTTAATGTAACCTTGACTGATATAAATGCGGAGGCATTAGTTAAGGCAATAAATACCATCTCAAAAAATCTGGATAGGCAAGTTTTAAAAGAGTTTATTACAGAAGCTCAAAAACAGGAAACTTTAAACAATATAAAAACATTTACCAATTTAGAAGACGCTGCAAAAAACGCTCATTTAATTATAGAGGCTGCTACAGAAAATAGCATCATCAAATTAAATTTATTTAAACAACTGAGTGACTTTTGTAGCGATACTACCATACTTGCATCAAATACTTCAAGCATATCAATTACCCAAATCGCATCGGTAACTAAAAACCCTGGAAATATAATTGGAATGCACTTTATGAACCCTGTACCGATAATGAAATTGGTTGAAGTTATTAAGGGTTACGCTACTACCAGCCAAGTTACTCAAACTATTATGCAACTTTCAAGGCAGATAAATAAGGTTCCTGTTGAAGTAAATGATTATCCTGGTTTTGTAGCCAACCGTATTTTAATGCCCATGATTAATGAAGCCATATATACATTATTTGAAGGGGTTGCAGGAGTTGAGGAGATTGATACTGTAATGAAGCTGGGTATGGCGCATCCAATGGGACCACTGCAACTTGCAGATTTTATTGGCCTGGATGTTTGCCTAGCAATTTTAAATGTATTGCATAGTGGATTTGGTAACCCTAAATATGCCCCTTGCCCATTATTGGTAAATATGGTAGCTGCTGGCCAATTAGGTGTAAAAAATGGAATCGGTTTTTATAAATATATACCAGGCGACAAAACTTTGTTTGTAGCCGCTAAATTTTCAAAAGCCTAATCCGGCTATTAAAAATCTAGCATATTACCATTTTATATTTTTTTCGATATAGGCTATCAGGTCATCTGCCATGGCTTGTTGCTCCTTAACACTAGGATGACCCGCTGTGTTTTTATAAGGAATAATATGGGTATAAATATTTTTGTCTCCTATTACCTCAACAGCTTTTTCTATGTACACTGGCCAAGGCGAACCGTCTTTTGAGGCATCCATTGAACCTAAAATACATGCTATAGGCACCAAAGGATATTTATTTCGAATTGATTTGATGAAATTACTATAAGCATTGATGATATAAGCGTCAGAAGGTGGTTCCGACCCAAAACGAGCTTTAAATTCAGGATTATCCTTTAATTTTACTATCCATGAGTCGTTTTGAAATAAGTTTACAATAACAATATTGGGCGTATATTTTGAAAAATCCCATTTCTTAATTGAATCGGCCTCTTGCTCCCGATCATACATCTCAGACATGATTAAGTGAAACCAACTTACTGTAATACCTATACCGCTTTTTGAGGTATTGTGTAACTCCGCATCAAAATGCCGGGCGATGATGCCTGTATAACTTAAATACGCGTTTTCATACGGACTAGTACCCCTATCCTTTCCGCTTGTATCTTCAACCGCGTATCCGCAACTAATTGAATTGCCAAAAACTTCAATTTTTCTTTTCTGTGCTTTTGGTGGATTTAAAATAACACCATTGTTTGGCAACAAAAACTGATAGAATGAAGTTTTGCCCATCCTACTTTCAGTTCTTTTAAATAGCTCTAAAGTATGTTTACCACTTTTCAATCCTTCGGCCAATAAATATTCCTTTTTACTATTTTCAAGATGTAGTACTTTAATTAGCTTACCATCAACAATAATATTATAATAATTATCACCAAGCTCATCTTTAATAATCGCGCTTATAGCGGTCCCCTTATAATTTAATTTTACCTCGCTTGATGGCCAAGATAGTTCGGCGGTTGAATCTGTCATTAAAACCCTACCGATAAAACGCAAATTTTTATCATTTATAGAAACAACAGTTTGTGCTTTGCAACCAAAAGAGAAAACAATAAATAAAGCTCCAATAAATAATTTGTGTAACATAGTATCAGTTTAAAATGGTTTTTGGAAATATAACTTGATATTCAATTATTGGTGCATTAAAATTACTTAAAATAAACATAAGTAATACCATCTCCACCCCTATCCGCATGTTCATCTTCTAATCGATCCACTTGCTCATATTTTTTGAGATATTGTCTAATCATCTTGCGTAAAATACCATCACCTTTGCCATGAATAATTTTCAAATTACCAAAACCCATCATAACGGCTCTATCAAATAATCTTTCAATATTCCCAAGTGCGTCCTCGGTTCGCATCCCCCTAACATCAATTTCTGGATTAAAGCTTGCAAGGTCATTAGTTTGTCGGCTATTAAAGCTTTTACGCAATTCTTTTGGCACACTTAGTCTATCAACTTTAATTACTCTTTTTCTTTTAGCAACTGTACGCAAATCGCCAATGGCAATTACCACATTATCTTTCATTATTTCCAATACTTGTCCGGTGGTATCACTATCGGTCAATTTTACCCAATCGCCTGGTTTTAATTCATTATCTTCGTCTACAGGTTTTGTAATTTCATCTACGCTTATTGTGTTTTTTTGAAGTTCAGCTTGTAAGTTTTCACGTAATACTTTTGTTTTTTCTTTGTCGGCTTTATTGTTTTTTATTTCGGATATGGTATTCTCAACCAACTTATTGGCATTTATAATGATATTTTTGGCTTCATCTTTAGCTTCCTTTATCAACACCTTTTTATTTTCCTCTAGATAGCTTTTTAACTTTTCATTTTCAGCCAGCAGCTCATTTACCTTGCGCTGTTGTTTTTCAAGTTTTATTTTCGTGTCAAATATTTCCTTTTTTTCACGTTCCAAATCAACCAAAAGCGTATCAACTTTCTTCTGTCCTGCGCTTATTTTACTTTTTGCTAGGTTAAGCACGTTTTGCGGCAAACCAATTTTTTGAGCGATTTCAAAAGCGTATGAGCTGCCAGGCTTACCAACTTCTAATCTGTAAAGTGGTTTCATTTCCACATTATTAAATAACATGGAGGCGTTTTCAAGTCCTTCGGTATGGCTGGCAAATATTTTTAGGTTTGAGTAATGGGTGGTTACCATCCCTTTTACCTTTTTGTGATTTAAGGATTCTAAAACCGCTTCGGCAATAGGTCCGCCAAACTGAGGGTCGGTACCGGTACCAAATTCATCTATCAAAATCAAGGTTTTACCATTTGCCTGCTCCACAAACTCTTTCATTTTTGAAAGGTGGGCACTATAGGTACTTAGATCGCTCTCTATTGATTGGTCATCACCAATATCAACAAATAGTTGCTTAAAAACACCAACCACACTAGCCTCCGATGCCGAAATTAGTAAACCAGCCTGTACCATCATTTGTAACAGCCCAACAGTTTTCATACAAACAGATTTACCGCCTGCGTTAGGCCCTGATACTACTATAATTCTGGCAGTATCATCAATTTGTACATATAGCGGAACTACCGTCTTTTTTTCCTTTTTAAAATTTAACAGCAAAAGCGGATGCCTTGCATTAACAAGTTTAAACCTAGCCTCGTTCACCACTTGCGGCATTTCGCCCTCAATATCAATGGCAAACAATGCTTTAGCCCTCACAAAATCAAGCTTAGTTAAAAATGAATGATATGAGAGCAACAAAGGCACATAAGGCCTTAGTTCATCAGTAAGGGAAGTTAAAATCTTAATTATTTCACGTCGACGGTCAAATTCCAAATCGCGAATTTTGTTATTAAGACTAAAAACCTCTTCAGGCTCCATATAAACCGTTTGCCCTGAGGATGATTCATCATGAATAAAACCTCTTAGTTTACGCTTATTTTCGGCTAATAGTGGAATACATAGCCGCCCGTCACGTATAGTCAATGAACCATCTGCCGTCCAGCCGCTACTTGAGGCATTTTTAAATATTTGGTCTATTTTTTTCCTTGCTTCTTGTTCAGCTTTGGCTATGCTGGTAGTAATATCCAATAAATCTCGAGAGGCGTTCGGGCGAATTTTTCCCTTCTGATCAATAATTGCATCTATTTTTTTCAGAATAGTCTTTTCAATTGGTAAATGCTCAAATAAAGCTTCCAAATTGGGATATAGGCCTTCCCTATCATTAAAATAGGCAATAACAGCAAATACGGTTGTTAGTGATGTTTGAACATGGTAAAACTCTTCTTCGCTTAAAAACGCGCCTTCTATCCTCGTTTTGTTGGCCAGAGCTTTGATATCAAAAAAATGATTGATAGGTATGGCCTCATCGTTTAATAAAATATTTTTAAACTCATTAGCTTGGTGTAAAAATTTAACAATGAGGTCGTAATTATTCATTACCTGTATGCGTTCCACCATTTGACGACCCATTTCGCTCAGGCAATTTGTTTTTATTAGTTCCTTAACTTCGGTAAACCCAAGTTTATCAACACTATTTTTTGGGTATAGCATTTTCTTTGACTTGAATTTTATTTATAGAATCACTTTTACTTTTTAGGTTTTCCTGCACCTTATCCATTATCAATAATAGTTCTGCTTGATTAGTGGCATAGTATTTAAAACTCCTATTAAATTGAGCTGAATCTGTATGGTGTTGTTTAAATAATAATTGATATTTACCATTGCCATATTTATACATACTATCGGGCACATTACTAATACTATACATAGAGCCGTCAACAATAAGTAAATCGGTCATTAAACTTATCATATGTGGTTTATCGATAATAGTATTTATTGATTTTTTATTCAGACAAGCCATTAATAAAATGGAGGTTGAGAAAAACAAGAGGATATATTTTCGCATTCTTAAAATTAGGTGCTTATTATTGTACAAAATTACGGATTAATGAGCATTACAGATAACATTAAACGACTAAAAAGCGAAACCAGTTTATTAGATGTAAATTTAATTGCTGTTTCAAAAACTAAACCTATTGAAGACTTGCAAGAAGCTTACAATTCTGGTCAGCGCAGGTTTGGCGAAAACATGGTACAAGAATTGGTGGAAAAGCAAGAAAAACTACCAAAAGATATTGAATGGCATTTGATTGGTCATTTACAAACCAATAAGGTAAAGTATATAGCGCCATTTATTAGTTTAATTGAATCGGTTGATAGCATAAAGTTATTAGCTGAAATAAATAAACATGCAGAAAAAAATAATAGGGTTATAGACTGCTTGCTGCAAATTTATATTGCCGATGAGGAAACAAAATATGGTTTGGGATTTGATGAGGCGATTGATTTACTCCGTTCGAAAGAATTTATCAGTTTAAAACATGTGCGTATTAGGGGTCTAATGGGAATAGCTACTCACACGGATAATGAAAAACAAATAAAGGAGGAGTTTTACGAATTGAAAACATTTTTTGATGGAATAAAACAGAGTTTTTTTTGGAAAGAAAGTTTTTTTGATACCTTGTCGATGGGTATGTCGTCAGATTATAAAATTGCGATAGAACAGGGCAGTAATATGGTACGGCTTGGCAGCACTATTTTTGGTACAAGAGCCAAAATATAAATTCGAATTTCAATAAAAAACGCATAAAACTAAACCTCAATAATTATTGGTAAAAGTTAAAATTTCAAATGACAGTAAATTTAAGGATAGCCCGAAAAGAAGATTGCTCACGGCTAATGGAATTAATTAAAGAGCTGGCACTATACGAGAAAGCACCCGAAGAAGTGACGGTTACAATGCCTGAATTTGAAGAGGCTGGCTTTGGAGCTAAACCTGTTTGGAAAGCATTTGTTGCTGAAGTTGATGACTTTATTGTGGGCTTCGCGCTTTATTATATACGCTATTCTACATGGAAAGGAAATAGGATGTACCTTGAAGATTTAATAATTACCGAAAACATGCGAGGCAAAGGAATAGGTAAATTATTATTTGATAGGCTAATAGAAGAAGCAAAAGAAATGCATTTTAGTGGGATGGTATGGCAGGTGCTTGATTGGAATGAACCAGCCATTAATTTTTATAAAAAATATGGCGCAAATTTAGATGCTGGTTGGTTGAATGCTTCGATATCAAGTGAACAGTATTAATGTTATAATAATGAGATAAAAAATAATTATAAGCTTAGGTATTTTGCTTGTTTTTACTTCCTGTAATTTTGGAATTAAAGTATTAAAGAAGGTTAAAAATAAAATGGATCTATTGACTTATGAGAATAAGATATTTGAAGCAAAAGACAAGGAGTCTAAAAAAAATAATGACGAAACTGGTAACTCTATTGTAATTGAATATCCATTGTTTAAAAATCAGCCCAGTCTAAATCAAATAGTAAAAACTAGTATAATAAATAACCTCATAGATTCAACATCTTCGGACATATCCTTTAATAAACTAACGGAAAAAGTCTTTGAGAATTTTAAAGGAGAAAAATCAAAAGAACATTTTACGTTTAAAATTAAAGCTACGGTATTAAATAAAGATTCTAGCTTAGTGATAATTATGGTTAGAGGCATTTCATCCCGATCCAAATTCAATTTTTCAATAATTAAAAGTTCTTTCATTAACTGGGATATAAAAAAGAATAAGTTAATTACTTTGACGGATTTATTTAAATCAGGTTATCCATGTGAATTACAAACTCGTATTGAATACATACTTATAAACAAAGACTCGACATCTCAATTAAATAACCACATTTTAAAATTCAAGCATAATGGAAAGGTATTTATGACTGATATATTTGCTTTAACCCCAAATGGTTTAGGTTTGATTTATGAAGAATCAGAATTTTTGCCTAATAAATATGGACAAGAAGAGTTGCTCGTCCCATACAATAAAATTAAATCAATAACAAAACCTAATACGGTTTTAGCTCAATATATAAATTAATGCTTGTTTTTAAATTTGGAGGAGCATCAGTAAAGGATGCAGAAGGACTGGAAAATCTAGCCGAAGTTGTAAAAAAATACGACACGAAACAGTTACTTATAGTGGTATCGGCAATGGGTAAAACTACCAATGCGCTCGAAAAATTAGTTCACGCTTATTTTAATAAGGATGCAATGGTCATTCAAATTTTTGAGGAAATAAAACAATACCATGAAACCATATTAAATCAGCTATTTGAGCCAATGCATCCTGTTTTTGATGAGGTAGCAAATACTTTTGTTGAGATAGACTGGATTATTGAGGAAGAACCACAAGATAGTTTTGATTTTATATATGATCAAATAGTTTCAATTGGCGAGTTAGTTTCTACCCGTATTGTTAATAGCTATTTAAACAAAGCTGGCATTAAAAGCCAATGGCTTGATGCAAGAGGATACATTCATACTGATAATACCTACCGGGAAGGCAAAGTAGAATGGGATAAAACACGTAAAAATATTACAGAAGGAATACCAAAACTATTAGAAAAAGGACTACTTGTAACACAAGGTTTTTTAGGCGGAACATCCGAGAACTTTACGACTACTTTAGGTAGGGAAGGTTCTGATTATTCAGCCGCAATATTTGCTGCCTGCCTTGGTGCTGAATCGGTTACAACGTGGAAGGATGTGCCAGGAATATTAAACGCTGACCCAAAGCATTTTAATGATACCGTTAAATTTGACGAACTTAGTTATAATGAAGCTATTGAAATGACTTTTTATGGCGCTAGTGTAATCCATCCCAAAACCATAAAACCATTACAAAACGCTTTAATTCCATTATTGGTTAAGCCATTTTCCAACCCATTAGCCCAGGGTACAATTATTAAAGAAAGCGCAACAAATAACTTCATCAAACCAATTATCATTTTAAAGCAAAATCAAATTTTACTATCTATTTCCGCAAAAGATTATTCCTTCATTTCTGAAAACAATTTAAGCGAAATATTTATGTTTTTCGCTAAAAATCAGCTTAAAATAAACATGATGCAAACATCGGCGCTGAGTTTTTCGGTATGTCTTGATTTTGTGGAATTGAAGTTTAAATATTTATTAAATTCGCTTAAAGAAAGATATAAATTGAAATACAATAGTAGCCTTACTTTAATTACACTCAGACACTATAGTGATAACAACGTAAAAGATTTAACAGAAAACAAAACTATTTTGCTCGAACAAAAAAGCAGAAATACTATACAATTGGTTGTAGGCTAATAGGCCATAACTTTAATTGTAAAAAATTGTTAAACAGATAAAATTATAACCATACAACCACAACTATGGGCTATATTAGCCCAATATTGCTATTACAAAAAATTACATGAGGTATTTCAGGATATTTTTTATTGGGGTATTGTTCATATTAGCTCAGCAATGCGCTACTGCCCAAGATGAAGTAAACGTTTTAAAACAAATTATTGAAAAATCCAATAAGGTATTTACTAACTTTCCGATTGAAAAAGTTTATTTACATTTTGATAAACCATATTACGCGGTTGGAGATACTATTTGGTTTAAGGCTTATTTAACTTATGCCCTTCACCAACCATCCCCAATAAGCAAAATAATTTATATTGATGTTTTGGGCCCAAAAGACACCTTAATGCAATCATTAAAATTAAAAGTAAAAAACAGTGTTGCCTGGGGATTTATTCCGATTTCTCAAACAGCATACAAAAAAGGAAATTACAGAGTAATAGCTTATACAAATTGGATGAATAATGCCGGTCCTGATTATTTCTTCAACAAAAATATAACTATTGGCGATGCTATTAATAGTGAAGTCTCAACACAAATTTCTTTTAAGAGCTCGACTCTAAACCGAATATGGAAAATCTCTTCAGGTATTTATTTTAAAGACAACGATGGAAACCCATATATTGGAAAAAAAATAAACTGGACAGTCTACAAAGAAGGAGAAGCAATATTTAAAGGTAAGGCTGAAACAGATAAAAACGGATTTGCAGATATAAATTTCTTAAACCCGAAAAATATAAGTCTCGACTCTGCGATTTTGATTACTACAATTGAAAACAATAATAGAAAACAAATACTTAACCAATTTCCACTCAAATCAATCTCAAAATCAAATGATATACAATTTTTTCCGGAAGGAGGACAGCTACTTGTAGGCCTAAGGACTAAAATTGCTTTTAAAGCTGTAAAGCCTGATGGTTTAGGAATAGATTTAAAAGGTATTGTAACTGACAATGAAAATAATATTGTTTCTGAATTTTCATCATCACATTTAGGAATGGGTTTTTTTATGTTTGCTCCTGAGGATGGTAAAAGCTACCATGTTAAGGTTACTTTTGCAGATGGTACTATATCAATTCCCGAACTTCCTAAAATTCAGTCGAACGGAATTAATATTAATATTGATAACAAAGATCCTGATGTATTAGGAGTAAAATTACAAGCAGATCAAACTTTCTTTAATGATTATAAGGATAAAACATTTTTTATTATTTGTAAGTCAAATGGTGCTGTTTGCTACGCTGCCAAAACAATTCTCTCGTTACAGGCCTATACTTCAAGTATACCTAAAGATAAATTCCCGACAGGGATAGTACAGGTAACTTTATTTACATCAGATGGTGAACCAATAAGCGAACGGATTGTTTTTATCAAGCATAATGACTTTTTAAGTATTGGCATAAACAGTGATCATCCTAATTATATAACCAGACAAAAAGTAAAACTAAATATTACTGCTAAAAATAATAATTTACCGATTGATGGAAATTTTTCTATGTCGGTAATTGATGGCTCAAAGGTTCATGCTGATGAAAATCAAGAAACTACTATATTTAGCTATTTGCTATTAACTTCTGATATTAAAGGATATATTGAAAAACCTAATTATTATTTTATCAATAATGATGAAAAAACGAATTCTGATCTTGATGTTCTGATGCAAACTCAAGGTTTTAGGCGTTTTAATTATGATGGAATTTTAAACAATAAATTTCCGGTAATAAATTTTCTAGCAGAGCAAGGAATTGATATTAGCGGTTCCCTTCGTGCTTCAAATGGTTTACCTATTAACCATGGTAATATATCTTTATCAATACCTGATAAAAATTATTATAAAACAGTATTTACTGATCCAGATGGTAAATTTAAATTTTCTGATCTTGATTTTCCAGACTCTTCAAAAGTTAAAATAAGTGCCAGAAATAATGCACATGCTAGTGATTTAGTAATATCATTAGAAGGAGAACCAGGGCAAAGGATTGGTTTAAATTACAATTCGCCCGATGAAATATTAAATATAGACAGTGTATTAAGTGCTTACTTAAAAAACAGTAAATTACAATTTAATAACAGTCATGTTTTAAAGGAAGTTGTAATTAGAGATAAAAGGATTGAAAATAAAGTAAGCCATAGAGATTATAGCTCTCTTAATAGTTTATCCGGTGAAGCTGATCACTTAATTGATGGAAATGCTTTAAAAAATTGTAACTCTGTGTTGGAATGTTTAAAATCCATGGCTATGGGTATGATTTTTGATGACAATAATTTTTACGTTTACAGAGATTATTCGAATGGAAAAAAAACACCAGTTCAAGTTTTTATAAAAGGTATGCCAGTTGATGTTGTTACCTTAGCCAGTTTAAATGCAAATGAGATTGAATCCGTTGAGATTTTTTTAAAAGACCAACTAGGGTTAGTTAATAGTGCTTATGGCACTAATGGTGTAATTTCAGTAAATATGAAAGTTGCACCCGTTGGAGAAAAATTAACTTTACAACAATTGCGTGATATTTTACCACAAAAAAATGAACTTACCTTAGCCCCAAAAGGATATCCACCAGTTAAAGTTTTTTATATGCCTCGATATGAAGGGCCAAGAGTAAACCAAACTAATAAATTTGACACCAGAAGTACTATTTATTGGAATCCAAATATTGAAATCGATAAAACCGGAACTACAGCAATTGAGTTTTTTAATGCTGATACTAAAGGAACTTATAAGGTAATTATTGAAGGAATTGATAAGGATGGGGATTTAGGTAGGTTTGTTTATACATTTAATGTTAACTAAAGCATACTATTTTATAATCGGAGGGGAATTCATTGAAAATTAAAATTTTGGCTTTTGGCATTGCAAGAGATTTTTTTAAATCAAACTCAATCTATATTGAATTGAAAAAAAATGACACAATTACCATTTTAAAATATCAACTTGAAAAACAATTCCCACAATTATTACAGCTCAAATCATACCTAATAGCCGTTAATAATGAATACGCTCAACCTAATCACTGCATTAAGGAAGAGGATGAAATAGCCATCATACCACCTGTAAGTGGCGGATAATTGCTATTGTTACTTCATAATTCTACAATTTCGTAAACATCTTATTTTAAATACAAGTAGTTTTTCAATAATTACTTAAATTAGTATTCATTTTTATTAATTTAAGTAATTATAAAAACTAAAAATACTTCAAAATAATTCAATTCAAATAAATTACCTTCATTAGGATTAGATTTTCCAATAAAAGAGCATAAAAATATAACAAAGGTCATTTTTTAGCGATTTTTTTAAAGAAATGATGTTTTTTAAAAAATATTTGAAATTTTTTTAACAAAACATGATGAATTTTATAAAAATAAATTAAATTCGCCTCAATATTTTATTAAACAGTTTCAAAACTAGCTAACAGAACCAAATTTTATAAAAACGATAGACAATGGCAACTAAATTAGAGTACCTTTGGCTTGATGGTTACAAACCAACACAAAGCCTGCGTAGTAAAACAAAAATTGAAAAAAATTTCAGTGGTAAATTGGAAGATTGTCCAAATTGGAGCTTTGATGGTTCTTCAACCGAGCAGGCACCAGGTGGTTCATCTGATTGTATTTTAAAACCAGTTTTTATTTGTAAAGATCCAGGAAGAATTGACGCGTACCTAGTAATGTGCGAAGTACTTGACTCAACTGGAAAACCACACGAATCAAACGGACGTTCATTAATTCAAGACGACGATAATGATTTTTGGTTTGGTTTTGAACAAGAATATTTTTTATGGGATGTAGAAAATGATAAACCACTAGGTTTCCCAGCAGGTGGTTATCCAGGTCCACAAGGCCCTTATTACTGCTCTGTTGGTGCTAAAAATGCTTTTGGTCGCGATATCATCGAAGAACACCTTGACCTTTGTTTAGAAGCAGGTTTAAACGTAGAAGGTATCAATGCAGAGGTTGCAGCCGGACAATGGGAATTCCAAATTTTCGCGAAAGGTGCTAAAGAAGCTGGTGACCAAATATGGGTTGCACGTTATTTATTAGAAAGAGTTGGCGAAGCTCATGGTGTTTCCATTAATTGGCATTGTAAACCTTTGGGTGCATTAGACTGGAACGGTTCTGGTATGCACGCTAACTTCTCAAATACAACGTTGAGGACTTGCGGAAGTAAAGAAACTTATACCAAAATTTTAGAAGCGTTCCGCCCTGTTGTTGATGAGTGTATCGCGGTGTATGGTGCTGATAACCACTTACGCTTAACAGGTAAACATGAAACAGCTTCAATTCATGATTATAGCTATGGCGTTTCTGACCGTGGTGCATCTATTCGCATTCCATTATATACTGTACAACACGACTGGAAAGGTTATCTAGAAGATCGTCGCCCTAACTCAGCAGCCGATCCATATAAAGTTGCAGCAGTAATAATAAAAACTGTAAAATCAGCTAAAATTTAATTTCCTAACTAACTAAATATGTTCTCAAATCCCTGGCTCTTTTAGCTGGGGATTTTTTTGTCTAAAAAATAAATGAACTCATTTACAGTAAATTCCCGATTCAATTCTTTCATAACCTTTTAAGCGTAAATTATAAAGGTAAACCCAGCATAATAATGCCTTATCATGCTGGTATACTTGAACGAGTTTTCTGATAAACAAATTTGGTTGAGGCTGATCATACCCAAAACCCTCATAATCATCTAATATCTTTATTACATTTTCGAAGTCCTCCAGTTTAAAAATCTTTCCAAAAACCCAGTGGTCATCATCAACTGTTTCAATTGCTCCCGGATATTGGCCAAGATCAAATAACAAACCCTTTAATTTACCCACTCCTACCAATTCACACTTTTTTTGAAGATAGTTTCCAAACTCATTTTGTTGCTTTAGTAGGGTGCCATAAACAAATAAATATGGGCTATTCATATAGTTATCCATGTATTTATTGCAAAATTAATTGTTAAAAAGCATAATTTGATTTAAGGTTTTTGTAACGTGTTTATATAATTTTGCCAGTATTTACTTTTCTTGATTAACTTGCCGACCAAATTATGCAACATTTTATGAATGCAGAACAAATAAAAGCCTACCTTGAGGAAAATAATATAAAAAAAATAAAATTCGCTTTTGCCGATATTGATGGGATTTTGCGTGGAAAAGTAATACATTATAAGAAATTTTTGGATGGACTTGAAAATGGCTATGGCTTTTGCGACGTTGTTTTTGGCTGGGATAGTGCAGACCAGTGTTACGATAATGTTAAGTTAACCGGTTGGCATACAGGCTACCCCGACCAACAAGCAATAATTGACCTGTCTACTTTTCGCACAATTCCATGGAATGAAAATATACCTTTCTTTTTGGCCGATTTTAGTAAGAGCAATGGTACAAGTTTAGCAGCTTGTTCACGTAGCTTATTAAAAAAAATTGCTGCTGAATGCCATGAAATGGGTTTCCATCCCGAATTTGCCCAAGAGTTTGAATGGTTCAATTTTAAGGAAACACCTAAAACATTACAGGATAAAGACTTTAACAACTTAGAACCATTAACACCTGGGATGTTTGGCTATTCAATCCTTAGAACTTCAGAAAATAGTGATTTCTATAATGACTTGTATAATTTACTTTTTGAATTTAATGTACCGTTAGAAGGATTGCATACCGAAACCGGGCCTGGAGTTTATGAAGCAGCAATTTTACATGATCAGGTGTTAGCAGCTGCCGATAAAGCGGTATTATTTAAAACTGCTGTAAAAGAAATTGCCTACAAGCATGGTATAATAGCCAGCTTTATGGCCAAATGGAATCAAAGCTTACCAGGCTGTAGCGGACATATACACCAAAGTTTATGGGATATTGATAAAAAAGAAAACCTTTTTTATAGCGCAGTGGATGAAAACAATATGAGCGAATTGCACAAACATTATTTGGCTGGGCAATTACACTGTCTACCTCATCTGCTCCCAATGTATGCGCCAACCATAAATAGTTATAAGAGGCTTGTAGAAGGTGCGTGGGCACCAACTACTATTACTTGGGGAATTGATAATCGTACTACCGCATTCAGGGTTCTGCATCCATCTAAAGGGTACACCAGGTTGGAAACCCGAATACCTGGATCTGATTCCAATCCCTATTTAGCAATGGCTGCCGCATTGGCCTCGGGTTTATATGGCATAAAAAATAAATTAACCCTAGATATCCCAAAAACAATTGGGAATGGGTATCAAAATAAAGAAAATGGTGTGTTGGCGGGAAACTTATTAGAGGCAACTAACGCGATGAAAAATTCAAATCTTGCTATTGAATTGTTTGGCAATGATTTTGTGGAGCACTTTTCAGAAACCAGGTTATGGGAATGCAAACAATATGCTAAAGCAGTTACCGATTGGGAATTGAAAAGGTATTTTGAAATTATTTAATTGTTGTCAAAATACAGGTACAATAATCTTGATAAATAATGCTGCTCTCCCTTTTGTAAATAAAAATATTATGCTCAAAGAATTAACTATTGAACCAGGATTACTAATAGCTGCAGAGCTTAAAGAATCGGTTCCAATCAATAAACTTTACACTACCATTATAAAAAAGGCATGGGAAGGCTATGACCAATCTAAGGTAATAAGAGAGATAGAGGATATTAGTGCCATGGTTTCAACAAACCATGTATTCAGAATTACTTTTGAGGATGATGATATTATCATCGCCAAATTATCCCAATTTGGCGCGTTTGAATCATTCAAGGAAGACCATAGAATAATCCACTCGCTATCCAATAATTTATTATATCCTTTCGAAAACTTGTTGGCTAAATCTTTATTAAAAAATAATAGAGTTTATGTTTATAGGTATAAGCATGGTAAAACAGATGCTTGGGTAGTATTCTATAATCCAACGCGTATTTTAAATCGTTTACCAAACAGATTAGAGGATTATCACATAAAAAAACTTGGCCAACAAATTGGTAAATTTCATAAAGCTTGTTCAAGGGTAAAAAACGTATTGCCAAAATCATCTAAAACTTTGCGTACCGACATTTATGCTCTGCAAACGCAATTAGAAGTAAACGAAAAAAATTTTGGCACGGCCATGCAAGTTGATTTTTTGAAATATCATTGCGATTTATTCCTAAAAAATAGATCGAACTACAATATGAAATCGTTTGAAATTATTCCGGTTTTTATTGATTGGAATATTGGGAATTTCTCGGTCACTAAAAATCAAGAACTTTACTCACGCTGGGATTATGACTGGTTTAGAATGAGTTACAGAGTACTTGATTTTTATTTTTTTAGTCGAGTAGTATCCGACATTGGCGATAAAACGGTTTTCAGTTATTACATCAATACCATGATGGAGGATAGGTTTATTATATTTTTAAAAGAATATCATAAAGTAAATCCATTAACTGCCGATGAAATCAGATTTCTAAAAGAAGCTTATCGATTTTTCATATTAAACTATGTAATTAAGGATGGTAAATACTTTTTTAATGAACAATACGCCAAAAAATTACAAGCCGAAGCATTTGAAATATACCTGCCATCGGTTGATAGGGATTTTGATGCCGAACTTATTATAGAAGAATTAAAAATAAAGTAAACTTTTTTAGGATGCCCTTATTTTCAAAAATACCATGATACATATTGATAATTTCAAATCAATTATTGACCGATATGAAGTGATTTTTTTTGATTCATTCGGGGTGGTAAAAAACTACAAAGGCTTAGTTGCTGGCATCGAAAGCACTTTTAATTATCTTGAAAAACAAAAAAAAGAATTCTACATAGTAACAAACGACGCATCGAGAAGTCCTGAACAACTTGCAAATGGCTTTAAAAATATGGGGCTCAAAACCATATCGGCAAACCATATTGTTTCATCAGGTATGCTTACAAAAGAATATCTCGACCTAAAAGTTAATAACGGAATTGTTGCCTATTTAGGTACAGAAAACTCTGCTCACTATTTGGAATCGGCAAGCTTATTAACTTTACCAGTGAGTAAAATAGATAATAACAATATCGATAAGGTAAATGCATTGGTTTTTTTGGACGACGAGGGTTTTAACTGGTTTGAGGATTTGAACAAAACAGTTAACATCCTAAGAAAGAGGACTATTCCGGTAATTGTTGCAAATACCGACTATGCCTATCCCCTATCAGTTAATGATGTTTCCATATCAATTGGTGGTATAGCGAGTATGATTGAGGGTATTGTTGGTAAGGAGTTTATCAGATTTGGTAAACCCGACTCGCAAATGTTCATGTTTGCCTACGACCTGATAAGAGAATATCGAACCATCAACAAAAAACAAATAGTAATGGTTGGCGATACTTTGCATACCGATATTTTAGGAGGAAATAAATTTGGGCTTGATACTGTTTTGGTGCTATCAGGTAATACATTAACTGTCGATGCCGAAACGAGCATTAAAACAACTGGCATTGTACCTACCTATATTTGCGAAAAAGCGGTTGTTGAATTGGATGAATTTGGCTTTTAATTTTAAAACCTAAATTATATTTCTATCTGATTATTTGTTAAATTTTATTATTTATGCCTTTCAAAACAATACATAATATACACAAATGAAAAAATCAATTTTTCAACTTTTTATCTTGATTTGGGTAATTAGTCATTTTACAGGCTTATGCTTTGCTCAAGAAATAGTAAAAAACGAAAGTCTCGACAAAAAATGGTGGAAAGAGGCAATTGTTTATCAAATATACCCACGTAGTTTTAAAGACAACAATGGCGATGGGATAGGTGATTTAAAGGGTATTATCTCCAAATTGGATTACATTAAAAGTTTAGGTGTTGATGCTATTTGGCTTAATCCTATTTATGGATCACCAAATGATGATAATGGTTACGATGTAAGTGATTACAGAGGAATTATGAAAGATTTTGGAACCATGGAAGACTTTGATGCCTTGTTAAAGGGCTTGCACGATAGAGGAATTAAATTGATTATGGATTTGGTTGTTAACCACAGCAGCGATGAACATGAATGGTTTAAACAAAGTCGTAGTTCTCGCACTAGCCCGTACCGTAATTATTACCACTGGTGGAATGCCGAACAAGGTAAGCCGCCTTATAGGTATAGCTTATTTGACGTTAACCATGACGCTTGGCGATATGATTCATTAACAAATGCCTATTATTTGCACTACTTTTCGCGTAAACAACCGGATTTGAATTGGGAAAACCCTAAACTGCGCCAAGAAGTATATGACATTATGAAATTTTGGGCCAATAAAGGTATTGATGGCTTCCGTCTGGATGCCTTTCAGTTTGCCGCCAAGGATACTACCTTTCCGGGTTTTCCAAAAGGCTTTGAAAAGAATTTTAACTTGTACTATGGCGTTCAAGGAAATTTACATGGTTATTTACAAGAAATGAACAAAGAAGTTTTGAGTAAATATAATGTGATGAGTGTTGCCGAAGGTGCCGGAAATACCAACGAAGACGCACATAATATGGTTGATGCCGACCGCCACGAACTGAATATGGCATATGCTTTTGAAGCGGTTGATCTTGCTAAAAAGGAAGGTTATAGTTTGGTGCATTTTAAAGAAGTATTTACTAAATGGGATAGCACTTTCGCAGATAAAGGGTGGTTATCCATATTTTTAGCTAACCATGACCAAGCCAGATTAGTTAGCAGATTTGGAAATGACAGCCCAGAATTCAGAGAGGCATCCTCTAAAATGCTTACTACCTTTATTATGACGATGAGAGGTACCCCCTATTATTATAATGGTGATGAATTGGGTATGACCAATTCAGGTTTTACCAAAATTGAAGATTATAACGATGTAGCGACGCTTAATGAGTACCAACACCTAAAAAGTACAGGTGGGGATTTGAATAAGTTTTTAAGCCAAATACAATTTTCTTGTCGTGACAACGGGCGAACACCCTTTCAATGGAATAGTAAAGAAAATGCAGGCTTTACCACAGGAAAGCCATGGCTTCAAGTAAATAAAAATTATAAAATTATAAATGCGGAGACTCAAGAAAAAGACCCCACCTCGGTTTTAAATTATTTTAGAAAAATTGTAAAGTTTAGAAAAGACAATCCAATTTTAGTGTATGGTAAATATACACTACTAGATAAAAGTAATCCGGATACTTATTCCTTTACAAGAGAAATGAATGGTAAAAAGTTTTTGGTTTTATTAAATTTTTCGGCTAAACAATCAACGACAAATACCGGAATCAACTTTAAAAATACTGCCTTATTAATTGGGAATTTAAATAAGCCGTCAACTGATGGAACACTAAAGCCCTATGAAGCGGTTATTTATCAGGTAAATTAAATTAGTTATTTTTCAAATATTCAAAAGTCGTCCTAAGAGATATTTGACTTTTTTTTATTTTAATAATATCCCTTAAAATGATATTAATTACCAACTTTGATTTACCAAATATTAAAAATGAAATCCCGATGAAGCAAATAGCCAAATTATTTTTTTTAACTATTTTACTATTATCAGTTTTATCGGTTAATGCCCAAATTAACTTGACTGATTCGTCAAATATTTGGTCGACACAAAAAGCAAATGCGTGGTATGCTAATCATAAATGGATCAATGGTGCAAACTTTACACCTAGTACAGCCATCAACCAATTAGAAATGTGGCAGGCCGATACCTTTGACTCTAGAACCATTGATCGTGAATTAGGTTACGCTGAGAGTATTGGGTTTAATACAATGAGGGTGTTTTTACATAGCTTAGCATGGGATGCAGACAAAACTGGGTTTAAAAAACGAGTTAATAACTACCTGACAATTGCCGATAAACACCATATACAAACTATTTTTGTATTTTTTGATGATTGCTGGAATGCCCAACCAAAAGCCGGTAAACAACCAGAACCGAAACTTGGTATACATAATTCTGGTTGGGTACAAGACCCGGGTAGAGAATTGAACAATGTTGATTATGTACAAATTAGAGCATATGTAGAAGATATTTTGACAAGCTTTAAGCATGATAAAAGAATACTTTTATGGGATTTATATAACGAACCTGGGAATAGCGGTAAAGGAGAAAAGTCCTTCGAGTTATTATCATCAATATTTAAATGGGCACATGCTATAAAACCAGATCAACCGGTTAGTGCCGGTTTGTGGAATTGGGATTTTAAAAAACTAAATGATTTCCAAATAAAAAATTCAGATGTAATTACCTATCATGATTATGATAGCCCGGAAAATCATCAACAAAAAATTCAAGAACTCAAAAAAATTGGGAAACCCTTAATTTGCACTGAATACATGGCAAGATTAAGAAACAGTACATTTGAAAACACCATGCCAATGTTAAAAAAAGAAAGTATTGGAGCTATAAATTGGGGATTAGTGAGTGGTAAAACTAACACAATTTATGCTTGGGATACTCCAATTCCAAATGGTGAAGAGCCTAAATTATGGTTTCATGATATATTTAGAAAAAATGGTGAACCCTATAAAAAAGAAGAAATAGAATTGATTAAAAAGTTAAATGAAAAATAGGTTTTTAATATTTTTGCCAGTTAAAACAATAGTTCCTAAAGTAGTTAACATTAAATTAATCCGTATTTGTAGTTCCTATAATTGCTTATAAAACCTTAATATTGGGAAATTTTAATATAACAAATTAATATGCTATATACTCTTTACCGTATATCTGATGGAAGTAATATAAAAGAAAAAATAAATCATGCAGATAAAATTTATTGTTTAAAAAACTTTTTAGAGGTTTTTGGGGGTGAAGGATTAATTGTATTTGCCGACAATTGTAAGGAAAAAACAATTAATGATATAAAGGCATTAAATGTTAAAATATTTGAATTAGGTGGCTTAGGCAATGCAAACTCATTTAAATATATTCTTGATTATGCAATTGAAAACTTTAATGATAGTGATTATGTATATTTTTTGGAAGATGATTATTTGCATTTAAATGGCGCAAAAGAGACTCTTTTAGAAGGCCTTGAAATAGCAGATTACGTAACACTTTATGATCATCCTGATAAATATATTAGCTTTAATGATGATGGCGATAACCCTTTTATAATAAACGGTGGCGAAGAAAGTAAAGTTTTTTTAACAAAATCGTCTCATTGGAAAATTACAAATTCTACCACCATGACCTTTGCTTCAAGTGTAAAAACATTAAAAAGTGATTACAAAGAATGGTCATTTTACAAATCAAATGATTTTATGGCATTTCAAAAAATTGCTAATTATCAATTAAGGTTTAATACTAAAATTCAAGTAATAAAAAACAAAACTGGAAAAAGAGCAAGTATTGGTAAGAAAATAAAAAACACTTTTAGATTTTTTAAAAACTCAATAGTTGGAAAAAATAAAATTTTAATTGTTTCAATTCCTGGAAAATCAACACATGCTGAATTAAAGTACCTTTCCCCATTAACTGATTGGAATTCAATTTGAATTTTTCTAAATTTTAGAAAAAATATGATATTTAGATTATCAAGCTTTTACTGGGTGGCAATATGCCTTTGTGCATTATACTTGCCAGCCTGTATTAATGGCACAATAAAAACAACCGAAACAATAATGTCAGACACTACGGCACAAATATCACTACCTAAACCAGAAGGATTTGAAAAAATAATTGATGGAAAGCAAACACATTATTTTGCATTAAAAAATAAAAATGGTATTCAAGCATCATTTACCGATTATGGTGCACATTTAGTTGGCTTATTGGTACCTGATAAAAATGGCAAGTTAACAGATGTTGTAGTAGGTTTTAATGATATAGAAGGATACCAAAAAACGCTAAGTGCGTATTATGGTGCTACCATTGGACGTTATGGAAATCGTATTGCAAATGGTAAATTTAACTTGGATGGCAAAGAATATAACCTGTTTATAAACAACAAACCGAATACGCTTCATGGTGGAAAAAAAGGTTTTAATGATGTTGTTTGGGATGCAAAACAGATTAATGACCAGGTGGTTAAATTTAATTACTTATCAAAAGATATGGAAGAAGGTTATCCTGGCAACCTAAATTGCAAGGTTACTTACGAACTAACTAATGACAATGCCATTAAAATTAGTTATGAAGCCACAACTGATAAGGCTACCGTAATAAATTTGACCAACCATTCGTACTTTAACCTGAATGGTATTGGGAGTGGAACAATCTTAAATCATATCGTACAGCTTAAAGCTTCAAATTTTACCCCGATTGATGAAAATTTAATTCCAACTGGCGAAATAAAAACAGTTATTGGTACTCCATTTGATTTTTTAATTCCAACAGAAATTGGTAAACGTATTAATGAAAAGGAACAACAAATTTTAAATGGAAAGGGATACGACCATAACTTTGTTCTGGATAAGCACGATATAAATCAACCAATTGCAACAATTATTGGTGATAAAAGTGGTATTAAAATGGAAATTTACACCTCAGAACCTGGTATGCAATTTTATAGCGGTAATTTTATGAATGGTGCTAATACTGAATTAGGCGGCCAAAAAGACATTAACCGTAGTGCCTTTGCAATGGAAACCCAACACTTTCCCGATTCGCCAAATAAAACACAATTTCCAAGCACCGTTTTACGACCTGGTGAAACCTATAAATCATTTACAATTTATAAGTTCATCTCTAAATAGTGCAAGACAACATTTTAGATAATTTACCTTTAAAATTTACTGAAAAAACTATTTCAGTAAATTAAAACATTGATTAGCAATTTCAAGTTCTTCATTTGTTGGAATCACTAATATTTTAACTTTGGAATTCTCAAAATTTAATTCTCTTAAACGATTATCATTTAATTCGTTTTTTACTTCATCAAATTGAATACCAAGATATTCCATATCAACACATACCATTTCCCTAATTAATTGATCGTTTTCCCCCACCCCAGCTGTAAAAACAATTGCATCCAAACCATTTAAGGCTGCCATATAAGCACCTATGTATTTTTTAATTCTATAGGCATACATTTCATAAGCTAACTTCGCACCTTCATCACCAGCTTCAATTGCCTTTCTTATATCTCTCATGTCGCTATGACCAGTAAGTCCTAACATGCCACTTTTTTTATTCAATAAATTATTCACTTCATCCGGTTTGTAACCTAAAGTATTTACAAGATAGAATATTACAGTCGGGTCGATATCTCCACTTCTGGTACCCATAATTAGTCCGCTTAGTGGGCCAAAACCCATGCTGGTATCAATACACTTACCTTTTTTTATAGCAGCGATGCTACATCCATTTCCTAAATGTATACTTATTAATTTTAGCTGATCATTCTTAAGGTATTGAGCTGCTTTTTCTGAAATAAATTTATGGCTTGTACCATGAAATCCGTAAGCCCTAATATTATTTTCATCATAAAAAGTATTTGGGATAGCGTATCTATAGGCAATTGCCGGCATAGTTTGGTGAAAAGCAGTATCAAAAATTAAAACTTGTTTTGCTTTACAAAAAACCTTTCCGGACACTTGAATTCCTTGATAACCTGCAGGATTGTGTAATGGCGCTAATTGAAAGGTCGATTTCAATTTTTCCATTACCTCCTCAGTTACTATAGTAGGTTGTGTAAATGTTTCACCCCCATGAACTATTCTATGCCCAACAACTTCAATATCATTGCTTGATAAAATTACACCATATTCCTGATCAACTAATAATTCGCTCACCTTACTTAATGCAATTTCATGATTGGCATCATTAAGAGGTAAAATGATAGATTTTTCAATCCCATTTATAAAAGTTTTATGGTTAATTTTAGTATTATCCATACCAATTCGCTCAACCATACCAATGCATATTGGCTTGGAAGATGGCATATTAAATAATTGATATTTGATAGAGCTACTACCTGTATTAATTACAAAAATATTCATTCAGTATTTTTATGGTAAGTATTAATTGTCCTGACATTGAATTGCGGTGATAATGACCGTATTAAAGATATCATCAATAGTACAACCTCTACTTAAATCATTAACTGGTTTATTTAAACCTTGAAGCATTGGGCCAATAGCCAAAGCACCAGTTTCGCGCTGCACTGCTTTATAAGTATTATTGCCAGTATTTAAATCTGGGAAAATCAAAACACTGGCCCTTCCTGCAACCTCTGAACCGGGCATTTTACTACTTCCAACAACAGGATCAACCGCCGCGTCGTATTGTATGGGGCCTTCAATTTTAAGTTCTGGATGCTTTTCCTTTACAATTTGCGTGGCTCTACGTACTTTTTCAACCTCTTCGCCTTCGCCCGACGTTCCTGATGAGTATGATAACATAGCAATTCGCGGTTCAATACCAAAACGTTTACTGCTCTCGGCCGATGAGATGGCTATCTCTGCCAATTGCTCGGCTGTTGGGTTAGGATTTACCGCGCAATCACCAAATACTGAAACCCGATCGGCAAGGCACATAAAAAATATTGATGAGACTAGGGAAATTCCAGGTTTTGTTTTTATGAATTGTAAAGCAGGTCTTATCGTATGTAAAGTTGTATGTACAGCTCCCGAAACCATACCATCCGCATGACTCTTATAAACCATCATGGTACCAAAATAACTTACATCAGTCATTAAGTCTCTGGCCATTTCAAGGTTTATATTTTTTGATTTCCGTAATTCATAAAGCGTATTTACATAATCATCAAATTTCTCGTCTTCAACTGGGTTAATAATCCTGATTCCATTAACATTGATATCAAGACGCTTTGCCAAGGTTTGGATTTCAATTAAATTACCTAAAATAGTAAGGTCTACTATATCCAAACTTTCTAACCTTGAGGCGGCTTTCAACACCCGCTCATCAGTACCTTCGCATAAAACAATATGTTTTTTTGAGCTTTTTGCCCATTCAATTAGCTGATACTGAAACATACGAGGGGTAATTCCAGAAGCTTTAAAGGTTATAAGGCGTTTATTTAATTCAGCTATATCGGTATATTTATTAAAGGTATCTATGGCTAATTGTATTTTTTTGGGGTTATCGGCAGTTATTTTTGATCTGATAGCACCAACCTCATTACTTGTTTGAAAAGTTCCAGATTCAACAGCAATAATTGGTACAATGGTTTGCAATCCGTTAATTAACCTTATAATTGGTTCCTCAGGTTCATATCCTGCGGTTAAAACAATTCCAGCAATTTTGGGATAGTTGGTTGATAAATTGGCCTGCAAGGCACTAATAATGATATCACCGCGGTCGCCAGGGGTTATAATCAATACGTTTTCTTTTATATAATTTAGAAAATTGGGTACTTGCATTGCACCTGTTACAAAATTATCGGCCTGATTACTTAAATGCTCTTTACCAAAAAGAATTTTTCCATTCAACCGTTCCGTTATTTCTTTAAGCGTAGGGCTTCTAAGTCTTTTATTCTCTAAAATTATAGTGAGCAACGTTTCATTAGGTAATTCTTTTTTTAAAAATGATTCAACTTCATGGCTATGCGCATTATTTACTTTGTTTATTACTAAGCCTAGTACTTTTATCTCACGGGCATCAAAATTATGGACAGCAGTTAATGCGCTATTAACAATTTGACTGGCTAGTTTATCCTCGCCTGAAATTACGATTATTACTGGAGCTCTAAGATTTTTGGCAATTTGAACATTAATTTCGAACTCAAAAGCAGAACCATTGCCTGAATAATCGGTACCCTCAACAATCGTAAAATCACTGTTATCCTCTAAATATTTGAATTTACGGATAATGGTATCCAGCATTTCACCTTGGTTTTCCGTTTCCATTTGCAAAGCGGCTTCTTGCCAAGTGTAAGCGTATGATTCCTCATAGGTAGCTGGTAAACCAAAGTGATTAATGATGGTGTTTATGTGACCATCCTTTTTTTGAGATTCATCATCACTTATAATTGGCTTAAAGAAGCTTATTTTCTGAGCCTTGCCTAACAACATATCAATTAAGCCTATTGATACAATAGATTTTCCGCTATGCGGTTCTGTGCTTGTAATAAAAACAGTTTTAATCATCCTATAAAATTAATCACCCTTTAAAAGTCAAAGCCCCTTATTGAGCTTATTTTTTTCGGATAAAGGTATTTTAAATTTCTGCTTTATTCATGATTAAGAACATATTCATCATTATTTTTATAATACAATGGCAAAATAAAACAATCAAAATTTTAAGTAATCAGGTTTTATAAATTTGCTGATATACCGATTCTGTGGTTTTATTTAAATATTGGTAAATAGGAATCTTGCAGCGAAAAAAAGTAGCGTTCAAACAAATTAGAGCTAATGCTCTGGCTGAATAAACTTCATTTGTTTCATCCAATCAACCACCAAATCCATCCATTTTACTGGACTAGTTTTATTATTCATTCCATAACCATGCCCACCATTTTCATAAATATAGATGTCACAAGGAACCTTATTTTTTTTCAAAGCATCTGCAAAACATAAGGAGTTTTTAACGCTTACAAAGTCGTCCTTTGCTTGTACCAAAAATGTAGGCGGTGTATTTTTGTTTACATGGAATTCATTTGAAAATTCAACAACCTTCTCCTGAGTAGGGTTTTTCCCAATCAATTGATCGCGCGAGCCAATATGGCCAATACTATCAGTAAAACTAATTACCGGGTATATTAAAACCATAAAGTCGGGTCTAAGATTAATGTTCTTAGTATTTTCAATATAGTTTTTGGTGAAATGTGTTCCTGCGGTAGAAGCCAGATGTCCACCAGCCGAAAAGCCCATTATACCTATTGAATTTGCATTTATTTTAAATTTAGAAGCATTTTCACGCACAAACTGTATGGCGCGTTGCGCATCCTGTAATGGCCCTATTTCTTTATTAATCATAGTTGAGGTATCAGGTAGGCGATATTTTAATACAAATGCGGTAATACCGCTTTCATTAAATTTTTTAGCAACATCTGAACCTTCATGCCCTGCGGCCTCAATCCAGTATCCACCACCAGGACAAATAATTATGGCGGAACCGTTTGGTTTTTCTGGAAAATAGGCTGTTATTGTTGGTCGACTAATTTTACTTATTCTTAAAATGCTATCAGTAGTTTCGGCCTTTTCGTTATCAATGGTTGGTTTTGAATTTGGAATATTTGATTCATACAATGGAAAGATAAATTGAGCTGTTGAATTGTTTACCATTGAACTTGAAAATAAAATAATTAATACCCATTTTAAATTTTGCAGCATAGCTTAGTGTATGACTAAATATTTTAGTTTTTTTTTAAAGAATAAAATGAAGTTAGTAATTAAATACATACTTCAATACCAAATTATTAAAAATGCAAATGCCATTTTAAATATAAATCTATAATTTCAGATTCATATATTTGCCTATAATATGCTTCCGTAGTTCAATGGATAGAATTATGGTTTCCGGTACCATCGATATGAGTTCGAATCTCGTCGGAAGCACTTAAACAAAAACCTTACATATCATAAAAAATAATATCTTTAATTTATTTGGTGACTATATCCAACTAATTATTACCCTCCGAATCAAATACTTTCTATTTTTAATTATTAAATTAACTGAATATACTTATATA
>CAITEP010000028.1 GCA_903891475.1 uncultured Mucilaginibacter sp.
ATATATTATAATATGTTAATTTATAGATTAATAATAAAAATATGTGTTTTATTGTATATAAACTGTTTAAACTAACCTATAAATTTCTTATTTTAGCAATGCTTTCTTTTATTATTAATTTTAATATCGAATACTTTTAATAAGTCATCAACATCATGAAAAAAGTTATATTTTTCTTACTATTTGCTTCAGGTTTTAGTTACCATGCCACTGCGCAACAAAAGCCTAAAACTAATTATATGGTTATCACCATTTCTGAACTTAACGGGGTGGCTGTTGGAAAGCCTCTTCCAAATATGATAGTTACCAGAACTGATTCTGTTCAAGAATTAAAATATGTGAATTTAACTCCAAAAGTTAAGCCAACAGATGTGCTTCCTGCTCATGAGAACCTAATTTTACAGGCGCTAAAACCATATTTTGATAAAGGTTGGAAACTACTTAGTACCTCCATCGAAATTCCAATTGTTCAAGGTACTTACTATGTTGAAAATTATAGGTATTATTTATCGAAAGACGACCAATAGTAATTGTTAACCGATTTTATTAAATAATAATTTTTACTGTTTTTTAAATTTCATGAAATATTCAGCTCTAAAATATTAGGGTTAAGTTATATGGATTTGACCCTAATTTTTGTCATTTCGATTTTAATTGTTGCTGCCATTGGCTCTTACTTTTTAAAAAAATTAACATTTTTTGGTGGATTAACTGCATTTATTGTTGGTTTAGGAGTTTACCTAGGAACAAGTTTTATTGGCTTAACCTTATTGATTTTATTTTTTGTTATTGGTACCATTGCAACCAAGTGGAAAGCCTCTAAAAAACAATTCAATAAGATTTATGTAAATCAGAGTAATGGGCGTACCGCTCAACAGGTAATTGCAAATGGCGGTGTGCCCGCAATACTATCATTATTGGCTATTTTTTTTCCACAACATCTAAGCGTTTTACAAGTTATGTTAGCGGGTAGCTTGTCAGCAGCCTTGGCCGATACATTATCCTCTGAATTAGGTATAATATATGGTTCCAATTTTTACGATTCTTTAAGCTTAAAAAAGGCTTTACCTGGCCCTGACGGAATTATTAGTATCGAAGGATTAGTAATCGGCATTATTGGCTCATCATTATTGGCAATAGTTTTTTGTTTAGAAGTTGGAAATTTTAATTTCTTAGGTGCTATTATAGTCTCCGGTACAATTGGTAACCTGGTAGATTCCTTAATTGGAGCAACGCTCGAGCGGAAAGGTTTTGTAGGAAACAATATGGTAAATTTTTTAAATACCATTACAGGTTCGCTTGTTTGTTTTATTTGGATTATCTACTAGGTATTGGGTTTTAGCTTCAAAAAATCAAAAAAATTAATCAATAAAACGTTGAATTTATTTATATTGCCTCATCATTCATTATAACATAAGCTATTTCAATTAACTATTACTCATTAAACATGAAACATTCGCGTATTAGCAATTATTTTTTTCTGATTCTTGTTCTTTTCACCTGCTTGGAAGCGTGTAAAGCAAAAAAAATTCCACCAAAACCTACGCCACCGGCACCCGATAGTGCCAAGGTTGCAAAAGTAGTAGAAGCACCAAAACCACCAGAGCCTGCTCCGGTACCTCCACCGCCGCCACCAGCTCCACCACAAATAAACTATAGTTTTAATAATATTCAGTTTGAATTTAATTCATCGGTTTTAAAAACTGAATCGTATCCAATATTGGATAATGCGGTTTTATCAATGAAAGCTGATCCATCTGTAAAATTCACGTTAAGCGGTTATGCATCTGCCGAGGGTACAGAGGAACATAATATGCAACTTTCAATTGACAGAGCCAATGCAGTAAAAGTTTATCTAATTAACGCCGGAATTAGTGCGGATAATCTAACCGCAAAAGGATTTGGTCAAGCCAACCCAGTAGCTGATAATAGCACTGAGGAAGGTAGGGTATTGAATCGTAGGGTAGAAGTTAAAAAACAATAAAGGTATATCTCTTTTTTAGATATACATATCAAAGTAAAAGGGAACAGTGTTAAGTTGTTCCCTTTTTTGTTTTATTAGTTGGTTAAAATATTTCGAAATCAATATAATTAAGTAATGGTATCTAATTCATCCACTTCACCCATTTCTTTTAAATAGTTAAAAACTTTAATTGCCTCCTCTTCATCTACTTTACCAATGGCTACGCCAACATGTACCAAAACATAATCACCCACCTTGGCATAAGGGAGCATGCACAAGTTCACATCTTTTCTAATTCCACCGAATGAAACTTTTCCAGTTCGGAACAAGTCGTCAAATTGTGCATCTATTTCTAATATCTTACCAGGAATCGCTAAACACATAAGCTTCAAAATTTAAACCTTTTCTAAAGTAATACCCTTCAATATATATTAATAAAAAAATAAGCTTTTAACAAACAACTTCTGGTTGTAATACTTTTGATTTTAACCATTTATACCATTTATCTAATCCTTCACCTGAAGTGCAACTTACCTCTATAATCTCTAAATGATGATTCACTTTTTTAGCATTTGCCTTTACTTTTTCGATATCAAAGGGTACGTAAGGCAAGAGGTCGGTTTTATTGATGATACAAAGCGTAGAGCTATAAAACATATCGGGATATTTCAATGGTTTGTCATCTCCTTCCGTAACACTTATTATTACCACTCTTTCCTTTTCACCTAAATCAAACATTGCCGGGCATACCAAGTTGCCTACATTTTCAATAAACATAACGGAGTTATCTTTAGGCTTTAGCCCTTGCAGGGCATGCAATACCATATGCGCATCTAAATGACAGCCTTTACCAGTATTTATTTGGGTTACCCTTGTTCCTGTTTCGGCAATCCTGTTGGCATCATTATTGGTTTGCTGGTCGCCTTCAATTACCACAAATTCTAGTTCATTTTTTAAATCTATTAATGTTCTTTCAAGTAAGGATGTTTTTCCAGAACCTGGAGAGCTTACCAAATTTAACGCCAATATATTTTTAGCATCAAAATAGCCTCGATTGCGCTCGGCTAATAGGTTGTTTTGCTGCAATATATCCTGCTCCACATCAATCACTTTTTTTTCGGGATGTGAATGGTTGTGCTTTTCATCATGATCATGCGTATGGCTATGCTCATGCGAATGAAGGTGTTGATGGTTGTGGTCATGTCCATTATTTTCATCTTTATCAACTAATTGATAGGTTGTTTTGCTGTCTGGTCCACAGCCGCAAGTAGCACACATAATACTAGGGTTTAATAGTTCTATTAAATATTTAATTTATGATACCAGCAGAGATTTTACTTTTAGCTCTTTTCCCTGCATAATAGCTATCAAATGCTCCCCACAAGCTGGGCAAGCATCAAAATAATTTTTTATCTCAAATTCTGCCTCGCAATCAAGGCATTTGGCTTTTGCCAGAATAGTATTTATCTTTTTTGTAGTTCCATTTAGCATGGTTCCTTTTATAGCCTGTGTCCAAGCAAATTCCATGCTTTGCATATCAATCCCGCTCAGGGCTCCTATATCAAGCTCTATTTCATCAATAAATTGTGCATCAGCTGCCTTGGCATAATCCTCGGCTATCTTAATAATTCCCATTACTATGGAAAGCTCGTGCATACTTCTTGATTGATTATCAGGTTAATTTTGTTTCAAATTTACAATGGACTAGTTTGACCATTTTGTTATTAAAACATAATTCAAATGTATCCTAATCAATAAAGTTTATATGTGATAACTATCACACTATTAAGTGACTCTGCTTATTTGTGATGAAAAATACTCAAGTACATTTGATATAATTATTTAACCAATTAGCCTGAGTTAGCCAATCATTTAAAACAAAAAAATTATGGATAATGATATTATTCCTAAACAACCTACTTATTACGAGGAGGTTGAGCGAAAAGGGTACTCCCGACGCGATTTTGTGAAGTTTGTAAGTTTAATGACCGCCTTTATAGGTTTAGAGCAATCTGCCATAGGTCAGGTTGCTAAGGCTTTACAAACAAAACCAAGAATGCCGGTTATATGGCTGCATTTTCAAGAGTGTACCTGTTGCAGCGAAAGTTTCATCCGTTCATCACACCCTATAGTCGCGGATATCTTGCTTGATAAAATTTCACTAGATTATAGTGAGACCTTAATGGCTGCATCAGGCACCCAGGCCGAAGCCGCACTCAATAACACCATGACCAAATATAAAGGGCAATACATTTTATGTGTTGAAGGTAGCGTGCCAATGGGTGCCGATGGTGTTTATTGTATGATAGGTGGTAAAACCTCTTTCCAAATATTAAATGAGGTGGCAGAAGGCGCTGCCGCCATTATTGCATGGGGTAGCTGTGCCAGTAATGGTTGTGTACAATCGGCCAAACCAAATCCTACAAAGGCAACCCCAATTCATAAGCTTATTACAAATAAACCAATTATTAAAGTACCCGGTTGCCCACCAATTGGCGAGGTAATGGCTGGAGTTATTGTTCATTACTTAACATTCGGCAAAATACCTGAATTAGATAGGCTAGGGCGTCCAAAAGCATTTTACAACAAACGTGTGCACGATACCTGTTATCGCCGTCCGTTTTATGATGCTGGCTTATTTGTGGAGAGCTTTGACGACGAAAATGCTAAAAACGGTTATTGCCTTTACAAAATGGGGTGCAAAGGGCCAACTACTTACAATGCTTGTGCGGTTACTAAATGGAACGGAGGTACCAGTTTCCCAATTCAAGCAGGGCATCCTTGCATAGGTTGTAGCGAAGAGAATTTTTGGGACAACGGCAGGTTATATGATAGGGCATCCGCTTTTGCTGGTTTTGGTATTGAAGCCGATGCTGATACTTTAGGTAAAGTAGCACTGGGAGTTACTTTAGGCGCGGTTGCCGTTCATGCGGTGGCTACCAATTTTGGCAAAGGCAAAACCATACATAACCACATAGAAGAAGGTAATGAAAGCGAGCACGAATTGGAATCATAAAAACAACTCAAATCATAATAATATAAAATCATGAGTAAGAGAATAGTTGTTGACCCTATCACTAGGATTGAAGGTCATTTACGAATAGAAGCGGATATTGAGAACGGTAAAATAAAAGACGCCTTTAGCAGTGGCACCATGGTGCGATTGCTAGAAGAAATTTTACAAGGCCGCGACCCACGCGATGCCTGGGCATTTGTTGGCAGGGTTTGTGGAGTTTGTACTTCCATTCACTCATTAACTTCGGTTAGATGCGTTGAAGATGCTTTGGATATTAAAATACCACCAAATGCTGAACTGGTGCGCAATATTATGTTTTGTGCACAATACATGCACGACCATGTGGTGCATTTTTACCATTTGCATGCCATGGATTGGGTTGATGTGGTAAATGCACTAAAAGCCGACCCAAAAAAAACTTCGGAACTCGCACAAAGTATATCACATTGGCCAAAAAGTTCGACAGGATATTTTAGCGATATCCAAAAACGCATTGGCAAGTTTGTAGCCAGTGGACAGTTAGGTATCTTCTCAAACGGATATTGGGGACATAAAGCCTATAAATTGCCAGCCGAAGTTAACCTAATTGGCCTAGCGCATTACCTTGAAGCATTGGAATGGCAAAAGGAAATTGTAAAAATACACGCCATTTTTGGAGGTAAAAACCCACACCCTAATTATTTAGTAGGAGGGATGGCCTGTGCTATCAACTTAGATGATGTAAGCATGATCAATGCCGAAAGACTGGCCTATGTTGGTCAGCTTTTGCAGGATGGTAAAGATTTTATAGAACAGGTTTATATACCTGATTTGATGGCTATAGCCTCCTTTTATAAAGATTGGGGTGCAATTGGAGGTGGATTGGGTAATTATTTGGTTTATGGCGATTTACCAACCAACGGCTATCGTGATTCTTCTGCATATAAATTCCCTGGTGGTGCCATCCTAAATAAGGATGTAAGCAAAATTTACGAGGTTGATTTAAGGAAAGATGATGAGGTACAAGAGTTTATTACCCACTCATGGTATGAATATGCAGGTGGAAACGATCAAGGGTTGCATCCATGGAAAGGCGAAAGTAAGGTAAAATATAGCGGACCAAAACCACCATTCGACCATTTGGAAACTGATAAAAAATATAGCTATTTAAAAACACCAAGGTGGAAAGGCAATGCTATGGAAGTAGGGCCTTTGGCAAGGGTGCTAGTAGGTTATGGGCTTGGAAGAGAAGATTTTAAGGAGGTAGTTGATAAGGCTTTGAAAGATTTGAATGTACCTATTACTGCCTTGTTCTCTACCTTAGGTCGAACAGCAGCTCGCGGACTGGAAAGCACTTTAACTGCCCAATGGGGACTTGATTTTTATAACCAATTGTTGGCAAACATAAAAGCTGGGGATACCCGTATGGCTGATATGAGCAAATTTGACCCGGCGACTTGGCCAAAATCGGCATTTGGGGTTGGGCATACTGAGGCACCTCGCGGTGCGCTGGCGCATTGGATAAATATCCAAGATCAAAAAATAGCCAATTACCAATTAGTGGTACCAACTACATGGAACGCATCCCCACGCGACAGCAAAGGCGGTATGTCGGCCTATGAGGCGGCACTCATTGATACACCGGTTTCAGACGAAACGCAACCATTGGAAATATTAAGAACCATTCATAGTTTCGACCCATGTATGGCTTGCAGCGTGCATTTATATGATGAAGAAGGTAAAACAATTAATAGGGTAAGTGTTTTAGGCGATTAATTTAAAAACAATAGTATGTCAAATAAATATATACATATCCCACGCTTACGAAGGGTTTATGTGTGGGAACTGCCGGTAAGGTTTTATCACTGGCTAAACGCGTTGGTTATATTAGTTTTGGTAATAACAGGTTTTTATATATCTAACCCGCTGGGTCTATTAAGTCATAATGATGCCTCGCATCAATATACAATGGGCTGGATTAGGTATTTTCATTTTGCGGCCGCTTACCTGTTCTTTTTTAATTTCCTATTCCGTTTATACTGGGGTTTTGTAGGTAACAAATTTGCCAACTGGAAGCAATTTATCCCCACTTCAAAAAGATTTTTTAAAGAGATGTGGGTAGTATTTAAAATTGATATCTTGATGCTGAAAAAGGATGGTAAAGAGCAGGACCATTTAAGTATTGGGCATAATGCCATGGCAGGTTTTATTTATTTTTTAACTTTCCTAGCCTTCTTGGTTCAATGTTTAACAGGTTTTGGCTTATATGCTGGTATGTCATCCTGGTGGCTGCCTAAATTATTCGCTTGGGTACCTGCTATATTTGGCGGCGATATTTTAACCAGACAAATCCACCACTGGTCAATGTGGTTTTTCATTCTTTTTGCTATCGTTCACGTTTATTTGGTATTTTATCATGATTATGTTGAAGGTCGCGGCGAAATCAGCAGCATGGGTGGAGGATTTAAGTTTATTGAAGAGGAAATGTTTGAAAAGAACGCGCATCAAACCCCAAACCCCGAAAAAGAAAATGGAAAGAAATAAAAACACTTTAATACTTGGGATTGGTAATTACCTAATGGGTGATGAAGGCATAGGAGTACACGTTGCTAAACAATTAGAGAATGAACTATTACCAGCTGGTGTTGATGTGCTTGATGGGGGTACTGGTGGCTTTTACTTGCTAGAGTATTTTGAAATTTACAAACATGTTATTTTGGTGGATGCCACCCTAGATGGAAATACTCCGGGAACCATTCGTCTCATAAAACCAAGGTTTGCTTCTGATTTCCCTCCGGCTATGAGTACACATGATATAGGTTTAAAAGACTTAGTAAGTGCTCTACAAGTATTAGGCAAAATGCCCGAAATTGATCTTTTTGTGGTAAGTATACATTCTATTCAACAACAAGGCATCGAGCTAACCCCAGCCATAGCTGGAGTGGTACCTGATATAATTAACAAAATTAGATGCTTAGTAGCTTTAGATGAATCAATATTTACAGAACCTACAATTGAGAACATGATTGCTATTGATTAAACTTTTAATGCTTAAAATAAAAGGGTATTTCAAATATTTGAGATGCCCTTTTTGTTTAAGGCTATACATTTTGTTTATTTAGGAATTAATAAGATATATGTTTTTTTAACACCTGGTTTAATAAAATTATTTCCTGTTCTTTTTACAAGCCTCACTACAATATAATACTTCATCCCAACACCTTTCCCATTTTTTTCTCCAAGTAAAAGGTCTGTTGCAGGTTTTACAAATTTTAGTAGGAAGGTTCTCTTTTTTTACATTTTTCAATGTTCTACTTTTATTATTCAAAATTGAAAGAAAATTGTATTAACAGCAATTTTTTAAACAATAAATTTTATATTTTAGAGAGCAGGATGAGTTTTTATATTTCTTAACTTTTACTAATTGAAAAACTAATAATAAAGAAATTTATCATTTTATCCAAATACCAATGGCACCGCTTCTACCTCAAATTTCTGCGTATCAAAAATAAGTACGCCATTGTTGAACTGGCAACGGGCGGTGCAGGGGCCGTATAGGTATTGCAGTTCGTGGTTTAGTTTGTATTTGCCAAAGGGGTTGCGCTCCAGTTGGTTGGGGGTGCATATGCTGAGCCCTTCGTAATGCATATGGCCCGAGAACCCTATGCTACAATGATGCTGCTCAATAAATTTAAGGTGAGCGTTAAACTCTTCGGCCATTTTGGGGAAATGGGTAGTTACTCCGTTTAAATCGGGATAGGCAAAGTGGGATAAAAATATGTCGAACCCATCATAATTAACCACCGCGTATTCGGGTAGGGAACAGAGCCAATCGCGGTCGGCTAGGGTAAGTATGGCGTTTAGGTACACATCATCGTACAAAAAAACTTGGTTATCGCTCAGCTTTTTCTTTTCAAAAAAATCAAGCTCGTACCAATTCTCAGGAAAGTGGAAACCTCCGGTATGGGAAGGTAACTTCTTTATCTGGTTCAAGTCGTTATTGCCTATTAGCACCGTTTTGCAGTTGGCTCGTACCATGGCAACACACTCGTGCGCGTTACGGGTATCCAGGTAGTAATAGGTGTTAACCTTATAACCAATCATGTCGCCTAAGCAAACTATCTCGGTACATCCGGCTTGGTTGAGGACCTCAAAAGCATTTTTAAGCGCTACAATATCTTCGTGTATGTCGGCAATAATCCCAAGTTTCATGCTTAACTATTTGCTGTAAAATTTACTGTTTTGCCTTCGGCTAGCAATGGTTTTATAGGCGTATTGTAATTGGAGCTGTATTTAACCAAACCATCCACCAATACCAATGATACGGAGGCGAACGATTTTTTGCTGGCAAATGCCACCAAATCGGCTTTTTTACCTACTTCAATGCTGCCTATTTCATGGTCGAAACAAAGCATTTTGGCGGGGTTTAGGGTTACCAAGTTAACCGCGTCGCTAGGCTTGGTACCTGTTTCCATCATTTTCACCACACTGCCTAACATGGTAGGGAAGTGGTAATCGGAACATAAAATATCTGCCAAGCCTTCGGCCAAAGCATCCAAACTGCTCAAGTTGCCGCAGTGCGAACCACCCCGATAATAGTTTGGCGCACCCAGGCATACCCACAAACCCAGCTCCTTGGCACGGCGTGCGGCCTCCAAGGTAGTTGGCATTTCGGATAGCGTGGCACCATAATGCTTGCCTTCGTCTACATGTTCAATAGTGGTATCATCATGGCTGCCAATAATATATTTGTCGATAAAGGCTTCCTGTATCTGTTTGCGGTTGTTGATGTGTTTTAGGGCTTCGGCCTTATTTAGCAATAATGCCATGGCTTCATCGGGTGTAATGCCCATGCCTTTTACCCGCATCTCTACCTGTTGCTCCAGTGTAAACTGACGCTGACCGGGTATCTGGTCGTTATAAACCACTAAATACAGGCTTTCCAGCGTGCGCATCTCGTCTAAATAAGCCAAAATGCCATCTGAGTTTGGGTCGATACGGGCATGCAAAAAATGGCGTACCAACAGCGAATGTCTTGTTTCATCAATTTCACGAGCCAAATCCATAGCACCATTTAAACTGCGGTTTTTGCCTTCATTGTCGGAGAAACTTAAGGCAGTAAAAACGGTGGTCAGGCCACAGGCTGCCGCGCGGGCATCCATAAAATGAAGGGCGAAAGGCAAGGGGAAGGGTGCGCTTGGGCGAGGGAAAAGCTCCTTTTCCAAATAATCGGTATGGATATCTATGCAACCGGGTATCAACCATTGGCCTCGTAAATCGGTGCCTTCAGGATAAAATTTATCTTTTACAATCTCGGTTATAATACCATTTTGGATTTTGACAGAACCCATGAAATTGTGGGTTGGAGTAACAATTCTGGCGTTGGTAAGTAGCTGATTATTCATTGTTGTACTGTAGTGCGGTAAAAATAAATCCTAATTATTAGTAGCCCATTAGTTATTTATAAGGTTAATTAATTTAAAAAATTACATACCCTCTTAACTTGCCAACTTATATGGAATCGTATTTTTTAGCAAATGCGGTGGCATCCAGTTTTCTAAAATCGGGCAAACCAGCAATCAGCTGCTCGCGCGACCAATCCCACCATTGTATGCGTTTCAAAGCGGCCTCTACCGGCTCGGTAACACGCCGGCGGATCATCTTTGCGGGATTACCTGCCACAATGGTATAATCGGGCACATTTTTGGTTACCACCGAGCCAGAACCTATAATGGCGCCTGTACCGATTGATACCCCCGGCATGATGATGGCGGCATGACCAATCCAAACATCCGGACCAATAATTACCCGGTTGCTGTTGCGCCAGTTTGAAACTTCGTTGGCATCATCGTCTTCGGTATCCATCAGGTGCGAAACCGCCCGATAGGTAAAATGATGCAAGGTTGCCCGCCACATGGGATGGTTTACCGGGTTGATGCGCACATGCGAAGCAATGTTGGCAAACTTGCCCACCTCGGCATTAAAAATATCCGAATCACGAATGAGGTAAGTATAATCCATGATATCGCTATTAATTACCTCGCAACGTTGCCCAATAACTGTCCAAACGCCCACATTGCAATTTTTTACCAATGCTGTTTCATGTATCCAGGGCTCCTCGGTCATGGCCTTGGAGCCACGCCAGGGGTCTTCAAATTCTCCGTGATTTATATTAATCATATTTATTTCAATTTGCCTTCGCCTAAAATTTTCTTGCGCAAATAGTCCGACAGCTTCTCTACCACAAAAACCAGCACGATAATGATGCTAATGAGGGCAGTAACATCTTTATAATGTAAAACGCTTTTTGCCAGTTGAAACTCGAACCCAATACCGCCGCCACCAAAAATACCCAAAGCTATGGCGGCCCTCATATTTACATCAAATGCGTATAGCAAATTAGCGATAAGCGTAGGTAGTATTTGTGGGATGATAGAATATTTTATAACCTGTACCCTCGCCGCCCCGACAGAATAGATAGCTTCGCCCGGTGGGTTCTCGGTGTTTTCAATTACTTCGCGAAATAGCTTGCCGAATGTGCCGATGGTTAAAACAACCAAGGTAAGCATTCCAGCAAATGGCCCCGGACCAACTGCTATCACAAAAATAAGTACCACCACCAAGCTAGGTATCACCCTAAAAAATGAAACAATTACATTTATTATTGATCGGATAATTTTATAAGGAATAATATTTGATGCAGACAGAAAGGCCAAAATAATGGCAATGATACCGCCATATAAGGTGCCCAAAAATGCCATTGCTATGGTAAGCAATATTGAAAATGGAATAGAAGTATTATCAGCAACCACCTTATAATTTGGCGGGAACATTTCCTTCAATAAATCGGTTACATAATGAAATTCTGTAAATACCATGAATGGATTAAAATTCATGTAAACACAGGCCAAACAAACTATTACGGAAGCAATGCTAAATGCTGTTACCCTTTTTTTGTATTGTGCCGAAGGGATGATATATGGATTTTGTTCGCTCATTTTAACGCCCCTTCCATTTTTACCCGATCGCGCAATACTTGTGAAAGTTTTTCGGTACCGAATATCATGATGATAATTACGATTAATGCGGTTAGTGCCTTATGGTATTGCAACATGCCAAATGAATAATCAAGCTGATAACCTATGCCACCTGCACCAACTGCCCCTAAAATTACTGAGAGGCGGATATTCATCTCAAAGCGGAACAAAGCGAAAGATATTAGATTAGGAATAATTTGAGGTAAAACGCCAAATACAACAATTTGGATTTTATTAGCTCCAACCGATTGCATGGCCTCCAACATAACCAGATCCAACTCTTCAATGGTATCAGCCAATAATTTACCGAGCATTCCAACACAACCTAGAGCCAATGCAATAATACCTGCCATTGGCCCTAAACCAAATGCAGCTATCAGTAGCAAAAGTTGAATAATTTCGGGTAATGAACGTTCAAATCCTATCAAAAATCGGGTAATGTTACGAAGCCACTTATAGGTTAGATTTGAAGAGGCAAAAACGGCGAAAATAATTGACAACAGTGTGCCAAATACCGTCCCCAAAAAAGCTATTAGGATAGATTGAAAGGCAGGCACAATCATATCGCCAAAAGATGACCATTCTGGGGGAAACATGGTGCCAATAAATTTTAACCCATCCACAATGCCAAGCCATAAGGATGTAAAATCGGCCTTGCATAATATCGATGCCCCTTCGGTAACCACCAGTAAACCTATTACCGGGATTACAAATTTGCGGTATCTTTTAAGGCTGTATCGCATGGTCATCAATTATAAAAGCCTTGTTCTTGCTGTTCAATTAAACTTAACTCTTCGCCATAAATATCGGCCAATTGTTTGTTTGATAGTTTAGGGTCGCCATCGTAAAAAACCTTTCCATCTTTAATGGCTATTACACGTGTACAATATTTAGCGGTCATTTCGGGTTGGTGAAACACCCCTACCACAGGTATGTTTTGCGATAATGGCCTGATCAATTTCATAATGGTTTTGGCATTACTTGGGTCGAGATTAGAGATGGGCTCGTCGGCGATTAACATAGTAGGCTTCTGGAATATGGCTCTTGCTATAGCCACCCTTTGCATTTCGCCTCCGCTTAAATTACCCGTTTTTGCATTGGCTAAATTGCCAATTTTAACCTGCTCAAGGGCAGTCATGGCTTCCGCAGCTTCTTCATCGGTAAAGCCATATACTATACTGCGCAAGGTATTTATTTGTCCTAATCTGCCAATCATTACATTCTCGAGCGCTGTTAGTCGTTTTACCAAATGATACCCTTGAAATATGACCCCTATTTGCTGGCGAATTTGTCTGAGTTGTTTTTTATTTATTTTGCAGATATCATACCTATTACCAATAGCGTCTTCCACAATTACCTCACCCGAATCGGGTTTTAACAAGCCATTTAGGCAACGCAGCGTTAGGGTTTTGCCTGCACCGCTGGGGCCCAAAATGCCAACAAACTCGCCTTTTTTTACCTTAAAGCTTATGCCATCCAGCAACTTTCGTCCGTTGGGCAATGTTTTGCATAAGTTTCTTACTTCAATCATTGGTTTTAAATTATTAACATTAATTGCCAGCCATATTCAGATTTTTGATACCACGGGCAATTTTGCGAATGCCGTTATACAATGAATCCTGAACCGGGATATAAGAAAGTTTTTTATAATCGGGGTGGTATAGTTTTAAATAGGCTGCAAAAACTTCAGGTGCATTGTGCGAGAGGTTTAAGTAAATATTCTTTAATTTTTCAGCAAAAACTTTGTTCACATCATTCCTGATAACAATGGGCGATGACACTATTGGATCCGAAGTCCACAAGATTTTCAAATCTTCCTTTTTTACCAAATTGCCACGCTCCAGTTTTTCAATACCATATTCAATGGCAGAACAGCCGATATCAATTTTTTGGGATGCTACCGAAAGCACAGATGCCGCGTGACTACCAGCAAAAATATTTGCCTTAAAGGCGTTATCGGTGTTGATACCGAGGGTTGTTAAATAGGCTCTTGGTATTAAGTGCCCGGAAGTAGAGGCGGGATCCGAAAAACAAATAGTTAATTGCTTGGCCTTAGCTTTTAAATCGGCCATGGTATTGATGCCTGTAAAATTATTAGTGAAAATTACGCTATGGTACATGGTAGGCTTGCCGTTTTCGCCAATGGTAACCAATGGGGTAATATCGTGTTTTTGTGATGCCAGCACATAACTGAACGGACTTAAATAAGCGATATGTACCTTTTTTGCCCTGATGGCTTCAATAGTGGCGTTATAATCGGTAGTGAATTGATATTTTACCTTGATGCCTAATTTTTTTTCGAGATAGATTTTAAATGGCTCCATACCAGCTTTGATGGCTCCGGGATTATCACCACCGGCAAATAAGGCTATGGCTAATTCATCTGGGATGCCGTCTTTATTTAAATCGGTTGGGTTTTTGCAACCCATAAAGGTTAACAACAAAAATGGTATAATCAGCCTTTTCATTTTTAATGGGATTTACTTATTCATTTTAAATTGTTTCACCTTACCCGCAATTTTGCGTAGGCTGTTATATGCCGAATCTTGCGTTGCGATATAGCTCATGTTACGGGTATCGGGAAAATAGAGTCCCGCATATTTTTTGAATGCATTACTATCTTCCTTTGCCATATCTATATATGCTTGTTGCAATTTGTTAGCAAAGTCTTTATTAATATCAGTACGGATGGTAAAAACATCATTCAGGATAGGAGGGGAGGTCCATAGTATGATAACTTCATCTTGTTTTACCGTACCTTCACGGATTAATTTATTTAAAGATAAGTCAAGGTTGGTACAGCCCAAATCAACTTTACCCGATTTTACACTCAATATGGCGGCTGCATGACTTCCGGCAAAAATGGCTTGCTTAAAGGCACTGTCGGGGTTTAAGCCACTAGTATTTAAGTATGCCCTTGGAATTAAATGCCCAGAAGTTGAAGCAGGGTCGGCAAAGGCCAATGTTAGATTTTTGGCCTTGGCTTTCACTTCCTCCATTGTTTTAATACCTGTTTTTGGGTTGGTGATAATGATACTTTTATAAAATGAGGGACGACCATTTATCCCGAGTGTAACCATTGGCCATAATCCAGGTTTTTGGGTAGCTATTACATAAGCAAAGGGGTTAAATTGTGCCGCCTGAATTTTATGAGCTCGTAGGGCTTCAATTACCGAAGTATAATCGGTCGTAAAAAACATTTCTACCTCCATCCCCATCTTTTTTTGAAGGTATAAGCGTAATGGTTCAATAGCTTCCTTGGTTTGGGCAGGGTTATCGCCACCATAAAGTCCTATTGATAATTTGTAGGGGATGCCATTGCTGTTGATATCCCCCTTTTCGGCACAGCCCGAAAAAAGCAAGAGTGCTGAAAAAATACTGATAAAAAACGCTTTCATATTTAATTTGCTTTTAAACTTTTTATGCCCGATGCTATTTTACGTAAGCTATTGTACATGCTATCCTGAGCTATCATATAGCTGCGTTTTGCAGTATCTTTTGTGAAAAGCCTAACATAGGTGTTTAAAAGTACAGGTTCATCTTTGCTCATATCCAAGTAGGCTTTTTGAATACGTTTCACTAAATCTTTATTTAAACCATCTACTGCAACTATTGGATCGTTTACGATAGGTTCTGATCTCCATATTACCCTAATATCATTAGGTTCAAGCATTTTTGCTCTAATCATAATATTAAATGCTACCTCGGTGGTGCATCCTACGTCAATTTTACCTGCCTTTATTGATAATACTGAAGCGGCATGGTTCCCCGCAAAAATAGTTTGCTTAAAATCGGTTTCCGGGTTAATGCCAATGGTGTTTAAATACCCACGGGGTACTAAATGACCTGAAGCTGAGGCAGGCTCAACAAAACAAAAGGATAGTTTCTTAGCGTTCTTTTTTACATCATCCATGGTGTATATATTGCTTTTTGCGTTGACCATAATGACGCTATGATAAGTAGAGGGCTTGCCATTCGAGCCTAAGGTTACCATCGGAATCAATTTCATGTTGCGCGTGGCAATTACATATGCAAAAGGTGGTAAATTAGCAACATGCAATTTGTTTGATTTTAAGCCTTCAATAATCCCGTTGTAATCAGTTGAGGAAATCATTTCAACAGGCATACCCAGCTTTTTTTGAAGGTACTCTCTTATTTTTTCTCTAATATTTTTTATTTCCTGAAAATTTTCGGTTTGGATATTTCCAATTATCAAGGTTTGCGGTATTCCGTTGTTCTCAAGCGAGCTCTTGTTTTTACAGGCGGCAAAAAGCAATACCAATAAAAAAGCAACTAATTTTAAAATCTTATTCATTTTGTGTGCTTATTTATAAATGTGTCAACATCCAATAAATCTTTAAAGTTGCTTTCCAGCTCATTTCGGTTCCAATTCCACCATTGGCTGGCCAGTAGTTTTTCAATAACGGGTTCTTCAAAACGTTTTTTAATCACTTTTGCGGCAACCCCAACAGCAATTTCGTAAGGACCTATATCCTTAGTTACCACAGCACCAGAGCCTATGATGGCCCCTGTCCCAATCTTAACACCCGGCATAATCACAGCACCATGCCCTATCCAAACATCGTGACCAATTTGGCAATGATGATCGCGGCGCCATTGAAAAAATTCGGTATCGTCTTTGGCATCTAAGCCATAGTTTACTCGGCGATAGGTCATATGGTGTTGGGTTACGCGCCAATGCGGGTGGTTGCCAGGGTTGATGCGTACACTATTTGCAATAGAGCAATATTTACCAATTTCGGAATAGATTATTTGGACATTCCCTGCCGTATAGCTATAATCCCCAAAGCTTGATTCAACCAGCCAGGTTTGTGCTCCTAGGGCTGTCCAAGCTCCTATGCTACTATCCTTAATTTTACATGTTGGATGAATATAGGGCTCTTCACTTAGGTGTTGAACTTTTTCTGATTCGGTAACCAACGGAAAATTTTGGATATGTATCATTTTAAATCGCTTTTGATGGGTAATTTGGTTGCTTTTTAAATTCTGCTAAATGGTGGTATCGCCTTAAGCCTGTATTACTAATATTAAAGTAATTGCGTTCTTCGGCCATGGTTTCATTTATTTCGTTCAATACAGTGGCTAATTGGTCTTTTTGGTTTTTGTTTAAACCATGCTCCACATAAGCTAAAGTAATATGTCCTATAAAGGGGCGAGTCATTCTTACATCTAGTTCTTTTAAAGCCGGGTTGCTGTAAAAACCAGCTCTAAAATTTATAATCCGGTTATACTCTTCTTCGTTTTCAAAAACACCTAATGCACCAATGGCGGTACCAAAAACACTTAGTCCCAACATTTTCATTCCTATCGGATAATCAAAAGCCTCCAATTCAAATGAATTGAAGGCTTGGTTTACCATATCAGGATATTTTGATTCCAAGCCTTTGTTTAAAACATTACGCTTAAACCTATCTGCCGAAAGGGTATTGGCTATGGTTTGGTGAAAACTCTCAGGCGGCAATTGGTAAAACCCATAACTAGGGGTTAAATTATCATGTAATTCTTCTTGAATTTGTATGAGTCTTTCGGTTAATGGCGCATTATCTTCATGTTCATTAACCATCGAAATTATGGCAAATCCTTCATATTCAATAGGTTGCCATTTATAGCCATTATAAACAAAATTACCAGCAGGCTTTACCTCAAGCGTTCTTTCTTTAATTCTTTGTGCGGTTAATTCATGCTTTTGCCGATGGTTAAAATCGGCGAAAGGAAGATCGGTTACCTCATTAATTTGGGGCTTTGTATTATTATCGTTCATTGGCTAAGGAGTATTGGTCGGTTATTTTTTTGTGTTGGTTATAGCTTATCTTATTGCTGGCCAGCGCAACTAAATTTCCCCTAACAATGGTATGGGTTACCATTGGGATATCATCAACAAGCTTCACAATTATTAAATCGGCATCTTTACCAACTTCAATACTGCCGGTTTGTTTATTTATACCTGCTGCTTTTGCCGGGTTTATCGTTGCAAGGTTTACTGCCTCGTAAAGTGGTAAATTGTTTTCGAGATGGAGCTTAAAAATGGAATGTAAAATGGCTGGAGGATAGTAATCAGAACATAATGTATCAATTTTACCTTGCAATACCGCATCCTTCATGTTCAAATTTCCAGACAGTGAGCCTCCCCTTAAAATGTTTGATGCTCCACCTACTACATGCATACCTAAGTTGGTTGCTTGGGTTGCCGTTTCCATATTTATTGGGAATTCGCAAATATTTACACCAAGGCTATGCATATAACTCACCTTTTCAACGGTATCATCATCATGCGAGGCAACAGTAATATGTAATTTTTGGGCATGCTTAATAAGCGCTTCTAATGCTTCACCTTCAATAATAGGGAGGGTAATTTTTTCCTGATAGGCCAATTCTGCTTCATCTGCAGATTTTCCCATTTTCATAATAAATGAGATAAAATGCTCTTTTGATATTTGCCCTTGTCCGGGAGTATGGTCCATCACTGATAGTAAGGATATATACCCTTGATCCATCAATTCAAAACAAGTTTGATAGGCACTCACACCCGAAAGCTCAAAGCGTAAATGTATTTTATTGTTTAAAAGGGTACTTCCTTTAGAGGCTTCATAAACCGTATTAAAAACTTCTAAACGGCTATACTTGCTTTTGGAATGCAGTTCGGCCATGTCATAACCGAGATGCATGGAATGGTAAACTGTTGTAAAACCGCAACCGCTCATTTTCCTTTCAAGTTCTCTGAAGGCTACATTTATGGGCATATCAGCTCCACTTCTTGGCATGATCTCCGCATCCAAGGCATCAGTATGAATGTCGATAATTCCAGGTAGTAGATATGCTCCCTCTGCATCAATAATTGAATTAGCATGCCTTGGATCAATATTTTCAGCAATTAGGGTAATCAATCCATGTTCAACCAATACCGATCCCAATGGAATTACTTCATTTTGTGTAACAATAACCGCGTTTTTTATTATAAAAGTATCCATGCTATTTTAACAATGTAAGTTTTAACCTGCAATTCCCTGCAATTGTTCAATTTCACCCAAATGCAATGCTAACCTACGATCTACTAACCTATCTAATGTATATTCATCGTGCGAAATGCATAATACCGAAGTGCCGTTCCGCTTCAAACTCAGTATCAAATCAACCACCACATCCTTGGTTTTCTGGTCGAGGGAGGCGGTTGGTTCATCAATCAACAAAAACCGTGGACTAGCAATAATTGCTCTTGCTACGTTAATACGCTGTTGCTCACCACCGCTAAAAGTAACCGGGAAGGCATCCCATAAACTGGTTGGTAAGCCAAGTTTCTCCAACATCTCCTTTGCCATTTCTCTGGCTTGGCTCTTTTCTTTTTGCGCCCTAAATAAATTTTCGCAAACCACCTCCACTGCTGTTACCCTTGGTATTACGCTTAAAAATTGCGAGCAATATGTAATCTCTGTTTTACGGAGTTGTATAATTTCATGATCGGTTGCCTTTACCAAATCAATTTTACCAGCCTTTGCATTATAGATAATTTCACCACCCGATGCTAAATACGAACGGTATATACATTTCATTAAGCTCGATTTTCCTGAACCTGATTTTCCGGTAAGACCAATAATTTCGCCTTCCTTCATTGTAAAGTTGATGTTTTTCAAGGCTTCAATTTTCTTATCGTTCAGGATATGAAGGTTGAAATTTTTACTCAGGTCACTTACTTCTAAAATATTCATTTATATCTCCTTAAAAGGTAAAATGCAGCTTAATTAATTTATAATAATGAGCTTACCAGCAATTGTGAATACTCATGTTGCGGGTCTTGCAATATTTGGTCGGTTAATCCGCTTTCCACAATCCGTCCATTTTTCATCACCATGGTACGGTCGGTTAACATGCGGATGACTGATAAATCATGCGATACCACAATCATCGCAATACCTAAATCTTGTTGTAGTTCGCGAATTAAATCGAGCACCCTGGCTTGTACAGAAACGTCTAATCCTGTAGTTACCTCATCCAAAAACAACAAAGGCGGGTTATTGGCAATTGCTTTTGATATTTGTACCCTTTGTTGCATACCACCGCTAAAGGACGAAGGGCGATCGTCCATCCTTTGCACCGGAACCTCTGTTTTATTCAGTAAATCAGATGCTCGCTCCCTGATGTTTCCAACGTGCATATTGCCAGCCATAATCAGTTTCTCCGCAATATTACCTCCCGATGAAAAGCGGAAGTTTAAACCATCCCTGGGGTTTTGATAAACCATACCCATCAAGTGGTTTCGGATATATCTCTTTTTCTGGTTCGATTCTGATAGAATATTTTGCAAACCGTCATTATATGGTTTTAACCAAGCAGTACCTTCAGTTTGCTCCATATCAAAATACAATAGTTTTACTACTGTACTTTTACCCGAGCCACTTTCGCCCACAATACCTAAAACTTCTCCGGGATATAAATCAAAGTCGATACCCGCGCAGGCAACAATGCTATCCGTCTCAGGGCAAATATTTGAATTAAACATCGGGCCAGTTAGTGACAATGTGTTTTCGCTGGGCTCGCCATATATTTTGGTTAGGTTACGTACTCTAAGTAACCAGTTATCATCATTCCGTTCCATTTTTCAGTTCGCTTAAATATTTATTGGAATGTTGTTTAATTGGTTCATGGTTTACCATCTTATCCAAAAAGTTACTATCGTTTATTACAAAATGGCGGGTACCATCATCAAAGTAAAGTTCATCTAAATAGACTTTGTTATATCCGGTTTTAAAACAGGCCCTGGTTGAAAAATCTTCAGGATGAAACTGCACATCTTCAAACTCCAAAGGCTCTACTTTGGTATGTGGTGGTACAGCATATAAACGCTTCTCTCTACCCGCTCCAAACAAGTGCAAGGCTTTTGATTGGTTGATATTTGGGCAATCCCATTTTGGTATAGGCGAAGGCGCCATAATGTAACGATCATTGACCTTTACAGGGTAGCCTGCGCCCAACATGATATCGCCATGCCTAACAATTTGCTCATATAACGAAACCCACATTTTCGCATAATCGGCCTCACCGTGCATTTGTCGGGTTTTATTTTCATAGCGCTCCACCCCACGCAATGGTTCGGGTTGCGGCACCTGATAAATATAGATTTGGTTTTCGTTCAGCTCTTCTTCAGTAACACGGTGACGGGTTTGTATCAAGGTAGCCTCTCGGGTATCAAAAGTAGTTTTACAATTAGTCATCATGTGCACAAACTCCCGCAGGTTGCAAGCATTTACACTGGCATCACTCCCTTGATCAATGATTTTAAACACATCGGCTTTGCCAATAATAGCCAAAGTAACGTGCAAACCTCCTGTACCCCAACCCCTCGAAATCGGCATTTCGGGCGAGGAATAGGGAACCTGATAGCCAGGTATGGCTACGGCTTTTAACAGCTTGCGCCTTATTTCCTTCTTGGTTGCCTCATCAATAAAGGCAAAATTGTATTTGTTAACGTATTTTTTATTTTCAACCATTATTAATCCTTTTAGGGTTGCATAAAAGTAACTTCTTCGGCTTTTTGCCCTTCCTTCAACTGTTCGTTCCGCTCTATTGCGCCGCGTATATTGCTAAGTGCCGATTGGAAATCGACATAGTGTGGCAACTTCAGGTGATTAGTGAAACCCATAGCCTCGATGCCCTCGGTATGATATAGTACAAACTCCTGGTCGTTTGCCGGTGAGCCTGTGTCTGGACTACGCATCGTAGAATCTAAAATGCCCATACAAATTACCTTGGTGTCGTTCTGACCAAAGCATAAACCATAGCCAATGGTGAATTTTGGAACCGCATTCTTTTTTGCCGCGGATACACTCGATACCATTTCAGCCTCAGTAATTTCTATTTTTCCGGCATACCTGATTCTGCCTGATGGATCTTTAATTCTAACTGGTAAATGACCATATCTTAATTCGCCAACCGTTGGGTGTACACTGCCAAAACCGCGCATACTGCTATAACCCATCGCCATCAAACCACCTGTTTCGGCCCTGGCCATCATTTGCAACCTTGCGGAGCGTGGTGCTGGGAATTTAATGGCTTCGCGGGTGATGTCAACCAAACGACGGTCTTCATTTTTATCAATGGGTTTCAATAAACCTTCTTCCCTTAACAAATCAATTACCTTGGTATAAGTTTTAACCGATTGCAATTTTTCCCTGTCAATTTTCGATTCAAAAACCTCTAAAAACTTTTTGATGTCTTCAGCAGTCTCTTCTACTTTTCCGGTATCTAAAATGCGTTGGGTATAATCGCGTGTTGGTCCTAAAATTTGTCCGCCTGGTATTTCGCGAAAGGATGCCGATATTTTCCTTTTTATAAAAAGCTCGCGGGTGTTGATGGTTTCCGAATAAAATCTGCGTTGCAGGGTGGTACGGAAGGCCCTGATAATAAAAGCAGCTTCAAACACTTCTCCTTCTGCTTGTTTTAGGGCAATGGCGGCGTAATCAGGTGCGTATAAGCCGCCTTCGCCCATTACCTTATCAACCGCCAAGCGTAACTGCGAGCGTATTTGTTTTATATCAATCGGGGTTACGGCGTCCCTGAGCCTGTAAAACTCTACCAACTCGTGCGAGTTGTGGATGGCATCTGTTCCTCCTTTTACCGCTACATATCCCATATCTTATTTTATTAATAATCAATTGCTTAATTAATTGTACTGTAAACAAAACGGTTGCTCCTGGGTATACATATCAGGTTGTTTTGGTTATCGGTTATCATCAAATCAATTCCTAATGGAAATTCCAGATTCAATTCTTTAATGGCTTCCAACAATTGAGGGTTAATGCCTTCAACAAATACCACCGTTTCAGTTTCAATTCCCGGACCTTTTAATACCAGTTTAATGGCGTTTAAAAAAGGTTCAGTCGCTATTTTATTTACATCAATTATCAATGTCGCGCTTTCGTCGGGATAAGAAAGGTTACCATGTTTGGCACTATCAATTAAATCAGGATTTTGGTGACCGTTTAAAAAAATATAATCGGCAGTATTCACCTCGGCAACAGTTGCTCCTGTATTTAATGCCAAGTAAGCTGTTATTTCATCGCTATTATCCGCTAACGAGCAAAAAGAAACATCAGCATTAAATAAGGATAAGGCAATGAGAGTACCACCTTTATTAATACCTGCTGGTGGCAAAATATCCATATCTGGCAGCACATTTATTTTGCCGGGGCGTGCCATGCAATCCAACAATAGCCTAAATTGCTCTTGCGCGTCAAAAACCTCGTCGTAGTTTGTTTCCCTTCTCATGCTTAATCCTGCTCCATTAGTTTAAAGTCAACCTTGGTACGTTGTATATGGTTGTATTCAATTTTCTTTGCTTCCTCAATTAATCTGGCCTGCTCATTCAAAAACTGATATGTTTTACTTAGGTCGATATCCTTCAATTGCGTAATGGCATCAATAAAAGCCATGCAATAACAGCGTAGTGGCTCATCCCCTAAACAAATACCATAACCCTTTTGCCCATTTACAATTAGTTCACATTCGGTAGTCAAAGCCTCACCCAAGTAAAATGGCTGGTATTCAACGGCATCTTCGGCCTGAACCATCGTCATGCAAATGGACGGTGCTCTAACAATTTTTATTTCAAATACTGGTTCAATGCTGCTAACAAAGGCTTCTAAGGCCTCCAATTGGCATTCGCAGATAATATAATCCTGATTCTCCATATACTTATATTTCAAAATTAGTTTTCAATTATTAAAGAATAATTAGGGGCAAAATATTGTTTTGTTAGCCAATAGTTAGGCTCGGTATTCTTTAATAAAATTTATCTTTTTTTAATGGGCTATTTGCAATTAATTAATATTGGTGGCCGAAATATTGAATCTGTACCCAATTGAGCGTATGGTTTCAACAATGTTTTTATAAGTTCCTAACTTTTTACGTAAGCCTGCCACTTGTACATCAATGGAGCGTTCGGTAGCAAAATATTGCGCGCCATTGATTTTTTCAATCACATGATTTCTTGAAAATACTTTTCCTGGTTTTTTGGCCAGCAATTCCAATAGCTTAAATTCACCTATCGTTAATTCAATTTCTAAACCTGATAAAAACACCTTATAACCATTCAAATCAATTTTTAAAATTCCGTATTCAATTGTTTCCTTGGCTTCTTTTTTGGGTTTGTTGATATCATCTTGGTTCTTTCTTCTTAATATTTTCTTCACCCTACTTACTAGTTCTCGCATTCGGATTGGTTTCGACATAAAATCTTCGGCTCCCACCTCTAATGCGGTAACCGCATCAATTTCATCGCTTTTGCCTGTAAGCATTACCAATGGAATATTTTGGGTAGAGGCATTCATTTTTAAATTCCTGCAAAGCTCTAAGCCATCCATTTCGGGGAGCACCCAATCGGTTATTAAAAGGTCAGTATTGTCAATATTGATATATTTCAAGGCATCTACCGCATTAAAAAACAATTTCACTTCATAGCCTTCTTTCACCAAATTATGTTTTAGTAACTCTAGGGTGTCAAAATGATCGTCAATAATAACTAGCCTGTTATTTTTCATTCTTTTATATGTCCGCTATATTCGACTTCTAATTTGAACTTATCTTTAGCCTAATGTTAAATCCTAATAATTTATGGTGGTTTTTGTGTTAAATTAGATGTGAATTGAACGTGTTGAAATAATTGACTAATAATTGGCTAATATTTTCATCAATCAAATGATTTTACAACTTCAATTTGAAATTTTAATAGCCTAAATATCATCAAGAACTTGACGCTATTATAAGCATTGGTATTATTCTTCTCGTTTTGGTAATTATAAGCCCAATTAGCAATCATTTAGAACCCTTTTGCCAATGCAAGCAAATAACTTTCTAAGCCCAAAATAACACTTATTTGAGGTATGATTTTTAAGTCTAATTCCCTATTTCTTAATACCTTTTCTATATTGTAATGGTGTTAATTTTCGATATTTTTTAAACAACTTTGAAAAATAGTTAGGGTATTCAAAATTTAATGAATAAGCTATTTCTGCTATGGTTAATGAGGTATGTTTTAAATATTTTTCGGCCTCCTGAATGGCATGCTCATGAACTATTTGTAATGCAGGCTTATTGGTAATTGCTTTACAAATTCGATTAAGGTGAATAGGACTTATTTGTAGATTTTCTGCCAGCTCAGTGATTGTTTTTATTTTACCAGGAGACTTTATTATTTTTTGAAAGTTATTAAAATGTTGTAAGTACATGCTATCCTGCTTTTTTATTACCCGATTGGTATTGAATAAACGATATGATTTAATAAATAATTGACATAGTAATGCTCTAATCATCCTTTGTTGTTCAACCTTTCCAGAAAATATCTCCCTATCAATGTGTAGAATAAGGTCTAAAATTTCGTTAAAAATGTGTTTATCTTCAAAATTTTCAATAAACTCGGGAGTATTTAAATTGCTTAGAATTGGCGATTCTTTACCAATTGCAGCCTCCACATAACTATCTGATAGTGTTAATATCCTTCCTCTAATATCCTTACTGTAAAGTAAACCATGGATAGCCATTGGTGGGATGAGGATAACAAATGGTCCAGACATTTTTTTCTCTAGGTTATTACCTTGAAAGGTAACATTACCATATTCAACACAAAATATTTGATACAAACGGCTATGGATATGAGGTCTTACCACCCAATCAAAGGTTTCACTTCTGGTTTTTATCAATTCCGAAAATATGTAATCAACATCATTATTCGCGTTTAGGTCGCCATATAAGCCATTAAAATACAGTATTTCTTTTTTCATTATTCAAATGTATGTTTTGTATCATAAATTTCACTTTTTATATTCATTGTGATTGGTTCATAAATATAATTTTACCATCTGTTACCAATTATTCTTAATTATAAGTGATTTGTTTCATAATACTAAGGGTTAGCATTATGATTAAATCAGTTTTTTTAATTATTTAAACTAAATGCGCTTGCAAATAATTATGTATAATATGTATCAAAATAGTGTTAAAATGATTAATAGAGTATTTATGATTTTAATACTGTTTATATTAACCATTTTGGCACCAAATACTTATGCACAGACAAATCCGCTTGGATTAAAAATACACCATGCAACTATTTCGGTTCGAAATGCAGATTCACTTTCAAATTGGTATGTAAATACCTTGGGCTTTAAGATTTTAAAAACATTTACTAATGACGAAAGGCATTTGGTTTTGGTAGGCATTCCAGGTTTTAGAATTGATTTGTTGCAAAAGAAAAACTCTAGCAGACCAGCATTTCAAAACGAGCCAGCACCTAACCATATGCTATCTCAAGGTATCAGGCACTTGGTATTTGAACCTGAAAACTTTGATAAGGCATTTGATTATTTGAAGGATAAGGGCGTTGTTTTTTTTGGAGAAAAGCCTGAAATTAAGCCAGGTAGTAATCAAACCATTTATTTCAAAGATCCTGAGGGAAACATACTTGAATTGATAAAAGAACATTAGTTATAGTCCACAAAACATTCATAAATAACAGATTAAATAATGAAAAAATTTTTAAACCTCAGTTTTTTACCCATCAATAATGATGTCGCACTACTGTTCATCAGAATTTGGTTTTGTACCAGCATTTTTGTAAAACACGGCATCGAGAAGTTTACCAATTTTCCGAAAATGGTAACTCATTTTCCTGATCCATTGCATGTTGGCCCAACAATTGGCTTGTCATATGCATTAGTTGCAGATGCTATTTGCACTATACTCATCATTTTAGGTTTAGGTACCAGATTAGCGGCATTTATTATGATGATAAATCTTTTAGTAGTTTTTATAATCTTGCATCAATTTTCATTTATGAAAGATCATGCTGAGCTTGTTTATATTTATTTAGGTTTGACTGTTTTTATAATAATTGCTGGTCCGGGAAAATATAGTCTTGATAATAAGAATCTTAATTAACAAATAGATTAATGATGAAGTGCTCGTCTTTAATTAGCGATTTTAGTTTAGGGTGATTCTCAAATTCAATCATTCAGACAGTTTTTATTAATTAATACCTATATAATTATAAATGCCTCCTAATTACCAATTTATAAATAATTCAAAACCAACGTGGTTGCAAATAACCACCGTTGCCATTTGTTTTTTGATGAATATGCTCGATGGCAGCAACGTGATGATTATCTCTTATACTGCGCCATCATTGGCTAAGGAATTTATTATAAATTCACAATTAATGGGGTTTGTTTTTAGTGCCGGATTATTAGGTATGGCAATAGGAGCTATGTTTATTGCCCCATTGGCCGATAGAATCGGTCGTTACGCTTTGGTATTGGTTAGTGTAATATTAATGGGTACCACTATTTTTTTAACAGCCTTTGCGCAAGGAGTAGTTCATTTAATTATTTTTAGAATTTTAAGTGGATTGGGGATTGGAGCCATGTTAGCTAGCACAGCTACCCTCGCATCCGAATATGCACCCCCTAAATTAAAAAGCTTATGGGTAAGTTTCGTGATGGGAGGCTACCCAATTGGTGCTGTTTTATCAGGTTTGGCGGTTGCTTCTCTATTGCCTAAATATGGATGGAGAATGGTATTTGAATTTGCGGGCATTGCTACCATAATCACTATTCCGTTAATTATTTTTTATATGGGCGAATCGTTAGATTTTCTTTTAAAAACACAGCCCGCAAAAGCACTTGCTCGATTAAATAAATTACTGATAAAAATGCATTTACCAGTTTTATCTGAATTACCCGTCTTATCAATAGTTGATAAACAAAAGAATACAGTTGCATCTTTAATGGTGCCAAATCTAAAATGGGGTACCATCAAATTATGGATTGGTATTTTCATGAGTTTTGCTACCTTATATTTTCTCACCAGTTGGATTCCAAAATTGGCAGCAATAACAGGAATGTCCGTTTCATTGGCTATTTACGCCGGTACAATATTCAATTTAGGGGCATTTGGAGGCATTGTTACCCAAGGCTATTTATCAGCCAAATTTGGTTTACGCCCAACTATTTCTTGGTTTCTATTTTTTACAGCTTTATTAATGATTTCTTTTGGTTATTTCACAGGTTCAATTGCAATCCTGATAATGATTGGTTTAATTGGTTTTGGTATACAAGGCGGTTTTGTTGGACTATATAGTTTAGCAGCCGAAATATATCCTACAAAAATAAGGGCAACTGGTGTTGGTTGGGCTATTGGATTAGGTAGGGCAGGGGCTATTATTGGTCCAATAATTGGTGGCATGCTTATAACCACAGGTATGCACATGTCTGCAACTTTTTTCGTATTTTCTATTCCGCTTTTTGTTGCAGCATTGGCAACATGGTTTAATTCACCCATAACAAAATGAAGAAAGAAGTAATTTGGGATATTGCCCACTTGGCACATGTTGAACTTTATACACCTAAATTGGAGGAGAGTACTCGCTTTTTTACCGAGTTAATGGGCATGTCTATCAGCGACCAAACCAATCATTCGGTTTATTTGCGAGCGTATGATGATTATGAACATCATACCTTAAAACTAACAGCTAATAAACATGCTGGAATTGGGCATTTTGCATGGCGCGCCAGGAGTCCGGAAGCTTTGAATAGAAGGGTGGAAGCTATTAAAGCGTCAGGCTTGGGTATAGGTTGGACGGATGGTGATCTTGGTCATGGGCCTGCCTATCAATTCAATACGCCCGATGGACATTTGGTTGAAGTGTATTTTGAAACGGTTAAATATAAAGCCGGTGAACATGATAAATCGGCATTGAAAAATACAATTAGCAAATTTCCAGGTAGGGGGATGAATGTAAGGCGAATTGACCATTTAAATTTATTGGCAAAGGATATACCTTCCTTTCATGATTTTCAATTAAGTACATTAGGAGGTCGTTTAACCGAAATTATAAATTTTGAGGAAGGTCCAAAGGCCTTGTGGTTCTCAGTAAATTCAAAAAGCTATGAGTTAGCAGTTACAGCCGACCATACTGGGAAGCGTGGCCGATTCCACCATTTAACCTTCGCTGCTAATAGCAGGGAGGAAGTTTTGCTTGCCGCCGATATTGCATTGGAAAATGGTATATTTATTGAAACTGGTCCGCATAAACATGCAATTCAACAAACTTTCTTTTTATACCTATATGAACCGGGTGGAAACAGAATAGAAATTGCGAATGCCACGGCCAGACTTATTTTAGATCCCGATTATGAAACCATTGTTTGGTCGAAAGAGGAACGTGAAAAAGGGCAAGCATGGGGACTTCAAACCGTTAAAAGTTTCCATTTAAGGGGGACACCTTTTCCCGAAGATATTGATGAATAAAAGTGTAAATGATAAAGTATATGAGTAAAAAGTTATTAGTTGTAGGTGCGCATTCTGCCGATTTTGTATGGCGGTCTGCAGGGACAGTGGCAAAATGTGTTGAACAAGGTGGCATAGCCAGGGTCTTGGCTTTGTCGTATGGAGAAAGAGGTGAATCAGGTGAACTTTGGAAGGAAAATCCAAATAGAACAGAAGAGGATGTTAAAAAAATAAGACACGAACAGGCATTAAAAGCAGCCGAAATTTTGGGTGCCACTTTTGAAAGCTTTGATTGGGGCGATTACCCAATGATATTAACCGATGAAAGAGTAGCCCAATTAACAGCATTGATAAGAGAGTTTGAACCAGATGTAATTTTAACACATACCGAAAAAGATCCCTTTAACCCCGATCATCCTTTAGCTTATATAGCTGTTCAGCGTGCCAGGTTATTAGCGGCAGGTGCTGGTGTTGCCAGTGCGTTTAAAAATATCGTTCCTCCTGAATGGTATTCATTTGAACCTCATCAGCCTGAACTTTCTTCTTTTTTACCTGATACCTTTATTGATATTACATCGGTAATGGATAAAAAAATTACCGCTATGGATTGTATGGGTGCGCAAAATTACTTGAAATCATACTATACCGAATTGGCATCACGCCGAGGGAACCATGCGAGACGAATATCTGGCAAACAACATGTAAAATTTGCAGAGGCGCACCAAAGTATGGTGCCTAGGGTATTGGCGAATATTGTTTAAAATATAAACATGGAAACAAAAGAAATAATTGAGGCCTTAAGTAAGTTTTCGTCGGCAACCCTACATGAAGCGATGGGCAAGTATGGCGATTTACCTTATGGGATAAAACCCATAAGTTCGAAAATGAAGGTTTGTGGTACAGCTTATCCCGTAAAAACAATCCCTTGCGATAATACCATTTTGCATCGGGCATACGCTTATGCCAAACCAGGTGATGTATTGGTGGTAGATTGTTCCGGTTATTATGAAGCTGGATATTGGGGCGATTTGATGAGCCTTGGTGCCAAAACTCAAGGAATTGCAGGCTTGGTAATTGATGGATGTGTAAGGGATGCGGATGATATAGAAGCTATGAATTTTCCTGTTTTTAGTCGCGGACTATGCATTAAAGGAACTGGTAAGCATGGTGACGGAACGCTGAACGAACCTATAATAATTGGTAATTGGATCATCAATCCGGGTGATTTTATTGTGGGCGACCGTGATGGTGTAGTGGTAGTTCCGAAAGAAAAAGCATTGGATGCCATTGAAAAAGCGAAGGCACGAGAAGAAAAAGAGGCAAGCGTGCGAAAAGAGCTTTTAGCAGGTAAAACTTCGATCCAAATTTATGGTTGGGATAAAAAATTCGGATTTTAAAATAATGAATGTCGCGATTTTAGGTCTGGGTGAAGCGGGCAGTCATTTTGCAAACGATTTGGCTAAATTAGGTATATCGGTATTTGGTTGGGATCCAAATCCTAAACGCCCTCTAAATGAATCTATACAGGTTGCACAAAGTAATTTGGAAGCTGCCCAAAACGCCGACATTATTTTTAGTGTAAACCTAACTGCAGTATCTGAATTAGTGGCTAAGGAAGTAATTCCTGCTTTAAACGAGCATAAAATATATGCTGAACTAAATACCTCATCACCAGATAAAAAGAGGAGTATTGACAAAATTTTGAAGGATACAGGAGTACAATTTACAGATGTTGCCATTATGGCACCTGTGCCACCAAAAGGTATTTTTACGCCCATGTTAGCAGCTGGTCCTGGAGCAAATCCCTTAATTGAACTCATGAGACCTTATGGATTAGCCATAACACTAATTGAAGGAGAGGTTGGCCAAGCCGCCGAATTAAAACTATTACGATCCATTGTTTATAAAGGAATTGCAGCGGTTATTTGTGAAGCTATGGATGCCGGAAAACTATTTGATCAGGAAAAATATATGAGAGAGCAAATAAGCTCCATCATTGGCGGAAAAGATGATTTGATTGATCGTTTTGTAGAAGGTAGTAGAACCCATGCAGAAAGACGGATACATGAAATGGATGCCGTTGCCGAAATGTTAAACAACAAAGGTTTAAATCCGGTTATGAGTGAGGCTACTAAACAAAATTTGCAAAAATTATTAGCATCAAATTAATATGCAAACAGCCATACCCTATATGCATTTGAGGGGCGGAAGCTCAAAAGGTTTATATTTTGAAAAAAAACATTTGCCTAATGACTTGGCTTTGCGCAATCGGATTTTGATTGCCGCCATGGAAGGGGTGGGGATGGGCGATCCTCGGCAAATTGATGGTTTAGGTGGTTCAAATTCATTAACCAGTAAGGTGGCTATAGTTAGTCCTTCCACATTGGATGACGCTGATATTGATTATCTTTTTTTACAGGTTGAAATTGGCAAGGGCAAAGTTTCTACTGTTCAAAATTGTGGTAACATCCTAGCTGGGGTAGTTCCATTTGCCATTGAGGCAGGGTTAATTCTGCCAACACAGGGAATTACCTCGGCAAGGGTAAATATGCTCAATACTGGTGGTATTTGCGAAATTGAGGTACAAACACCCAACGGAATAGTTGAATATGCAGGGAATGCGAAGGTTGACGGAGTTCCGGGTACTGCCGCACCTATTATATGTAACTATTTAGGTATTGAAGGCTCAACCTGTGGTGCTTTACTCCCAACAGGTAATATTATTGACGTTGTAAACGACATTGAATTAACCTGTATTGACAATGGCATGCCTGTAGTTTTAATGAATGCTAAGGAGTTTGGCATCACCGGATACGAGAGCCATGATGACTTAAATAAAAATGATGCTTTAAAGGAACGATTAGAAGATATCAGACTAAAAATTGGCCCTAAAATGAACCTAGGAGATGTTAAAAATAAAACCGTGCCTAAAATGTGCCTAGTCTCAGCTCCTCAAATTGGTGGCGTCATTAATACTCGTATGTTTATTCCACATGTTTGTCATGAAGCTATTGGTGTATTGGCTGCAATTTCGGTTGCAACTGCTTGCGTATTGAATGGTTCCATTACTAATAGGGTTATACCCGTACCTAATTCATCAAGCAACAACTTTTCTATTGAACACCCTTCAGGCGAACTTACCGTTACCTTAGATTACAATATTGGTTCTGATAATCTATTAACAATTCAAAAAGCTGGAGTGATGCGAACAGCTAGGTTAATAAGTAAAGGAGAAGTTTATATTCCTGATTTAGGCATTTAGCTTTAAATTGATGAAATTCCGTCTACAAACTTCCTTTGCTTAAATTCAAGCTTTCTTTTCAATTTTTAAATGGAATTATGCTTTAATAAAATATTTTATTGAAATTACCTGTTTTTTTAAAATAAGTTCTATATTTCATTGGGAAAGTATTTTGAGTAGAAAATCAAAATATTTGCCCCAAAACTGTAAAAAATCAGTTTTGTAATTCAATTAAACCATAAAATATAAACTATTATGAATAGGAGATCAATTACCTATATGTTTTTGGGAGGCTTATTGCTTTTATTGGCAATTAAAACCAATGCACAAAATGCGTTAAATAAAGTTACCGAAGCTAAAATTACTTCGGTAATGAAGAAAATGACTTTAGAAGAAAAAATAGCAATGCTACATGGCAATGCCTTGTTTTCATCCGAAGGCGTTAAACGATTTGGGATACCTGAAGTTTCATGCGATGATGGTCCACTAGGTATCAGGGATGAAGTATTACGTTTTGATTGGAAATCTGCAGGTTGGACAACCGATTCCGCTACCTTTTTTCCTAATGGTTCAGCAATTGCTGCTACCTGGAACCCACTTATGGCCTTTAAATATGGTATTACACTTGGCAAGGAGGCAAATGCTCGTAAAAAGACAGTGATGCTGTCGCCAGCCTTTAATATCTGTAGGATGCCGCTTTGTGGTCGTACCTACGAATATTATTCTGAGGATCCTTATCTAAATTCGCAGTTAGCTATCCAATCTGTTAGAGGGATTCAAAGTCAGCATGTAGCAGCATGTATAAAACACTTTGCGGCAAATAATCAAGAGTTAGACAGGAGCGAGGTAAATACCATTGTTGATAGCAGAACATTGAACGAGATATATTTTCCCGCTTTTAAGGCAGCTGTACAAGAAGGTAATGCATGGTCAATCATGTCCGCCTACAATAAAATAAATGGCTATTGGTGTTCAGAAAATGATTTTTTATTGAATAAAACATTAAAAGATAAATGGGGCTTTAAAGGGGTGGTAATTTCTGATTGGGGCGGAGTACACAGCACTGTAGCTGCTGCAAAATCCGGTCTTGATATTGAAATGGGCTCAGGCGGACCATACGAAAATTGGTATTTCGCAAATCCTTTATTGGCAGCTGTTAAATCTGGAGAAGTTTCGGAATCTATTATTAATGATAAAGTACGACGGATTTTACGGATGATATATCGTACTGCTTTAAGTGATAACCATCCAGTTGGATCAATTGCTACCAAAGCAAATAGTAAAGCTGCCTATGAGATTGCTGCTGAGTCGGTAGTGCTGCTAAAAAACGACCAGAATTTACTTCCATTAAAAAAAGAAACAATAAAAAGCATTGCTGTAATAGGTGATAATGCTACACGCACTTTTGCACAGGGTGGTTTTGGTGCAGGGGTTAAGGCTAAATACGAGATTACCGCTTTGGCTGGAATCAAATCACGTTTTGGTAAAGTTGCTGATGTAAAATTTGCGCAAGGCTATCAAGCAAATTATAGTGCAGGTGATAAGGACAGAGAAAGTAAAAACTACAATGAACCAAATCAAAACCTGATTGACGAGGCTGTCGCACTTGCAAAAACTACGGATGTGGCAATATTATGTATTGGTTCGAACCGGGAATATGAAAGTGAAGGAAACGATCGTAAAAATTTAACACTTCCATTTGGAGAACAGGCCTTAGTAAATGCTGTATCGGCCGTTAACAAAAATGTTATCATTGTGATCATGGCAGGTGCTCCCTATGACCTTAACGAAATTGAAAAGTCAAATCATACCATCGTTTGGTCATGGTTCAATGGCTCAGAAGCAGGTAACGTATTGGCTGATGTTTTAACAGGGGTTGTTAATCCCTCGGGTAAATTACCATTTACTTTTCCAGCTTCTTTGCAGGATAGTCCAGCGTTTGCACTCAATACCTATCCAAGTCAAAATCTAACCGCCAATTATAGCGAAGGCGTTCTAGTGGGTTACCGTTGGTACGATACTAAGAAAATAAAACCAATTTATAACTTCGGCTACGGTTTATCATACACTACATTTTCTTACAAAAATTTAAAAGTGATTAAGAAATCAGGTAAGCAAGCAATAGTAAATATCACCTTAACAAATATCGGTAAAAGGGCAGGTGCCGAAGTGGTGCAAGTTTATGTTAAACAAGAAAAACCAACAGTTGAACGTCCTGAAAAAGAACTTAAAGCCTTTAAGAAAGTATATTTAAAATCAGGTGAAAGTAAGGTTATTACTTTATCATTAAATCAAGCTTCATTCTCTTATTTTGACGAAAAGAAAAATGATTGGGTAGCCGATAGTGGTAAATATGATATTTTGGTAGGTAGTTCATCTGCCGATATTAGAAGTAGTAAATCAATTGTACTATAGGTTGTAATCCTCCTATAAGATACTAAAATTACAATCTTTAAAAAAGCTAAGTCCATCCAAATTTCCGGGTGGGTTTAGTTTTTTTGGAGCCGGAGGTATTTTAATTTAAAAAACGGTTACAAACAAATGATAAAATAGAAGGAATTTAGCTAAAAAACAGAAAGTGAACGATTTATAAGCCGTTCACTTTCATTTACAACCGTTTTTTGTGGAGTCGGAGGGATTCGAACCCTCGTCCAAACATGGTATAAGGTAAGCTTTCTACATGCTTATCTGCTGTTTAATTGTAGGGAAGGGGAAGGTCAGCCGCTTACCTATACCTTCTTCCTTAGGTGCTTTATCTCGCCTGTTACGCACACCTTAAACAAGCCAGTTTCATTTTTCGATGCCCCGGTTGCCAGCCCAATGAAACGGAAAACTGGCGGGACAAAAGCTAGCTAAATTCTAAATTAAGCAGCTAAGGCGTAGTTATTTTCGCCGTTTGTTTGTTTGAGTGTTCTGATTTAAGCGCTAATTCACACAACGCGCTGCATGCTTACCTACTTATCTCCATCCTGTCAATTCCGGTCGACCCCATTATTGATTGAATAGCTTGCAAAAGTACGGTTTTTTGTGATAGTATCTAGTAGCTAGTATCAAGTATCAAGACGTTTTTTCTTCCACCTTGAAGTGAATCAAATTTCCAGCTTAAAAAGAAATCTGAAATCAAATTGTCTGCATCAGGATTTACAAGATTCTAGAATTTTCAGGATTTTTGTTTATTTATAAAACTTGATTAACTACTTTGTTCACTAAAAATGATGATAGATTTTCATTACCTCAAAAGATCTTAATACTCGATACTAGCTACTTGATACTAATTACTAGCGACTTAATACTTAAAAATAAATCCGAAATGGAAAATCCGAAATCCGAAATCAAATTAGGCTTTTCCCGGATATGCTTTCAAACCCGCTTCCAAACAAACCATGGCTTTTTCAATATCCGCAATGTTTAAAACATAGGCGAGTCGTACTTCGTTGGTACCTTTGTTTGGAGTACTGTAAAAACCGGTCGCAGGTGCCATCATCACTGTTTCGTTTTCATAGCTGAATGATTCTAGCATCCATTGGCAAAATTTATCGGCATTATCAATCGGTAGTTTCGCTACCACATAAAATGCACCACCAGGGTTGGGGCAATAAACACCTTCCATTTTATTTAAGGCCTTTACGATGGTATCTCGACGGTTGGTGTATTCCTTGTTTACTGCTTCAAAATAGGAATCCGGGGTATCTACAGCTGCTTCCCCGGCTATTTGCTCCACCAAACCCGGACTTAACCTGGCTTGAGCAAATTTTAGGGCTGTTGCAATTACATTTTTGTTTTTTGTAATAATGCATCCCAGGCGGGCACCGCAAGCACTATAGCGCTTGCTTACGGTATCTAAAACTATAACATTCTCGTCTAAGCCGTTTAGGTGCATGGGCGAGGTAAATTCACGACCATCATAACAAAATTCTCGATAAGCTTCATCCGCAAAAAGATACAGATCATATTTTAAAACCAATAACTTTAAAGCCTTCAATTCTTCTTTTGAATACAGATAACCAGTTGGGTTATTAGGACTGCAAATTAAAATAGCCTTAGTTTTTGCCGTAATAAGTTTTTCAAATTCAGCAATGGGAGGTAAGGCAAAGCCATTTTCAATTACTGATAATATGGGCTTTACTACCACGCCCGTCTGACAAGCAAAACCGTTGTAATTGGCATAAAAGGGCTCTGGTATAATAACTTCATCACCAGCGTCTAAGCAAGCCATCATGGCAACCGTAATAGCTTCCGACCCGCCAGTAGTTACAATAATGTTTGATGGTTCAATATTATACCCAATTTTGTTATAATAAGTTGTTAGTTTTTCACGATAGGAAAGAGTTCCTTCCGATGGTGTATAGGCCCATACTTTAAATGCAATACCTTTTATAGCATCCAGCATTCCTTTAGGTGTTTCTATATCAGGCTGCCCAATATTTAAATGATATACTTTTCTACCATCTTTTTTAGCCCGGTCGGCAAATGGAGTTAATTTTCTGATAGGAGAGGCCGGCATTTGAAGCCCTTTTGATGATATTTTTGGCATTTAATTTAAATATTATTTGCTTATTCTGGAGATGAATTTAGCACATTAATAAAACAAAAAAGACACAGTTATTGTGCCTTTTTTGTTTTATAATAAGGTGGAATAATTTATTTACTACTTGTAGTTGTTTTAGTTATTACTTCACCTATTATGTTTAAATTTTTTGTTGGTGTCTTAGCGTTCGATGTAACAACAATTGTTTTGTTAAAAGGTGCTGCCACCGCTGCGTTATAAGTAATTTTAATAATTCCTTTACCCCCTGGTACTACAGGAGTTTTTGTAAAATCAGCTATGGTACAGCCGCAAGTTGGACGTACATCTGTTAAAATTAAAGGTTCGGTACCAATATTTGTAAATTCAAAAACAGTATTAACTGGTATACCTTGAGGTATTTTACCAAAGTCGTGTTTTTCTTCATTAAATTTAAATTCTGCTTTACTTTCGGTTTGGGCTGATGCTGAAAAAGCTAAGCCAAAAAAGGCTACGCATATGATTAATATTTTTTTCATAATTTCGTTTTTGTGAATACAAATATAGCAGGTTTGAGTAAAATAAAAAACTTTTAAAACAGACTATTAAAAATGCAATTTTTGATAAATACAAAATAGAATTTTATAATTTTACCGCTTAAACAAAATTTTATATGCCCGAAACTGTTTTGAATGCTACTGGAAAGTTTAATGCCAAGGAGCTCAGTTTTGATGAATTTAAGAAAATTGTAACCGATGATTATCGCATTGGTTATCAAAGTCGTCAGGCTAGCTTAATTGGGCGTAGGGAGGTCTTAACAGGTAAAGCCAAATTTGGTATTTTTGGTGATGGAAAAGAGGTAGCCCAATTGGCTATGGCAAAGGCATTTAAAAACGGCGATTGGCGTGCAGGCTACTACCGCGACCAAACATTTATGTTTGCTACCGGCATGAGTAACTTGTTAGAGTTTTTTGCCCAATTATATGCTTACCCTGATGTAGAGAAAGACCCAGCTTCTGGGGGGCGCCAAATGAATTGTCATTATGCTACCCGATTTGTAAATGCGGATGGCACTTGGGTTAACCAAGTTGAAACCATGAACTGCTCTTCAGATATTTCAACTACCGGCGGGCATATGCCACGTTTACTGGGATTGGCTTTTGCTTCCAAATTATATAGGCAGAATAAGGAACTCGAATTTCAAACAAATTTTTCAATTGAGGGGAACGAGGTTGCTTTTGGCACCATTGGCAATGGCTCCACTTCTGAAGGACTGTTTTTTGAAACCTTGAATGCAGCGGGTGTTTTACAAGTGCCAATGGCAATTTCTGTTTGGGATGATGCATATGCCATTTCTGTTCCAGCTAGTCTTCAAACTACTAAAGAGGATATATCCGAAATTTTAAAAGGCTTTCAACGGGAAGAAAATACAAACGGTTATGAAATATTTAAGGTGAGGGGATGGGATTATATAGCACTTTGTGAAACATACGAACGAGCCATTGCTATTTGTAGAGAGGAGCATGTTCCTGTCCTAATTCATGTTACCGAAATGACTCAGCCACAGGGCCATTCTTCATCGGGTTCGCACGAACGTTATAAATCAAAAGAACGTTTGGAATGGGAAGAAAAGCATGATTGTCTATTGAAAATGAGGGAATGGATGATTGAATCGGCTATTGTAACGGTTGAGGAGGTTGATGAGTTGGAAAGCGAGGCAAAAAAGCATGTTCGTGAATGCCAAAAAACTGTCTGGAATCAACTGGGAAATCAAATAAGGACCGAATTAGATGAAGCCGCTGAATTGATTGAAAACTTGGCTTCTGGTTCTGATTTCCAAAATGAGCTCTTGAATATCGTAAAAGTTTTACGTGAAGAACAAGATCCTGGTCGCCGCGAAATAGTTGCAGCCGTACGTAAGGCTTTGCGGTTAACTGTTAATGAATATTCCTACCAAAAACAGGCATTAATTACATTTCTAACAGAGGAGGATACCAAAGCTGATAGCCGTTATAACTCTAAATTGTTTAGTAATACTAAATTTTCACCTTTAAAAGTACCGCCAGTAGGCATTGAATTTGATGAAGATGCGAAGTTATTAGATGGTAGAGAGATATTAAATGCTTGTTTTGAGGCTAATTTTGAACGAGATAAAACCATTGTAGCCTTTGGTGAGGATGTGGGTGCCATTGGTGATGTTAATCAGGGATTTTCTGGTTTACAATTAAAATTTGGCGATTTGCGCATCATGGATACTGGTATTCGCGAAGCTACAATTATTGGGCAAGGTATAGGTTTAGCAATGCGCGGATTAAGACCTATTGCCGAAATTCAATACCTTGATTACTTACTTTACTCCATCAACGTATTGAGTGATGATTTAGCTACCTTGAGTTATCGTACAGCAGGTGGACAAAAAGCTCCATTAATAATACGCACCCGTGGTCACCGGTTAGAAGGTATTTGGCATTCTGGTTCGCCAATGGGTTTAATATTAAACTCCATGCGTGGGCTGCATATTTGTGTACCACGAAATATGACTCAGGCAGCAGGCATGTATAATGTGTTATTAAGAGGTGATGAACCTGCCTTAGTAATTGAATGTTTAAACGGTTATCGCTTAAAAGAGAAGTTACCCTTGAATCCGGGCGATTTTACAGTTCCACTGGGTAAGGCCGAAATTATAAAATCGGGAACACATATTACGGTTGTTTCTTATGGCTCTACCTTACGTTTGGTAATGGAGGCAACCGACGAATTAGAAAGAATGGGTATCAATATAGAAGTGATTGACCCCCAAACTTTATACCCTTTTGATTTGGATAATATTTGTGGTAACTCCTTAAAAAAAACCAATAAACTACTTATTGTTGATGAGGATTTACCTGGCGCTGCTTCAGCATATATCCTGCAAAAGGTTTTAGAAAGGCAAAAGGGATACTTTTCATTAGATGCCCAGCCTGTTACATTAAGTGCTAAAGAACATCGGCCTCCTTATGGTTCTGATGGAGATTATTTTTGTAAACCATCTGTTGATGATATTATTGAGGCGGCTTACAAATTAATGCACGAAAGCGATGCTAAAAAATATCCGGCTATTTATTAAAATTTAATTACTCATAGTTTTTATAAGCGTTTTGGATTTTTTCAAAACGCTTTTTTATTGTCTCAAACCAAAGCTTATAGAAATCTTAAACCCGATAAAATAAATAGTAATTGGTATTTTACATTATTTTTTTTTGATAATTTAATAAAAAATGCATGATTTAACTGATTTTTTTACCATCTTTGAATTATTCTGAATAAAAATTTAATGTTTTTATAAAATTATTCGATGAAAAAACATTCTTGCGCATTGTTTTGTTTAACCACGCTGCTTTCAATAGCTTGTATTAGTTGGAAGATTGATTTTACCAAAGTTCCAAAGTCAACCTCAAAAACAAACACCACCGCGAATTTATTGTTCGAAAGGTATATTGAAGATATTTATCAAACTGCCCATTTAAATGAATCAAATCTTGATTTTACAATTTTCAAAAAAGGGGTTACCGGTTTTTTCAACTTAAAAAATCAAAAAAACTTATCAAATAGCGCATCGGTATTAACGATAGTAAACTTTAATTTGCCAAGCAATAAAAAACGCATGTGGATTATTGATTTGGTGGCAAAAAACTTGGTTTTAAATACCTGGGTTTCGCACGGACAAGGAAGCGGAAAGGCGAAAGCTACTCGGTTTTCTGATAAAGTTGAATCGCACGCTAGCAGTTTAGGTTTTTATTTAACGGATGATGTATACGACGGTAAAAATGGCAGGTCATTACGTTTGGATGGATTAGATCCTGGTTTTAATACCCATGCCCGTGATAGGGCCATTGTAATTCATGGTGCCGAATATGTAAACCCCAATATTGGTAACGAAGGTTATTTAGGTCGTAGTTTTGGTTGTTTAGCTGTCTCCTCTGATTTGCTCGACCAGGTAATCAATACCCTCAAACAAAAAACAGTGATTTTTGTAGCTGGCAAGAGTAAAAAATATAAATCTAAATATTTGAATGAAAACTTGGCGGCGAATTATGTAGCTCAAAACGAAGAGTTGATTTCATTGGCTAATTTATAGTAATTCACATAACGTTAATCAATTAAGTAAGGCTTTAATTCATTGTATAATACAATATCTAAGCCGTATACATCTTTACGAAACTGCAACTCATTCTTCTCATCAAGCCAACAGGTTAAATAATTGATGTAAACGGGAACCCTTTTGGGTAAATAAATAGTAGTTGGAGTCGGGTTATCCTTTGCCATGTCCTCTGCAATGGTCTTATATTTTTCACCCTCACCAAATAAATTGAGCGCCAAAGCTTGCGGATCGCCCAACCTAACACATCCATGACTTACAGAACGCATGTTTCTCAAAAAGGCATATTTGGCAGGCGTATCATGTAGATAAACACTACTCTTATTTTTAAAGAGGAATTTTATTTTACCGAGAGAATTATCAGCTCCAGGCTTCTGTTTAAACTCGTAATCATTATTAAGTTTGTTCACCTTGGCCCAATTTATTTCTTCCGGATTGTTTATTAATTTCCCATTTTTATAAACCTCAATATTTTTATTGGCTAAATAAAACCTGTCTTTAGCGGCATCTACAATAATCTCCTTTGTTGCTATGCTTCTTGGTATATTCCATACTGGGTTTACCTCCACACAATAAATATTACTATTCAATAAAGGGGTCTCTCTCGGGAAAGGCTTATCTTGTATAGCGGTATCATTATAGGCTAAAACAGTGTTTTGATTTTTAATGTTCCTTCCTTCACCCACACAAACTTTCATGCTTAAAACCGAGTGCCCGCTATCAATTACATTAAGCATATAGTCAGGTATATTTACCACAACGTATTTATCGGCAGTTGGCTTATTTTGCCACCTTAGCCGTTCCATATTTACCAAAATAATCCGCTCAAGTTCTTCGGATGTGAAACCCTTTGATGCTACATTGCTTTTCAAAGCTTTTTGCAATGCTGTATATTGGGTATCTATAGGTTGTATGTTTTTTAAAAACAAAGGGATATTGGAGGTTTTAAATACCTTCAACATACTTGAACTATCTGGCTCCTTGGTGTTCAAATAATAACGTTGAAATAATTTTCTTGGATTAACCACACCGTATTGTAGGTAATAAGAATAATTAAAAAAAGAACTTGAGGCAATAATCTCAATTTTCGCCATATAACTATAGGCTTGATTAACAGTTTTTATAACATTTTTACCTCTAAATTTGTCAAGCAACATTTTTAAGCTATCGCCTTTAAATATTTTTTTATTTAATCCATGTTCATCGGCTTTTTCAAAATATTCAGCAGCTTTATCCAAATCGCCATTAAATAAATGTTTTAAAACAAACGTTGGTTCATATTCATTTTGTTGGTAATAAATACTAATAATATCAATGTTTGGTATGCTTTCTCCTTCTGCCTTAATTTCCTTTTTAAAGGCTTCTGCAAACCCTTCCTCTGTAATGTCTTTAAAAACTTTGTTATGGGTTTTCTTGAACAAATCTTTTGCTATCTCCGTCCGTTTTTTTCTACAACCATTAAGTATAATTACCAAACCAATAAATAACACCAACAAGGTTACTTTAAAAGTTCGTTTATAATATAGAAGTGTTTTTGTTTGAATCATATAGTTATTTACCCGACAATTTTAATCATTTGGCAGCAATTAAGTCACTATTATTCTTAAAGATTACTTTGCTTATATCTAAGAATAAACAAATTATCGGTAGTTCTTCAATAATTATTAACCGAAAAATAGATAAGAGATGAATATGGCAGTTATAATCCCTACCAAATCGGAAATTAGCATTGCTGGTATGGCATACCTTGTTTTTTTTATATTGATTGCCCCAAAATATAATGCGACAATATAAAATGCGGTATCGGCAGTACCATAGAGTACACTCGACATATGCCCAAGTAAACTATCAGGACCATAAACTTTCAGATTATCAAGCATTAAAGCCCTTGCTCCCGAGCCACTTAATGGTCGTAAAAACGCAATAGGCAGCACTTTGGTAAACCTGAGGTCAATATTAAAAAAGCCAAAAAAACATGCAAATGCCTCCCCTAAGTAATTAAGTGCTCCACTTGTTCTGAATAAGCTTACCGCCACCAGAAGTCCAACCAAATATGGAATTATTTTTATTGATACTTCAAAGCCTTCTTTCGCGCCTTCAATAAATGCTTCAAATACATTGATTTTTTTGAATAACCCTCCTAAAATAAATATGGATGGTATAATTAAATAAATGATATTGCTAAAAACTTTTGAAAAATTACCTACCTGATGATGATCCAACCGGCTCATACCCCAAACCATCAATACAATAAAGCCTGTAATACCCACTAACCATGATAATATCACCTTATCGAACAAGTTTATTTTTTGTTTGATAGATACAACTATGAGTCCTGTTATAGTGGAAGCAAAAGTTGCTACTATGCAAGGTATAAAAATATCGGTAGGGTCTTTTGAATGAAAAATCGCTCGTTGTGCTATAATGGCAATTGGTAAAATGGTTAATCCGGAGGCATGTAAAACCATAAACATGATTTGCGCATTGGAGGCTACTTCCTTTTCATTATTTATTTCTTGCAGACTATTCATGGCCTTTAAACCCAATGGTGTAGCGGCATTATCAAGCCCTAATAAATTGGCCGAGAAGTTCATCATCATCTGCCCAACAGCCGGATGGTTTTTGGGTACTTCAGGGAATAACCTATTAAAAAAAGGCCCAACAATGTTCGATAAAAAGTTAATGGCACCCGCTTTTTCACCAATACGCATAAAACCTAACCATAACGACATGATGCCAACCAAAGGCAGCGCGATATCCATTACCGAAGCTTTTGCAGAGTCAAAAGTACCTTCGGCCATGAGTTTAAAAATCTCGGTATCGCCAAAAAATATCAATTTAATGAATCCAATTATAATCGCTATTAAAAAAAAGGCTATCCATAAATAATTCAATACCATATTTTTATTTTATGGTTTGAAGATAAAACTTTTTGATAATTATTAAAGAATAAGCATCTTTAAAAATTATAGAGCATAAAAATGGATAGCGCAATTATTGGTATTGAACAAGTACTTAACAGTTTTTCAAGCTTGGAGCTTTCCCAAATAAATTGGGAATTTAAAGTGGATGCCAGTAAATGGTCAAAAAAGGAAATTTTGGGTCATTTGATTGACAGTGCCAATATCAACTTGCAACGTTTTGTACGCTGTACGTATGAAGAAAAGTTTAAATTAATGTACGAGCAGGTTGAATATGTAAAAGTACAGCAATACCAAAACGTGCCTATTGAGGATTTAATAACTTTATGGCGTTTGCTAAACCAACAATTAGTTAGGGTACTCAAAAATTATCCCGAAAATAGGAGAGAGGCAGTTTGCGATACCGGCAAAAACGAGATCCAATTACATACTGTTGAATTTTTAGCTAAGGACTATTTGGCTCATTTAATCCACCATCTTAACCAAATATCCTCCAATTATTAAACAATCAATTATACGCTGTAATGTTTTTATCAGGAATAATATTGATGTTGTAATCCTTCCTTTATGGATTATAAGGTTCTGTATCACTTATGCTAATATAAATAGTACCTAAATCTTTTACATTGTACGATTGAATATCGCCCACCAGAACGTCTTTATTCAAGTATTGAGTAATCGACTCCTTAATCAGGTTATATTGGTCAATTTCATTGGTCATAATTTCAACAAAAATCTTTTTTCCATCCTGCCTTATGCCAATTTCAGAATTGGTACCACCCTTAAAATCCAAACGATATCTTCGAGTTCCTTTTTTTATATCTTTTTTGAAAATAATATATCCCTTAGCCACCAAAAAGGAGTCTGCGTGATTGAGGTTATTACTAATTAAATATTTCACATCATCATATGATATCAAGTTTTTTTGACTAAAACCCCCAAAGGGTATTAATAAAAATAAGATACTTAGTAATGCATTTCTCATAAATTGCTGTATTTATTAGCTAAACTACATTTTTTTAAGCTAAATAAACTTTCCTACCTACAAATAGTTTAATTTAGCCTCTTTAATTTAATAGTATGCCTAAAATAGAACTTTCGCGTGTTTTTGGTGATTATGGCTTTGAAGCCAATGACGAATTTGGACACGTTGTAAAAATGGATAGCAGCACCGAAAGCGGTGGTCAAAACTATGGTGTAAGGCCAATGCAAATGCTGCTGATGGGTTTAGCGGGATGTTCGGCTATTGATGTGATAGCCATTTTGAAAAAACAACGCCAAGATATAAAGGATTATAAAATGGTGGTGAATGGAGAGCGTCAAGCTGGTATAGAGCCTTCATTATGGAAAACCATTACCATTGAATTTAATCTGATGGGCGATATTGATGAAGATAAGGCGGCAAAAGCTGTTGAACTATCCATGAATAAATATTGCTCGGTAGCGGCAACCCTGGTAAATGCCGGTGCCAATATTACCTGGAAGGTAAACATTATTAAAGCTATTTAGTTTATAATAACCCATTAATTAATTACTAATCAATGGGTTATTTATATTTTTTTAGTTTTTGTCATCAAAAAATTCTACCAAAGGGGCGAAATAAGAATTATCCCAACCTTCCACAAAACCTTCATATTCTAAATCCGGAATATTGGTATGTCTTAACTCAACCGAAGTGCTGTCTTTATCTGCATGCAGTTTAATGGTAACGATAGAAGGTTGTGGTTGCCCATCAAAATACCATTGTTGAACAATTTTTTTGTTTTCTTCAAACTCCAAATTTTTACCTACAATACTACCTTCCCACATCGAAAATTCAGACCCAGGCTCTGTCGACATTTCAGCCGCTTCGCCAGTCCATAGCTCAATGGTAAAGGGGTTGGTAAGCGCGGTATAAATCTCTTCCGGAGTTGCACCTATCCGGTAATACTTTTTAAAATCCTTCATTAAATAAGATGTTCTAAATTAAAGGTGTTCAGTATGTTAAGCTTTCACTCCAATAGTATAATGGCGTTTTATTTATAGCGGTAAAACAGTTTTTCCATATACCTCATTCAATACGTTGCCCATACCCGCATATAACGCTAAAGCACCGCAAACAATACCCTCGTACCCAGCAAATGTACCAATACCCTTGTTACCAGTAGCATGTTCGGCGGCTAAAAGGAAAAATAATATTACCAGCGTACCAAATACCAGTTGTAATGCTTTGCTCAGTTTTAAGGTGCCAAAAAACAAGAACAAAGTAAAAATTCCCCAAATGCTTAAATAAGCTGTCATTGCTCCTTCAGATGGTGCCGCTGCCCAGCCAAACTTAGCCAAAGCGAATATCCCAACCAACGAAAGCCAGAAAAACCCATAGGAGGTAAAGGCAGTTAAGCCAAATGTATTGTTCTTTTTTGCTTCAATAATTCCGGCAATTACTTGTGCCAAACCGCCATAAAAAAGCCCCATGGCCAGAATCATGGAGTTCAGTTCAAAAATTCCGGCGTTATGCAGGTTTAATAAAATGGTGGTCATGCCAAAGGCGCACAAACCTAAAGGTGCAGGATTAGCAATGCCATCCTTGTGCAGAACAGGTGTCTCGGTACTCATATTATTATTGGTTTAATTTTGGTTTATGTTGCAATTTAATTTTTACATTACGTAATAACAAATTTTTTTTGGAAACCGATGGTTACCTTTATTGTTTAACTCATACATATGAAAAAACTAGTCTTATTGCGCCATGGCGAAAGTACTTGGAACAAAGAAAACCGCTTCACAGGTTGGACGGATGTTGACCTGAGCGAGGCTGGTTTGCAAGAGGCGAAAAACGCGGCTATTTTGTTAAAGAATGCAGGTTTTAGCTTTGATATTGGTTTTACATCTTATTTAAAGCGTGCTATTAAAACCATGGATATTGTTTTGGAGGATTTGGATTTATTGTGGATACCCATAGAAAAATCATGGAGGCTAAATGAGCGATTTTATGGCGCTTTGCAAGGTTTAAACAAAGCCGAAACAGCCCTAAAATATGGTGATGAATTGGTGCAAAAATGGCGTCGTGACCCGCATGAGCATCCACCCGCATTAACCAAAACTGATACGCGTTATCCGGGAAATGATAAAAAGTATAAGGCACTTACCGAGGAGCAACTTCCGTTAACAGAAAACCTAAGCGAAACCATGCAACGTGTAATGCCGTACTGGAAAAACAATATCGCCACGGCTTTAAATAATAACCAACATGTGATAGTTACTGCTCATGGAAATAGCTTAAGGGCATTGATACAATATATTGATGATTTAAACGACCAAGAAACCACCTTACTCAACATTCCAACTGGCAAACCATTGGTTTATGAGCTTGACGATAACCTGAAAGGCATTAAGCACTATTATTTAGAATAATTTGCTTATGCCATCGCTTTATTTAGGGCGATAATGGAGGCGTCAAAATCTTCTCTTGCTACTAAAAATTGTATGTTCACCTTGCGTAAGGCAAAGCCTGCGCTTTTAATGTTGATGCCATTTTCGGCAAAAGCGGCTGCAGATTTAGCTAATAGTCCAGGTTGATCCATATTTGTACCTAACAAGCAAACCATGGCCATTTTTTCAACTGCTACCTTTTCGTAGGCATTTTCAAGCTCGGTAATCAGTTTTTTATTAAAATCTTTCTCCCAAATTACAATAGAGATACTGTTGGCACTGGTTGCTTTAAAGGTATAGCTAATGCTGTACTTATGAAACAACTGCATGATATGCAAATCACTACCCACCTGACCAACCATACCAGGATCGTAAATATCAATCATAACCAATTTATCGGTTCCTGTAATTACCTCTACCCGTTTGTGGTTGCTGATGTATTCGCGTGTTATTAATGTACCTGGATGTTCTGGTTCAAATGTGTTTTTTATACGCAGGTTAATGTCGTTTATCTCTAATGGTTTAGAAGCTTTTGGATGGATGGCTTCCATGCCCACATCGGCCAATTGGTCGGCGACATCGTAATTGGTATTACCTACCGGATGGCAATTATCAACCCCAACCAACACAGGGTCGGCAGTACATAAATGATATTCTTTATGGATGATAGCCTCATCAGGTTGCACCAAAACCGCTATTTTGCTAAAGGTAACCTCGGAATAACCACGGTCGAATTCACGCATGATACCCTCTGTACCTTTGGCATAGCCGGTGACTATACAAATGGTGTTTTGAAAATCAATATGTTGTAAATCGTGCTTTATTCTTTGGTCGATGGTGTAGGAATGATGGTCGTTAAAGCCGCTTAAATCAACCAAAGTCGCGTTAATATCCATATTTTGAAGGATATTAGTAAAATTAAAAGCGGAATGACTTTCGCCGATGGATGCTAGAATTTCGCGAGCGGCTTGTAATATGCCTTCTTTGCTCACATAACCAGAGGCAAGGATGTTGGCAAGATTTTCTAAATAAGCCTGGGCATCTAAAATGCGTTTTTCAATAAATTGGTCGGCCTCCACAACGTTTAAGCCCAAGCTAGCATAACTTTTATTTATTTGCTTGAGTTTTGTAATCAGATTGCTCAGCGGCTTGTGGAAGTCTTTATAATTAGCCAATTGGTGATAAACTCCGGGTGCTCCCGTTTTTTTATCCTCCAACAATAAATTAGTTACTCCCGAAAAAGCCGAAACCACAAAAATGCGGTTATATAACTTATGACCACTACGCTCAAAAAGAATAATATTATTTATAACATCACCCAAGGCCGACATAGACGTGCCGCCAATTTTCTCAACTGTTAACATTTTTAAAAAAGCTACCCGAATTAATTAAAATCAGGCAAAATAAAAGTTTATAATTTATACAAATACAAGCCACCAATGGCTAAAATACTAATCGACTAAAAAAACACAACCTATTACAACTGACCAATGACAACTGACCAATGACTATTGACCAACTTACTCACCACTCACACACTCACCACTCACCAATTATTTATACAAATCACCTGCCTTTTCGGCTGATAGTTTGATGCCTTTTATCATGGCCGAACTAAAGCCATTATGTTCCATTTCGTTCAACCCGGCAATGGTACATCCGCTAGGGGAGGTTACCTTATCAATTTCTTGCTCAGGGTGTGAGGCTAGTTGTAAAAGTAAGTCTGCGGCACCTTTGGCAGTTTGGGCCGCCATTTTTAACGCGTCGTGCGCATGGAAACCAATTTCGGTACCACCTTGCGAGGCTGCCCTGATAGACCGTAAAAAGAAAGCGATGCCACAAGCGCAAAGCGCGGTAGCCGAAGTCATCAATTCCTCATTAATTTGTATGGTAACACCAACTGTTTCAAAAAGTGATTTTACAAAATTGATACTTTTTGGGGTGCCATTATCGCTTGCTATACAAGTCATTGATTGCCCAATGGCTATGGCCGTATTAGGCATTGCCCTTATTATTTGAATAGTTAGGTCGAGTTGTTTCCTGATATCACTGCAACTCACACCCGATACTACCGAGATAATCAGTTGTTTATCGGGTTTAATGCTAGGGCGTATTTCATCCAGCAATTTGTTAAGTTGCTGCGGCAAAACAGCCAAAACCACAAAATCGGCTTTACGTACCGCTTTTAAATTATTATCGGTAGTGTGATAACCAAGAGCCGCTAAATCGGCCAAGGCAGCTACATTCCTCCTTGTCAGCGAAATTTGCTGGGGCTTGCAAATTCCCGACTTTACTAATCCCTTCGCTAGCGAAAGGCCAATATTACCGCTACCTAAAATGGCAATATGTTGTTGTGAATTCATAGGTTATTTATTAAACGAGTTCCAAAAGGTATATTATGTTTTAATGTTTCCAAATCGTCCGATTTTCCAATTATTACTTCCTTAACCCCATTTGCGATAGCGGCAAAGGCATTATCAAGTTTTGGCAACATGCCACTGTGAATGATATTTGCCTGCTTAAGTGTTTCATAAACAACAGGATTAATCTCCTCAATTAAACTACCTTCATTGCTAATATCTTTCAAAACCCCTTTTTTCTCAAAGCAATAAATAAGGGTAGTCTCGTACATTTTTGATAAAGCAACCGCCAAAGCCGAAGCGATGGTATCGGCATTGGTATTTAAAAGCTGCCCTTGTCCGTCGTGGGTAATGGCACAAAAAACCGGGGTGAAGTTAGCGTTTATTAAGTTTGTCAAATTATCCGGTGCAATAGACCCCTCGTGCAAATCACCAACATAACCGTAATCAATGGTTTTTACAGGTCGTTTTTTAGCTTTAATAAAATTACCATCGGCACCCGTTAAGCCAATAGCATTGCAACCATAGCTTTGTAATTGGGCCACTATATTTTTATTTATTAAACCTGCATATACCATCGTTACCACCTTTATGGTATCCTCATCTGTAATACGCCTACCGTCAACCAAATTGGGTACCAAACCCATACTTTCCGAAATTTCGGTAGCTATTTTGCCACCACCATGAATTAAAATTTTGTGCCCATCTATAGCTGCAAAATCTTTCAGAAATTTTTTAAGGTTTTCGGGATTATCAATTACATTTCCGCCAATTTTTATAACAAACAACTTATTGCTGGTTGTATTTTTATTATTTGGGGACAAAAGCACCTCGTTTACATACATGGTAACCCTATAAATAGCCTCCTTAAGGCAAAATTATTTGATTATTTATCAATTTGGGATAAAATTAATAAAAATAGACCTCCAATTATAACAAAAAGCCAATTATTACTAATTATTTATTCATTTGCCTATTTCATTTTATTTTAAATGAGGTTTATAAAACTAAATCAGGATAAATTCGTTCTTTCGATATTAGGCTTTAAGATTGAAATAAGGTATTTTGTTTGGATGCTAAAATTACAATCCATTTAAAAAAGATTGTTTATTATTGAATTTTAAAAAACCATGTTTAAAATATCATCTGAACCAAGCAGTCAAGAAAAAAAACCATTAATAGTTATTGTTGGAGGTGGTTTTGGAGGATTAACACTCGCCAAAAAATTAAAGAATGCCCCTGTTGATATACTTTTGGTTGATAAACATAACTACCATACCTTCCAACCATTGCTTTATCAGGTTGCTATTGGCGCGTTGGCGGCTGATTCCATCGCTTTCCCTATCCGGAGGATATTTGCACATCAGCATAATTTTAGTTTTTTACTGGCAAAAGTTCAAAAAATAAATCCTGAAAAAAACTCTATTACAACCGAACTGGGTGAAATAAATTATGATTATTTGGTTTTGGCTACCGGTTCAAATACCAATTTTTTTGGCAATAAAGAAATTGAAAAGTTTGTGATGCCAATGAAAAACGTACCCGAAGCGCTAAACCTGCGTTCGGTAGTGCTTCAGAATTTAGAAAAAGCGGTGGTTACACAAGATGCTACAGAAAAAGCAGCCTTAATGACCTTCGTGGTAGTGGGAGGTGGGGCAACAGGGGTAGAACTTTCAGGTGCTTTGGCTGAAATGCGCCAATTGGTTTTAATGAAAGATTATCATGGTTTAAGCAGACAAGATATGTCTGTTTATTTAGTTGAGGGTAAACCGGATTTGTTAGCTGCCATGACGCCAAAATCATCCAAAAATGCGAAAGACTTTTTAACCGAAATGGGCGTAATTATTTACAATGGCGTACATGTTAAAAGTTATAATGGCATTGATTTGGTGATTGATAACGGAACCATGCTTAAAACCCGCAATGTATTTTGGGCGGCTGGTGTAGTGGGTGAATTCCCGGAAGGAATGGCGGAGGCTAAAACAACCCGAAGCACACGTATTGAAACCGATGAAATTAACAGAGTAATTGACTATCAAAATATTTTTGCCATTGGCGATGTAGCGGCAACCGTTTCCGAAAAATACCCTAACGGGCATCCGGGTGTTGCTCCGGCAGCCATACAGCAAGGGCAACAATTAGCTAAAAATTTGATGCATCTGATTAAAGGTGAACCAACTGAACCATTTGTTTATTTTGATAAAGGAAGTTTGGCTACCGTTGGCCGGAATAAGGCTATAGTTGATATAGGCAAACTACACATGAGTGGATTTTTGGCTTGGCTATTATGGGGTTTTGTACACATCATGTCCTTAGCTGGGTTTAGCAGCAAGACTACCGTATTTTTAAACTGGGCAATAAACTACTTCACCCAAAACAGTGATAACCGTTTGATTGTTAGAGGTTATAACGTGGAAACCCAAAGTGTTGAGTTAACTGATAAATAGCTATCTATTTGGAGTTTAGCTTTTCCATGTAAGTGGCAATGGCTTTTTCGGTGGTATCAGTTGATTTATCAAGGTGTTCAATAATATTTTGCTGCTCTATTGTCGACCGATTCTGACTTAACTTCGCTTTGGCTTGCAAATCGTCCACTTCAATTTCAAAGGCAATAATGCCATTCATCATTTTTGATTTATAGTCATGCGGTAAATTGTCCCATTGCTGCTGGTAATCGCTTTCAAAACTTTGTATCATTTCTTTTAGTACAGCTGCCTTGTTCGCTTCGCCATCCAAAATTTTGCAGGTGCCATAAGCATGTACCGCCAAATAATTCCAGGTGGGTACGTTCAGTTCTTTTTCGTAGTTTTTTGGGGAGATATAAGCATGCGGCTCTGTGAATATCACCAATACTTTTTTTCCTGCCAATTCATTAGTCTGCGGATTTGCTTTGGCGAAGTGTGAGGATAGGATTACCTTATCAACCTCTTGTTTTATAATAAAGGGCAAATGCGTAGCAACCGGCAAACCATCCGTTACCGATACAATGGTAGCAAAACTATAGGCTTGCATAAAGCCAACAGCTTCTTGCTGGTTAGGGAACTTGTTGAAGGCGGGGATATACATGACCTAAAAGTAGGCAAAAATATTATTAAAAATTTTGTAATAAATTACCCCTCCAACATCATCTTCAACACCGCCTGCGCTGCCCAAACACGGTTTGCCGCTTGGTGGGTTACGATGGAGCTTGAGCTGTCCAATATCTCGGCAGATAACTCTAAATCGCGCCTTACTGGTAGGCAATGCATTACTTTGGCTTGGTTAGTAATTTCGAGTTTTTTGTGGGTGAGCATCCAGCCTTCATTACCTGGCAAAACTTTGCCATAAGGCTCGTAAGCCGACCAATTTTTAACATATATAAAATCGGCATTGGCCAAAGCCTCGTCCTGGTTATTGGTGATGCTTGCGCCCTTGGTAAAATCCTCGCAAAGTTCAAAACCTTTGGGGTGGGCTATGGTAAAATCTACATCGGCCTTGCACATCCATTCGGCAAAGGAGTTGGGTACAGCTTGTGGCAATGGCTTAACATGTGGTGCCCAGGTAAGTACCACTTTCGGCTTGGCTACGGTTTTTAATTCTTGTATGGTCACCAAATCGGCCAGACTTTGCAATGGGTGCCTAGTGGCCGATTCAAGACTAACTACCGGTACGCCGCAATATTGTACAAATTTGTTAAAAATGGTTTCGCTGTAATCTTCGTTCCTGTCCTTTAAGCCGGGAAAGGAGCGTACCCCAATAATATCGGCATATTGGCCCAAAACTGCTGCGGCTTCGCGGATATGCTCCACGCTACTGCCATTCATTATCACATTATCCTGAAACTCCAATGCCCAACCTTCTTTGTCCATATTCAGCACCATTACATTCATGCCCAAATTTAGGGCTGCCTTTTGGGTGCTCATGCGGGTGCGCAAGCTTGGGTTCAAAAAAACCAAGGCAATGGTTTTGTTTTTGCCCAAATGCTGGAAACCATAAGGGTTTTGTTTTAACGCAAGTGCCGAAGCGGTTAAAGCATTGATATCCTGAATATCATGAACAGAAGAAAATAGTTTTAGTGCCATACCTAAACCAAAATAGGGGTATTGTTTATTATTAATTTACCAAAGTGCCAAATACTTCCAAAAACCTGTCGGCATTTGCCCTGCTTAAAGTAAGCGCGGGCAATAGTCTGATTACGTTTGGCTTAGCCTCACCGGTAAATATATGGTGTTTAAAAAGTAAATCTTTACGTATGTGCGCCAGTTCGGCTGGTAACTCAATGCCTATCATCAGACCTCGTCCGCGTACTTCCAAAACCTGGGTGAATTTTTTAAGTTCGGTAATCAGGTAACCACCAATTTCGGCGGCGTTTTCCATCAGGTTATCTTCTTCCATTACTTCCAATACAGCCAATCCTGCCGCGCAAGCCAAATGGTTACCGCCAAAGGTAGTGCCAAGCATACCAAAGGAAGGCTTAATTTTTGGCGATATGATAATACCACCTACCGGAAAGCCATTGCCCATGCCTTTTGCCATGGTGTAGATATCGGCATTGATGCCGGCAAAATCATGCGCGAAGAATTTACCTGTACGCCCGTAACCGCATTGTACCGAATCGGCTATAAAAACGGCGTTATAGGCATCGCATAATGTCCTGATTTTTTGCAAAAAACTATCAGTCGCTACCTTGATACCGCCCACACCTTGTATGCCCTCTATTATTACGGAGGATATTTCATTATGAGCGAATGCCTTTACCAAAGCTTGTTCATCCAACCAAGGTAAAAACAATACATTGCTGGTTTCGTTTACAGGCGCTACAATTTTAGGGTTATCGGTAACTGCAACTGCTAAAGAAGTACGACCATGAAAAGACCCGCTAAAGGCGATTACTTTTTTCTTGCCATTATAAAACGAAGCCAGTTTCAAAGCGTTTTCATTAGCCTCGGCACCCGAATTGCATAAAAATAGCTGGTAATCCTCCTTACCTGATAGATGCCCCAATTTTTCGGCCAGTTGTTTTTGTAAAGGTATCTCAACCGAATTGGAATAAAACCCAATTTGATGCAATTGCGCCTCCAATCTTTTTACATAATGGGGGTGGGTATGCCCAATGGAAATTACGGCATGACCGCCATACAAATCCAAGTACTCGGTACCCTTGTCGTCATAAACCAAACTACCCTCACCCTTAACTATGTTAATTGGATTAATAGGGTAAACATCAAATAGTTTCATGTAGGTATTAGCTTTGCTTTTTTAATTTATGTTCTGCTTTATATAATCAAGCAAATGTTTTTTTAATGTTTTGTTTATTTCTTCGATTTCTGCGTCTAAAAAAATATGATTAAATAAATTTTCAGTTTGGTAGATATATGATTTATCTACTTTTAGCTTTAAATGATATTTATAATCATCAAAATAAACCTCAAGGTAAATAATTGTATTTATTAATGGATTTGAGCCATTTAAGCCGAACATTGTAAAATTCCATCCTAGTTGTGAAACTTCTGTTTTATAAATGTCTACTTCCCAGATTCTACTTTTTTCCTTATTATTTAGTGCTTCTTTCAAATTATTTATTTGAAATGATGAACCAAGAAATGAATAGTTGCTAAATATTATTTCTTGACGATTTAAAGTATAATTTGTTTCAGTTTCATTATATAAATTTATGTGGAAATAACTTAGTGTATCCAAAATTGATTTCCAAACTTTTGTATTAATTATTACAAAAGTATCATATATGATTCGCGGTGACTTAGTAATACCTTTAGTTGAGGCCTTCCTCTTTATTAATTCAATCTCTTTTATAAAATCATCATTCTCCTCCAAATCTTCACCTTTTCCAGCTTTTATGGCGATTTTTAGTGACCATATTGTCTCTTTTTCAATATAGTCCATCAATGGTTCTAAATCGCCAACATCCGCATTGTGCAATGTGCGCAAATAATTGGTCTTATCTGCTGATTTGATAATCACAGGAGGGAAGCCATTCTTCAATAAAACATAATTCAGTAAAAGGCGAGATATCCTGCCATTGCCATCATCAAATGGGTGGATACGCACAAATTTATAATGCAGCAAAGTAGCTAATTCAACAGGAAGGAGTTTGGTTTCGTTTTCCCTATACCAATCCATCAATTCCTGCATTAAAAAAGGGGTATCGGTCGGTGAAGCGTAATCAAATATTTCACCATTTTGCAACCGCACCGAATTTGGGTAGGCTTTGTAATTACCAATATTTATTTGTCTGCGGGAATTTTGTCCATCAGGCGTTAAAGCCTCTTTCCAAAATGGCTCAACCAGAATAATCTCGTTTAATTGTTTGATGATATGCTCCGTAAGCGGGCGCTCCTTATCATTCGAGAGCTGTTCAATAAAACTAAATGCGGCATCATGTGCTTTGGTTTCCTGATATTCCCTTAAGGTATGGCTACCCTTAGTTTCACCAAATATTAAAAGCAGTTCCGTTTCGCCGTAGGTAAGGGTATTTCCCTCTATATGGTTGGAATTATAGTTGAATTCGAGCCTGAATTTTTTATCAAGCCTCGCCTTATCCTCTTGTTTAAAAGGTTCCAGTTTTTTTAAATTTTCATGAAGTTCATTTATAATCTTTAAATTCTCTTTCATTTCAATTTTCAACTAATCCGTTTCTTTAACACAAGTTACTAAAATCCAATGGCTTTTAATTTTAATCCCGCGGTTTCTTCCAAACCAAAAATCAAATTCATGTTTTGTACCGCCTGGCCCGACGCTCCTTTCAACAGGTTATCTATAATGCTTACTATGAACAATTTATTGCCATGTTTTTTAACCTGCAAAAAGCATTTATTGGTATTTACCACCTGTTTTAAATCAATATTTTTGGAGGTTAGGTGCGTAAACGGATGATGCTCATAATAGGCCTCGTAAAGTTCCAATGCCTCAACCTCAGTCAGGTCGCTTTCGGTATATATCGAGGCAATGATGCCTCTGGTATAATCTCCCCGGTAAGGGATAAAATTTATGGCTTTGTTAAAATCGGGTTGTAGTTGGTTGATGGATTGCCCGATTTCGTTCAGATGCTGGTGTTCAAAAGCTTTATAAACCGACAAATTATCATTCCTCCAAGTAAAATGCGAAGTAGCAGAAAGGCCTTGTCCCGCACCTGTCGAGCCAGTGGTAGCCGTAATATGCACCTCATTGTTTAACACTTTATTAGCTGCCAATGGCAACAAACCCAATTGCAAGCAGGTAGCAAAACAACCCGGATTGGCAATATTACGCGCGTTTTTGATGGCCTCGCGGTTCAGTTCGGGCAAGCCATAGGTAAAGTTAGATGGTAAGCCAACTGGCTTTAACCTAAAATCCTGACTTAAATCAATTACCTTAATCCTAGCCGGAATAATATGGTTATCTAAAAACTTCTTCGCGTCGCCATGGCCTACACATAAAAATAAGGTATCAATGTCGGTACTAATTTCTTCGGCAAACTTTAAATCGGTATCGCCAAATAAATCAGCATGTACCTCATAAACGGGTTTGCCCGCATTGCTGGTGCTATGTATAAACGTAATAAATACATCGGGGTGGTTTACCAAAATACGCAACAATTCGCCACCTGTATAACCTGCGCCACCTACTATGCCTACTCTTATTTTTTTATGATGCTGATTCAATTTCTTAAAAAATATAATTAATGATTGTTTTGGTTTACTTTATGGTAAATCATTACCTGGTTGCCAAATATTTTGGAGAAACCCTTTACATCATCGCCACTCCAAGCATTGTTCATTTCGCCGTAACTACCAAATTTATTCGACATCAGATCATGTGCCGATTCTATGCCGACTATTTGGAAGCGGTAGGGATGAAGCTCTACAAACACTTTTCCGCTCACGTTATGTTGGGTATCGGTCAAAAAGGCTTCCATGTTGCGCATCACCGGGTCGTGGAATTGGCCTTCATGAAGCCAGTTTCCGTAGAAGGTAGCCAGCTGGTCCTTCCAAGATAATTGCCATTTGGTGAGCACATGTTTTTCAAGGGTATGGTGCGCTTTGATGATGATGATAGGTGCTGCCGCCTCAAAACCTACACGGCCTTTTATGCCTATAATGGTATCGCCCACGTGTATATCTCTACCAATGCCATAAGGTTGGGCAATGGCTTGCAAGGCTTGTATGGCTTTAGTTGGATGGTCGAATATTTCACCATCAATACCAACTAATTCTCCCTTTTCAAATTGTACTTCCAATGTTTTTGGTTCGAAACTGGTTACCGAAGTAGGCCAGGCATCTTCCGGCAGACCCAAGTTAGAGGTCAGCGTTTCTTTACCGCCTACCGATGTTCCCCATATACCTTTGTTGATAGAATATTTGGCTTTTTCAAAGTTCATCTCCACCCCATGGTTTTTCAGGTAGGTTATTTCCTCTTCACGGCTCAATTTTAAATCGCGTATTGGGGTAATAATCTGCACATCGGGCACCAGGATGTTAAAAATCATATCAAACCTTACCTGATCGTTACCCGCGCCCGTACTGCCATGCGCCACAAACTCAGCACCAATTTCTTTGGCGTAGTTGGCTATGGCGGTTGCCTGGCTCACCCTTTCGGCACTGACAGATAGGGGATAGGTGTTGTTTTTTAATACGTTACCATATATCAGGAAGCGTACACAGGTATTGTAAAAGTTCTTGGTTTCGTCAACCACATGGTGACTGGTTACGCCCATTTTATAGGCGCGTTCTTCCACGCCTTTTAATTCTTCCTCACTAAAGCCACCTGTATTTACTATTACGGAATGTACTTCATAACCCAAATCCTGTGTAAGGTATATGCAGCAAAAAGAGGTATCCAGACCACCGCTATATGCTAAAACTACTTTCTTTTTCATTTTATGTTGATAAACAAGCGCAAAATTGCACTCGTTTTGTTTTAAAATATTTTTAAATCCTGACTAAAACTTTTAATCGCCTTTTCAATCCTGCGGAAAAGGTTTGCCTTTCGGGCCATGTCCTTGGTTTTTAAGGCTTGTTCCTTCGCCTTTTCAACCGGGTCGAACAACATGGCGGTGCACATGCAATTTTTACGACCTTTGCTGGTGAGGATATCGAAATTCACACAGCTTTTGCATCCTGCCCAAAAATCCTCATCCTGCGTCAATTCCGAATATGTTACCGGCTCGTAACCTAGCTCAGAATTTATCTTCATAACCGCCAAACCAGTAGTCAAGCCGAAAATTTTTGAGTTTGGAAATTTCTCTCTCGATAAATTGAATATGCGCTGCTTAATAGCTTTAGCTAAACCAACTTTCCTGAATTCGGGGTTTACCACCAGGCCAGAGTTAGCCACAAAATCGCCGTGGCTCCAGGTTTCAATATAGCAGAAACCTGCCCAAGTACCGTTTTTATGGAAGGCGATAACCGCTTTGCCTTCCAGCATTTTATCTGCCACGTATTGAGGCGAGCGTTGGGCAATGCCTGTTCCCCTTGCCTTGGCAGATTCAGCCATTTCATTACAGATTTGCGCTGCAAAATCAACATGCTTTGCGGAGGCAACCTGAATGTCAAAATCTTGTATGGTCATTGAAATAAAAAAATTACCGTCAAAAAAAATTGGATTTTTAAACCCGTAAATAATTAATTGAATTTTTTGGTAAAACTACAAAAACTATAGATTTACCGAACTGTGGGAAAACTTGTAAATCAGCAAGTTTCAAGCCCTGGGCATATAGGGCCTTCGTCGGGAGGGAGAAAATACAAAAACGTTAGCAATCAAAGCAGCAACAACCGGAGCAAATTTTGCTCTTATCGTTACCATTATTTGGCTTTGTTTGTTCATTATTTGGTTTTGATATTTTTTAAAATTAAAGCGCAAATTTATTCATTATTTTTAATAATGAAAGCGTTTTTTTTATTGGGGTGGTTGGGTTTAAGGAAGATAGGTTTTCAAGAGAATAAGTTTTATATAACTACAATTTATTTGATTTAATTACACTAATAGAATTTTGAAATATATTTCGAAAATACCTTTTATTTATCCCTTTTAGGGTCAAAAAAATCTCTAAAATAAATTTTCTCTATTTGCCAATCATTTCCTTGCCTAAAGCACCTATAGCCGCTCATAAGCGTATTATTATCAAACCAGTTGCCATTAATTTTTTCTTCTTTTCTAATTTGGACGGTATCCCAATTACTAATCAGTTTGACCTGATAATCACTAAATACAGATTTTTGTGATAATGTAACACTTCCTTTTAAATGACTGAAACTTAGTTGATGATTTTTATTCCATATTTTCCCATAAAACCTTCCTGTTTCAATGTTATATCCTTCCATAATGTATAGTGTATCTTTCAAATTCTCTTTTAAAAAAGATGAACTATCTAAAAGATAAGCCTTCATTCTTGCTTCCTTTTGATGGTAACTCAGTTTAAAAGTAGATTTATCATGCACCCCCCCGTATATCTGATATATTTTTTCAGACAAAATAAGAAATGGAACTTTCCTTGCGCAGCCGAACACTAAGGTTATAAAACAGACAATAAATATTTTGAATAAGTATTTCATAAACTCAAATTTAATTTGCTGAAGCTAGAACAAACAACCCATTTTGCAAACTTCAACTTAATCAACCCAATAAACTCAATCCAACTCAATCAACCCAATAAACCCAATCCAACCCAATCAACTAATTACCAGCCACAATATCCGCCAAAATAATCTCCGCGTGTATGCGTGAGTTTTCTATAAACCATAAATGGGTATCCATGCCACCAACCACTACGCCGGCCAAGTACATGCCGCTTACATTGGTTTCCATAGTTTGCTGGTTATAGGTAGGGATTAGTTTATCGTCATTTAGGGTAATGCCCAGCTTTTTCAGGAAATCGAAATTAGGTTGGTAACCCGTCATGGCCATTACAAAATCGTTGGGGATGGTGACAATGCCATCGGGGGTGTCAATATCTACCTCATAAGGGCGGATTTCTTTTAAGTGCGAGCTAAAATAGGCTTTGATAGCACCTTCCTTAATTCGGTTTATAATATCGGGGCGTATCCAATATTTAACACGTTCGCCAACATCTTCGCGGCGGACTACCAGTGTTACCTCCGCGCCTTTGCGGTAGGTCTCCAAAGCCACATCAATAGCCGAATTGCTGCTACCCACTACCACCACCTTTTGTAGGGCAAAAAAGTTAGGGTCTTTATAATAATGCATCACTTTGGGCAAGTCCTCGCCGGGTATGCCTAGCTTTACCGGGATATCATAAAAGCCGGTAGAAACAATCACATTTTTGGCATAATAAATAGCTTTATTGGTGATGATGGTAAAAGCCTCCAATTCCTTTTCAACGCTCAACACTTCTTCAAATAAATGGATATTGAGCTGCTTACTGGTACAAACCCTGCGATAATATTCCAATGCTTCGGCACGATTGGGTTTATTGCTTACGGTAACAAAGGGGATGCCGCCAATTTCCAATTTCTCGGAAGTTGAAAAGAAAGTCATGGTAGAGGGGTAGTTGTACAGCGAGTTTACCAAACAACCTTTTTCAACAATTAAAAAGCTTATTCCGGCTTTTTGAGCCTCCAATCCGCAAGCCAACCCGATAGGGCCGCCACCAATAATCAATATATCTAACATAGGAACCAATAAATATCGCGAAGATAAACAGAATATATGGTTAGGTATTTAAAAACCAACTTTAAAAACGGGTAGCAAAGCCAAAATTAGATTGAGGTGATTTTATGGAGAAGGAAAAAAAGAAAACAAAAAAAGGGTAAGCTACTTCTATCGCGCCGCTCAACTCTCTACCCTTGCTGCGTTCCCACCCTGGGGGAGTTCAAGAGGAGCTGGCCGTAAAAGACTTACCCCGGCGCAAATATAGAAAAAGGTTTGTTTATGGTTAATAAATTGTTAAAAAACATGCGGATGCTTTAAAGCCTAGCTGTTTGAGTTTTTAATGCTGTTAATCAGTTTTTTAGCATTGGTTATTATTGAAAAAATAAAAGCGACAATGATTTTTAATTTTTATTTGTTGAAGTTTTTAGTTTAACAAGCATCGTTTTTGTGTTGTGTTCACATGAGTGTTTGTTAAACGAAATCAATTTTATATCGAAACCCTAATAGCAATTTTAATTTATGATAATTTTTAATCAAACAAATCATCGCTAATAATCGCAATAGGTTTTATTTGCAAAGCTTTGGCAATTTGTATTATTAATTGTTTGTCAATTCGGGTTTTACCGTTTTCAAT